>NZ_JBVKDT010000003.1:627040-785384 GCF_055633655.1 Amycolatopsis sp. NPDC114503 | reverse complement strand
ACGTCGTAGTGATTGCGCCAGGCCCACTCGCGGATTTCGGCGCGTTCCTCGGGTGTCATGACGGGCACGATCCGGTTCTCCGCGGCTTTTTTTGCCGGGGTGTCAGCGTCCTCGAGGGCAACTCTGTCGACGTTGTGTGCCTCCTCGTAGGCTTCCACGACGTGGTTCGGGATCTGACCCTTGGGCGAGACGTCGTAGTGATTGCGCCAGGCCCACTCGCGGATTTCGGCGCGTTCCTCGGGTGTCATGACGGGCACGATCCGGTTCTCCGCGGCTTTTTTTGCCGCGGTGTCAGCGTCCACGATGTAGGCTCTGTCGATGCCGTGTGCCTGGTCATAGGCCATCAGGATCTCCCGGGGAACCCGGCCGAAACCCGCGACTTCGTAGCCGGCTTTCTCTGCCCACTCGCGGATTGCCACGCGTTCCTCGCGTGTCATGGTGGACTCGAGTTTGCGGCCGTTGTCGATATAGAGCTCGAGCTTCCGCTCGAGCTCTGCCTTCTCGTCGGAGCTCAAGTCTATCTCGTACCATGAGCCGTCCAAGCCGACCAAGGCAATCCCGGCATGAGGGGCACCGCTGAGGTCCGACTCCCTGTCAACGATTCTGCGCACCGCCATGTCGCGGAGGATAGCCCATTCTGCTCTTGTGGAGAAGCTTGTCGTTCGATGATGGAATAGTGACGAGACTAGCGGTATGACAAGCCGGTGCCGCTGCAGGGGATACGCACCGAGCGCCACTGCTAGAATTGCTGTTCCGCCAACGGTTCCGCTGTGGCTGCGGAGCCGCTCTGTCAGCGTGATCGAGAGGCCATTTCCATGACTGTGCCCCAGTCTGCCGTCGACCGTCCGCCCGTCGGCGGCGACGTCGACCTTTTCGACCTGGTGTGCCGGCGGCGCGGCTGGACCGGGGATTACCTCCAGTCCATCGAATCGGCCGAGCACGGCGAGCTGCTCGGCCTGGCCGAAATGGTCGAGGCGCTCGAGGACGCGCGATCCTTCGGGAAGAAGGTCGCCATCGCCCCGGACTACGACATGGACGGCATCTCCTCCGGCGTGCTGGGCTACGCCGGTCTCTCCGAGCTCGGGTTCGACGTCGTGCTGCACCTGCCCGACTACCGCCGCGGCCACGATCTCACGCCCGAGGACGTCGCCGAGATCGCTGTGAGCTGGCCCGACACCCGGGTCCTGCTGACGTGCGACGGGGGAGTGAACTCCCATCGGGGCATCGCCGCGGCGCGCGCCCGCGGCTGGACGACGCTGGTGACCGATCACCACGAGGAACTTCCGCCGGGATCCACGGCCGACATCACCGTCGACCCATGCCGGCTGGACGAGACCTACGCCCACACCGGGATCTGCGGCGCCCATGTGCTGTACCAGGTGATCGAGGCCTATACCCGCAAGTACCGCCCGGACAAACTCTGGGAAGTCCGTCTCCTGCGGTTGTTCGCCGGGCTCGGCACCGTCTCCGACGTGATGCCGGTGCTGTACGAGAACCGGCAGCTGGTGCGCGATTCGCTCTCGATCGCACGGTTGCTGTGGGTCGCGCCGCCGCGGCCGCACGGCCCGTTCAGCGACCCGGCGCCGGACCGGATCGACGTCGAAGCCTCGACGCTGATGCGGCTGCTGCGCATCGACGCCCACCACCCGCGGTTCCTGCGGGCCTTCCAAGGGTTCGCGCTCGTGCTCAAGGCCTTCGCCCAGACCGGCAAGATCCGCGACCGAGACGACCTCGACGAGGGCTTCTTCGCCTTCTATCTCGCTCCGGCGATGAACAGTCCCCGCCGCACCGAAGAGCCGCTCGAGCCGTGTTTCGCGGCGTTCACCGCGCCGGACCCCGACGCGATGCTCGCCCACGCCCACGCGGTCATCCGGACCAACGAACGCCGCAAACAGCTGACGATCGAGCACCGTGCGGCGCTGGCCGCGAGCGATCAGCCGCTCGCTCCCTGGGTCTATTTCTCCGATGCGCCCGCGGGCATGTACGGCCTGCTGGCCAACACCATGATGCAGGAGCACGGGCACCCGGTCGCCGTGGTCAACCGCCCGGCCGGTCCCGGGGACGCCGTGAGCGGATCAGGCCGCGCCCCCGGCTGGTTCGACATCATCGCCGGCCTGCGGCCGCAGGGGGGCATGTCGGGCGTCGGCCATCAGCAGGCGTGCGGCGTGCGGGTCGAGCGGGCCGAGCTCCTCGGATCCCTCGCCTCGGTGCTGGCCGACGCGACCCGCGCCGCGCTGCCGACCGCCGACCAGGATGCCGTCCAGGGCGACCTCGTGCTCGGCCCGGACGCCGACTGCGACGCGGGTCTCGACGATCCGCAACCGCTGTTCGAATTCGTGCGTCGGACGGAATCGCTGAAGCCTTTCGGTTACGGGTTCCCCGCCCCGGTCGTCCAGATCGCCGTCGAACCGCTCGGCTTGCGCGTGGAACGCATCGGGTCGGAAAAGCAGCACCTTCGGCTCGTGACCAGGACGGGCATGTCGTGCCTGTGGTGGAACGCCGCGGAGGACAAGCACGCGGAACTGGTCGACCTCGCGGACCGGGCTAGCCGCACCGACACCGGGACGGTGCGCTTCACGGCCGCGCTGCAGCTGAACACCTTCCGCGGCGAGACCCGTGTCCAGGCCGTCATCCACGAGCGGGTCTTCGCGCCCGCCTGACCCGCGAAGGAGGCGGCCGTGGCCATACGGCGCACCGCGCATCGCCTGCCCGGCATCGCGTGGTGCGCCGTCGTGGCGACCGGCCTCGCCGCCGCCTTCCTCGGCATCGGCGCGGCGGCCGCGTCCGCAACACGCGAGCCGGTCCTCGCCACCGTACTGCTCGATGCTGTCGTGATCCTGCTTGCCGGCACGGCACGTATCTCCCGTCCGCGATGGCTCGCCTACCTGCCGGGGGCGAGCGGCCGGCTCCGCGGCGTCGGGCGGCTCGCGGCGGTGTGCGCCGTCCTGGCGTTCTTGTCCGGGGAGGCGCTGGCGCAGTGGTTCTACGCGGTGCAGGGCTCCGCCGGATTCGACGGATCACTGCACGCCCGGCACGCCGCGGGCACATGGCTTACGCTCCTGCTCACATTGGCCGTCGCGCCGGCCGCCGAGGAACTGCTGTTCCGCGGAGTGCTGTATCCCCTGCTGCGCAGGCGAGCAGCCGTCGCTCCCTCGCTTCTCGTAACCGCCGGCGTCTTCGGCCTCGTGCACGGGAATGTCGTCCAGTTCGCCTTTGCATTCCCGCTGGCGATGGTGCTGGGCCTGGTGTACGAAGCCACACGGACGCTGTCGCACTGCGTGGCGCTGCACGCGGGATTCAACGCCTTGGCGACGCTCGTTCCCACACCGGCGCTCACGGGCCTCGCGAACCCGGTCTCGGCATTCCTGCTGACCGCGGCGTTCGCAGGCTGCCTTCCCGTGCTCGCCAAGGCAGTCGCCGACCGGCCCGCGCCCGGTGCGGGCGGCCCCGGAGACGCCGGGACAGGCCGGGCACCGGACGTGCGGCGGAGGCGGCGGAGTCCTCCAGGGCGCTCCCGAGGTGACCGGGTCATCCGGTCACCGGGGGATGGCTGAAAGAAGTCTTTCGGCCATACTCGGGAAGGGAGGAAGGGAATCCGCCATGTCCGTCGTCAGCACCTGCACCTACGACGCGCGGGGCCGGCTCGTCTGGCCCCGCCCGCTCGGCACCGGCCGAGCGACGCTCGATCTCGAACTCGGCACCGGTGGTTCCGCCACCTTCGACCGGGGCTGCGTCCACGTCCACTCCGTGACCGCCAGCGGTGTCGCGGCCGACCAGGCGCGTGAGCGGGCGAACCTGCGACTCGCGCGGTTCTTCGAAAGTGCCGAGTCGGTGGCCGGGTACCGCACGCTCGCGATCAGCGAGACCGAAGGCACCGTCCCGTGCAACGGCAATGTCACGATCACCTGCCGGATCGTCTATGCGATCGAAAGCCCGCGGTGGACTCGCGGACGCGCCTCCGCGTCGCCGGACCGGAGACGAGACCGGAGCGCGGCCGCTCGCGGGTGATTCCGCTGTCCGCCCTTCCGCGGCAGGCGACACGGCAGACAGAAAGGCCGGAGAGTTCCCTTCCCACAGGGGCACTCTCCGGCCTTTCTGTTCTCACGTTCCTGTGACTGTCTCGCCAGGGCGACGCAGTTTCAGCATGTACTCCATTCTCCACGGTACCGATGACAAACAGACCGTGCAACGGCATTCGGCTTCTTCGGGGCCCGAGCCGGACAGTTGCCGGCGGCAAGGCCGGACTGTCGCGCGCATCGCTCGCGGTCGTGCCGGGATTCCCTCCGGAGGGCTCGTCAGAGGCCTTGCCTGGAGAGACTATGCGCCACCACGCGCACCCCTGCCTGTCGGCGTCGGTGCCGAGCCGGCTCGCTCGGTCGCGAGGGCAGGCGGGGGACGACGACCTGCGAAGGCTGTACCGCATGTCGTGGTACAGCCCGAGATCGCGCCCGGACCGGCGAAAACATTCCCGCCGCGGTGCCTGCCCGGCACGAGGCGTACCGCGTCGCCGCACCCGAGTGGTACAGCGTTTCGCCTGGTGTGCCGCCATTTCCGCGCGGTGTACCGCGTGTACCGCGGTAATCCGGGCGTTTACATGTGCGCGAGAAGTGCCCAACCTCCGGCGGCCCGCTGAGGTCGTGCCGGCCGTTTCCTGCCTTGGATCTAGCGATGTTGTGGTGGTACATCCGGTACAGGGGGTATCGGAACAGGGCGTGAGCGGGTCTTTTCTGTGTACCACGAAGAACTTCGATCGTGGTACACGCTGTCGTCGAGCGCCCGGAAAAGACTGCCTGGCCTCAGGAAACCGCTGTACCACGAGACGTGGTACAGCGCCGGCATACCTGCTCCGGGTATGCCGGCGACACGGGGGCCGGGCGGAAGAACTCTCCCGACCTGGGCCGGGAACGGGCGGCTGACGCCGCCCGCGGGCGCGTGAACGCGCGTGCTAGAGCAGGGCTCTGCGCCCCCGGGACGCGAAGCGAGGTCCGTGCGCGCCGCCGGCGGGGCCCTCGCCCGCGCCGATGGCGCTGGACTGTTCCGGGCGCGCCCGCGGTCTCCGCGAGGCCCGCGCTATTGATGCTCTTGTCGATGCCTCAATAGACAAGCATTCGACTTGTTGCGAAAAGTTTGTTGGCAGGCCTAGAGTCGCCGGTACGTTCCTGTTCGATTATGAGTCGAGTCTGCCTCCCACATACCGCCGGCCGACGCTCGATGCGATCGAGAAAGACAGCAGCATGACTCCCGACGTCCCCGCGCCGGTGTCTGGCGACCGCCCGGACGCCGCGTCCCGCAACATCCTGGTCCACACCTACGACCGCGTCCTGTCCTGCTTCTCCGGGCGCCCCGACCTGGCTCCGCAGAACGAAATCGTCACCCTCGCTACCGCTACCTACCTCGACGCGATCGATCCCGCGGACCCGCCCGGCCCCCGGGCGCTCGAAAGCCAGTTGCTGGTGATCGTCAACAACGTGTGCAAGTCCGAGAACGCGAAAGCCGCAAAGCCGCCTGAACGGCTCCCGTTGCTGCGGTGCCTGACGTGCTGGCAGGTCGCGCAGGTCCTGTTGCGCCTGCACCACGTCATCCGCATCGCCCCCAACGCGAAGGACACCGACCGCGAGTACGACCTGCTGGCGATGTACCAGGCCGCCGGACGCTCCCGGGGGACGTACACGACCAGCGAAGACGACATCCGCACCGCGGCCCGTATGTACAACACCCAGTTGACCCTCAAGGAGTTCGCGGAGGTGCTGGCGGTGCTGCGCGAGGACTCTCCCCGCACCCACCAGTGCAGCCACCGGGATCTGATCGCGGTGAACAACGGTGTCTTCCACTACGGCAGCGCCGACGCCGACATCACCGTCGACGGCACGACCTTCCGGGTGAAGGCGAAGTCCGTCATCCCTTTCCACCCGGCCCTGGTGTTCCTGACCAAATGCCACATCGACTACGTGGACGCGGCTCCCAACCCGGTCATCACGCACCCGGGCGACGGAACAGTCTGGGACATCGAATCGTGGATGCGCGACCTGTCCGACGACGACGGGATTCCCGACCTGCTCTGGGAAATCGTGGGGGCGATCATTCGCCCGCACGTGTCGTGGGGGAAGACGGCCTGGTTCTACTCGGACCAGGGCAACAACGGCAAGGGCACGCTGTGCTCGCTGATGCGCAACCTGTGCGGACCGCGGGCCCACACCTCGATCCCGCTGAGCGAGTTCGGCAAGGACTTCGCACTCGAACCCCTGGTGCGCGCCAACGCCATCATCACCGACGAGAACGACGTCGGCATCTTCATCGACAAGGCCGCGAACCTGAAGGCGATCGTCACCAACGACGTCATCCAGATCAACCGCAAGTACCGGATGCCGATCGCGGCCCAGTTCTGGGGCTTCATGGTCCAGTGCCTCAACGAGTTCCCCCGGGTGAAGGACAAATCCGAGAGCTTCTACCGCCGGCAGTTGTTCGTCCCTTTCGCCAAGAGCTACACCGGCATCGAACGCAAATACATCAAGGAGGACTACCTCCAGCGCCGGGAAGTCCTGGAGTACGCATTGTGGTACGTGCTCCACCGCGCCGGAGCAGCGGACCCCGGAAACTACTACCAGCTCTCCGAACCGGTTGCGACCAAAGAGGTGCTGGCCGAGTACAAGTCGGCCAACGACCCCGTGCGCGGGTTCTGGGAGGAGTTCCGCGAACAGCTCGTCTGGGACCTGGTGCCGTTCACGTTCCTCTACGACCTGTACAAGGCATGGTTCGCCGACGTCTCGCCCTCGGGCTCGCCGGTGAGCAACCGGCAGTTCGTCGCCGACCTCGTCTCGATCGTCCGGGTCGACCCGCACTGGCACTGCCCCGACAAGAACCGCAAGATCCGCCCCGGCCGGATGATGCACGACCCCGAGCCGCTCATCGCCGAATACGAACTGAAGAAGTGGCTGAGCCCGAGTTACGGCGGCAAAGATCGGCTCCAGAGGTCCAAACCGGTCCTGCTGGCCAACTACCGGGGGATTCTCCGGCTCGCCGGTGCACCGCCCGCAGCGGCACCCGCCGCCCGCGCCAGCCAGGACGACGGCCCACCGTGACACGAGAGGAACAACCCATGGCAGCCACCGCCGCCGCGACGCTCGTGGTGCGTCGCATCGACCTCCCCGAGACCGAATGGATGGTGTGGGACCCGCTCGGGCAACCGCTCTCCCGCGTGAGGGCGACCTCGGCGTCCGACGCGCAGCGCTGTGCCGCGATCGATTCCGAGCCGGAAACACGGCTCCGGAAGCTCACCGTCGTCGACACCGGGTGCCTGCTGCGCGTCACGGTCGACGCATCCGCGTTCGCCCCCCTCGTCGGCACCGACACCTGGGAACTGCTGGAACAGCGGTTGGTCGAACTCCACGACCAGCGCGACTGGGCAGCCGGCACCTACCGGGCAGAGCTGACCCGGCCCGGAGGTGCGGCTGTCGCATCGCTCGAACGCGAGTTGCCCCTCCCGCCTGCCTACGCGGCCCTGACCTACAAAACGCCGCCTCGCTACCGCCCGGGCCCGATCCGAGCGGCGGTGGTCGAACTCTCCCGGTCTTATCCCGGAACCACCCTCGGCCAAGTCGCCGCCGGGTACGCCGCGTTCCGAGCGCATTTCGACGGAGGACTGTCGTCGCCCGCACTCGAGGAGGCCACCGGATACGCACCGCCCGGCGCGCCGCAGCCCGAGACGGCTGCCCCGACAGAGAAAGACCGGACACGATGACGGCGCGGCGCTTTCCCGCGACCACCGCCGAGGAGGCGCTGTTCACCTTCTACGACATCGAATCCCTGGAGAACGTCTTCACCTTCTGCGCCTACACGCCCGGCCCGGGCGGGGCCGGCACGCTCGAGGCGTACTACCTCGTCGACGACGACACCGACGGAACCAACCTCGCCGACACGATCGACCATCGGCTGCTCGGCGAGGCGATCTTCGACGGAAACCCGGGCCTGCCCGCGTTTCCACGTACCCAGGTGCGTTTTCTCGACCTCCGGAGCGAGGACAGCAACCTCCGGCTCGCCGAGCTGGTCGGGCTGTCGGATGCCGATCAGGTCAACGATCGCGCGGAGGTCTCGGGCTATCCGCGGGCGCTGCGCCCGGTCTGCGACACCGACCCGGGGTACGACCCGGCGCTCCATCCGTTCCTGGCCGGGTACAACTCGACGAACTACGACACCACGATGCTGGCGTTGTACCTGAACGAAGCGTTCCCGAATCCCGGCCGCGGCCCGCTGTTCCAGCCGACTACCGCGCGGACGATGCGCGAACACAACGACCGGCTGTTCACCGAGCACATCTCCTTCATGCCCGGCTACCTCGGCTGGGACGGCCCCGTCGCCAGGATCCGCCGCGCCATGCTGCAGTCGGGCCGTCACCTCGACGTCGCCCGGCTCAACGAGTTGCAGGTCAAAGTCAGCCTCAAGCGCCTGCTGGGGATGCTCGGCCGACAGATCAAGGAGTCCGCGAACCTCAGCCACGACACCCGGATCTCCGCGGCCGACGCCTTCTGCGAACTGCTCGCGTACAACGTCTCGGACTGCGTCGGCCTCTCCCAGCTGTTCCGCCATCCTGCCTATGCCAGCACGTTCGACCTCAAAGCCGGTCTTCTCGCGCAGTACTCGGAGACCGTATTCGCCCGGAACGGCGCGGTGCGTCGGGACCGCCTGACCGTCGATTCGTCCTCGGCGAGGTTCGTGGGCCGGATTCTCGCGCCCTACACCGCGCTCGACGACATCGAGACCGTCTCGTTCGCCTACCCGCATCCGAAGATCGCGCGCGAACGCGGCATCGAGACGGTCAACGTGCTCGACGAGTGCGTCCGGTTCTTCGAGAAGCGCGTCGCGCCGGACCCGGTACGGGCCCCCTCCGCGACACCGGCTCAGGCCGAGGCGCATCGGCAATTCATGCGAGTCGTCGAGTACTACCGCTCGATCGAAGGCCGGAACTTCAACGACTCCGAGGAGTACCGCGAGAAGTTCGGCCTGCCGGCGCTGTCCTTGCGCGACATCCCGAAAGCGCCGAACAACATTCCCTACTTCCACGAAGACGCGTCGCCCTCGTCCTGCTTCGCGACGTTCTCCACCGGCGGGATCCACGGAGCCGAGGCCGACCTGGCGGTGTACGAGGCGGAACTGGCCGCCTACGAGGCGCACGTCGTCATGCTTGCCGCGGCCCGGCGGCTGTACCCGGACTCCCGGGACTTCGTGGCCGCGGCGAAAGACCAGCACAATCGGCTGGCCTTGCCCGACGGCAGCGTCGTCGACAAGAGGCTCGTCCTGGTCGGGTCCGATCCGGGCAGAGTGAAGTACCGCAAGCCGAAAAAGGGCGATGCCGTTCAGAACGAACAGCTCGCGCGCGCCCGTGCCCTGACGCCGGACCCGGCCGACCTGCTGGCGGCCCAGCGCGGCGCCGACGAGGCCCTCGACGTCCTGGTCGCCGACAGCAGGAGCGCCGACGGCGCCTACCGGCTGCGCGGAAAGCTCGTGCTGGCCAACACGACCGCGGCGGGCGCCGCCTACCGGGACACACCCGCCAAGAGTGCACCGGCGCTGTTCAGCCGCAACGACGACGACTCCACGAAACTCCATCCGCATTTCGCCCGCACCAGCGCGGGCCGCGTGATCCACCAGGACTTCACCTCCTACTACCCGAACCTGCTGCGCAACATGCGGGCATTCTGGAACCCGGAGCTGGGGGAAGACCGCTACGCGCGGATCTTCGCCGACAAGGAACGGTACGGGCGTGCACTCAAGCGGCCCGGGCTCTCCGCCGAGGAGAGGGCGCGCCTGACGACGCTGCGCAACGGCACCAAGCTGATCCTGAACGCGGCCTCGGGCGCGGGCGACGCCCGGCACCGGACCCCGATCCGGATGAACAACCGCATCATCTCGATGCGCATCATCGGCCAGCTTTTCAGCTGGCGCATCGGACAGGACGAAACCCTGGCCGGTGCGCGGATCATCAGCACGAATACCGACGGCCTCTATTCCGTCGTCGGGGAAGCCGGATTCGACGAGACGGCGAACAACCGAGTGCTCGCCGAGCAACGGGCCGCCATCGGGGTCGACATCGAGCCGGAGCCGATGTTCCTCATCAGCAAGGACTCGAACAACCGACTCGAGCTGACCGCCCCGGAGGAAGGCGGGACGGTCGCCGAGAGCGACGTCATCTCCGCCTCCGGCGGAACGCTGGCCTGCTATGCGGGACCGACCCCGACGAAGTCGCTGGCCCACCCGGCCGTGATCGACGCCGCCCTGGCGCGCTACCTGCAGACCGTCGCCAGCAGGGGAGAGGCGGCACTGTCCGAACCGTTCGACGCCGTGCTGGGGCGGAAGCTGATCGACGAGGCGATCCGCCCCGCGAACCCCGTCGGGACGCTCCTGGCCTTTCAGAACGTCGTCGTGGCGTCGCGGGGGTCGATCACCTACCCGTTCGCCGCTGATCCGGTCGCGACCGCCGGCGAACGGCCGGACGACGGGACGGACGCGGCGGCTGCGCTGGTGAACCCGCGGCCGCTTCAGGCTGTCAACCGGATCTTCGTCGTCCGGGACGGGACGCCCGCCGCGGTCAGCCTGCACAACGCGGGCGCGTGGAAAGTGACGCCGGCCAGCCAGGCGACGCGCCGCGCGCGCGGCCTCGCCGGGGTGCGGCGCGATCCGGTCGCGCTGGACATCCTGCGTTTCCACGGCTGGGCGAGATCGCGCGCGGAAGCAGCCTCCTCCGAGCGGCTCACAGTATTGCCCGACGACCAGGACGTCGTGATCCGCCGGATCAACGGCATCGACCCCGCATGGTCCGCCCTCGTCGTCAACGACGACCTGCACGCCTTGCCGCCCGGACGGGCCGACCGTCTCGTCGCAGCGCTCGACCTCGCCGTCTACATCCGCATGCTCGGCGAGACCTTCACCAAGAACTGGATGAATGCGACGGCGTGACCATTCGGCCGTCGTCAACGCGACCTACCCGCTTACGAAAGGAATCGTAATGACCGACGACATTGCAGCGGAGCTCGCCGCCGCCGACGCGGCTGTCAAGGCAGCCTCAGCCAACCTCGCCAAGGTCAGAGCCCAGATCCAGCAGCGACCCGACGCCACTGTCGGAGAGGACTTCTTCACAACCCTCGACGCCGCGCTGGGGACGCCGGAGCAGGAGTCTCCGGAACTACGCGTGAACGCCGGATCTTCGTTCCTCCAGATCACAGCCTGCGCGGACTGCTATCTGATCGGGGGAACCCACCACGGCTTCGACTGGACGCGTCCGCTCTCGTCCGACGACACCGCAACCGTTGATGTGGGCGGGGACGAGGACGCAGTCGTCAGCGCCGACCAGATTGCGCACTTGCTGGGCAGCAGCACGTGCACGAGCTACCCCTACGACCGCGTCGAAGACGGCCGCGACGGCCACGAGTTACTGCACGACTACGTCGACAACTGGATCAACGCCCATAGGTAGCAGGGCGACGCGGGCCACCAGCATTCCCGACAGAATCCCGAGCCGGGGAGGACAGCGTGAGGCGCGAGTCCGATAGTGGCGCGCCAGGCGGACAGCAAGCCGGCCAGCGGCTTCCGGTTCTGGCCCGCGCGGAAAACGGAGGTCCGAGCGCGGTTCCGGCGGCCGCACGCCGCGATGCCCAGGACAGTTTGGCCCCTGGGCGAGGTCCGTGGCGTCGATACCAGGGACCGCGACGATACGGTTTACGAAGCGGGTAGCGCTGCAGCGAGCGATGTGCACAACGGAGGACCCAGCGCTCAAATCGGCTATCTCGTGCAGCAATTCGGTCCCGACGAGACCGAACGGAAGCTTCGTGACACTGCGCCGCAGCATCCGGTCGACCGGCTTTGACGGCTCCGTCGGGAAAGCGCCGCGACGTTCCGCCGACATTTGCCTCGCCGAGCGGCAAATGTCAGGCGAGCACGCACATCCGAGCCGGATCAGCCCAAGTCCTACTGCCGTCGACACGGCGGCGGAACCGATCCGGCAACCAGCAGAACGTGCGGGGAAGGCTGGCCATGACCGCATCGAGTCGTCGTGAGAACGCGATCGAGCGATACCTCCTGCGCAGGTGCCGCGAGCACGGCCTGTTGTGCCTCAAGTTCGTGTCGCCTGCCAGAGGAGGGGTGCCGGACCGGATCGTTGTCGCCCCTGCTGCCGGCGCCGTCTTCGTCGAAGTCAAGCGACCTGGCGGAGCCCTGGAGCGTCGGCAACGGCTCGTGCACGCCAAATTGCGTCGGTTCGGAGCCGAAGTCCACGTCGTGGACGACAAACCCGCGGTGGATGATCTCGTTGCCCGGCTGTGCCATGGCGCAGACGGGCAATCCGGCTGAGACGGTCCGTCACAAGCGCGCCCTCGGCCCTCGGCACTGCAAGGATGCGCGTCCGAGCATCGCACGCGATCTGCCCGTCGGCCGGCGGACAGGGTTTTACGTCTGCGTGTCCCGCATCGGTCGGATCCCGGGCGCACGAGCAAAGAGCGCCCCGGAGCCCCGGGGCCGGGGCGCCGGTGGGCGTGAACGCGGCACCCGGCCCCCTGGCAGGTGCACGCGATGTCTGCCTCCCCGATCGGCCGCCTGCCACCACCCTGGAGAGGAGGGCACACCCCATGACCGTCGATGCCGCAGCCCGGCCTCCCGCGCCGCGCAGCCAGCTCGTCCTGGAGCCGTATCAGCAGCAGATCCACGACTTTGTCGTCTCCCGCCCCTTCTCCGGTGCGTGGATGAACCTCGGCGGCGGCAAGACCTTGTCGACGCTCGCCGCCCTGCAGACGCTGCGGCCCATGGGGCACATCCTGGTCGTCGCACCGGTCGCGATCGCACGATCGACCTGGATCGACGAGATCGAGAAATGGGACTTCCCGATCAGGACACGGTCCCTGATCGTCGACGACAACGACCGCAAACTGTCCAAAGAGGATCGTCTCGCACGCTTCAAGGAGATCTTCACCGATCCGCCGACGATGTACTTCGTCAACCAGGACCTGCTCACCCAGCCGTCCCGCGGGCCACGGCTGATCACGCCGGCACGGCCACCGCGCACACCGGCAGCCCCGGTACTGACCCCCGAGGCAGCCGCGATCCTGGACCTCGTGCGGGCCCGCGGCCCGATCGCCCAGCCCGAACTGGTCCGCGAATACCGGGGCCTCGTCGCCGAGGGTCCCGACGCCGCGACACCCGCCGCGTCCGCGATCGGCACCTGGATTCAGGAGCTCGTCAAGGCGAAGGCGGTGGCACGGCAGGCTCACCCGTGCCCGGCCTGCTCCGGTACGGGCTGTACCGAATGCCGGTTCGGACTGATCGACCAGATGCCCGTTCATGACGACAACGGCAGCAAGACTGTGCGCTGGCCTTTTCCGACAGTGATCATCGACGAGTCGCAGGGGTTCAAGTCACCCTCCAGCGTGCGGTTCCAAGCCATGGCTCGGATGCGGCCCGCGATCACACGACTCATCGAACTCACCGGCACGCCCAGCCCGAACGGCTTGCACGACCTCTGGAGCCAGATCTACCTGCTCGACGAGGGAGAGTCGCTGGGCCGGACTGTCACCGAGTTTCGCGAACGCTGGTTCGTCCCGAAGATGGTGCCCGGCACGACGACGCCGGCGAGGTGGATCCCGGCCGGAAACGCGAAAGCGGAGATCTACGCGGCGATCTCGCATCTGGTGATGAGCGCCGAGAACACCTCGTTGGCACTGCCGGCCTTGAGCATCCGGGACGTCAACGTCACGCTCCCGCCGGACCTGCTCACGGCGTACAAGAAGTTCAAGCGCGACCTGGTCCTCGACCTCGTCACGGCGTACCGAGCCGAGGACGGCACGCTCACGCAGAGCGTGGAGTCGATCGTCGCCGACAACCAGGCCGTTCTCGCGAGCAAGCTCCTGCAGTTCGCATCGGGAACGATCTACACGGCTGACCCGGACGACCCCTCGACCAAGGGCCGGTACGAGGTCATCCACGAGAAGAAGCTCGAGATGGCCGAATACCTGGTGCGCAACAACGGCGGATCACCGACGCTCATCGCGTACCACTTCCGCTCCGACCTCGAACAGCTGCTGACGCGGTTCGCGAAGTCCAAGGTGGACGCTCGGGCTTTCGACGGCTCGCGCGACATGGTCCGGCGATGGAACGCCAAGCAGATACCCGTGATGCTGATCCATCCGGCCAGCGCCGGCCACGGCCTGAATCTGCAGTACGGCGGCTCGAGACTGATCTGGTACACGCTGCCGTACTCGCTCGAGCACTACCTGCAGGCCAACGCCAGGCTCCATCGGCCCGGCCAGACGCAGCCGGTCGACATCTGCCGCCTGATCGCCAAAGGCACCCAGGACGAGCGCATGCCCGGCGTACTCGCCGACAAGCAGCAGGCACAGGACGACCTGCTGAACGCGGTGTCCGGCGAAGCCGCGCTGCTGGCCGCCCTGCAAGACGAGATCGACGAGGACCTCCGCGCTCTCTGGGTTTCCGAACGCGTCTGAGCCCCGCCGGCACAGTTGTCGCGCCAGCACCCGACACCACGAAAGAAGACCGACGATGCAGGTCTACAGCACCGTGACAGACACGACGTACCCGTCCGAGGACGCTTTCTTCGAAGCCGAGACGAACGGCTTCGTCGTCGTCGGCATCATGCAGCGCATCCGCCCGAAGAGAGGGCGGACCGACGTTTTTGCTTGCACAGTAGGGCCGTTCCCCGACAAGCGAACAGCCAGGACCAGGGCGACGTCGCTCCGCCGCAAATGGAAACGGGCGGAGCGCGAGGACGGGGGGACAGATCTCCTGAAGGTGTGCGTCAAACCATTGTGGAAACAGGCCTGAGACCCGCGTTAACTCCGGCTGCTAAAACCCTGACCCGCCTCAGTCGATCGTGAGCGCGGTCATGCCGAAGGCATCGGGGTGCCCCGACTGCAGCATGACGCGGCGGGCCAACCGTTGCGACGGCCCGACAAGGTCGTTCCTCGCAGCAAGCAAGGCGCATCGAGCGCGGGTCCTGCGCCCGTCGACCGTGATCCGTTATGCCAACAGGCTCGAAAGGACACACACAATGTCACATCCGACCGAGGACGGCCGAAGTCGGCCGGATCTGCGTTCGGAGCTCGTGGTTTTCGCTTCCTCGACGGACTCCGTCTACGTCTACGACCGTGCGGGGGGCTCGTGGTCGAGGTGGACGGAGGCGGACGACGAGCACGACGGCATGGGCTATTCCACCGAGCAGTTGCCGGAAGACGCCGGGCCGTTGTTCGATCCGGAACTGTGGCCTCACCCAGAGACCGTCGGCGCCGAGACGGCGGAGTCGGAGCTGCGCGACGCCCGGGAGACGCTCGCCGCGATACGCGCGTTCGTCGCCGAGCGACCGAGGTTCGCAACGGCGCTCGGAAACTGTACGGCGGCGTGCACGGACTGCCACCGGTGGCAAGGCCACGCCGAATCCCTTCGCCAGCTCGGCGCCATCGTCGGGGGAGGCGCGGAACCCGCGCAGTCAGCAAGATCAGACGAACCAGCCGGGGCCATCCCCGAGCGGCACATCGAGCACATCGGCCGAACCTGGGAGGGCCATCAGCTGGAAGACGAGTGTCCATGTGGCCAAGCGGCGTGCGGGCTCGTCGCCACCGACCAGGTGTCGCCGGACTGTCCGCACCATCCGGTCAGCCGGGCGAAGACCCTCCGCCAGCGCCACTCGGCGGCAGAATGCCCAGCCGTTGCCGTCGAAGAATCCAGCGAAGAACCAGTCGGTGCGGGAAAACCGGAAGTCCGCGGTCGGATGCGGAGCGGCGAAGAGCCGGAGCACTGTCCGGACGGCGACTGCAACCAGCGAGTGTGTTCGGGCGCAGAACTGTGCGGAGGATGCTGCCGCTGCCTGGGCGGGTGCCTGGACGCAGAACCTGGTGTCCCAACTCAGCCTCCCCGTCCGCGGACCGGAACCACGCGTCGCGGGTCGCCCGGCAGGGGAGACACGGCGGTGCCGGACAGCGTCGGCTCGAGGGAAAATACGACACCTGCAGGACATCCCAGACTAACCGCCAACGATGTGGAGCAGGCGGCCGCCGTGTTCCCCAACGCTCAAGAAGGCGACTCCTCCGACGAGGAGAACCGGGCCGGCCGCGTTCCCGCGGACTACGCCGAGCACGCCGCCGCGTACATGCGCGGGAACCAGATCCCCCCCTGCCTTTCGCAACGACCGATGAACCCGACGACCGTTCGTCATGACCTCGCCATAGGTCAACCAGAAGGGACCTCCTAGTGAACTCCGCGATCGTGTTCGCACGCCGTGACCGACCAGACCTAGCCTGCCCGTTCCTCGTCAGGGCGAACGCCGGGACAACCGTGGGAGCCAGCCTGCCCTCGTCGACGGGATCGGTGCTATGACGAGGGACTGGCAAGCCAGGGAAGCGGAAGATCTGATCGCCGGATCGTATGTCATTCCGCCAGGCGACTCCCGATGGCACTTGATCAACGCAGCGCCGGATCACGACAGCCGTATCGTCCTGATCGATCCGACCGAGGCCGAACCCGTCGAACGTGTTGTCGCGGGCTGGCTCTTCCCTCTTCGGTGGCGTCCGGCGGAGGCGCCGCCAGCCGCATTCGCCCACAATGCGCTGCGCCGCCGGGGCGCACAGGCCGGTACACGCGGCCGCCATCTGGTCGACCGGGAAACGCGGCTGTTCGCCCTGGCCGACAAGATTGCCTGCGGGACAGCGGCGATCGGCACAGACTGCACGATCAGCCGGCAACTCGTGCTGGAGACACTGGGCAACACAGTCGTCGGCGGCGTGAGGAATCTGCTCGAGAATCACCAGCCCAGCTCAGGGTCACAGCGCGCCGGGTTCGGGGCGGAGATGCGCATTCATGAGATCACGCAGTTCGGAGCCTGCCTGATGCGGCTGGCAGCCCGCCGGGCCGACGGCACCTTGGCGACGCGGAAGGTCACGTTGATGGTCCACCGCTCCGAGATCGATCCGGTCGGCGAGCAGCGAGTCGTACTGTTCTTCCCCGGCTGGAAGCTGGTGGACGATGCCAAGGCCGCTGGCGATCGCACCAAGTGACCCGATAAGGGCGGGGGAACGCTGCCGCGCCAAAGGTTCCCACACCGACGGGGACGAGCCCCTCCGCAGCCTGACGCACCAGGCGCGACAGCGGAAAAGCAAGCTCCGCGCGTTTCACCCTCTCGCCCGCAGGCAGAACCCTATCCGCGTGTGGGCTGGAGCGGAATCCCTCCTCTCCTACGGGCACGGACCGTCGGGGCGTCGTCGACCTGTCGCGGAGACGAGCTCAACGGCCTGCGCACCCTCGCCCCTCTCCTCCACAGCGACCGAATCAGCCGTGCAGCATAGCCTCGGTCGCATTTCGCTTCGTCACCCCACGCCTTGCCGGCAATGGGCGCTCGCTGTGGGAAGCAGATAGCGACTTCGCCCAGCCGTACGAGCAGCGCGGAAATCCCTGACGACAGATCACCCCCCCGACCTGACCGTGCGACACGGCGAACAACCAGGCACAAGCATGCGTTCCACGACGGACTGTGCGACACCCGATGCCGGCATCGCGGGTTCAGGTGCGTGTGCCGTGAGCAACACAGCCAGTAATCGGGTGGTGCCGTCCAGGATCCGCGGCGAGTGCCCGGAGACAAGGCAGACCTCGTGAATCACTACCGGACAATCACCGACCTCCTCCGCGCGAACACCGGGTCCGCCCGGCTTGCAGTCGTCTTCGACGACTTCGTGGAAATGGCGGCTCTGGCTTTCAGGAACGCAGTGGACGGCATGGGCCGGGACGAACGGGAAGCCGGCTATCTGGCCACCGCCGGAAGATACTCGCGTGAACAGTTGGATCGCTTCGCGCATGCGCTGGCCATGGTCGTCGTAACGATGGAACAGGAGCCGGGCGACGTGCTCGGCCAGCTCTACATGGAACTCGAGATCGGCGAGCCCGACAGGGGCCAGTTCTACACGGCGAACGACGTTGCGCAACTCCTGGCCGAACTCGTTCTCGTGCCGACGACCGAGACACTGGCTCAGCAGATTCGAGACCGCGGATTCGCGGAGCTGTACGAATGCGCGTGCGGCTCCGGCTCGCTGACCATCGGGGCGGCACAGGCCCTGCGGCGGGCGGGATTGAACTATCAGACCCAGCTTCACGTGACAGCCGAGGACATCTCGGCACGTGCGGTGCGCATGACCTACGTACAGCTTGCGCTGCTGCACGTTCCTGCGGTGATATTCCACCGTAATACGATCACGCTGGAGACCTTCGACACCTGGCGCACCCCGGCACACGTCATGGGCGGATGGGGCCGGAAGCTCCGGCTCGCGCGCAGCAGCGAGAGCTGTGCGGCCGCACAGGCTTGACGGACCTGCCAGTCCCCGGCTGCCGACGGCGCACGAGTCGCCGATCGCAACGGGCTCCTTCGCCGGAGTCGCATGCGCGAGCGGCTACTCCGGCGGCGGTGCGGCCGCGCGCGACTAGCAACCCCGAAACCCGAAGGAGACCGGACGAAAAATGTCTGAAGGACCTGACTCCGTCGACAAGCGGCCCAGTGCAGCTCCAGGACCGGCGGTCCGGGACCGACTGACCGACGACCCGGAGACGCTCCGCAGGATCATCCATTTCTACGAAATCGACCTTGAAGAAGCCCAGCGCCGAGCCTCGTCGTGGTGGAAAGCGGCCAAGTACTTCGCTCGCACGAAACGAAGCCTCGGGATAGCAGCTGGGAACAACCGGATCACGGCGAACTACGAGCGTCGCCGCGCTGATGCGGTGGAGACGGAGCTACGGTCTGTCACCGCGCAACGAAACGACGCACAGCGAGCCGGGTTCCGGATCGTCGAGCAGCGTGGCACCGAACGGGCTGCCCTTGACAAGATCCGCGCCGTCCTCGACGCGTGGAGAGAGAAAGACCTCTGCTCGTTCGACAGCGATCTAGACCGGGAAACGTTGCGCGCCCTGAGCGCCGTCGTCGAGAGCACCGCCGTGGCGGCCTACCGTCACGGCGCAGGGACTTTGCCGACCGCCGTATCCGCGCGGGGAGCACCGGGCGCGAGTGACGACTTGGATGAGGTGATCCGCGCCGCGCTGCTCGCTCACGCGAAGTCCGGCGAGCCGTCCGCCGTCGAGATGCCGCCGCACCTGGCGGCAATGGCCAACGAGAACGGCGATGTGAGAATCGAATGCCCGCGTTGCGAGTGGTGGGCACAGATCCCCGCTGATGCGCGAGGCAGATTCCTGCACCAGCTCGCGGATGTTCGCCTCGGTCATGCGGCGATGGAGCACCCGGAGCCGTGGGAGAAGCTTCGAAGCGAAGAGTTGGCCGACACGGCGAAGCTCGGAGACGTTACAGCGCTGGAGAAGCGGCTCGACATGGTCCTCAACGCTGTTCGGCGGGCGCTGGATTGGGGACGAGTCTCCGAACGGGAAGCGCTCGAAGACATTCGCCGCTACGCCCGGGGAGAGACGCGATGAATGCGCGGACACCCGACGGCTTCTGGTATCGCCGGCCTCCGCAGGGATTCCGCGGCGACAGTACCTCGACGAACACTGGGTCGTGCTGTCCTTCCCCGGCTGGGAACTGGCAGGCGACGTCGAGGCTGCCGTCGGTCGCGGAAGCTGATCCTGCGGGTGCCGGTGCGTGCGGAGAGAGCTGCTGCGCCAGTCGATCTTGCGCTGGCAGTCACGAGTCGTTCCTTCGCCTCACGCGTCTGACTCCGGAGTCGGCGAATCGCGCTCCGCGGGTCTTGCGCCTGCGGTGAGAATCCCTGCGAGCCGACGGTCGCGACCGACGCTTGACCTGCGAGTCGCGGGGCAGGACATGCGAAACCGTGCGGTGCTCGCGCGAGTGGCGGCCACGCAGGGAGCGCGCCTGCTTCCGCTGAGAAATCTCTATCGCCAGCGCGCCACCGAGATTCCGTTCGTGACGTCGACCGGGACCGTCCTCAACGGTCGGTCCCGCAAACCGAGCCGGTCACAGCGCTCAGCTCGCCCGTGCATTACCACCTCAATCGCTTCTTGCACCCTGATCCCGCGCTGCGCCGTCTGCCTGCGGCAGCTGAGGCATGGACCTTCCAACGTCAACCAGGTCCCCGAGCGGCTCTGAAATCCCGGGAGGAGAACATATTGTCTGACGCGAATGGGCGACACCAGAGCAAGAGACACGACCTTGCGGCCCGACTCATCGACATCGCCAACAATGTCTGCGAAAACGACTCGCCGACGGGGCCTGATGCTTGCACCGGTCGTCGTCTCGCCGCCGTCGTAGGCGAACTCGCCGAAGGTCCGTTGATCCAGTCCGAGCGGGCTGCCGCGCAGTTCCGCGAACTGGCCGGCGAATTGGAGGCTTGCCGGGCGCTGCCGTGTCGGCAGGGCCCCACGGAGCCTGGCCGCGCACGCCCGATCGCTGGCACTAGGACAGATACTCTGCACCCCGTCGCCCGTGCGCTGATCGAGCAAGCAGGCGCGGTCACGGCTCTCGCTGCCTGCGCTGAAACCGCCAAAGCGGAGCTCGCAGCGGCCAAGGCCGAAACACTGGTTGCCGTCCGTGGCCGCGCCGCGCTGGCCACCGTCCTGGCCAAGACCCGGGCTGCTCTGACCGAACACGGTTTCGGCGACGACACGGACCGCGTACGCGAGGCCCGCGCCATCGTCGGGGACTCCGCCACGGGGACCAACGGTGACGTCGTCGATATGGCGGAGGGTGTCGGTGATGACTGACCTGCTGCCTGATCTTCCCGGCAAGATCCACGGCATCGTCCAGGTGGAACCGTTCGTCCGCGTCCAGTGCGACGGCTGCGGATACATCTACGACGGCGAGCCCGGAAAGCTCGGCCTCGGAGTTCTCCTCAGCGACATCACATTCAACCCCGAACACCCCGGTCGACGCCTGTGCCGTTCATGCCGGGCAACCGAGTGCCCGGAGTACCAGGAGCAATCATGAGCGACCAGACATCGCGCACCCTGCTCGGACGGACCGTGCCGAGCCGTCCGCCCACGGACGGCGCGTTCGGCCCTGACGGCCTTGCCGCTCCTGGCGTGTTCCGGCTCGACCCCGACGGCACGGTCCGCTACTTCAACAGTCATGAGGGGCGCGAGACACCGACGACGATGCCCGTCGCGAAACTGCTGGCCAAATGCGAAGAGATCGATTTGCAGACCGCGTTTTCGCGAGTCTCAAAGCATTTCGCCCGCGTTCGGATCACGTAATCCGCTTGGTCGTTCTGATGCGCCACCGGCAAGAAAGCAGGGTTTGATGACGAACAGCGCACCGCACTTCGGTCTCATGCTCACCCGACGGCAGATCCGCACAGTCCTCAACGCGCTTTTCGTGAAAGCCACCGAGGTCAAGCATTCGCTTTCGCGCTATCCGACGAACCCCGAACCCGGCCCGCTGGACCGCTGTTGCGATGGTCATCGTGCCCAGTTGGAGCGTCAGGCGTTCGAACGCGCCGAACTTGCCGGCCAACTCGAACACGTCCGTGTCCTGCTCAACCTCGTCCTCGGCGCGGAGGCATGCTCGCACGGCACCGGCCGACGAACGAAAACCGCCGTTGCCGCGGCAGACGTCACGCTGGTCTACCGCGACCGGAGCGGCGCGACCTACGAACAACCCCTGCCGGACATCACCTCGGCAGGGATCCTTCTCGATCCGGGGAACGGCGAGGACCTGGAACTCGTCTCGACTGTCGTCGCCGCTCCCGTCGAGGACGAGCAAGCCCGGCCGCCGCGGACCGGCTCGACGTCAGGCAACGCACGCGACATCGACGATCGCGGGAGCGCCGACCGCGTTGGCCGCATGGCCTCAGGTTCGCGGCGGCGTATGTACGTCTGCGACCCGGACAGCGGCATGTACACCGCGTTCGACCAGGTCGTCGGGGACGAGATCAACCCGGAGGACCTCCCCGACGACGCGACGCTCCTGCACCCCAGCGCCGCGATGTGCAACACCGTCAGCGAACACACCCGACAGGACTGCGGAGCGGCCGACCGGTCGCCCGGCGCAGCCGGGCAGCAAGACTCCGGCACGCCGCAGGGCGCTCGGCCCCGGTTTTCCAGCGTTGATGCCCACCCCGCAGTCGAAGACGCATGCGAAGAACACGGGTAACCGGCCCGGTCCTGCAGCTATTGCATCACGTATCCGGTGCAGTGCGGCGATATCGACGAGTCGGAGGGTCCGGAAACCGGCGACGGCAAGGGAACGCCCATCTCACTCCGCGCCCGCTCGTGAACTCCGGATTCGGCAAGCCGCACTCGCGCGCAGCGCACGCCGTTGCCCGGCTTCTGCTGCACAACCCGAACCTGAAAGGTGAATGAGATGTCCGCCATCGAAGTCGGCATCAACTCAACGAACCCGAGCGGTGTCACTGTGGCCGCCCGGGCCGTGAAAAACGCCAAGGGTAAGGCCGGGAAGACCGGGCCGAGCCCGCTCATCAGCCTGCTGGAGGACCTGGTCTTGACCACGACCGCAGCCGACAAGGCCCCGATGCAGTTCCACACGGTGCGCCTGCACACGAAGGGGAACCGCCTGCACGGCTGGTCGTGCGATCGCATGGTCGTGGCCCATGCGGCGACGGACGCATCCGGCGAACTCGACGAGCCGGTCAGCATCGCCGCGTCCGACGTCGCCGAACTGGTCAAGGCGTTCCGCAAGGAACCCTCTCTCACCCTGCGCACAGACGGAGAGGCAGTGCGCGTGACCGGTGCCGGCCTCACGATGGCAGTGCCCTTAGCGGATCTCGGCGGCCAGGACCTCGGTCGCCCGGACCTCCTGCCGCAGGTCGGAGTCGACCGATTGCCCAAAGACGGCGGCAAATCTCTCACGCTTGGCCCCCGTTATCTTGAGCTCCTCGGCAAAATCGGCAAACGTCGATCCGAGTACGTGGTTCTGGTGAACGACACGGCGAACAAACCGGTGCACGTACGCATTGGCCCGGACTACCGTGCCTGGGTTTGCCCGGGCCGCGACCAGCAGTTCGGCCACGACGATTGGCTGTCCGCCAGCTTCTGACGCGACGGTCGCGCGGCCTGCCTCCTCTCCCGCGGGGGCCGACGGCCCGCCCCGCTGGGACCCGTTGCGACCTAGGGGACAACACGTGTCCGATCATGCGGAGCTCGCCGGTGACCCGTTGTACGAGACCGTCCTGGCTGAGCTCGACCGCCGGATGGCCCCGTGCTCTGCAGCACGCCGAGACCCGCCACGAGGCGATCAGCGCCGCGATCGAGGCCATCTGCGCGGCGGCCCCGCACATGGAGCGAGGCCGGTGACGCCGCGCAGTTCGCGGACATCGGACACGATTCGCGAAGCGTGCCTCGAAAATGATCAGGCTCGGGTTTCCTGGGCGGGTTCTCCGCTGTGGAGCACAGGTCCGGGAAAGGCGCGGCACTGGATGAGGCCGGGGCGTGTCCGTTCTTCGCGGCGTCGCGTGCCTCCGGCCGGTGCCCCCGGAACAGGGAAGCCCTGACCGAAGCCGGCGGAGCCGGCCCGAGTGCGTGCCAAAAGGGAGACAAGCACGGCAGGGACACGGGCCGACAGCCTCGGTGTGTACGGGCCCCGCTCGTCGGGCAGGAGAGACCCCGGCCGTCGGTGTCTCCCGGCACTCGCGAGGAGGACCACCATGGCCGCAGGCGGCCCCGGAGGGAAGACGACAGTAGACCAGTTGGAACGCGACCTCGGCGAGGGATGGCGCGACGACGCCGCTTGCGCGCGCGTCGATCCGAGAATGTTCGACGGCAACGGCCGCGAAAAAGAGGCCAAACGCGTCTGCCGGCGATGCCCGGTGCGGAACCAGTGCCTCGCCTACGCCCTGCGCACCTGCGCGGGAGCCGGGGTCTGGGGCGGCTTGTCCGGCCGAGAACGCGCAGGAGCGTGATGCCGGAGATCCGTCCCGTGACCCTGGCCCGCGAGCAGGAACCCGTTGCCGAAAACGAAAGGAGGCCCGGCATGTCCGTCGAGCAACGGTGGGAGAACTTCCTCCGCGAACAGATCCGCGAACTCGCCTCTCCCTGGCGGCCGTGGGTCTGCATGGCAGCCCTGCGCCCGCGCCTTTATCTGCGGGGCTTGAGCGAAGCAGCCCAGAACAAGCACATCACCCGGCTGGCCCGGATCGGAAAGCTCCGCCTGACGGCGGAGCACGACCGGGTGCCGTTGCGCGACATCGATCATGCCGCGGCCGTCCTCGTCGACGGGATCTGCTGCCACCACGTCCGGTGGCTCGACGACACGACCGACTGAGACCCGTGCGAGGACAGAGGTGCCCGCCGTGCGACACCGCGGAGGCGACCGTCCACGACGGCGACGAGCGGTGCGTTCGCTGCCCGTGGGCGATGAGCGCAGGCACGCCTGCGATCGGATGGCGTCGTCGTCCCGGCGACACAGAGCGGAGGCCCATGCCGACGGAGACACCGACACGGCGGACCGCACGGACTCCTGTCTGAGCGTCGTCGCCGGCATGTCGTGTCCAGGGAAGCGACAGCGGCTCCGGCCCGCCGCGGTACGGGCATCCGTCAGAGAACAGGAGAGCGACCGTGAAGGATCTCACCGCAGGCGGGACCGGGCAACACGGACGCAGGACGTCGCGGGCATCATCCCGTGCCGACGTTCCCCCGAGAACACGGAGACGGCGATCCGGTTGCCAGCTCACTTGCTGCCGCGACCTCGGGCGTGCTTTCCCGATTGGGGCCCCGGAGCATCAGCTTCGCGGATTCGCCTGAGATCTCCGATGCCCGGGCTCAGGTCCGAGGCGAGGAGCAACGCTTTCTGCACATCAGCGACGGCACGACGCACGGCTGCCTCTGCGGCTATGTGTGCCGCAGCCGCAGAGTCGCTCCCTCCGGTGCGCCGGAGTGCCCTGTCTGTGTTCTTCTCGGCGGTTGAACGGACTGATGGGCACCGGGCTGTGCTCGAGTGTGTCTGTGCAGGGAGGTGCAACAGAGGATCCGTGCTTTCGCCGCACGCGTAGTGAACGTGCCACTCGGCTGGTCTGGTCGTGCTGCTGTGTTTTGAGCTGCGCGCGCGGTGTTCGGGTTGCTACGTTGTAAGGAGAAGCAGCCGGGCACCAGTGCCTCACCCGCGGCGTCATCGGCTTGACCGATTAACCCTGCGAAGGAGCGCACCGATGACACACCCTCGCCCGGCGGACCCCGGCCAGGACGAATTCCGCGGGTTCGACGAAGCCCGGACGATCATGCGGAACTACGAGGATCGCGAGCGCATTCACGCGCGCATCGACCACGAGACGTCCTTTCTTGCCGACGACACTGTGGCGGCAGTCCACGTCGACAATGTCTCGCGGGCCGGCGAAGCCGCCCTCACCGCTTTCGATCGCGCCGGCCGAGCGATCGGCGCCGACACTCTTTGCGTGGACGAGCCCGCTCAGCACCTTGGCGTCGCGCCGGAGTTCGACCACGACTTCACCAGGATGCCCGTTCCCGAGAACTCCGAGCTGCAGCACGTCGTCGGCCAGGAGGGCGGGTGGGTCGTCGACATGCAAGCCCTCCGAGAGCGCGATCCCCTCGCGGACCGCAGGGCCACCCAGCGCGCGGTGTTCCTCGCCCACCTGGCCGACATGATGGCGAACGACCAGGCTCGGGGGTTCCTGCTCGACCGGATCCCCGACACGGACGAACCCGGCCAGCCCCCCGGCGCACAGGCCGCGTGAAGCAAAGCCCTGTCCGCCTCGTGGGCGGAGGTCGGGCGTGGGCGCAGTGCCGCTGGGCGGCGCAGCGGCGGGCCGAGGCCGGGGGACCGGCTCACGCCGGTCCCGGGAGCGGCTTCGCAGCGAGCGCGATTCGCCATGGGCACTCGGCCGGCCGCGTCGTCGCGGACCTGAGGGCCGCTCGGAGTGCCGTCGAGAACGGGCCCAGGTTCTTCGGCGGCAGCATCAGCACCGGGGACGTCGGCCGAATGTGCGGCATCTCGCTCCCGGAATTCCTCCGGCAGACCAGAAAACGCCTGACGCAGGCCGACGAGAGCCTGATCGACACCGCCGACAACTCCGTGCCCGCACATTCCCGGCCGCGACGACACGGTCGGCTCGTCTTCCAGGAGCAGCAGTCCATGACGCTTGTCGCATCGCGCATTCCCGTCAGGTATCAGCGCACGAGAACCACCCAGCGAACGGGACTGACCATCTGGCTGCCGCCAGGCTTGGGTCTCCACCGCGTCCGCGAGACCAATACGTGCGAGTTCACCGTCGAGATCCTCGTGCCGACCGGCTGGACCACAGTCCTCGCACTGGAGCGCGACGAGGCGACAACCCCCGTCGAAGCCCTGCAGATCTGGCTCGATGTTCAGGACCCCGTCGACGACACAGGCGAGAAGAGCGTCGCCTGAGCGGGCTGCGGTTCCGCCGGGGGCGAAGGGCTTCGTCGATCGGTCAGCCGCCCGTGACAGCACCGAGGAAGCACCGTCAACGGCCAACCGGCCGGGCAGACCGCCGACCGACACTGAGTCGCCGACATCACCGCCGACAGAAGGATCAGCATCACCATGTCCAACAACTCCGTCTCCGCCTCCCAGCTCACCGAAGGCACCACCGTCCTCATCCGCGGCAAACTCCACTACTCACGCCTCACGAGGCTGATCGAGGGTGAGGAACTCCAAGCCAGCGATCAGCGCCGCCGAGAGCACGGGATGATCGCGGTAGGAAAGCCGCATACCTCCGCCACCATCACCGAAGCGGAAGTCCTGTACGCCGACCCGTCGAATCACACCCTCGAGGAACGGTTCGTCGCCGAGCGCTGCTACCGCTCGTCGAAGGACCCGGGCGGGGGCTTGCACTGGGCGATCGAGTCCAAGGGTTCGACTTTGCCGATCATCGGCATCCCCGCCACGGACGGCAGCGGCACGTTCAATCAGGACTTCTCCGGCCAGGAACTCGCCCGCGGGCTCGACGTGACCCTCGTGATGCGCGTCTACAAGCCGAAGGGCTATGACCAGCGCGGGCTCGCGATCGAGCAGGTGCTCGTCAACGAGACCCCGCGCTACTACAGCCCCGGCGTTCCGGCCAGCGAACTGGCCGCACGCGGGATCGTGTTCAACGACCAGCCCCGTGCCGTCCAGGCGGCCAGGCCTGCCGCCAGCGCCGTCGGCGGCGCCGCAAACGCGGCGGCCCCGGGAGCCGCCGAAGCATTGCCCCTCCCGGCGCCGCAGCCCGCCGCACCGGCCGTTCAGTCGCCGGTCGCGGCGGCTCCGGCAGCCGCTGCGGTCCCCGTCCAGCGGGAGCAGGACGAGACCCCGGAGGAGAAGCTCGCCCGCCTCGAACGGGAGAACGCGGAGCTAAGGAACGCGGGGTCGCCCGTTGGCGCACCGGTTGTCGGCTCGGCGGGTCCTGGCGACAGCCAGGGGGCAGGAGTCGTCTACCAGCCGAGCTGATCCGCCGATTTGCGGCAAGGGCCTGTGCTCGCTTCTGCGCGGCGAGGGCTCTTGCCGGTCTCGGTTTCCGCCCGACCCGAGCGAACGAAAGCGCGCGTCCCGCCATGATTCCGGCCGATGTTCGACGGCGATTCCCTCAGTTCTACGACAATCCAGCGATTCTCTCTCTCGCCGGTGCGTCGCGATGGACGGTCTCCGGCCGTCTCGGCGACAGCGCCGATGCGACGGCGAAAGCGCCGATCGACGTGCGCCACATGCTCGACGGGTGCACGTCGGCATGCCGGCACAGCGGGCCTCTGCGTGGGGCCTTCGCCTTCGACGCAACGTGCCTCATGGACCTCGACGAACTGACACGGGCCCTTCCGAACGCGGCGAACTGCGCCTTCTACCTCCAGGCCGTCGTCGACGGCCTGGTCGTTGTCGACATCGAACCGGGCTGCCCGCGCGACGTCGCCGAGGAGTTGCTGCACCTGCCCGGCATCGTGTATTCGGAACTGTCGATGTCCGGGCGGGGCTTCCACCTCCTCACGCCCGTTCCGGCCAACTTGCACGATTTCCCGGCAGCAGCGGGGAAGCGCGTGCTGCGCGAGGAACACGGCTGGTTCGAGATCCTCCTCGACCACTGGGTGACCTTTACCAGATCGCCGGTGCCAGTCGCCGCCGCAGCCGGTCCGGCAGCGACACGGAGGCAGCCGCGACTGGCGTCGGCCGAAGCGCTCTTTGCCCGGCTGGCCGCGACGGCGCGCGCCAGCGCGCTCGCCTCGGCAGCATCCGTCGACACCGACCACGCGGCAGCCGACATTCCGCACGCCGCGCAGATCGTCGAACAGACCCTCGCGAGTGTGCGGGGCCGGCTGCGCGATCTGCGCGACTTCGACCACGACACGTCACGCTGGGAGTTCTCCGTCCTCGGCATCCTCTACCACCGGATGCAGACGCCGCTGAGCGCATACAGCTCCTTCGGAGCCAGCTACTCGCCGGGCGACCGGGCCTGGTTGCTCTACCGCGCGGCGCAGGAGATCCTCCCGTCCCGCCCGAAGCACGAGCAGGTGCGCAACGGGCGTCCGTATCTTCTCGACCGGGCCGCAACGATCGTCGCCGACCGCAACACAGCCGGAGCTCCCGCATCGCAAAACGTCCGATCCTCCTGCGACTCGTAAACCGGCCGTGAGCAGCGGAGCTGCCCTGCCCGATCCGCGGGGGAATCGCGCGCAGCGCGATCGGGCGGCGTCAAAGGACACCGCAACCGGGTGCGTACGGCCGCTGCGCCCCGCCCGGCCCGGACGCCCCGTCCCGGGGCGGCGGAGAGGCCAGCCGTCGCGACCAGACCGAGGCGTTTTCGCGCTGCGCTGGGATGCGCCCCGCAGCGTCCGGTGTGCCCCCGCTCTCTCAGCCCTCCCACGACCAGAAAGACACCCTCATGAAGTTCAACGAGACGTTGTCCACTGTGATCACGCAGACTCTCGATGTCGGCGCCACGCCCGCTCTGATGGGCGAGCCCGGTATCGGCAAGTCGTCCTTCGTCGAGGCGCTGGCCTATTCCATGTGCACCAAGGCGTTCGTGCTGCCGTGCAACCAGTTGGCGGACAAGGCCGACCTGACCGGCGCCCGGTTGGTGCCCTACGCCAAGGACGACGGTACGCAGGGACACAAGCAGGTGTTCTACCCGCACCAGGTGATCCAGGAGTGCATCGACTACGCGCTGGAGAATCCGCGCGAGAAACCGTTGCTGTTCTTGGACGAGATCAACCGGACTACCTCGGACGTGACGTCCGGCGTGCTCACCTTGGTCACCCTGCGGCGCATGGGACACGTTCGCCTGCCCGACAACGTGCGCATCATCGTCGCTGGCAACGACCGGGGCAACGTCGTCGCCCTGGACGAAGCGAGCCTGTCCCGGTTCGTGCTCTTCCACGTCGAGCCCGACGCCGCGACCCTCATGTCGGTTCTGGACGACTTGAACCCCTGGGTGCAGAAGGTGCTCACCAAGCACCCCAGCCTGGTCTTCCAGAAGGCGCTGCCCAAGGTGATCGTCGCTGACGGACAGAATGCCGGCGACGACGACAAGGACGACACCGTCACGGTGGCGGAATTGTTCGACAGCGGTGAGGAGATGAACCAGCTCACCACGCCGCGCACCATCGAC
The DNA here is from genome assembly GCF_055633655.1 of Amycolatopsis sp. NPDC114503. Classification (NCBI taxonomy): domain Bacteria; kingdom Bacillati; phylum Actinomycetota; class Actinomycetes; order Pseudonocardiales; family Pseudonocardiaceae; genus Amycolatopsis; species Amycolatopsis sp. NPDC114503. The sequence goes on along the minus strand of NZ_JBVKDT010000003.1, from coordinate 755,883 downwards.
TACGCGTCGAAATGGCTCAACACAGCGGACCGGCAGGAGCTGGCGCGGTACCTGGCGACCCCGGTCCAGATCGACGGCCGCGACACGACCATGCTCAATCAATTCCTCGAGGCATTCACCGGAGAGACGATCTTCACCAACCAGCTGGTCGGCATGATCGCCGAGGACATCGCCTCGAACGCGGGCGGGCAGCCACAGAGCCGCGTGAACGTGCCCAAGCCGGACTGCTATGCGAAGCTGCAGGCCGCCGGGACCGAAACCGCTCTCGCCGCGGAGATCGCGCAGTTGAACGACAGGCAGGTGTCCGGTTCGCTGCTGTACGCGTTGCAGGAGAAAAAGGACAACGGGCGGCTGATCGAGCACTTGGCCCAGGCCGCGAACCAGCTGGAAGCAGAGCACACCCGCACGCTGTTCGACATGGTGACCGGCCACCAGGTGGATCACCAGAACCTGCAGGCTTTCCTCGAACTGGACGCACCGATCGCCGTCACGCTGAAGCCCGTTCTGTCGGCCTTCGTCTGACGGTCCGGAGCCACCGGCGGCGGGCTCTCCCTTGCGTTCTGCCGCCAGGCGCGCGGCCCGCGCCGGTGGTTCACGCCTGCCGCTCCCGACCCCGGAAGGAGACCTCGACATGACCATCAGCGTCTCGAATCAGAAACCGGCTGTGCTCGACCCGGTGCACACCATCTCGTGCGGCGGCGATTTCGATCCCATGCCGGCCGTCCAGCGGACCGTCGTGGCGCCTCTGCTGGAGCCGCTCAGTCCCCATGCTCCGGCAGTTGTCACCGATGCCTCAGGCGCCGACCTGACTGCCGATGTTCCGAAACTCATCATGAGCTGCCTCAGCGACACCGTGAACACCGGCGCCGAGAAAACCGTCAAGGAACTGCTCGGCCAGACCATGGTCAACTACGACCAGGCCACGCCGCTCCCCGTAGGCGAGCTTTTCGCGGTCCAGGCCGGGCAGGCGAACAAAATGCCGCCGCCGTCGGCCCGCGTGCTCTACACCGCGCAGAGCGACGTCATTCCGGCGGCAAAAGCCTTGCTCGCCGGCTCTGCCGACGACGGCGCGTTCTTCGCGTCGGTCGCCTACGCGTTTCATCCGGACACGCTGGGATTCTGGTTCCAGACTTCGGCGGCCTTCGACACCTTCAAGGTGTGGCTGAGCCAGCAGACGCAGACCGTGGCCGGCGCAGGTGTCGTGCCCGGGAACACCGTCAGGCTGCTGACCGATTTCGCACAGTCCTCGCTGGCGGGTCTGACCGAGTCGTTCCTGCTGCGCAAGCACGACGCAGACGGCAATGACGAGTTCTCCTTCGCTCGCATGGTCATCCACCTGCTCATGACCTACGTCGAGCAGCAGCACAGGCAAGCCCGGGCCGGCGGCACGGCCGCTGATGTCGGCGTCATGCCCTTCACTCTCGGCGAACTGTTCTGTCCCCGCTCCCTGGTTCTGGTCAACGTCGAGGCCCATGCTCGTGCCACGGCGCCGAAGGTGGCGGGGGAGTGGAACCTCATCAACCAATCTCTGGCCTCGCCGGTGAAAGTGGTGTCGCACGCGTCCCTGTCGAAACTGACGAGCCTGCCGCGTGCGGCGGCCAGGGCTGCCGCCCTGAGCATGAAACAGCAGCCCGGAATGCCGGGCATGCGCTCTGCCCAGGTGAAGTTCCGCAAACAGCCCCCGAGCAAGATCGATCTGTTCAAGGACATCACCCGGGTTTTGCGGAGCCTCGGCAAGGTGCACAGTTCGCAGAACGTCCTGCGCACGCAGAAGCCGACGTTTCTCAAGGCCAGCCGCCGCGATCCGGACGATTTCAACAAGCCGGGTCGGATCGCCTCGGTGAAGTACATGCCGGACCTGCACGTGTACATCGACACCTCCGGCTCGATCTCCGAGGAGAACTACCAGGAGGCCGTGCTGATGCTCATCGAAATCGCCAAGAGGCTCAACGTCAACCTGTACTTCAACTCGTTCAGCCACATCCTGTCCCAGGAGACGTTGTTGAAGGTGGAGAACAAGTCGACGATCCAGATCTGGCGGGAATTCCGGCGGGTTCCCAAGGTCACGGGTGGCACCGCGTTCAAACAGGTCTGGGATCACATCAACGAATCCCAAGCACGCAAGCGGCGGCTCTCGTTGATGATCACGGATTTCGAGTGGGCTCCGCCCTCGGCCCGCGTGGACCACCCGCCCCGTCTCTATTACGCGCCGTGCTCAGGGATGGACTGGTCGGCGATGGTCTACCACGCCACGAAATATGCCGACGGGATGCGCCACATCGACCCCAGCATCCGGCAGAAGTTGCTGGGCCTGGTCGTCTGACCAGGTCCTTGCACGGGGACCGCGGCACAGAGCTGCCGGCCAGCTCCTCCCGACGGCAGCTCCGTGCCGCGGTGGCTCCTTTCCCTGTCTCTCCCACCTGCATTGCCCGTGCCGGGCCGCTCTCGCCCGCAGTGCCGCCCCGGCGACCCACACCGAACGGAGGACGCCGCAATGGGCCTCAACAACTTCACGTCCGGATCCGACGACGACCAGAACAACGGGGGCCTCCCGCCGACGGGGCCTTCGACGGGGCCGAGCCAGCCGGCCAGCGGGTCCGACAAGGACGACGCGACCGCGATGCTCGTCGACCTCAACGAGAAATGCGCGAACGACGAGCCCACCATGTTCCGCGAGGCGCTGATCGAACAGCTCCTGTCCGTTCTGATCAGCAAGAACAAGCCGAACGTGCTGCTCACCGGACCGGCTGGCGTCGGCAAAACCAAGATCGTCGAGGACATCGCCCGACGCATCCGCCTCGACGACCCGCTTATTCCCGATCTGCTGAAGAACCACACGGTCTACGAGCTGCCGATCTCGGGCCTTGTCGCCGGATCGAGCTTGGTCGGAGCGATCGAGCAGCGTGTCAACGCCATCGTCGATTTTGCCTCGGACCCGAAGAACAAGGCGATCCTGTTCATCGACGAAGTCCACCAGATCGTCGGAGGCTCCGCCAGCCACAGCGACGTGACCGGCCGGAAGATCTCGCAGATCCTCAAACCGGCGCTCGCCCGCGGCGACATGTCCGTCATCGGAGCCACGACCTCGGCCGAGTCCAGGGCTTTCGACGAGGACCCGGCCTTCGCGCGGCGCTTCACCCCGCTCACCGTCGAGGAGCTCACGCTCGAACAGACGAGGTCCGTCCTTGCCTCCGCGCGCTCCGGCCTGGTGAGCCACTACCGCCATCAGATCGGGGTCTCCGACGACGTCCTCGCCGATACCGTCGCTATCGCCGAAGCGAACTCCCGAGCCGCACAACACCGCCCGGACAGCGCCATCACCCTGCTCGACCGGGCGATGGCCGACCGCGTCCTGGAACAGAAGCGGCTCGTCGCCGAGGCGGAACACGCGGGCAACACAGCGCTTGTCCAGGCGCTGCGCTCGATCCCGCAAGTGCCGCTGACCAAGACCCGTGTGCTCGACGTGGCGAAACGGCTGATGACCGGCAATGCTCGACGCCCCGACTTCGACGTGACGACGCTGCGCACGACGCTCACCAGCCGCTTGCTCGGCCAGGACGACGTACTCGCCACGCTCACCGACCGTCTTGCCCGCGCGGAACTCGACCTGTTCCCGACGAAGACGCCGACAGCCTGGATGTTCGCCGGAGCCTCGGGAGTCGGCAAGACGGAGACCGCGAAGATCATCGCCGAACAGACGACCGGAGTCCCGCCGATCATCCTCAACATGTCCGAGTACCACACCCAGTCGTCCACGGCGAAGATCGTCGGTGCGCCTCCCGGCTACATCGGATCCGACTCCAACCAGGAACTCCCGTTCGACACGCTCGAAGCGGATCCCTACCGGGTGATCTTGCTCGACGAGTTCGAGAAGGCCGACAGGGCTGTGCAACGGCTGTTCCTGTCCGCATTCGACGAGGGCTACATCCGTAGCTCTCGCGGCAAGCTGCTCGACTTCTCGAAAGCGCTGGTCATCTGCACGACCAACGCGGCGCGCGAGACTCTGGGCACAGGCGGCATCGGTTTCGCACCCGTCAGGACGACGGTGTCGCGCCAAAGCCTCACCCGGGCGTTGACCGGTTTCTTCGAACCGGAGCTGCTCGGCCGGTTCACATTGGTCGTGGGGTTCGACCCGATCGACGAAGCAGCCTACCGGCGCATCGTGGAAGCGGGGTACGAGCGCGAGCGGGAGCGCCTCGTCGGCGTCCAGCCGCGTCTGGACGCGATCCTGCCCCCGTCGATGCCCCGCTCGGAGCTCAGTGGCCTCGCCGCAGCCACTTACGTGGACTCCCAGGGCGCACGCCCGGCCGCAAAAGCCGTGCGAACGTGGATCGAGGACCGGGTTCTGGCGGCAAACGCCGCCGTCGCGGCCCCGGTGACAACGCCGGCAGAGGAGGACAGCGCGTCAGTCGCCGTCTGAGAACCCCGTCCACGAGCACGGAAGCGCGCGCCCGCGCGCGAAGAAGAGTGCCGCGTCCGCGCCCCGGGACCAATGGTGCGCATTCCTTGCAGATGCCAGCCGTACCGTGTGCCGCGCCGGTTCCAGCACCGAAATCCGGCGACCGCGATAACTCGCTTTCGATCCAGGCAAACGACAAGGTGCGGTCGCAGTGTCTGCCGTTCAGGACGAATCTCGACGCCCGTTGCCACAATGCTGCGGCGGTCGCGGACAAGGCCCCGTGCTCGGCCTGTTCGGCGCCGACCAGGGCGGCGCTCCTGTCGATGCCGGCCCTCGGAACTTTGCGCTCGGCGATCTCCCGTGCCGTTCGCCCGGGCGATGACCCGGCGCGCTCCGACCACCGCGTGCTTGGGCAGCGCGCGGTGTCCGGGCCCGTGGCGATGCCCTGGGCCTGGAGCCGGGGCCTCACGGCCCCGACGGGTGGGTTGAGAGGCGCGCGGGAGGGCCCGTTACGCGACAAGCCCTCCCGCGCCGCCCATGCGTCCGTCTGCTCGGCAGCGGCGTTTCAGCGGCGAGTTCGCGTCGCTCTCGACCAATCCATCTGCCCGATCGAGGAAAGACGACGCCATGCCCATTCAGCTCGATGACATCGACTTCTCGGCAGCCGCAGCGGTCCAGAAAACTGTCGACCCGAAGTTCTTCTCGGCCAAATTGACGGGGTCCGGACATAAAAGGGGCTTGCTCAACGAGAATCTGCTGCCGAAGAACACCGTCACCAACACCGCGTACGCCAAGGTTCTCGACATCGAGGTCAAGCAGACTTCGACGCAGCACGACGTCACCACGTCCTGCGTGCCGCTCGCTCCGATTACGCGCAGGGCGCTGCTGTCGGTGCTCCCCAACGGCTCGTTCGCGATGCCGATCGCGCACCGCGACGACAGGTTCGCCGTCGACGCCGCGTCGATCGGTCCGAACGACTGGAACGTGGCCTTCGACATGACCCCGCAAGCGCTCGTGCTCTACGAGAACAAGTCGGGGGACAGAGTCTCGCGGGATCTGGTGATCCAGTACCGGATGGACCTGTTCTTCTGCAGCAAAAACGTTTCCGAACCCGAATTCGCGACGGCGGTTTCGCGCTCGGTCCATCCTGGATTCCTCGACGCCTTCGTCATCCAGGACTGGAGCACGAGCCCGATGGAAGACGCGGTGCACTTCATGAAGAACATGCTGCTCGCCGCCGGCCTGACCGCGTACAACCTCCACGACGAACTCGACGAGTGGATGCGCGGATACCCGATCTACGAGCGCATCAGCCGCCTGGCGCAAATGTGGAATTCCGAGGACATCGCCGACGAGATCTGCCGCTACGTCGTCGGCATGCCCGCCAGCCCCAGCGACGCCGAACTCAACGCGCTGGCCACGCAACTGCGCTCCCTGGAGAACTACCCTGTCCCGCTGGAGGCCTACCGCCGGATCCACCGGCAGATCTACCGGACCTTCCCGGCGGACTCCGCGACGAAGCTGTCGAAGCAGAACCTCAGCCTGCTGATGAACCACACGCTCGACCATCTCGAGCAGATGAAGCCGCAGCTGGTCGCGCCCGTGCAACCGGCCGCTCCGCCGGCGCTGCCAGGCCAGCTGTCCCCCCAGCAGCACAGCGCGGTGACCACGCACGAACCCCTGGTGATGACCCAGGCGGGCGCGGGCACCGGCAAGTCGACGGTGATCCTCGCGCGCATCGACTATCTCATCGGCTGCGGGGTGTCGCCCGGCGACATCACCGTCCTGTCGTTCACCAACGCCGCCGCCGACAACATCAGCGCGAAGAACCCGCACGTCGGTTCCATGACCATCGCGAAGATGCTCATCGACATCTACGCGCTCAATCACCCGACGCACAAGGTGTCGGCGATCGACACGATCATCAACTCGATCGACATCTTCTATCCCAACAGCCAGTTCGCCGCCGATTTCCGCTCACGGCTGCTCGCGGTGGACCACAACAAGCAGCCCTCGGCGTTCACCGCCCTGAACGCCTTCGTCGAGAAGAACTTCGACCAGGTCATCGCGCTGCTCGACCGGATCGAGCAGACCTCGCTCGAACTGCAGATCATCATCTGCTATCAGCGCATCGACACGATGGCCGAACCCGCCCACGTCCAGTCCAAGTACCTCATCATCGACGAGGTGCAGGACAACTCGGTGTTCGAGTTCATCTACGTGCTGAAGTACGTCACCAAGCACGCTCAGAGCCTGTTCATCGTCGGCGACGCGTCGCAGACGCTCTACGAGTTCCGCTCCGCGAACCCGCGGGCCCTCAACACCCTGGAAAGCTCGGGCGTCTTCGCGACGTTCAAGCTCACGACCAACTACCGGAGCAACCAGGAGATCCTGGACTTCGCGAACGTCGTGCTCGGAGGTCTGGAGACCAACCAGTTCGCCAACATCCGGCTGCGCGCCGACTCGCTGGCCGTGCCGACGGAGAAATCCTTCCGCGAGAAGGTGACCCTGAACCACTACGCGGTCGACAAGGTCACCGGCTTCGTCTCGCAGGACCTCGAGCCGATCATGCGCAACACCGTGATTCCGGGCTACGTCCAGGCCTGCCTCGACCGCGGCGAGCAAGTGGCTTTCCTCGCCTACGCCCGCCGGGAGGTCGCGCTGATGCAGCAGGCGCTGGAAAAGGCTTATCCCGGCAAGCGCGTCGCCACGCTGGTCAGCGACCGTGTCTACGCCACGGACATCTTCTCCAAATACATCAAGCTGTACTGGAACGACGTTCTGCAGGTGCCGCCGCGCAACGCTTCGTTCGTGGTGTCGGAGGGCATCAAGAACAACCTGGACAAGCTCACGAAGAACTCGGGCAAAACCCAGGTCGCCGATGCGGTGATGCGCACCGTCGGGGAGTGGTGGAGCGAGAACAACGCCGCCGTCACCGGCTGGGTCGCACTGTGCGACCAGGGAACCCTGGCGCACGCCGAGTTCTTCGACCGGCTCCGGGACAGCCTCCTGCTCTTCGAGATCCGTCGGAACCAGCAGAAACTGAATGTGAACAAGCAGAAGAACCAGGAGCGCAAACGGCAGAACCTCGAGTCCAAGGCCGACCTCGTCGTCACGACGATCCACGGAGCCAAGGGCCTCGAGTTCGACAACGCCGTGGTGCTGTACAAAGACGAGCCCCAGATGAGCCAGGACTTCCGGAGGATGTTCTATGTGGCCTTCACCAGGGCCATGAACAGCCAGTACGTTCTGTCCTACGGCACAGCCAGGAACCCGCCGATGCAGAGCGCCTACGAGCAGATCGCCGACGTTCTCGCCAAGCGCGACAAGCGCGCCGCACTGCGCGCCCAGGGCATCGACCCGGATCTCCTGGCAGAGGACGACGGCGAAACGGAAGACGGGACCTCCGGCGACACCGGACGAGTTCCCCGAGTCGCTTGACCGGCCCGCCGCACCGGCTCCGACGCCCGGCAGGGCAGGAAAGCCAGCTGAGCCGGTGCGGGACGCTGCTGGCCCCACCGGACCAGCGCCACAGGCGACCGGCATACGGCTGCCGCTCATGCATCGTGGCTCGGTCCACGGCCGCCGCCGGGCGGCATCACCGATCCTGACCAGTTCCCCGACGTCCGCGGGACGCGACGCGCTGCGCCCCGCGCCGAGACATCGCGCGCGGGGCATCGGGCCGTGGCGCTGGCCCATCCCGAGGACTAGGAAAGGGGACCGCCATGACCGCCTTCGTCGCTCCGACTGCCGGAAACCCGGCCGAAGAGTGGCGGGCCGTTCCGTCGGCGCCGGCGCTGGAGGTCTCCGACCTCGGCCGGGCCCGCGCGGTCGCGACAGGAACGATCATTACGCCCAACGTCGTGACGAACGTGCAGCGGACACGCCCGCGGCTGGTGATCCGTTACCACCGGCGCCCGATCACGCTGACCCGGCGATTGGCGAGACTGGTGTGCGAGGCATTCCACGGAGAACCGCCGACGCCGGTCCACGTCGCCATGATCGTGGACGGCGACAGCTTGAATTGCCAGGCCGACAATGTGCGGTGGGCGACGCGCGCGGAGGTCGCGCAGGCGACGGTCGCCCGGGGACGCCACGTCAGCGGCCAGCATGTTGTGGCCGTACGCCGCCGCCAGGCGGCGGTATCCGCGCCTGAGCGGCAGTCAGGCCGGGCACAGGACGGCGGGCCACTGTCGTAACCGCATCATGCGGATCGGACCGCGCTTGCCGCCGCAGCCACGCCCGCCACCGGAGGCTCGCACTCCGGTGGCGGGCGTCGCAGCCCTCGCGTCGCAGCCCTCGCGTCGCTGCCGTGCGCCGATGGCCCACACCCGCAACTTGCCGATCGTGCCCGATTGCCGGGCTCGCTCCGGCCGAGGCTGACGAACTTTCAGCCCGAACACGCCCCGATCTTCGAGGAGGCGCACCATGCCCTCGCACGACGAACTGCACGCCCTTCTGTTCCTCCAGCGTGCCGCCGAGCCGCCCGCACCCGCCGTTCACGAGTTCGTCGCCCTTCACGGACTCGTCGACGCGGCCGCGCTGATCCGGCGCGGCGCGGCCCCTCCTGCCGTGCTCGGCGAAATCACGGAACCCGATGCTCGCATCGACGACGACCTGCGAGCCCTGGACAGCGGCACGGCGCGCCTGGTCACACCCGAAGACCCACACTGGCCGCTCGACCGCCTCTCCGATCTGGCCGCTCTCGGCGTCCCGCTCGCGCTCTGGGTGCGAGGCAGCGGTCCGCTGGCGCAACTCGCCGGGCCCGCTGTGACCGTCACCGGATCGCGCGCATCGACGGCATACGGCGACACCGTCGCCACAGACCTCGCCTGCCAGCTCGCCCGGGACGGAGCGACGGTCCTCACCGGCGGCGGCTTCGGCGTGGACGAGGCAGCACACCGCGGCGCCCTGCTCGGCGACGGCCCGACGGTCGCCGTGCTCGCCACCGGAGTCGACGTGGCCTACCCGCACCAGCACTCCCCGCTTTTCCGAACCGTGATCGAAGAGGGCGGCCTGCTGGTCAGCGAGTACCCGACCGGCACAGTGCCAGCCCTCACCCGGTTCCACGCACGGTGCCGACTGCTGGCCGCTCTCGCCTCGGCGACCGTGCTCGTCGAAGCCTCGCACCGCAGCGGAGCCCTCGCCGTCGCGCGAACCGCCCGCGGACTCGGCCGCCGGGTCTACGGCGTGCCGGGGTCGATCCACTCCTCGGCGTCGGCGGGCGTCCACGAACTGCTGCGCACCGGCGTCGCCACGATCGCCAGCTCCGCCGAGCACATCGACTATCGGGACGAGCGCGGTGACTTCTGAGGACAGTCCGCTGACGCGTGCTCCGGTCACCGAGGCCACCGCATGATTTCCGGCACAGACATGCCCGCCGGGATTCCGCCCGGCTCATCCCGCCTGTGGTGTTGCCGCAGCCCGCGCATCACACGCCACGCCTAGGCAGCAGTTCTGTCCGCAAAGGCGCTGATATCCGGTCGTGCGCAACCGGATGCTCGACCGCCGGTCCGAGATCTCCACGCGAGACCGCTGCATTCGTCCGCGTTCCGAGTCGCGTCCGTGAGCCGACATCCCCGTTCAGACAGGAGACAAGACCATGGCCGGTACGCTCGTTCCCCCGATTCCGCTGTCGCTCCAACACCTCCCGACCGTAGGCGGTCTGGTCGTGCCCCGGATCACTCCCCGCACGGCCGACGGCCGGTATTTGCTCGGATCCGTCGACCGTGCACTGGCAGCGCGCGCCGTGCGAGGCCGACTGTGCGGCGTATGCGACGAGCCCCTGGAAGACCGGTGCGTGCTGATGATGCGGCTGTCCGACCTCCCCTACCAGCGCACGAACGAACCGGCGCTGCACCCCTGGTGCGCCGCCTACACCATCACGTCGTGTCCCATGATCGGCGGACGCCTGAATCACTACCGTTCGACCTTGCCTCGCATCGACGCGGACATGAGGCACGCACCCGACGCCGCGGCGCGTTCCGGCGGGCCTGCCGAGGCGTGGTTCGCCGTCTGGGTCGCCGACTATCACGTCGTGGTTGACCACGGCAACGAGGTGGCGTCCTACGCCGGGACGAAACCGCTGCGGATCCGGCCCATCACCTGGCGTCTTCCCGGAATTTTCTGACCCCAGCGATCGACAGGGGAACGAACCGCCGACAACAACCTTGCCGCGGCAAGCTCAGGCTCCGGGCAAGGAACGCCGCATCGGCTGGTCGCTGGCCCGGCTGGAACACCGCGCGGAGATCGCCGCTGTTGTCGTGCGCCCACTGGAGCGACGCGGCGTAGAAGGAGGGGCCTGGCCGGAACCCGTCGTGGCGGCGGAGAACTCGCATTCTACGGAGCCGCTGACGACGTCGACCCCAACCGGCTCGTGCCCGGAGTACGAGCCCGCCGCTACACCGAGGCTGCCCCGGGAGATCGCCTCGACGTGATCGCGCCCTGTTGCGGGCGGATCGCTCGGCTACGCGGCGACTGGTGCCGCGTCGACCATCTCGTCGTGTGCACCGCCTGCGCGCTGACCTATGACGTCACCATCATCGACGAGAACGACGGAGGCTTCGGCGCGCTGTTCGTCGTCCGCGATCAACAGCCGGTCCTCCTGCGCCGTCGCAGCACCGGCTGGCTCGCCCGCCAGCACCCCGGTGAGCTCCATGCGTTCGCGTCCGAGAGCGACCGGACTGACAGACGGCGTGGAGACAGAGGACCTCACACCAGCGAGGTCCTCTGAGCCATCGCCGGCTCAGCCGTGTCCGAAGCCCGGACGGGTGCGATCGGCTGTCACGCCCCTGCCGTGCCCGGTGACTGATTCCGCGCCCGTGCCCACACCGCGGGTGCCCCAACCCCGCGGCCCGACCCACCCGGAGGCCCACGTGAACTACGACAATGAACAGCCTGGCCCCGCGACGTGCTCTGGAGGATCCCGCGGCGGGCCGAGCAGTTCGGACCCGTCGCGAGACGAACTCCCTTCGGCTCCGGCAGCAACTCAGAAGGTCCGCCTGCACGCCCCGGGAGACCTGCTTGCCGCGTTGCCCTTCCTGGTCGGATTCCGGCCCGACAATTCCCTGGTGCTGATCGGACATCAGCCGCCAGGCACCAGGATCGGACTCCTGCTGCGGACCGATCTGCCCGCTCCCGGGGTCAGCGCGCTCTCGGTCGACACGCTCGTGCGGCGTTTCGCGGACCACCCCCACACCGGTGTCACGGTCGCAGTCATCGGCGGCCCACCCCGCCATGGGCGGCCGCCGCACTGTGAGTTGGTCCGCCGCCTGGAACGCGCACTGTCCAATCAGGACCTGCGCATGATGCACGCATTGTGGACGCCGGAGATCACCGCTGGCGCGCGCTGGGCGTGCTACCAAAGCCATGGATGCGAGGGGACTCTGCCGGACCCGCGCAACACCGTCCTCGCTGCCGTGACCGCGAGGACCGGAAACGTCGCCTTCGGCAGCAGGTCCGAGATGCAACAGCTGCTCGAACCGGCGTCCCCGACCGTCCTCGCGCGCCGTGCCGCGGAACTGGCAACGTCCTCGATCTCACCCCAGGACCCGGCTGATGCGATCGCGGCCTGCGGTTCTCAGATCCGCGCGGCACTGCGGCAATACAGGACGACGGGCAGTCTCGCCGACGACCAGATCGTCGGGTGCGCCCGAGTGCTCGCAGACCCCCGCGTTCGTGACGCGTGCATGGCCCTCGCAATACCCGCGGACACAGCACTGGCCCGTGACACCGAGCAGTTGTGGCTCATGCTCGTTCGCGGATGTCAATGGCCAGTTCGTTCTCCCCGTAGGCGGCCAGATGTTGTCCCCGCTGGCGGCCAGTTGGATTTCCCCAACGACGGCCAGATAAGTCCCCGCCTGGTGGATCGGATGGTCAGTGCAGCGGTCTCACCCCCTGTCCGGAAGTGGCCTGGGCGAGCCGGAAGCTGTCACCTTGTGTGACAACAACGTGCGCGTGGTGCAGGAGCCGGTCGACCGTGGCGGTGGCGAGGGTTTTCGGCATGATCTCGTCGAATCCGGAGGGGTGCAGGTTTGAGCTCACGGCCAGCGCGCGGCGTTCGTAGGCGGCGTCGACCAGCCGGTAGAACCCTTCCGCTGCGTCGGGGCTGACCGGCAGCAGGCCGATGTCGTCGATGATGATCAGGTCTGTGCGGATCAGCCGGGCCAGGGCGCGGGTGATGGAGTCGTCGACCCGGTGCCGTCGGACCAGGGCGCCGAGGTCCTCGATGGTGAACCAGGCGACGGTCAGCCCGGCTTCGATCGCGGCTTGCCCGAGGGCTTCGCAGAAGTGTGATTTGCCGGTCCCGGACGGGCCGCAGATGCAGAGGTTCTCCTTGTTCCGCACCCATTCCAGTGTCTTCAGCGAGTCCTGCGTCGGCCGCGCGATGGACGAGGCCTGCTCGTCCCAGTCGCCGAAGGTCTTGCCCGCGGGAAACGCGGCGCGTTTGCGGCGGGTCCGCAGGTTCGCCGCGTCCCGGCCGGCGGCCTCTTCCGCGAGCAGCACCCGCACGACCTCGGCCGGGTCCCAGCGTTGCGCCTTCGCGGTCGGGATCAGGTCCGTCAACGCGCGGCGCAGGTGCGGCAGCTTCAGCCGTTTCGTCAGCGCGACGGCTTCGGCGAGAGGGTCGCCGGCGGAGCCGGCGATGCGGAGTCCAGAGGTCATCAGTGATCGCTTTCAGGGTCGTTCTCGCTGGTCGCGAGGCCGCGGACGGGGAGGCCGAAGTTGGACCAGGCGGAGGTGCCTGGCTGCAGGCTGTGGTCCTCGCTGGCCCGTGAGGGTTCGGCGGTGTCGCGGCCGGTGTGATGGGTCAGGATGCGGATCAGGTCGTTCTCGGCGAACCGGCCGGCGATCGCCGCGATCCCGAGCGCCTGGTCGACCTCGGCGGCCGGGTGCAGCTTGGCCAGGGTGACCGCTTCGGCCATCTTCGGGCGGATCCGGCGGACGCCGGTGGCCGCGGCCTCGGTCAACCAGGCTGCGGCGCCGCTGCCCAGCGCGAGGAACGCTGCTTCCTCCGGTGAGGCGGCCCGCGGCGCGCGGTCGCCGTGGTGATCGGGCCGCGGCGGGTAGTGCTCTTCCTGGATCGATGGGTTTCCCGGTGTCGAGCGGGCATGCCGGGCGACCTCGGACGGGCCGTTCTCGTCGATCGCCGTCACGATCAGGTCGTCGCCGTGGAAGCGGACCCAGACCCGGGTGTCGACCAGCGGGTGAGGCACCGAATACCGAACCCCATCGACCGAGACGGTGCCGTCCCAGTTGACCCGCCGGGTGGTGCCGAACGCGACGGTGAAAGGCTTGCGGGTCAAGGGATGCAGCCGGGTTTGTTCCTCCGCGAGTGCCTCGACCGGACGTCGGTGGGTCTCGCGATGCGGCCGGTCGTTGACCTGCTCGCAGAACTCGCGGCAGGCCGTCTCCAAGTCCCCGAAACTGCGGCAGGCATCCAGCAGATTGGTGTCGGTGGGCACCAAATCCGCTTTCGCGATCCGCACCGTCGCCTCCGATCCGCCCTTGGACTGCGGGTCCGCCGGAACACAGGTCCGGATCGTCATCCCGTAGTGCCGGCCGACCTCGACGATGTCGGGGTTGCGGACCGCGATCGACGCGACATGATCCACGGACACTGTCTTTTCGTTGTCTGTCAACGCATACGTCGGAACGCCACCGATCCGCCGCAGCGTGGTGTCCAAACAGGCCACGATCGTCGGGAGTGTCTTGTCCATCACCGGGATCACCACCCGGAACCGGGACCATGCCAGCCACGCGCACCACAGCTGCGTCTGCCGACCAGCGATTTTCGGGCCGTGGCCCCAATCCCACTGCAACCACAGGCCCGGTTCCACGACCCACGGACGGAACACCCGCCGCTGCCCAGCCCGCAGCCGCTGCTTCACCTGCGCCACGACACGGCGAGTGGTGCGTTCACCACCGGTGAAACCCATCGCCGTGATCCGCCGATGCACCACATCCGCGCGGACCTTCCCGTTCGACCGCACCACCAGCTCCTCGATCTTGGGCAGGTACTCGTCGATCGGGCGAACCCGGTGCTCCCGCGCGACCGGCGGCTCGCCGGCCGCCCGCAGGGCCACATACCGCGCGACCGTGTGGTGGTCACACCCGACCAGTTCGGCCGCCGCGCGGTAACTCCCCGTGAGGTCATACGCCTCGAGGATCTCCATAATCTCCCTGCTGCTCTTCACATCGCGCAGCCTCACCGCACGACATCCCGGACTGTCTACCGGGGAGATATCTGGCCATCCACGGGGAACCCGGTGGCCATCAGCGGGGCCTTATCTGGCCGCCTATGGGGAGTATTCACTGGCCGCTGACACGCGGATTGCCCGAGCCGCAACGGGCCGACGCAGCCTGCCTGCTGGGATTCGCGGCCTACATGCGCGGCGACGGACCGTTCGCCGGCATAGCGCTGGACAATGCGCTCGAGGCGAATCCACGCCACGTCCTGTCCCGGCTCATCGAACGCGCTGTCCGACAGGGTCTCCCGCCCGAAGCGCTCGCTCGGCTCGTGCATCGCGACGCTGCCGCCGATCTCCGCCTCGGAGAAGAACGGGTCGGCGGTGCTCTCACCGCCGAGCCCTGACCTCGAGTCGGCGGTGCCGTCCGCGTCGGACACGACAACACCGCCAGCATGCCGGACCACCACCGGGCCAGACGCCCTTCGCGATCCGCCGCATTGCAGAGGGGGGCAGAACGAAGTGCGCCCCGTTCGTTCGACGCCGGCCAACCTCGTTCTGTTCAGCCAATCCGCCCCGGAACACGTTCAAGCCAGTGTTTTTCTCAGAAGAAGGTCGGCGGACGCCGCGAAGGGTTTCGACTATGGGACACACGTCATTCGCGGGAGCGCCGCGGGTCCTTTTGCTCGGCGACGCGCTGCGCCGAGCCCGGCTCGCCAGGGCCGTCGGACTGCGCGAGCTGGCCCGCCTGATCCACGTCCACCCGGCATTCCTGCAGAACTGGGAAGCCGGAGCGCGGGTGCCGCATCCCGAGGATGTAGGAATGATCTTGGGCGGTCTCGGCGTCGGCCGCATCGAGCGCGACCGCATCATGGCCTTGGCGCTCAGCGCCGGCGCACGTGACTGGGTCATCGCCGAACCCGCGCACAGCCGCCAGGTCTCGGACGCCGTCGCTGCTCACGACCGCGCCGCCCGCTCCTGGTCGGCCTGGGACCCGGAGCTGATCCCCGACATCCTGCAGATTCCCGACTATGTCCGAGCCACGCTGACGAACCCGCCGCCGAGCCCCGCCGAACTGACCGAGCACTCTGCGGAGCTGGCGGCACGTCGTGAACGCCTGCAGGCCGCCGCGGACGCCGATCCGGCAACACACGTCACGGTGTTCGTCGGGCAGGCCGCGCTGGAGCGCCCTTTCCACGACAACGACATGATGTTTCGCCAGCTGCGGTTTCTGCACGACGCACGACCGCCGTACCTGCCGGCTGTCGTCCGCGTGGTCCCGCGCGACGACGCGCCGGGCACAGACGTCGGCGGGGCTTTCACGCGCTTCGCCATGCCGAACGGCGATGCCATCGTCCACTGTGCACATCTCGGCGCGAGTTCCTTCGTCCTCGACGATGCCCAGCATTATCGGCGCACCCTGCGGAAATTGGACGCCTGCGCGATGTCTCCCGGTCAATCGCTGGCCTACATCTGGGGCCGAGCCGCCGGTCTGGTGCCAACGTCGCCAGCGGGAGCACCACGTGACGCGACGAGGTTCCGAGAAAAGGCGCCGGCTCGCACCGGATAGCAGCCGCGCACACGCCAAAACCGTAGGCCGGTCTCCGCCGAGAAGCTCACGGCGGTAGCGAGCCCTGCTCTTCGCGCTCGCCATCAGACGAGCGTCCGACCACTACGGGAACAGGAACGACCATGCCGAAATACCGAATCGTCTCCGAACTCGACCCCGGCGACGCGCATCGCGATCCCCGCGGTAAACGTCTGCGGCTCGACGAAGCGCGGCTCGACAGCGTCGTGGACGCAAACAGCCTCGCCGAGGCAGTTGCCGACGCCCGCGACACCGCACCGCACTGCGATCGACGGATCGTGGCGATCGAGGAAATCCATCCCGGATTCGCCTTCACCGACGAAGACCTCACCAGCGCCCTCACTTCGTCGGCGCTCGACGAACCGCTGGCACCGGCGAGCTTCGACTCCGGCACCGGTCCGATCTACGGCAACCGCCAGGTCAACATCTTCGGCGACGTCGTGGACGCGGTTGCCGAGCGCCTGCGCGAGACCGGGCTCGTACCGGGACTGAGCGTCTCCGCCGTCATGGCCGACTACGCCTGATTTCGGCAAGTCGAATTGGCCCCGGTTCGGCATTCTGATATGGCCCCGGCGGTCGGGTTGCGGGATCGGTCGGCATCTTGATGTGGCCCCACCTGCCCTTGTCGGCGACGGGCCGGCACTCTGATTTGGCCCCGCCTCGTCCGGGTGTCTCTGCTGGTCGCGGACTGGCCCGCTGGTGACGATGACGTGGTGAGCGAGCGTGAGCCTGGCCCGGCGGTGGTGACGTTGGTGTGGGCGCTGGACGAGGTGTTCATCGGGTTCGCGGGCCAGCCGGTCGCGGTGGTCCGCCGCGAGCTGGAGGACGCCTGCGAGACGTGGGACTGCCGGCTGGAGGAGGACGCGTTGGACGTGTTCGCGGCCGAGATCGCCGCCGGTGAGCGGGTCGAGATCGACGCGGGAACGGTCCGCGTCCCGCCGGCCGGGCCGGTCGAGGCGGACTGGCGCGACGCCCCGTTCTGACCGGTGTGGTCAGCTGGCTCGGTTGGTGCGGCGGCGTTTGGTGGTGCGCAGCCGGAACGACTCGCTGCCGGTCTCGATGATGGACGCGTCGAACGTGAGCCGGTCGACGATCGCGGCGCAGAGCCGCGGGTCGGTGAAGGTGCGGGCCCATTCGCTGAACGCGGAGTTGCTCGCGATCGCGATGCTGGAGCGTTCCTCCCGCTCGGTGAAGACCTGGAACAGCAGCTCGGCGCCGCGCCGGTCGAGTTCGAGGTAGCCGAGTTCGTCGAGGCAAAGGAGATCGACGCGGCCGTAGCGGGCGATGGTCTTGGACAGGTGCTTGTCGTCGGCGGCCTCGACGAGTTCGTTGACCAGCGCGGCGGCGGTGACGTAGCGGACCTTGAACCCGGCCTCGGCGGCGGCGGTGCCGAGCCCGATCAGCAGGTGGGACTTGCCGGTGCCGGAGTCCCCGATCAGGCAGACCGGCTGCCCCGCGCGGATCCAGGCTCCCTTGGCGAGGGTGTGCACGAGCGCGGGCGGGACGTTCGGGTTCGCGGCGAAGTCGAAGTCCTCCAACCGTTTCGTGCGCGGGAAGCAGGCTTGTTTGACCAGGCGGGCCTTGCGGCGGACCTCGCGGTCCTCGCACTCGATGAACAGCAGCTCGGACAGGAAGCTCTTGTAGGTGGCCTGCTGCCGGGCCGCGGCGGCGGCCTGGTCGCCGAAGCGGTCGCGGATGGTGGGCAGCCGCAGGATCCGGCAGGCCTGCTCGATGGCGGCGTCGGCGGCTTCCTCGGTGAGCTGGTCCCGGCCGCGGGCAGTGGTGCGGGTCATGACGCGTTCCCCTTCCTGGGAGTGTTGCGCAGCAGCTGGTCGTAGGCGGCGACCGACGGCGCCGGCCGGGAGTCCGGCGGCAGTTCGGGATCGCGGCGGCGTTCGGGCAGGGACACGACCTTGCTGCGGCTGCGCTGCGGCCTCGGCGGCTCGACCGTCGTGGTGTCCCCGGCCGCGGCGGCGTGCTTGCGGGCCTCGATCGCCACCACGTCCGGCGAGACCGACCCGGCCTCCAGCGCGGTGCGGATCCCGGCGATCACGTGCGCATGCCTCATCCGCCGGTGCAGCAGCAGGATTTCGATCAGCAGCCGGGTGCCGGCCTGGTCGCCGTGCTTGGCCCGCGCAGCGGCCCAGAACGCGTCGTGGGCGGCGGTGAACCAGCCCTTCTGCCGCGCGTGGACCAGCGCGGTCGCCCCGCGCAGCGCGCCCGGTTTGCCGGCCAGGACCTCCAGGTAGTGATCGAGCACGAGGTGCTGCCCGCCCTTGGCGGTCACCCGGGGGTGCCGCGCGACCTCGGTGGATCCGTGCAGCACCACCAGTTCCTCCGCGTCGAGCTTGGCCCGGACCGTCTGCCCGATCAGCCGGGCGGGGACCGAGTAGAGCGCTTGGCGGACGGTGATCCTGGCGTAGCGGTCGACCCGCGGTGTCGTGGTCAGCGCGATGTCGAACTCGTCAGTCGGCAACGGCGCCAGCAGCGGCGCCTCGAGAGCGAAGTCCTGCCCGATCGTGGCCGTCCGCTGGTCGATGTGGCGGGCGTCCTCGGCGAGGTCCGCCGCGGCGAGCCGGTCGTTGATGGCGGCCAGCCCCGAGACATCCGGGATCTTCGGGACCGGGACGAACCAGCGTCGCCGGAACCGGCCCCCTTCGCCCTCGACCCCGCCCTTCTCGTGCGCGCCTTCTTTGCCTGGCATGCAATAGAAACTCGTGATCCCGTAAGCAGACTTGAACAACACCCAACGATCCGTCTCCACCCGTGACCGTCCGAAGCAGACCCGACGGACCGCGGAAGACAGGTTGTCGTAACGGATCTCCCCGGCCGGGACACCGCCCAGCTCGGTGAACGCCGCGACATGCCCGGCGAAGAACGCCTCCTGCCCCTGCGACGAGTAGACGCGGTGAATCACCTTGCCGGAGAACGACATCCGCAGCGTGAACAGGAAGCACTTGGTGTCGACGCCGCCGACGTTGACCCAGACCTCGGCGAAGTCGACCTCGGCGTCCTGCCCCGGAAGGTGCGTCTGCGGAACAAACCCGTCCATCACACTCGCCCGATTCCTGGCTTCCAGCACGATCTCCGGCCGCCGCTTCGCGACGTACTTCGAGACCGTGCGATAGGCGATCGTCGCGTCGCGCTCGTCGACCAGCCGCTCCCAGATCCGGTGCGCGGTATGCCGCTGCTTGCGCGGCGCGTCCAGATCCGCCCGCAGCATCCCGTCCATCGCCTCACGCAACGGGCCCGTCACCGGCGACGACCGCGCCGGGGTCTTCCGTGGCGGCGGCACCGCCGACCCCAGGGCCTGGCGCACCGTCCGGCGATGCACCCCGTGCCGCTCAGCCAACGCCCGAACAGACAGACCTTCCACCCGGGCATCCCGCCGGATCAGCGCGAACAACTCCACCCTGGACACCATCCCGGCTCCCACGCGGACGGCCCCTCGCCGGCACTGTCCACCCAGGACCCTCAATTCGACCCACCGACTCGCACGCCACGAGCAGGAATTCCCCCGATCGGTGGGGCCCGCTAACGGTGCCGAACCGGGGCCAAATCACGATGCCACGGCCATACGCCATGGTCGAGATCTTCGACGACTGCCGCGGGATCTATTTGTCCGTCGGCACCGACCTGGCGGAGCTCACGGACAATCGCGACGCCGTCGGCTGGGACGGCGTCCTCGCGATCGGCCGGGCCCTCGTCCGCCTGAGCAACGTCCTGCACTGACCGCTGGGCGGCCCGGCAACCTCCGGGCCGCCTGCAGGAGGCGACCGCAGCGCGGCCGTGAATCTCCGATCCAAGGAGCATGCCTGTGAAAGACAGTCTTCTTCCGGCCTGCCTGGCTATTGCGTTCATCGGGTCGGCGCTGCTGGTCGCGATCCGCAGGCGCGGCCAACGTCGGCGCGATCGGCGACGGTTGTTCTCCTGGCAGGAGAAACGAATCCTGCTCTCCCGCGCGGGGCACCGCTGTGAATACAAACCGTTGCTCTGGTCGCGCTGCCGGGCAACCGTCGGCTTGGAAGCCGATCACGTCGTTCCGTGGAGCAGGGGAGGCCCGACTCAGCTGTGGAACGGCGCGATTCTCTGCCGCCGCCACAACCGTCGCAAGTCCGGTCGGATACCCACGGTGGTCTACCGCTGGCGGCTCGTCCGCCGCCGGAGGAGACGCTGACGGCCACAGTCTGAAACCCGAGACGCATGCCAGTTTTCGCGGGACAGCCCCTCAGCTTCACTTCGCGTCACGACTGACACTGGCCTCTGCGGTGCGCGCCGGGGAAAGCCAACCAAGCGTTGGGCACGCCCAACTCGTCGTCCAGGCCGGCCGTCACCGCCGAGTACACGAACCGGCGAACCTCCCGCATGTCCGCGGTCGCCGCTGTGCTCGCCGACGGCTCCTGGACCAGAACTTCGGCGGAAGGCCGCGCGGCACTCGGCGCCGACGACATCGCAATGAGAGGACAGCCATGGCCACCACCGGCACTACCTGCGAGCACTGGACACGTGACGAGATCAGCGTCGCAGTGAACCGGGCGGCCGACGAGATCGCGGCGCTGGCACCTGAAGACGAGCGGCTTCGCGAGGCTCTCTTGCTCGTGGTGAACACGTCGCTGCATTTCCTCGAACACCCCGAGGCAACCATGCGCGACGCCGACAACGCGGCCTACAGCGAACCGGATGCCGACCTCGCATGGATCCGTCGGTGATCCGTCGCGCTCCATGCGACAAGAACCCCGCCCGAAATGCACAAGGAGACACCGCCGTGAGCACAGACATGTCCATCGTCCTGATCGCCGTCCCGGCACATCGCACCCAACCGCCGGACTACGACAAGGGGCGGCGTCTGGTCGAGAAGATCGACAACGCCGCGCTGTTCGAATTCGACGGCCCCTGCGGCATCGAGAGCGAGATCGGAGCTTTGCTGCCCGAGTTGGACCCGGAGACGGAGGTTTTCGACGAGGCGGGGGAGCTCCGGCTCGACATCGTCCGGCGTGCCGGCCTCGCCGTGATCGACGGGCTCGAGAAGGCCCTCGCTTCTCGCGAGGTCTCTCGAATCACGGTCGGGGGCTTCACGCTCTATGTCTCCGGGGGTCTCACCGAAAGTGACCCGCCCGCGGACGCGGTCGAGCAGATCGAGAGCGCGTCCATGCTGCCAGACTTCGTGCTCAGGGAAATGGGCTTCGTGCCCGATTGCAGCACGCCGCCTCTGCTGGACGACGACGAGGTCCGGCGCCGCACATGCATGCTGGTCGAGCGCCATCAGCAGATGCGCGCAAACTTCGCGACGATCGCTGTCCACCGCATCCAGGACCCCACAGCCCAAGCAGTCTTCACGCAGTTGCGTACCGTCGTCGCCGCTCAGCATCTCCCTGCGGTGGAGAAACTGGCCGAGATCGAGACGATCTTGGGCGGTGCGGCATGAACCGCCCGGTCGCCCGGGTGCGCGGACCGCTCGGGAGCACGGTCGCGCAGGGCAGCCCGCGTCCCAGGAAGCTGGTCGAGAAAGGCAGCGCCGAGGAACGCAAGCTCGCCCGCGCGGAAGTCCGACGCCGCGCCGTCAGCGCTGCCGACCACGCGACGCTGCTCGACATGCTGGGGCTCGAGGAGTGAGCGTGACAGACCGGAGCTCGAAACATCGTCCCGGCCGCGACCCTGGTGCGATCGTCGCCGTCCTTGTCGTCACCGCGGCCGCCCACCCGGCGGTGGCGCGTGCGCTCAACGGGATCGTGAACCAGCAAGAGATCCCTGCGCGCCCTGGGCAGCCGCGCACGTTCAGGGTCGAAGAACGGCGAGCGCGCCGGGGGACTGCTCCTCTCTTCGGTTCGGATCTCACTCGACGCGAACGCGAGGTCCTCGCGCTCGTCGCGGAAGGGCAAACGAATGCCGACATCGGCCGTTCGCTTCACTTGTCAGTCGAAACGATCCGAACGCATGTCAAAAGCATTCTCCGCAAACTCGGCGCTCGCGACCGCACCCATGCCGTCCATCGTGCACACGCCAATGGCTGGTTCGGGAACAACGCAGGCGTATAACGAACTAGACGGGGCGGCGGCCGGCACGGTGCTCCTGCGTTATTCCCGGCAACCCCGCCCTTTGTGCGCATTGAGGGGGACGTCGTGCTGGATGCCTGGGAGAACGGGAACCCGTTTCGAGCGCTGAATACCTCATCCGCATCAGCACGATCCCCGGATGTGTGCACTGCCGCGCGTTGCGGAGAATGCGACGCCCTCGGAGGCGACCGTTGCCGCGGGTCCATGAAGGCGTGAGCCGTCCTGAGGTTGCGCCGATTTCGCTGTTGCCCGGCACTATCGGGTCATGCCGGCAGCGCGCCATGGTGCCCCTGAGCATCGAGAAGGAACAACATGAACGAGCCCCACAACCCTTATGAAGCGACCTATGCGGAGTTTCTGCGCGCGACCGCAGGCCATGAGCTTTCCGTGCTCCTCGACGACGGTGTCTACCGCCATCTCCGGATCGCCAAACCAGGCACGCGTGCGTGGTCCTGGGATATCGTGACGTGGCCCGGCCATCTGGCCACCGCCGGTGACATCGCATCCGGGTACACGTTTACTCGCATGCACGACATGCTCGAGTTCTTCGAGCTCCCCTCCGGGCTTCGGAACAGCTACTCGGACGGTGCCCCGGGCATCGATTTCATCTACTGGGCCGAAAAACTGTGCGGCGGCCGATCGCTCCAGGTCAAGCAGTACGATCCGGACGTCTTCCTGCAGAAGGTCGACGAGTCGCTCGACGAGCACGAGGACTTCTCCGGCGAGGCCATCGCCCAGGTCCGGGAGGGAGATCCGTCTGTGGCGGACCGTCGCGCGGATGCGCGAGCAGCCATTCTCGACGCCGCTCGATTGCACGGCGACTCGGAACACGAGGCGCGCGACTGGCTGCGCGCGCTGCCGCAGGCGGATGTGTTCAGCCAGGACGCGTCGTGGGACTGGGATCTGTCGGTCTACACCCACGGCTTCGTGACCGCGTGCTACTGCATCGCCCTGTCCGTTCAGCTCTATCGCGAGACCCGTGCCCGGGCCTGTGTCCGTGCGGTCCTGGAGTTCGCAGGAGAAGCCATTGCCGACGAAATCAGGACAATCAATCGCGACAGCCCGTATCCGGCGGACGCGGCCGCAGTCGTGCGGGATCGCATCGCGGAGGCCCGTGTCGGCATCAAACTGCTGACTGACGATCCGCCGACGGCAGCGAACGCAACTGGGACCCCGGCCGCCAAACACGCCCGGCAGATTGAGACACGGCCGATCCGGGCTCGGCACGAGAACAGTCCGGTGCTGTAGCGCTCTCCCGGATCACGGCATCGTATTCTTCCCTCGCCGCTCCCGAGAACTTAGTCGCGGCCGCACACCGTCGCGTTGGCTCAGGCCACGTGCAATATCTGCCCTGGACCGGCATTCACAGAATGCCGCGACCGCAGCGCGCCGACAGGTCCTCCCGGACCCGAGACACCACGGCTTCCGCTTCCAGCGCACTGCCGTGCCCCCGCCGCTCCTCGGACCGATATGCACAGCCTTGCCCTGCCAAACGAAGAAAGCAGACCATGAGCAAACCCAAGAATCCTCATGCCGAAACCTATGCTCGTTTTCTCCAGCGGACAGCCGAACACCGACTGTCTGTCCTCCACGACGACGATGTATACCGCCACCTGCGGACTGCGCGGCCCGGCACGGACCGAGAGACCTGGGACCTTGTCACATGGCCGGGGGGCGTGGCCATCTCCGGCGGCCACACCGCCGCATACATGTTTACCTGCGCTGGCGACATGATCGAGGTGTTCGACCTGCCCGACAGCGAAAGGAATTGCTACTCCGATGGCGCGCCGCGCATAGACTTCCGTCGCTGGTCCGAAATGCTTTGCGAAGACCGATCGCCCGACGAGGTCAGGGAATACGACGACAGGGTGCTGAAGCAGCACGTCCGTGCTTTTCTCGACGACCACGAGAAGTTCTCGACAGCAGCTATCGCCCAGGTCCGGACCGCAGACCCCGCCGAGGCGGATCGTCGCGGCGCGACACGGGAGCGCACCATGGGCAGCATTGCTCACACTTACTATACCGACGAGTCCGCAGCTCGGGACTGGCTCCAGGATCAAGCGCAATGGGAAGTGTTCGGTCATCACCCGACTGATGCGTGGGATTTGTGTGCGTACCCCGACAGCTTCCTGCTGGCCTGCTACCGCATCGACCTGACCGTCCGGCTCTACCGCGAGGCCCAGGCGCGAGCGCAGGTCGGCAGGGTCGTGGAGTTCGCGGAGCAGCGCATCGCAACGGAGTTGCGAGCAATTCGCGATTGCCGGTATTCGGCCGACGAGGCCGCAACGGTGAAGGCCCGAATCGCCGACGCTCAGATCGGCATCGGCCTGCTCACTGTGGACCCGGTCGGCGCGGGTGGCTCGAAGGGCGGCGGCCCGGCTGGCGACAGCAAGGACGCCCCGAGGGCGATCGCGGGCACGGCGTCCCAGGTCGAACAAGCAGTCCGCATCATCTGATGAGTGGACCCAGCCGCTTGGCGTTCGCCTCTGCAGTGGCGAGAGCATCACCCGGAGACGGCACCTCGGCAGCATCCACCGTCGTAACAGCTGATGAGCGTTTCACGCGCGAGGCTGCCACGCTGCGGTGGGCCGCATGTCTAATACATCAATGACAAGCGATTCGATAAGCAATAGAGTTGAGTCATGAGTGACGAGCCCGACGACCCAGGCGGCCGTCTTCCGAAGTTCGCCGTCAACGTCCAGCCGACCGGCCAGATCAGGGCCGCCGACCTGACTGCGTTGCTGGAGCGCTTTCGCGGCGGCAATGCTGAGCCGCTGATCTTCGGCGACGGCAACAAACCGGAAGCTGTCGTGATCCCCTTCTCGGCTTTCCTGCGCTTGATGAAACACGACCAGGCCGATTTCGCCCTAGGCGAAGGCGCATTCCGGGACGAGGTGGCCCGCAGGGTTGCCGAGGCCGATGCGCACAACCCTGCGGGCGGCGTCGGCGCCGAGGTCACCGTCGACGAACTCGCCGAGTCCCTTGGCGAATTCGGCCGGCGGTGGGCTGAGGAACGCCGTGGCGCTCAGCCGGGCGAGGCGGGCCAAGATGGATGAACAACGTCGCATCCGCATGGTCGTGCTGCCAGGGTTCGAGGAAGACCTCCGCGCCCTCCACGCCGCGGCGAAGAAGGACCGGCACAGCCCGGAAAGCCAGCTTCTGCGCTTTGCTCTGAACAGGTTGGAGCGGATCGCTCAGGGCGAACGCGGCAGGCACCGGCTCGAATACATGTCGAGCTACCCGGATATTTCCGACTGCGAGACGAGCTATGTGCGGTCGGCAGCAGGCCATAATACGCACAGGCTCGTGTGGCGCGAGCTCGTGCCTGAAAACCCCGATCAGCCGGTCACTCGCGAGATCATCGCTCTGGGGGAGCGCGAGGCTGGACATGCCTACTATGTGGCAGGGCAGCGCCTGGGCCGCCCTGTGGGGCTCACCCTCGCCGAGTTGCGCACTCAGGCCGAACCGATCGCGAATCGGTCCTTGCCCCGGAAGCCGTCGATCGATACTGCGACACAGGCGATCGAGGAATCGGACGTCGAGTTCCGTTGAGCAGCTGCGTCGTCTGCGACCAGCCGCGTCCCGAATGCCGGAAGCCGAGGAGCCGCTGCCGTGTCTACCAGGTCTCGCAAGGCCGCCCTTCTGTGCGTGCTGGGCGGAGTCACGGCGACGGTCATCGGCTGGACGAGCGGTCTCTTCAGTGCGGTCGCGGGTGTCATGGGCTGCGCGCGGGACAAGGTTGTCGCCTGGCTCGATGCACCGCTGAGCTGGACTCATCTGCTCGGCGGAGCAGGGGGCATCCTTGTCCTCGTGCTGGTCGTCGTCGCGCTCGTCGACGATTGATCTGCCTTTCCTGCGACAGAACCGAACGAGGAGAACCCCGGTGATGCAGACGCATCGTCGGGGTTCTCTCTTTTTTTGTGTCTTTTCCTCGTCTGGGGACTGTTTTCCGTTGGCCGGTGTCGTCGTGCCGGCTCTGCAGGGCGGTACTCGGAGTGTTCGCTGCGCGGGATGCGGATGGCGCCGATGGCTTGTCTGTCGGCTACACCTCCAAGTCGGGCTCGATCGCTTCCCGGCGGTCCACGGTTTCGTAGCCCACCGTCTCGATGATCGATCGCGTTCGCGGATCACGGTGCCGGGTGACGATTTTGCCGTGCGACTCGTCGAATTGTTTCTGTGCTGCCACGCGATGCGCGGCGTCGAGCCGTGCGTGGACGTTCATGTCCGCGAACTCGAGCAGCGCGGTCACCGATGATTTGAGGCCTTGTCTGATCGCGTTGACCTTCGGCGTGTTGTGTGCTCGTTGCTGTTCCCATCTGGCGCGGTCTTCCGGGGTGACATAGCCGAACATCCGCGCGAAACGGGATCCGTACGTCGTCTGCTGTTCTCCGCTCTGTGGCTCGTCTTCCATGGTTCTGGTCCCGTCTTGTGTCTCGTGCCGGTCAGGTCGGTTGCCCTACACCGGCTGGTGGTCGTCGCTGCCGTGGTGCCTGGCTGGGTAGCCCCAGTCGAAGTCGCTCTCGTGCTGCGTCGTGTGGTCGGGGCCGGCGTAGTAGACCCTGGGTTTCGCCCGGTGCTCGCGGACGAACCAGGCCGGGTCGTCGACGGCAGCCTGGAGCGTGGCCTGCCAGTCGTGGCCGAAGTTGCGGACCAGGCTCTCCTGGACGCCGGGGTGTGCTTGCGCGACGTCCTCCATGGCGTCGCTGAAGGCGTTCGCGTAGACCTCTTGCTGTGTCTCCGGTTCGAGGCCGTCCACGGCCATGCTCGCGAGCATGGCTTCCGATTCGTCGAGTCGCTGCTGGAGGACGACGGGGAGTCCCCGCGTGTCCAGGCCCGTCCGTTTGGCAGCGAAGCCGACGAGGTAGCCCATGACGCTGTCGGCATAAGCCCATCGTCCGGTGCGCTGCAGCCCGTCGAGCATGGACTCCGCCATCGTCTCCGACAGCTGGGCCTGATGGGTGTGGGCGTCCATCGGACGACGAAGCGTGAACATGCCGTCCTCGGGGAGCCTGCGGCCGCACTGGTCGTCGAACTCTCCGGTCCAGACCTCCCGGGACCCGTCGCCGCCCGCGGTCCGCACAGGATGCGGGGGGCTCTTGACGATGCGTCCGTGTGCGAGGCCGTTGAACATCAGGCGCAGTTCCGGTTCTGCCGCCATCCGCTCGCCGATGATCATGCGCGCCCGGGTGACGACGTCCTGGCGATCGAGGCCGTCGTCGGCCATCTGGCCGCGGAGCCGTTGGCGCATTGCCCGGTAGCTGGCGTAGATCTCGTCGCTGTCGGCGTCGGGGGCACGCATCCGCCAGAAGGCGTTCTCCATGAGCGCGACCTCGGTCATCGCAGCCGATTCGGGGGTGAACATCTCGCGGTGGCCGCGTTCGCGGGCTTCCATCTCCTCCAGGCGGCGCCGCCACTTGCGCGACAGGTACGCGTCCCGGTCGGTCTTCCTGGCGTCCCGTCGTGCCGCGAATGTCTCGTCGCCGGCCAGTTCGGGGTTGCGTGCCAGCTGGTGTGCGGTGCGGGCGTCGACGAGGTCGTTGTGCCTGGCGGCCTGCAGTTGCGCGAACGAGCGCGCCGAGACCGTGCGGGCGTCGATGCGCTCGCGGATCTTGTCTTTGAGCGGCTGCAGGTAGCTGTCCATCTCTTTCCTGAATTCCGGGGCGAGCAGCCGCATCGCGACCATCATGCCGACGGCCTGGACGATCGATGCCGGGTTCACGCCGCGGCTCAGCGGCCTGAGGCAGCCCTGCATCATCATCTGCATGTAGACCTGGTGCATGACGGTGAACTGGCGGTCGCGCTCGTCGTCGTTGAAACCGGGCACCAGCAGGCGGGAGTCGCGCAGCGATTCCATGTACCGCTCGCCGGCGAGTTTGGTCTCCGCTCGCAGCCGCAGGAGCTGCTCGCCCTCGTCCAGGTTGTCGCGTTCGGATGCGGCACGATCCCGTTCGGCCCGGCGTCGGCGTTGCCGCTCGGCTGTCCATGCCGTGGTCTTCGCGCCGAAGAAGCCGCGGACGCTGTCGCGCAGACGCTCGCGCGAGCGCCCCGTGTCTCCCGGCTCCCACTCGTCGACGACCTCGGCGTCGACGATGTCCGGTTCGCTCGGGTCCTCCGGCCGGGCGCGGGGGTCGCGCGGCGTCTGACCGGACGGCGGTTCGTCGCCGGCCGAGCTCCGGTGGCCGCCGGTCGGGGGGACGGGCAAGGCTTTGGTCGCCCGGCGTCCGGTCTCCGGCCCGGGTTCCGGTTCCGTGTGCGATGCCATTTCAGAATCCCATCGCGTAGTCGTTGCCGGTCTGCTGCTCCTCGGTCCCGGGCACCGGCGTGCGGGCCGGTCGTCGCGGTCCCACGCCGACCGCGTGTGCGGAGCGCCGGTGCGTGCCCCGTGCCCGGGCGTCCGGGGCCGCGTCGGCGACGACGTCGTGTTTGACCACCGAGGGGTCCACCGCGGTCTCCTGCACCGGCGGGACGCGCCCGCGCTGGTGCAGGTTCTCCAGTGCGCGGGCGGTGCGGGCCAGGGCCGTGCGGGTTCCGGAGGGAGCGAAGTGCGCGTTCTTTTCGCCGTCGTAGACGCTCTCGCGATTTTTCGCGGCCTGCACGAGGGTGTCGAAATCGCCGCCGTAGGCCATCCGGTCCATCAGCGTGCCCGCGAGCGCGGGGTCTTCTTCGAGGTTGCGGATCAGCGTCGTTGCGGGGTCTTGCAGGACGTGTGCGACGCGGGCCACGTAGTCCGGGTTGACCGTGACCCCGAAGCCGTCCGCGGATTCGTAGAACTCGACGAACTGCGCCTGCCATTGCTCTGCGGTGGCCTGGACTGGTTCGCCGTCGGCGGTCTCGGCGCGCCACTGGCCCGGGCCGACGTGCTCGAGCTTGCGCCCGCGCCACAGGTCGCGTCCGGGGCCCTGCAGCATCCGGTACTTGTTCCGGGCCTCGGCGGCGTCGTGCTTGGCTTGCAGGATCGACTGCGTGACGGGGTAGGTGACCTCCAGCACCGCTTTGAGGTCGCCGTTGCGCAGCGCGCGCGCCGCTCTCTGGCTGAAGGCGCCGCCGAGGCCGGTGCCGTGGGCTTTGATCGCGGTGGCGAACATGGACGCTTCCTGGTCGGCCTGGGTGATGCCCGGGTTTCCTTGCTCGTCGCCGAGGTTGCGGGCGTAGTCGGCGAGTTTCTTCTCGCTGCCCTTGGCTCCGGTCTTTACGCACACCTCGCGCACGCTCCGCAGATGCGCGTCGCGGTCGGCGAAACACAGTGCCGACCCGAACTCGCTGCGTTGCGCCTGGCGGTAGAACTCGCTCAGCTGCCGGGTCGCCTCGTCTTGACGCGCACGCGTCGTCTCGGCTGGTTCCGAGTCCGCGCCCCAGGCGATGAGGTTCGTCTTGCCGCTGAGGCTGTCGAGTTCCCTGCGCAGCACGGGGTTTCTGGAGAGCGCGACCTGTGTGTCGAGGGAGACCTGGATCGCGAGCGGATGCGTGCCGCGGTCGCTGCGCACACCGGTGTCGAGCAGGTTCGCGGGAACCGAGAGGTTGCGCAGGGCCTCGGCTTTGGCGGCGTCGGTGTGCAGTTTGACCACGGCGACCGCGTCGCCGTCGAAATCGCCGTCGAAGGGTTTGTCCATGACCGGGTTGATCGCGGCGCCGGTGAGCCGGTCGTCGATCGCGACCCGCATGTACCGGACGCCGGCGTCGCGCAGGACCGGGTCCCGCCACACCAGGGCGAAGTCGTCTTCGTTCAGCCCGAGCTGCCGGGCCTTGACCGAGCTCAGCGCGATCTGGTCGATGTCGAGCCGCGGGTCGGCGGTCCAGACCATGGTCGCGGAGTCCGAGAGCCGCGAGGACATCAGACCCGTTTTGACGATGTTGTTCTTGCCGGTGAGCACCCGGTTGCGCACGTCTGTCGTGATCGCCTCGAAAGCGCGCTGTGCGCGCTGGACGGACTCGCGCATGCTCTGGCGCAGCCCGGCGTGCTGCTCGGCCGACAGGCCGTGGCCCTCCAGTTGCTCCGACATGTACCGGTAGCGGCATGCTTCGACGAAGACGTCGAGGTAGCTGCGGGTGTGGTCGTGGGTGACCGAGGTTCCGTCGTCGAATTCCTGTCCGCTGCGCAGGTGCGAGGAGAGCACCGGCAGCTTCCACGAGGCCGCGCTGACCGGCTCGGTCGGCTCGCCGGTCGGATAGGTCAGCGGGAAGGGGATCTCCAGATCGCCGCCGCGGTCGCCGATGAGCTCGCCGAAGGACCGCCGCATCGCAGTGGTGTTCAGACCGGGCAGGTCGCCGGGCTTGCGCGGCTGGGTCCGTAGCAGCGCGGGCATGGCGATGAGCCGCCGCTCGGGCCGGTCGTCGATGCCGTCGGCCAGCCCGACGACGCGCAGGGTGCCGTCGGCTTCCATGTCCAGGCCTGTTACGAGCAGGTATTCGCGCAGATCTGCTTCGGCTCCGCTGTTGTGGCCGTAGAACTCGTCCATGATCGACGGGCAGTCCTGCGCCTGCAGGGCCCAGGCCAGCTGCGACGACGCTTTGCGGCCGCGGCCGGAGCGGACCTGCTCGTCGTCGTAGATCTTCGTTTTCTCGTCCACCGCCATGTGCGTGACCGCGAAGCGCATCTTGCCGAGCGCGCTCGCGACCCGCTCGCCGTCGGGGGCGCGCAGGTCCTCGACCGGTCCGTTCATCAGTTCGCGGGCCGATCCGGCGTTGCGCCGGGAGATCAGCGAGAACGGGCTCATCACGACGTCGAGGACCGGGTTGGCCCGGAACCAGGCCGCTTCCTGTTCGATGCCCTGCGCGCGAGCCTCGCGGGGCGTCATGAACCGGTCGACGATCAGCGAGATGACGCCCTTGTTGCCGTGCAGGTCGGAGATTTTGTCGCCGACGACCAGATCCCGCAGGCGCCCGCCGGCGCCGCGGATGCGGTGGACCGCGGCGAACTCCGCGCTGACCACGATCGGATCGTCGGCGGTCCAGCCGCCGAACGTCATCAGCGCGGTGCCGGCGGGGCGGGTGACCTCCGCGGACTGCATGATCGTCGAGGCGGTCATCTGCTGGCGGTCGAACGGGTCGTAGCGCAGGGTGTCCAGTTCGGGTCGGCACATCAGCGGCGCCCGCGACCCGGTCAGGGTGGCAGGGTCGCCGGGACGGATCGAGCCGTCGGGCTCGATCCGGGCGTCCGCGGTCAGATAGCGGACGATGCCCTGATTGGTCGCCCCGCCGGTCATCACCGGGTCGAAGTAGCCCGCCGGCGCGGCGACCTTGTTCTGGTCCGTGCCCGTCAGCACTGCCATGTTCCGGCCGCCGGTCAGCCGCCAGGGGTCGAAGCGGTTGTCGTCGGCTGGATCGGCGCCGTCCTGCTCGGCCCGGTACTCGGCGTAGACGGTCGACCCCTGCTTGATCTCGTTCGAGTAGCGGACGCGCCTGGCTTCGGTCTGCAGGATCGAGGCCGTCCACTCGTCGAGGTGGGCGCGGATCTGTCCGGAGGACTCGTCCCTCTCGTAGGAGGTGGCCCGTTCGATGAAGTCGACCGGGTGCTTGGTGCCGTAGAGCTGCGCGTAGACGCCGTTGAGGGAGGCCGGCTGACCGGTCTGGCTGCGTCCCGAGACCAGGTCGCCCGCGATCTGGTACTGGATCCGCTCGTGCATGAGCTGTTCGTAGCCGCGCAGGATCGTGCGCTCCTCGACCGAGGCCGGTGCTGCTCCCGGCCTCGGCGCCGCGATCCGGGCCTCGTAGCCCGGGACGATGAGAGCGTTCTCGCCGCTGGCGAACTTCGTGACGATCTCGCCGTGCGGGCCCACGTCGAAGACCTGGCCTATTTCGCCGGACACGGGGACGGTCGTCCCGTCGCGGCGGATCTTCTCCGCGCTCCAGCGGATGACGCCCTGATCGTCGACGAGGATGTCGCCCGGCGTCGTCGCGTTGCGCTCCAGGCACTCGCGCACCGTGTCGCCGATGCGGCGCAGGAACGCCGATTCGTGCCCGGCGATCGGCTGCGCGCGGTCGGCCCGGAAGGACACGATCTGGTCTTTGAACCGCGTCGTTTGGAAGCTCGATCCCAGCATCTCGTCGGGAGGGACCGCGCAGCGGCGCAGCGCCGAGGCCAGGTTGTCGAGATTCGACCATCGGCCTGCCGGGCTGGTCATGTATTTCGCGACCCGGGCGGGGTCGAAGCGCTGGTTGACCCATTCGCCGTCGACGTCGTGCGGCTCGGGTTCCCAGGTCCCGACCAGCTCGAAGGGCACGTCGTCGGCGTGGGCACGGACCTTGTCGGCCGCTGAGCCGGTGTAGGCGAGATTGCCCAGGTCGGGCGTCTCGCCGGCCCGCAGTTCGCCGATCTCGTCCAGGCGAGCCCGGTGCATGTCCTCGGTCGCTCCCGGGCGCAACAGGTCGTCGCGCGATCCGATGAGCACTTCCCAGTACGCGCGCTGGATCGCCGAGACTTCCGGGTCCGCGGAGAACTCCGGGGGCGCCGGATCCTCCCCGACCGCGCCGGCGCGCTCCAGTTCGGCCTCCGCGCGGACGATGAGCGTCTCGACGTCGAGTGCCGCCCGCAGGTTCTCCCGCGCGCTCGCGACGGCCTCCCGGGCGTAGGCCTCGGCGGGTTCGGCGTCGACGAAAAAGGCCGGCAACCGGCGGTTCTTCGCGTCGCGGCGCAACAGCACTTTCGACCCGGGCCGCGCCCTGGACTCGCCGGGGGCCACGTAGTCGCCCACGACGAACATCGCTTCCCGTTCGACGTGATAGGCGTCGGGCACCGCATTGACCGTGCGCCCGCGTCCGTGCTCCGGGTCGGTGGCGCCGACCTCGCCGACAATGCGCCCGGGCAGATCCGAGCGCTCGACGCGCAGGCCGAGGGCGTGGCGCAGCAGACGGACGGCGTCCTCCGGGCCGGGGGAGGGGACCGCGACGCCGCCGGGTGCCCGGTGATTGGTCGAATAGCGCAGGACGGTGCCGTTGTCGTAGACCCGTGCCCCGGCGTATTCCTCCCGGCGCGTGTCGGTGAGCCGGATTTCGATGCCGGTCCCGAGTACTTTCGCTTTGGTCTGGCCCGGCTCGCGGTCGCGCACGACCTCGTACGGCACGCCCTGCGATTTGAGTTCCTCGAGCACCGCCGCGGCGCGGGCGACGGCGCGGGGGCTCATGAAGCGGTTGCGGTCGACGCGACCGGTCTGCGGATCGCGGCCGCCGTCGATGACCCATTCGCGAACCTGCTCGTACTCCCGCTGGCTCATCTTGTCCATGAGCGCCGTGAGTCCTGCGGCGTCCTCGTACGTCATCGCCCGGCCGGCGTCGAAGGGCGTTCCTTCTTTGTCGAAGCGGGAGAGCATCATGTTCCCGCGTCGGGGCTCGGCCAGGGTTTCGACCTCGCCGCCCGCCACCCGCATGATCGTCTCGTCGGGGATGTAGACGAGTTCGGTCCCGGCTCGCTTCACGGTGGCGCGTTCGGACCAGGCCGGGTCGTACGGGCTGACGGGCAGCCAGGCCGAGGCGGGAGCGGCGCGCGCCCCGACTCCGGTGACGGCGGTGAACTCGCGTTGCAGCCGCTGGTACCGCGGACCGTCCGAAGAGGCGTCGCCGAACACCGGGTCGCATCCGGCTATCCGCTCGGAGAAGGCCCGGTCGACGGCGCCGAGGAAGTCCGAGACGGACAGGTTGGGATGCGCCACGCTCCAGCGCCGCCCGTTCGGATCCGGTGGCTTCTCCGCGAGGATCTCGTCGACGCGGATCCGGATGGCTTTCGCCTGCGAGATCGGGACGACCTGTCCTGTCTGGCCCCGCACATGCTCGACTCCCCGGTAGAACACGTACTCGTAGAAACACCTGCGCAGTCCGTATGCCTTCTTCATGGCTTGCCAGTCTCCTGCGGAGTCACGGATGAATGCTTGTCTATTAATCATAGACCTGTGAATAGACAAGGTTCGATAAGCGATTCGCGGGACGAGCGGATCCGGGACTGCCCGGCGGACGGGTCCGGCGCGACGGCCGGGTCGGCTACTTCGCGTGCATCTCGATAGCCATCGCGCGGTCGAAAGCGCCGTCGGCGAGATCCTCCCAGTCCGGCAACGAGGCCAGGTACTGGTAGAAGGCGGCGTGCACCTTGACCGTCGCCAGGGAACGCAAGTCGTCCGCGGTGACGTCGTGCTCCGCGTAAACCCGCGACTCCTCGTCTGCGATCTTCCCGTTGATCCGGCGTGCGGCCTCGGCGTACCACGCCGAGCGCGCCTGGCTGATGTAGGTCTCCGTCCCGTCGGCGCTGCGCAGTTCGCCGTCTCCGCCGAGGGAGAAGTGCGCGGAGTCCCGTTCCAAGTCGGGTTGTGTCCTCTTGTAAGCCTCGCCGATCTCGAGGTCGAGGCTCTTGATCTTCGCCGAGCCGTTCGGATTGACCAGCATCTCTTTGCTGATCGTGCCTTCGGCGTAGGCCTTCCGCTGCCGTTCGCCGGCGGCCGCGGTGCGCTCGGCGACCTCCGTGGCCACCAGGACGTTGTCGACGAACTCGTCTTCGCCGAACATCATCGCGCCGTACTCCTCGGGGTCGACGAAGACCGGGGCACGGGGATCGAGGCCCGCCTCGGCTGCCGTCAGCATGTCGACGATCTCCATGACCTCGTCGGAGTAGACGTCCGGGTCGAGACGTTCGATCTCGACGTCCTCGTAGTCGTAGATCTCCTGGTACTGCTGCTTCGCGGCAGGGGCTTTGAGGGCCTGCCGCATCCGCTTGTCGAGCATTTTGACGAAGTCGGGCTGATTCATCCGGACGTCGAAATCGCTCGCCGAGGACAGCGTCGGGATCGTCTGCAGCGAATACTCGTGTCCCGGGTGGACGATCGTGTGCCGGAACAACCGCCACGACATCGGCAGGATCGTGTCGTTGCGGTTCCACACGGGCGCGTCTCCGGCGCGGAAGACGATCGAATTGCGCGGCGGCAGGAAGGCCATGTCGTTGTAGCTGATCAGCGGTTCCTCCCTGGTGGTCATCGTGTAGGCGACACGGCCCTCGGTCGTGCCGCCCACGACTTTGTCCAGGTCTTGGCTGATCTGCTTGGAGTCCACGTAGGACCGGTGGGTTTTGCCGGACATCTTCTCCAGGGTTTCGATCATCGCGTCGTCGGTGCTCTTGAGGAAAGTGATGTTCGAGGTATTGCCCTGCACGATTTTGTCGACGGACTCCCCGTAGAGGTCGATCAGCTGCTGAAGGGTCTGGAACACCATGGTGAATTGCTGGTCCTGGCCCAGGCCGATCGACAGCATCGTCGCGAAACCGGCGATGCCGTGTCCTTCGGACTGCAGGTTGTAGAGCTCGTCGAGCATGAACCTCGTCTTGTACAGCGGTTTCTGGTCCGATTTGGTCATGTACGACCGGTCGAAGTTCAAGTCGACCAGCTGCTTGAGCAGGATCAGGATGAGCTTGGCGTATTTCATCAGATGCGGGGGAGTCACCAGGAAGATCGCCTTCGGCGACTCCGAGTACCGCACCATCGTCTGCGTGATCGCCCGCGCCTCGCCCGAGACCTTCTCGGGGTGCCCGGCGCCGGAGAAGTCGAGCCGGGTGCGCGGATACGTGGTGTCCCCGAAGCGGAACGACAGGATCCTCCCGCTCGTGTCGCGGCCTTCCCTCACGGGCCGCAGCTCGCGCAGCACGCCGTTCTTGACGATCTTCCTGCCGGTGACCGGCTCGACGACGAAGTGCCGTCCGTTGAGCGAGAGCTGGTGGCTCTTCTTGAAATGGAAAAAGAACGTGCGCACCAGCATCTTCGTCTGCGGGTTCGCGAGTTCCAGCTTGATCCACGCCTCGTTGCCGGGAAAGATCCCTTTGAAGTAGTACCGTGCCCAGCCCTCGGTCGTGACGATGTCCGCGTGCTCGAACTCGGCGCCCAGGTGGTCGGCGTACATCGGGTCCGAGTACGCCGACCAGAGCGCTTGCAGGCCTTTGAGGTGGTCGCGTTTGACGTAGTCGGGCGCGAAGCGCACGCCGAACCGGCGAGGGAAGCTCACGCCGCCCAGGTCTGTGTTCTGCGAGGGTTTTCCTGACGTCAGGGTCGAGATCGTCGGGTCGGTGAAGAAGCTCATCGCGGTGATCGCGATGCCGTAGACCGAGGCGAGCATTTTCTCCGCGCCCGCCATGGCGCGCAGCGCGTTGTTGGCGTTGCCGATGAGTGTGCGCATGGTGTTCGTCGGCAGGGCCTCGGTGGCGTTGAAAAACAACGTCAGCATGTCCTGCTCCGCCTTGCCGTCCCACAGGAAGTCTTTCTCCGCCGCTTTCTCCTGCTCCGCGCGCAGCAGTTCCGGGTTGTCGTCGAATTCTCCGGCGTTGATCCGCTTCTCCAGCTCGACGGCCGGGTTCCTCAGCTTTTTCGCGGTCAGCTGCACGAACAGCTGGTAGCAGTTGTAGAGCGTGACGCGGCCCCACATGTCGTCGAGTTTCTTCTCCAGCGTCTCCGGGTCCGCGCCGGCGGCGGCGGCTGCTTCGCGCAGTTCGCGTTCCTCCTCGAGATAGAAGTCGATGAGGCCGTAGGCGGTGCGTTTGAACGCGTTGTTGGCCGCGTTGGGCCAGACTGGGTCTTCGCTACCGTCCAGCGGGAAGAAGACCTCGGCGATGTTCTCCACGTAGAGGGCGCATTTGGTGCTGTCGCCCTCGCGGGCCGCCTCGGCGGCCATGACCAGAGGGTTGAAGATGTCGGTCTTCATCGCGTTGATGAGGTTCATCTGCACCGGCTCGAAACCGCGCACGACCAACGGGACGTAGTTCTTCACCAGCAATTCGCCTTTGGGGTCGTTGACCACCATGTTCGAGCGGTTCTTCTCGCGGCTCCACATGTCGAGCACCGGTTCGATGTAGGTCTGCCCTTTGCCGCCGCGGGTGATGGCGAGCACCATGGTGTTCACCGGTGCGGTGTCGACGAGGTACGCCCCGGCCGGGCGCTGCGCCTCGTATCCCGGGAACGTCCAGTCGGCGTTGATGAGGTCGGCGACGGTCCGGTAGGAAGCGAGCTTGTCGCGGTTCGTGCCGTCGGGGTCGTACGGGATCCTCGTCGTGTCGTACTTGCGGCGCAGGTTCTTGTCCCTGGGCACGCCCGATTTCTCGAAGAGGTCGTCGCCGAGCTTCTCGTCGATGATCGGTTTCGGGACGGTGATCGGGTTGCCGTCGGCGTCTTCCATGATCTCGCCGGCGTAGTAGAGAACGGTTCCGTCCTCGTCGAGGATGTCCGTCTCGGCGCGCCGGGCGACGTCGACGGTCTTGAGCCCCTTTTTGACCAGCATCATGTGGCTGATCATGGAGTTCGCCTCGACGGCGGAGTGCGCGCCCGCGTCGGGGAACCAGTCGAACCGCCGCTGGATTTCCTGGGGGAGCGCGATGTGCTGGTCGTTCTGGTACTGGTTGATGTCGGCGGTCGTGTTCATCAGGTTCGCCGCGGCGACACGTCGCGAGGCCCAGGTGCCGGTGACGGTCGCAACAAGCAGCCCCGAGCCGAGTGCGGTGAGGAGCTTGACCGGCGAGATCGCCGTGAGTTGCCCGCCGACGCCGGTCGTGCTCGCGCCGGTGCGCGCGCCGCTCTGGTTGCGTGCGGCATTGGCCGGAGTCCACCAGCTCGGTACCGGGACCTGGCCGGGGTCGCGGTAGCAGGGCGACCCGATGTGCGGACGGCCCGTCGCGTCCAGCGGGCGGTAGCAGGTCACCGCTGCGCCGCCCCGGCCGGCGGTGGTGTCCTCGACGTAGTACGGCCCCGCGCCGCCGCGTCCCCCGTGCGGGTTCGCGTCGGCGGCCGCGCCGATCGATAACACGGCCGCGGCGATCGCGGAGTAGAGGAGCCAGGCCCCGATCGCGACGAGTGCTCCTGCTGCCGTCGCGGCCGTCGTGCCCAGTGCCTTCGAGCGCCTTGGTCGGAGTTTGCCCCGGTCGAGTTGCTGGTCCTCGTGGACGTCTCTGTTCGTCAGGGTCTCGGTTGCCGGACGGGCCGAGATCTTGTCCCAGCTGCTGGCCCGAGGCCGGGACGCCTTGCGCTTGTCGGATGTCACTTTCGGTCCTTCTTCCTGACGAGCTCCCGTCTTCCCGGCGAGGTCTCGCGGGGGCGTTGCGCGGTCATCCGCTTGCGATGAAGCCGCCGATGAAGCCCGCCACGCAGAACAGCAGCGACAGCGCGATCATCAGGACGACGAGAATCCGATGGGACCGCCACTGGATCTCCGACGTGCGCGCCAGCTCGGTGGCATGTGCCGACCAGCTGGTCTTCAACTGGTCCACGTATGCGCTCCAGCGGCGATCCGCGGAGCTCTCGACGGTGTCGAGCTGGTGCATGAGTTCGGCTGTGCGCGCGATGTAGGACTTGGTCCGCTCCTGTTCGCGACCGAGGCTGTGCTGCCACTCCGCGTCGCGGATCTGCAGCTGCGCCACGGCGTCCCTGCGATGGCGCTCGAGAGTTTCCTGGAGCCTGCTGATCTGCGCGGTGTGCTCGACGCGCATGGTGTGGACCAGTTGCCGGTGCTCCTTGTGCGCCGACTCGACCTCGTCGGCGGTTCGCTGGTGCGCGGCCAGCGTCTCGGCCTGAGCGATGTCGGCTTTGCGGTTGTCGTCGACGATCCGCTGGATCTCGGTGTTCCAGGCGGCGAGGCGCTCGCCCTCGATCGCCAGGTAATCCGATTGGCGTTCGGCGAGCAGTTCGAAGATCTTCGTGGTGCCGACCTGCATTCTCAGCGCCGCGTCCGCTCGGCGCACGCGCAGAATCTCTTGCTGGTCGTGCACGTGCGCGCTGTCGAGGGCCCGTTCGATCTCGGCGGCCGCGTCGGCTTGCTCCCGTTCCATCCGCGGACGGTGGCGTTCGGTGTACTGGATCTCGGCAGCGAGAGCCGCTTGGTCGGCGAGCTTCTTCGCCTGGTCCGCGTGGGCCTGCGCGATCCGGGCCTGGGCCTGCTGGACCTGCACCGCTTTGTCCGACTGCCGGTCGGCGTGCGCCTGCTCGGCGCTGTCCTTGAGCGCTTTGTACCGGGAACCGGCGCGGTCGGTGGCGACGTCGCGGATCACCTGCTCCACGTGTACGGACATCAGGGTGACGTAGAGGGCTCGCAGTTCGTCCTGGTGCGCACGGTGCAGCTGGGCGATGTCGGCGTTCGCCTGGCGGGTGAGCTGGGCGACCTGGTCGCCCAGCCATTCGGTCGCGTCGTGGGGGAGGCCGATCTGCACGGCCGGCGCGGCGGCTGCGAACGTCGCGTCGAACTCGTCCAGGCGCACGACGAGGTCGAGGTCTTCGGAGAGGAATCGGCGAGCGATGACCTCTCGGGCCTGGTCCTGGTCGGACGGCAGCGCTGCCTCGTCGTCGACGCCTGGCCTGCGGGGGTCGGCGTCCTCGGCCTGGCCGTCGGCTTCGTCGTATTCTTCGAAGCCTCCTGTCGCTGCGAACACGGACTCGTCGGGGTCGA
The DNA here is from genome assembly GCF_055633655.1 of Amycolatopsis sp. NPDC114503. Taxonomy (NCBI): domain Bacteria; kingdom Bacillati; phylum Actinomycetota; class Actinomycetes; order Pseudonocardiales; family Pseudonocardiaceae; genus Amycolatopsis; species Amycolatopsis sp. NPDC114503. Next base: position 716,265 of record NZ_JBVKDT010000003.1, on the reverse strand, counting down.
TCACGACCCCGTCCGGGCCGGTGTCGTGATCGTGCTCGATGTCGGCGGGGTCCTCGTCGAAGACGGGCTCGCCCTCCGGGAGCGGGTCGAAGATCTCGTCGTGGTCCGTGCCGCCGGGACCGGGAGCGTCGTCGCCGTCCTCGGATTCCGTGCGGGACGGGGTTTTCTCGGAGGTCGCGTCGTCGGGCGCTGTGGCGGCGGTCGTCCCGCTGTGCTCGCGCCACACGTCCTCGCCGACAGCTTCCTCCAGGGTGTTTCCGCCGGAGTACACAGCTTTGGCGGCCGCGAAGGTCGTCTGGTCGGCGAGGTCGATCACGAGGCCGCCGTCCTCTCGCCATACGACGGCCCAGCAGTAGCGCGCGCGGGTGAGGAGTTCGATTTCCTCCATCCGTTCCAGCGTGTCCCCGGTGGGGATGATTCCGAAGATCTCACTGGCCAGCATGTCTGCTGTGGCCACGGTTTTGATCTGGTCGGAGGCGATGAGTTCGATGAGCAAGCCTTTCGCCTCGTCGCGACGGTGGCGTTTGCTCAGGCCCCCGAGATCGTCCGCGGAGACCGCGAGGATGACCCACGCGGTGCCGCTCGGGAAGGCGAACGGGGCATTCGACCGCAGCAGCTCCAGACACGCGGGCACCGCGGTCTCCCGGATCACGGAGGACAGCAGCATGTCCGGCTTCTTCTTGCGGCCCTGCTGCTGGCTTCCGGCGGCTGCGCCCAGAACGCCCATCGGTCTTGATCCCTCCAGCGGAGAGCTGCGGTCCACTCGGTCTTCTTGTGATTCTATCGTTGCCGTGCAAGGAATCCAATGAATATGTACTCGAATAGATAATAGACAAGGCTATGGGCAAGGCTGTGGAGAACACTGCGGTCGGCCGGCTGAGGGATCGTGGTCAGCGCAGGGCGCTGACCACGACGCGCGCCCCGGACGCGAGCCGGGTTTTGTCGTTGCTGGCCATCTCGCCGACGACGTCGACCCTGATTCGCCGTTCGGCGGGGTGCTCGTTGATGAAGGTCGCCACCGCGGTCGTGACCTCGTCCGTCGTCTTGGCCACGGCGGCGCGCGCGCCGCCGGCGTCGGAGTCGGTGTCGCCTCTGTCGTCGATCAGGTACTGGAGGATCTTCTTGTCGACGGCGACCCGCACGTCGTGCTTGGCCAGCGCGTCCCGGACCATCGCGCCCAGTTTGTCCTGCACGATCTTCCGCTGCGTCTCCAGGGACAACGGCTGGAAGGGCACGACGGCGTCGATGCGGCCCAGCAGTTCCGGCGGGAACCGGTCGTCCCCGACTGTCGTGGAGAGCGAGCGCAGGATGAGTTTCTGCCACTCGCGCAGTTTCCGGCCCGATCCCGTGTCGTCCTCGGCGTAACTCGCGACCGTCCGGTAGATCTCTGATCCGGCGTTCGTCGTGAGCACGATGTAGGTGTTGAGAAAGCTCACCACCCGGTTGTTGTCATCGGTCAGGCGACCGTCGTCGAGGACTTGCAGGAGCACCCGAGTGACCATCGCGGAAGCCTTCTCGGCTTCGTCGAACAGCAGCACGGCGTGGGGGAGGTCCCAGACTCTCTTCGTCAGTTCCGAGCGGAAGCCCGCCAGGGACGAATCGGCGGCGTACTCGGTCATGTCGAACCTGATGAGATGGCGCTGGTCGTCGCCGAAGAGCAGCCGGGCGAGCTGTTTGGTCAGTTCCGTGTTGTGCGTGACCACGAACTCGCCTGCTTGGTAGAGGCGTTCCTCGTCCGCGACGTAGATGCACGAGGCCGCTTGCTGTTCCGGCAGCTTCTCGATCGACAGGATGCCGACGGTGTCGAACTTCTTCACCCGGGTGCGCCCCGAGGTCGCGCGGGCCGCGGCTTGGGCGATCGCCCGTTTGCGCGGGAGCGAGAAGAACGCGGCTTTGTCCTCGTTGCCGATCTTCACGTGCACGTGGTGCTCGGTCTGCGTGCGGCCGTCGTTTCGCGTGCGGGTCCGGGAACTGAGCGAGTTCGAGACGCCGAGGGAGAACAGCACCTCCCGCAGATCCTGCGCGAGCGCTTGGGAAAAGGTCGAGTAGGAGACGTTGTACCGGCCCGACGAGGCGTCGACCGTGCCGTCGGTGTCGAAGAGCCCGCGCACCAGTTCCCATCGCTGCCGCACGGAACCGTGCCGGTAGGCCGGCGGGATCCGGCGTTGCGGCGAGTACGCCCCGACCATCTCCGGAACCGAGGCCAGCACGGTCTTGGTCTGGAACAGCGTGTCGCGCTTCTCCGTCGTGCCGCCGCCGACCGGGAACTGCCAGCTGCAGCTGTGGGCGGACTTCTGTTTCGGAGCCGAGCCCAGCCACTCGCCGACCGTCCGCACGGTGTGGTCCGCGTCGTCGTCGCCCGACGAGAGCGTCAGTTGCGAGAGAGTGAGGCACCCGTTGCCGATGAGCACGCCCAGGACGTACGGATCGACCTCGAGGTCCTGTTCGGGCCACTGCACGGGTTCGTTCGCCGGGACGAAGAATTTGACGTGCCGGCGGGGGTCTCCCGGGCGGGTCCGCGCGACGCCGCGTTCGAACATCTCCTCGGTGCGGAGCACTGTCGGCGTGACATCGCGTCCGCGGTGTTTGTTCGCTCGCTGCTTGTCCGTGTAGACGGTCCACAGGTGAGGGCCTCCGACGTCGAGCGTGCGGCCGTCCCAGAGCGTGACGCGGTAGAGGTCCATCGGCGCGTTCGGGAACACCCCGAGAACCTCGGTCGGCGTTCCCCGGCGGGAGAAGACCCGGTCGCCGGGGACAAGGTCCCCGTGGCGCTTCCAGGCCACCGAGGCGTCCTCGGTGAAGACCGGGACGGGAGTCGCATCGGCGACCAGTTTCCCGACGCCGGTGCTGCCGGTGAACAAGAACGAGGCCTCGGGGCGCGTCTTGTCGTTCAGGTCGGCCACCGACAGCTGCAGCCGGTTCGCGACCGCGCGGGTGGCGAGGTCCTGGCTGATCACCTTCGAGTCCAGCTGCTGTTTGATCTTCGCCCCGTCGACCCGGATCGCGACGTTGACGCCCGCCGACTCCTGCAGCACGTCGGTGAGCATGTCCCGGTCGAGCGCGGCCCCGGTATGGCGGTGCCAGCCGATCATCGAGTCCAGTACGAGAATGGACTTGCGCGGCTGCTCCGACGCGGGGATGTAACGCTGGGTGTACTCGTAGATGAGACCGAAGAGCCGGTCGTCGCGGAAGTGGTGCGCGACGCCGTGCTGCTCTGCCATGCCCCGCAGGATCTTGACGGTCGTGGCTTGGTCCGGAGGCGCGAGGTTGATGCGCTGGAGGCGTTCGACCAGCGCTTGATTCGGCGCGATGTGCTGGTGGAACTCGTCGTACGTCGTCGCTGCGACGATCCTGATTCCGCGCGGTCCGGACGCCGCGAGCACCGGTTTGATCGACTCGACCGCGGCGGCGGAGAGCTGGACGATCTGGTGGAACTCGTCGATGAAGAGCACCAGTTCGCGCCCTTCGCGTGCGACGAACCGCTCGGCCTCGTCGAAGAAGCCTTTGAGCATCGCGGCCATGTTCTGCGCGCTGCCTGCCTCGGAGATCATGCGCGCGGGATCCGCTTCGAGATACACGCGGTCCGGGTCGGCGCGCATCGTCGCCTGTACCAAGGAAGTCTTGCCCACGCCCGCCTCTGCGAGCAGCAGAGCGTTGCACAGCTCGGGCCGGCGCATCGAGGCCAGCAGTTGCGCCTTCTCGCGTTCGCGGCCGACGATGTCGCGCTCGGGCGTCCTCAACGGGCTCGACAGCGCGCCCAGCAGCCCGTAGCGCTGCGTCGTCTCGTCGTCGTGGGGCATGATCCGGAAGACCTTTCGCGAAGCGGTTCGGCCCTCGCCGGGCCGTGGGCGGGACTGGCCGGGCTTGCGCTGTTCCGGGCCGGGGTGCTCCCGCGACACGGTGCGGCTTGACCGGGCGCCCGTCGCGCCGTGAAGGGCCGGGTTTCCCGCTGGACGCCGGTTGCGCAACGGAGGCGCCGGCTCGTGCGCGAGCAGGCCCCCGGATGCCTGTCTGGGGGCCTGCTCGCGGAATTCGTGACGCGCGGGTCTCAGCCGAGTGCGGGTTCGTCCGCCTCGGCTGCCTTTTCGGGAGCCAAAGCTCCGCTCAGCGGCCCGTCGGGCGCGTACAGGTCGCTGACTGCGCGCGTCATCTTCGCGTCGAGGGCGGCGCGCATCGAGTCGTACTGGTTGTCGAGCGTGTGGGCGTCGACCTGGAAATCGGAAGCCTGCAGCGATTTGGTGTTGACCACCAGGCCCGGACCGCGCGAGGCCGGCATGACGTTGCCCTTGAAGCCGTAGAGGGTGCCGACTCGGATGTCGTTGTGCAGGATCGGGGTCTTGTTCTGGCCCGCGGTTTCGACGATCCGGTCGATCTGGCTCATGGAGTAGGGCAGCTTGTCGTTGAACAGGAGTCCGCCGTCTTGCTTTCTTGCCTTCTCGGTGTGGAGATGCAGGTTGGTCTGGCCCGCGCCCCGCGGGTCCCGCGCGTCGACTTGGAGGTCGGCGTACTGGCTTTTGCCGTCCTTGGTCTTGCTGTTGTCATAAATTTTGGCGACGAGGTTGACTCCGGTCATCGCGCCAGGGCCCTTGAGGTCGGCCATGTCCCTGTCCTTTCGTGTTCCGGCTGCACTCCGCAGACCGGCCGTGATCGGCCGCACCGTCCGGGCGAGGCGGCGGCGCTTGTCGGATGATTACGACACTAGCCCCGAATGGTTTAGTCGACAAGCAATAGATAAGCAATATATAAGCGATAGACAAGGGCGAGACGGGGGCCCGAGTGAAGGTCTTACGGCCCAACGGATCCGCCTGATGCGACGGGCGTGTGCGCGGCGTCGCCGAAGGCCGCCGCAGCGCCGGCAACGGCCGCGTCGACGCGATCCTGTACGCGCGCAACGAGTCCGGAGTCCAGCGCCGGAGCGCAGGACCGCGGTGTCCGTCCCGCATTGCCGGATCCGGTGCGGAGCGCGGCGATGCCCGAATGCAGCGTCGACGGTCCGGGCGCGCGGCCGTCCCCGTCGCGGGCGGCCAGTTCGCGGGAGAGCCGAGTCATGGCAGCGACGTCGTCGACCGGGAGATCCGCGATCGCCGCGGCCTGCGCGGACTGGTCGAGGTAGTCCATCGCGGCCATCAGCAACCGGCGGCGGTCGGCGGCGGCGGTCGCGAAAGTCGCCCGGGCCCTGGACCCGATCTCGACGTCGCCCGGGAAATCGAAGGCAAGATGGTGCAGGTCCAGGCTTCTGACCTCGCCGAAGTCGTGCATTGTCCCCGCCTCGATCGTCATGCCGGGCCGGATGCCGCCGACGATGCTGTCGGTGCTGTCCGCGGGGGCGGGACGCAGTACCAGCCCGGCCGCGGACAGCGAGGCGTGCAGGGCGTCGAGACGCTCGCGGTGGACCCGCGCCATCGTGGCTATCCGTGCATCCAGCACCGTCCAGCCTGTCTTGCCCGCGGCGAGAAGGCCTCCTCCGGGCTGGTTGTAGACGTCGCGGCCTGTCCGCTCGGCCTGCTCGGGGTCCGTCATCCGCTGGAGCGAGACGTCCCGGCTCAGCGCGGTGAGCGAGAGCAGCCGCTCGCTGCCGGCGGCGACCTGCCGCAGTTGCTCTCGCCACCGGCTCGCATTCCCGGGGTAGGGGAGGAAATGCCGGTACTTGGACATCAGCCGCCGGTGGTAGTCCTCTTCGAATCGGTAGAAGTCGTACAGCGGCCGCGAGTCCTCCGCGGCGGTCCCGGCTTCGTCCGCTCGTTCCCATTGGCGCGCGAGGTCGCGGTAGACGTCGGCCTGGTCGGTGTGGTGCCGCAACCGGTTCGCGTAGCTGCGCAGCCGGAAACCCGCGGAGACAAGGCTGTGGTCGGCGCGACCGGAACGGTCCGCTGCCAGCACCGCCAGCCGCGCGTAGTCGAGGGCCATGACCTCGAGCGCCGGTGTGCGTATCCGCAGTTCGGCTTCGGGCAGGGCGCGCAGCATCTGGTAGACGCCGTCGACCGCTCGTTCGATGATCCGGGTGCGGCCGCGGTCGACCAGGCGCCGCCAGTCCCCGGGCGTGAGCGATTCGGTCTCGCGCCGGTGGTTCGCGTGCTCGACGACCTTCGCCATCGCAGCCGGCAGGGGGGAGCCGGCACGTCGCAGCTGCTCGCTCACCAAGTCGGCGACGAGCCGGTTGGCTTTGCGCATGCGGACGTCGGGGGAGCCCGCATGCCACAGTGTCCGGTCGGCGGGCAGGCAGGCCAGGAGGAACTGCGGCAGCGCCTCGGCTCGGACGCGGTCGTGTGCCCAGCGCTTCACGAACGTGACGACGTTGCGCCGTTCGTATCCGGCAGCGCTGGACAGGCGTGCCACGGCCTGTTTCTCGCCGAGCCAGGAATCGATTCCGCGCCGCAGCCGGGATTTGTGCCGGTCCAGCAGCTTGCCGCGCTGCGTGCCGTCCTCGGCGAGTGTTCCCGCGCCGGCGTCGAACATGGCCAGGTGGCAGTGCACGTGCTCCGTGTCGACCTGGATCACGCCGATCCAGCGCAGGGCGTCGAACCCGCCGTGTCCCGCGCTCATCCGGTCCAGGCCGTGCATGATCGCCATGCGCAGCTTCATCTGGTCGACGTGCCCGCGGTAGTCCCCGCGCTGCTCGCACCGGAAGTCCTGTCCGACGAGGCCGTGTCTTCTCAGGTAGTCCTCGTCGAAGGAGAGGACGGTCTTGAGCACGGTTTTGCCGTTGTCGAACCCTTTCTGGATGTCGCGGGCCGCGGCTTTCAGCTGGTCGTCGGAGAGCGAGACCGAGCCGTAGCCGAAGGCGACTCCGGCGGTTTCCTGGGCGTGGCGCATCGCCGTCTTCGCGGCGTCCCGGGAGATCCCGGGGCGTGCGACCGCCGATTCGCGCGCCAGGTACCGCGCGGCGGGGTCGTCGGTGTGCAGCCGCCGTATCGGGGCCAGCGGCTCCGCCGCCTGCCCTCGGGCCATGTACCGGGTGACGTAGTCGCCGGGTGTCGCTCCGCGCGACCCGGCGCGGCCGGGCAGCGGCACGCTGAATTCGGAGACGATGACCACCGACTGCTTCAGCCCCATGCTGTTCCTCCGTTCCGACGCGCGCCCTTCGTCCAGGTTCGGTGCTCCCGCGATCCGGAGGCGTCGGCGCCCGTTGTGCCGTGCCGAGCGGGTTCACGACCCGAGCCCGCGGCTGTCGTCGCCGACGTCCAGGTCCGTCGTCGGTGCGCCTGATTCCGGCTCGGGCCGCGCGGTCCGTTCGTTCTGTGCGCGGCCGGGGCCCGGGAGCGTGTCGCCCGCGCGGTCCGGGCTCGTCCTGCCCGGGGCTGTGTCCCGCGTCGCCTGTGCGACGTACCGCATGTAGAGGTTTTCCGGCGTGCCCTGCGCTTGTCGGCGTGCGATTCGGTAGTCCGCGCGTTCGCCGTCGATCGCCGTCTCGATCTTGCGCAGATGCGCCTCCAGCGCATCGGCACGGGCGTCCGTCCGGGCGGGCGCGACCGGCCCGTCCGGGTCGGGGTCGGGGAACAACGGGTCGATCGTGTCCGGACGCGATCGCGGGCTTTGCCCGGGGGCCGGCGATGCGGTCGGTGCCGCATGCTCTCCCGACACGTCGTGGACGTAGTCGGTCAGGTCGTACCCGCAGGACGCGAGATCGATCTGGAGGGCGCCGATGTCGTGCACGCGCGCGAAGACGACGGGAGTGTCGCCTGGGGCCTCCGACGGGTCCAGCACCAGGACGTCCGCGGTGGCGGGCAGCTCCCATTCGATGCCGGTGATCTGCTGCTCGGGCACCGCGAACGCGGTGCGGAAATAGCCTTTGCGGGCGAGAAGGACCAGCTGTTCGTCGTCGAACTCGTAGAAGGCGTCGACCGTTTCGCCGTGACCGGGGGAGAAGCTCACCCGGGAGATTCCGTGCGGCAGCGGCTCGGCGGTCGCGATCCAGCGCAGTTCTCCGGTCACATGCAGGTACGGCCGGTAGTTCTGATTGCGGTCCCAGTGCTTGAGCTCGACCGACTCGGCGAAGACTCCGATCTCGGCGGACAGTTCCTCGTGGCGCCTGGTCTCGACGCCGTGTTCGCGCAGGACGCGATCGGCCCAGACGTCGGTCATCGGCAGGCCCGCGATGCGCATCAACGGCCTCGTTTCCTGCCCGCGGCCCCGCCCCGCCGTCCGGCCCGCGACACCGAGGTGAGCGGCGTCGGGGACGGGCCTGCCTGCGCGGCCTCGGGGGCGTTGCGGGCGCGGATCTTGCGGACCGTCCGCGTGCTGCCGCGCCACATCGCGCGCATGAGGGCGAGCTCGCCGACGGCGAGGACGGCGGTGAGAAAGACCAGGGGGAGCAGCCACATCGCGATGGTTCCGTCCGCGGTCAGGCGTCCGGTGCCGGCGCCGGATTGCCGGTGCAGCCAGACCGCGAGCGTCGGGATGACGGTCGTGGCGGTCACCAGCGCGAGCAGGAAATCGGCGAGCAGGACGATGACGCGTGCGAGACCCGGCCAGAGCACGGCCGAGAGCACGCGCTTGCGGGTGCGGGCCGGTTGCCGCCAGGCTCTGCGCAGTGCCGCGAGCGGTCCGGTTCGGGCAGCCGCGGCGGTCGGGTCTGCGGGGTGTGTCGTCATGGGCCGTCTCCGCCTTCGTGTCGTCGTGGTCGGTGGGGTGCAGCAGCGCGCAGCGCGGGTCAACCGCCGCTGCGGGGTGTGGGGCGCGCCGTCGGGGGCGCTGGGGCGTGGGTGTCGCCGGGCTTCTGCGCCCCGGCGGCGGCGAGCGCGTCGCGGGTGCGGCTCGATGCCAGGCAGGCCTGGAACGAGGACACGGTGCCGTCGGATGCCGTGCTGAACCCGAGGAGCACGTATTCGGTCCGCGGGCCTGGTGCGACGGGGTCGAACCGGGCCGTGCCGACGTAGCCGTAGCGTGAGCCCTGCACTCCGCTCAGGTCGACGTCCAGTCCGGCCAGCGCAAAGGCAGTTCCGGTGTTCTGCGCCGGTCGCGCCGCCGCCGACCATCGGGACACGAACTCGGTGAATGCCGGCGAGGCCGGGATCGCGAGCCCGTAGCGGGCCTGGAGCGTCGCCTGCGTGCGGGAGGTGTCCTGCCGCTCGGCCGAGGTCGTGAGGTCGAGAAGAACCGACTGTCCGGTGGCCGTGTCCCGTGCGATGCGCGCGACGTCGGCGCCTGGCAGTCCTGTCATCATGTGTTCGCGCCGGGCTGCCAGGCCGTTGCGCGCCGTGCGGAGACCGGACTCGAGGTCGGCGACCAGGCGGTCGGCCTGGCCGTCCGCCGCGGAGTCGCTGTGGAGCAGGCGCGCTCCGGCGGAGAGCAGGGACGCCGCGAGGAGCGCGCTTGCAGCGCAGACGAGCAGGGGCCTTGCGCGGCGGCGCAGCAGATCGGTCGCGCGGGCGGTCACGAGGGCGTCACCTGCAGCCGCCGCGCCTCGCCCGAGGCCGTCGTGCCGGTTTCCAGGTTCGAGAACGTCTGGCGTGTCAGGTCGAAGTCGGCGCGGGCCCAGGCGAACACCGTCGCCGTGCCGCCTGCGGGAGCCCCTGTCCCGACTGCCAGCCAGGTCACCCGCGCTGTGGCCTCGTCGGTGATCGTGTACGCGCGCTGCGCGACCCACGCGAATCCGGAGGGGAAACGCGGTCCGTCGCCGCTCGGGAGGTTCTTGTCGCCGGCCAGCAAGTACCAGGGGCCGAGCATGGCAGGGGCCGTCGTGGGCGCGAAGTAGGGGACGAGGTTGCGGCGTGTCGGCGACGCGGCCCGGTCGTCGAGTTTTCCGCCCGCCGCAGCGGCGCCGGGCGTCAGCCCCCGGTAGTCGTTCTGCAGATTCGCGACCTGTGCGGCCGAGGTGCCTGCCGCGAGCAGCCCCCGCTCGGCCTCGGGGCGTCGCGGCAGCGCGTCGGCCTTCGCGCGCGCGGCCTGGATCGCTTGGCGCAGCTGGGTGATCTTCTGCGCGGACTCGCCGCTTGTCGCGGTCGTGTCTCCGGAGAACCCGGCGGGCAGGGCGAAGCACCGCACGGCGGCCGCGCTCATGCCCGCTCCGGCGATCGCCGCGCGGCGGCTCATCAACGCGCGTGCGGGCGGGCGGCGGTCTTCGCCCGGGTCGTTCCCCGGACCCGGTCCGGCGCCTGACGGGATGACGAAGCGCGTCGTGCCCCCGGAGCCCTTGGCTCGCGGGGCCGTCTTCTTCGCTGTCGATTCCATTGCTTGTCCATTGCTTGTCGATTCGCTTGTCATTGTATCTATGACAAGCTAAAGAGTCAGGGGTCATTTCGAATGCCGGGCGGGGCCGCCTGCCGTAATGCCGGCGAGGTTCGCCACGCGGCGGTCGGCGCCGACGGTGACGGTGAGCAGCACGCGCAGATCCGCAGTGCCGCCGCGTCGGCGGGCGTCGTCGCGAGGACCCTGCCCGGGGGCTCGTTCGACGTCGACGAGGGCGGCGTAGGTGTAGTCGCCTGCGGCGGCCTTGACGATATCGATGTCCGGGGCTGCGCCGACCGAGGAGGTGAGGCCGTGCGCGTCGATGTAGTAGTACCGTTTGCCGGACGCGTCTTCGTTGTAGCGGGCCGGCGGCATGAACGCCGTCAGGAACCCGGAGTTCTCGGCCAGTCCCCACTTTTCCTTGAGCGCAGTGCGCGCTTGCTCGTAGGCTGGTCCCGAGTCCCAGGTGAACGCGGTTTTGGCCAGTGCAGTGACGATCGCGGCGTCTCTGTCCATGCGGGAGCGGCTCAACCCCAGCGCAGCCAGCAGGTCATGGTCGGCCCGCGCTGCCTTCTCCCGCTGCGCTGCCGCGCGTTGCTGTTCGAGTGCGGCGATCCGCTGCTCCTGGCGGGAGAGTTGTGCGTGCTGTGCGGTCCATGTCGTCGCCGCGGCGAGCGCAACAGCGGCCAGCAGCGCGGCGAGGACCAGCGTCCGGCCGTTGCGGCGGGCGAAACCCGGCTTCGGCGCGCGCGGTGTCTCCGGCGCGGCGGTCTGCGCGCTCACCGCGTCCCGCCCTGCTGCCCTGGGAATGTGTCCGGGCCGCTGGACCCGGCGTTCGCGGGCCTGTCCCTCGGGGCGTGCACCGGATTCTGACGCTGGGCGCCGGCCGCCGTCACGACCAGGTCCAGATGGCGGAAGGCGCCGTAGCGGCCGTCGTAGACATAGCGTGCGCTGGCCCAGGCGAGAACGGCGCCGGTCTCCGTTTCCCGGCACAGCCAGAGGGCCGTGGCCTCGTCGGCCGTGCCGCGGGAGGGCACAACGGGCGCGACCGTCTCGGTCTTCCACTGGTAGGAGGCGGGATCGGACGCGGTCGGTCCGTCGTAGCGGACGTACCAGGAGAAGCGAGGGTCGATTCTGCTGGTCGTGTCGAAGGGCAGGATGTCGTGCCAGGCGTAGGCGGTGGCGTCCTCGGCCAGATAGGACGTCCGGTCGAACAAGGGAGCCAGGCTTTTGGCGTGCTCGGCGGTCGCGATCATCGCCGCGTTCGGCGCGCCGTTGCCCGGGCGCGGTTGCAGGCTCGCTTGGCGATACAGCGTCGCGTACCTCTGCTGTGCATCGCGGACCTTGTCCGCGTCCGCGGTTGCCGCCGTCGTGAGCTTGGCGATCTTGCGGCCTGGGGCCGTGTCCGCCGGTTCGGTCCGTGCGTCGGCGACCTGGGCTTCCAACGACGCGATCCGCGCGTCGTTGTCCGCGCGGGCCGCCTCGAAGCGGTGACCCGTCACGGCCGAGGCGATGATCAGCGCGACCATCGTGACTCCGCCTGCGGAGGCGCACGCCCGGCGCCGAGTCCGCATGCCGTCCCCGGGCGTGCGCGCCTCGCGCTTGACGCGCCGTCCGGCGCGCCAGCCGTCGAAACGCGCGTGGAGCTGCGCCCCGGTGAGTCTGGTTCGCGCTCGCCGGGGCCCCGGGGGCGGCGCGTCGGCCTCCGGTGCGGTCGTGTCGTCCGGGCTCGTCATGTCCCACACCCTCTTTCCCTGTCGGTCTGCTGTGTCGCGGTTGCGTCCGAACGGCTGCGGGGCCTCGGCCCCGAGGATCGGATCGGCACGATGCTGCCCGCGCGCTGCGGGCCGGTCGCCGGTCGCGGGCGGGCCGGTGCGTGGCGCGCGGAGGCTGCCTCGCAGGCGCCGGGCATCGCGTCGAGTCAGGAGGACTTGATCTTGGCTGCGGGAAGCATCGCGTCCGACATATCCACGAATTTCCAGCCCTGGGCGGCCATCTGCGAGGCGCTGGCGAGACGGACGCGGCCCATGAAGGCGCAATAACCGGCCTCGCCCACGATGAGCCTGTCGCCCTGGACGCCGAGGACGACAAGCGTGTGGCCCGCCGGTCCCGACCCGGGCCCTGACCCGATGCTGTACGGGGTCGGCGTGGCCGAGACCTGTTTGCCTGTCTGCTCCGCGACCGTGTAGGCCGTCCGGATGCCGTCGCCTTGCGGGTACGTCTGGAAGGTCGTGTATTTGTTGAGGAAATACGTCGAGAACGACACGCAGTTGTCCGCGTGGTTGCTGCCGCACGAGCCGGGGCCTCCGGTCTCGCCGTAGCGTCCGTCGAGCCATTTGTCGCCCTCGGCATTGAACAGATCGACGAGTTTCTGCGCTTCCTCTTGCGTCATCCCGCCGTTGCTGGGCGACACGCCGCCGGTGTCGCCGTTCCTGGCGTTCGTCGCGCAGCCGGCGGAGGCCCTGCGGGCGTCGGCGCCGGTCCCGAGGCTGTCGGCGAGGCTGCCGACGATCTCCCGCACGCCGCCGGTCACCGCGGGGTCGGCCTTCCATCCGCTCATCCGGCCGAACCACATCTCGGCGTCGCGGGCGCGCATCGCCGTCCGGGAAGCGTCGTCGGCGGAAACCTCCCAGGTGCGGTGGAAGTAGTAAGCCGCGTCCGACGGCGACGCCTGTGCCGTGGTGAGCATGCCTTTGATGATGGCCGTGTCGCCGGGGCTGTCGCCTTGGAGCATGAACGCCAGCTGCGTGTCGATCGCGTACCAGTCCTTGCTTTTGGCTTTGGCGTAGCCGAGCAGCAGAACCGTGCGGCCGTTGGACCATTGCCCGAGGCCGATCCCCCCGTGGGACTGTCCGGGGATCTGGGTGAAGTTCCCGTCCCAGGCCGCTTTCTTGCGCGGGCCGATGCGGTACGGCTCGGTGTAGATGCTTTCCACCGAGGTCGGGTCGATGCCCGACTCCCGGCTCCAGTTGCCCAGGATGCCCGCGATGTTCTCCTCGGGCATGCCCAGGCCTTTGAACACCGAGTAGACGATCTTCGCGTTCGCCTCGGCGTCCGCTGCGACCTGGTTTCCGGGGTCTGGGCTGCGGTGGTGCGCGGCGGAGACCGCGCAGTCGTCGCGGCCGGAGCCGATTCTGCCGTCGTTCAGCGCGGCGTTGTCGATCACTGCGGCGACGGCCGTGCTCACCAGCGCGACGGCGGCCACCGCCGCGGCGACGGCGGCGGCGGGGGCGATCGCCGCGGTGACCGCGACGCCGAGCACCGTGCCCGCTGCGTGGGCGAGGAAACTGCCGATTGCCATGAACGGCGCGAGGACCGCGTTGACCACGGCTTTGACGACGCCCACGAGGAACGACCAGAGCAGGTTGGCGGTGTTGACCGCCGTCGCGAGCGCTGCGAAGAACATCGACTTCAGCCAGTTGAGCAGTGCCATGAGCGCGACCACGGCCGCCGCCGGGGGAGCGGCGCCTGCGGCGCCGCCGACCGCGACGGTTTTGACCGCCCTGGAGATCGGGCCGTGCGCGTCCGGTGCGCTCGCCCGGTCGTAGCCCGTGCCCCCGGCTCCCAGCCGGGGCCCGGCTGAGGTCGGGTCAGGATCGCCGCGCGCGGCCGGGGGCTGCGCTCCGGCGCTGTCCGCGTCCGGCACTGTTGCGGTCGCGGCGCCGAGGGCCGCGCCGTGCAGGCCGCCGCGCATCGCACCCTCGAGGGCGCCTGCGGCGACGCGGCCAGCGTAGCGCCGGGCGGTGCTGTCACCGTTGCCCTCCACGGCCTTTCCCGCCGCCGCCGCAGCGCCGCTCCTCGCGCCCTGGACAAGAGCTGCGGGCCATGGAGCGCTGCCCGGGGACCCGGAGGCGAGCCCTGCGCTCGGCGTGCCGCCCGCAGGGCCGGGAGGCGCGGGCGACTGTCGGTGCGCGGGATCCGGACCGGGGTTCGGGCCGAGGGGCTCGTTGTCGGCGGCACTGGCTGCGTCCAGGGTTTTGGTCCCTCGCCGGGTCCGGCCGGCGGCCGGCCGAACCGCGCCCGGGAGAGCGGTCGTGGACCCGAGAGACTTGCGCGACCGCTCCGCAACGCCGCGGTCCGCACGCGCCGTTGCGGCTGAGCCTGCCGGCTCGTGCGGCACCGCCCGTTTGCCGACGGCCATAGTCGTCCCTTCCTGCTCGATTCCCGGTCGGTCGCTGCGCGCGGATCGGCTCTCAGCTGAGCGTTTTCACGGTGCCCGCGTCGTTGCGGGCAGAACTGTTGGACCGCACGTCGCGCAGCTTCGCGTCGAGGCGAAGGAGATCGGGCAGCAGCTCGGACTGGTAGGCGGTTTTGGCTTTGGCGTAGTCCTGGTAGGCGCGCGAGAGGTTGTTCATCACGTTCGTGAGGGGGCGGACCGTCACGTCGGAGGACCGGTAGTCGCTTTTGAGATTCGAGCCGTCGGACAGGATCCACGGCACGGCCGAGACCTGCCGGGTCTCGGCCTCGGACGCTTCACTGTGCTTCTTGGCCAGAACCTCGGCATAGCTCTTGCCCACGGGAGCCACCGTGTCCAGGTATCCGTCGTAGACGTTGCCGGCGCGCCAGTTCAGGTTGAAGCCTCCCGGCACGACCTGCGCGGTTTCCAGCGCGAGCGTCGACACTCCGGTCCTGGACTCGGCGGCTGATACTCCGGTGACCCTGTCGCCAGCGACGACAGGCGGTTCCGACGGCGGCCGGATGAAGAGCCCGCCGACCTTGGTGGTGTTCAGGTCGAAGGTGTAGGACCGGATCTGTGCCAGGTTCGCGCGCATCGCCAGCAGCTTCTGGTCGAGCTTCGAGCGTGTCGCCTGTTCTTCCTTCCGCAGGACGACGTCGTAGTAGGCGCGCGCCGGGGCGAAATTCGGCGTGTCCAGGGCCGGAAGCGTCGCGATCCCGCTTGCTCCGGGGTTGAAGAAGACCCGCCACTGGTCGTGCCGGCGGAAGCTCGCGTCGTCCGGCGGTTCGTCGGCGGTGCTCCGCGCAGGCTTGTTCTCGTCGTAGGACAGCTCCGCGTTCGCCCGGACCGTCAGGTTGAGCACTTGCTTGTCGAAAGGCTTGCGGGCGTCCAGCAGGATGCCGAGGTACCCCGTCGAGCCGAAGACGTGCACCGACCCCTTGATGCCGCTGGTGGTCACCGGTTCGCTCGTGAGATCGGCGTCCGCCCCGAGAAGAAAAGCCTGGTAGTCCGCCGCGTTGTAGGAGATCGCGGTGTTGGCGGGGAAGTGCATCATCACGAGCGCTCTGTCGCCCTGCTGGTCGGTGTAGACGCCGTCGACGTCGCCTTTGAGCGCGGTTTTCGAGGTGGTGAACGTCGTCGTGAACAGCGCCGTGCGCGACAGCGAATCGCGGCTTCCTTGCAGCGCCGAGACGGCCGAGCCGACGAGCACCGCCGCGCCGGTAAGCGCGAAGACGCTGACGAAGACCCCGACGCGTTCGATCGCGTGGTGCGAATCGAGCTTGACTCGTGCTCCCAAGGCCAGCGCCTTGTCCTTGATTCCCAATGGCCTGCTCCTTGTTCGTACACTGCCCGCGGCTTCGTCGGGTCGCGCGGAGGCCTGCACCCGACGGGCAAATCGCGGGAGAAGCAGCCTGTCCTTCGACCGGCCCGCTCGGAGGCGCTGTCGCGCGCGGTCAGCGGCACGACCCGCGACGGTCGTTCAGCCGGCGGTCCGGTTGAACGGCTGGACGATGACGGTGCCGCCGCCGAGATCCTCGATGGTTTTCTTGCCGCCGGAACCGACCGCGAACACGAGCGTCCAGCCGCCGGCTGCCAACGCGCCGCCGACCACCAAAAGCAACGCGATGGTGCCCCACCCCTGATGCTGGTTCGACGCCTGCGGATTCGCCATCAGCTTCCTGATCGTGAGCACGCCGCCCCAGACCAGCCCGATGACCCCGGCCAGGATGAGGAGGCCCCCGCCCCATGTCTCGATCATGGTCTTCGCGTTGTCCAGGAAACTCCCGACGTCCCAAGCCGCAGTCGGCAATCCCGACTGCAGAAGGGCCGACACCCCGCTGATCGTTGCCATGGTCCTTTCCTCTGGCCGTTCGGATCGTTCGCGAGGTGAGGTCGCGAGTGAGGAGACGACAAGCTTGGTGGCCCCGCGGGCAGCGCGTACGAGCCTGCGTTGCCCTGTTGTTCCTGCAGGCGCGGGATATCACGCGAGAGACCTGTGCGTGCTCCATGGACTGACGGCCGCTGTCGGCCTTCTCGCATGCGTGTCGTCCTTGGCGATCAATCTACCTTAGTCGAATGATCTTATCGATAAGATTAATGACTAGTATTTGAAAGAGTTCGGTAGGAGGTGCCAGGCGGTGCGCGGCCTGCCGCATGCGAGACCCGCCCGGGAGGGCGGAGATGGCTGTCTTCCGGGGCGACTGGGTAACCTGCAGCTGCAACTCTGCGCCCGCTTGCGGTGCTGCCTGAACGCACCCCGGCCGCGCCGCACCCTCACCAGGAGCCGAGACCGTCATGCACCCGCTGCCCGGAGACATCTTCGCCCGTCGTATGCGTCAGGAGCGAGGCCGCAAAAGTCTTACCCAAGCGACTCTGGCCGAGCGGGCCACCGGTTTCCTCGGTACTCGCCTTGACGCGTCGGCGGTCACGCGCATCGAGCAGAGGATGCGCGAAGTGCGGATCGACGAGGCCGTCGCGATCGCCCAGTCCCTGGACGTGCCGTTGCAGCTGCTGCTCAGCGAGCATTCCGCCGCCGAGAACGAGGCACAGTTGCAGGAGCGTCTCGCCGAGTTCGTTCTGGTCCAGCACAGGGTCGAGCAGGACATCGACGAGCTTGTGCGGATCGCCGGGGACATCCGGACGCTCAGCGGCGGCATGGCTCCCGACGCATTGCTGGACGCCGAGAACCGCGCCTCGAACGGCACCGGCGAGGCTGCGGACCCGAGCTGACCGCACTGTGCTCGCGGCGCGTGCCGCCTCCGGCTGCGGCAGTTCATCGTCCCGGTCCCCGGCGGCACCTCGTGACAGGTCTAGCGCCGATTCGTCCGGTTGCGGCCGCGGTGGTCTTGGGGCAGTCCGAATTCCGGATGCCCGGTCCCGTCGCAAAACACGAGGTCGCCGTCCAGTACTGCCTCCCGTCCTTCGAAGGCTGGGGCGACAACGCCGGTGACCTCTGCGAATCCGCAGGTTACGTCGATGTCGTTGCGGCCGGTCAGGTGTGTTGTGCCGTCCGTCGCGAGCCACATGCAGGCGCGGCAGCCGTGAAGCTCGCACCCGTTGGTCCACTCTGGACTCGCGCGCCCGCGACCGCCGCCGGATCTGGCCAGCATGGTTTCTGCCCAGCCGGGTCGGTGGGAACTGCGCCGACGGGGCGTGCGCGTCACGTGGCACCTCCTCTCGAGTCCGCGGCGGGGAGGGGAGAGGCACCGCTGAGGCCACGGCCGGCTCCAAGGTGCGGCCCGTCACGCAAGTGACAGGGGGTGAACCCGCGCGGAGATGCCACCGCGGGCCGAAAGCTCCCGTCGTCTTCAGGGGAGAGCGGCTGCGGTCATCGCTTCACGTCGCACAGGAATGCGGTTGGCGTAGTGCCGAACGGCACGCCGAAACGGGGGACGCGATGTGTATAACGGTGTATTCACGTCGCCGTGGACGTGGCGTCATGGTCAAAGACCGCAAGAGCCAGGGCTCTTGCGGGGCCAGCTGCGGACCCTAACGCGCTCGCGCGAGCCCCGGAATGGTCCACGCCAACGGATTCGCCCGCAGCATGGCGCCATGGGGTCCTGCTCGGGACCCGGATAGTCCACATTCGGTGCTGATCCTCAAGGCAAGGCCGGTCTGAGACCCGAACAAGCCCAGTAGCGGCCGAGCCGAAGACCGGTGGAAGTTCGCACCTGTTGCCACGCCATCGGCTTGGATGACGGCAACCGGTGCTGTCCCGTTCGGCTCCGCATCGCTCTGCAGCGGGGGAGTCGTTCAGCAGTCCCGATCAATCCGGATAGGGTTGTGCCCATGGGGTTCGACTGGGAGCGCATTCTTGGCGCCGGCGATCTCCCTGGAAGCTGGAACCTGGCCTCGGCTGATGTCCTCTACCCAGGCCATCCGGCCGACGGCGCGGCACACAGGCGGGACGTCGGCCACGACGAAGGTTCCCTCCCTGTCTGCGAGTCCTCGCCGGACACCGACGACGAGTGGCGACTCGAAGGCTGGCAACAGCCCCCGGCACCGTCAGATCTTGCACCACCCGATGCCTGCGCACATTCTCCTCGGCCAGTCTGTGCAGCACTCGGTTTCGCGGCAGTCAGCTGCGACCTCGGGCAGCCGCACGCGGTTGCCGGCACGTGAACGATTCTTCCTGCGCCGCGCGCAGCGCTCCTTCGGCGGCGCAGGAACCCTGGACGAAAGGATCTTGGTGTGACCACACCGGAGGACGGCCATTACCCTGCGATGACTACGGTCTCCGTTGTCGGGAAAGGGCATGCTCGCGGACCTGGCGCTCACAACTGACACCAGCAGGGATGCGAGCCATCCCTTCACCTCCGTCCGCCTGCACACTGCCGGCGGCCGACTCCACGGATGGTCCAGCGACCGACTCTGCGCCGCACACGCCGCGGTGAACGCGACGGGGCAGCTGCCCTGGCCGGTGAATCTCGCCGCGACCGACGTCGCGACCCTCGCATCCGAATTCAGGAACGCGCCTGAAGTCGCTCTCCGCTTACATCCGATCGAAGCGGCGATCGAATTCGCAGCAGCAGGACAGTCCCGCGCCGTCGCGCTGCATCGCCCGAGTCCTTACGACCTAGGTGACGCTCTGCCCGTTGTGATCGACGACGCGTTGCCCGAGGGGTGGGCTGTCGCCGCCGCGTTGCGTTCCGGGCACTTGAACACGCTTGCGAAAATCGGGAGGCGGCGCAAAGTGCTCGTTCGTGTGATGCCGGGAACGGACGACACACATCCCTTCCACATCCGCGTCGGCCCGGACTACCGGGCATGGGTCATGCCTGTCCGGACGCCGGATCGCGAAGAGGGCTGGCTTCCCACCGAGTTCTGACCGCTGTGAACCGTGCGGGTGCCGGTGACGCACGTTCCCGGGCGGCAATCAGCTCGCTGCGGCAGAGAGAACCGCCGACCCCGGGAGGGCCTGTCCGCTCCGCCGACGAGCGAATCGAACTGTCGGACCTGCGACTTAACCGACCGGCTCTTCGACGCCGAACCGCATTGGTCGAACGGGGTTTCCGGACAACCTCGATCTCATCGCCGCGGCAGCCGCGTCTTCGACCGGAACCCTGGTGCGGCCTTTCTCGTCCACGGAGCACTCGTCACGACTGTCGTAGTGTCAGAATCACATGGGATTCCATGCGCTGGTGTTGTCATCGCACAGCCGCCGCGTACTCTGATGGTCAAGGCGGTGCCCGGACGGCGCTGCCGATCCAGGCGGACGCCAGACCGCAGAGAACCCTCCGGGGTTGCGGGACGAGGGACGGACTCGGACTGGGCTCGCCGCGCGAGGCGCGGGCGGAACGAGACTGCTCATCGATACACGAGAGGTCTCGGATGTCTGCCCGGCTGGTCCGCGTGCGTGTGAGTAACAAACTCGGCGGGAGTTGCGCGAGGTTGCGCTCCGCCGCGAGCGGTTTAACTCCCTCCTCGGATTTTGACCTGCGCCAGACGTCTTTATTTGAATATCTGGGTGCAGGGGTGGGGGCACTGACAATTCCGGTAGGGATCGAGCTTCCCTCCGAGCTGCTGAAAGTCAATTCTGGCATCGATGCAGTGGAGGTTGGGAATTTCTGCAAGCGTTTGTCTGTCGCTGTTGATTCTATTGCAGTGCGGGCTGTCTGATGGTCCCGCCGGTTCAGCTAGTTGCGGTTGACTCGACTTGCGATGCTGAAGAAAAATTTGTCGAGCAGGTGGTCGCCGCCGCCGGTCCACTGACATCGGAGGCTCGGGCCGAGGTGAGGCGACTCCTCGCTCCTGTTTCCTATCCTGAGCCTACTCACTCCGCGGCATGAAAAATTAGAAGTAACGGCACGGCCTGGGGGCTTCCAATCCGTCGTGCATGGGGATGTGAAACCGAGGAATCGCTCCGCCGCGCGAACAACGGCTATGGCGGCACGCTCTTTTGTCCCCCTGAACACGGCATATTGCGCCCGGTGGAAGCTCCATCGAGATTCGAGCTCCTGTACAGGGGGGGCGCGCTGGTGCGACTTGGCGACCGTCGCAAGCTATCTGCAGTGCTGACCCGAGGCGCTACGATCGCGTCATCGCTGGCGGTGTCGGCCCGCTCGGAACATCGCGACCGACACGACCCGAATAGGCCAGTCGCCTACATGGCCGGCACAATCGCCTCGGTCGACGACCTAGCAGCGGAGATCTTTGCCCGCGAATTCCTTAGGCATCATGAGCGTCAGGCACTTGACGGAAACTGGCTGTTGTGTGTACCGGATCAGCTCGTGTGGATAACGAGCACGGCGACCGCGTCATGGGTGAGCCGCGATAGCGGTCGACCGACGTAGCGTAGTTCCAGCGCGGCTCACCCATGATGCGGTCGCCAATCGCCGATTCAATGCCGATATCAGGGCCGACGCAGGCGTAAGGCTGCAGGGTACGGTCTCGGCCGGAGAGCTGAAGGGCGGATGCGTCAGCAGACCGAGTCCGGCACCGATGGCGGCGGTGGCACGGGCGAGTACTTCTGATTGGCAGTCCTATCAGGTACCGCTCGCTAGTCGCGCGGTGCCGCCTTACGCGGATATCTCGTGGTCGGGTTTCGCGCTTGAGGGAGGGGATCCGCAGCTCGGCCCATTCCGGAGTTCCTCGGTCCCGGCCTCGCCTAGGTGCCCGTACAGCAGGTCTCTGCGTGGAAGAGCCACTCCACGGTAGACGGCACGCACGGCTTGGGTGCAACATTAATTCCACGGTTGCTGAACTTCTTCTTGCGTTTCTGCAATTCGGGTGTGACCCACCACTACGCGTTCTCGCGATGCGGGTGGACCTACGGGAGGTCGGCAGGCCAGGCCGACGTGCGCCAGTCCTCTTTCTTTGCCCGTTTCCAGGACAGACAGGTGGCAGAGCCGGCAATGGCCGACGGCGGGGCAGGCGTTCGCTCGACCCTGCGTCGGCTCCGCAGCGAGCTGCGTGTCTGCGCTGAGGAGCGCGGCGATCAGGAAGCGCAGCGAGTCGTTGATCGGCGTCCGCTCTCGGTTCGTGACGCTGCCAGGAACGATCTATGCGAGCACGATCACCAGGACGACGAGCGGCATGCTGTGCGGGAAACGAGTAGAAACGGACACTCCGACCTTGTCGTCCGGAACGTCCCGTCTGCCGCGCCCCGCGACGGTTTCCGCAGTTCAGTGAGAACCACCTAGTCATCGTGGGTGCTCCTAACGCATGACTAGCACGGTGGCGATGCTGGGCACGACCGCCGGAGCGGCCGTCGGCGCGCGCCCGGAGCTGAAGGGTCAAGGCCGCCGGTTGCTGCCGCTGTGCCTGATCACCACGGCGGGCGGGGCGTGCGGCGGGCTCGTGCTGCTGGTCAGCTCGGCGGACGCGTTCACCGTCGTCGTGCCGTGGCTGATCGGCGGCGCGTCGATCGTGCTGATGGCCGGCCCGCGGCTTCGGCGGATGGCCGAGCATCACGAACACCGCGGGATCGGCCCGCTGACCGGGATCGCGGCGTTCCTCGTCGGCGTGTACGGCGGGTACTTCGGGGCGGCGGCCGGAGTGTTGATGCTCGCGCTGTTGACGACGGTGTGGAGCCAGTCGCTGGCCCGCACGAACGCGGCGAAGAACATCGCCACCGGCACCGCGAACCTGATCGCCGCATTGGTTTTCGCCTTCACCGGCAAGGTCTTCTGGCCCGCGGCGATCGCGGTGTGCCTCGGGTCGGTGGCGGGGTCCTGGCTGGGCTCGGTGCTGGTGCGCTACCTGCCCGCGACGCCGCTGAGGATCGCGATCGGCCTGGGCGGGCTTTCTCTGGCGGTGGTGCTGGGTTGGCAGGCTTACTCGGGCTGAGCGACACGCGGTCGTCTGGTCGCGGGTGCGGGGGACTTGCTTCGAGGAGCGAATCCCCACGGCAGCCACGCGGTGACGGCGAAGAACCCGGCCGGAAGCCGCGTCCCGAGGGTTCTTGGCGCTTGAGCGGAGCTCACCGTCCCGGTGCGCTATCTTCCGCCACGCCGCCACAAGCTCTCCCTCACGGCAGTTTCGGCGTGGCAAACCAATTCAGGCTGACGCGCGGCCGCGCGAACGGGCATAGTCGGCGGGGTATCCGAGCAGGAGGACAGATGAGCATTGTCGGCACCCGGGTGGTGCGCGTCGAAGACGAGAAGCTGATCACCGCGGGCGGAACGTACGTCGACGACCTCAAGGAAGAAGCGCTCGACGGCGCCGTGCACGCGGTTTTCGTGCGCAGCCCGATCGCGCACGCGCGGATCGTCGGCATCGACGTGGAGGAAGCCCGCACCGCTCCGGGCGTCGTCGGCGTTTACACCGCGGCCGACCTCGATCTCGAACCGGGCACGGCCGGGCCGGTCGCGGAGCCGTTCCTGGCCAAGGACGTCGTGCGGTACGTCGGCGAGCCGGTCGCGCTGGTGCTCACCGAGGATCGGTACCAGCTCGCCGACGCGGCCGAACTGGTCGATGTGGACTACGACCCGCTCGACGCGGTCGTGGACCTCGACACCGCGCTCGCCGGGGAGACGCTGGTGTTCCCGGACCACGGCAGCAACGTGGTCCACTCGCACGGGCCGGAGGAGTTCGACGATTCGGTGTTCGAGGGCTGCGAGGTCGTCGTCACCGGGGACATCCTCAACCAGCGCGTGGCGCCGGCTCCGGTCGAGCCGCGCGGCGCGTCCGTCGCGTGGGGCGAGGACGGCCGGGTCACGCTGTGGCTTTCCACCCAGAACGCGCAGATCGGCCGCCGCACGGTGGCCGAAGGGCTCGGCGTCGGCCAGGACCGGGTGCGGGTGATCGCGCCGGACGTCGGCGGCGGGTTCGGCGCGAAGATCGGCGCGGATCCGGAAGCGGTGCTGCTCGCCTGGGCGGCGAAGCGCGCCGGTCGCGCGGTGCGGTGGGCCGAATCGCGCAGCGAGAATCTCACCTCGATGACGCACGGCCGCGCGCAACGCAACACCGTGACCATCGGCGGCAAGCGCGACGGAACCGTGCTGGCGTACCGGCTCGACGTCCTCCAGGACACCGGCGCGTACCCGCGAGCCCTGTTCCTGCCGACGCTCACCGAGCTGATGGCCCCGGGCGTCTACCGCTTCCCGGTGGTGCAGACGCGCAGCCGCGGCGTGGTCACCACGACCACGCCGATCGATGCCTACCGCGGCGCGGGCCGTCCCGAGGCGACCGCGGCCGTCGAGCGCGCGATCGACATGTTCGCCGCGGAAATCGGGATGGATCCGGCCGACGTCCGGCGGGTCAACTTCATCCGGCCCGAGGAATTCCCTTACGAGACACCGACCGGCGGCTCCTACGACACCGGCGAGTACGCCGCGGCGCTCGACAAGGTGCTCGACGCGGCGGGATACGCGCAGCTGCGCGAGGAACAGCGGAAGCGCCGCGAGGCGGGGGATCCGGTGGCGCTGGGGCTCGGCATCGCGTCCTACGTCGAGATCACCGGCGGCGACGCGGGCGGCGAGAGCGGCCGCGTCGACGTGCACCCGGACGGTTCGGTCACCGCGTGGACCGGCAGTTCCCCGCACGGGCAGGGGCTCGGGACGTCGCTGGCGATGCTGCTGTCGGACCAGCTTGGCGTGCCGATGGACAAGATCACCGTGCGGCACGGCGACACCGACGAGGTCCCGCGCGCGGTCGGCACCTTCGGCTCGCGGTCGCTGCAGCTCGGCGGTTCGGCGATGCGGAAGGCGGCCGAGGAGGTCGTGGCACAGGCCCGCCAGGTCGCGGCCGAACTGCTCGAAGCGGCGCCGGACGACCTGGAGCTGGACGCCGAACGCGGCGTCTGGCAGGTCCGCGGCGCGCCGTCGAGCACGACGCTCTACTGGGCCCAGGTCGCCGGCGAGGCGGACGGGTTCACCGCCGACGTCTGGTTCGGCGAAGGCTCTCCGACGTTCCCGTTCGGCGCGCACCTCGCGGTCGTCGAGGTCGACACCGAAACCGGGAAGGTCGAGGTGCGGCGGCTGGTCGCGCTCGACGACGCGGGCCCGATCGTGAACCCGCTGACCTTCCGCGGCCAGCGGCACGGCGGGCTCGGCCAGGGCATCGCGCAGGCGCTGCTCGAGGTGATGAGCTACGACGCGGACGGCAACCCGACCACGGCGACGCTGGCCGACTACTCGTTCGTCACCGCGCCCGAGCTGCCCGATTTCGAACTGGTGGACATGGAGACGCCGACGACCCGGAACCTGCTGGGGGTCAAGGGAATCGGCGAGGCGGCGACGATCGGGTCGACGCCGGCGGTGCACAACGCGGTGGTCGACGCGCTCGCCCACCTCGGCGTGGCGCACCTGGACATGCCGACCACCCCGCTGCGGGTGTGGACGGCCCTGAACGACGCTAGGAAGGCGAACTGACGTGCGGGTCTCGATCGAGGTGAACGGGAAGACGGTCGAGCAGGAGGTGCCCGACCGCACCCTGCTCGTGCACTACCTGCGGGACACCGCGGGCCTCACCGGCACGAACATCGGCTGCGACACCACGTCCTGCGGGGCGTGCACGGTGCTGCTCGACGGCGAATCGGTGAAATCCTGCACGGTGCTGGCCGCGCAGGCGGACGGGCACGAAGTGACCACTGTGGAGGGTCTGGCCTCCGGACCGGGCGCCGACGGCCTGCACCCGGTGCAGCGCGCGTTCCGCGAGCAGCACGGCCTG
This sequence comes from Amycolatopsis sp. NPDC114503, assembly GCF_055633655.1. NCBI lineage: Bacteria > Bacillati > Actinomycetota > Actinomycetes > Pseudonocardiales > Pseudonocardiaceae > Amycolatopsis > Amycolatopsis sp. NPDC114503. The sequence goes on along the minus strand of NZ_JBVKDT010000003.1, from coordinate 691,310 downwards.
CAGTGCGGGTTCTGCACGCCCGGCATGATGATGGCGACGGTGTCGCTGCTGAAGGAAAACCCGAAGCCGACCCGCGACGAAGCCCGTGCCGCGCTGGAGGGCAACCTCTGCCGGTGCACCGGGTACCACAACATCGTCAGCGCCGTCATCGACGCGTCCGGGCAGGAGGTGGCGCAGTGATCCCGGCTGGGTTCGCCTACCGGCGTGCGTCCACTGTGGACGAGGCGCTCGCGCTGCTCGCCGAGCACGGGGAGGACGCGAAGCTGCTCGCGGGCGGGCATTCGCTGCTGCCGTTGATGAAGCTCCGGTTCGCCGCGCCGGAGGTCGTGGTGGACATCGCGCCGCTGCGGGAGCTGAAGTTCGTCCGGACCGAGGGCGACGAGGTGGTGATCGGGGCGTTGTCCCGCTACCACGACCTTCAGCACGACCCGGTGCTCGCCGAGCACGCGCCGCTGCTCGCGCACGTGTCCGGGTCGGTCGGCGACCCGCAGGTGCGCCATCGCGGGACGATCGGCGGGTCGCTGGTGCACGCCGATTCGGCGGCCGACCTGCCCGCCGCTGTCCTCGCGGCGGACGGCACGCTCGTCGCGCGCGGGCCGCGGGGGGAGCGGCGGATCCCGGCCGCGGAGTTCTTCCTCGGGCCGTTCACGACGCCGCTGGAACCGGACGAGCTGCTCACCGAGATCCGGCTGCCCAGCCAGGCCGGACTGGGCTGGGGGTTCGAGAAGTTCACCCGCCGGGCCATCGACTGGGCGATCGTCGGCGTCGTGGTCGCCGGGCGTTCGGTCGGCCTGATCAACATGGGCGGCACGCCGCTGCGCGCGTCGGCCACCGAACGCGCGCTGGCTGACGGCGCCACCGCGGCGGAGGCGGCGAAGCTGGCCGCGGAGGGCACTTCGCCTCCGGAAGAACCGCACGCCACGGCCGAGTACCGCCAGCACCTCGCCCGGGTCCTCACCGCCCGCGCACTGGCCGCCGCCGGCGTCGCCTGACCGGCTGTCCGTGAAGGACTCCTTGAGGGAATCAGATTCACTCAAGGAGTCCTTCACGGCTTTTCCGGGGCCGAGAGCGACGGCCGATTTCCGCCAGCGGGGCACGGGCGACGGCGGCAAGACTGGGCGTTGTGAACACGACTTTTCCCGCCCACACGGCAATCGAGCCCGGAATCCTGTACTTCGGCACCCCGGTGGTGCTGGTCTCGACGTCCAATGAGGACGGTTCGGCCAACCTGGCCCCGATGTCGTCGGCGTTCTGGCTCGGCTGGCGCGCGATGCTCGGCCTCGGCGCGCGCTCGAAGACCACGCTCAACCTCCTGCGCACGCGCGAATGCGTGCTGAACCTGCCGTCCTCGGCGATGGCCGCCGCGGTGGACCGGCTCGCGCTGACCACCGGGTCCGATCCCGTGCCGCCGCGCAAGGAAGAACGCGGCTACTTCCACGTCGCGGACAAGTTCGGCCGCGCGGGGCTCACTCCGGTGCCGTCGGAGACGGTGGCGCCGCCCCGGGTCGCCGAATGCCCGGTCGCGATGGAAGCCGTGCTGGAGTCCGTGCATCCGTTCGCCGAGGACGACGAGGCCCAGCGCGGCGGCATCGTCGGGCTGGAGGTGCGCGTGCAGCGAGTGTTCGTGCACGACGACATCCGGCTGCCGGGCACTGACGACCACGTCGACCCGGACGCGTGGCGGCCGCTCATCATGAGCTTCCAGAAGCTGTACGGGCTCGGGCCCCAGGTGCACGAGTCGACGCTGGCGCGGATCCCGGAGCGGATGTACCGCTCGCCGGACATCGAACGGGCGCGCGGCGTCTCCTGATGCAGGCCCAGTCCACTGTGGAGCAACGACCCGGCGAAACGAGGGCGAAGGACAGAAGAACAACTCGGTAAAACCGGGCACGACAAGGGGCCGCCGCGATCCGCGGCGGCCTTTTGTCGGCTTTCTCGCACCCGGGAATTTCCGCCGCTTCCCGGTCGCGCGTCAAGCGGCGCGCGCGGCGAAACCGCAGGTCGTGTCTCTTCGGACACGGCCCTCGGTACATTGGGGCAGCTGTCCCCGTGGTGATCACCCGCCCCTGCCGGACTGATAGTCTTTCCCCATTGCGAATCCCAGGCACGGCAACGCAATTCGGCGTCACTCACAAGGGTGCCGAAGCGGCCGTGCCCGACCCGGCTGTGGGAAGGATGCCCTCGGGATGGCGGACAGGTTCGAGTTCGTTCTCGACGTCGTCGAAGCTTTGGTGGTCGGGGAGGCGACCGGCGGGAACATCCGCCAGTTCCCGCTCCGGATCGGCTCCGTGCCCGCGGAGCCGGACCGGTACGTCCAGGTCGCGAAGGTCGTCAACGACGCGATCGAGGAGCGCAGGCTCTCCAGCGGCGACGAGCTGAGCCCCTACGTGCGCACTGCCTTCGAGCTGCTCGCGAAGCCGCGGGTCTCGGTCGCGGTCAGCGGGATCGACGGCCTCGGCGCGGACATCGCGGTGGTCGCGCTCAGCGACGGCAGGCAGGCTCTCGGGATCACACAGGACCCGAAGACCGACAAACTGCTGTTCTCGCTCTTCGACGACGAGGAGCTCGTCGAGGTGATCGCCGGAGTGCTGCCGCAGGCGCGCCCGGCCAGCACCGGCGCGCACACGATCCGCCAGGCGGCCTCGCAGGAGGTGTCCGCGATGACCGCGCGCCGCCGGGCGGAGGCGGCCGAGGACGAGGAAGAGACCGACGCGTTCGGAATGATCGAGGTCAGCGGGCGCGTGCAGCCGCGCCGCCCGGACCCGCGGGTCTCCCGCCCCGCCCCCGGCGGGGTCGAGGTGCTCGAACGCGTGCTGGCGCAGCCCCGGCTCGGCGGCGGGCACATCGCGGTGAGCGGCTGGGGCCGCCATGGCGAGCGGCGCGGCGGCAACCCGATCGGCTGGCTCGACACCGCCGACGGCCGCTACCTGATCACATCCACCGTCAGCGAGGCGGGCGACCTGACCGCGGAATACGTGCCCGCCGGGCCCCGCGAGCTCAAGCGCGCGGTGCAGCAGGCGGTTTCCGAGGTTTACTGATCTTTCCACTGCAGGCGGCGACAGTTCACGAGGAGAACGAGGTCCCGATGACCGACGAGGCACCGATGGCGATGGAAGCGAGGGTGGCCCCCGAGGCCCCGGTGGGCTTCTCGCTTCCCGCGCGCCAGCTGAAGACGCTGGCCGAGCGCGGATCGTTCGCGGTGGACGACAGCACCGGCGACAAGATGATCGCCGCGCTCCAGGGCGTGCTCGACGCGCTGGAGGCGCACGTGCAGCTGATCGAGAAGATCGCCGGCGTCCCGGCGATGTCGAAGAGCCCGGCCGGGATGTTCGTCAGCAAGCACATGGCCGAGACCGCGCGCGACCAGCAGGGCCTGGTCACCCAGCTGCAGGCGGCGCACCGGGAGTTCCCGACCTACGTCGAGGCGATCAAGCTCGCGAAGAAGAACTACAAGGAGCGCGAGCACAGCTCCAAGGAGACCTTCGAGCGCATCCACCGCACCGCACAAGAGCAGGGCTGAAGGGGAGACCAGTGGCCGACAAGAAGCAACCGACCGCCGAGTCCGTCTCCGATCCGTCCTCGACGGACTACGACCCCGGCAACACCGCGCTCTACAACCCGACGCTGGACCCCTCGTCGAAGTACTACATCGGCCCGGTGCGCCCGGACGACGTGGCCTCGGGCGACCAGTTGCGCGAGGACGCGCAGCACAAGATCGACGCCGTGTTCAACGGCTGGCTGCTCCCGAACGTCCAGGGGAAGGCGCGCGACCAGCTGATCCAGGCGATGTACCAGCGGAACCTGGAGGAGTCGAAGAAGCATCTCGGCAAAGACCTCGAGATGCGCGATCCGGGCGCCGCGCCGCACACCGACTGGAAGAACGCGACGCACGAGCAGATGATCGACGCCATCACCACGCACGCGGACCCGGCCTCGGTGGCGGAGTCCTCGGAGGCGTGGGTGAGCCTCGGCAACGAGCTGGCGACGCACCAGAAGAACCTCGGCGACGCGATCAACGCGAGCACCTCGAACTGGAAGGGCGACGCCGGCGACGCCGCGCGCGTGCACCTCGCCAACGTGGGCAAGTGGCTCGGCACCACCGCGCAGGGCGCGTCGCTGACCGGGCGCCAGCAGGAGGTCCACTCGCAGGCGCTCAACGAGACGCAGAAGGCGATGAACGCCAACCCGCCGGTGAACTTCTCGGCGCAGGACGCGAACAAGGTCCTGATGACGATCAAGGACCCGGCCGCCTACGTCGTGGCCTACTCCTCGGCCATGAAGACCTTCACCGACCAGCAGGCCGCCCGGGAGCAGGCCGCGCAGATCATGACGCGGTACGACCAGACGATCGGCGGCGCGGTCGCCACGCCGCGGTTCGCCGAGCCGCCGAAGCTGCCCACCGCGCAGCTGTCCCCGGCGCTCCGGGGCACCCCGATGAAGCCCGGCGGCGGCGCGGGCGCGCCCGGCGGGGTGCGGGTCGGCCCGGACGGCCGCCCGATCGGCCCCGACGGCAACCCGATCGGCCCTCCCGGGACCACGGTCGGCCCGAACGGCCAGCTCATCGGCCCGGACGGGCGTCCGCTGGGTCCCGACGGCAAGCCGATCGGCCCGCCGGGGACGACGGTCGGCCCGAACGGGCAGCCGATCGGCCCCGACGGACGGCCGATCGGACCGGACGGCAAACCGTACGGTCCAGGCGGCGGTGGTCCGGGCGGCGGCGGACCGGGCGGCGTCCCCGGAGGTCCCGGCGGGCACAGCCCCGAGCGCAGGTTCGACCCGGCGTCGCTGAACATCCCGCAGGGCGGTCCCGGCGGAGCCACCGGCGGGCCGGGCGGTGTCCCCGGCGGGCCCGGCGGCTCGTTCCCGCCCATCCCTGACACCAACCCGGATTCGACCAAGGCACAGGGCTTCACCCCGCCGAACATCCCGCCCATTCCGGGTCCCGGCGGCGGCAACCCCGGCGGCGGCTTCATCCCGCCGAACATCCCGCCGATCCCGGGTCCCGGTGGAGGCAACCCCGGCGGCGGCGGTCCGAGCTTCACCCCGCCGCCGATCCCGAGCATCCCGACCGGCAAGGACGGCGACCCCTACAAGTCGAATCCGTACAAGCCGCAGCCGTTCAAGCCCTCGATCCCCGAGGGCCCCGGCGGGCTCAAGCCGTACGAGCCGAAGCCGTTCAACCCCGGCAAGATCGGCCCGGACGGCAAACCGCTGTTCCCCGGCGGCGGCACCGGCCCGAGCGGGGAGAAGCTCGGCGGCATCGGCAAGGTCGGCGGCGTCAACGGCGAGAGCATCAGCAGCAGGCTCGGCGGCGGCGGTGCGGGCGGCCTCGGCGGCGCCAAGGGCGGTCCGGGCTCCGGCGGCGCGTTCAGCGGCGCGGGCGGCTCCGGCGCGGCCGAAGAAGGCGTCGCCGGGCGCGGCGGCCCCGGCTCGAGCGGTGCGGGCGGCAAGGGCGCGACCGGCGCTCCCGGCATGGGAGCCATGGGCGGCGGCAAGGGCGGCAAGGGCCCGGAGGACAAGGAACACAAGGTCGCGAGCTTCGTCGAGTCGGACGATCCGTCGTTCTTCGCGCCGGACGAGGTCGTCGCCCCGCCGGTGATCGGCGACTGGAAGAACAAGGACTGGAAGTGAGGCGGCGATGAGCGGAGGCGCACAGGGGTTCCGCGTAGAACCCGACGACCTCGTGGCGCACGCGAGCCACCTGGACGGCCTGGTGGACCGGCTGAACACGGCGGCGCAGGCGGCGAACTACGCGATGTCCGACGACGCGTACGGGCTGCTGTGCGCTTTCCTCCCGCCGATCATCAACCCGACCGGCGAGAAGGCCAAGGAAGCGATCAGCGGGGCGATCGAGGGCGTCCAGGCGACCTCGGACAACGTCCGGACCGCCGCGAAGTCCTACCAGGAGGGCGACGAGGGCCAGTCGAAGCCGTTCAAGAAGGTGGCGACCGACGGGATGCTCAGCAAGACCGACAGCGGGGAGCTCAAGGACCGGTTCCGGGTCGGCGGCGTGCAGGCTCCGACCGGGCAGAACGTGCCGTTCAACCGGGACGGCGTGCCCGCGGAGGCCCGGTACGACAGCGCGGAGCCCTTGCAGGCGAAGCAACGGGTCGATGCCGCGCAGCCGGTCGACCGGGGCGTTTCGCCGGGCGAGGCGTAGCGAGGCGATGGCGCTCTCGCGGCGCGGCGGCGGGCGGGTACCTTCGACAGATGACGGTGCCCGTCGCGGCGAGGATTGGACCCGCCCGCAACGGAGCGGGTGACGGGATTCGAGGAGAACGAAAAGCATGACCAGCGCGGGTGGGCTGGGCGACCTGATCAGGGACCCCGACGACGCAATCCGGCGAATGGACGAATGGGCGGCCGGGTTCGCCCGCAAGGCGGAGCGCTACGCGGCGGCCCAGCAGGAAACCGAGCAGCTGCGGCTGACCGCGACGAGCCCGGACGGGACCGTCAAGGTCACCGTCGGTGCCGACGGGGTCGTGTCGGACCTGGTGTTCAGTTCCCGCACGCGCACCATCCCGCCGGAGGAGCTCTCCAGGATGGTGCTCGAGACCATGCGGAAGGCGCAGTCGGGCATCACCGACCGCGTGGCCGAGGTCATGGGCCGCAGCCTGGGCGACGAGGACCCGGACACCCGCGCCGTCATGCTCGATTCGCTGCGCAACCGGTTCCCGGACCCCGACCCGGACCCGGCCGAGCAGCAGGACAGCGCGGAAGAGCAGCCGGAGCCGCCCGCCAAGACGCCGCCGCCTCCCGCGGGCGGTGCGCCGCGTCCGCCCGCGTCGCCGCCCGCGCCGGGCGGGCCCGCTTCTCCTCCGCAGGGACGCCGTCCGGGCGGGATCGATCCGGACGAGCAGGACAACAACCCCTGGTGACTGCGCGGTGCGCCCCGGCCTTCCCGGCCGGGGCGCACTGTCGTTTGTGGACGGTCCGATGTGGACTGGAGTGCGGGAACGGCGCCCCTTGAGCACGGTCGGCGGCCCGGTCCGATGTGGACTGCCGGGGCAGCTCAGCGCGGACGAGGGCCGCGCACCCCGAGACGGGCAGACGGCGGATCGGTCCGATGAGGACTCCGGCTCACAGAACCTGTTTGCGGTCGGCGAGGTAGCGCAGATAGAGCAGCGCCAGCATCGCCCCGATGACCAAAACCCCGCCCCACTCGGCCGGGTTGGCGTAGGAGGGGCCGCACGAAGCGGGCTGGTCCTGGCCCGGGAGGCACTCTTCGCCGGGCCTGGCGGCGAAAAGCGGCTGACACAGCAGGAACATCCCCGCGGCCAGCACCCCGAACGCCACCAGCACCTGCACCGTCCGCCGCGACACCGCAGCCCCCTTCTCCCGGAACACGAAGAAGATCGCCAGGACCCGCCGGGCCGTTACCCGATATGCCGGATTGTCAGAGCTGCGGCAGCGGAACCTCGGCCGCCAGGTCCTCCGGGGCGGAAAGCCGCCACGCCTCGTACACGAGTTCGGCCAGTTCGTCGGCCTCGATCCCGCTCAGCTGCACCACCACCCAGCCGAACCCGCCGGACGTGAACTGCTCCTCGAAAACGTCCGGACGCTCCGCGACGAGCGCCTGCTGTTCCGCGATGGTCTGCTTGAGCCCGACCGTGTCGGTGCGCGGCCAGTGGTAGCCGAAGCGCTTGCCGCGCACGCTGAACGACGTGTAGTCGCGGCCGCTGCCGCGCTCGACCTCGCGCAGCTTGCGGATGATCCGTTCGAAATCCTTGCTCGGCACCGGTCCTGGCCCCCTCCATCGTGGACCCGGCCATCTTACGGCGGCGGATCCGGCGGGTTCGGCTTACGGTGGTGCGCGGAGGTGCCCGAATGTCCGAACCGGCCCGCGGCATGCCGCCCGCGATCGAGCCGATGCTGGCGTCGCCCGACGGAGGCACGCTGCGCGACGATCCGGCTTACGCGTACGAGTTCAAATGGGACGGTTACCGGGCGACCATGCGCGTCGCACCGGACGGGAGCACGTTGCTGACCAGCCGCAACGACAACGACTTCACCGCGAGGTTCCCGCAGCTGTCCGGCGCGCTCGGCGACGCTCTCGGCGGACGCCCGGCCGTGCTCGACGGCGAGATCGTCGCCCTCGACGAGCACGGCCGTCCCGATTTCGGCCTTCTGCAGAACCGCACCTGGCAGGCCGTCGCGTACTTCGCCTTCGACATCCTGAGCCTGGACGGCGAAATCCTGCTCGACGCGCCGTACGAGGAACGCCGCGAGGTCCTCGCCGAAATCGAGCCGCCGGACCGGCAACTGGTCGCGATCACGCCCTGGTACCGGCACCGCGACCTCGCCGAAGACGGCATGACCCCGGCCGGTCTGCTGGACGTCGCGCGCAAGATGATGCTCGAAGGCCTGATGGTGAAGGCCCGCGCGTCGCGGTACCACCCGGGACGGCGCAGTCCGGAATGGCTCAAACACCCGCTGGTGCAGACGACCGAGGTGGTGCTGGGCGGCTGGCGTCCGGGCCAGGGCCGCCGGGAGGGCACGATCGGCGCGCTGCTGCTCGGCGCGCACGACCCGGCTTCGGGGGAGTTGCGGTACCTGGGCGACGTCGGCACCGGCTTCACCGACGCGATGCTCAAAGACCTTCAGGCGCAGCTGATTCCGTTGGAGCGCAAGACAAGCCCGTTCGCCGACCAGGTGCCGCGAGACCGGGCGCGCGGCGCGCATTGGCTGAAGCCGGAGGTGGTCGGCGAGGTGGTGTACCGCAGGCTCACGCCGGGAGACGGCCGGCTGCGGCATACGGCTTGGCGAGGGTTGCGTCCGGAGCGGCGTCCGGACGAGGTCGAGGTTCCGGCCGCGCGGTAGCGGATCCGCTCGTTTCGCCGCGCTTACCCGGTCTGCCGCAGCCCGGTGATCAGCAGCGCAGCCAAGCGGCGAGCGTCATAACTGTCGTCGGCCTCCGCGCCGATGCACAGGTTCCCCACGCCCCGCATCAGATGCACGGCCTCCAGGTCGGTGTGGATTTCCCCGGCCTTCGCGGCGGCGTCGAGCAGTTCCGTGCACACCGGGACGAGCCGCTCCAGGAAGTAGGAGTGCAACGCCTCGAACCCGCTGTGGTCGGATTGCATGATCCCGGCCAGCCCATGCTTCGTGACGAGGAAATCGACGAACAGGTCGATCCACTGCGCGAGCGCGGCGTGCGGGGAATCGTTGTCCGCCAGCAGCTTCGGCCCCGCGTCCGCGCACGCTTCGACCTGGTGCCGGTACACCGCGATGATCAGGTCCGCGCGGGTGGGGAAGTGCCGGTAGATCGTGCCCACGCCGACACCCGCCCTGGTCGCGATATCGCGCACCGGCGCGTCCACCCCGGACTCGACGAACACCGCCGACGCCGCGTCGAGCAGGGTTTTCTCGTTGCGCCGGGCGTCCGCCCGTTTCGCGCGGGCTCCCGCGTTCTCACCCACGTGCCACTCCCTCCGCGTGTCGCCGCTAGACAAGCGGAACAGTGTTCCGTATAGTTAGCGGAGCAACGTTCCGTTTGCTCATGATGCCAGATCGGGCCGCCGGCCACCACATCCTCGCGCCCGACGGCGAAAGAAGGTACTTCCCATGTCTGCAGTACAGCCTGCGGCTCCGGTCGTCTCGGTCAAACCGGTGCGGCTCGACGCGCCGGGCCGCGGCGAGGATCTGCCGGTGCGCGTGTCCGCTCCGGCGACCGGACGGGATCTTCCGGTGATCGTGTTCTCGCACGGCTTCAGCCAGTCCCTCGACAGTTACGGTCCGCTCGCCGACTACTGGGCCGCGCACGGATTCGTTGTCGTGCAACCGACTCACCTCGATTCGCGGACCCGCGCGCTGCCTGCGGAAGACCCGCGCACGCCGAACATCTGGCGGTTGCGCGTCGATGACCTCCGGCACGTTATCGACCAGCTCGAGACTGTCGAAGCGGCGGTGCCCGGGCTGAGCGGGCGAGTCGACCACAGCCGGATCGCCGTCGCTGGGCACTCCTGGGGTGCGCAGTCGGCGAGCATGCTGCTGGGCGCGCGCGTCGTCGAGGCGGACGGCAGCCTCGGCGAGGACTTGTCCGACGCGCGGGTCTCTGCCGGGGTGCTGTTCGCGCTCACCGGCATCGGCGGCGCGGACCTGTCGCCGTTCGCGGCTGAGCATTTCCCTTTCATGAGCCCGAATTTCGACGGCCTGAAGGCTCCAGCGCTGTTCGTCGCCGGGGATCAGGACGATTCGATGCTGTCCGTGCGCGGCCCGGACTGGTTCACCGACGCCTACCGGCTCAGCCCGGGGGAGAAGAGCCTGCTGACGCTCTTCGGCGCGGAGCATTCGCTCGGCGGCATCACCGGTTACGAGGCCAAGGAAACCACCGACGAAAGCCCCGAACGCGTCGCACTGCAGCAGCGGCTGACCACGGCGTATCTCCGCAGCGCGCTCATCCCGGGCGACGACAGCTGGGCCGGTATCGAGGACAGCCCGCTCGGCCGCGTCGAATCGCACGAGTGAAAGGACTTCCCGAGATGACCACGAAACCGCGGTTCGGCATCATGACCGCGCCGATGCAGACCACGTACGCCTCGCTGCAGCGGGTTTGGCGGGAAGCGGACGAGATCCCGTCCATCGAGCACGCCTGGCTGTTCGACCACCTCCTGCCGATCGCGGGCGAACTGGACGGGCCGATTTTCGAGGGCTGGACACTGCTTTCGGCCCTTGCCGCGCAGACCGGGCGGCTGCGGCTCGGGCTTTTGGTGACCAGCAACCGGTTCCGCCCGCCTGCGATGCTGGCGAAGATCGCCGCGACCGTCGACGTCGTGTCCGGCGGACGGCTCGATTTCGGGCTCGGCGTCGGCTCCCTGCCGAGCCACCCGCTGGCTCGCCGGGAGTACGAAGCGCATGGCCTGCCGTATCTGGACACCGCCGACGCGGTGGGCCGGTTCGCCGAGGCGTGCACGGTGATCCGCAGGCTGTGGACGGAGGACAAGCCGTTCGATTTCGCCGGCGAGCACGTTCAGCTGACCGGCGCGTTCGGCAACCCGAAGCCGGTGCAGAGCCCGCACCCGCCGTTCGTCATCGGCGGCCGGGCCCGCGCGACGCTGCGGGTGGTCGCCGAGCACGCCGACGTCTGGAACATCCCCGGCGGGGACATCGCCGACGCCGTCGAACGCAACGCGATGCTCGACGGGTACTGCGCGGAAATCGGCCGCGATCCGGCGGAGATCACGCGCTCGATCCACCTGCCGGTGTCCTACGACCAGCCTGCGCGCACGCGGGCGGCGATCGGGGAGGCGCTGGAAGCCGGGTTCAGCCATGTCGTGCTCGGGCTGCCCACGCCGTATCCGGCCGGCGTCGCGCGGTGGGTCGCGGACGAGCTGATCGCCGAGGCGGGGTAGCCGCTCTCAGCGGGCCGCTCGCTGGAGTCGGAGCTGGCCGATCTCCGCGACGTTCTTCATCAACTCGGCGTTCGCCCAGGCGATCAGGCGCCCGATGGTGCGCCAGGGGTCGCCTGCGGGCAGGAACGGGACGGAGGAGGCCAGGTCCGCGTCGGTGAGCCGGTCGAGTGCGGCAAGCCAGTCCGTGCGCAGGCCGCGGAGCCAGGCGACGGCGGTCCGCTCCGGTGGTTCGAGGCCGCGGACCTGGTCGAGGGCACCGCTCCACCACCAGCCGAGGTGCCAGGCGGCCGTGGCGCCGGGACGGGATCGGGCTCGCTGTCGGCGAAGTCCAGCGTCCAGGTTCCGTCTTCGGCCTGGTGCATCGTCCAGCACAGCGCGGCGGAGATCGAGTTTTCCGCGCACTCCTGCCGCTGCGGCCGGACGGGCGAAGCCCCCGCCTTCCGATGGTCGACCGGAGGGGAGCCGCCGTGCCAAGATGACGCGCCTGAACGAGAAGGGGGCTCGGCAGTGGTGCTTGAGCAGGACGTGAACACGGCGGGACGGGTCCGGCGGGTGGCGCTCGCCAGCGCGATCGGGACGACCATCGAGTGGTACGACTACTTCGCCTACAGCACGGCGACCGCCTTGGTATTCAACAAGCTTTTCTTCCCGTCGTTGTCTCCGTCGTCCGGCACGCTCGCCGCGTTCGCGACGCTCGGCGTGGGATTCGTCGCGCGGCCGCTGGGCGGGATCGTCTGGGGCCACTTCGGCGACCGCGTGGGGCGCAAGGCGATGCTGGTCGCCTCGCTGGTGCTGATGGGGCTCGCGACCGCGGGTGTCGGCGTGTTGCCGACGTATCACCAGGCGGGCGTGATCGCGCCGATCCTGCTCGTCGTTCTCCGCGTCCTGCAAGGGATTTCGGCCGGCGGCGAGTGGGGCGGCGCGGCGCTGATGGCGGTCGAGCACGCTCCGGAAGGCAAGCGCGGCCGGTACGGATCTTTCTCGCAGATCGGCGTTCCGGCCGGGCTGATCCTGGCGCAGCTCGTGTTCTTCCTGGTGAACAACTCGCTGTCGCCGGATCAGTTCCGGTCGTGGGGCTGGCGGATCCCGTTCCTGGTCAGCCTCGTGCTGGTGGCGGTCGGGCTGGTGATCCGGCTGCGCGTGGAGGAAAGCCCGGTGTTCGCGAAGCTGCGCAGCACCGGCGAGCGCAGCAAGCTGCCGATCGTGGAGGTGCTGCGCGCGCGGCCGAAGCAGGTGCTCGCCGCCGCGGTCAGCTTCATCGCGAACACCGCGCTCGGCTACATTTTCTTCGCTTACCTGCTGTCGTACGGCACCTCGGTGCTGAAGCTGTCCAGCACGACGATGCTGGTCGTGGTGATCGTCGGCAGCGTCGTGTGGCTGGCGAGCATCGTCGCGGCGGCGATCTGGTCGGACTCGGCCGGGCGGAAACCGGTCTATCTCGCGGGTTCCGTGCTGCTGGTGGTCTGGTCGATCCCGTTCTTCCTGCTCGTGGACACCGCGCAGCCGTGGCTGCTGATCGTCGCGGTGGTGGTGCTGAACATCGGCCTCGGCGCGACGTACGGCCCGCAGTCGGCGCTGTTCTCGGAGCTGTTCGAATCCCGGTTCCGCTACAGCGGATCGTCGTTCGCCTACGCCGTCGGCGCGGTGCTCGGCGGCGGATTCGCGCCGCTGATCGCGACCGCGTTGCAGACTTCGACCGGGACGTCGCTGTCGGTCTCGCTCTACATGGTGGGCGTCGGCGCGCTCAGTCTCCTTGCCGTGCTGACGTTCCCGCGCAAGCCGCTCGTGCCGGTCACAGGAGAGTGAGCGGCACCGCGTCGGCCATCCTCTGGTACCCGGCGTCGCTCGGGTGCAGGTGGTCGCCGGAGTCGTAGGCGGGGAGCATCGCGAGCGGGTCGGCGGGATCGCGCACGGCCGCGTCGAAGTCGACGACGCCGTCGTAGATCCCGCTGGTCCGGATGAAGGAGTTCACCGCTTGGCGGGTCTTCTCCAGCGTCGGGTCGTAGACCTTCCAGCCCTTGAACGGCGTCAGCGTGCCGCCGATGACCCGGATGCCCCGCGCCTTGGCCTGCGCGACGATCTGCCGCAGAGCCGAGACGATCATCGCCGGATCGGTCTGGTGCGGGTTCTGCTGGATGTCGTTGATGCCTTCGAGCACGATCAGCGTGCGGACGTCGCCGCTGCTCAGCACGTCGTCGGCGAGCCGGGCGAGCGCGTTGCGGCCGGAGGTGCCGCCGTCGAGAAGGAGCCGGTTGCCGCTGATCCCGGCGTTGAGCACGCCGAGCTGTCCGTGCAGCCGGTCGCTCAGCTTGTCCGGCCAGCGCCGGTTCGCGCCGGGCGTGGAGTGCGAGCCGTCGGTGATCGAATCGCCGAGCGTCACGACCGTGCCGCGCGCGGGTCCGCGGACGTCGACTTCGCTGACGTAGTGCCACACGGCGGTTTGCTCGGTGAACGACGCGCCGGATTCCTCGCCCGCGAAGTCGCCGGCGCGGGTGAAGAACGACGTCTGCTGGGCGAGCGGATGGTAGGTGACCGGGCCGGACGGCGTGGGCACGTAGGTGGTCACCAGCAGGTCGGCGTCGGCCGGAACGCGCAGCCACGCCGGGTCGCTCAGCACCTCGGCTCCCGGCGGAACGACCACTGTGGACTGTCCGCCGAAGGTCAGCGTGCGCATGGTGCCGCTGGCGGCGCGCGGACCGTCGGCGGCGACGGCGAGCGTCACGTGGCCGAGGGTGAGGGGTGCGGTGCCGAAGGTGTTGGAAAGCCTTACCCTGGCCTGATTTCCGCCCGCGCTGGTGTGCACGACGTTGCGGATCGAGTAGTTCGGATACCCCTGCGGCGTGTTCGCCACCGCGGCCGCGGGCGCCGCCGCCCACGTGCCGACCCAGCCGTGCGCGGCCAGGTCGCCCTCGGCGCTGCCGGAAGCGGTGACCGCGCCGAGCGTGAGCACGGCGGCCGTGCCGAGAGCCAGGATCCGTTTCATGGAGACACTGTGCGCGCGCCCGGGCGGCACGGCAGCCGCGGTCCCGGTCATCGGGTCGACAAAAAACCGGACAGGTTTTGCCGCCGGACGGGGGATACGGCGGTGGTGTGCCGGCCTCGACGGGGCGACCATGGAGTGATGACAGAATCACAGTGGGTATCGCTATCCGGAAGCCTGCGTCCCGCGCTGTCCGAGGCCGAGGTGCTCGGCCCGCTCGACGCGGACGCCACCGTCACCGCGACCGTCGTGCTGCGGCGGCGCGCCGATCTCAACGTCGCCGCGCTGAGCGAGCCGCTCGCTCCCGCGGACCTCGCCGAGCGCTACGGGGCCACCGCCGACGATCTCGACCTGGTGCGCACCGTCCTCACCGACGCCGGGCTCACCGTCACCGACGCGCACGCCGGCTCGCGCCGCGTCTCGGTCCGCGGCCCGGCGCGCGCAATGACAGCCGCGTTCAAGACCGAGCTGAACCGGGTCCGTCACGGCGAGACCGGCGAATTCGCCGCGCGCAGCGGGGAACTGGAAGTGCCTGCCGCGCTCGGGGACGTCGTGGTCGCCGTGCTCGGCCTGGACGAACGGCCGCAGGCGCGGGCGCAGTTCCGGCTGCACAAGCAAGCCGCCGCGAAGGGGTACACGCCGGACCAGGTCGGGCAGCTGTACGGGTTCCCGGCCGACGCCGACGGCACCGGCCAGACCGTCGCGGTGATCGAACTCGGCGGCGGGTACAAGCCCGACGACCTCAAGAAGTACTTCTCGGGCTTGAAGATCACCGAACCGAAGATCACCGCGGCCGGGGTCGACGGCGGCAAGAACGCGCCGACCGGCGACCCGAATTCGGCCGACGGCGAGGTGGCGCTGGACGTCGAGGTCATCGGTGCGCTCGCGCCGGGGGCCGCGCAGGTCGTGTACTTCGCGCCGAACACCGACCAGGGCTTCCTGGACGCGGTGAGCACCGCGGTGCACGCCACGCCGACCCCGGTAGCGGTCAGCATCAGCTGGGGCCAGTCCGAGGACCAGTGGACGCCGCAGGCCCGCACCGCGATGGACCAGGCGTTCGCCGACGCCGCCGCGCTCGGCGTGACGGTCTGCTGCGCGTCCGGCGACAACGGCAGCGCCGACGGGCAGACCGACGGGGCGCAGCACGTCGATTTCCCGGCGTCGAGCCCGCACGCGCTCGCCTGCGGCGGCACCAAACTCGACGGCACCCCACCGTCCACAGTGAACTCCGAGACGGTCTGGAACACCTCCGGAGGCGGCGCGACCGGCGGCGGCGTGAGCGACGCTTTCCCGGTGCCGGACTTCCAGAAGGCCGCGGGCGTGCCGACGCGAGCGGGCGACGGAAAACCCGGCCGCGGCGTCCCGGACGTGGCCGGCAACGCGGATCCGTCGACGGGGTACGAGGTTCTCGTCGACGGACAGCAGATCGTGGTCGGCGGCACGAGCGCGGTTTCGCCGTTGTGGTCGGCGTTGCTGGCCAGGCTGGCGCAGCTGTCCGGGCGCGGATTCGGGCTGGTGCACAGCAAGCTCTACGCCGGGGTCGGCGCGGGCAAGGCGCAGCCGGGGTTCCGCGACATCACCGAGGGCGGCAACGGCGCGTACTCGGCCGCCGCCGGATGGGACGCGTGCACCGGGCTCGGGGTGCCCGACGGTGCGGCGCTGCACCAGGTTCTCGGCGGTAAAAAGTCCTGAATGGACAGTCAGGGCGCGGTGCCGAATTCCTTCCGGATCCTCGGAAGAACCTCGGCCCCGAGCAGTTCGATCGCTTTCATGACCTTGCGGTGCGGCACGCCGGACCAGTCCATCTGCATGGCGTAGCGGTCGGCCCCGGTGAGTTTCCCGACGGCGATCAGCCGGTCGGCCACCTCGTCGGGGCTGCCGACGAACAGCGCGGCCGCGTCCCGCGTGTACTCGTCGTACTCCGCGCGGGCCGGGATCCGCCAGCCGCGGGCCCGCGCGCCGTACTTCATCGTTTCCAGCCAGTACGGGTAGAAACTCTCCTTGGCGTCCTGCGAATTCTCCGCGACGAGACCGATCGCGCTCATCGTGACGTGCAGGTCGCCGGGGGAGTGCCCGCCCGCTTCGCCCGCTCGGCGGTAGACGTCCACGAGCGGCGCGAACCGCTCCGGCTCGCCGCCGATCACCGCGTACACCACGGGCAGGCCGAGCAGCCCGGCGCGCACCGACGACTCCGGATGCCCGCCGGTGCCGACCGAGATCCGCAGCCGCCGCCCGTACGGACGCGGGTAGACGTGCGCGTCTGTCAGCGGCGGCCGGAACCGGCCGGACCAGGTGATCGGATCCTCGCGGTCGAGTCGCAGCAGCAGGGCGAGCTTCTCCTCGAACAGCTCGTCGTACTCGGCGAGGTCGGCTCCGAAGAGCGGGAACGACTCGGTGAACGAACCGCGCCCGGCGAGCAGTTCCGCCCGGCCGCGGCTGAGCTGGTCCAGCGTCGTGAACTGCTGGTACACCCGCACCGGGTCCTCGGTGGAGAGCACGGTGACCGCGCTGGAGAGCGTGATCCGCTCGGTGACGCTCGCCGCGGCGGCCAGCACGGTCGCCGGGTTCGAGATCGCGAACTGCTCCAGATGGTGCTCGCCGAGGCCGTAGAACCCGAGGCCGAGCTCGTCGGCGAGCCGGATCCGCTCCAGCGTTTCGGCCAGCCGCCGCGCGACCGGGACCTGTTCGCCGGTCACCGGGTCGGCGGGCCGGTCGCCGAAGCTGTAGATGCCGAGTTCCATCGCCGCACTTCCTCGTCGTCGCCCGCCGACGATACCGGTTGTTGACGCGTCATCGTCGCAACCTTCCGGCCCGCTCGCCCGTAGAGCACAGGGGAACGAACGGCGGGAGCGGACGGATGCGCGGGAAGATCGTCGCGATGGTGCTGGCCGGGGCGGCCGCGGTCGCGGCCGGGTGCGGGGTGCAGGCGGAACCGGAGGCGGCCGGACAGCCTCTGGCGCCGCAGCCCGAACTGCCCGTGCCGCGGGCCGCGCACGCCTCGCCGAGCCCGCCGTGCTCAGTGGAGACCGGCGCGTGCGCCAGCCTCTCGCTGCGGCGAGCGTGGCTGCTGGAGAACGGCGCGGTGGTGCGCTCGGTCCCGATGGAGCCGGGCGCCCCCAGCCAGCCGACGCCGACCGGGACGTTCAAAGTGGCGTGGAAGGACCGCGTGCACCGCAGCGACGAGTACGGCGACGACATGCCGAACTCGGTCTTCTTCGCCGCGGGCGGCATCGCCTTCCACGCCGGGCCGCTCGACCGTCCGTCGCACGGCTGCCTCCACCTGACCGAGGAGGATTCGGCGCTGTTCTTCGACCGCCTTCCGGTGGGAGCCGAGGTGGAAGTGCGCGGCTGACCGGCGGTTCAGCCCGGCTGGCCGATGTTGACCATCCAGGAGATGCCGAACCGGTCGGTGCAGGCGCCGAATTCGTCGCCCCACATCTGCTTCTCCAGCGGAACCGTCACCGTTCCGCCGTCGGACAGCTTTTCCCAGCAGCCGCGCAGCAGGTCGCCGTCGTCGCCGCTGAGGCTGATCGAGATGTTCGTGCCCGGGTTGTGCTCCATGCCGGGCGGGACGTCGGAGGCCATGAGCGTGAACCCGTTGCCGCCCTCCAGCATCGCGTGCATGACGTTGTCCGCGTTGCCGGCCTCCGCGGGTGCGCCGGCCTCCCCGTAGGTGTTCAGCGCCAAGTCGCCGCCGAACACGCCGTGGTAGTACTCCATCGCCTCGCGCGCGTTGCCCGCGAAGCTGATGTACGGGTTGAGTCTCGAGGCCATCGGGCCCTCCTCAAGTGATGGACGGGCTCGAATCGTCGCAGATCCGCGAGGGTGCGACAACGGGGTCAAGCCCGGTCGGGCGACCCCCGTCGCGGGCATGCTCAGGGGTCGCCGGTGAGTTTGCCGCGCAGTTGTTCGAGCGTTTGCGACAGCAGCCGGGACACGTGCATCTGGGAGATCCCGACCTGCTCGGCGATCTGCGTCTGGGTGAGGCCGCCGAAGAACCGCATCACCAGGATCGCGCGCTCCCGCTTGGGCAGTTCGCGCAGCAGAGGCTGCAGGGCCTCGTGGTTCTCGATGTGCTCGATCTCCGGGTCGTCGCTGCCGAGTGTGTCGGCGAGCAGCAGCGGCTCGGCGTCGTCGTGCACCGGCTTGTCGACGGACAGGGTCTGGTACGCGTGGCCCGCGACGAGCCCTTCGTGGACCTCGGAGAGCTCGAGGCCGAGGTGCTCGGCGAGCTCGGTGGGCGTCGGCGCGCGGCCGAGCGTCTGCGACAGCGTGCCCGACCCGCGGCTGAGCGCGAGGTGCAGTTCCTTGAGCCGCCGCGGCACGCGCACCGACCAGCCGGTGTCGCGGAAGTACCGGCGGATCTCGCCCATGATCGTCGGCACGGCGAAGGACAGGAAGTCCGGGCCGCGGTCCGGCGTGAACCGGTCGATCGCGTTGATCAGCCCGATCCGGGCGACCTGGACGAGATCCTCGCGGGGTTCGCCGCGCCCGGTGAACCGGGTGGCGATGTGCTCGGCGACGGGCAGGAATTCGGTGACGAGCTGTTCGCGCAGCCTCGGCCGCCGCCCGTCGTCGGCGGGCAGGGCGGCGAGCTCCTCGAACAGCGGCGCGGTGTGCGCGTATTCGTCGCGGTGGCGGATGACCGGCGGCTGGTTCACCCGCTCGCCTCCCGGTGCAGGTCGAGGTCGAGGGTCAGCGCGTACCCGTCTTCGGCGGGGTCCGGCACGCAGCGCGCCGACACGTTCGAGGCCAGCGTGGTCAGCACGTGCCAGCCGAAACTTCGCTCGCTCGGCGGCTCGGGATGGCGCGTGCGGGTCTTGACGCCGAACCGGATCCCGTCGGGCGAGACGGTGAACTGGCAGGTCATCGCCGCGCCGGGGGCCGCCGTCGACACGACCTGGGCACACGCCTCGTCGACGGCCATCTTGGCGTCGGCGATCGCGTCGAGCCCGTAATCGGCCCGCGCGGCGACAGCCTGCGCGAGCATGCGGACAAGCGGGATCTGATACGTCTCCGCGGGAAGCCGCAGCTCGATCACCTCGTCGAGCAAACGGTCCACGGCTGGCATGCCGCCGCTGGCGCGGCCGCCGGGTCCCTCGTCGTTCATGGCTCCGGCATACCCAGGCGCGGTGCGATCGACACGTGCGGAGGGGTTCCCGAATTGTGCGCAGGGGCACGTTTGCGGCAGCGTTCTCCTGGACCGCGGCGCCGTCTCCGCGGCTCAGGTGCGTGAATCCGCGGTGAGGCAGACGGCGATTTCGCGTGACAAACCGGCGGGCGTTGGGTAGTCAGCAGGGAGAACCTTTTCGGAAGCGGGGTGACCCCCATGGTGCAGGTGCGGGTGCAGGGGCTGGCCGTGGTGGCGCAGGAGTCGGCGCCGGTCGTGCTGCTGCGCGAGGAATCCGGCTCGCGCCGGTGGCTCGCCATCACCATCGGCGCGCCGGAAGCGCAGGAACTGGCCGCCGCACAGGAACAGGTCGTGTCGGCGAGGCCTGGGACGGTCGAGCTGATCATCGAGGTGCTGGCGGCGCTGGGCCAGCGCGTCGAACGGGTCGAGATCACCCAGCTGCTGGACAGCATCTTCCACGCGGACCTCGTCCTGACCGGCGGCGTGCGAGTTTCGGCCCGCCCGAGCGACGCGATCGCGATCGGGCTGCGGACCCACGCCCCGCTGGAGGTCGCGGAGGCGGTGCTGGACGAGGCGGCGGTCGACGTGACGGTGGCGGCGGGGGACGAGGCATCGCTCGGTTCGGCGCTCGAGGCCGCGGCGGATCTGGAGGAACCGGCGGAGGCCAACGAGGACGAGATCCGCCGGTTCCGGGATTTGCTGGACGATGTGAGCCCGGAGGATTTCCGGGATCCGGACGCCTGAGGCTCGATCTCGGTTTCGGGCTGGTTCGCTGGGGTTGGCGGCTGGGTTGGTGGGCGGAGCTTCGCTGTGGGGCTCGGTCGTTTTCTTGCTGGGACGCGGTGCGCGGCCGGGTGAGGTCAAGGGCGGGGGCCGTCTGGGGTCGTGAGTAATGCCGACCTGGCGGCCGTTCGGGTGGTGGCAGGAGGCTGCGGCTCCGTGCGGCTGCTGCGGCTTAGCGTGGCTGCTTCAGCAGGTTTGGGCTAGGCGCGGCTGCTGCGGCAGGATCCGGCTCGGTTGTGGGTGCAGCAACAGATCCGGCTTGGTGTGGTTGCTGCGGCGTGCTTCGGCTCGGTTGTGGGTGCAGCAACAGGTCTGGCTTGGCGTGGTTGCTCTGGCGCGCTTCGGCTCGGTGCGGCTTCAGCAGGGTGGGCTCGGTGGTGACTGCGGCAGGCCAGCCGAGGCGGACGAGTTCCGCCTTCCGCGCCGGGCTGCGGCCCCGTTCGGCGGGTTTGTCCGAGCTCGTGCCGCCGGTCGCTGTCCGCAGTGTCCTCAGTGGACGGTCAAGCCTTCTCGGCCGGGCGGGGCAGCGGGATCTCGGTGAGCCCCTCCGCGGCTCCGGAGCGTGCGCAGTCCAGGGGGAAGAGCGAGAGCAAACGCCGAACCGTCGGCGCGGTGCCAGGGTCGACGTAAAAGTCGGTTTCCGCCCCCGCGGCGAGCAGTTTCAACCGGATCAGGACGCGAAGCCCGGCGACGCCGAGGAAGGTCGTGCGGCGAAGGTCGACGATCACCAGGCTGACCGTGCTGCGCAGCCTGGACTCGACAACCTCGGCCAGCCGCGGCGCGGTGGCGAGGTCAACCTCCCCGGCAACCTCGACGACGGCTGTCCCCGGCGCGGGGTGGCGGACGCGCAGCCGGAGCATCCCCGTCGGATCCGGCGAGGGCATGGCGGTCAGTCGTGCACTGTGCGCGGCGGTCATCACGGCACTCTCTCTGAGCCGCGCACAGGGCTGCGGCGGAATGCCGGACCGGCCGGGCACCGGGCATCCCGGCGCGCGGGACGAAATCACGGTGGCTGGAGGCTCAACCACCCTCCACGGTAGCTCGCCACCGCCGCACAGGGAAGCCGCCGAAGGGGGACAGACGGCAATCTGCCGCTCCGGGAGACAGGCTGCCGCTGGCGGGGGCGGGCACGGCCGGGTGGTTGTTGAACGATCAGACGACCGTGGGGGAGGGCGACGCTGCGCGCGTCGAAAACGGGGCGGGCGAAGGACAATCCGGTCGGGTGGGGGCGTCCTCCTGGCGTGCGGGAGAGGACTGCTGCGGTGGGATGGGGGAAGCGGCTGTGAGAGGTGCAGGTGAAGAAAAATCAGGCCCAGTCGCGAGGGGTCGGAGATCCGTTGCCCGGGAAAGCTGTGGCGGCGAGATAGGTGCTGCCCGGCCCGATCGAGCTTCGACGGCGGGCGCTGGTCCGGCACACAGGGACCGCGTCAGGACGGCGCTGGTGCTGACTGCGCGGCCGAATCTGCCCGGCCCCCTCCATCCGCTCCCAGTCACCTCCGTCCAGCCGTCCTCGGCCATGCCCTCCCGAGCGCCCTCGGCCACCACTCGCAGCCGACCTTAACCACCTCCGCCCAGGCCCGGCTCCGGCCGCCACAAGCGAAATCCCCGGGCGAACCCCGAACCCCTCCTAGCCTCCGATCCGAGGAGGCCCGGCATCCACGACGGTCAGCGAAAGCTCCAGCGGATCGAAGTGGATCAGCGATTCCATCCACCACGTCATCCCCGCCTCGGCAAGCGCCGCGAGGTCCACTCCGCTCGGGTCCTCCCACGCCGGGCTGGCGTTCCCCGAGACCGCGACGTCGTAAGGGCGGTCCGCCGGCCGGACTTGGGCGACCAGGCCGGCCAACGCCGAGGGCGAGGGCGGCTGAGGACCGGGGTTCGGGAAGATCCCGTCGCTCGCGGCGGCGCGGTGCAGGACCCGCGGGTGCTGCGTCATGCTGGCCGTCCACACCGGAATGCGGTACGGCTCGGGGTCGGCGGCGTCCAGGTTCACCTGGTAGTGCTGCCCCTGGCGCTCAACGGTTTCCCCCGCCCACATCGCGCGGACGATCTCCAGCGCCTCGTCGGTCCGGGACGACAAAGCGCCGGGCGAGGACGGGTCGCCGAACCGGCTGAAGTCGCCCGTTTCGTCGGAGCCGATGCCGGTTCCCAGGATCAGCCGACCGCGGGAAAGTCGCGCGACGGTGGCGGCCTGGCGGGCCAGGACCCACGGACGGCGGCGGCTCGGCGGCGTGACCATCGGGCCCAGCGACACCCGGCTCGTCGCCTGCGCGATGGCGGCGAGGGTGGTCCAGGTGTCCGCGATCGGCGGCATCGCGGGCACCACGTGGTCCCACAGGAACACCCCGTCCCAGCCGGCGGCTTCGGCTCGGACCGCCAGGTCGACCAGCGCTGCCGGGTCGCCGAGCGGGCCGAAAGGCGGCAGGTAGAGGCCGTAGCGGACGTGGTCTGGCATGGACATCCCCCTCCGGATCGGTCGAAGCCGACCGTACCGGGACGCACCGACAAAAAACGGCCCGAGATCTTCTTCCGGCCTCCGCCGTTCGGACGTTGCCGGGCAACGGGACCCTAGGTTACGGTGACCTATGTGTGGACCGACGTGCTCCTGCTCGCGAAGCTCGCCGAGCGGCCGTGGCACGGGTACGAGCTGCGCAAGCAGGTCGAGGAATCCAGCGGTCGGGCGCTGTCGAACAACTCGCTCTATCCCGCCCTGCGACGGTTCGCCGAGGCAGGCGCGGTGACCCGGACCGCCGAGCCGCAGGAGGGGCGGCCGCCGCGGCACGTTTACACGATCACCGACGTCGGGCGGGAACTGCTGCACGATCTGCTCGCCGATCTGCCGCCGGAGCTGGCCGGCGATCCGGCCGAGTTTCTGGCGCGGCTGGCCGGGTTCGGCAGGCTCGCCCCGGAGGAACGGCTGCGGGTGCTCGACGCACGCGAGGCCGCCGTCGCGGCGCAGCGGGACCGGCTGGCGAAGCTCGGCGCGGGGCAGACCGACCCGTGGAGCAGGCTCGTGCTGGCCGAGGTCCAGCGCCGCGCGGAGAACGAACAGGACTGGCTCGCGTCGTTGCGCACGCGGGCGGGCTGACCCGAGGAGGACCCGAATGCCCACCCCCACCCAGCTGCCGTTCGCGAGGCCGAACGTCCTGGACATCGCGCCGCTGTACGAAGTCCTGCGCCGCGAGGGCCCGATCGCCCCGGTGACGACCCCGGCGGGCGACCCGGCCTGGCTCGTCACCGCCTACGAGCAGGCGCGGGAAGTGTTCGCGGACAACCGGTTCGGCCGTTCCCACCCGCATCCCGAGGACGCCTCGGCGGTCTCCGACGCCGCGGTGCTGAACGGCCCGCAGGGCGATTTCGAGACCGAGCAGCAGGAGCACGCCCGGCTGCGCCGCCTGCTGGTCCCGGCGTTCTCGGCGAACCGGATGCGCCGCCTCGGCAGCCGGATCCAGGAACTCGCCGACCGGTGTCTCGACGGGATGGAAGCCGCGGGCTCGCCGGCGAATCTGCACGAGCATCTGTCGTTCCCCTTGCCGGTGCTGGTGATCTGCGAACTTCTCGGTGTCCCGTACTCCGACCGGGAGAAGTTCCGCGACCTGTCCGACCGCATCGGGGTGCTCGACAGCGGCGGCGACGCCGAGGTGGCGATGACCGAGTTCAGCGCCTACATGTCCGGCCTCGCCGACGCGAAACGCGCGAACCCTGGCCAGGACGTGGTTTCGGACCTGGTCGCCGCGCAGGCCGACGACCCGACGTTCACCGACGACGACCTCGGCAGGCTCTCCGCCGGACTGCTGTTCGCCGGCCACGAGACCACGTCGAACCGGATCGACCTCGGCGTGCTGTTCCTGCTCACCGACCTCGCCCGCCGAGACGCGCTGGCCGCCGACCCGGAAGGGCGCGTGCACGCCACCGTCGAGGAAATCCTGCGGATGTCCGCGCCGGGCGGGCTCGGGCTGCTCCGGTACGCGCACGAGGACGTGGAAATCGGCGGCGTTCGCATCCCGCGCGGCGACGCGGTGATGATCTCGACCGCCTCGGCCAACCGCGACCCGTCGGTGTTCGCGGAGGCGCACGAGTTCGACGCGGACCGCAAACCCAACTCCCACATCGCTTTCGGCTACGGCGGTTACTTCTGCATCGGCGCGAGCCTTGCGCGCACGGAGTTGCGCGTGGTGTTCACGACGTTGTTCCGCCGCTTCCCGAATCTGCGGCTGGCCGTGCCCGCGGACGAGCTGGAAGTGCGGGCGAACCGGTTGACGGGCGGGGTTTCGCAGGTGCCGGTCGTGTGGTGAGGCAGGCGCGGGTCGCGCTCACAAGGACTCGATCGTGGCAGTCCCGGTGTTGACGAACGGATGCGTGGCACTCACGGTGATCGTCCCCGGAGTGCCGCGCATCGACCGGATCCACACCGCCGCGGCGCCGCCGAGCGCGCCGAAATCCAGGTAAGGGTCGCCGATCAGCACACCGGGACCCTTCACAGCGACGGCCAGCACCCCGCGCGCGTGCGGACGCGGTGCGCCGTAACGGTCGAGCGAGCGCAGAGCGACCCGGGTGGTGTCCGCGCCGTCGGCGACGAGCTGGTCGTCGTCGGCGGTCACCGCGATGGTGTCGTACGCCGGATCCGCGCTGAATCGCCTGCGCA
This sequence comes from Amycolatopsis sp. NPDC114503, assembly GCF_055633655.1. Lineage (NCBI taxonomy): Bacteria > Bacillati > Actinomycetota > Actinomycetes > Pseudonocardiales > Pseudonocardiaceae > Amycolatopsis > Amycolatopsis sp. NPDC114503. The sequence goes on along the minus strand of NZ_JBVKDT010000003.1, from coordinate 666,420 downwards.
GCACGGTTTGCCCGCCGATCCGGCCCTCGATCGCCAGTTCCGGGCGCGCCCGGCCGTCCACCCGCAGATCCACCGGGAACGGCGGGTACGCCAGATGCGGGAACCGCGCGCGATCCGGCCGCACGGTGACCGGGCGCTTGCCCGCGACGGTCACCACCAGCACCTCGCAGTTCGACCAGACGATCGCGTCGCGGCCCGGTCCGCCCGGCGGCGAGCCGGGGCCGAAATCCCAGTAGAAGGCCGGTTCGATCACCGCGCCGCGGGACGGATCGCGTTGCGCCCGGTAGAACGCCGCGCCCAGTTTGGGGATGCGGAAGAAGTCCATCACGCCGGGGTATTTCACGCCGCGATAGTGGTGATACCAGCCGGAAGGATAGTCGAACCCGCACCAGCCGAGCAGGCCGCTGTAGCGCGGATCGGACGCGGCGTGGTCGTGCACCGAGGCGTGCAGCATGCTCTGTTCCCGTTGCACCGCAAGGGAATCCGTCCGCCGGAAGTACGCTGAACCGACGAGCGTGCCGATCGCTTCGCTGACCAGGTAAGGAACTCCGCGGCGCGGCGGGCGAAGCGGGGGAGGGGAACCTGGCGGACGGGGACGGCTGTAGTCGTTGAAGGAGAACACCCCGCCGGCCGCTTTCACCGGGTACAGCGGCGAAACGTAGCCGCGTTCGCCCGCGACGGCGCCGGTGCACGGCCGCATCGGGTCGAGTTCCGCGGCGAGCTGGTCCGTCCGCCCGTACAGCGCGTATTGGCCGAGTGTCTCGTTCACCCGGGTGCCCCATACGATGATCGACGGATGGTTGCGGTCGCGGACGATCATGTCGTGCACGTCGCGCACCGCCAGCTCCTGCCACGCGGTGTCGCCGACGTGATCCCAGCCCGGCAGTTCCTCCCACACCAGGACGCCGAGTTCGTCGCAGGCGTCGAGAAACGCCGTGGCCTGCGGATAATGCGAGCAACGCACCATCGTGCAGTTCAGTTCTTCTTTCAGCAGCTGAGCGTCACGGCGCTGCACCCGGTCCGGCATCGCGCCGCCGACGAACGGGTACCACTGGTGCCGGTTGAGCCCGAACAGCTTGAGCGGCTTCCCGTTCAGCCGGAAACCGTCCACAGTGAACTGAGCGTCGCGCAGCCCGGTTCGCACCGGATACGTGTGCACCTTCCGGCCGTCGACCGCGAGCGTGACGAGGATGTCGCACAACGCCGGGTCGTCCAGATCCCACAGCTGGACCGCTTCCAGGTCTTGCAGCGACACCGTGACCTCGGTGTTTCCCTTCGGCAGTCCGGTGAGATCGGTATACGACGACGCGATCTCGCCGCCGTGCTGACTGAGCGCGGCGGTGAGTCGAACCGGGCCTTTGACCGGCTTCGCCGAATCCACTGTGCAGTGCAGCAGCACCTCGCGATTCGGCGTCAGCACGGCGATCTGCTGCGCGTACACATCGGACAGATAGGTCTGCGGCACGCCAGTGAGCCGGACTTCGCGGTACAACCCGGCCGGCTGGTAGAAGTCGATGGCTGTCGGGTTCGGGAACTCCGGCAGATCCGGCGGCGTGTTCTGCTGCCAGCGGCCGTCGACGACCACGGCGAGCACGTTGTCCTTGTCGGTCAGCAGACCGGTGACCTCGCAGCGCAGCGGCAGGTAACCACCGCTGCGCACGGCGACGCGGCGGCCGTTGAGGTACACCGTCGCGGCGCTGAGCACGCCGTCGAACTGCAGGAACGCCCGGTTCCGGCGCAGCTGTGCGGGCGCGAGGAAATGCTGCCGGTACACCCAGACGTGCTGCCAGTCCGACGGATCCCAGTCCTGCCAGGACAGCGGAACGACGCAGTGCGGCACCGAAACGAGCGCCATCTCGGCGTCGTCGAAGTCCGGATCGGTGCTGCCGGGCACGAACGGGCCGAACAGCCAGTCCGCGCCGAACCCGTCCCGCGCCGCCGGGGGCGCGGGACGGGAAAGCGCGGCGGCGAGCGCGCCCGAACCGGCGATCGCCGCGCCGGCCCCCAGCAGGAAACCTCGCCGGGGGTGCGCGGCGAACCAGGGGGCCCGCCCGGACTGCTTGCCCGTCATCCCCGCCGGCGGGCAGTTCCGGGGCGGGGCGCGGACGAGCCGCCGGGAAGCGTCGCTGCCTGCATGGCGCGAGCTTACTTCCGCTCTTGTTCAGCAGAGGTCAGCTTTCAGGCGAGGTCGGCGAGCCGGTCGACCTGGTCGGGATCGCCGCCGTAGCAGTACAGCATCACCTCGTCCGCGCCGAGATCGCGGTACGCGCCGATCGCGGCCCGGATGTCGTCGGCCGTGGCGAGCATTCCGCTCACCATCCGCTCCGCCATTCCGGTGAATTCGTAGTACGCGTACATGGCCTTTTTGGCTTCGTCCACGAGGGAATCCGGACCGAGCGCGACGTTCACCTGCGCCACAAGGCGCGGTTCGCCCTTGCGGCCGAACTCCTGCCAGTCGCGGCGCACGGTGTCGAACAACCCGCCCGCCCACGACGGCGGGGCGGCGGCGAGCAGCCCGTCGCCCCAGCGGGCGACGCGTGCCAGTGCCTTGGGTTTGAACGCGCCGATCAGCATTTCCGGACCGCCCTCGCGCGCCGGGGCCGGGCCGACCGGACCGGCTTCGGCGCTGTGCGGTTCGCCGGACCACAGCCGGGACAAGTCGGCGAGCTGCTGGTCGAAGCGGCGGCCGCGCTCGCGCAGCGGGGTGCCGGCGACGTGGTGGTCGTCCTCGCGTCCGCCGACGCCGAGGCCGAGCACGAATCGCCCGCCGCTCATCCGGTCGAGAGTGGCGGCCTGCTTGGCGAGCAGCGCCGTTTCGCGCAGCGGGGCGAGCAGGACCTCGGTCTGCAGCCGCACGCGGGCGGTCGCGCCGGCCAGCACCGCGAGCGCGGTGAGGGGTTCGGGATTGTGGTAGACGAGGCGGTCGAGCAGCCCGAGCGTGCTGAACGGGCCGGCGTCCGCGCGCCGCGCCCACTCGAGCAGGGCGGCGGGATCGCTGATGGGCAGGCCAATGCCGATGGACATCGGGAACCTCCGGGTAAACGGGTCGACAACAACAAGGGTTGCCGCCCGCTCCTGCGCCCGGGTGTCTTCAGGCTGGCCGGTCCCTTCTGCGGCGTACTTCTCGGGACCGTTCCGTCGGAGTGTTCGAAGCTTATCCAGCGGCTGTCGCGTCGGGCAACGAGGTTTCCAGCACAGCCAGCAGTTCGGTGAGCGCGGGGCCGAGCGGCAGGTCGGCGCGCACTGCGGCGTGCTCGTCGCCGCGGGTCTGGCCCCGGTTGACGATGACGACGGGTTTGCCGGATTTCGCGGCCCGCCGGACGAATCGCAAGCCGGACATGACCGTGAGCGAAGAACCGAGCACCAGCACCGCGGACGCCTCGTCGACCATCCGGTAGCACCGCTCCACGCGGGCGCGCGGCACGTTCTCGCCGAAGAACACCACGTCCGGTTTCAGCACGCCGGAACAGCTCGTGCAGGGCACAGTGCGGAAGGTCCGGACGACGTCCTCGGCCAGTTCGACGTCGCCGTCCGGGTTGATCCGCGTTGCCACGGCTGCGAAATCCGGGTTGGCCGCGCGCAGCCGGGCGTCGAGTTCCTCGCGGGCGGAGGTGCGGCGGCAGCCGAGGCAGACGACGCGGTCGAGGTTGCCGTGCAGTTCGACTACGCCCGGGGTGCCGGCGGCGCGGTGCAGTCCGTCGACGTTCTGCGTGATGACGCCGGAGAGCCAGCCACCCGCCCGCAGCGCGGAAACGGCGTGGTGCCCGACGTTCGGCGCGGCGCGCGCGATGGTGCGCCAGCCGAGGTGGCTGCGCGCCCAGTACCGCTGGCGGCCCGCCTCGCTGGCGACGAACTCGCCGTACGTCATGGGCGTGTGCCGGCGAAGGCTGCCGCTTTCGCCGCGGTAATCGGGAATGCCGGATTCGGTGGAGAGGCCCGCGCCGCTGAGCACGAGCACCCGCCGCCCGGAGACGACCTCGGCCACGTCGGCGACCGTGCCCGTGCGCGGCAGTTCTTCTCCAGGCCCGGCCCAGGTCAGCGTCGGTCGCGTGCGCACGCCGCCAGTCTAATCGCCACCCGGTCGGGAAAAGGGCGATTGGTTTCCCGCGAGCCTGGGTACCAAAGCCACCATGTGGTTCGCGCTGGCTACGCCCGTGGTCGTGATGGTCGCCGCCGTGCTGATGGAATCCGTGGAGCGATATTGCGTGCGGACTCCGAGCGGTGCGGTCCGGCGACCGGTCGAACGGGCGGCGCTGCGGGAAGCGTCGATGCCGGTCGTAGCCGTCGGGGCGGCTCGGCTCAGGCAGCGGACCGCCTGAGCGCCCGCAGGCCGGAGGGGCCGGTGTTCTTGGGAGGAACACCGACCCTCCAGCCGGTGGGCGAGGCCCGCGCTCTCCCCGTCGGGGTGGGAGAGCGCGGGCTTTTTCCCGCGTCAGGGCAGGTGTGGGCAGCACTCCTGACCCGGTGATTCTTTCCGGACAATACGGACAGCTACGCTGCGGGCGTGAACCCCGAACTGCTCTGGCCGCTCGTCGCGCTGCTGATCCTCGGAATCGTGATGAGCACCGGCTGGGGTTCGAGCACCAGATCGCTCGAGCGCAGGATGACCCGGCTGGAGCGCAAGCTCGATCTGGTTCTCGACCGCCTCGGTGTTCAGGAGCCGTCCGGAAGTCTCGCCGGGGAGCTGGAGCCGTTGCTGCGCGAGGGCAAGACGATCGCCGCGATCAAGCGCTACCGCGAAGTCACCGGAGCCGGCCTGAAAGAGGCCAAAGACGCGGTGGACCGGATGGACCGCGGCGCCCGGTGACCTCCGCGGGCGCTACCGGGCGGCGTCCTTGGTGAGCTGCCGGTACCAGTTGTCGTACGGGTGGTTGGTCGCCGGGTAGTTGACCAGCGGATCGGTGGCGAGGCCCGCGTTGTCGAAGTCCCAGCCGCGCACCACGTGGCCGCTCTTGCGCGCGGCGACCAGGAACGCGGATTCCTTGGCCGGAGCCCCGTAGAACAGCCCGTCCTGGAGTTCGGCCGGATCGCCCTGCTGGTATTCGCCGAACGCGACCTGCTGGTACTGCACCCGGCCGCCGCTGACGAGATCCGTGGAGTAGCGCAGGGTTTGCGCCGGCGTGGACCCGTCGGCGCCGGTCGCGACAGAGATTCGCCCCGCGTTCGCCTTGTCGTAACGAGGATCGGACGTCTTCGCGTTGCCGGTCCAGGTCACGGTGTCGCCGGAGAGCGTGCCGCGCCACTGCCAGTTCTGGTTGTTCGACTGGCTGCGGTGGATTTCGCGGATCCCGCCGCCGGTGAACGCGACCGTCGGCAGTACCCCGTTGTCGTACTGGTGGCTCGCCGACCAGCTGATCTCGCCGTCCGCGCCGAGCTGTCCGGTGTGGTACCAGAGCGTGGTGGCGCTCTGCGACTGGTGCACCTCGACGATCCGGCCGGAGTCGTCGAGCGCGAGCGCGGGCGTCTGGCCGCTGTCGTAACGGCCGTGGCGCTGCCAGCTGACGCGTCCGTCGGCGCCGAGCTGTCCGGTCCAGTACCAGAGCGCGCCGCCGCCGGAGTCGTGCACCTCCACGACCTGGCCGCGGCTGTTGACCGCGACCGCCGGGTGGTATCCGACGTCCCGGCGATACGCGGCGCGCGTGCCGCCGTCGCCGGACAGCAGCGGGAGCACCTTGCCGCGCAAGGAATCCGTGGTCGCGCCGGTGCGGTAGGCGGCGGGGGACAGCAGTCGCGGCCCGAACGCGGCACTCAGTTCGGCGTTGACCGCGCCCAGGTTTCCGGCGGCGAACGACTCGTTGTCGGTGAGGTCGTCCTTCAGATCGAGCATGACGACGATCGGCGCCGCGTCCGGGTGCGCGGCGGACCAGGTGTTCACCACGGCGAGCCAGTCGCGCAGACTGTCGGACGCCGGGTTGCCCGCGTGGTCGACGAGGTCGCCGGGCGAGCTGTGGCCGATGCCGTAGTCGTGCCGGGTGGCGTAGCCGTTGTCGTGGACGTCGAATTCGATGAACCGGACGCCCTGGTCGAGCTGGTAGGAGATGGCTCCCTTCGCGCCGTCGACGTTGCCGGAGTAGCTGTTGTGCGTGGCGGCGAAGATCGTGCCGGAGAAGGGCTGCGCGGCGTTCGCGGGTGCGGCGCCGAGCGCGGCGACAGCTGCGGCGGCGACCGCGATCGTGCGTAAACGGTGCATTCGGACCCCCAGGTCAGACGGACAACCGGCGAAATACTGGCGATCTTGGCAGAGATTCATGGCATCTTCTCCTGATGCGGGAAAACGACGAGGAAACGTTCGCCGGCCACGTGGCCGATCTGCTGTCCGGTTTGCCCGGAGTCGAAGCGGTGGCGCTGGGCGGTTCGCGGGCGCGCGGAACCCACCGCCCGGACAGCGACTGGGACTACGCGGTCTACTACCGCGGCGCGTTCGACCCGGACGACCTGCGCGCGCTCGGCCTGCCCGGCGAGGTGTCGGGGCTCGGCGAATGGGGCGGCGGGGTGTTCAACGGCGGCGCGTGGCTGACCGTGCAAGGGCGGCCGGTGGACGTGCACTACCGCGACCTGGACGTGGTCTCGCACGAACTGGCCGAAGCGGAGAAGGGCCGGTTCCGCTGGGAGCCGCTGGCGTTCCACCTGGCCGGGATCCCGAGCTATCTGGTGGTGGCGGAGCTGGCGCTGAACCGTGTGCTGCGCGGGGAGTTGCCGCGGCCGGAGTATCCGGAACTGTTGCAGGAGAACGCGCCCAAGTTCTGGCGTGCTTCGGCGGCGCGGACTTTGGAGTACGCGAAGACGGCGTATGTGCGGCATGGGCGGGTCACCGAGACTGCCGCTTCGGTTGGGGTGGCGGCGATGCAGGCCGGGCACGCGGTGCTGGCCGCGCGAGGGGAGTGGGTGACGAACGAGAAAACCTTGCTGGAACGGGCGGGGTTGCGCGGGCTGGACGACGTGGTGGCCGGGATGGGGCACGACCTGGAGGGGGCGTTCGCGACGGCCTGCGCGTTGCTCGAGCGGGAGGGCGGGGTCGCGTAGCCCGGGAAACCCTTGCGGCGCAACCGTTCCCGCGCGCCAAACCTTGTCGGGCGCGACAGCTCCGTTTCATTCGGCGTGTTACGGGTATATGACTTCAGCACGGCTGTGGCCGCCACGCCGTGGCGAGGTCGCGCGTGCTGAACGGAGGAACACTTTATGCCACAGTCCGAGCCGATCGCGAAGAATCCGGACAAGGGATACGTGGCGCTGCTCGGCTGGTCGCTCAACGCGGTCGAGGCGCTCGACCGGTTCGACCGGCGCTACGTCGTGGTCGCCCCGGACTGGGCGGAGAAGTACTGCGTCGAGCACGACATCCCGTACCTGCTGTGGAACTTCGAGCGGCTCAACGACCGGTCGATGGAGATCGCCGAGATGCTGCACGAGGAAGGCGTCGACGTCGCCATCCCGCTGTTCGAGGAGACCGTCGAATGGGCCGGGGCGATCAACTCCGTCCTGATGGACAACCCGCGCCTGTTCGGCCAGGCCATGCTGCTGCGCGACAAGGCGCTGATGAAGCGGCGCGCGCAGCTCGGCGGCATCCGGGTCGGGATCTTCGAGGAGGCGCACGCCCGCGAGGACGTCGTCCGGTTCCTCAAGCGGGTCAACCAGACGCTGCTCAAACTCGACGGCGACCCGAACGACCCCATCCACCTCAAGGCGTTCGACAAGGCGGGCTGCCTCGGGCACCGCGTCATCCGCACCCCGGACGAGATCGACTCGATCCCGGAGGAGGAGTTCCCGGTCCTGATGGAGTCGCATCTGGACGGATGGGAGTTCGCCGTCGAGGCGTGGATCCACAACGGCAAGGTCAAGTTCCTGAACATCTCGGAGTACGTCACGCTCGGGTACTCGGTGTTCGTGCCGGCGACCCCGGAGCTGGAGCGGTACCGGCCGCAGATCACCGCGCAGATCGAGAAGCTCGTCAAGACCTTCGACATCGAGTTCGGCTTCGTGCACCCGGAGTACTTCGTCACCAGCGACGGCGAGATGTACTTCGGCGAGGTCGCCTACCGCCCGCCGGGGTTCAAGGTCTTCGAACTGCTCGAACGGGCCTACGGCTTCAACGCCTACCAGGCGCTGGTGCTGTCCTTCGACCCGAAGACGACCGAGGAGGAGATCGATGCCTTCTTCCCGAGGGAGGTCGTCGACGCGACCGGCGTCGCGGGCTGCTTCGGCGTGTACCCGCGCCGCCGCGTGGTCAGCGAGTTGCGGATCCCGCAACAGACCGAGGACGACGACTACTACGAGTCGCACGACCTGACCGCGCCGCTGGAAGAGACGGTGACGAAGAGGACCGCGTTCGGCACGCACTGGGGTCTGCTGTACTTCTTCGGGGAAGACGCCTACCGGATGCGCGACCTGCTGAAGAAACAGGAAGAACTGGACTTCTACGTCTGAGCAGGGACGTGTCCGCCACCCCGACCGAAGGACGCACTTGGAGCCGAACGCCGACGTCACCGCCGCGAACGCGACGCTGGCCAAACGCGTGGCCTCGCTCGACGACGCCGTCGCGGCGATGGCCGAGACCCGCGACTTCGGCAAGCACACGAAGCTGCGGCGGGTGCTGGAGGCGCTGCGGCGCGTGCTGCTGCAGCCGGACGGCGCGGCGGCGGTCCGGGCCAGGGCGCGGGCGCTGGAGGACGCCGGGGTCTTCCAGGACACCGACTGGGACACCCCGGAGATCCTCATCCCCGCGCTGGTCGGCCCCGGCCTGCACAGCGGGAACACCGACACCGTGGTGATCGAGGCGACCAGCGAACTGCGGATGCTGGCGGTCGCGTGCGGCGACTACGAGCATCCGACGCTGTCGGCCGAGGACGCCCGCGTGTTCCTGTCGCAGGTGCTGGGGGCGAACCTGGAGCTGCTGTTCACCCCTCCCAGCGAGGCCGAGCGGACGAGGCAGGGCCGGACCGCGCAGCTGATCCGGGACCTGCTGCGGTATCTGGCCGACCAGATCGGCTACGACAGCATCCTGGACAAGGTCGTCGAGGAGATCTGGCGGATCCTGCGCCAGCGCCCGATCCAGGTCGACCAGGTCCGGTCGCTGATCACCCGCATCTCGATCTACCGCGGCGACCCGGACGTCGACCTGGGCGGGTCCTCGGTGCAGGGGCTCGACCGGCTCATCACCAGCCTGTTCGGGACCACCGAGGCCTGCCGGGAGGACCCGGGCGTCGACGTTTTCCGGGCCAGGCTCGAGGCGATGGACGCGGCGAGCCTGCAGTACGAGGCGGCCGGGTTCGCCCGGGCCATGCACGACACCGGGCTGGTGTCGCCGTATCACGCCGAACTGCTGCGGTACCTGGCGCACGAGAGCGACTACCTGCTCGGCGAGGCGCTCGGGCTGTCCGACGTGGGCCGCAACTGCCTGCTGCGCTACCACGACCTGGTCCACCGGATGATCGAGGAGGCCGTGCACCCGCAGACCGCCCAGTGCGTCTACGGGCTCGCTCTCCTGCTCGACCGCGGCATCCTCTACGAGCCGCCGGTCGTGCCCGCGCTGTGGCGGCAGCTGGCGCTGGAACTGTCCGCCGCCGCGCGGGAACGGCTGACGCTCGTGTTCGGCGACCAGCCGAGGCCCGAGGCGCGGCTGCTCGCGGGCGTGCTGTCGATGCTGGGCCAGCCGCTCGGCGTCGGCCAGGGCGACAACCCGACCTGCCAGTCGGCGCGCGCGTTGTCGATGTGGGCCTACAACGACCCGGACTACCTGCTGCAGGTCGTGGTGTGGGCCGCGCGCGACGACGAGGTCGTCATGCATTTCGAAGGACAGCCGGTCTCGTCGAAGGAAAGCGGCGCCGGGCTGTCCGCCGAGCTGCCCGCCGACCTGGACCCGGTGTCGTCGCTGGTCGTGCCGCATCTCGACCGGATCTACGCCGAGATGGGCCGCCGCTGCGCCGACCGCCCCGGCGACCCGCACCGGTGGGTCAACCCCGAATTCCACGGCTGGTGGGCGTCGCGGGGATTCCGGATCAACGTCGACGTGGCCACCGGGAAACTGGTCGACCCGGAGGACTTCCTGCGGCAGTTCCACGCGAGCTACCACCCGGCCTACAACGGCGACCAGCCGCTGATCCACCCGCAGCCGGCCGGGATCGCGGTCACCGACAGCGCGGCCCGCTACGTCGGCTGGCACGCGATCACGATCCTGCGCACGGCCCCGGATCCCGAGGACGTCATGCGGGTGTACTTCTACAACCCGAACAACGACAGCGGCCAGGACTGGGGCGACGGCGTCGTGGTCTCGACCGCGGGCAACGGCGAGCGGTTCGGCGAGGCCTCGCTGCCGTTCGACCAGTTCGCGTCCCGGTTGTACATCTTCCACGTCGATCCTCGGGAGCACGGGGAGCCGGAGAAGGTGCCCGCCGAGGATGTCGCGCGGATCCTCGGTTACGTCGAGCGGAGCTGGGGAGCGGACCGGTTGCCCGCCGGGACGCTGCAGGCGATGCAGAATCCGCAGGCGTGAACGTCAGCCGAGCGCGGAGTCGAGGGAGACCGCGGCGTCGATGAGCGCCAGGTGCGTGAAGGCCTGCGGGAAGTTGCCGAGCTGCTCGCCGGTCGGGGCGATCTCCTCGGCGTAGAGGCCGACGTGGTTGGCGTAGGTCAGCATCTTCTCGAACGCCGTGCGGGCCTCCTCCAGCCGTCCGGCGCGGGTCAGCGCGTCGACGTAATCGAAGCTGCACAGCGAAAACGTGCCCTCGCCGCCGGCGAGCCCGTCCGGGGACGCGACCGGGTCGTAGCGGTAGACCAGGCTGTCGGTGACCAGATCGGCCTTGATCGCGTCGAGCGTCGAGAGCCAGAGCGGGTCCTTGGCCGGGAGGAAACCGGTGCGGGGCATGCGAAGCAGGGCCGCGTCCAGTTCGTCGCCGGCGTCGTGCTGGACGAAGGCGTTGCGCGTGCGGTGCCAGCCGCGGCTGAGGATCTGGCTGTGGATGCTGTCGCGCTGCCAGGTCCAGTCCTCGACCGGGGCGGGCCTGCCGTGCGCGTCCGCCAGCCGGAGGGCGCGGTCGAAGGCGACCCAGCTCATCAGGCGGCCGTAGGTGAAGCGTTTCCGGCCGCCGCGGGTTTCCCAGATGCCTTCCTCGGGCTGGTCCCAGTGGTCGCCGAGCCAGTCGAGCGCGGCGCGGAGCGCGGTCCAGCCCTGGTGCGGCAGCTCGAATCCCGCGCGATCGGCGGCGAAGACGCTGTCGAGGGCTTCGCCGTAGATGTCGAGCTGCAGCTGCCCGGCCGCGGCGTTGCCGATCCGGACCGGGCTCGACCCGCGGTGCCCGGACCAGTGCGCGAGGCGTTCCTCCCGCAGGTCCGAGGTGCCGTCCACCCGGTACAGGACGGCGAGCGGCCCGCTGGTCCCGCCGTCGCCTTCGCGGATGCGGTCGCCGAGCCAGGCCCCGAACCGGGCGGCCTCCTCGGCGAATCCGAGTGCCAGCAACGCCGAAACCGAGAACGACGCGTCGCGGACCCAGGTGTAGCGGTAGTCCCAGTTGCGTTCGCCGCCGATCCGCTCGGGCAGCCCGAGGGTGGGCGCGGCGACCAGCCCGCCGGTCGGGGCGTAGGTGAGCAGTTTGAGCGTGATCGCCGAACGGGCCACGATTTCCCGCCAGCGGCCGCGGTAGGAGGAGCGGGCGAGCCAGGCGCGCCACCAGTCCACTGTGGACTCGAAGAGCGCGGTGAACTCGGCGACGCCGATCTCGCGCGGCGGTTCGGCGGCACCGGTCTCGAGCACGACTCCGCGGACCTGGCCCGCGTCGAGAGCGACCCGGAGACGCACGTCCTCGCCTTCGACGCGCGCGTCGGCGAGCCGGTCGTCGCCGGGCTCGCGAACCGCGTGCAGCACCAGTGACATCCCGGGCGCGGTGAACACGGCCCCGTTGTTGACGAGCATCGCCCGGTGCGGACGGCGGCCGTAGTCGAAGCGGGGCGCGACCAGCACGTCGAAGGTCATCCGGCCGCGGACGCAGCGCACGAGCCGGGCGATCCGGTGCCGTTCGGCGGGGGCCTGCCCGCACGGCGGCATGAAGTCGACGACCTCGCCGATCCCGTCCGGTCCGGAGAACCGGGTGATCAGCACCGCCGTGTCCGGGTGGTACATCTGCGAGCTCGCGCAGGCGCCCGCCGGGCGGATGCGGAACCGGCCGCCGCGTTCGTCGTCGAGCAGGGCGCCGAAGACCGACGCCGAATCGAACCGCGGCGCGCAGAACCAGTCGATCGACCCGTCGGTGGTCACCAGCGCGGCGGTCTGCAGGTCGCCGATCAGCGCGTGCTCGGCGATCGTGGTCTCGGTCATGGGTTTCTCCTTCGGGGCAACGGGTTTCCTCGTCCGCACCGTCGCCCGGCCGGGCCGGGGCCGCCTCATCCGCGCGGGGTGAGGTGGCCCGGCCGCCGCCGCGCCACCGTGTGCGGCACCCGAACAGGAAGGCCCGCCGATGATCGTGCTGCCCCTGGCCCTCGCCCAGTTCGTCGCGAGCTACGCGGCCACCACCATGACCGTCGCCGTCAGCGCCGTCGCCGCGGATCTCGGCACCACCGTGCTCGGCGTGCAGACGGCGATCACCGTGTTCACGCTGACCATGGCCTCGCTGATGGTGCCGGGCAGCAAGCTGAGCGATCTGCTGGGCCGCAAGCGGTGTTTCCTGGCCGGACTGGCTGTCTACGGCGCCGGCGCGCTGCTGGCTTCGCTCGCGCACGGGCCGGGGACGCTGCTCCTCGGCTACTCGCTGCTGGAAGGGATCGGTTCGGCGCTGATGATCCCGCCGATCTACATCCTGGTCACCGTGACGAGCCCGGACCTGGCGGCCCGCGCTCGGGCGCTGGGCGTGGTCAGCGGGGCGGGCGCGCTCGGCGCGGCGGCCGGTCCGCTGCTCGGCGGACTGGTCACGACCTGGCTCGGCTGGCGCGCGTCGTTCCTGCTGCAGGTGCTGCTGGTCGGCGTGATCGTCCTGCTGGCCCTGCGGATCGCCGAACCGCCCGCGCCGCCGCGCGGGAAGCGGTTCGACGTCGGCGGCGCGGCCCTTTCCGCGGCGGGTCTGTTCTTCGTCGTTTTCGGTGTCCTGCAATCCGGTTCGTACGGCTGGCTCGTTTCCCGGGCGGACTTCGCCGTGGCCGGAGCGGTGCTGATCCCGGCGGGAAGCATCTCGCCGGTGTGGCTGTTCGCCGGAATCGGCGCCGCGCTCCTGGCCCTGTTCTTCGTCCACGTCCGCGCGCGCGAACGGGGCGGGCGGGAGCCGCTGGTGCCGTCAGGGCTTTTCCGCGACCGGATCACCGGGCTCGGGTTGGCGACCCAGCACGTGCAATGGCTCGTCCTGCAGGGCGCGTTCTTCGTGGTGGCAGTCTTCTTCCAGGAGGTCCGCGGCTGCGACGCGATCGAAACCGGGCTGATGCTGACTCCCGCGACGATCGGCATCCTCGTCGCTTCGGCCGCCGCGGGCCGGATGGCGCGGCGGCACTCCCAGCGGCGGCTGATCCTCGCCGGCTTCGTCCTCGCCGTCGCCGGATTGCTCCTCGTGCTTGTGCTGGTGCGCGCCGACTCGGGCGTGGCGAGCGCGGTGCCGGGGCTGTTCCTGCTCGGCGCCGGCGTCGGGACCATGCTCACGGCGTCGGCGAACTTGGTGCAGTCCCGCTTCCCGGATTCGGCCCAGGGCGACATTTCCGGGGTGTCGCGCAGCGTGTCCAACCTCGGCTCGTCGGTGGGGACCGCGCTGGCCGGGTCCGTGCTCGCCGGGACGCCGCAGCTGGGCGACCGGTCCTTCGCGCTCGCCCTCGCGACCTTGAGCGTCGCGGCGGCGGCCGGCCTCGTCGCCGCCTTGTTCCTGCCTTCCCCGGAGTGATCGGTCCCTTGTGGACGGTCGGCGGCGCCGCACCGCGGCCGCGATTACCCGCAGCACCGCGCCCAGCACGACCAGATCGGCGACCATCTGGACGGTCACCAGCACCCGGGCTGTCGCGGAAACCGGGGCGATGTCGCCGAATCCGACCGAGCTGAACACCGTGACCGCGAAGTACAGCGCGTCGGTGCGGGTCAGGCCAGTGCTGAAGGAACCGGGACGATCGTGGCCGAGGACGTAGTAGCCGTCGGCGAACAGCAGCAGGAACAACGGGACGACGAGAGCCAGCGCCTGGACGCCCTGTCCGGCCGGGAACGGCGAGCGCAGGATCATCCGCACTTCGCCGACGACCAGCAGCACCACGAGAGCGAGCCCGGCGAGCAGCACGGCCAAGGTCAAGGGCCGCACCGGCTGGCCGATCGGGAGCAGGTAATAGAGGCAGACCAGCGCGGTGACCGTGAGCAGCGGCCGGAGCACCGCGAGGCGGACGAACCGCCACCGCAGCGACGCGGTCACGGCGCGAGCGCCTTCCGCATCAGGGTCTGGTACTCCGCGTCGTCGATGACGCCGTCGTCCAGCAGCCGCCGGGCTTCGGCGATCTGGGCCGCGCTTGTCGTGTCCGATGTGGACGCTGAGCGCAGGTAGCCTGCGAAGCGCCGTTCGACGGCTGCTTCGCGGACGCGCCGCCGAGCTTGCAGTCGCCGGCCCTCGATGCCGAGGTAGAGCAGGACGCCGAGGACCGGCAGGGCGAGCATCAGCAGGGTCCAGCCAGCCTTTGCCCAGCCGGAGGCGCCGGAGCGGTAAAGGTCGCCAATGGCCATGAACAACAGGCCGAACCAGGCGACCCAGCAGAAGAACACCAGCATCGTGGCCATCAGGTTCCAGAACGGGTACTCCGCGCTCGCCAGGGTCATGACTTCTCCTCGCCGGGGATCGGGGGCCGGACGCGCGCCGGCCCGTGCCCGGCCCACCCGAGCGGATCGCGGACGCGCCCGCCTCGCCCGCCGGGGGTGGGGCGGGCGCTAGCCGGCGAAGTCGGGGACCTCCGCGTCGAGGAGCCCGCGTTCCTGCGCGACCGAGACCGCTTCGCGGCGGCTGCGGACGGCGAGCTTCGCGTAGATCCCGCGGACGTGGGTCTTGACGGTGTTGGGCGAGACGGTCAGGTCCTCGGCGATCTCGTCGATCGACCGCTGGGTCGGCAGCAGCCGCAGGACGCCGCGCTCGCGTTCGGTCAGCGGCTCCGGCATCGGCGGGGTGCGCAGCCGGCGCCGCACCGCGAGGATCTCCCCGGCGAACCGTTCGCCGCCGCCGAGCGCGCCGAGCCGGCTGGTCAGGAACCGGACGAGCTCGGGCGGGGCGAAGACGAACGGGAACCGGATCCCGGCGGGTTCCGCCGCGCGCAGGGCGTCGTCGAGCAGCCGGGCCGCCCGTTCCGGCGCCCCGGCGGCCAGCGCGGCCTGCACCGCGACGAGCGTCGCCTCGACCGCGGCCCACGGGAGCGTCATGGGCGCTTCGTCCTCCGTCAGGGCGCGCAGCACGGAACTCGCCGCGTGGTGGCGTCCGAGCCGCAGCTGGGTCCGGGCGCGCACGAGCAGTTCCTCGCCCGAACCGGCGAGGGCGGGCGCGGCCCAGCGAACGGCCTCCTTCGCCTGGCCTGCCGCTCCCAGCCGCAGTGCTGCGCGGTGCTCTAGCACGGCGCACAGGACCGCGTGGCGGGCCGGGCAGGATCGGCCGGTTCCGAGCCGGCGGCGGGCCCGGCGCATCCGGCGCAGCCCGGAATGCCAGCCGCCGAGCTCGAATTCGGCGGCGCCGCGCAGGGTTTCCGCGAACAGCCGCAGGGTGCGGGCCGCCCGCGCGGGCGCGTCGCCGAGAAGCTGCCGGGCCCGTTTCGCGTGCGCGACGCAGTCGGCGGGCTCGCCGCGCACCAGCGCCCCGTACGCCAGCAGGGCCGCTGCTTGCGCGCGCTGGAACGACTGCGGGGCATCCTGGCGCGGCCGCACTGTCCCGGCACGGCGGGCGAGCCGGTCCATCGCCGGGTAATCGCCGTCGCGGCAGGCGATTTCGGCGAGTGCGGCCAAGCAATGGGCGACCGTGAACTCCTGACTGAGTCCTTCCGCCTCGGCGAGGAGATGTTCCAGGGATCGCCGGGCTTCTTCGCGATCGCCGCGAATTGCGAGTGTGCTGGCCCGGTGGGCAGCCGCAAGGACGGCTAGCGCGGTCTCGAGTCCTTCGTCGATCTGCTCCGCTGCGCGCTCAGCCTGCGCCGGGGTGCGGTCGAGCTGGGCGAATCGGGACTGCGCCAGCTGTCGCAGAACGGCCAGCTCCGCTGTCGGCTGGTCCGGCCACGCGGCGTCCGCCCAGGCGAGTCGGAGGCAGGCCGCCGAGGTCTCGGCGGCCTCGAGGCTCAGCGCGGCCGAGATCAGCGCCGCCAGCGGATCGGCGGCGACCCGCCGGTCCTCGACGGCGGCGAGCGCCAGGCGCAGGACCTGGTGTTCGCCGGCGAGCAGCAGCGGGACGGCGTGTGCGCGCAGCAGATCGCCGACCCGGCCGGGATCGCCCGCGCGGACGCTGTGCAGCACGGCGGACGCGGGCCGGTCGTGCGCGGCGAACCAGCTCGCGGCCGTCGCGTGCAGCGTCCGCGCACGGTCCGGGGCCCGCCGCTGCAGTTCCGCCCGCAAGTAGGTGCGCAGCAGCGGCGTGACGCGGCGATGCGGGGGAGTACCGCCGGAGTCGACTGCTCGAACGGACGGCCCGCTCAGCTCGTGGAGCATCGCCTCCGCGTCGGATCGCCCGCACAGCACCGGAGCGAGCCCGGCCGGGATGTCGTCGCAGACGCTGATCGTCCGCAGCAGTTCCCGCTGCGCCGCCGAAAGCGGGGCGAGGACTTCGTCGGTCAGATAGGCGAGCGCGGCGCTGTCGCGTCCGGTGTCGAAGTCCCACAGGCTGCCGTGCCGGGACGCGGACGCCGCCGCGAGGCGCAGCCCGGCCGGCCAGCCCCCGGTCCGGTCGACCAGCGGCGCGACCTCGTGCGGGGCGATCGCCGCGTCGGCGGCGAACAGCGTTTCCGCCTCCCCGGCGGTGAAGCGCAGCCGCTCGGCTCCGATTTCGACGAGCCGGTCCGCGAGCCGGGCCCGGCCCAGCGGCAACGGCGGCTCCCGCCTGCTCGAAACCGCGAGGCACAGTCCCGCGGGCTGGTGGCGCACCAGCGCCCGCAACCCGCGCCACGGCTCGGGCGAGGTGATCTCGTGCGCGCCGTCGAGCACGAGCACGACGGGTTCGCTGAGCGTGTCGAGCGCGTCGGCGAGTTCGGCCAGGAACGCGAGATCGGTGCTCGGGGACTCGGGCACCGCCAGGAACCGCAACGGATCGCCGTCCGGGAACCGGCCGCAGCGGCCGAGCGCTTCGAGGACCGCGGACCAGAAAAGCCGGTCGTCGTTGTCGTCGGCGTCCGCGGACAGCCAGGCGACCGCCCCGCGGCCCCGGCGGCGGGCCCATTCGGCCAGCAGCACGGTCTTGCCGAACCCGGCGGGGGCCCCGACGAACACGATGGCGGCCTCGGCCGCGCGATCGAGGACAGCGAGCAGCCGCGGCCGCGACACGAGGTCCGCGGGCGGGCCGGGAACGGCGACCTTCGTCCTCGGCACTTGTCTTCGGAGCGAGACGTCGAGGCGTCGGCGCATGCGCAAGTCTCCTTCACGGTCGGTTCCGGGCGATTCCGGCGGATTTTGCCAGGCAAGAAGAGCGGCTCATCCGCTGCGGGCGAGGAAAACGGCGTCCGGCGGCAGAATCGTGGGCCGGGTGAAAATACGCAGGAATTCCTCGGCGGGCGGTCGGCCGCGATTCGCCTGCACACAGTTTCTCTGGCTCGGGCCGGGCGAGGTCGTGGTGCTCGACCTGGTGCGGACGGGCTCGGTCAGCGCCGGGACGGCGGTGCTCGGACTGACCGTGGCACTCGCCGCGCTGGTCTCGCCCGCCCGTGTCCGGGCAGGCCTCCGCGCTGGTGCGGACCTGGTGGCACGCCTGGTCTTCCTGCCGCCGCACGGCTGGTCGGCGTTCGTGGTGCTGCTCGATCTGGCTGTCGTCGGCTTCGCGTGGCACGCGGCCGGGCGGGACGGAGGCCGTCGATGAGCGGGCCTGCCGTTCTGGGTTTCCGGGACCGCGCGCATTACGTTTTCCGCGGCTGCGGCACCATTTCAGGAGGGGCCGCCGAAAGCGCCGACGATTTCCGGGACGTGCTCGTGGTCCCCGTTCCGCCGGAAACGATTGTGTTCGGCACCGTCGCCGATCCCGGCGATCTTCCGCGAATCCTGCGCCGGCTCGAATCGCTCGGGATGCACGTCGGATCCGTCCACCGGGTCCGCGAACTCCCCCGGACGGAGCATCGCGCGCCCGGATGAGGCGCGGGCGGTCCGTCACGACCCGGCCGCCGCGACGCGGCCGAGCCGGATCGCCTGCCGCAGCGCGGCGTGGTCGCGTTCGTTCTGGTCGGCGCAGGCCGTCGAGAATTCCCGGACGGCTTCGGCGAAACCCGGACCGGAGCCGAGATACGCGGCGATCGCGAGCGCGTCGCCGGTGCGCGCGTGCGCCTTGGCCACAGTCCACCCGCACAGCCGGGCGTTCGCCCGCAGGACGTCCGGGGTCATCGTCGCGACGTCGCCGGAGCTCCGGTCGTCGCGCAGCCTGCCGACGTGGAAATCGCGGGCCGGGCCATCGAATCCGGGGGAGCGGGCCCAGCCGAGGAAGACGTCGCCCGCGGCCTGGATCAGCCGTTGTCCGGCGACCACCCGCTTTCCGGGATTGTCCGGCGCGCAGGCCCCGGTGTACTCCTGCAGCACTGACGGCCGGGCTTCCTTGAGGCGAAGGAGAAGCGGGTCTCCGGTGTCTGTCCGGACGAGCAGGGCGACCCAGCACCGGGCCCCGGAACCGGCCGGGCCCGGCACGGTGCGCGCCGCGTCGGCCAGCCGGTAACGGTCGAGCACGGCCCGTCGCGCGGGGCCGAGCGTGCGCCGGTAGCGCCTGAGCACGGTGCCGAGGCGATCAGCCAGCGTCGCCGGATCGCCGTCCCCGCCGAGCCGGCCGGCCGCGACCGCCCACGGCGCGCAGGCGGCGAGCTTCAGCGCGCCGTCGCGGATTTCGGTGTGCCGGAAGGCGGCGCGTCGCCGGGCGGGGCCGAGGCGGTGTGCCGCCACCGTCCGCAGTGTCCTGACGTCCGGAGGGGCGAAGAAGATCTCGAGCGGGGTGCGGCGCGCGAACTCGTGCATCGCCAGCCGGTACGCCTCGACCGCGGCCAGCACCGTGCGCCTGCGTTGCCCGGCGGGGTGCCCGATCTCCCGTCCGGCGACCTCGAAGCTCGCGGCGAGTCGTTTGACGTCCCATTCCCAGGGCGCGCGCAGGGTCTCGTCGAAATCGGCGAAGTCGAACACCAGCCGGCGACCCTGCGCGGCGAACAGGCCGAAATTGCCCAGCTGGGCGTCTCCGCAGGCCTGGACCGCGAATCCGGTCCGCGGCGTGGCGGCGAGATCCGCCGCGGCGGGCAGTGCGGCTCCGCGGAAGTACGCGAGCGGCGAGGCGGCCAGCCGGGTGTAGCGCAGCGGCAGCAGTTCCGGGACCCGGCCGGAATCCTGGCGCGCCAGCAGGGCGAGGGGATCGGCGCGCCGGACGGCCTCGGGGAACTCCGCGTGGCGGGCGGCGGGCACGGCGACGCGCGCGGCACGGGCGTGGGCGATCCGCACGCCGGTGTCCTTGTCGGTGAAGGGCATGGGACGGATCGTCGGCCCCGGAACCGGGCGGCGGCGTCGCCCGCCGGGGGTGAAGCGAGGTCATCCGAGACGGGTGACGACGGAACGCGGACGGGTCCGCAGAGTGGGTAGCGGAGGTGCGGTCCGCCTCTTGCGGGACCGCGGCGACGTTCGGGGGCGCCGCCGCGGTCTCGCTTGCGCCGCAACGGCGTTCGTCCGGAATGGCGAGCACAATGGACCGAACGGACGCGTGCCACCGGTACGGCACGCGAACGGGCCCTCGCCGAGCGGGTTCGGCGAGGGCCCGTTCGTGCGCGCTAGAGCTGCTCGTGCTCCGGGGATTCTCCGAAGGCGGCGCGCAGCCGGGCTTCCTCCTCATCGGACAGATTGGTCGTCAAAAGCGAGGCTCCGGTTTCCTTGAACGGCTCGGCGACCCGGTCCAGCACGGCGTTGTCCGACATGACGAACAGTGCGGATGTGCCTGGGGTGACCTGGGTGCGGACGGTGTCGACGAACTCCTCGTCGATCCCGACGTGGCGCAGCGATCCGGTCAGCGCGCCGATCGCCGCGCCGACGGCGGCGCCCAGCAGCGGGACGAGGAAGATCAGGCCGAACAGCAGGCCCCAGAACGTCCCGCCCAGCGCGCCGGCTCCGGCCAGCGAGCCGAGTTCCTTGGTCTTCGGCTTCTTCCGGCCCTCGGGCCAGCTCACGCGCGCCGCGTCGGCGATCGAGATCAGCTGCTGCTTCTGCAGCCGCTGGAGCAGATCCAGTGCGTTTTCCGCGCCGTCGACGGTCGGGAACCTCCATACGGTCAACGTGGCCATGACGTCTCCTCGCTCCGGGATCGGTGGTCCGCCGCACTGTTTCCCGTCCGGCGGCCCGCGGCTTCGCCCGCTCCGGGTGAAAGCCCGGGTCGCCGCGGCCCCTGATCTCACCTGAGGCGGGCGAGGCCCGGAGGTGCGGGAGCCGACCATGATCGCCCGGGTCCGCAGCCCCTCGACGAACGAGGAAGAGACCCATGACCGAACGCATGCACTCCCCGGCCGCGAACGCCGGAGCCCGGCCGCCGCTCCCGCCGGAGCGGGCCGCGGCCCGCGCGCGCCGGGCCGGCTGGATCTGGTTCGCCGGGACGATCACCGTCCTCGCCGGACTCTTCACCGCGATCGAAGGCCTGGTCGCGCTGGTCGACCGGCACTACTACGTCGTCGGCCAGTCCGGCCTGCTCCTCTTCTCCCTGACCGGCTGGGGCTGGCTCCACTTGATCGTCGGCGCCCTCGTGGTGCTGACCGGGGTCGCGTTGTTCACCGGCGCGCAGTGGGCCCGGGTCTGCACGGTCGCGCTCGCCGGCTTCAACGCGCTGGCACAGCTGGCCTTCCTGTCCGCGTACCCGTTCTGGGGCGCGATCGTGATCGCTCTCGACGTCCTGGTGATCTGGGCCGTCATCGTGCACGGAGACGAGGCCGTCGCCGATATCTGGTGACCCGGCGGCCCGGTCGCCGGTGCTCAGTACAGTCGTGGCCTCGCCCCCGGAGCCGACCGCGGTGGCCGGGGGCGAAGTCTCCCGACAGCCGAGAGGTTCGACGTGCCCGCTCGAACGACGACCCGCTCCCGGCCGGTCCCCGGCGCGAAGGTCGCGGTGCCGCGCCTGCCGGGAATCTTCGTCTCCCGCCCGCGGCTGGACGTGCTGTTGGACCGTGCCGCCACGCGGCCGGTCAGCGTGCTCCGGGCGCCCGCCGGGGCGGGCAAGACCGCGGCGCTGTCCGCCTGGGCCGGCGCTGGTCGCGCGGTCGCCTGGGTGTCCCTCGACGAGGACGACAACGACGAAGGCCGGTTGTGGGAAGCGATTCTCGCCGCGTTGCGGCGCGCCGCGGCCGAGTGCGGCGCGCTGCACCGGTTGCGCCCGCCGCCGCCCGGGCTGCGGCGGGCGTTCCTGGCCGACCTCGACGACGCGCTCGCCTGCCAGGCTGGCTCGGTGCGGCTGATCCTGGACGACCTGCAGGAGATCCGCCGCCCGGAGCCCCTGGAAGCGCTCGCGGCGCTGGCCCGCCATCTGCCGCCCGCGCTGCGCCTGGTGCTGTCCACCCGGGTCGAGCCGCCGCTGCGGCTGGCCCGTCTGCAGTTCGAAGACGTGCTGTCCCGGGTGGACGCGGCCGAACTCCGGTTCACCGCGACGGAAACGGCGAGCCTGCTGCGGGCCGCCGGAGCTTCAGTGGACGACGAGCGCGTCCGGGAGCTGACCGAACGCACTGCGGGCTGGGCCGCGGCACTCGGCTGGACGGCGGTTTCGGTGCGCGAAGCAGAGGATGCGGACGCGATCGTGGCCTCCGTGACCGGTGACGATCGCGCCGTGGCGCGGTTCTTCTCCGACGAAGTGCTCGCGCACCTGCCAGAGGGCACCACGGATCTGTTGTTGTGCCTCAGTATCTGCGACGCGGCTTCGGCGACCCTCGCGGTTCGCCTGTCCGGCCGTCGGGACGCCGGCGCGCGACTGGACGAACTCGAGCGAGCGCGGGGCCTGGTCACGCGCACACCGGCCGACACCTACCGCTTTTTCCCGCTGCTGCGCGGTTTCCTGCGTGCCGAACTGGCGCGTCGGGACCCGGAGCGCGTGCCGCGGCTGCATGGAATCGCCGCGCGGTGGCACGCCGGCGAGGGACGGTTCGGGGAGGCGCTCGGGCACGCGGTCGCGGGACACGACCGGGAATACGTCCTGGCGCTGGCCCGGGATCGCGCCGTGCGCCAGGTGCTGGCCGGGGACGGCGAACCGGTGCGTGCCGCGCTCGATTGCCTCGGCAGTGCGACGGTTGCCGCGAACCCGTCGCTGCGGTTGGCGTCCGCTCTCGAGAACATCCAAGGCGGCCGGCTCGCCGAAGCGGAGTCCGATCTCGGCGACGGGGGCGGTGGCGACTGGTGGCCGCTCGCCGTCCGGCATCTGGCCGTAGTCAGGGGAAAACGCCTGGCCGGAGCGGAACCTCCAGCAGCGCGGCACCCGGCGTTGGACGCCTGGGCCCATCTCGATCGCTCGTGGCGTTCGCTGCACCGGGGCGCGCGCCGCCACGCGGGCACGCAGGCGCGGGAGGCGCTGCGCCTGGCGCGCGGCGAGCAATTGGACCACCTCGTGCTGCACAGCAGGCTGGCACTGGCGGTCGCCAGCGCCGTCGGCGGGAAGCACCCCGCGATGCGCCGGGCGTGCACCGGTGCGCTCGCGGTCGCGCGCCGGCACGGCTGGCAGCGAACTCCCGGTGTCGCCGAGTGCCGCCTGTTGCTCGCCTACGACGAACTGATGCGCGCTGAACCGGCTGTCGCGGTAGGTGAACTGACCCAGGCGACTGCGGCCGAGGTGCCTGGTTCAGCGCCGTTGCTGACGCCGTTGCGCGAGTTCTTCGAGGGCATCGCGCGTTTCGACGACGGCGACCGGACGGCGGGCTCTCAGCTCATGCGCGCGGCGCGCCGGCAGCTTGCGGGCTTGGACCTGCCCCGCGAATTCGTCGGGGTGTGCGCGGTCGCCGAGCAGCACGCTGCGCTCTCTCTCGGCGAAGCGTTGCACGCGACGGAAGTCCTTGCCTGGGCCCAGGAACAGCTGTCGGGAAGCGGCGAGCTGGCTGTCCTGCGGATCCGCGCCCACCTCGCCGCCGACGAGACCGGCGCGGCCGAAGCCGTGTTGCGGGAAACCGCATCGGCGCCCGCGCTGCTTCCCGCCACCCCGGTCGACCGGTGCCTGGCCGAAACCGCGCTCGGTCTGCGCTCGTACCGCCGGACCAAAGCGCTCCAAGCCCTCGACCAGGCTCTCGCGCTCGCCCGGCCGAACGGGCTGGTGCGGCCGTTCGCGCTCGCCGAGCCGCCGGTCCGGGACCTGCTGATCGGGCACTCCGGCGGATTCGGCTCGCTCGACCGGTTCGCGCAGACGGTCCGCGGCAGGCTCGTCCCGCACGCTCCGGCCAGCGACCTGACCGATCGCGAGCAGGTGGTGCTGCAGCGCCTGCCGTCCCAGCGCTCGCTGGACGAGATCGCGTCCGACCTCACCGTCTCGGTCAACACCGTGAAAACCCACGTCCGGGCCATCTACGGCAAGCTCGGAGTGAACAACCGGCGCTCGGCCGTCGTCGCCGCCCGCCGGCACGGCCTGACCTGACGCCGGTCAGCCGTCGTCGCGGCGCGGAGCCGACAGCAGCGCTTCGGCCCAGCGCGCCTGCGGATCGACGTCCACCAGCAGCGCCTTGGCCAGCAGGGTCGCCGGCACGGCGAGTACCGCGCCGAGCGGGCCGAGCAGCCAGGTCCACAGCACCAGCGCCAGTACCGTGACCACAGTGGACAGTCCGACCGAGCCGGCCACGAACCGGGGCTGGACCAGCGATTGCACCACGAAGTTCAGCACGAGGTAGACCGCGAGCACCACGAGCAGGCCGCGCCACCCGCGGTCGAGGAGCGCGATCGCCGCGGGCGGGGCCACCCCGATCACGAAACCCACGTTGGGAATGTAGTTGGTGACGAAGGAAAGCAGCCCCCACAGCACAGCCCCGGAAACGCCGAGCAGCGCCAGCGCGGCGGTGTCGAGCGCTGCCACGAGCCCGCCGAACACCGTCGTCACGAGCAGGTACCGCCGCGTGCCCGTGACGAAACCGCGCAACGCCGGGGGAATCCACGGCCGGTCGCGCGC
The DNA here is from genome assembly GCF_055633655.1 of Amycolatopsis sp. NPDC114503. Classification (NCBI taxonomy): domain Bacteria; kingdom Bacillati; phylum Actinomycetota; class Actinomycetes; order Pseudonocardiales; family Pseudonocardiaceae; genus Amycolatopsis; species Amycolatopsis sp. NPDC114503. The sequence goes on along the minus strand of NZ_JBVKDT010000003.1, from coordinate 642,184 downwards.
GATCCGGCGCAGCCGTTGCCCGGCCCAGGCCGTTTCGGCGCTGAGGAAAAGCAGAAGGGCGAAGAGGAACGCGAGATTCGTGACCAGCTTGCCCGCGTCCGCGAGCAGAGACCCGGCCAGCCGGACGAGTTTTCCGGAATCGACGGAGGAAAGCATGCCGCGCACCTGCGCTTCGCCGACCCCGAGCGTGGCCAGCCCGTCGTGCAGCAGCTCGTCGACCCGCCCGGCGTAGCGCGGGGCCAATGCGGACAACTGCGCGACCGACACCACGACGACGAGAAAGAAGGCCAGCAGGACGGCATAGACGGCGACGGTCAGCACGGCGACGGTCAGCCAGCGTGGCAATCCCTTGCCCCGCAACCAGGTTCGCACCGGATCGAGGGTGAGCACGACGACCAGGGCGAGAAACACCGGAGCGGCGAACCAGGCGATGGCCTGCACACCGGCGAGCACGACCGTCGCGGCTGCAGCGCCGAGCAGCACGACGAGCGCGCGGGGAAGCGGGGTGCCGCTTGCTTCGCACTCGGGCGGGACTGGTGGCGGTTGCACGTCCTCGCCTCGTCGATCGGCGACGTCGCGGCGGGGCTTGCGGAACCGGCGAGCCGGGAAATCGGTGAACGATGCTCGCACCATGCGAATCCTCCGGAAGCAGACGGCGTGCTCCACTGTGGCGGGGAGCGCGGGCCCGGTCCTCACCCGGTGCGGGCGGGTTGTCGTCGCCGGGGTTCGCGTTTTTGTCGGTGGTGCCTGCGACGATGGCTTGGACCGACCGAGGAGGGCACGATGACGGATACTTTGACCGAACTGGCTTGGCTCGATAGCAATGGTCCGCTGCACGACATCTTCTGTATTTCGTTTCTGCGGGGGCTCGACCCGCCGGAGGTCTTGCGCCGCTTCGGAGCCGCCGCCGGCGAGCAGCTGGCTTTCGCCGAACTGAACAGCCTGGTCGCGGAATACGTCGGGCAAACCCAAGGCGGAAGCGGCGGCGGGTACGTCGGCGTGGTGTCGTCCGGGGAGTGGAGCGTGGCGATCGAACCGTGGGGCTGGCAGGGGAATCTGCCGGAGGTCGTCACCGGACTGTCCAAGGGAAGCGAGGTCGTGGCGGTCAACCGGCACGACTACGCCGAGGCGCACTTCGTCTACGCGGTGGACGGCACGGTGGTCGCGGGCTTCCTCCCGCGCCTGCCGAGTCAGCGGTACGGCAGCGAACCGGAGCGGTTGACGCCGTGGATGCGCGAGGCCGGGTTGGATCCGGAGGGAGAGGAACGGCCGCCGAACCCGAACGCGGCGGCGTTCGCGGTGGCGGCGAGGGTGACCGGGGTGAGGTTTGCCCCGGAGTTTCTCGAGCGGACGTTGCTGGTGGGGGACATCCGGAGTTAGCCGGTACCTGATGCGTGGAGCGTGGTCGGCGGATCGGTTGCGTGAAGACGGGTGCGGGGTGGGCGGAGCCGTTATGCGGTGTTGAGTGTGCTGGTGGGTTGTGCGGTGGTGGGTTGAGCTATTGCGCGGCGGCGAGTGCGGCGGCAGACGGAGCCGTTGCAGGGCGAGCGTTTTCGGCAGCCGACCTTGGCGGTTGTCAGCAGATGGAGCAGCGATTCCCGCGCGCTGGCGGTGCCCTCGATCCGGTGGTGCTGCCGCCAGCTGAGCAGCCCGGGCATGGGCCATGCCGGGAGGATGGAGGCGAGTGTGGTGGGGTGAGTTGTTGGGAAGTTCGCGTGGCAGGCTGAACCGTCGGCGGCGGTGATCCATCATCACCCCGTGCCGTGCCGTGCCGTGCCGTGCCGTGCCGTGCCGTGCCGTGCCGTGCCGTGCCGTGCCGTGCCGTGCCGTGCCGTGCCGTGCCGTGCCGTGCTTGTGCGCCGTTCCCGGCCGAAGCAACCGGTGTGGTTCTTCCGCGCCTGCGGAACCCCCAGCGGCCCGTGCCGGGGTTGTCCCGCCCTTAGAGGGTGAACTCGGTTCCGTCCGGCGGCAGGTCCGCCCCCGCGGCGAGAACCGCGGCGTGCTCCGGACCGGCCGGGTCGACGACTGGGTTCGTGTTGTTCAGGTGGGTGTAAGCCCACCGCGTGGCACCTGGGCGCTCCGCGATCATCGGCAGGGTCGTGGTGATCGGCACATGGCCCATCGCGTGCTGCGCGGCTGGGTCGGCACCGTCAGTCGCTGTCGTGAATTCGGTGCCGCTGTAGAACGAGCCGTCCAGCAGGACGAGGCTCGCGCCTTCGACGAACGCGTCGAAGCCGGGCGGCCAAGTGCGCAGGCACGGCGCGTAGACGAGCGTGCCCCCGGTCGTCGGGTCGTGGATGCGGTAGGCGACGACCCACGGGCCTGGACGGGCGGAGGATCGGGCGTATTTCGGTTGTTTGTCGCTGACCGGAAGGGCGGTGATCACCAAGCCGTCGAGGGTGGTTTCGGTGGAGGGGAGCCAGTTCCAGCGGTGGTACTCGCTGATGATGGTGCGGGCCGGGAAGTGGTCGGTCAGTGCGTGCAGGGCGGCGGCGGGGGCGTGGACGGTGAGAGCCGCCGCCTCGCGGAGCATGAGCAGGCCGAGGGTGTGGTCTAGTTCGGCGTCGGTGAGCAGGACCGTGCGCAGCGGCGTCTCGCGCGGGCCGGGGCCGGCGCGCAGCGCGGGGGTCGCGAGGATTTGGGCGCGGATGTCGGGCGAGGCGTTGAGGAGGTGCCACGCGCGGCCGTCTGCGCTGAAGGCGACGCTGTCCTGGGTGCGCGGGGGAGCGCTGGAGGTGCAAACGGAGCAAGCGCAGTTCCATTGTGGACAGCCGCCGCCTGCGGCGGTGCCTAGCAGGATGACTTTCACCGGGCTGGGCCACGCATAATCAGGTCCGAAGTGGACGGTGCGGCGAGGATGAGGTCAACCGTGCCGCGATCTGGGGAGCGGGAGCAAACCGGATCGGTGTTGGCGGCGTCGCCGGTGAGCTGGAACGCCTGGCAGCGACAGCCGCCGAAGTCGGTCGTGCGGCGGTCGCAGGTGCGGCACGGGTCGCGCATCCACTCCTCGCCGCGGTAGGCGTTGAAGGATTCCGAGCGGTACCAGATGTCGGCCAAGGCGGTGTCGCGGACATTGTCGAGGGTGAGCGTGGTGATCGCGCTCGCGGCGGGGCAAGGGAGCACGGTGCCGTCGGGGGCGATCGTCAGTTGTCGCGCGCCCCAGCCGTGCATGCAGGGTTTGGGGAAGGGCTCGTAGTAGTCCGCGACGACGTAGATGATCTCCATGGTGCCGCGCAGGCGTTTGACGGCCGAGCGGACCAGGGGTTCGGCGGCGGCGAGTTGCGCTGGGGTGGGCATCAGCGCGTCGCGGTTGCGCAGGGCCCAGCCGTAGTACTGGGTGTTCGCCAGTTCCAGGCGGTCCGCGCCCATCGACTCGGCCAGTGCGATGATTTCCGCCAGCTGGTCGTGGTTTTGCCGGTGCAGCACCACGTTGACGGTCAGCGGCAGACCCGAGGCTTTGACGAGTTCGGCGGCGGCCAGCTTTCGGTCGAAGGACTTCGCGCCGGCGAGGAGGTTCGCGCGGTCCGGGGTGGCTGCTTGCACGGAAAGCTGGACGTGGGCCAGGCCCCGTTCGGCGAGGTCGTTCAGCCGCGGCTCGGTCAGGCCGAGACCGGAGGTGACGAGGTTGACGTAGCAGCCGAGGCCGCTCGCGTGCGTGACCAGCTGCGGAAGATCCGGGCGCGCCAGCGGTTCCCCGCCCGACAGGTGGACTTGCAGCACGCCCAGTTCGCGGGCCTGGGACAGGGCGTCCGTCCAGTCCGAGGTGGACAGTTCCGCGGATCGCTTCACCAGCTCCACGGGGTTTGAACAATACGAGCAGTGCAGGGGACATCGGTGCGTCAGTTCCGCGAGCAACCCCAGCGGTGCGGTCACGTCCATTCGATCACCCGCCGTTGTCCCAACCGAGCCAGCACAGCGAGGACGTCATTCTCTTGGACGCCTTGGTATCGGCTGTTCAAGAGAGCGATGATGCCGGAGACCGGGGTGGCGCCGTCGCAGAGTTGCAGGACCGCGGTGGCGGTGGAGTTCGGCACGAGCACGCCTTCCGGGAACAACAGGACGTGCACCCCGCGCACGTGATCGAACGTCAGACGCACGCCAGTGCGCAGTTTCGGCACCGACGCGGCGGTGATGGTGTCCATGGCTCACTCCTTGGCCGCGACGCGTTCGATGGCGTCGAGCATCGACCACAGCACGTCGCACTTGAACGACAGCGCGGCCACCGCCTTCTCCTGCTGCTCGCGGGTGACGCAGTGGCGCACGACAATGTCCAAAGTGTCCTTGCCCTCGCCGGAAACCTTGTCGATCCGGTTGGTGAAATACGCCAAGTCCGCGCGGGAGATCCACGAGTAGTTCGCCAGGACGTCGGCCACGCGCTGCTGCATCAGGTGCCCGGCGAACATCTCGGTCAGGCCGGACGCGATGGCTTCGGCCCAGGGTTTGGTGCGCGCGAAGGTGACGTAGGCGTCGACCGCGAACCGGACGCCGGGGGCGACGTGCCGCTCGTCGAGGACCTCGGCCCGGTCTAGGCCGACGGCGGTGCACAGCCGCAGCCAGCGTTCGGCTCCGCCCTCGCCTTCGACGGCGCCGTCGTGGTAGACGATCCGGTCCAGCCAGATCCGGCGGATTTCCGGAATCGGGCAATTGCTGATGATGGCCGCGTCTTTCTGCGGCAGCTGGCATTGGTAGTACCAGCGATTCGCGGCCCAGAGTTTCAGTTCGTGCTCGGTCAGTTCGCCGGCATGCATCCGCTGGTGGAACGGGTGGCTGCCCCAGTACCGGTGGGAGAGGCCGCGCAGGGCGTCGGCGAACTCCGCCGGGCTCATCGGGTGCACAGTGGACATTCGCATACTCCGGGATTCACTGAGCGGCAGGGTTTTCCGAAGGACGGGACCGCCAGCGAACCGGCCCCGTCCGGCGGGTCATTCCTCCCTGCGGGCCGCGTAGGCGGTGACCTCCATCGGCGTTTCGTACTCGACGAAGTCGGGCGCGGTCCACATTTCGGCGGTTTCGGGCATGAGGAAACTCGCTTTCCTTCGGTGGTGCACCAGTGAGCGGGGCAGGCGTCCCGCCGCGAACGCCGTCACCCTAAAAGCGCAAGGCGGCCGGTCGCCAGGGGTGCGGGCCGATTTTCCGCCGACTTTGTAAATATTCCTTCCGATGGCGCAGCGAGCGGTCACTCTCGGGCGCGGCCGCCTCTTGTCCGCCCGACAGATTCCTTGCGGGCGCGCGAAAACCTCCTGATGCCGCTTGACATCGGACCCGTGAACAGCCGAATAATAGGGTTCAAGCGCGGTTGACAACGATGTCAGAAGAGGTTTCGGGAGCGACGTGACCCAGGTGAATCGCAGGCGTTTCCTGTCCGGCGGGATTGCTGTCGCGGGCGGTGGTGTGCTCGGCGCGTTCGAACTGTCCGGCACCGCCGGAGCGGCTCCGGAGGCCCGGCCGCCCCAGGTGGGCGGCGGTGAGATCGGCAGCGGCTGGACCTTCGTCGCGGCGGACGGCACCGCGGCGGGCAGTGCGCTGGCCAGCGCGCAGGACGTTGCCGGTCTGAAGCCGGCCGTGGTCCCGGGGACGCCGCTCACCAGCATGATCGCGAACGGCGAGTACCCCGATCCCCTGTACGGCCACATCGTGACCGACACCGTTCCGGACACCCTCAAGGACACCGCCTACTGGTATCGGGTCGCGTTCCGGGTGCCGAGGCTGGTTCCCGGACAGCGGTTCTGGCTGCAGTTCGACGGCATCAACTACCTCGGGACCGTCTGGCTCAACGGCACCAAGGTCGGCACGGTCGAGGGTGCCTTCAAGCGCGCGGTCTTCGAGGTCACGGACATCGTGGCGAAGGCGGGCGGCATGGCTTGGCTGGCGGTGCTGGTCGGAAAGCTCGACTACGCCGACCCGCCCGCCTTGCCGAGCTACGCCAGCGGGGTGACGCGGGGCGGCCGCAATGGCGGTCCCACCGGGATCACGCTGAAGAACGGCCCGACCTTCTTCTGCACCGCCGGCTGGGATTGGCTGCCCACCATCCCCGACCGGGACCTCGGAATCTGGCAGCCGGTCACCTGGCGTACCACCGGGCCGGTCCGGTTGGCCGACGTGCAGGTCACCTCGACGCTGTCGCAGGACTTGCGCACGGCGGACGTCGCGGTCGAGCTTGCGCTGGACAGCGCCGCCGCGAAGTCCGTGACGGTGAAGGGATCGCTGGACGGACGAGAGTTCCGGCGAACGATCAGTGTTCCGTCGGGCATGTCGTCGGTCGTGCTGACGTCGAAGGACATCGCTTCCCTGCGCTTGGACCGGCCGAAGCTGTGGTGGCCCAACGGCTACGGCGACCCGTATCGCTACCGGCTGGCCGTCAGCGTCGAATCCGGCGGCCAGGTCCACGACGAACGAACGGTGGATTTCGGGATCCGGCGGATCGAGTACACGACACCGATGCGGTCGCCGTCCGGAACGACGAGCAACTGCCTGGCGATCACCGTCAACAACCAGCCGATCCTGGTGATGGGCGGCAACTGGGGGCTCGACGAGGCCCTCAAGCGGATTCCCCGCGAGCGGTTGCGCGCGCAGGTGCGCCTGCACCGCGACGCGAACCTCAACCTGATCCGGAACTGGAACGGCCAGAGCAGCACCGAGGACTTCTTCGCCGCCTGCGACGAGTACGGCATCCTGGTCTGGCAGGACTTCTTCTGCTCGACCGAAGGCCCGCCCGCCGAGAACACCGCGCGCGACCTCGCGAACATCCGCGATTGCATCGTGCGGTTCCGCAACCACCCGTCGGTCCTGCTCTGGTGCGGCGGCAACGAGGGGCCGCCGCCGCAGCCGTTGATCGACGGGCTGGACGCACTGGTCGCCGAACTGGACCCGCAGCGAGTCGCGCTGACCAGTTCGGCGGGCGACACCGGACAGAACCCGATCGACGGATACCGGTCCGGTGGTCCGTACCACTGGGTCCCGCCCGCCAAGCATTTCTCGCTCAACGACGGCACGCAGTGGCCGCCGTTCCACAACGAGGTCGGCTCGTACTCGATCCCGACGCTGGAATTCATGCGGAAGATGCTGCCCGAGTCCTCGTGGGAGCATCCGGATGACTTCTGGGCCGACCGGGACGTGAACGGCAACGGAGGCAACGGCGGCGGGGCAGGCTATCTCGCATTGACGGCCGAGCGCTACGGAGAAGTGCGGAACCTGCCGGATTTCGCGCGCAAGTCGCAGTTGATGAATTACGAGTGCATCAAGGCAATCTACGAAGCTCCGGCGGCGAATATGCGCAGCGCCGGGCCTTATCCCCGCACCGGGGTGATCATGTGGATGACCAACCCCGCGCAGCCGAGTTTTGTCTGGCAGATGTACAGCCACGATCTGGAGGCGCATTCGTCGTACTACGCGGTTCAGCACGCGTGCCGGCGGGTTAACGTGATCCTCGACGGGCAGAGCTTCGACGTCGTGGTGGCGAATCACGGCCGGGCAGTGGTGCGGGGGCGGGTTGAGGCCACGCTCTACGGGCTGGACGGCGTGGAGGTCGCCCGCGCTTCGTTTGGCGTGGAGGCAGGGGCTTCTGACCGGACTGTGGCCGGGAGTGTTGCTTCGCGAGTGAAGGCGGTGCCGTCCGAGGTCGTGTTTGTTCGGATGGTGCTCAAGGATCCTCGGGGCTCGGAGATCGCCCGAAACTTCTATTGGGTGGAGAACCCCGCGCGGGCGGCGGGATTCGCCAGTTTGGACGGGATGCCCGCAGCTGCTGTTTCGGTGATCGCCGGGGTTTCGCGGGGCAGGGACGGCGCCGAGATGGCTGTCGATGTGCGCAACGTCGGGAAGTCTGTGGCGTTGATGGTGCATTTGCAGATTTATGACGTCCGGACCGGAGAGCGCATTCTCCCCGCTACGTTCACGGACAACTATCTGAATTTGATCGGCGGGGAATCGGCGACTGTCCGAGTTCAGCTGGATGGCGAGCAGATCCGGCGGCATCCGAACCTGGGAGTCCGGGTCGACGGATGGAAAATCGACCAGCGAGCGTCTCCATTGCGAGGGCACGGCGTAGCAGTGGCCTTCAACCACGAGGCATTGGACACCCATCCCGCACAGACCACGTTCGGGCGCTGAGGCGGCGCACGCAGCCTCAACTGTGCGAAAGCCGCTCCGGGGCGGCAAGAATCGCCTCCAGCAACCCGGGAAACCGCTCCTCCACCTCTTCCTGCCGAACATGCACGATCCGCCGCCGCCCTTCCGTGACGGTCCGGGTCAGCCCGGCCTCCCGCAAAACCCGGTAATGATGCGAGATCGTCGGATTGCTCAGCCCCAGCCCGGCCTTCTCCACCAGCGTCGCGCAGTCGATCGGGCCCCCGGCCCGGTACATCGCCCGCAAAATAGTCCGCCGCCCAGGGTCGGCGAGAGCGCTGAGGATCACCGTCAGGTCGAACGACTCGACCGTCGGCTCAGGCAACGTGCGCGACACGGCAGGGGCTCCTTCCACGCTTTGACCGTCATCGAATCATAGTCTATGGTCCGTCGATGTGACGATTCGACAATCATCGAATAACACTCGCCTGGTGATCCTGGCGGCGGGCACCTTCGTGCTGGGCGTGGACGGATTCGTCCTGCCCGGCCTGCTTTCGGGAATCTCCCGAGACCTGTCGGTCAGCGTGGCGACGGCAGGCCAGCTCACCACGGTCTTCGCGGTCGCCTATGCGGTCGGGTCGCCGGTGATCGCGACACTCGCCGGCCGAGCGGACCGCAGGCTGGTGATCGGAGCGGGCATGGCGACCTTCCTCGTCGGCATGCTGCTGCAGGCGGCGGGCCCGACGTTCGGCACCGTCCTGGCAGGCCGAGTCGTCTCGGCGCTGGGAGCCGCCGCATTCCAGGCCAACGCTTTTGCGGTGGCGGGAGTACTGGCGCCGCCGGAGCGACGAGCAAGGGCCTTCGCGGTGATCGGCGCGGGATCCAGTCTCGCCGCGGTTCTGGGAGTCCCGCTCGGTCTCCTGATCGGCCAGGCCTGGGGCTGGCGCGGCACGTTGTGGACGATTGCCGCGCTGGCCACCGCGGCGGCAGTGCTGGCCGCGGTCTTCGTCCCGTCGATGACCTTGCCCGCCACGACGATGCGCGACCGGCTCGCGGTCCTGGTCAATCCCCGCATCCTCACGCTTCTCGCGGTAAGCGCGCTGGTACTGGCCCCGTCGTTCCTGCTGATCGCGTACGCGTCAGCAGTAGTGGGGATCAGCTCGCCGGGCAGCGCGGACGCGATTCTGGTGGCATTGCTGGTCAATGGGGCTGGGTTCTTCCTCGGCAACCGGCTCGTCGGACGGGTTGCCGACCGGGTCGCTTCGCTGCGGGTGATCGTGGCGGGGCTGGCGATCGTCGCGGTGGCCGCTGCGTCGCTTTCGGTCGTTCAGCGGTGGTTCGTCCCGACGCTCGTCGTGCTGTTCCTGCTCGGCGTACTGGGCTCGATGCTGTTCATCCCGCAGCAAAACCGCGTATTCGCGGCAGGCGGAAACGCGGCGGCGGTCGCGCTGAGCCTCAACGGTTCCATGAACTACGTCGGAACCGCGATCGGCGCGGGAGCCGGCGGGCTCGTGCTGGCGAATGCCGGACCGGAATGGCTCGGGCCCGCGGCGGCGCTCCTGGCGGCCCTGGTGCTGGCGGTCGCGCTGGGCACCGCCCCGGAACGCCGAAACGCGGAACCGGCCCGCTGAACGTCCAGTGTGGACAGTCGAGGGAACCGCGGGTTGCCGTGTCCGCGGGACTGGCGGATGATGGGCGGCCAGTCCCCGTCCCGTTCCACCGCAGCCCCGGAGGCACGCGATCGCCGGCAACGCCGCCGAACCCGGGCGCACGGTCCTCAGCCGCGCGTTCGCGGTGCTGGATTCCTTCCTGTCCGGCCGACCCGAGCAGACTCACGGCGAGATCACCCGGGCGACCGGGCTCGCGCCCGCCACGGTGCACCGGCTGCTGGCCGAACTGACCGGCTGGGGCGCGCTGGAGCGCACCGGGCGCGGCCGGTACCGGATCGGGCTCCGGCTGTGGCAGCTCGGGGCGCAGGCGCCGGGCGGACGCGAACTGCGGGACGTGGCGCTGCCGTTCCTGCAGGATCTGCTGCAGGTGACCCACGAGGTCGTGCATCTTGTCGTGCTCGACGGGGACCGCGCGCTGTACCTGGAAAAGCTCGAGGCGCATCCGGACGTCGTGGTGACCTCGCGGGTGGGATTGCGGCTGCCGTTGCACGCGGCGGGGCCGGGCAAGGTGCTGCTCGCGCACGCGCCGCCGGAATGCCTCGAAAGCATTCTGGCCGCCGGGCTGGAGCGCCGCGCCAGCGGGACGATCACGGATCCGGCGCGGCTGCGCCAGGTGCTCGCGGAGGTGCGGCTGCAGGGGTTCTGCATCTCCCGCAACGAAATGACCGAGGGCGCGTCGTCGGTCGCGGCTCCGGTGCGCGGGCCGGGCGATCAGGTCGTGGCGGCGATTTCCGTGGTGGTGCCGAGCTGCACGCCGAATCTGTCGCCGCTCGTGCCGGTGGTCCGGATGGCGGCGCTGGGGGTCACGCGGGCATTGCAAGGCTGAGGAACTTTTCCGCTGAGTGGAAGAGGGGCTGGGCGGCTGAGGACCGGGCCGGGAGACTCCGGACCGCCCGCTGCCGCACTGCCGAGGAGAAGTCCGTGAGCCCTGCCCCGACCGTTCGCGACGCCGCGTTCGACGTGCTGCGCCGGTTCGGCGCGACGACGCTGTTCGCCAATCCCGGGTCGACCGAGATCGCGCTGCTCACCGACCTGCCCGACGACCTCGAGTTCGTGCTGGCGCTGCACGAGGGTTCGGTGGTCGGCATGGCGACCGGCTGGGCGCTCGCGAACGACCGGCCCGCGGTCGCGATCCTGCACACCACCGCCGGGCTCGGGAACGCGGTCGGCGCGCTCGCGACCGCCCGGGTCAACCGCGCGCCGCTGGTCGTGCTCGTCGGACAGCAGGACCGCCGCCACCTCGCGCTGGAGCCGTTTCTCACCGGCCACCGGCTCGACGACCTGGCCCGCCCCGCGCCGGTGTGGATCGCGGAACCGCCGCGCGCGCAGGACGTTCCGGGCGCGCTGGCCCGCGCGTGGCACGAGGCGCGCGAGCACCGCGGCCCGGCGCTGGTGATCGTGCCGATGGACGACTGGTCGGAGCCGGCGGGCGCGGACGAGCCGCTGCCCGCCCCGGCCAGGCTGGTCCGCGCGAACGCCGCCGAGCCCGCGGTGCTGGCCGAGCTGGCGGAATTCCTCGGTGCCGCAACCAATCCGGTGCTCGTGGCGGGTGCCGGTGCGGACGACGCCGAGTCGTGGCGCGGGCTGACCGCGCTCGCCGAGAAGCTCGCGTGCCCGGTGTGGCAGGAGGCGTTCGGCGCCCGCGCCGGATTCCCGCAGGATCACCCGCAGTTCGCCGGACATCTGCCGCCGGGCCGGGAAGAACTGCGGAAAGCGTTGTCCGGGCACGACGCGGTGCTCTCGGTCGGCGCGCCGGTTTTCCGGCAGTACCCGCGAGAACCAGGACAGCTGACGGAGCCGGGCACCCGCATCGCGGTGGTCACCGACGATCCGAACGAAGCGCACCGCAGCCCGGTCGACCTGGCTGTGCTGGCGCGGCCGTCGGCGGTGTGCGGGCCGTTGGCCGAGCTGATTCCCGCGCGGGAGGCGGGCACGGAGAAGATCGGCCGGACGGTCGAATTGCCTGGTGCGCCGGAGGACGGTGCGCCGCTGCGGCCGGAGAGCGTGTTCGGGCTGCTGGCTCGGCAGTTGCCCAAGGACACGGTGCTGGTCGAGGAATCGCCGTCGAGCCGCCCGTTGCTGCACGCGTATGTGCCCGCGCGCGAGCCGCTCGGATTCCTCAGCGCGGCCATGGGCGGTCTGGGATTCGGTGTCCCGGCGGCGATCGGGCTGCGGATGGGCGGCCTGAAACGTCCGGTGGTGGCGGTGATCGGGGACGGCTCTTCGCTGTACTCGATCCAGGCGCTGTGGAGCGCCGCGCATTACGGCGTCGGCGTTCTCGTGATCGTGCTGTCCAACGGCGGCTACGCGATCATGGACAAACTCGCCGTGCGCCACGGCGAACGGACGGCCGGCGGCGGCAAAGCGCCGTGGCCCGGGTTCGACGAGGTCAGCGTGAGCGGGCTCGCGAAGTCGCTCGGCTGCCCGGCGCGGCGCGCGGAAACCTACGAAGAACTGGAGTCAGTGTTGAACGAGGTGCTGCCGACCCTGGCCGTGCGCACGGAGCCGCTGGTGCTGGAAGTGGCGGTGACGGCATGACGTTGCTCGGGAACGACTGGCAGGGCCGGATCTTCTCCGGCGGCTGGATCCCCGGCGCCGGCGGGGAATACGACGCGGTCGAGCCTGCCACCGGGAACACGCTGGCCCGGGTCGGCGCGGCGGCTCCGGAGGATGTCGCGAAGGCTGCCGCCGCTGCGCGGGAAGCCCAGCGGGAGTGGGCTGCGAAGCCGTACGACCAGCGGGCGCGGGTGTTGCGCCGTGCGGCGCGGCTTTTCGAGGACCACGGCGACGAGATCGACGAATGGCTCATCCGGGAATCCGGTGCCACGCGGGGGTTCGCGCAGTTCCAGACCCGCGCGGTCGCCGCCGAGGAATGCCACGAAGCCGCCGCGCTGGCCGCGCATCCGTACGGGGAGCTGTTGCGTTCCAGCCAGCCTCGGCTGTCGATGGCACGCCGGGTTCCGGCCGGAGTGGTTGGCGTGATTTCGCCGTTCAACGCGCCGGTGATCCTCTCCATCCGTGCGATCGCGCCCGCCTTGGCGCTTGGCAACGCGGTGCTGGCGAAGCCGGACCCGCGCACCGCGGTGTGCGGCGGTGTCGTGCTGGCTCGGATCTTCGAGGAAGCCGGGCTGCCTGAAGGTCTGTTCCACCTCCTGCCCGGCGGCGCCGACGTCGGGGCGGCGCTCGTCGAGGACCCGTTGGTGCGCGTGATCGCGTTCACCGGTTCGACGAACGCGGGCCGCAAGATCGCCGCGGCGGCGGGGGAGCGGCTCAAGCGCGTGCACCTCGAACTCGGCGGCAACTCGGCGCTGGTCGTGCTCGCGGACGCGGACGTCGAGCAGGCCGCGTCGGTCGGCGCGTTCGGTTCGTTCAACCACTCCGGGCAGATCTGCATGGCGACCGGACGGCACCTGGTCGCGGCCGAAATCGCCGACGACTACGCGGCCGCGCTCGCTGAACACGCGGCCAAGCTGACCGTCGGAAACCCGGCGAACGGCGACGTCGCGCTGGGCCCGCTGATCGACGCCGGACAGCGCGACCGCGTCCACTCGGTGGTCACCGGCAGCGCCGAGGCCGGCGCGAAGATCGCCACCGGCGGCACCTACGAGGACCTGTTCTACCGCCCGACCGTCCTCACCGACGTCCCGCTCTCCGCGCCCGCCTACGCCCAGGAAGTGTTCGGCCCGGTCGCGCCGGTCGTGCCGTTTTCCACAGTGGACGAAGCAGTCCGCCTGGCCGGCGGTACCGAGTACGGGCTGTCGCTGGGCATCCTGACCCGGGACGCCGCGCGGGGGCTGGCGCTGGCCGAGCGGATCCCGTCCGGTCTGGTGCACGTCAACGACCAGACGGTCAACGACGAGGCCCTCGCGCCGTTCGGCGGGGTGGGGGATTCGGGCACCGGCTCCCGGCACGGCGGCGCGCAGGCCAACCTGGAGGCGTTCACCGAAACCCAGTGGGTCACCGTGCGCGGCGACCTTCCGCAGTACCCGTTCTGACCCGCAGTATTCGACCAGGTCCCCTCCGACGACGCAGGTGATGACATGACGGTCTCGACTGATCCCCGGGCGCGCTATGCCCGCTGGGTGGCTCCGCTGTGCTGGACGGCGGTGGCGCTCGAAGGGTTCGACCTGGTGGTGCTGGGCGTCGTGCTGCCCGCGCTGCTCAAGGACAAAGCGTGGGGGCTCGACCCCAACACGGCGTCGCTGATCTCCGCCGTCGGGCTGCTCGGCGTGGCGGTCGGCGCGTTCGCGATCGGCCCGCTCAGCGACCTGTTCGGCCGCCGCGGGATGATGCTGCTGACCGTGATCAGCTTCTCGGTCTGCACGCTGCTTTGCGCGTTCGCGAACGGGCCGTGGCTGTTCGGCGTGCTGCGGTTTTTGGCCGGGCTCGGGCTCGGCGGGGTGCTGCCGACCGCGCTCGCGCTGATCACGGAGTACGCCAAGATCGGCCGCGGCGGCAGCGCGACCACCGTGCTGATGACCGGCTACCACGTCGGCGCGGTGCTCACCGCGTTGCTGGGAATCCTGGTGCTGCAACGGTTCGGCTGGCAGTCGATGTTCGTCATCGGGGCCGCGCCCGCGCTGATCCTGGTGCCGCTGATGGTGAAGTTCCTGCCCGAGTCGAAGGCGCTGGAGCGGGCGAAGGAAGCCCGCCGGAACCGCAATCCGCTCGGGGTCCTGTTCCGGCACGGCTACGGCCGCGCGACGATCGCGTTCTGGGTGACGTCGTTCATGGGGCTGCTGCTGGTGTACGGCCTGAACACCTGGCTGCCGCAGATCATGCGCGCGGCGGGCTACGAACTCGGCGCGGCGCTCGCGCTGCTGCTGGTGCTGAACGTCGGCGCGGTCATCGGCCTGCTGGTCGGCGGCCGGGTGGCGGACCGGATCGGCTACCGGCGTTCGGTCATCGTGTGGTTCGCCGCGGCCGCGGTGTTCCTGGCGCTGCTGAGCATCAAGCTGCCCGGGGCGAGCGTGTACGTCGGGGTGGCGCTGGCGGGGATCTTCACCTTCAGTTCGCAGGTGCTGGTCTACGTGTACATCGCCCGCGTGTACCCCGCCGAGGCGCGCGGCACCGGGCTCGGGGCGGCGAGCGGGATCGGCCGGTTCGGCGCGATGTCCGGGCCGCTGGTGACCGGGCTGCTGCTGTCGGCGGGGCTGGCGTATCCGTGGGGCTTCTACCTTTTCGCGGTGGTGGCGGTGATCGGGGCGCTCGCGATCGCGCTGGTGAACCGGGACCCGGCTCCGGACGCCCCGGCGGACAGTCCGGTGCCGCAGGTGGAGACGGCTCACGAGGGTTGAGGGCGCCGTGAGTGGGGGGGGCGGGTTTGACCAGGGGCGTCGACCCCGACAAGGAGGCAGTGGTCCGGTCGGTTTTGGTGTTGTAGTCTAAAAAATTCGCGTACCAGGCCCAATCG
>NZ_JBVKDT010000003.1:0-627030 GCF_055633655.1 Amycolatopsis sp. NPDC114503 | reverse complement strand
GAGATTTTGGTGCCGCGGGGGGAGACGCTTAAGGGGGGTGGGGGGTGCTGTGGGTGGCGGTGCCGGTTCCAACCGGCATCGCCACTCACGACGAGGCGACGGTGATCCGGTCGCTGTCGGTGTCGTAGTCGAACAGTTCCGCGTACCGGCCCCAGTCGATCGCCGTGTCCAGCTGCTGCCGGGCGTCGGCGGCGGAGAAGCCGCGCCGGAGGAGGTCGAGGAAGAACTCCGCGCGCAGCGTGCCGTCCGAACTGGCGGTGAGCGCGTTGACGATCGTGCGCACCAGCGGCGCCCGGTCGCGGACCTGACCGGCGAAGATCTTCTTGCTGGTCTGGATGTCCGCGGTGGTGAAGGCGGTGCCGACGGGCGTCAGGTGCAGGTCGCCGCCCGCCACGAAGAGAAGGTCGAGAAGGGCGGCGGCGTCCACGAGCGGCAGCAGGTCGTCGACCTCGAAGCTCAGCTCGGCGGCGAGATCCGGCAGGTCGGCGTGTCCGCCGCGAGCGTGCACGAGTTCGACCAGCCCGGCGAGGCCGCCGACCGACGCCTGCGGCAGCGGCCGTGCGGTGGGTGTGGCCTGCGCGGGTTCGACGGCCCCCGGTTCGCGTCCGGTGAGCAGGTCGTAGAGCCGTTCGACCAGCGCGGCGAACGCGGGGGATTTGCGGTCGCGCGGACGGGCGAGGTCGACTTCCATTTCCGCGCGCAGGTTTCCGGGATTGGAGCCGAGGACCAGCACCCGGTCCGCGAGCAGGACTGCCTCCTCGATGTTGTGCGTGACGATGCAGACCGCTTTGGTCGGGAAATCCTCGCGCTGCCACAGGCTCATCAGCTCGGTGCGCAGGTTCTCCGCGGTCAGCACGTCGAGCGCGGAGAACGGTTCGTCCATCAGCAGCACGTCGGGTTCGAGCACGAGCGCGCGGGCGAAGCCGACGCGCTGCCGCATTCCGCCGGAAAGCTCCTTGGGATAAGCGGATTCGAAACCGTCGAGACCGATCAGGTCGATCGCCCGCAGCGCCTGGTCCCGGCGGGTTTTCGGCGGGGTCCCGCGCGCGGCCAGACCGAGTTCGACGTTGTCCTGCACAGTCAGCCAGGGCATCAGCGCGAAGGTCTGGAACACCATCGCGGTGCCCGGATTGGCTCCGTCGAGTTCGTCGCCGCGATAGCGCACGGTGCCCCGCGTCGGGCCGATCAGCCCGGCGATCGTGCGCAGCAGCGTCGATTTCCCGGAGCCGGACCGGCCGAGCAGCGCGACGATCTCGCCCGCGCGCAGGTCGAGGGTGATGTCGTCGAGGACGCGCAGTTCGTCGCCCGCCGAACCGGGGAAGCTTTTGCTGACCTGCTCGACGGACACGAGGACTTCGGACATGAGAATACCTTTCAGGACAGGGAGAACCGGCGTTCGGCGAGGCGGTACAGCCGCCGCCAGAAGAGCCGGTTGAGGCCGACGACGTACAGGCTCATCACCGCGACGCCGAGCAGGATGCGGCCGGAATCGCCGGAGCCGGTCGCGTCGGCGATGTACGCGCCGAGGCCGGTCGCGGTGAGCGTGACCCCGTTGTAGGACACGATTTCCGCGACGATGGAGGCGTTCCACGCGCCGCCCGCCGCGGTGATCCCGCCGGTGACGTAGCTGGGGAAAATCGCGGGCAGCACGAGCCGCCGCCACCACAGCGCCCGCGGCAGCCGCAGGTTCGCGGCGGCCTCGCGCAGGTCGTGCGGGATGGCCGAGGCGCCCGCGATGACGTTGAACAGGATGTACCACTGCGCGCCGAGGCTCATCAGCAGGATGCCGCCCCAGTCCAGGGAAATCCCGGTCGCCACGAGCACGGCGGTGATCAGCGGGAACAGGAAGTTCGCCGGGAACGACGCGAGCACCTGAACCACCGGCTGGGCGAGCCGCGACACCCGCGGGTTCATCCCGATCCACACGCCGATCGGCACCCAGACGAGCGTGCCGACGACCACCAGGGTCACCACTCGCGCGAACGTGATCAGGCCGAGCAGCAGGACGTGGCCGATTTCGCCGTACCCCGTGGTCTCGCCGACGAACAGCACCGCGCGCACTGTTCCGTAGACGATCAGCCCGAAGACTACGATGCTGAACACGATGTCCGCGACGCGCCGGCGTGCGGGGGAGAAGCGCAGCGGGTACTCGGCGAGCCCGAAGACCGCCAGCGCGCGGTCGAGCGGGAAGACCAGCTTGCCCAGCACCCGGCCGAGCAGCGCCGGGATCCGCGAGCGGCGCAGCAGGTCGAGCACCAGGCTGCGGGGTGCTTCGGCGGCTTCGGAATTCTCGATGCGGAACCGCTCCGACCACGCGGTGAGCGGTCGCCAGAAGAGCACGTTCACGCCGACGACCAGCACCACCATCACCCCGACAGCCAGCAGGACCTTGCCGAGGTCGCCCTGTTCGGAGGCGGTCGCGACGTATGCGCCGATGCCGGGAAGCGCGAACTTCTGGTTGTTCACGCTGAGCGCTTCGGAGGCGGTGAGGAAGAACCAGCCGCCGCCGAAGCTCATCATCCCGTTCCAGACCAACGGAATCATCCCGCTCGGCACGTCGACGCGCCAGAACCGTTGCCAGCGCGACAGCCGCAGCAGCCGGGACGCCTCGTCGAGGTCGCGCGGCTGGGACACCAGCGAGTGGTGGAAGGCGAACGTCATGTTCCACGCCTGCGCGGTGAAGATCGCGAAGATCGACGCGCATTCCAGGCCAAGTTGCGAGCCGGGGAACAGCGCGATGAACCCGGTGATCGTGACCGACAGGAACCCGAGCACCGGCACCGATTGCAGGATGTCGAGCGCGGGCAACAGGATCTTTTCCGTACGGCGGAGGCGGGCCGCCGCGGTCGCGTAGACGAAGGTGAACCCGACTGACAGCACAAGCGCGACGAACATCCGCAGCAGCGAACGTCCGGCGTAGTACGGAAGTTCGGCCGGGTCAGTGGACACTGTGGACGGTGCGGTCGCCGGAGTCCACGCCGTGGCGGCACCGTGCGCGAGCCGCACGATTAGCCACAACGCCGCGGCGGCACCGAGGAACACCGCCACGTCGGCGAGCGTGCGGCGAGGCCGGACGAGCGCGCCGCGGGTGGGGAAAGTACGGAGCATGGTCTAGTTCTCGCTGTCTTCCTCGGTGTAGGAGAGTTCGGTTTGCCAGCGCACGCTGGTCACCGACGGCTCCATGGACAGCCGGCTGACCGCCGACTCCATCTGCTTGTCGTCGCGCTGATCGGCGGACAGCTCGGCGCGCACCTGCACCTGTCCGTCGGTTTCGGTATTGGTGCTGGTGACCGACTGCAGGGAGAAATCCGTGCGCGCCAACGCTTGCACGAGCAACGCGCGCACGTGCGCTTCGGCGTCGTCCTTGGTCACCGCGAGGAAGGTGTACGACGTCGGGGTTTCGCGGCCGGTCGCCGGACGGCGGTCGACCACCCGGCCGAGCGGGCGCAGCGCGATGTTCACCGCCATCACCACGGCGGTGCCCGCGCCCGCCGCCGTGTACAGCCCGGCTCCGGCCAGCGCACCCACCGCCGCGGAACACCACAGCGTCGCCGCCGTGTTGAGCCCGCGCACGGTCAGCCCTTCGCGCAGAATCACGCCCGCGCCGAGAAAACCGATTCCGGAAACGATTTGCGCGGCGACCCGGGTGGGATCCGCGCTCGCTCCGCTGAAGCCGTGCGCGGACAGCAGCACGAACAACGTCGAACCGGCCGCGACCAGGGCATTTGTGCGCAGCCCTGCCATCCGGGCGCGGTATTGCCGTTCAAATCCGATTACTGTGCCGAGGCCTACGCCGGCCCCCAGGCGCAGCAGCATCTCCGCAGTCGTCATCTGCGCTCCCACTGTTCGTTGCGAAAAGTTCAGAAAAGGGTTGGAAAAGCCTCAAAAAAGGACGGTTACCACCACGTACGTTGGCGTGCGTAGCCGCGTTTCGCTACTTGAGCCGCCAAGGCGTACCCGACCAGGACGAGCACCAGCCACAGCAGGTAGCTGGCGGGCAGCGCCTGCATCCGCAGCGGTCCGGCGAGCGGCGACAGCGGCACCAGCAGGCCGACGAGCGCCGCGGCGGCCGTGGCCAGGACGACCGGACGGCTCGCGCGCAGGGGAGTGCCGCGACCGCGCAGGACCAGCACGACCAGGAGCTGCGACAGCAGACCCTCGACGAACCAGCCGGTCTGGAACAGCAGCGGATCCGCGCCCGCGCCGAAGACGTGCCACAGCACCGCGAACGTCGCGAGGTCGAACAGCGACGACAACGGGCCGAAGACGAGCATGAAGCCGGTCAGTCCGCGGGCGTCCCACCGGCGCGGCTTGCCGAGGTAGTCGTCGTCCACCCGGTCCCAGGCCAGCGCGAGCTGCGCCAGGTCGTAGAGCAGGTTCGACACCACGAGCTGGATCGGCAGGATGGGCAGGAACGGCAGGAAGGCGCTGGCCGCGAGCACCGAGAGCACGTTGCCGAAGTTCGACGCGGCGGTGATGTTGACGTACTTCAGCGTGTTGCCGAGCGTCCGCCGTCCTTCGGCCACGCCTCGGGCGAGCACGCCGAGGTCGCGTTCCAGCAGCACCAGGTCCGCCGCGTCCTTGGCCGCGTCGGTGGCGGTGTCCGGAGCGATCCCGACGTCTGCGGTGCGCAGCGCGGTGACGTCGTTGACGCCGTCGCCGACAAAGCCGACCGCGCGGCCGTTCTCCCGCAACGCGGTGACCACGCGGGCCTTGTGCGCTGGAGTGAGCTTCGCGAAGACGGTGGTGTCCTTGACAATCTCGCGCAGTTCAGCGTCGCCGGTCGCCTCGACCTGGTGTCCGAGCACGACTTCGCCGACCGGGATGCCCGCCGAATCCGCGACGCGCGCGGCGACGTGCCGGTTGTCGCCGGTCAGCACTTTCAGCGCGACGCCTTGCTCGCCAAGGGCTTTCACCGCGTTCACGACGCCGTCGCGGACCGGGTCGACGAATCCCACGAAACCGACGAGGATCATCTCGTTCTCGTCAGTTTCGTCAAATCCGTCGAGCCTGGCGTTGACTTCACGGGCCGCTACCGCGAGCACCCGCATGCCGTGTTCGGCGTACGCGCGCACCAGCTCGTCCGCGCCGATCCGGGCGGCGGCGTCGAATTCGGTGACGACACCGTCGCGGCGCGCGTGGCTGCAGCGCGGCAAGATCTCGTCCGGGTCGCCCTTGCTGATCAGCAGGTGCTCGCTGCCACGCCGGACGACGACGCTGGCCCGGCGGCGCGCGTGGTCGAAGCCGATCTCGGCGACGCCGGTGAACAGCGCGTCGGCGACCAGGTCGTCCTCGCCGTCGAAGAGCGTCTCGATCGCTTCGTCCAAGCGGTCGTGCCGGTTGGTCTGGAACCGCACCGCGAGGCCCGCGTACTCGGCCGCTTCGCCGTCCGGGCTGCCGGAGTAGTCGACGCTGTGCGCGTAGGCGATCCGGTCCTCGGTAAGCGTGCCGGTCTTGTCGACGCACAGCACGTCCATCGCGGCGAGGTCCTGAATGGCGTTGAGCCGCTTGACAATCACCTGCCGCCGGGACAGCGCCGCCGCGCCGCGGGCGAGGTTCGTCGTGACGATGACCGGCAGCATCTCCGGCGTGAGACCGACCGCGACGGCGACCGCGAACATCCCGGCCTGCGCCCAGTCGCCGGTGACCGTGCCGTTGACCACCAGCACGATCGGCACCATCACGAGCATGAACCGCACGAGCGTCCAGCCGACGCGGCGCACTCCGGCGTCGAAGCTGGATTCCGCGCGCGGCTCGGCGGATTGCCGGGCCAGCGCGCCGAAGTACGTCTCGCTGCCGGTCGCGGCGACGACCGCGGTGGCCGTTCCGCCGACCACCGACGTGCCCGCGAAGCCGAGCGCGGGCGTCTCGACGAGCTCGTGCTCCTCGTGCCTGCCTGGCTGAGGTGCCTGCTTCGCGACCGGCAGTGCCTCGCCGGACAGCGCGGACTGGTCGACGACGAAGTCTTTAGCAGCAACAATCCGGACGTCCGCCGGGATCACGTCGCCAGGCCCGAGCAGCACGACGTCGCCCGGCACGAGGTCGGACGTGGGCACTTCGCGCTCGCTGCCGGGAAACTCCTCCGCAGCGCGCCGGCGCACGGTGACAGTGGTGGTGATCTGGTCGCGCACGGCGCTGATCGCACGCTCGGACCGCGCGTGCTGCCAGTAGCGGAGACCAATGCTGAGCGCGACCATCACGCCGACAGTCACCGCGCCGCGAATGTCGCCGACACCGGCGAACACCACGCCGAGCGCGGTCAACAACGCGACGAACGGGCTGCGCGCCGCGGCCCAAACGCGCACGGGGGCCCGGATCGTGCCGTCGATGCGGTTGTCGCCGAAACGACGCAACCGCTCGGCGGCTTCGTTTTCGGTGAGGCCTTTGGGCGAGCTTTCGAGATTCCGGAAAAGAGCGAGCACCGGCGCGTCGCCGTGGGCGCGCAGGGCGGGAAAGCGGGTCATGGTCGTCCCCTCGAGGTCAGCTGGGCGTCAGCGGACCGCGCGAGTTCGTCCGGACCTAGATGGCTGCCGGGGTTCCCGCACGGTCGCGCCGACTACTTCCTTCGCCGGTCACCCGGCTCACCTCCTCCGCAAGACTCATCGACCGGCGTTTCGCGCCGGCCGGGGACCAGTAGAGCGCAGATCACGAAAACAGTCAAACACTTGTGCAACTGATGGGGGCTAAGTCACGCTGAGGGCCCACCCGAGAGGATGTCCGTCGTGTCCACCCCATCCCCGCCCCCGCTGGAACCGCTCCCCGCCGACCTGCTGCAGGACGCGGCCGCGACGTTCGGCCTGCTGTCCGCGACCGTGCGGCTGCACCTGCTTTGGCTGCTGTCGCACGGGGAGCGCGACGTCGGCACCCTCGCCGAGGAGACCGGCCAGACCGTGCCGACCGCGAGCCACCACCTGGGCAAACTGAAACTCGCCGGCCTGGTCCGCGCCCGCCGCGAGGGGAAACGGCAGGTTTACGTCCTCGACGACCCGCACGTGCGGCACATCGTCCAGCTGGCGGTGCAGCATCACCAGGAGCTGTCCGGCGAGGCCGGGCGGCGGAGCAAAGGCGCTTGAGCTTTCCCGGACGTAGAGTCGGGCCATGGCCGAGTTGAACTTCTACTTCGATCCGGTGTGCCCGTTCGCGTGGATGACCAGCAAGTGGGTCCGCCAGGTCGCCCGACAGCGCTCGTACTCGGTGGACTGGCGGTTCATCTCGCTGCGCCTGCTGAACGCGCACCTGGACTACTCGACGCACTTCCCGCCGGAGTACGACGCTTCGCACACGGCCGGTTTGCGACTGCTCCGCCTGGCGGCTGCGGTGCGCGCTTCGCATGGCCGGGAGGCGATCGGCCCGCTGTACGAGGCGTTGGGGGAGCAGAACTTCGAGAGCGGTCTTGTCGAGGACACTCCCGAGGCTCGGGCCGCGCACGGCACGCCTTCGGCTGCCTCGGCGGCTCTTTCGCGGGCCGGTCTGGATGTGTCGCTCGCTTCCGCAGTGGATGATTCTCGGTGGGATGCGGAGATCCAGCGTGAGACCGACGAAGCGCTTTCGCTGACCGGCAAGGATGTCGGGACGCCGATCCTGCACTTCCAGCCGCCGGAGGGGGTCGCGTTCTTCGGGCCGGTGATCAGCCGGCTGCCGTCTGACGGCGAGGCTGTGGAGCTGTGGGACCACGTGGTGGGATTGGCGAGGTTCGCCGGTTTCGCCGAGCTGAAGCGGAGTTTGCGGGAAATGCCGCAGCTGCCGTCGTTCGGCGTGGAGGCGGGGGAGACCGGGCGGGAACAGGATTGGCACGGCGGGAGCCGTCGGCTGAAGAAGTAGGCGGGCGATGGACTCGGATCGGCCGCCTGAGGCCACCAAGTGGACGATCCACGGCGAACGCCTGGTCGACGACACCCGGCGATTGCGGCTGAGCGTCGCTTCGGTCGAACGTCGGCGTGGCGGACAACGAAAACCTGCTGTTCCTGTCCCGGGGGAGTACATCGGCGGCGACGTCGAACTCAAGTTTCCGCTGGCTGCGCGCTGAGGAGGGAACTGCCGCTTGGCTGATTCTCTGTGCCGCCATGCGTTTCACGCATCAGCCCGCGCGACCGAACCGTCCTCGCCCATCCGGCGCAGGATTTTGGCCCCACCGGACGTCCGCGTCGCCTGAGCCGTGCCCGTGGCTTCCACAAGGAGCCAGTCGCTGGCTCGGGTGGCGTAGTGATCTGAGCGTCCGGTCGCCACAGCTGTGGTTTGCGTTACTCCACCAGCGTTCTTTCCCTCCCCGAAGTCGTGAACCTGACACACTGGGACTTGACGACAACTCCGGGAGTGTCCATGTCGCGCGACAGCTATCGGACAGTTCGTACACCGGACGGCCTCCGCCTGGCCAGCACCCTCACCGAGCCGGACGGCGACCCTCAGCGCGCGGTGCTGCTCGTGCAAGGGGCCAGCGTCACCCGCGAGGAAGGCGGCTTCTTCACCCGGCTCGCCACGGGTCTGGCCGAGGCCGGCATCGCGTCGCTGAGAATCGACCTCCCCGGCCACGGCGAGAGCGAAGGCCGTCAAGAGGATCTCTCGCTTTTCGCTCTGCTGAACGTGATTCGCGGCAGCATCGAGCACCTGTCGGCCGCTGTCCCGGGGGTGCGGACCTCGCTCGCGGCGGCCAGTTTCTCCGGCGGCGTCGCGGCGTACTACGCGGCCGAACGACCGGACGACGTCGAGCGGCTCGTGCTGTTCAACCCGCTCATCGACTACCGCGTGCGGTTCATCGACGAGAAGTCCGCGTGGTCGGACGACGGCTACCTCGACGACGAGGGTGCGGCCGAGCTGAAGGAACAGAACTACCTCGGGCACGGGCCCGGATTCCGGCTCGGGCGGGCCGTGCTCAACGAGGCGTTCTGGTTCGAGGCACGGCAAAACCTGCCCCGCATCACCGCCCCGACGCTCATCGTGCACGGCACCGAGGACACCTTCGTTCCCGTCGAGTCGTCGCGCGCCGCCGATCGGGAGCTGACCTGCGAACACCGGCTGGTGCAGCTCGACGGCGCACAGCACGGCTTCGCGGTGCACGACGATCCGCAGTACGCGGATCCGCAAACGCAAGCCTGGCAACGGCAAGTGATCCGCGAAGTACAGGAATGGCTTCGCTGAGCGGTCACCTGGTGAGCGCCTCGCGCAATTCCCGTACATCGGGGCGGTTATGCCACGGCTTGAGCACTCCGACGACCCGCCGGAGTTCTTCTCTGGTGCGGCGGGAGTTCGTTTCCGCCGCGCGATGGGCGGCGGCGAGACCGGTTTTGGCGGCTTGGTCCGGTTCGCCGGAAAGGGCGAGCGAGTTCGCCATGAGGGACAGGAAAAACCCGTAGTCGCGACGGGAGAATTGGGTTTCCTTCAACGTTTTCTCGTACAGCTCGACCGACCGCCGCGGCTCGCCCGCTTCGGTGTAGCAGATGGCGGTCTGCATGTTCAAAAGAGTCGCGTTGAAGTGCGCGCCCAGCGGTGATTCGACCGGACCGGCGTCGGCGAGCAGTTTCCAGGCGACGTCGAGTTTCCGGTTTACCTGATCGGCCGACGCGCCGAGCATCGCCTCCGCGCGGGCTTCCTGCTGGGCCGCCTCGGCCTGGAGCCGCCGGGGGAGCGACCAGGGGCCGTTGCGCACCGCCCGGGTGAGGATGAGCATCCGCCGCGGGTCGCGTTCGTCGTAGGCGACCTGGGCTTTTTTGAGCAGGATGTAGCCCTGCATCGTGCTGTCGCCCGCCGCCTGCGCCCATTCCATCGCGCGGTCGTGCCAATACAGCGAGTCTTCCATCTGCCGCCGGTCCCGGTACAGCCATCCGGCGAACTCCGCGCCTTCCGAACCGATGTGCAGAAGGTCCCGCTGATCGTCGGCGGTCGCGTCGCGGGCGATGCGGTCGATGATGTCCAGCACGCCGAGCGTCATCGGCAGCGTTTTGGCCGGACCGCGTTCGCCGTCCTCGTATTTGTACTGGTCGAGCTGTCTGCGGAAATAGTGCGTGACGGTTTTGTCCATGTACCGCCGGGGATTCTCCAGCGCTCGCGCGACGTGCTCGGCGCTGCCTATTCCCAGCGCGGGCAAAGCCGCGACCGGCAGGCCGTTTTTGAGCAGGGAGCGGCGACTGAGCGGGCTCATGACGTCCCATTCTGTGGTCGGAACCGCCGGCTGGGCCGCGTCGCCGGGAGCGGGCACGAGCCGGCCGAGGACGCTGGCCGCGACCGTGCCCCGGTCCAGCGGCAGCGCGACCGGCCGCCCGTCCACGACGACCGGGAGCAGGACGCTCGGCGGCCCCCCGAGGTCTGCCTGCGTGCCTTCCCGGAGCAGCTCCTCCAGCCGGGCGGGGCTGATGCGCAGAAGCCGGGCGAGCCGGTCGCGCCGGTGCGGACGAGGCTCGGACCGGCCGGATTCCCAGGCGCGGATGCTCTTTTCGTCCGCCGGGAGCAGCGCGGCGAGCTTTTCTTGCGTCAGGTTCGCCGCTTTGCGCGCCCGGACAAGCCCTTCTCGCCGTTCGCCCATGGGCGACACTCCTTCGCCACGAACCGGGGTCGTCAGATTACCGCAGGTCACCGGGTGCAGGGCAAGACGATTCGCTCGGTTGCCGCCCGCTTTTCGCCCGGTTTGCTGGCTGGTCCAGGCCACTGCCCGCCTTCATGGTGGTGGGGCACGCGAAGACACTTCCGAAGCCGAGAGGTGCATCGCATGAAGGCAGCAGAGACGCTCGTCGAGGCGACCCGCACCGGCCATCCGGCGGTGGTCATCGTGTGTTGCGTGCTCCTGCTGCTGGTACTGGTCTCGATGTGGCTGTGGCGGGCGCGCCGGCCGATCCCGCCTCCGCGAGGACGGCTGACGGTCCGCGACCTCAAGGCCCGTCTGGACTACGAGGTCCAGGCCGAGATCGAGGAAGCCCGCCTGGCCGAATTCCGCCGGACGGCCGAGGCGATGGCCGCCGAACGCGCCGAGGAGGACACCGAGGTGATCCCGAAAGTCGAGGACGACGAGGACACCATTGTCTTCCCGGAGGTCGAGAACCCGCGAAAAGGGAGGAAAACGAGTAAAGCTCGGTGCGGTTAGGAGCGTCCCGCCCATCGCTCACCGCACCGTTATGCCTGCCCCAGCCTGGCGCGGCACGCCACCTCCCCTGGGCTGGGGCAGGCCTTATCTGCCGCACAACATCTTTGCCCGCCTGCGGCGTGCTGAACTGGAGGTTCTGCCCGGCAACGCCTCCGTGCCCGATTGCCGCCGCTGAGCTGACCGTACATCGTACGACATTGTGACAGGTCGGAATTTCGGTGTGTTTGTCCGCTCTCCGGTACTCGAGGAGGCGTCGTGCTGTCTTTCCGGGCTGTCTGCGCGACGGCTGTTCGGGTGAACGTCCTGAGCTGGCAGCGGCCTGGTTTCCAGGATCTGGATCGGAGTGGCAAGGCGTAAGACAAGATGCCTTGATGAGTGACGACACGCCTAGACGTGAGGTCCGTGAGCTGCTCGCCCCCGTTTATCCAGTGACCGCCGGAGTCAGCCGGTTGCGGGAGTTGACTCCGAAGGCGATGTGGGCGACCGCAGTGGTGATCGGGGGGCTCACCGTAGCGGCGGTGACCGTGTTGTGGTGGCCGGCGACGGCCGGTCTGAACGGCGCAGCGTTGGTCACTGCGCGATTCGACGCGTTGAAGATCGGCCTAAGCATCGGAGTGGGAAGCGGGGGAGTTGTCGCACTTTACCTGACTTGGCGGCGGCAGCACGCCGCGGAAGCCGATCTTGACACCCGTGAGCGCACGCTTGCGCATCAACAAGCCGTGGCGGCCGATACCAAGCGGCATCAGGAGCGGGTCGCGGAAGATGCCCGGGTGGATGCCGCTGCGAGGCGAATTACTGAGTTATACACCAAAGCCGTAGAACAACTCGGCTCCGACAAGGCCCCGGTGCGGCTTGGCGGTCTCTATGCTCTCGAGCGCCTCGCGCAAGACAATGAATCCCAGCGTCAGACTATTGTAAATGTTTTGTGCGCTTATCTCCGAATGCCGGAAAATTCTGAGAAGCTCAAGTCTGGTGCGGCTGGGGATCAAGATATCTTTGACCTTCAATATGCACAGGAGCGAGAAGTTCGAACAGCCGCGCAAAGAATTATCGTGAGTCACCTGGGCGTTGGTTGCGAGGATGCCTACTGGGGGCCGCGTGACCTCGACCTTGCCGGTGCACGCCTCCGGAATTTCGACCTGTCGACGAGTCGGATCGGCTCAGCGGACTTTACTGGTGCGTTTTTTTCCGGTGTGGCGAGCTTTTCGTCCTGTAAATTCGCTGGTTATGGTGATTTCACTGGCGCTACTTTTCAGGATCAGGCCCTCTTTGAGGGTGTCGAGTTCGATGGCGGCGCGGTCCTTGTTGATGCGAGGTTTCGGGGCGATGCAAATTTTTCCGGTGCTACTTTTGTGGCATTCGTGCTCGCTCGGGGAACGGTATTCGAGGGGGGAGCGGAGTTCAATTTCTCCAGATTTAAGGAAGGTGCACGGTTTGAGAATTCGAATTTTGAAGGAATGGCAAAGTTTTCTGGGGTCAACTTCGGGGTCATCGAAGTTGAAGACTCTGTCTTCGAGTCATCTGCAAGCTTCATGCATTTAACTGTGTCCAGGCGTTCCGCGTGGAGTGGTGCTCGGTTCGTCGGTAATGTCACATTTGAGGGATCGTCATTTGACGAGGGGTCCAAATTTGTTGGAGTGAAATTCGAGTCTGGTGCTGATTTCTCTGCGGTGAACTTTACCTATGCGCCGGATTTCAAGAACGTGTCCTTCGGGAAAGAGCCGCAGTTCGTCGGTGCTCGTTCGGAAGGTCGTGACTTCGATCTCGGGCGGGGTTGATGCGGGGGAGTGGGTGAGGGCGCGAACTTGCGGTCCCTGCGCTGATGGAAGGTCGGAAGTTCTTGCGCGGGAGCGTGACGCGTTGGGCGAGATCACGCCGCGCCTGCGATCCGGGCTGTGCCTTGGACCGAGTCCTGTCTTGCCCCAGGGCCGCTTCCGTCTCGTCGAAGTTGAGTGTATAACGCCCTATACGGCCTAGCGGGAAAGCGCAGCGATCTCGATCCCCGCCAACCGCTCGGCACTCACCACCACTTCATACGCCTGGAGCAACCCGCCCCGAACCTCGATCCGGAGCACCCCCGCCAACCGCCCAGCCGGAGCGAGCACCAGCCCGACCTCCCCGTCGATCAGCGCCAGCTCCGCCAGCCGCGCGTTCCCCGCGAACAGCTTCGTTCCCCGCGCAACCTCGTCCGACCCGCGCAGCACCGCGGCGGCACCCGGCGGCAGCATCGCCGGATCGGTAACCCGGACGACATCCGGTGCCAGCACGGTCAGCAGCGTCGCCATGTCCCCGCCCCGGGCCGCGGAGAGGAACGCCGTCACCACTTCCCGGTGCTCGGCCAGCTCCGCGGCAGGCACCGCCGGGACCCCGCGCACCCGCAGCCGCGCACGGCTGGCGAGTTTCTTCGCGGTCGCGGGCGTCCGGTCGAGGATCGGCCCGACCGCGTCGAACGGCACCGCGAACAGATCGTGCAGCACGAACGCCACCCGTTCGGGCGGGGCGAGCCGGTCCAGGACCACCAGCAGCGCGCGCCCCACCTCCCCGGCCAGCAGGACCTCGTCCTCGGGAACCGCGCCGCCGGCGGCGTCGGGCACCGCGGAGACCGGGGTTTCCCGGCGCGCCCGCAGCGCGTCCAGGCACAGCCGGGACACCGCGGTCGTCAGCCAGCCGCCGAGGTTGTCGACGCCGGACGTGCGGTTCAGCCGCAGCCACGACTCCTGCACGACGTCCTCGGCCTCGGCCGCGGAGCCCAGCATGCGGTAGGCCAGCGCGTGCAGCCGCGGGCGCTCGTCTTCGAAGCGCCGCGCCAGTGCGTCGTCCATCGGTCACCTTTTCCCGTCTCGATCCGTCATGGGAGTGCCGGCCCGAAGACCAAGGACGAGGAGAGGAACCGGATGACCGTCATGCTAGCGCCCCTGCTGCACGTGGATTCGAGCGCCGACCGAGAGGCGTCGGTGAGCAGGCAGCTGGGCGCGTTGTTCGCCGACGAGTGGCGAAGAGGCGGCGGAACCGTGCGCCACCGCGACGTTTCCGCTGAGCCGGTCCCGCCCCTGAGGGAGGCGTACGCGCGGCTCGGCCGCCGGGTGGAACGCAAGGGAGTGCTGTCCCTGGAAGACATCGCGGCACTGATCGCGGACGACGACGAACAGCGCGAATGGGAGCGGACGCTGCCGCTGGTCAACGAGGTGCGCGAAGCCCGCGCCGTGCTGCTCGGCGTGCCGATGTACAACTTCGGCGTGCCCGCCACGCTCAAGGCGTGGATCGACCGGATCAGCTTCCCGGGCGTGTTCGTCGACCCGGAGACCGGCCGGAAACTGCTGGCGGACAAGGACTTCGTGATCGTCAGCGCGCGCGGCGGCGGATACGGTCCTGGCACGCCGCGCGAGAAGTTCGAGTTCCAGGAGTCGTATTTGCGCGCCTACCTGGGTGACAAAGGCGTCGGGCGGCTGACGTTCGTCGCCCAGGAGTTCACCCGGGTCGGCGACGTTCCGGCGCTGGACGGGTTCGAAGACCTGGCCGCCGCGTCGCGCGCGGCGGCCAGGTCTCAGGTCGCAGAAACCGCCCAGCGGCTCATCCGGTGAGGTCGGAGCACTTCCGCGCGTCCGGATCCTTCGCCCCGCCCGGCGACCACCGCACGTTCGCGAACGACGCGGAGAACGGGCCGTCGGTGTAGACGAGGAACGGCGTGTCGACGCTCTCGAAGTCCAGCCCGCTCGCGAAGCAGGACAACGGGATCTTCACCGTCGACTTCTGCCCGGCGGGCAGATCGCCGAACAGCTTCGTCGCGTTGACCTCGGACGAGCACGGGTAGACGCAGTGCAGGCTGACGACCGTCCGGTTCACCGGCGGCGAATGCACGATCACGTCGAACTCGAGCGCGCCGTCGGCGTTGAGGTACCCGCGCAGGTCGTCCGTGCCGCCGGGGTGCTGCGAGTACAGCTGCGCCGCGCCGGTGCCGGTCCACGTCGCTTTCAGGCCGTCGCCCTGGACGTTGACGTCGGCCGGCGCCACGTTGATCTCAGGATGCGAAGCGGTGCCGTCGGCACCGATCTCGGTGCCACCCCAGTTCGAGGCCGAGCCGATGAAACTCTTGTACGGCGCGACATCCGTGCGGTCGTAGATCGGCAGGTCCTCGGTTGCGGTGCCGCCGCCGTCGTGCGATCCGCAGCGGGCCGGGCCTTCGGTTTCGTCGAGCTTTCCGACGGTGGTCCGCTGGTTGGAGGTGAGGCCGTAGCCGAGCTTGAACAGCGGGTCGTAGCCGGGACTCCACGGGTTGAGCGGCGTCTGGCACGCGCTCTTCGGCCACGAATAGGACAGCTTGCCGTGGTATCCGCCGCGGTCCTTGCCGCGCACGAGCATGTCCGCGACCCCGCCGCCCTCAGTACCGGGCAGCCACGCGGCGACGAACGCGTCGGAACGGTTGAGCTCCTTGTTGACGTACAGCGGACGCCCGCTGACGTACACCGTCACCACCGGAGTGCCCTTGCCGCTGACTTTGTCCAACACCGCAAGGTCTTCCGGATACAGCTTCGCCGCTTCAAGGCTCTTCCGCTGCAGATCGCCGACGCCTTCCGCGTACGGAGTCTCGCCGACGACCGCGATGACAGCGTCGTAGCCCTTCGGGTCGACGGTGCCGGCGGGATCGAAGGTGACGTTGGCGAGATCCTCCTTGAGCCCGGCGAGGATCGAAGTGGCGCCAGGGAAGTCCGCGTTGGTGTTCCCGGTGCCCTGCCAGGTCAGCGTCCAGCCGCCGGTCTGGTTCGAGATGTTGTCCGCGCTCTTGCCGACCACGAGCACCTTCGCGTTGCGCGCCAAGGGAAGCACGTTCCCGTTGTTCTTCAGCAGAGTCTGCGACTTGCGCACCGCTTCGCGAGCGAGCGCCTTGTCCGTGAGGGCGTCCGACGAACCGGCGTACCAGCGCTGCGACGGCTTGCGTTCCTCGAAAAGCCCGGCGCGCAGCTTGACCCGCAGGATCCGGGTGACCGCGTCGTCGATGCGCGACATCGGGATCTCGCCGCCGCGCACCTGCGCGACCGTGTTGGCGATGAAGGCTTTCCAGTCGTTCGGCACCATTACGACGTCGATGCCCGCGTTGATCGCGCGCGGGCAGCTGGCGTTGGTGCAGCCGGACACCTGGCCGATGCCGTTCCAATCCGACACGACCAGGCCGTCGAAGCCCATCTTGCCCTTGAGGATCTGGTTGAGGACCTTGTCGCTGCCGTGGATCTTGCCCTCGTTGATGCCGAGGTCGGGATTGGTCCAGCTGTTGAACGATGCCATGACCGTCTGCGCGCCCGCGGCGAGCGCGCCGTAGTAGCCCTGGCCGTGGAGGTTGATCATGTCTGCTTCTGAAGAAGCGTTGACGCCCTGGTCCTGGCCGTCGGTGGTGCCGCCGTCGCCGATGAAGTGCTTGGCGGTGCCGATCACGCCGTTCGGGCCGATCCGCAGCCTCGCACCGGCTTGCAGTCCGTTCATGGCCTCGTATCCGTACGCGCGCGTGATGCGCGGATCCTCGGAGAAGCCTTCGTAGGTGCGGCCCCAGCGGTCGTCCTGCACGACGGCGAGCGTCGGCGCGAACGCCCAGTCCTGGCCGGTCGAGCGGATCTGCCGCGCGGTGGAGTTCTCGACGTCGCGCACCAGGCACGGGTCGTGCGCCGCGCCGAGCGCGATGTTCTGCGGGAAAACGGTGGAGCCGTATACGTTGTTGTTTCCGTGCACGGCATCTATGCCCCAAATTACCGGAATCTTTGTCCTCGTGGCCTTCGCCGCGTCCCAATAGGAATCTGCGAGCTTGAGCCAGTCCTGCTGCGTGGCGTGCTTGTTCCCGCCCGGCCACGAGCCGCCGCCGTTGAGCACGGACCCGATGGAGTACTGCGTGACCTCGGCCGGCGTGATCGCGCCGATCTCGGGCTGGGTCATCTGGCCGACTTTTTCCTCCAGCGACATGCCGGAGACGATCTGCCTGATCCGCCATTCGTCGACCGGGTTCCGCGGCATCGCGCTGCGCACCTTCGGCCAGTCGGCCAGCTCGGGCAGCGAGTTTTCGATGCGGGCACAGCCGTTCCGGTCGAGCGCGGGACGGCCGATCTCCGGCTGGGCCGGGGGAGCGGCGTGAGCGGCCTGGGCGGGGACGAGCCCGCCGAGGAGGACGAGCGCGGCGAGCGCGACCCGGTTCCGGGCGCGCGGGGAGCGAGGAGGTCTGGCCATCGACAGTCCGTTCTGCGGAGGGCGGCCCGGAGCGGGCCCGGTGATCCTGGCCGGGCAAACCGGACTCCGTCAATCCGCCGACCGCAGTGGTTCAGTCCACTGACCGGACAGGAAACGGGACATCGCGGGGAGCGGCGGCCCGTCGCCGGACGGGGATAGATTGATCGCGTACGCACTGCAATCAATGGAGGACAAAGCGGATGCGCAAGGAAATGCTGGACGTTCCGGCGGCTGACGGGACCGCGGACGCGTACCTGGCCGTGCCGGACGGCGGGCCGCATCCCGGGGTGCTGCTCTTCCCGGACGCGTTCGGGCTGCGGCCGCGGATCGAGGAGATGGCCGACCGCATCGCCGAGGCGGGCTACGCCGTGCTGGCCCCGAATCTGCTCTACCGCGGCGGCCGGACGCCGCTGGTGGACTTGGCCGCGCTGGAAGACCCGGAGCGGCGCGGGGAGGTCTTCGGCAAGCTGATGCCGCTGATCGAGGCCCTGGACACCGAGGCGATGACCCGGGACGCGGAGAAGTACCTCGACTGGTTCGCCGCGCAGGACGGCGTCGCGCCGGGCCCGGTCGTGATCACCGGCTACTGCATGGGCGGCACGAACGCGCTGCGCGTGATCGAGGCGTTCCCGGACCGCGTCAAAGCGATCGCGTCGTTCCACGGCGGGCGCCTCGCCACCGACCAGCCCGACAGCCCGCACCTGCGGGTCGGCTCGATCACCGGCGAGCTGTACTTCGGGCACGCCGACCAGGACCCGTCGGCCACCCCCGAGCAGATCAAGACGCTGGAGCACGCCCTCGACGAGGCAGGCGTGACGTACCAGTCGGAGGTCTACGAGGGCGCGTCGCACGGGTTCACGATGTCGGACACGGCGGCGTACCACGAGGAGGGCGAGAAGCGGCACTGGGAGAACCTGTTCGCGCTCCTGGAACGGGTGCGCTGACCCGCGGCTGATCAGGCCCGGTTCGCTGTCCGTGAGGGGAACCCTGAAGGACTCGGATTCGCTCAGGGTTCCCCTCACGGACCTGCGCGGACGGCTCGCGGCCGGGCCCTGCGCGCGGAATCGGCGGCGGCCGTTTACGCTGGCCGCATGGCCGAAGGTGCGCTGTGCCGCGAACCGGTGGAGCTGACCGGGCGCGAGCGCTCGGTCCTGCGGAGCGTCGCGGTCCGCGGGACGGAGCCCGAGCTGTTCTGCGAGCTGGAGGCCGGGCACGGCCACGAGCACGCGACCCAGGTCGGCGGACGCGGCGAGGAGCCGCTGATGTGGCTGCGCTGGTGGCCCGGCCGCCGCGTGCTGGAGACCCGCGCGCTCTGCGGCGCCGAGTCCGACGAGGGCGTGTTCTGCCGGGTGCCCGGCGGGCACGAGGGCAGCCACAGCTACGAGCTGACCGAGCCTGAGGAGGCCTGGCCGCTGGCCGACGCGGGCCTGCCCGCCGGCCGCCGGTAAAGTCGCTCGACATGCGCGAAGGCTTCCAGGACGACCTGAAACAGCTCGACGGGCGTCTGGCGGCGATGGCCGAGGCAGCCGCCGAGGCGATGCGCCGGGCCACGCGGGCGTTGCTGACCACGGACCTGCCGCTGGCCGAACAGGTGCTCAGCGGCGACGCCGACCTAGACGACCAGCGTGCCGCCTGCGAGGACGAGGCGTATTCGCTGCTCGCCCTGCAGGCCCCGGTGGCGGGCGACCTGCGCGCCGTGCTGGCCGCGGTGTACTGCGCGGAGAAGCTCGAGCGGATGGGCGACCTGGCCGCGCACGTCGCGGGCACCGCCCGGCGCGGCCACCCGGACCCGACCGTGCCCGCCGACCTGGAGCCGGTGTTCGCCGAACTGGGCGAGGTCACCTCGGCGATGGCCGAACGGCTCGCCGACCTCGTGCACGGCGAGGCCCGCGGCGGCTACGCCGAACTGAGCCGCGCCGACGAGCGCGTGGACGCGCTGCACGCCCGGGTGATGGCGACGGTCACCGCGCCGGACTGGACGCAAGACCAGCGGATCGCGGTCGCGCTCAGCCTGCTCACGCGTTTCTACGAGCGTTTCGCCGACCAGGCGGTGTCGGTCGCGAAGCGCCTGGAGTTCGCCGCGACGGGCGATCTCCCGGGCTGACGTCCGGCGGGGGACCGGCCGGAGCCTGGTTCGACGGACGCGGCGGCGAGCCCGCGGCGCGGGAGTGCGGCGGGCCTGCCGGGCGCGGCTGCGGCGAGCGTGCCGGACGGGCCGGCGGCTGGCTGGCGCCGCGCGCCGGCGGTTGCGCGGGCGGACGGCCCGGGTTCTGCGGCGGCGCGTCGCCCGGACGGGGCTGAGGCGCGGCAGTGCGGACCGGCTGCGAGTTCTGCTGCCGCGGGGCGCTCGGGTCACG
Organism: Amycolatopsis sp. NPDC114503; assembly: GCF_055633655.1. NCBI lineage: Bacteria > Bacillati > Actinomycetota > Actinomycetes > Pseudonocardiales > Pseudonocardiaceae > Amycolatopsis > Amycolatopsis sp. NPDC114503. The sequence continues at coordinate 607,395 of NZ_JBVKDT010000003.1, read as the reverse complement.
GGGTGCGGCGGTGCGGATCGGCTGCGAATTCTGCCGCCGGGGCGGGCCTCCGGCGGGGCGGGCGTCCGACTGCGGGCGTACCGGGCGACCGCTGGCGTCCCGAGGCGCTGAATCGGCGGGTCGCGGCCCACGCGGCGGCAGAGAACCAGCGTCCTCAGGACGAACCGCCGCGGCGTCGACGTCCCTGCTGTCCGGACGACCGCCGCGAGTTCGCCGCGGCTTCTCCTCAGCCGGAGCAAGCACCGTCGCAGCCTCCGCACCTTCCGGCGCGACGCCCAGCAACCCGAACGGCACCTTCCCCGAGAACCGCCGCACGAGCCCCGCGGCCGGAGCCAGCGCGTACCGCTGCAGCAGCAACGCCATCCCGGCCCCGAGAGCGAGCCCGATCAGCACGTCATGCGGATAGTGCGCTCCCACGAACACCCGCGAGAAGCCCATCGTCGCCGCGAAGGCCGCGAGCCACGGCGCGCCCTTGCGCCAGGCGAAAGCCCCGCCGAGCGCGACCGCGGCCGCGATAGTGGAGTGGTTGCTGGGGAACGACCAATCGCCCGGCGGCGGGCAGGCGCCGACGATCGCCTCCGGCGGCAGTCCCCGGCACGGCCGTTGCTCGTGCACGAAGGCTTTGACGATCTCGCTGAGCACGTACGCCACCACCGTGGCCGCCGGGACCAGCAGTGCCGCCGCCATCCGCTCGGGCGAGCCGGTCGGGCGGGCCCGCCACCAGAGCCAGGCGAAGAACGGGGCCACGAGGACCAGGCCGTAATGCGTGTACGCCAGCACGAGAGACTGCACCCAGCCCGGCATCGCCTGGGCGAAATGGGTGATCGCGTCGTACGTCTCGCTGCTGGAACCCCCGGCCGTGGTCGCCATACAACCCCTCTCCGGTCCGCCGGTTCGCCTGGCGGCCATCTCGCGTTCACCCGAAGGTCACGAGCGTACCGAGCGGCGGAGAGGAGTCCGCGACGCCCCGCGAGTCCGCGGGGACTCTCCGGGACGGGTCAGGAGTCGGTGGTGTGCTTGCAGGTCACCGGCTTGCCGGGAGCGGGGGCGCTGGCCTGGGCGAGTTCCTTCTTCTTGTCCAGCAGGATCCGGCAGCGCAGCGTCGCGCCGGTCGAAGGCGTCGCGGTGACCGACGCGTCCTGTCCGGCGCTGACCACGACGTCCTGTTTCCACGGCAGCCCGAGCGGGCCGGCGAGCTGGTGCGGCGCGACCTTGTCCTCGTAGCGGTTGCCCGATTCGCCGTAGGTGACGCCGGTGGCCGTCGTCTGCTGGTCGGAGGTGACCTCGTAGGTGATCGCCCACGACTTGCCGGTCGGGTTGGAACACGCGGCGAGACCGGCGAGCGCGACAGCCGCGAAGGTGGCGGAGAGTGCCTTCTTGATCACGCTCGGACTGTACCGGAGCCCTTCTTCCCGAGCCCGGCGAGGAACATCCGCGCGGCGGGTTCCTCGCGCGCGGCCTGGGCGAGGATGCCGAACTGCAGCATGGCGACCACGAGCGACGTCCCGCCCGCGGACACCAGCGGCAGCGTCACGCCGGTCACCGGCAACGCGCCCGCGACGTAGCCGATGTTGATCAGCGCCTGCGCCGCCAGCAGCAACGTGGTCGTCCCGGCGACCAGCCGCACCCACGGATCGGCGACCCGGCTCGCGGTGCGCAGGCCGATCACCGCGAGGCAGCCGAACAGCCCGAGCACCAGGAGGCATCCGGCGAACCCGAGTTCCTCGCCGACAAGCGCGAAGACGAAGTCGTTCTGGACGTCCGGCAGATAGCTCCACTTCGCCGCGCCGCGGCCGAGGCCGACGCCGAACCAGCCGCCGTCGGCGAGCGCGTACTGCGCCTGCTGCGCTTGGTAGCCGCTGCCGCTGGCGTCGGGATTCGGCGAAAGAAAAGAAAGGATGCGCGCGAGACGATAACTGGCGAAAAGGGCGAGTACGACGATTCCGGCGACCCCGCCGGCGAGAATGGCGGCGAACAAGCGTTTCGGCGCGCCGGAGAACCACAGCAATCCCAAGGTGATCAGCGCGAGCGTGACCGTGCCGCTGAGATTCGGCTGGGCGAGCAGCAGGGCGCACAACGCGAGCGTCACCGGGATCAGCGGCACGAGCAGATGGCGCCAATGGTGCAGCACCTTCTGTTTCGACACCAGCAGATGTGCACCCCAGAACACGAGAGCGACCTTCGCGATTTCCACTGGCTGCAGGGTGATCGGCCCGGCGGCGAGCCAGCGTTGCGCGCCGCCGTGGTCGGAACCCAGCGGGGTCAGCACGAGAAGCAGCAGCACGACCGCGGCGGCGAGCGCCGGGGCGGCTGCCTTGCGCAGGTGGGAAAACGGGATGCGCAGGCCGAGCACGAACGCGACCGCGCCGAGCGCGACGAAGGCCAGGTGCCGGAAAAAGGCTTGGTACACCCCGGTTCCGGCGGCCGGGTTGGCGGCGGCGGCCGAGGACGACAGCGCCATCACCGCGCCGAGCAGCGTCAGCAGCGCCCAGATCGCGGTGATGATCCGGAACGACGCGAGCGGATGCGCGAAGAACTGTCCGATTGCGTGCCGTGCGGGTTTGCGGTCCCGTTCGGTTGGCGACTCCACAGCGGGTGAGTGTGTGCCGTTTTCGCTTCGCGGTGGCTGACCGACTCGCCCGTGTGCGGAAAATTACCGTTCGGATTCCTGATTGGCCTGGTCGACGTCGGCCATGTGTTCTTCCGCCCACGTGCGCAATACCGCGAGCGCGGACTCCAGCGACCTGCCGAGCGGCGTGAGCCGGTAATGCACCCGAGGCGGCACGGTGGCTTCGACCCGCCGCGAGACGAGACCGTCGCGGACGAGGCTCTGCAGGGTCACCGACAGCATTTTCTGCGATACCCCGGGGATGCGGCGGCGCAGGTCGGCGAACCGCACCTCGTCCGGCGCGGCCTCGGCGAGGATCTTGACCGTCATCGACGTCCACTTCGTCCCGATCCGGTCGAGCAGCCGCCGGGTCGGGCAGGCCGGGTCGAACAGATCGCCGCGGGCGGAGGGCGTCACCTCGGGCTCACCACCTGTCGGGAAAGTGCCGTCTTGGCGGCACCGTTGGAGTTACCTACCGTGTGCTGGTAACCAATGGTAACCACAGGAGGTCCGATGATCGCGGTGCGGCAGGTCGAAGCGAACGGGGTCCGGCTGAACGTCGCCGTCGCCGGGAGCGGTCCGGCGCTGGTCCTGCTGCACGGGTTTCCGCACACCTGGCAGCTGTGGAGCAAGGTCGTCCCGGAGCTGGCGAAGCACTACCGGGTGCTCGCGCCGGACCTTCGCGGCCTGGGTGCGAGCAGCCGTCCGGAGAGCGGTTTCGACGCCGGGACGGTCGCCGCCGATATCGCGGGCCTGCTCGATGCGCTGGGGGAGTCGGACGCTGAGGTGGTGGCGATCGACCTGGCGGTGGCGGGCGCGTTGCTGCTGGCCTTGCGGCAGCCGGAGCGCGTGCGCCGTCTGGTGCTGATGGAGTCGCTGCCGTGGGGTTTCCCGGCCAGCCCGCCGTGGTGGTTCGGCTTCCACGCGGTGCCGGGCCTCGCCGAGACTGTCCTTAATGGACACGAGGCGGAGTACGTCGGCTGGTTCCTCGACCAGGGCACGCTCGGCCGCGGCGTTCCGGCGGACCTCCGGGCGGCCTTCGCCGAGGCGTACACCGGGACCGACGCGCTCCGCTGTGCCTTCGAGTACTACCGGGCGTTGCCGGAAAGCGCCCGTCAGCTGACCGAAGCGGCGGAGAAGCGGCTGACCGTCCCGACGATGGCGATCGGCGCGAATCCGGTGGGCGACGCGCTGGAGCGGCAGTTGCGCCCGATCGCCGACGACCTCGCCGGGCACGTGCTGCCGGATTGCGGGCACCTGATTCCGCTGGACCGTCCGCGCGAATTCCTCGATCTCCTGCTGCCGTTCCTGTCCCGGGAGATACTGGCCGGGTGTCGTTGACGTCCGAACTGGCCGACCCGCGAGGGACGCTCGCGCGCTGGTGCGCCCGGGTCTTCACCGGCACGGCCGCGGCCGCGCGCCGGGTCGAGGAGGCGACGAACGGCGTACGCCCGATCCGCCCGTCGCTCGCGCGTCCGCCGCGCGAGCACTGGGCCGAGATCGGCGGCGCGTTCGGCCAGCGGATCGCCGACCTCGTGCAGCCCGCGCCGCCGTACTACGCGCTGCTCGGGATGGTGCGTGCGCAGTGGGGCAGCGGCCCGTGGGCGCACGCGCAAGCCGCCGAGTACCCGACGCACGACGAACTGCCGCCGGAGTACCGGGCACGGGCGCTCGGCATCCGCCCGGCGGCCGCGACCTGGCTCGACCTCGGCGACGGAATGCCGCCCGGCGAGGCACTCCCGGGTGCCGAGGAGCTGTGGGGCGAACTGCTGGGACGCGCTCGTCGCTACCAAGCGCAGCACGCTCCGCCCGGCGTGCTCGGCGGACCGGGCGCGGAAGCGGGACTGGCACGGACGAACTGGGTGTTGTCGGCGTGCGAAGACATCTACCGCTCCGGCCGGATCGACCCGCGGCTCGCCCGGGTGGTCGACGGCGGCGGCACGATCGCGGACCTGCGCGCCCTGCCCGCCGACGCGGCGGTGACCGAACTGACGGAACTCGCGAAACGCTTGCACGACAACGGTGCGCTGTGGGAACTGCGCCGTCTCGCCGGTGCGCCGCCCGAGGGCTATCCGCTCGGGATCGCCGGGCCGACCATCGTGCCCGGCTGGGCGGATGGCGACCTCCTGCTCGGGAAGCTCGATCCCGAAGAGGGGATCGCCGAGGGCACCTTGCTGGACGTGAAGACCGTGCTGACTGTCGGCGACTCGGAGCGGGCCGGGCGCTGGCTGTGGCAGATCCTGCTGTACGCCTGGCTCGATGTCGCCGACCTATACCGGATCCGGGAGGTCGGACTGCTGCTCGGGCGGCACGGCAAGCTGGTCCGCTGGCCGGTCGACGAGCTGGCGGGGGAGTTGCTCGGCGGGGACGGGCTGGTCGATCACCGCCGCGACGAGTTCAGGGACATGGCCCGCGGGCTGCTCGACGCGGTCGGGCTGAGCTTGGCCGACGGCTGAGCCGCGGGCCGCTTCGTCGCGCCGCGACCGGCGAAACACACCGCGCCGAGCACGATCACGCAGCCGACGAGCTGCAGCGCGCCCGGCCGTTCGCTCAGCAGCAGGAACCCGAAGATGACCGCGCCGACGGGCTGAAGCAGCATCATCGTGGCACCGGTCGAGGCCGCGAGCCGCGGCAGCGCCCCGGCGATCAGCAGCCACCCGACGATCTGGCCGACCAGGGCCAGCGCGGCGAACCAGCCGAGCGAGGGCAGGCTGGGCGTCAGGTCGAGGCGGCCGAACGGCAGCCCGAGCGCCACCGACACGAAGCCCGCCGACACGGTGGCCAGCGACAGCGAGCGGACCTGCGTCGCGGGGCTGCTGCTGAGCCGGAGCAACAACAGGTACCCCGAGTAGCCCGCCCCGGCGGCGAGCGCGAAAACCATGCCCAGCACCGGGTTCGAGCCGGCCATCGACGAGCCGAACACCCCGCCGGCGAGCACGATGCCGGCGATCAGCGTCGGCGCGACGAACTTGAAACGCGGGTCCGGCCGCTCCTTGAGGAAGACGAACGCCAGCAGCGGCACGATCACCACCTGCACCGAAAGCAGCATGGTCGCGACGCCGGCGCCGACGCGCGGGATCGCCTCGCCCCACAGGACGAAGTCGAGACCCAGCCCGAGCCCGGCCAGCAGCGGCAGCAGGATTTTCGCTCCCACGCGGGTCCGCCGCGCCTCGCTGAACGCCAGGATCGCGAGCAGCGGCAGCGCGAGGGCGCAGCGCCAGAACGCGCTGGTCGCCCCGCTGGCCCCGGAAACCTTGATGAGCACCGAGGTCAGCGCGACGCAGAGGCAGCCGGCCGCGGCCAGCAGCCGAGGGTCGGCGCGGCCGGTGAGGGCGGCGATCGGACCGGCGGTCGGCAACGGGGCGGGTTCGGTGGTCATGCCTTCTATCGTGGGGTCGCTAACTATCAAGGACAAGTGAATGTTCCTGCGTAAAATCCGGTAGCATCGCTACTGTGTTCAGTGTGGATCGGATGCGCGCCCTGCACGCGGTGGCGCAGCACGGCTCGGTCGCCCGCGCGGCGGCTGCGTTGCACGTCACGCCGTCCGGAGTGTCACAGCAGCTGGCGAAGCTCGAACGGGAAGCGGGCCTGGCGCTGTTGGAGCCGCGCGGCCGGACCGTGCGGCTCACTCGCGCCGGGCAGGTGCTGGTCGGACACGCCGAGCGCGTGCTGGCTCAACTCGCCGAAGCGCGCACGGATCTCGAACGGCTGCGCGAGGATGTGTTCGGGCCGTTGCGGATCGGGTCGATCGCGACGTGCGTGCACGCCCTCCTGCCGCCCGCGCTCGCCACGCTCACCGAACAGCACCCGCGGCTGGACGTGACGTTGGTCGAGGGCGAAGCCGAGCAGACGTTGCCGAAGGTGCTCGCCGGAGACCTCGACGTCGCGGTGTTCGAAAGCTGGGCGGACCGGCCGACTGTGGTGCCGCCGGGGATCGCGCAGGTCACGCTGTTCTCCGACGTCGCCGATCTGGCGCTGCCCGCCGGGCACCGGCTCGCGCACCGGCGCACGGTCGATCTCTCCGAGGTGGACGACGTGTCGTGGATCAGCTGGACCGGCCGGTCCGGCTGCTACGAATGGCTCGTGCACGTGCTCCGTTCGCAGGACTTGGAGCCGCGGATCAGTTGCACCATCGGGAGTTACGTGACGCAACTGGCGCTCGTCGCGGGCAACGTCGGCGCCGCGCTCGTCCCTCGGCTCGCCCGAGGCCCGGTGCCGGACGGCGTCCGGATGCTCGCGACGCGGCCGGTGCTGAACCGCACGATCATCGCCGCGTGCCGGTCCGGCGAGGAGGCGCTCGGCGGCGTCCGGGCGGCGCTGGAGGCGCTCGGCGAGGCGTCGGCGACTTATGTGAATCACTGAATTTCCTTGCGCGGCTGCCTTTTCCGGCCGGTTCGGCCCTAGAGTCGGCATCGACGAGCAGGGGAGCCGCCCATGACTGCCGAGGACGCCGCCCGCGCCTTGCGGGCTCGATTGCCCGCCGAGCAAGTGCACACCTCTGGTCCGCAGTACGAATCGGCGGCGACCGTCTGGAACGCCGCCGTTGTCGCTCGGCCGGACGTGGTCGTGGAATGCCGGAGCACGGCCGATGTCCAAGCCTCGGTGCGTGCCGCGCGCGAACTGGGCCTGCCGTTGTCCGTGCGGAGCGGCGGCCACGACTGGGCCGGACGCGCCTTGGCGGACGGCGGGATCACGCTTGATCTCCGTCCGCTCAAACGGGTCGCGGTCGATGCCGGGCGGCGAGCCGCGGTGGTCGGCGGCGGGGCTCAGTCCAACGATGTGCTTGCCGCGGCTGAGGTTCACGGCCTGACGGCGGCTGTGGGCACCATCGGCACGGTCGGCTTCGCCGGGCTCGCGCTCGGCGGCGGATACGGTCCTTTCCTGGGGAAGTACGGGCTCGCCGCGGACAATCTGCTCGGCGCCGAGATCGTCCTCGCGGACGGCGAGGTCGTGCTCGCCAACGCGTCGCGGCTGCCGGATCTGTGGTGGGCGCTGCGGGGCGGCGGCGGAAACTTCGGCGTGGTGACTTCGCTGGGCGTGCGCTTGCACGCGCCGCCGCAGATCACGACCGGCCCGGTCTGGTACCCGGCGACCGACGCCGCCCGGGTTTTCGCTGCGGTAGCGGAGATCCAGGCGAGTGCGCCGGACGAACTCACCGTGCAGACCGGCGTGCTCGCCGGCGCCGACGGTTCGCTGTGCGTGCTGGTCTGGCCGACGTGGTGCGGCCCCGCCGATCCCGACAGCTTCCTCGCCCGGCTCGGGACACCGCTCGCGGCGGAGATAGCGCCGGTGTCGTCGTACGCGGCGGAGATCGCTCGCCGGGACGCGATGTTCCCCGGCGGCCGGTCGGTCACCATCCGGACGCGGTCGTTCCCGGCGTTCACGCCGGAGATCGTCTCGGTGCTGGTGACGCAGGCGGAAGCCCGAACCTCGCCGTTGTCGGGGCTGTCTATCCACCACTTCCACGGCGTTGCCGCCCGCGTCCCGGCGGCGGACACGCCTTTCCCGCTGCGGGAGGACCACGTGATGGTCGAGGTTCTCGGACTGGGGGAAGACACCGACGACCGCGCCTGGGCGGATGCCACGTCGGCCGCGTTGGCTCCCTACTCCTTGCCCGGCGCGTACGCGAACCTGCTCGGACCGGATGTGCCGTCCGTTGAACCCTTCGGGGCCCACACCGCCCGGTTGCGGGACATCAAACACCGCTACGACCCGGACGGAGTTTTCCACGCCATCCCGCTGGCCTGACCTTTTTACCGAGTACATTGGTGAAAAAGCCGGGCGGAGGGAGCGGACCGTGGCGTATGTGATCGCGGAACCGTGCGTGGACGTGACGGACCGGGTGTGCGTGGACGAATGCCCGGTGGACTGCATCTACGTCGGCGAACGTTCGCTCTACATCCACCCGGACGAATGCGTCGACTGCGGCGCGTGCGAACCGGTGTGCCCGGTCGAGGCCATCTATTACGAGGACGACCTTCCGGAGCGCTGGCGCGGCTGCGCCGAGGACAACGCCCGGTTCTTCAGCGAAACCCTGCCCGGCCGCGACGCCCCGCTGGGCAGCCCTGGCGGCGCGGCGAAACTCGGCGACCTCGGGGCGGACACGCCCTTGGTCGCCGGGCGGCCGCGTCCGTAGTTTGCCCTGGTTGACTCGGTTAAACTGTCTCGCATGAGCGACCAGACGCTGACCGATCCGCCCGGCTCCCGCACGCTGGGCGAGAGCCGGGCCCGGGTGCTGGACGCGGTGCGGGAGGCAGGCGCGCCCGTCGCGGTGCACGACGTCGCCGCGCAGGTAGGACTGCACCCCAACACCGCGCGATTCCACCTGGACGGCCTCGTCGACTCCGGCCTCGCCGAACGCCGAGCCGAAGACCGCACCCGCCCCGGCCGCCCGCGCACGGTCTACGTCGCCGTCGCCGAGGAAGCGGCGGAGGGACGGCGCAGCTACCGGCTGCTCGCGGAAATGCTCACCGGCCTGATCGCGGAAAACGTGGCCGACCCCGGCAAGGCCGCGGAATCGGCAGGCGAAGCGTGGGGCCGCTACCTGGCCGACCGCCCGCCGCCGACCCGGCGCGTCGACGAGACCGAGGGCCTCCGCCGGCTGTCCACTGTGCTCAGCGACGCAGGCTTCGCCCCGGACGCGGTGGACGACCCGGAGCGTCCGGTGATCCGGTTGCGGCACTGCCCGTTCCGGGAAGTCGCGGAGGAACGCCGCGATGTGGTGTGCGGCCTGCATCTCGGGCTGATGCGCGGCGTGCTGGCCGAGGTGCGCGCGCCGTTGACAGCGGAGAGGCTGGAGGCGTTCGTGGAGCCGTCGCTGTGTCTGGCGCATCTGAAACCGGCCGGGAAACGTCGCCGCTGACCGCGTCGCTCAGTAGCCGAGCGGGTTTGCGGAAAGCCAGTCGGTGTGACGGCGTTTCAGGGCATCCCGTTCGCTGGTCGTGGGCAGGAGGATGTCGGCGCCGCCGTCGTACGGGTGGTACACGCGGTCGAAATCCAGGCTCGTGATCATCACGTTGGCGGTGAGGTCGTCGGCCGTGGCGCGGAGCAGGTCGTCCGCCAGCCCGGGTCGCCAAGGCTTTCGGCTGGCGTACAGGTGGGTGTGGACAATGAAGTCCGGGTCGGTTTCGTTCTCGTCGGCGCGCACGGACATCAGGTGCGGGGCATCCGGGTTCCAGAGCGCGTGTCGCTCGGACGGCGCGGGGGGTTCGGAGGTGCCCGACCATTCGGCGGTGACGATCCGGACCTCTTGTCCGCGGAACAGTTCGTCGAGAATGGTGTTGTAGCGGTGCAGGGCGATGCCGTACTCGGCGTCGGTGCCGGGATAGCGCTGGGAGCCGGGCAGGCTGTGGAAACGCACCCATCGGTCTGGGAAGGCGTGTTTCAAGCGATCGGCGAGAGGCAGGAATCCGGGCCAGTGTCGCTGCCACAGCGCTGCGAGGTCCTTGTCTGGCAAGCGATCGCCTTCCCGCGGGCCGAGTTTCGGTCTTCCTCCAGGCGAGCAATGTACTCGCCCGTCCCTGTCCCGGTCTTCTAGGCTCGTGCCGTGTTCGAATACCACGGATGGATATCGCTCCGCTCGACCGCCGAAGCGCTCGACGACGAACCGCCGCTTCGCCTCGCCGAGATCCAGGCCCTGGTCGACGACTTGGCCGGGTACGCGCTGATGGACCTCCAGCCCATGAACGGCGAGTACTACATCCACCTCGGCGGGCATCCGAATCACCGCGGGCAGCAGGGCGACCAGGTGATCGACTTGTTCGCGAAGGTCGGGCGCCTCGCCCCGGGGTCGTACGGGCTGCTGTACGTCCACGACGACGAACATCCCGAGCACCCGCTGAGCTTCCGCGTCTTCCGGCTGGTCCGCGGCGAGGTCACGGAGCACGCGGATCGCTTTCTGTCGCCGGTGATCCCTGTCTTGGAGGACGCGGAGCCGAGCTGAAGGCAGACGGGATGGGAGAGCGCGAGCTTGGTGATTCCGGCTTCGGCGCGGGCTTGCCTCCGCTGCGTCGCGTTTTCGCGGATCCACTAGCCGTCGGCGATTTCGAGGTGGCGGCACGGTAGAACGGGATGCGCTCGCGGGCGGGCTCTGCCGGAGCCGCTGGTCTGGCCGGACAGACGCCCTTAGGTCCACAGTGGACGGAAGTACGCCGGACGGAAGCCTCCTCCGTTTCGAGCGTGGCTGGTCTGGGTCCGGCGAGCGGATCGTCCGGCGGGCATCGCCGGGAACTTCCGCGGCGGCACCCGAATCCGGTCGCTCCGGACCACTCAGCGCGGAGTGAAAACCCGGTCCGCGGCGGCCGGGGCGGGGGAGACCGGCCGCCGCGGCGGGTCGCGCCGAAGGGGAGCCGGCGCGGGCGGGAGGGTCAGGCCGGGACTGCGGCGCGCCCGATCCGGACTCGCCACTTCTCCGGCCCGGATTCCACGTACTCCCAGGTGAAATCCGCGCCGAGGGCGGCGGTGAACTCGCGGCGCAGCGGCTTCGGGTCGTGGTTGTTGACGAGCAGGAACGATTCCCCGGGCGCGAGCCGCGCGTAACGGCCGAAGATGCGCGGATGCCGGGTGCTGCGCGGGATTTCGCGGACGTCGAGGACTTCCGCGCGGTCCAGTTCGCCGCCGTCGAGGAGCGTGCGGAGGTCGTCGACGAGGACGGGGACGTCGGCTCCGGGGAGGTCGGCCAGCGCGGGCAGCAGGACAGTGGTTTCGGCGTCCAGGTAGGCGGCGAGAAGCGTGTCCAGTGCCTGTGCGGCATGGCTGACCTGGGCTGAGGTGTCGGCTTCCCGCAGTTCGTCGACGGTGCGGAGCACGGCGTCCTGGATCCGGCGCAGGGCGCGAACCAGCAGCCGGGTCGCGGGGGCTCCGGCGGCGGTCGCGTTGAGGACGCGGTCCGCGGCGGACAGGTACCCGGTCAGCCGGCCCGACGCGAATGCGGTCAGCCGGGCGTTCGCCTCCTCGCGGGCGCTGCCGTCGAGCTGGAGTTCTGTGACCACAGCGGCTTTTTCCCGGTATTCGGCGAGGATCCGGCCGGCTTCGGCGCGGAGGGTCTGGCCTGCCCGGAGCGCCGGGTCGGTGCTGGTGCCGCTGATGTAAACCTCGGACGAGCCGGTCACGGGAACCTCCCGGAAGAGTATTTACGAGAATGATAGTGCAAAAGGGTGGGACGGCGGACGTGACGTGAGACTCAGGACGGGCCGATCCGCGCGAGGACGAGCCCGACCGGGATGCTGACCAGCAGCAGCACGACCAGGGCCTGGAATCCGTGCCGTACCCAGCGTGTGCGGCCGTCCGGCGATCCGTCGCGCACGCCCAAGGCCAGCAGGGCCAGACTGATGACGAGAATCGCGCCGCCGAGGTCCACAACGATTGTCGCACCGGAGAGTGTTCCGCCTAGCACAGCGGCATTTCCGGCGTTCCAAGCCGCGACTTGAGCGACGACCAGCCGTCGAGGAGGCGGTGCCGGGGCGAGCTGTGCCTGCCCGATCCCGAGGCCGAGTTGCGCGATCCCGCAGACCAGCACCAGGTATGCGACTGCCCACGCGCCGTGCGGGGTCGGATGCGGGGCGATCGCCGCGGACGCGAGCCCTCCGGCGATCGCGCACCCGATGCCGGGCACGGCGAAAGGCGCTGCGGCGGCGAGTCGAGGAGTCATATATCCAAACTAATCTAGTGAAAAAGATCAGCTCAACCCTGGTCGGCGCCACGGAGTCCGGAGCGGAAAATTCCCTGCTGTGACGGGATTCGCGCGAGGTCGGCAGCGGACTGCCCCGGCTGTTAGGTTCGCGGACGTGACAACAAAAGCAATGCGGGCAGTGGTCCACGAAGGCGCGGCGGGAGTCGGCGGGGTGCGGGTCGCGGAGGTTCCGGTACCGCGACCCGGCCCGGGCGAAGTGCTGGTCCGGGTGAAAGCGGCCGGGCTGAACCACCGGGATCTGTTCATCGTGGACAGTCGCAATCCGGCTGACCCCTGGGCGGTGCTGGGTTCGGACGGCGCCGGAGTGGTCGTGGCGGCGGGTGCGGACACGAGCGTCGAGGCCGGCGCCGAGGTGGTCGTCAACCCGTCCCTTGACTGGGCTGAGCCGGACGCGGTGCCGGACGTCCCCGCCATCCTCGGGGTGCCGACGAACGGCACGCTGGCCGAGTACGTCGTGGTCCCGGCGGGCAATGTCCTGCCGAAACCCGCGCACCTGAGCTGGACCGAAGCCGCCGCGCTGCCGCTGGCCGCGCTCACCGCGTACCGGGCGCTCTTCACCCGCGGCGGGCTGACCGCCGGGGAACACGTGCTGCTGCCCGGCATCGGCGGCGGAGTCGCGACGTTCGCCCTCGCCATGGCGAAAGCCGTGGGCGCGACGGTCAGCGTCACCTCGCGCAGTCCCGAAAAGCTCGCCAGGGCAACGGAATTGGGTGCTGACCGCGCGATCGGCAGCAGCGGCGACTGGGCCGCTGAACTCGGCCAACCGGTGGACCTGGTCGTCGACAGCATCGGCTCGGCGACGTTCGACGCCTGTCTCTCCGTGCTTCGCTCCGGCGGCCGGATGGTGACGCTCGGCGCGACCACCGGCCCGGATGTCGAGCTGTCGCTGCGCAACCTCTTCTTCCGGCAGATCAGCCTGCTGGGCACGTCGATGGGCAGCGCGCGGGAGTTTTCGCAGATGGTCGCGCTGGTCGCGGAACACCGTCTGCGGCCGGTGGTGCACCACGTCTACGACCTCGCGGACGGGCCGCGCGGGCTGGCCGAACTGGCGTCGGGGGACCAGTTCGGCAAGCTGGTGGTCACGATCGGCTGACCCGGCCGGTGATTTTTGTCGGTGCCTCGTGGTGAACTGAGGACACGAACCCAGGGAGGGGAACACCTGATGAGCAAGCGCTGGAATCCGGGGACTGTCGCGGCGCCAGTAGGCCGCTACAGCCACCTCGCGCAGATTCCCGCTGACCACGAGCTGGTCGTGGTGGCCGGCCAGATCGGCGCCCGGCCGGACGGCACGCTCGCCGGTCCGGACGCGGAAGCGCAGACGCGCGAGGTGCTGGCGAACATCGAACGCGTGCTCGCGGCGGCGGGAGCCGGGCCGGAGCATCTGGTCAAGGTCTTCAGCATGGTCGCGGGCACCGAGCATCTGCCCGGTTTCCGCGCGGCGACCGGCGACGTGTTCAGCCGGTGGTTCCCGGAGAGCGACTGGCCGGCGCAGTCGCTGATCGTCGTGTCCGCGCTGGCGAAGCCGGAGCTCCTCGTGGAAATCGAAGCGATGGCGGCGGTGCCCCGATGAACCTGCTCTCCGAACGACAGGAAACCCGATGACCATCACGCTCGGACAGCTGCGGATCGACCCGGTGGCCGAACTGGACCACTGGCCGTTCGCCCCGGCGGACCTGTTCCCGGCGGTCACGCCCGAACAGCTGGGGGAGCACCGCGGCGACCTGGACCTGTCGATCACCACGTACCTGGTGCGCACGCCGGACCAGACCGTGCTCCTCGACGCCGGGAACGGCAACGCCAAGGAACGCCCGGTCCTGCTGGCGCACCACCAGTTCGACGCGCCGTACCTCGACCGCCTGGCCGCGGCCGGCGTCGTGCCGGAGGACGTCGACATCGTAGTGGCGACCCACCTGCACCCCGATCACTGCGGCGGCTTCACCCAGCTGGTCGACGGTTCCTGGGATCCGACCTTCCCGCGCGCCCGGTACCTGATCCCGAGCGAGGAATACGCCTGGCTCCACCAGGTCCACGCGGCGGCGCCCGACGGCGGCGTCGCGGGCGACCTGGCCAGGACGTTCGAAGACAGCGTGCTGCCGGTCGTCGAGGCAGGCCTGGTCGAGTTGATCGACCTCCCGTACGAGGTGGCGGACGGCATCACCCTGCGTGCTCTGCCCGGCCACACCACCGCACACCTGATCGCGGAACTCAGTAGCGGCGGTCAGCACGCCCTGGTGAGCGGGGATGTGCTGCACCACCCGTTCCAGTTCGCAAACCTGACGCTGGCCCAAGGCGGCGACGTGGATCCCGTCGCCGCCGCGGAATCCCGGCGGACGCTGTGCGAACTAGCCGTCGAACGGGACGCGCTCCTGCTGCCCGCGCACTTCCCCGCCGGGCGAATCACCCGAGACGGCGATGGTTTCGCTTACCGCCCGACCTCGCCGGGAGGTGCCTGACCCATCTTCTGCCGGGTGCCGTGTCGATTCGGCGGCGCCCCGTTCGACGCATGGGCATGACTGACTACGAACCGACCACAACCCGCAACCTCGACCGCTACGGAAACGCTCCGCTGCCGTGGAGCCGTGCCCGCGACGTCCTCGCCGCCGACACCCCGACCGCCGACCTGACGTTCTTCGTGGCGACCGTCCGCCCGGACGGACGTCCGCACTCGGCGGGCGTAGGCGCGGTCTGGGTGGACGACGCGCTGTACTTCGTCGGCGGACCGGGCACGCGCCGCTCCCGGAACCTCGCGGCGAACCCGGCATGCAGCATTTCGGTCCGGCTGCGCGGCGTGGACCTGGTGCTGGAGGGCGATGCGTACCGAGTCGCGGACGTCGACACCGTGGCGCGCCTGGCCGAGGTCTACCGCTCCGGCGGCTGGCCGGCGGAAGCGGCCGGGGACGCCTTGACGGCTCCGTTCAGCGCGCCGAGCGCAGGCCCGCCGCCGTGGCACCTGTACCGCCTCGCCTTGCGGCGAGCGGTGGGAGTCGCGTCGGAGGAACCGCATGGGGCGACGTGCTGGGAGTTCGTGGGGGATTGAGGGCGGTGGTCCGGCTTGGGGCGGGCGGTCGTGGCGGGACTGTGTGCGGGGAGATCGCCGGGGATTGAGTGGGGTGGTCCGGCGTGGGGTGGCTGTGGCGGGCCTGGCTGCGGGGAGTTGGCCGGGTGGTTGGTCGCCGTGGTCCAGCTTGGCGCGGAGGGCCGTGGCGGACCTGCCTGCGGGGAGTTGGCCGGGGGTTTGGCTTGGCGCGGGTGGCTGTGCCGGGCCTGCCTGCCTGCCTGCCGGGATTTAGCGGAAGTTTGAGCGTGATGGTCCGGCCTGGCGCGAGGCCGCCGTGGCGATGCTGCTCGCTGGGACCTCGCCGGGGCTCGAGCGCGGTGGTCCAGCTCTGCCGGGAACGGCAGCGGCGGAACCTCCTGCCGGGACTTCGGCCACCCCAAACAGCGCCCCTAAACCCCGAACCCCCGAAACCCCCAGACCTCAAGCCCGCCCGTCCGGCCCCTCCCACTCCAGCAGCAACTCCCGCAGGTCGGCGTTCATCCGGTCCTGTTCCGCATGCGACAAAACCCCCAGCAGCCGCGCCTCCGTCTGCGTCTTCATCCCGAATACCTCGAGCGCCCGCGCCAGCCCCTCGTCGGTCAGGCTCACCAGGATCTGCCGACGGTCGCCCGGGTCGATGTCGCGGCGGACCCAGCCTTTGCGTTCCAGTCCGGCGACGCGTTTGGTCACCCCGCCGGAGGTCAGGCGCATGCTGTCCAGCAGCTGCCCGGCCGAGAGGCGGTACGGGGGACCGGCTCGCTTGAGCGCGCCCAGCAGCTCGACTTCCCACAGGCCGACCCCGAAGGCGTCGAACTCCCGGCGCAGTTCCGTTTCCAGCAGCCGGGCCGCGCGCAGCAGGCGGAAGCTCAGCGCCTTGCTGACCCGGTCTTCCGCGCGCACGCCGGTGATCTGCGCCATGACTCCGTCGACGTGGTCCCGCTCCGCTGGCATGGGCGAGTATTCTAACACCAGTAATTATCTTACCGGTCTCGAATCAGGACGGTCCGTGCATTCTTCCCCTGCCCCCGAGCCCGATCCGCAGCGCTGGCGCGCCTTGTGGGTGTGCCTCATCGCGGGGTTCATGACACTGCTCGACGTCAGCATCGTCAACGTCGCCCTGCCCTCGATGGAGCACGGGATCGGCGCGACGCCCGCGGACGTCTCGTGGGTCGTGTCCGGGTACGCGCTCACGTTCGGGCTCGCGCTGGTGCCCTCGGGACGGCTCGGCGACGACTACGGACGCCGCCGGATGTTCCTGCTCGGGCTGGCATTGTTCGTCGCGACCAGCGTGTTGTGCGGGGCGGCGCCGAACGCGACCTGGCTCGTCGTCGCCCGGCTGGGGCAGGGCGTCGCCGGCGGGCTGCTGAATCCGCAGATCATCGGCCTGATGCAGCAGCTGTTCTCCGGTCGCGAGCGGGGCAAGGCGTTCGGCGCGTTCGGCGCGACGGTCGGGCTGTCCACCGCGATCGGGCCGGTGCTGGGCGGGTTGCTGATCCAGGGCATCGGCGTCGACCAAGGGTGGCGCTGGGTGTTCTACGTCAACCTGCCGATCGGGATTCTCGCGATCCTGTTCGGGCTGCGGCTGCTGCCGAAGGACGCGCGCGGCGGCCGGAAGCGGACGCCGGACCTGGTCGGGTCGGTGCTGCTCGGCGTGGCGGTCGTGCTGGTGATGCTGCCGTTGATCGAGGAAGAGGAACAGGCGACGTCGCCGCGCTGGTGGCTGATGGGCGTCGCGGCCGGGCTGCTCGTGCTGTTCGTGCTGTGGGAGCGCTGGCTCGGCAACCGCGGCAAGCAGCCGCTGGTGAACCTCAAGCTGCTGACCGTGCGCAGCTACTCCATGGGTTCCGCGCTCGGAATGGTCTATTTCGCCGGATTCACCGGGATTTTCCTCGTCCTGACGCTGTTTTTCCAGCAGGGCCTCGGCTACACGGCGCTGCAGGCCGGCGCGGCGATGCTCGCGTTCGCGATCGGCTCGGCGATCTCGCCGACCATCGGCGGGCGGCTCGTGCACCGGCTCGGCAGGCCGATGGTCGTCCTCGGCACGCTGCTCGTGGCGATCGGGCTCGCCGCCACCGCGTGGCTCGTCCGCGACTACTCCGGCGCGAACACCGCGTTCGTGCTGGCCGCGCCGTTGTTCGTCGGAGGGTTCGGCAGCGGGCTGGTGATTTCGCCGAACTCCACGCTCGCCTTGGAAGAAGTCCCGCCCGCGGAAGGCGGCACGGCGGCCGGAGTGCTGCAGACCGGGCAGCGGATCGGATCGGCGGTCGGCACGGCGCTCGGCGGGTCGCTGTTCTTCGGCGAGCTCGGACGCTCGCACGGGGACTACCACTCCGCGACCGCGCTCGGGCTGATGGGTTCGACCGCGCTGGTGGTGCTCGCGTTGCTGTTCGGGGTCGTCGACGTGCTGCTGTCTCGAACTCGGAAACGCCGCAGCACTCCGCAAAGCACGCCGCGCGCGGCGATTTCCGGCGCGGTAAGCGGCCTCGCGCCCGCCGAAACCGCCTCGGTGAGCCTGACCTCCTTGGAAACCCACGAGGTACGCCGCACCACCACCGGTTCGGACAACACCTTCGCCCTGGACGCCCCGGCAGGCACGTATCTGCTGCTGGTCCAGGCAGGCGGCCGGGAACCGGTGGCCCGCCATGTTCAGGTGGGCGCCGAACCGGTGCGCGAGGACGTCGAGTTGGCGCGGTCGGTTCGGCTCACCGGCACTGTGCACGCGGTCCGGGGCCCGTTCCCGGGCGCGCAGGTCGCGGTGCTGGACGCCGAGGGCGAGGTCCAGCGGGTAACCGTCACGGACGAAGCGGGGCACTACACCGTCGACGACCTGTTCCCCGGCGAGTACACCGTCGTCGTGACCGGCTATCAGCCGGTCGCGGGTCCGGTGCAGCTGACGACTGAAGGGCCGGTTCGGTTCGATCCGTTGCTGCGCTTGGTTTCCGCGGACAAGTCCTGATCGACAGGGCTTAGTCGGAGACGAGCGCCAGCACTGCCAACGCCTGGTCTCGCATCGCGACATCCAGGAACGTCCCGTCGGCGAGCGCGATCGCCCCCACCCCGGCCTGGGTGGCACCGTCCATTCGGGACAGCACCTCGCGCGCCCGCGCGACCTCCTCCGCCGTCGGCAGGAACGCCGCTCGGATCGTCGGCAACTGCACCGGATGGATCGCCGTCCGCCCGCGAAACCCGAGCGCTCGCCCGGCCCGGCAGCTTTCCGCCAGCCCGTCGAGATCCCGGACATTCGCGTACACCGACATCGCCGGCGGCGGCAGGCGCGCGGCGCGGGCGGCGTTCACGATCCGGCTGCGCGCCCAGGTGAGCCCGGCTTCGTCGGCGAGCCGCAGATCGGACCGCAAGTCCGCCTCGCCCAGCCCGAGCGACGCGATCTGCGGGGAGGCAAGCGCGATCTCCAACGCCCGCTCCACCCCGAGCGCCGATTCGATCAGCGGGTGCAATTCCCGCCCAGGCAAAGCATCGGCGTGCACCCGGACGTCAACCGAACTCTCGACCTTCGGCAGCCGCGCGCCCACCCAGGTCGGCAGCGCGGCAACCGCAGCAACGTCCGCCGCGTGCCACGGCGTGTCCGGATGGTTGATCCGCACCTGCACCGGACGCGACGCGGGCACCTCGGCCAGCAGGCGCATCGCGTTGTCCCGCGCGGCATCCTTCTGCGCGGGTGCGACGGCGTCCTCCAGATCGACCAGCACGACGTCGGCGTCCGATGCGAGAGCCTTGGCCACGCGATCGGGCCGGTCCGCCGGAACGTAGAGCAGGGTCAGCGCGGGCGTCATACCGCTCCCTCCGCACGAAGCTCGGCGATCCGGGACGCGGTGAAGCCCAGTGCGCCGAGCACCTCGTCGGTGTCCGCGCCGTGCGGCCGTCCGGTGAAGCCGATGACGCCGTCGTTGTCCGACAACCGGAACAGGGGGCCCTGCATCAAGGTCGCACCCAGTTCCGGGTCCTCGACCTCGTGGATGGTCCCCAGCGCGCGGAACTGCGGGTCGGCCACGATGTCGGCCGCGTCGTAGATCGGCGCGACCGCGGCCTGCGCCTCCTCGAAAGCGGCCACGACCTCGTCGCGCGTGTGCCGCGCGATCCATCCGCCGACGGCCTCGTCCAGTTCGTCCGCGTGCGCCGCGCGGTCCGTGCCGGTCGCGAACCACGGTTCGTCGGCCAGTTCCGGACGCCCGACCAGCCGCACGACGCGTTCCGCGATCGACTGCGCCGACGTCGAAACCGCCACCCACTGCCCGTCGCGCGTGCGATAGGTGTTGCGCGGCGCGTTGTTCGTGGACCGGTTGCCGGTGCGCGGCTGGACTGTCCCGAGCTGGTCCCACCGCGTGATCTGCGGTCCGAGCATGGCGAGAATCGGCTCGATGATCGCGACGTCCACGACCTGGCCGCGTCCGCTGGCGGTCCGGCCGGCGAGCGCGACCATGATCGCGTACGCGGTGGCCAGCGACGCGACCCCGTCGGCGAGCCCGAACGGCGGCAGCGTCGGCGGCCCGTCCGGTTCGCCGGTCGCGGCGGCGAATCCGCTCATCGCCTCGGCGAGCGTGCCGAAGCCGGGCCGCGAGCGATACGGTCCGAGCTGGCCGAACCCGGTTACCCGCGCCAGAACCAGCCCCGGATTGCGCGCGGACAGCTCCTCGTAACCGAGGCCCCAGCGTTCGAGCGTGCCCGGACGGAAGTTCTCGATCACCACGTCCGCGGTCTCGGCGAGAGCCAGGAACACCTCGCGCCCGCCGTCGCTGCTCAGGTTCGCGGTGACGGTGCGTTTGTTGCGTCCCAACGTCTTCCACCACAGGTTGACGTCGCCCTTGGCCACTCCGTGCGTGCGCGACGGGTCGGGTCGCGAAGGGTGCTCGACCTTGACCACCTCGGCGCCCATGTCGCCGAGATGCATCGCGGCCATCGGCCCGGCGAACAACGTCGACGCGTCCACCACCCGCAGCCCGGCCAGAGCTCCGGCGGACGCTTCTCTCGACACAGTCATCGCGCCACATCCCACGCGCAGCGGAACCCGACCGTCGCGCCACGCGCCAGCCCCAACCCCGGCAGCAGTAGCTTCACGCTGTAGTCCGGCTCGCGCCGACCGCCCTCGACGTACCATTCGGAACCCTCGGCGCGGTAATCGCTGCCGCCCTTGAGCATCACGAACCGGGTCCTCCCGTCGGAGTGTTCGCTTTCGGTCCAGTTCCACACCGCGGGCGTGCCGCGCCGGAGCCCGCCGGTTTCCCCGGCGAGCTGCCATTCGTCCTCGGTCGGCAGCCGGCCGCCGCGCCACGCGCAGTACGCACGGGCGTCGTCGAGGTCCACAAAGGTCACCGGCTCGTCCTCGACAGCAGGCTGACCGTCGACCCAGTGCGCGAGGAACCGATGCGGCTCGACCGGCTGATACCCCGTAGCGGCAAGGAATTCCGCGAACTCGCCATTCGTCACCTCAGTAGCCGCGACCGCGACCGGCGACGCCAGCGAACCGTCTCGCTGCAGCGTCCGGGCATCGTGCAGCCGTGGCGGCAACGGCTTCCACTCGTCCACGTACGGCGCGCCCTGGTACATTCCGGTCTCACGCCCGCGATACCGCACCGTCAGCACATACGGCCCGGCAGGCACCACGACCGCATCGTCGTCTGGTGAACCGCTCGTCGGCTGAGGGCGGACCCACGTGGCGAGACGGTGCGGGAAACGGGCGTCCGGATCGTGGGGGAGGGTCGCCACCTGCGACAGCCACGACGGCTCCGCCGCACCATCGGCGACCCGCAGCAACGCCGAAATCCCGCGCGCGGGCACGCGTCCGTCGGAGAAAAGATCGATCACCGGCCCGTCGACGACCGGTCCGAGGTAGTCCGAGTCGCCGCGGTTGACGACCGTCCACAATGTCCAGTCGCCGAGTTCCCAGCGCGACGCGTAAACCCCGGCCGCCTCGGCTTCCGGCGTCAGCGGAGCCAACGGCGTCCACTCGCCCTCGCGCAGCAGGTCACCGGCCGCACGCTGCACGGTCACCATCCGCCGCACCGTCGCCGCGTCCCGCTGCGACCAGCCGACCCACACGCCGAACACGACTTCCCACACCATCACGCCGACGCCGTTCAGCCACGCCGACTGCAGTTCCTCGGTGTGGTCGCGATGCCACCGCCGCACGTGGTGCTGCATGTGCCGCCGCTCGTACCAGTGCGAACGCAGCACCCCCGGCACCGGCGAATCGGCGAAAAACTGCGCCCACGACGCCGAATGATCCTCGATCCGCTCGACCGGCAGCTTCGACTCGCCCTCCAGCACGACCCCCGGCCGCGCGCGTTCGAGCTGCTCGACCAGTGCCGGATCGGCCTTCTTCAACGTGTCCAGGAAGACGCCGTCCGCACCGAAATCCGCCAGTACCGCCGACAGTTCCTCAGCGTCGTCCTCGCCCCGGCGCGTGCCGACATCCCACGGGTTGTAGTCCACGAACACCCGCACGCCCGCCGAATGGAACGTCTCGACCAGCTCGCCGAGACCGGGCACGTCGCGGTAGAAATCCCACTGGTTGCGGTCGTCGAGGCCGATCACCGGGTACGCGTGCCACAGCACGACCGCGTCGAGCCCGCCGAACCTCTGATGCGCGTCGGCGAGGAACCGCTCCGGCGCGAACCGGCGCTCCTCGAACGAATACAGCAATTCGTCCCACAGCCATACCTGCGCGACCGTGTGGCATCCGGCGGCCCACGCGGCTTCCGGCCGGTCGTAGGCGCGGCCGTGGTAGCTGTGCCGTTGGTGTGCGTCCGCCCGCCATTGCCGCAGCCGCACCCTCCACTCCGGACGGTCGGCGGGGTCCGCCGGGCCGACGAAGATCTTGGCCTCGTCCAGCGCGACGAGCTGCTCATCCGACAGGGGAGCGTCGAGCGGGACCTCGGTCGGCTGGTCGATCGGGCGCGGGACGAGCGGGTCGAACACGTACGTCATCGGGCGTTTCCTCCGGTCGCGAACTCGGCGACCTCTGCGACGGTCGGCACGGCGGACTGCGCGCCGGGCCGGGTGACAGCGAGCGCGGCGGCGGCCCCGGCGCATCCGGCGGCTTCGCGAAGCGGGCGACCCTCGGCGAGCACCGCCGCGAGGACGCCGCAGAACGTGTCGCCGGCTCCGGTTGTGTCCACAGGGGACACCCGGAAACCAGGCAGGTGCACAATTTCCTTTTCGGCGACAACACAACCGGCCGCCCCGAGCGTGATCACCACAGCAGGTGCGCGCTGCTGCAGAATCCGGGCCAGCTCCTCGGGAGAGCCAGACCTCCCGGCCAGGTCCGCGGCCTCGTGCTCGTTGACGATCAGCACGTCAAGATCAAGCTCCGGCAGAGGACGGGAAGGCGCGGCGTTGAGCACCATCCGCGCGCCAGTCCGCCGGGCCGCAGCCGCAGCGGTCACGACCTCCAAGGGGACTTCCAGCTGAGCGAGCACGACGTCCGCGGCGGCGATCCGCTCCAGCTGTGCCTGACCCAGCTGGAGCCGCGAGTTGGCCCCCGGCGCGACCACAATGGAGTTCTCCCCGTCCGGCGACACCATGATGAACGCGGTCCCGGTCGCACTGTCCACTCGCGACACCAGATCCGTCCGCACCCCGGCCTTCGTCAGCGATGCCAACAGAAACTCCGCGCCGTCATCGACACCGAACGCTCCGAGGAACGTCGTCTCCGCCCCACCGGCGAGCGACGCGGCAACCGCCTGATTGGCGCCCTTGCCACCCGGACTGCGCCGCAAATCCCCGCCAAGAACGGTCTCGCCCCCACGCGGCTGCCGCGGAACGCCGACCACCAGATCGACGTTCGCCGACCCGACGACAGCAACTCGACCAGTCATCGCGCCACCCCGGCCGTCCGCGCGGCAAGGTCGGTGATCCGCTGCTCTCCGCCGGGCAACGACGTCGCGATCCGGTTGTCGAGCGGCTTCGTCCACTGCTCGCCGATCCCGTCCACACCCAGCAGCGCACCGACCACCCCGCCGACCGTCGCGGCCGCCGAATCCGTGTCCCAGCCAGCCGTGACAGCGAGCGAGATGCTCTGGCCGAAGTCGCCGTCGCCGCGAGTCAACGCGTACGCGATTACCGCTGCGTTGTTCAGCACGTGCACCCAATGCAGGTCGCCGTATCGGGCATGCAACCGGTCCAGCCCGTCTTCGTAAGCAGCGGCTTCGCGACCGAACCGGACCGCCGCGGCCAGCTGACTCCCCGGCGGCAGAACAGTTTCCGCCGCGTCGAGGACATTGTGGACGGAGCCGCACACCATCGCCGCCGACGCCAGCGCAGCCGCCCACATCGCGCCGTAAATGCCGTTCCGGGTGTGGCTGAGCCGCGCGTCGACCCACGCGAGCCGCGCGGCGCCGCGGACGTCACCGGGGGAGACCCAGCCGAAGACGTCGGTCCGGATCAACGCGCCGATCCACTCGCGGAACGGGTTGAGGTGCGTCGCGGTCTCCGGCACCGGCCGCGCGTCCAGCAGGTTCCGGTACGCGGCGCGCTCGGCGGTGAACACCCGCCCGGCGGGCAGCTGCTCCAGCCAGAGCTGGGCGACGTCGTCGGTGGTGAACTCGCGGCCGTGCCGTTCCAGCAGGGCGAGCGCGAGGATCGGGTAGTTGAGGTCGTCGTCCTCCGGCATCCCGGAGATGTTCTCCTCCAAGGAAGTCGGCGCCGACCGCCGGTTCCACGGCCACCGCGCCGCGACGTCGTCCGGCAGCCCGACCGCGGTGAACCACCGGTCCAACGGCCAGCGTCCGGTCGCGCGCAGGATCTCCTCGATGCCCTCGCGCGGGATCTTCTCGACCGGCTTCCCGAGCAGACATCCCGCCGCTCGCCCGGTCCACGCGCCGAGCGTGCGGTCCGCGGCAGGCTGGGGGAGGACCGGCGCGGCCGGAAGCAGCGCGACGATCGAGTCCCAGTCGTCCGGTTCCTCAGGCGAGGGCGCGGCGGGGAGCGCGGCCAGTTCCTCCAGCAGCGTCCGGGCCAGCGCCCGCAACGCTGGGGGCGCCGGCCGCGGTCCTGCCCCGCTCACGGCGGGTACTGGATCACCGCCAGCGGCGATCCAGCGCTCCCGCACCGAGGTCACGTCCTTGCCCTCCACAGCGGACTGGACGAACTCGTGCGCGAGCAGGTCTTCGGGCTGTGCCCAGGTGAGCCTCATGCCGCGGCCAGCGCGTCGAGAACGGCGAGCCGCGCCTGGGTCCGTGCCCGGTCCGCCTTGACGATGTCCGTCGCGGCCGACGCGAGCAGCCGCCCGGTCTCGCGCAGATCCATCTTGCTGGCCTCGCCGATCGGATCGATCCACTCGTCCGGCACCGAAGCCGCCCCGCCGAGCCCGGCGCAGAGCGCGCCCGCCATCGACGCGATCGAGTCCGCGTCCCGGCCGTAGTTCACCGAGCCCAGCACCGCGCCGCGGTAGTCGCCCTGATGGCCGAGCACAAACCCCAGCGCGGCAGGCAATTCCTCGATCGCCTTGGTCCGCGACGGCCGCCGCGCGTCCATCGACATCTGCCGGTACTCCGGCCCGACCGAATCGAACGGCGCGACGACCTCGCGGATCTTCCGCGCGAGCGCCCGCTCCTCGTCGTCGGTCTTGGGCGCGTCTTTCCATCCCTCGAAGGCGTCCACCACAGCCTGCAATGCCGCCGAAGTCCCGTCGTGCGACACCGCGAGCGCGGCCTGCACGATGTCGTCCAGCCCCGCGCCAGGCGCGACCGAAGCGGCGACCATCGCGGCCAGCACCCCGGCGGCCTCCCGGCCGTAGCTCGACTGATGCGGCGCGGTCAGGTCGATCGCCTCGGCATACGCGGCCTGCGGATCCCCCGGGTTCACCACGCCGACCGGCGCGATGTACATCGCCGCGCCGCAGTTCACGATGTTGCCGACGCCCGCCTCACGCGGATCGACGTGGCCGTAGTGCAGCTTCGCGACGATCCACTTCTCAGCGAGGAACACCCGCTGCAGCAACAGGGCCGTCGACTCCAGCTCCGGCACCCAGCGCGGTTCGCCGATCATCAGCGGCACGAGGTCCTCGGCCATCGAGTACGCGTCGAGGTGCGCGCGGCGCTTCGCGTACACCTCCACGATCGCGCGGGTCATCAAGGTGTCGTCGGTGATGTGCCCGTCGCCCTTGTGGTACGGCGCGATCGGGCGCGCGTCCCGCCAGTTCGGGTACCAGGGCGGAACGATCCCGGTCACCCGGCCGCCGTGGCGCTCCTCGATCTGCTCGGGCGTCCACCCTTCGGTCGCGCCGCCGAGCGCGTCCCCCACTGCCGCGCCGGTGATCACTGCCACCGCGCGGTCCTCCAGCCAGGTCACCGGCTTGCGTCCCTTCGTTCCCCGGCGCGGGCCAGAACGCCCGCGCCTGTTGTGCGCGCCGGGACCGGACGCGTGCCCGGGCCCGGCGCGGCGGTCACTTGCCGACGCTCTTCCAGCCGTCCTTCAGCTGCTGCGCCAGCGTGTTCGCGTCGATCTGGTTCGCCAGGAAGCGCTGGTAGGCAGGCGTCGCGACAGTGTCCTTCCACTGCGCGTACTTGCCGGCGAACAGATACGGCGCCGAGGTCAGGTACTTGCCCGAGGCCAGGATGGTGCTCCAGCCCTTCTTGGCGCCGAGCTTCTTGTCCAGCGCTTCGCGAGCGGAGTTGCTCGCCGGGATCAGCGTGTCGGCCTCGTTGAGCGCGGCCAGGTTCTCGGTGCTGGTGAAGTAGTCCAGGAACTTCGCGGCCTGCTCGACGTGCTTGGAGTCCTTGTTGACCGACAGCGTCTGCGGGTTCGCCGCCTGCGCCGGTCCGGCCGGGCCGGCGATCGGGGGCAGCGCGACCCAGTCGAGGTCCTTCGGCGCGTCCTTCTCGATGTTGGCCGCCTGGTACGAACCCTGCACGGTCATCGCGACCTGGCCCGCGTAGAACGGGGCCAGCGCCTTGCCGCCGGACTGGGTCAGCGTCACCGGCAGGATCGAGTGGTCGGTGGCGTTCATGTCGTGCACCAGCTGCGGCAGCGCCATTTCGCCCTGGCCGACGCTGATCTGCGCCTGGTCGCCGGTGCCCTCGAAGTACTTGCCGCCGAACGCCGGGGCCATCGCCACGAACGTCGCCGTCGGGCTCGACAGTCCCCAGCCGAGGCCGTACTTGCCGTCCTTCGTGGCGGTCTTGGCCAGCTGGCGCAGCTGGTCCCAGGTCATCGTGTCGCCGGTCGGGACCTGCGCGCCGGACTGCTCCAGCAGCTTCTTGTTCGCGAAGACCACATAGGACTGAAGCTCGGTCGGGTAGGCGACGACCTTGCCCTCGACGGTCACCGAGTCGAGCACCCCCTTCGGGATGTCCGCGCGCTTCTGCTCGGACAGGTAAGAGGAGAGGTCGGCAAGGTAGCCGTCGGCGGCGAACGGCCCGATCCCAGCCGCCTCGTAGTGCACGATGTCCGGCGCGGTGCCCGCGTTGAACTGGGTGATCAGCTTGTCGTAAGCGCTGTCCCAGCCGGCCTGGACGACCTTCACCTGGGTGTCCGGATGCGCCTGGTTCCACGACCCGACGATCTTGTTCGTGGCGGCGATCGCGGCGGGCTGGTCCGACAGGGACTGGAAGGTGAGGGTGACCGGCCCGCCGTCCCCGCTGCCGCTGTCCCCGCCGCTGCCGCACGCCGCGGCGAGCAGGCTGGTGAGGGCGAGGCTGGCGGCGATGACCGCGCGTCGTGTCTTCATCGACCGACCTTTCGAGGGTGTTTCCGATGGGGTGGGGCTCATCCCTTCACCGCCCCGGCCATGAGGCCGCCGGTGAGTTTCTTCCGCAGGAGGCTGAAGAAGGCGATGCTCGGGATCGCCGCGAGCACGGCGCCCGCGGCCAGCGGGCCGAGGGCGACCTTGCCCTCGCCGCCGATGAACATGGTGAGCGTGATCGGCAGCGTGTAGTTCTCCGGCGACTGCAGCAGCACCAGCGCGAAGAAGAACTCGTTCCACGACGACACGAAGCTGAACATCGCCGTCGCGACCACGCCCGGGGCCAGCAGGGGGAACACGATGGTGCGCAGCACGGTGAACCGGGTCGCGCCGTCCATCGCCCCGGCCTCCTCCAGGTCGACCGGGATCGCGGCGACGTAGCCCTGCAGCATCCACAGCGCGAACGGGAGGATGTAGGTGGTGTGCACGAGCGTCAGCCCGACGAGGCTGTCGGCGAGCCTGAGCGTCCGCAGCACGAGGAACAGCGGCAGGATCACCAGCACCACCGGAAACACCTGGCTGACCAGGATCCAGGTGACGCCCGCGACGCGCAGCTTGCCCTTGAGCCGGGCCAGCACGTAGGCCGCGGGCACCGAGATCAGGATCGCGAGAACGGTGCTGGCCAGCGCGACCAGCAGGCTGTTGAACGCCGAATGCAGCAGGCCCTGCCGGGAGAGCGCTTCGCCGTAGTTGTCCCAATGCCATTCGCTCGGGACCAGGTTGACCGACAGCGAGTTCAGCTCCGCCGACGACTTCACCGACGCGGAAATCAGCCACAGCAACGGGAAACCGAGGAACAGCAGGTACAGCACGAGAGCCAGGTACTGCGCGGGGCGCACGGACCAGCGCATGGATCACCGCCCCCTTTCCGGGCGGTCGCCGCGGAACTGCGACCGCAGGTAGATCGCGAGCAGCGCGACGACCACGATGACGAGGACCAGCCCCATCGCGGCGGCGTAGCCGATCTCGCGGTTCTTGAACGCTTCGAGGTACACGAACAGCACCGGGACCATGGTTTTGCCGCCCGGGCCGCCCGCGGTGAGGACGTAGACGAGCGAGAAGGAATTGAAATTCCAAATAAAATTGAGGGAAGTAATAGAACTGACGATGGGTCGCATGCTCGGCCAGGTCACCGCGGTGAATCGTCGCCATGCTCCGGCTCCGTCCACCGCTGCCGCTTCGTGCAGTTCTGTGGGGATCTGTTGCAGGCCAGCGAGAAGCGTCACGGTGGTCTGCGGCATGCCGACCCAGACGCCGACCACGATCACCGCGGGCAATGCGGTATTGAAATCGCCGAGCCAGTTGATTCCGTCCGGAAGTCCGATGCTGCCGAGGAAGGCGTTGAGCGGTCCGCCGTTGGCCGAGTAAATCATTTGCCACATAATCGCGACGACCACCGGCGGCATTGCCCAGGGAATGAGTGCGAGCACCCGGGTGAGGCCCTGGAGTTTGAGGCCCGAGTTGAGCAGCAGTGCCAGGCCCATCGCCGCGGCCAGCTGCAGGACGGTCACCCCGACCGTCCAAATCAGACCGATCCGCAGCGAGTCCCAGAACAGCGAATTCCCGCCGAGTCGGACGAAGTTGTCGACCCCGGCGAAGCCGAAGTCCGGATGCCGCACCAGCCGCGTGTCGGTGAAGGCCAGCACGATGCCGATGACCAGCGGGGCCACCGACAGCACCAGGATCGGGATCAGCGACGGCATCACCAGCGCGATCGCCTCGCGCCGGCGCGTGCGGGCCTGCGTGGTCTTCTTGGGGCGCGGCGGGGGAGCGGGGGCGACCCGCGGCTGCGTCGCGGTGGTCATTCCGCGTCCTCCACGTTCTGGTCCATAGTGGATTCCCGGACGAACAGCTCGGTTCCCACCGAGATCTGCTGCGCTGGGGCGTCCGCGTCGTCGGTCAGCCCGAGCATCAGCCGGGCGGCGGCGCGCCCGCGTTCGGCCGAGCCGAGGGACACGCTGGTCAGCCGAGGCAAGAAGACCTGCCCGAGCTCGGTGTCGTCCATGCCGGTGACGGCGACGTCGCGCGGGATGCTGAGCCCCATTTCGCGGGCGGCGCGGATGGCTCCGATGGCGAGCAGGTCGTTGGCCGCCACGATGGCGTCAGGCCGGTGCGGACGGTCGAGCAGCTTCCGGGCGGCGTCGATCCCCGCCGCGACAGTGAAATCGGCCGCGACTTCGACGTCTGTCTTGGCCGCGAAGTCCTTTGCGGACACCGCTTCGTCGAATCCGCGCTGCCGCGAGGAGCCCGGCGTGGTGTCGAGCGGCCCGTTGAGGAAGCCGATCCGGCGGCGGCCCAGCGAAACCACGTGCTGCACCGCCGCGCCGATCCCGGCGGCGGAATCCGTGGAGACGGAGCTGATCCCGCGGTCGCTCATCGCCCGGCCGATCACCACGACGGGCACCGGGGCGCGGCCG
Source organism: Amycolatopsis sp. NPDC114503 (assembly GCF_055633655.1). Taxonomy (NCBI): domain Bacteria; kingdom Bacillati; phylum Actinomycetota; class Actinomycetes; order Pseudonocardiales; family Pseudonocardiaceae; genus Amycolatopsis; species Amycolatopsis sp. NPDC114503. Next base: position 577,944 of record NZ_JBVKDT010000003.1, on the reverse strand, counting down.
ATCTGCTCGATCAGCTCGTCGTCGGTGCGCAGCGGGATGACGATCATGCCGTCGACGAATCCGCCGTGCAGGCTGTGCATCAGCTCGGCGGTCGACGCCGCGGTGTCCCCCGTGGACATCACCACGACCCGATACCCGTGCGGCGCGAGGACTTCGTGGATGCCGCGCATGATCTCGACGTAAACCGGGTTGCCGATGTCCGCCACCGCGAACGCGATCTGCGAGGTCTTCTTCAGCCGCAACGACCGCCCGATCGCGTCCGCGCTGTACCCGAGTTCCGCCGCGGCGGCCCGCACGCGCTCGACCATCGCCTTGCTCGCCCCGGTCCCGTGCAGCGCGCGCGAGGTCGAAGCCAGCGACACGCCGGCGCGCTCGGCCACCTGGATCAGCGTGGCTCGGGTTGACGTCATCGTCCCTCCCAGTCGGACACAGCGGGCAACGGTGCGGATACCGCTGCTGGAAACGTTTCCAGGCTACGGACTGGATGGTTTGGAAACGTTTCCAAGCGGTGCCGGGATCATGTCACCCGGATGGCGGACATGTCAACGGAACGGCTGCGGGGGCCGGGGATCTGTGACGTCAGCGTGACGTGCGCCGGTTCAGTGCCGGTTCAGTGCCGGTTCGGTGCCGGTTCGGTGCCGGTCTAGAGGGAGCGCCAGTCGGCGCGGACGACGTCCGCCGCCGAGGGAGCGTTGTCCGGATCGGTCAGCCACTGCAGCGCGGTCCCGACCAGCAGCGAGTAGTAATGCGCGCCGATCGCGTGGACGTCCTTCGGATCGGCGTCCGGTCCCAGATCGCCGAAAGCGCGGGCGAGTCCGACGCGCGCCAGTCGCTGGCCTTCGGCGTTGATCTTCCGGACTTTCTCGTCGTGCTGGAGGTAGCTGACGCTCTCGAAGTTCACGAACCACAGCTCGCGGTGCTCGCGGATCGACTCGATGATCCGCGCCCAGCGCTGCTCGGGTCCGGCCTTCTCGTCGTCCGGGGCGGAGAGGACGGCGAACAGCATCTCGCCCCACTCGGCGTTGAGGTCGGACAGCGCCTGCGTGAGCAACTGTTCCTTCGAGCCGAAGTGGTAGTTGATCGACGCCTGGTTGGCCCCGGAGGCGGCGACGAGGTCGCGCACCGTCGTGCGCGCGTAACCGGCTGTGAGGAGGCATTCCCGGGCGGCGGTGATCAGGTTCTCGCGGTGTCCCACGCGTGCTACCGTATCATGTAAACGTTCGTTTTAAACGATCGTTCATAACGCTGGGAGGACTTGAAGATGACTGCACCCGCGATCCGCACCAGACGGTTGCGCTGCCGCTTCGAAGGGGAGGGCGGCCCGGTCGACGCACTGCGCGGCGTGGACCTGGACGTCCCGCGCGGCGCCTTCGCCGCGATCATGGGCCCGTCGGGCTCAGGAAAGACGACGCTGCTTCACTGCGCGGCGGGTCTGCGCACCCCGACCGAAGGCACCGTCGAACTGGACGGCACTGATCTGTCTACTTTGGACGAGCCGCGCCTGGCCGAGCTGCGACGTCAGCGGATCGGCTTCGTATTCCAGCAGTTCAACCTGCTGGCCGCGCTGACCGCGGAGGAGAACATCGAACTGCCGTTGCGATTGGACGGCCGCAGCCCGGACCCGCGGCGCACTGCGGACTTGCTGGCGCAGGTCGGCCTGGCGCAGCGCGGGGGACACCGGCCGGGCCAGCTGTCCGGCGGGCAGCAGCAGCGGGTGGCCGTGGCCCGGGCGCTGGTGACGGATCCGCAGGTGGTCTTCGCGGACGAACCGACTGGCGCGCTGGACATCCGCAGCGCCCGCGAGGTGCTGGGCTTGCTGCGTTCCTTGGCCGATCGCGGTCAGACGATCGTGATGGTGACGCACGATCCGGTGGCTGCGTCTTATGCCGACGCAGTGTTGTTCCTGGCGGACGGTCTGGTGGTGGATCAGCTGGCCCGGCCGACGGCGGCGACGGTGGCGAACCGGATGGCGATGCTTGTCGAATCGGCTGAGCGGGCGGCGAATGCGGTGGGTGCCCGGTGAGCTGGCGCGCCGGACGGCAAGGCCGAGGGGGGAAGTGACATGGGGAACTGCGCATTGCGGCCGGTTGACGGCTGTTGCTTTGCGGGAAAGGGGAAGTGACATGGTGAGACTTGCCTTGCGGTTGTTCGGCCATCACCGCGCCGCTGCCTTGGCCACCGGCCTGGTCGCGCTTGTCGGGATGGCGTTGGTGGTCGCGATGACCGCCTTGCTCGGCACCGGCCTGTCCGGGAGCACCGCGCCGGCCGATCGCGGATTCCTGACCCAGTTCCCGCTCATTCTGGGCGGCTGGGTGGTGGCGATCGTCGTGTTCGCGATGGTGTCGACGATCGGCGTCACGCTCGCCGGGCGATCCGGCGAGATCGGCGGGTTGCGGCTGATCGGCGCGGCGCCACGGCAAATCCGGGTGCTGGTCTCGACGGAGACCCTCGCGATCGTCGCTGTGGCGGCGCTGCCCGGCCTGGGGCTCGGCTACCTGCTCGGGTTCCTGCTGCTGACCGGAGTGCGTTCGGCCGGGCTTGCCGCGCCGGGCACGGCTTTCTCGCCCGGGATCGTGCTTCCGCTGACCGGCGTCGCGGTGGTGCTGCTGGCCGGAGTTCTCGCGGCGTGGATCGGCAGCCGAGGCCCGGCTCGGCGCAATCCGGTGGAAGAAGAGTCCGGACCACGCCGGGTCAGGTCGGCGCGTCCGCGCCGGATTGCCGCGATTGTGTTGCTGGCACTGGGTTTCGGCTCGGCGAGCGCCGTGCTGGCCTTGCCCGCCGACAGCATCGCGACGACGGGGATGACCGGACCGGCCGTGGTGCTGTGTTCGATCGGGTTCGCCATCCTGGCTCCGGAACTGATCGCCGCGGCCAACCGGATCGTCGGCCGCCTTTCGCGCGGTGCGAAGAACCCGGAGGCGCATCTGGCCGGGGTGAATCTGCGCGCCGCGCCGGAGCGTGCCCGCCCGATCGTCACCTTTCTGACGCTGCTGGTCGGCGTCTCCGCGGGCACGTTGGCCATGCAGGGAATCGAAAACCAGCACAGCGTCCCGGGCGGCACGGCCGACGTGCTGGCGTCGATCAACTACCTGGTCGTCGTCCTGATCGCGCTGTTCATGGCGATCGCGCTGACCAACAACCTGGTCGCCGCGATCGGCGACCGCCGGACGGAGTTCGCGACGCTGTCGCTGATCGGCTCGACCGTTCGGCAGGTTCGCGGTGTGCTGCTGCGCGAAACCGCGGCCGCGACGCTGCTGGCGATTGTTGTCGCGGTGGTGGGTTCGGCGGTGTGCGTCCTGCCGTTTTCGATTGTCAAGACCGGGAGCCCGGCTGCTGCGTTCGGGGTCTGGCCGTTCGCGGGGAGCGCGGTTTTCGGGGGAGGGGTGGCGTTGGCGGTGACGTATGTGGCCGGGGTGCGGGTGATTCGTTCCGCGGCGGTCGGCGGTCGCCGGGCGTGAATGCCGGTGCCGCTGGTCGCGGCGAATCCCGGACCGGCGGCGACCGGCCGGACAATCGGGCACGCCGCGAAATCCGCGACCTCGTGCGGGCTTCGTTCCTGGTGGAGACGGCGACCGCGATGACCGCCGCAGGCCTGCTGTATCTCGCCGCGCCGGGCTGGGTGCTGGGCCTGTTCCTCGAGAAGAACCCGCCGCCGGAAGTGCTGGCGCTGGCGCGCACCCTGCTGTTCTTCGGGATCGCGCAGCAATATGTCAAGGGAACGCAGAACGTCTGCGTCGGCTTACTTCGCGGTCTCGGCAACACCAAAAGCGGCTTTCGCGCGACGCTGCTCGGCTACTGGCTGATCGGAACCCCGGTGATGGTGTTGTGCGGTTTCGCACTGGATCTCCGCGGGCCGGGCATCTGGCTCGGGCTGTGCGTCGGGTTCGGCGCGACGGCGGTGCTGCTGCTGCGCAAGTTCTCTCGGGAACTCGCTGGCGTACCGGCGCTTTCCGCGGTGCCGAGCGGGACCTGAGCTGCGATACTCGACGCATGATTTTGATCGTCCTCAAAGCACAGATCCGCCCCGAGAAGCGAACCGAATGGCTGGAAGGCATCGCGCGCTACACCGCGCAGGTGCGGAGCGAACCGGGCAATGTGTCGTTCGACTATTACCAGAACGGCGGCGACGAGAACGAATTCGTGATGGTCGAGGTTTTCGCCGACAGCGCCGCCGGGGACGCGCACGTCGCGACCGCGCACGCGCAGGAGTTCTTCCCGTTCATGTCGACGGTCGTCGCGAAGAAGCCCGAGATCAACTACCAGAACCTCGACGGGGCGGCCTGGTCGGAAATGGCCGAGGTCACGCCGGTCGACTAGCACGAGAAAGGCCGGCCGCGGGGTCGTCGCGGTCGGCCGTTCGCGTTAGCGCTGGTGCACGATCCGCCCGTCGAGCACCGTGGTCGTCACGTGCACGTCGCCGAAGCTCTCCGGGCGGGTCTGTTCGAGGTCGGCGTCCAGCACCACGACGTCGCCCAGTTTGCCCGGCGTCAGCGAGCCGATCCGGTCCTCCATGCCGAGCGTGTACGCCGCGTCGAGCGTGTGCGCGCGCAGTGCCTCGTGCAGCGAAATCGCCTGCTCCGCACCGATGTCGGCGCCTTCGCGGGTCTGTCGAAGCATCGCGTTCGCGATCGTGTGCAGCGGTTTGAACGACGAGACGAACGAATCGCTGGACAGCGCCGGCCGCAGGCCCGCGTCGAGTTCCTCGCGGACCGGCTGGAGCCGGTGTGCGCGGTCGCCGAGGCGGCGCAGGAAATCTCCGCCGCTGTCGTGCAGGAAGTTCGGCTGGTTCACCGGGATCACGCCCAGCCCGGTGAACCGGCGGACGTGCTCGCGGGTCGGGTAGCCGCAGTGTTCGATGCGGGGGCGGAAGTCGTCGCCGTACGCGCGGGAGCCGGCTTCGAGTGCGCGCAGGGTGTTCTCCATCGCCAGGTCGCCCTGGGTGTGGACGGCGACCCGCCACCCGGCGCGGGCGGCGCGTTCGACGAGTGCGGTGAGGTCGTCGGCTGGCCAGTAGAGGCTGCCGGTGAACTCTCCGTGTTCGCCGTAGGGTTCGCTGAACACCGCGGTGCCGCCGATGAGCGTGCCGTCGGAGTAGAACTTCATCGCGCCGAGGCTCAGCCAGTCGTCGCCGAACGGATCGCCGAGGCCGACCGCGGCGAGGGCGTCGAGCTGGTGCGACAACGGCATCGCGACGGTGCGCACCGGAAGCCGGCCTGCCGCGCGGGCCGCCCGGTACACGCGCAGTTCGCGCGCCGACACCTGCGGGTCGGCGATGGTCGTCAACCCGGCTTCGACGTAGTGCCTGCCCGCGTCGTCGAGCCAGCCCGACAGCTGTTCGAACGGCAGGTCGGTGTGGAAATTCGGGCCGTGGCAGCCGATTTCGACCGCGACCGGCAAGAGCAGCTGCATCGCGGAGTCGAGCACCATCCCGGTCAGCCGCCCGGCCGCGTCGCGGAGGAACTGGCCGCCCGCCGGGTCGGCGACGTCGCCGCCGATGCCGCGCCACCGCAGCGCGGCGGAGTTGACGACGGCGTGGTGGCCGGAGACGTGGTAGACGATCACCGGGTGCTCGGTCGTCGCCTCGTCGAGCCGCTGCCGGGTCGGGCGGCCTTCCGGATACTTCGCGTCGTCCATGCCGAACGCGCGGATCCACTGTCCGGCCGGCGTGCGCGCGGCGGCCTTGGCGACCATCTCGACCAGATCGTCCACAGTGGACACTGCCGGGTAGCTCGCGTCCTCCGCGGCGAGGGATTCCGCGGTCGACAGCAGGTGGTTGTGCGGGTCCACGAAGCCGGGCAGCACCGTCGCGCCGCGCGCGTCCACGCGTTCGGCCTCCGGGGCAGCCTGCGCGACCGCCGCCGCGCCGAGTGCGGCGACGCGGCCGTCGCGGACGAGCACCGCGTCGGTTCCGGCGAGGTCCGGGTCCATGGTCAGGACGCGGGCGCGGTGGATCAGGACGTCAGCCACGGGCGGTCTCCGTTCGGTGGGGCTGGGGGACGTCGTCGGACAGCTGCGGCGCACCGCGCAGGCAGGCGATGCTGACCAGGCACATCACGACGAGCAGGACGATCACCGGCGCCACGCCGCCGAATCCGGCGACGAGCGCGGTGCAGGCCAGCGGCGAGAATCCGCCGAAGACGGCGCCGGCGACCTGGTAGGACAGCGAGATGCTGGTGTAGCGGGCGCGGGCGGGGAACATCTGCGCGAGGATCGCCGCGATCGGCCCGTAGGTGGCGGCCATGACGAGCCGCATCAGCGACAGCGTCAGGAAAATCAGCCCGGTGCTGCCGCTGCCCATCACGAGGAACTGCGGCGCGGCCAGCACCGCGACGCCGAGCAGTCCGGCGATCACCACGCGCCGTCCGCCGACGCGGTCGCCGAGCCAGGCCACGCCGACGGTCGCGACGAGTTCCACCAGGGACGCGATGCTCAGCCCGGTCAGCACGAGTTGTTCGCTCACGTGCAGATCGGTCGTGGAGTAGCCGAGCAGGAAGGTGGTGACGATGTAGTAGCCGCCGACGGCCACCGGCAGCGCGCCGATCCCGCGCAGGATCTGCCGCCACGACGTGCGCAGCGCGAGCCGCACCGGGAGTTCGGCCACCGGTTCGGTCTGTTTGAACACCGGCGATTCCTCGACCTTCAACCGGATCACCAGCCCGACGATCACGAGCACCGCCGACAGCAGGAACGGCACCCGCCAGCCGCCCGCGGCGAGCGCCCCGTCGCCCTGGCCGGCGAGCAGGCCGAACAGCCCGGAGGCGAGCAGCGCCCCAGCCGGGTTCCCGAGCTGCGCGAACGAACCGTAGAACGTCTTGCGCCCGGCAGGCGCGTGCTCCACGGCCATCAGGACCGCGCCGCCCCATTCGCCGCCGACCGCGAGCCCTTGGGCGAACCGAAGCACGACGAGCAGCAGCGGCGCGAGCACCCCGGCGGTGGCGTAGGTGGGCAGCAGGCCGGTGGCGAACGTCGCGATCCCCATGATGAGCAACGTCGTGACGAGCGCGGCCTTGCGCCCGGCCCGGTCGCCGAAATGCCCGAACACGATGCCGCCGAGCGGACGGGCGAGGAAGCCGACCGCGTAGGTCGCGAACGAGGCCATGAGCCCGACCAGCGGGCTGGTGCCTTCGGGGAAGAACAGCTTCCCGAACACGAGGCTCGCGGCGGTCGAATAGGCGTAGAAGTCGTACCACTCGATGGTGGTGCCGACGAACGCCGCGGCAGCCGCGCGGCGGGCGCTCGAGACGGATGCGGTCATGGGGGCTCCCACTGCTCCGGGGGATCGGTTCGGGCAACGCTAACCGCGGGACGGGCCGGAACCCGCTGTACGATGTGTCCTTTGCCGAAGATCGTTTTGTGCGAACCGCACTGGGAGGCGGCTGTGCTGACCGTGGCCGGCGTGCTCCGGTTCGAAGGGCTTGAGCTGGGCTTGCTCGCCGGACGGGCCGGACTGGGCCGGGAAGTGTCCTGGGCGCACGCGATCGAGGTCGCCGATCCGGTCCCGTGGCTGCGCGGCGGCGAGCTGGTGCTGACGATCGGGCTCGGGCTGCCCGCGGACGAACCGGGACGGCGGGCGTACGTGCGGCGACTGGCCGAGGCGGGCGCGGCCGGGCTGGGGTTCGCCGCGGAGGTGCTCGACGCGTTGCCGCCGGAGGTGCTCGAAGAAGCCGAGGCGTGCGGCTTGCCGGTGGTGGGCGTGCTGGGGACGACGCCGTTCATCGCGGTCAGCCAAGCCGTCGCGCGCTGGCACGCGGAGGCGGCGCTGCGCGCGGAACGGCACGCGATCGCGGTGCAGGAAGCGATCGCGCGGGCGGCGCTGCGCTCCGGCGACCGCGGGATCCTGGCCGAGCTGGCGAAGGGCGTCGACGGCGAGGCACTGCTGCTGGACGTCGAGGGCCGGCCGCGCGCGGCGCATCCGGCGGGGGAGCGCTCCTGGCACGGCCGGGCGCGCGACCTGGTCGCCGGGATGGCCGGGCCGGGGCAGGCGGCGGGCGCGGAAGAACACGAGGGCCGGTACCTGGTCGTGCACAGCATCGGGCTGTCCGGACATCCGCGCGGCTGGCTCGCGCTCGACTGCCCGGCGGGCGATCCGGCGCATCAGCGCCTGCTGGCCAGTCACGCGGCGGTGCTGCTGGGCATGACTTTGCTCGGCATCCGCGCACTCCGCCGCACCTTGCACGAACAGCGGGCGCGCTTGCTGGCCTCGGTCGCGGAACCGGACGAGTCGCTGATGCCGGAGCCGCCGCTGGAGGTCGCGGTTTTCGCGATGGCCGTCGACGATCCGCTCGCCGCGGTGCTCGACGCGATCGCCGACGTGGCCGGGAAAACCGACCAGGACCGGCTCTTGCTGACCCCGCGCCCGGGCGGTCTCGCGGCGGTGCTGCCCGCGGCGGCCGGCTTGGGCGCGCGGATCCGGGCCAGGGCCGCGGAACTGGCCGGCGTCCCCGTCGGCTGCGGCGCGGCCGTCGCGCCGGATGTCGCCGGGATCCCGGCCGCGATCCGCCGGGCCGCCGACGTCGTGCCCGCCGATTCGTCCTATGTGGACGCTGAACAAGCGTCGTCGTGGGGATTGCTTCGCGAGGCGTTGCGCCCGGCGGCGCTGGCCCCGTTCACCGCCGCGGTGCTCGGGCCGTTGCGCGAACACGACCGCCGCACCGGCGGCGGACTGGTGCCGACGCTGAGGTGCTACCTCGACGCGGACGGCAACCTCGAAACCGCCGCGCGGGAGCTGGGCGTGCACCGGAACACGGTGCGGAGCCGGTTGCGGACCGCGGAACGGGTGGCGCGGCGCAGGCTTGACCGGCCGCGGGATCGGCTGGAGCTGTGGCTGGCGTTGTCCGCGGAAGATCTCTGACCGGGCGCGCTACCTTCCCCGCTGAGTCGACTCCCGCAACCGCAGTTCCGGAGCCAGAAACACCGGCCCCTCGGGCGTTTCGGCCCCGGACAGTCGCGCCAGCATCAGCTCCACCGCCTGCTCGGCAAGCGCTTCGTGGGTCAGGTCCATCGCGGTGATCGGCGGGGTGCTCGTGCGGGCGTGTTCGCTGTCGGTCAGGGCGGCGAGCAGCAGATCGTCCGGAATCCGCAGGCCTTGCGCCGCGGCGGCTTCGGCGATCAGCGGGGCGAAATCGCTTGTCGCGACGACGATCGCGTCCGGCCGGTCCGGGCCGGACAGCAGCGGCTGCACCAGTTCGGGCACGTCGCGCGGGGTCAAGCCTTCGCTGAGCAAGGCGGTCCGCGGCGAAAGCGCGCGTCGTTCGCACCACGCCAGATAGGTTTCGCGCGGACGCCGGTTCCAGGCGTTGTCCTCGGTGCCGGACAGCAGAAGCACGTCGCGCGCGCCCTGGTCGTAGAGATGGTCCAGCAGCGCCTCGACCACCGGCGGATAGTCCAGCCGCACTGCCCACGGCAGGTCCGGCTGTTCCGGGTCCTCCTCGACGGTCACCACGGGAAGGCCCCGGCCGAGCAGTTCGGCCAGCGCGGTGTCGCCGCCGTAGGGGTGGGCCACGATGCAGCCGTCCATCGGGACGCTCGCGACCGCCGGGTCGTGCAGGTCGGGCACGTGGATCAGGCCGGTCTTGTGCCGCAGCATCTCGGTCGCGATCGACCCGACGAGCCGGTTGAACGTCTCGGCGCGGTCGGGCGTGCCGGCCACCGCGTAGCGCGGCCGCAGGATGAGCCCGACGAGCCCGGACCGGCCGGTGCGCAGCGACCGGGCGTTGGGGTTCGGGTCGTAGCCCAGCTCCGCGGCGGCCTCGCGCACCCGCGCCTTCGTCGCCGCCGAAATGGGCCTGCGTCCGGAAAGCGCGTGCGAAACCGTGCTGATCGAGACCCCGGCGCGCTCGGCGACCTCCCGGATCGTCACCGGCCGTCTGCCGCTCGCCGTGTCCACCGTCGTTCCCTTCGCCCTGCCTCCGGACGGCCCAGTATCGCCCACCGGCCGGCGGAGAAGGTCTTGACACCGCACCGGCGCGCGGGTTTGATGCCGCGAAAGCTCATCAAAACGTTTTGATGATGATAGGAGGCGCCATGGCCGCCCCGCACGAGCCCGCCCCGCCCACCTCCGCCGCCGCGCCCACGGTCGGCGACGTCTGCACCGGGATGCGGCTGACCAGACGGCATTGGCTGGCCGGTTCGGTGCTGTTCTTCGCGTTCGTCGTCGAGGCATGGGAACAGGTCGGGCTCGTCTACGTCTCGAACGGGATCGCGGGCGAGTTCGGGGTGGACAACACGAAACTCGGCTGGGCGTTGTCGGCGGTCGCGTTCGGCATGGTGCCCGGCGCGCTGCTGTGGGGCGGGCTGATCGACCGGCTCGGCCGCCGCCGCGTGACAGTCGCGAGCCTCCTGATCTACGCGGTGCTCGCGCTGGCCGCCGGGCTTTCGCCGGCGTTCTGGCCGTTCGTCGTGCTGCGGTTCCTGTCCGGCGTCGCGTTCGGCGGGGTCTACGCGGTCACGTTCCCGTACTTCCTCGAACTGCTGCCCACCGCCCGGCGCGGCCAAGGCGCGGTCGCGCTCAGCATCGGATTTCCGATCGGCACGCTGCTGTGCATCGGCGTGAGCCAGTCGCTGGGCATGATCAGCTGGCGCGCCGTCGCCGTGGTCGCCGCGCTGGCCGGGCTGTGGGCGTTCGCCGTGCTGCGCTGGGTGCCCGAATCGCCGTACTGGCTCGCCCGGCGCGGCCGGCACGCGGAAGCCGCGACCGTGCTGCGTGGCCTCGGCGCGGAAATTCCGGCTGACACAAGGTTTTCCGTCGAGGACGCCGACCGCGAGGCCGGTGCGGTGCGGAACCTGTTCCGGTCTCCGGTGCGGCGGCGGTTCCTGCCGTTGCTGCTCACGTCGTTCACGTTCAGCTGGGGCTATTGGGGTTTGCAGACGTGGCTGCCCGTCCTGCTGCAGAACCGCGGGCTGAGCGTGTCCGGCGCGCTGTGGTTCGTCGCGGTGACCCAGGTCGTGTCCGTCCCCGGCTACCTGCTCGCCGCGTGGCTGACCCGCCGCCACGGGCGCAAGCGGATCTTCCTGCTGTTCGCGCTCGCCTCGGCTATCGGCGGCGTGCTGTTCGGCCTCGCCACCGGTTCGGCGCAGCTGTACGCGGGCAACCTGATCCTCGCGTTCTTCTCGCTCGGCGCCTGGGGCATCTGGAACACCTGGTCGGCCGAGGTGCTGCCGACCGGGCTGCGCGGCGTCGGCTATTCCTGGTCCACCTCGGCGATCCTGCTGGCCAACACCGTTTCGGTGCCGGTGATCGGCGCGATGATGGACCACGGCGTGGCATCCTCGCTGACCGTCGCGTCGATCGTGGCCTTCCTCGTCGTCGCGCTTCTCGCCGTCCTTCCGCTGCCCGAGACCGAGGGTCGCGCGCTCACCTGATTTTCCGTTATCCGACAAGGAGTTCCCATGACCTACCGGGTCGCCATGGACATCGGCGGCACCTTCACCGACGTGGTCGTCCACGACGGCGCGACGCAGCGGCTGCGCGCGGGCAAGGTGCTCACCACCCCCGACGACCTCGCGCGCGGCGTTTTCGGCGCGCTCGAAGGATTCGACCTGCCGTTCGCGGAGATCGAGTTCTTCGTGCACGGCACCACGCAAGGCCTGAACGCGCTGCTCGAACGGCGCGGCGCGAAGGTCCTGATCCTGACCACGCGGGGGATCGGCGACGTCTACCGGATCGCGCGCGGCAACCGGAACCGGCTGTTCGACCTGCACTACCGCAAGCCCGAGCCGCTCGTCGGGCCGGAAGCCGTCGCGGAGGTGGCCGGACGTCTCGACGCCACCGGCGCGGAACTCGAACCCCTCGACGAGGACGCGGTGCGGCTCGTCGCGAAACGCGTGCGCGAAGAGGGTTTCGAGGCCGTCGCGGTGTGTTTCCTGTTCTCGTACCTGGATTCCGGGCACGAACGCCGCGCCGGCGAGCTCCTGCGCGACGAACTCGGCGACGACGCGCTGGTCGTGCTCTCCCACGAGGTCGCGCCGGAATGGCGGGAGTACGAGCGGACGTCGACCGCGGTGCTCGAGGCCTACACCGGCCCGTCGGTGCACCGTTACCTCGACCGCATCGAGGCGCGGTTCACGGAGAAGGGCCTGCACGTCCCGGTGCACGTCATGCAATCTTCCGGCGGACTGGTCAACGCCGGGTTCGCGCGGCGGCATCCGTTGCAGACGCTGCTGTCCGGACCGGTCGGCGGCACGATGGGCGGCGTCGCGGCGGCGAAGCTGCTCGGCCGTCCCGATCTGATCTGCGTGGACATGGGCGGGACCTCGTTCGACGTCTCGCTGGTGATGGACTACGCCGCCGACGTTTCGCCGGACGGCGAGGCGGAGGGATTCCCGCTGCTGATGCCGCTGGTCAACCTGCACACGGTCGGCGCGGGCGGCGGTTCGCTCGCCTACGCCGAGGGCGACGCGCTGCGCGTCGGCCCCGAATCGGCAGGCGCGGTGCCCGGCCCGGCGTGCTACGGCCGCGGCGGTACGCAGGCGACGGTCACCGACGCGAACTGCGTGCTCGGCCGCGTCGATCCCGAATCCTTCGCCGGCGGCGGCATGCCGCTCGACCTCGACGCCGCGCAGACGGCTGTCTCGACACTGGCGCAGCAGCTCAGCATGGACCCGGTCGAGCTGGCGTCCGGCATCTGCGACGTCGGCAACGCCAAGATGGCGCAGGCGATCCGCACCCTGACCGTCGAGCACGGCCGTGAACCGGGCCAATTCGCACTGCTCGCGTTCGGCGGCGCGGGACCGATGCACGCGGCGTTCATCGCGCGGGAAATCGGCATCACCGAGGTGATCGTGCCGCGATTCCCCGGCGCGTTCTCGGCGTGGGGCATGCTCGAAGCCGACGTCCGGCGGGACTTCACCATGCAGTTCTTCGCCAACGGAGCCGAACTCGACACCCGCGCCCTGCGCACGTCGCTCGACTCGCTGCGCGATCAGGCGCTGGAAGCGTTGCGGGAACAGGGAATCCCCGAGGACCGCCAGTCGGTGACGCACGGCGTCGACATGCGGTACGAGAGCCAGGACTACACCCTGACCGTGCCGATCCTGGACGACGATCCGGTCGACAGCCCGGAGTTCCTGCCCGCCGTCGAGGCGCGTTTCGCCGAGATCCACCATCAGCGCTACGGCCACGCCACTCCCGGCGCGCCGGTGCAGTTCGTCGCGCTCCGCACCACCGGCCACGGCGTCGTCGACCGCGCCGCAGCGTCTGCCGAGGCGATCGTCGAACGACCCGAGCCTGTTGTTCGCGATGTCGTTTTCGCTGGGCAGCCTGTGCCGACCACGATCGTGGCGCGCGCCTCGCTCGCCCCCGGCAGCCGGTTGTCCGGACCGGCGATCGTGCACGAGGAAACCGCCACCACGGTCGTCCCGCCGGACGCCGAACTCGCCGTCGACGACCACGGTTTCCTGGTCGTCACCCTCGCGGCCGCCGATCACCTGCAGGAGGAGCACGCGTGAGCATCAGCCCCGTCACCACCGAAATCATCCGCTCGGCGCTGATCCAGGCGGCCGAGGACATGAACATGACCCTGATCCGGTCGTCCTACACGCCGACGATCTACGAGGGCAAAGACTGCGCCGTCGCGCTGCTGGACCGGAACCACCGCGTCCTCGGCCAGTCGTCGGGGCTGCCGATTTTCCTGGGAAACCTGGAAATCTGCACGAGCCACACCGAGGACCTGTTCGGCGCCGACGTCTGGCAGCCCGGCGACGTCTGGGTGCTCAACGATTCCTACATCGGCGGCACCCACCTCAACGACTGCACGGTGTACGCGCCGATTTTCGTCGGAGACGAACTGGTCGGCTTCGCGGCTTCGCGCGCGCACTGGATCGACATGGGTTCCAAGGATCCCGGCGGTTCGATGGATTCCACGAACATCTACCAGGAGGGCCTCCGGATGGGTCCGACGCGGATCGTCGCCGGTGGTGTCGAGTGCTTGGATATTCTGCGGCTGATCGAGACGAACGTGCGGTTCCCGTACGTGACCCTCGGCGACATGCGCGCGCAGATCGCCTGTGCCCGGATGGGCGTGCGGCGCCTCGGGGAGCTGTTCGCCCGCTACGGCGCGGAAACCGTCGACGCCGCGCGCGAGCAGATCTTCGCCCAGACCGAACGGCTCGAACGCGAACGCATCGCGGCGATCCCCGACGGCGAGTACGAGGCGACCGGATACCTGGACAACGACGCGATCGACCCGGACACGCCGCTGAAGGTGCGCGTGCGGGTGGTCGTCGAAGGCGAGTCGATGACGATCGACCTCACCGACTGTGCCGACCAGGCCACCGGCCCGGTGAATTGCGGCCGCTCCCAAGCGATTTCGGCCGCGCGGGTGGGGTACAAGCTGCTGATCTCGCCGCAGGTGAGCCTCAACGGAGGTTCGTTCGCGCCGCTGGACGTGCAGGTCCGCGACGGCTCGATGCTCGGCGCGCGGGAGCCCGCCGCGTGCCAGTACTACTACTCCAGCCTCGGCATGTTGATCGACCTCGTCGTGGCCGCCCTCGCGCCCGCGATGCCGGACCGCGTCGCCGCGGCCAGCTACGGCGATTCGATGATCGTGCAGTTCGCCGGTGACCATCCGCGGACGGGGGAGCCGTTCGTGACCTTGGAGGCGACCGTCGGCGGCTGGGGCGCCTGGGAAGGCGGCGACGGGGAGACGGCGCTGATCAACAACGTCAACGGGTCGCTGCGGGACCTGCCGGTGGAGGTCGTCGAGACGCTGTATCCGGTGCGGGTGAACGAATACCGCATCCGCACGGGTTCGGGCGGTGCGGGCCGGTGGCGCGGGGGAGACGGCGTGGTCCGGGAGTACGTGATGGAGGCGGACCAGGATCTGTCGCTGTGGTGGGAACGGTCGGTGACGCCCGCTTGGGGGCTTTTCGGTGGCTCGTCGGGGGCGCCGCCGCGGGTGGTGTTGAACCCTGGCACGCCGGAGGCGCGGGAGATGTTGAAGGTGAACAGCCTCCGGGTGCGGCGAGGGGATGTGCTGCGGTGCGAGTCTGGCGGGGGAGGGGGTTACGGGACGCCCGCTGGGGCGTAACGGAAGCTGGACTCTGCGGACAGAGTGTCTACTGTGGAGCTTGGGCCAGCAGCCCGATTTCGCGCAGGTGGTCGAAAATGACCTGGTCGACCGGGGAGACCCGGCCCCGGTCGGCATAGGTCAGCCAGACGATCTCCGCGATCTCGCTGCTGGGGGCGAGGGTTCCGCGGTAGTCGGCGGTGTAGCAGGTCATCCGGACGGCGACGCCCGCGGCGTGTCCGTGGGCTTGAGCCTGGAAAGTGCCGAAATGCCGGGCACTCTCGGGCGCGATCGCGACCGCGAGTTCCTCGTCGATCTCGCGGACGAGAGTCTGGAGATCGGTCTCGCCGGGTTCGCGTTTGCCGCCGGGGAGGTAATAGGCATCCTTGCCCCGGGAGCGGGTGCTGAGAACCCGGCCCGCGTCGAGCGTGATCCAGGCGATCTTGTCGATGACGGTCAACGGGGTTCCTTTCCTGCGGGGCGTTCCTCAGATGAAGGTAGCTGGCTGCTCGATTCGATATGCTGGCAGGACAATGGAATCTCTCCCTGGCGGCCGTCGCTCGCTGGTGTTCCTTGATGTCGACGGAACGCTGCTGCCGTTTGGCGACGGCTCGAGGTGCCGACCACCCGAGGCGGGTGCTCCGCCGCTGCCGGTCGTGCGCTGGCCGGAGCCCTCCGCGGCGGAGGAACGCGAAGATCAGTGGTTCGGCGTGCACTGGAAGACCCGGGCCCTGGTCGAATGGGCGGACGGGCGTCCCTTCGTCTGGGTCGACGACGAGATCGGCGACGGGGATCAGGAGTGGGTGCGAGCCCGTCACCCCGGTCGTGCGCTGCTGCACCGCGTCGCTCCGCACCGCGGTCTCACGGAGGAGGATTTCGCCGTCATCGGCGACTGGCTGCGGTCGTTCTGAAAGCTTGCGCTCCGGTCACTCCGGGGTGCGGGCTGCTCATCCAGCCCCGGGAAGAACAGCCTCCGCCAATGCCCGACGGCACAAGGAATCCGCCCGGCGCGTCGTCTCCGGCAGCCGGTAACCCCGTGCCAGCGCCAGCGTCGCGTCGCTGGCCTCGGCCAAGCCGATCCGGTGGCCGGCCGAAACGAAGACCGGCTTGACCCCTTCCCGCGTCCGCAGCGCACGGCCGACGACCTCCGCGCCGTCGAGCAGCGGGGACCAATCGCCGCGTGCCGGGCCGGGTTGGTCGTGCGTGAAGGTGAACGGCGTCTTGGCGACCCCGGCGGTGCGGAGGCCGGTCAGCACGCCCAGGTGGCTGGCCAATCCGAGGCGGCGCGGATGGGCGATTCCGTAACCGTCGCAGAGGACCAGGTCTGGGCGGCGGCGGAGTGCGGCCAAGGCGTCCAGGACCGGCGGGAGTTCGCGGAAGGCCAGCAAGCCGGGGACGTAAGGGAAGCTGACCTGCCCGATCGCGGTCGCTTCTTCCACAGTCTCGAGCGAGGTGAAGTCGACGAGCACGGCGGCTGCGACGACCACGTCTCGTTCATCGTCGTAAGCGACATCGACGCCTGCTACCAGGGCGCCGTCGGACACGGGCGGGCCGGCCGGGTCCACCAGGGCGCGCAGGCGGTGCTGTTCGGCAAGGGCGTCGGCCTCGGTGGCGGGCCAGGCGGGCATGGAGTTCCTCGAGGAGTGGCAGGACGAGCAGGTCCTGCGGCACGATCGGATAAGGGCGAATGGTCGGCGCTGACCCTATCAGGCTCAAAAGTGTGACCGTTACTCAAAGCTAATCGTTAGTGCTACGGTACGACGGCGGCCATTGCGAGGAGAGGGAAACCATGCCCGGTACGGACCGAAGCTCCGACCGCCGTCCAGCGAGTCCGGGGCGGCGGCGGTTGCTGGCCGGGCTTCTTTCGGCTGCCGCGTTGCTGGCGGTGGGCTGTGGTCAGCCGGAAGCCGTGGCGAAGCCTCCGGCGAAACCCCCGGCGCGGAGTGCCGAAGCGCCGCTCGCGCTGGTCTACAACGGACCGCAGGGGTGCGCGGAATGCGGGCCCGCGGTGGCGGATCTGCTGCGCCGGGCGCCGCAGCATTACCGGGTCGAGTACGTCGGGCCGGGCACGGGAAAGCCGCTCACCGCGGCGGTCCTGGCGGACGCGCAGTTGTACGTCCAGCCGGGCGGCGGTCAGGATCTCGACCGGACCTGGCGGGACCTGGACGACTCCGCGGACGCGGTCCGCGACTGGGTCCGGAACGGCGGCAGCTACCTCGGCCTGTGCTTCGGCGGTTATCTCGCGGGCCACGACCCGGGGTTCGGCCTGCTGCCCGGCGACACTCACGGGTACGCGGGTTCTCCCGGCTCCACGGTTCCGGACGAGCGCGACACCGTCATCGAGGTCAGTTGGCGAGGGAAGCCGCGGCACATGTATTTCCAGGACGGGCCCGCCTTCCGGCTGGACGAAGGCTCCAACGCGACGGTGCTGGCGACCTACACCAACGGGGAGCCCGCGGTGGCCGTCACCCCGTACGGCAAGGGACGGGTCGGCGTCAGCGGGCCGCATCCGGAAGCCGACGCCTCCTGGTACGACGAGAAGGGGCTCGCCAATCCCGACGGCGTCCAACTCGATCTGGCCTACGAGCTGATCCAGGCGACCGTCTCGCGGTAAGGCAAATACCCGCGCGCGAATGTTTTTCGCGGGCGGGCAATTCCGGTGCCTAAGGCGAACTCAGGTGGGTGACTTGTGCGCCCGGCCGCGCTTTCGAGTTGTCGGCTGGGGTGCGCGTTGATTCGATGCGATCATGGTGCGCTGGGCGGGTGGGAACGGGAAAGCGGTCCGGCGGTTGGCCGTGCAGGTTCTCGTGACGGCGATCGCCGTATCGGGCGCGGTGGTCGGCGGCGCCGCTCCCGCGTCGGCCGCGACGTGGCCGGTGGAAGGCGAGCAGAGCCCGTCCGCATTCGACTGCGACCATCTTTACTACAGCAATTTCCGCTCGGGCATGCAGTTCCGCACCGACGCGGCCGGGGACGCCGAGATCCAGAACACCGTGATCAGCAAACGGTCCGGCAGCGGCCTGCCGGATTACTGGTCGACCAATATGGCGCTCGGCAAGGATCCCGACACTGGCCGTCCGGCGGCGTTCTATTCCAGTTACACGAGCGCGAACCGGAAGCTGTACAAACACGTTTCCGGAACGGACCAAGCCACCGACGAGATCGCGGCCGGCCAGCCCCGCGACCTGCCCGCCGGCGTGAACTGGGGCGGGACCGCCGCGGATCCGAACACCGGGATGCTCTTCGGCGCGCAGAACGGCGGCGCGCCGAAGCTGTTCGGGATGAACCTGGCGACCGGCGCGACGACCGTCTGGACCAGGGGCTCCAACCTCACGCCGGTGCCGTCGAACGATCCGGTTTTCCTCAGCGGCTCGCTGGTGCCGGACCTGTTCGTGGACGCTGACGGCGGCGCGTACTACGGCATTTCCTACGGCGGGTCGACCTATGTGTACCGGCTCGATCCGGCGACCGGGACCACGACGCGGGCGGTCCGCGTCGTCGGGCCGGGGTCGAGCAACGGGTTCAACAACTACGGAATGGCCTATTTCCACGGTTCGATCTACCTCGGCTATTACGGCGGCGCACTGTACAAAGTGGACCCGCGGACCGGAGCCTCGACGCTGGTGCCCGGCGGCAACGCCCAGAACAACCAGGTCGGCCGGATCACGTCCGAATCCGGCGGCTCCTGGCCGATCACCGACCTGGCCAGCTGCTCGATCGCGCCGAACCTGACCTCCCGCCTCGTCGTGCGCAAGACCGCCAGCGAGCGGGCCGCGAAGCCGGGGGACACCGTGCGGTACACGGTGACGATCACCAACGAGGGCGACGCTCCCGCTCCCGCCGCCAGCCTGACCGACGACCTGAGCGCGGTCCTCGACGACGCCGCGTACAACAACGACGCGGCCACCACGACCGGCGGCGCGCCGACCCCGACCCAGCCGAGTTACGCCGGCCGGAAGCTGACCTGGACGGGCGCGATCGCGCCGGGCGACACCGTCACCATGGCGTACTCGGTGACCGTGGGGAAACCGCCCGGCGGGGACAAAAAGCTGACCAACGTCGTGACGGTCCCGGAAAGCAACTGCGCTGAGCCGTCGAAGGATCCGGCGTGTTCGACGGTCGTGCCGATCGCCACCTTGAAGATCGCGAAGCATGCCTCGCCCGCCAACCCCAGCCCGGGGAGCGTCGTCTCGTACACGGTCACCGTGACCAACGACGGTCAAGCTGACTGGCCGGGAGCGCGCGTCACCGACGACCTGACCGACGTCCTCGACGACGCCACCTACAACAATGACGCGCGCGCAACCGGATCCGGCACGATTACCTACGACCCAGGTCGCGCGCTGCACTGGACCGGCGACGTCGCGGCGGGTGCCACAGTCACCATCACGTACACGGTGACGGTCGCCGACCCGCCGCGCGGGAACCGTCGGCTGACCAACCGGGTAGTCGGCCCGGACGGTTCGAACTGCGGCCCCGACCCCATGTGCACCACGGATGAACCGATTTCCGGCTTGGTGATTCGGAAATCGGCCTCGCCCGCCACCGCGAAGCCGGGCGACACCGTCACGTACACGATCACCGCCGAGAACATCGGCGGCGCGACGGCGTCCGCGGTCAAGCTGACCGACGATCTCGCCGGCGTGGTCGACGACGCTGCCTACGACAACAATGCCGCCGCCACGATCGGCGGCACTCCCGCGCCGACCCAGCCGGGATACGACCCGGACACAGCGAAACTGACGTGGACCGGCGACATTCCCGCCGCCCAGACCGTCACCATCCGCTACACGGCCACGGTGCACTCGCCGCCGCGCGGGGACCACAAACTGCGCAACACCGTAACCGGCCCGGAAGAATCGAACTGCCCGCCGAACAGCACGGTCTGTGCGACCGAAACCCCGGTCGGCGCGCTCGAAATCAAGAAAACCACGGACAAGACCGACGCCAAGCCCGGTGAACGAGTCGGCTACACCGTGACCGTGCGCAACACCGGCGAGGCCGCCTATCCCGGAGCGTCGTTCACCGACGATCTCTCCGGCGTGCTCGACGACGCGACGTGGAACAACGACGCGACAGCCTCGTCAGGCACCGTGTCCTTCGCCGCACCGCGGTTGCGCTGGACGGGCGATGTCCCGGCCGGTGCGACGGTGACCGTGCGCTATTCCGTCACCGTCGGCAGCCCGCCCGCCGGTGACAAACGCCTGCGCAACCTCGTCACCGGACCCGACGGTTCGACCTGCCCGCCCGGCAACACCGACCCGGACTGCGGCACCGACACCGGCATCGGCGCCCTCGAACTGTCGAAGACCGCGTCGTCCGCGACGGCTCAGCCCGGCGATAAGGTCACGTACACGGTGGTCGCCCGAAATCCAGGCACCGCAACCTATCGAGGCGCGCGTTTCACCGACGACCTGAGCCGCGTCCTGGACGACGCGACCTATAATCAGGACGCCAGCGCCACTTCGGGCACCGTCAGCTACGCCGAACCCACTTTGACGTGGACCGCCGACCTGCCCGCCGGCGCGACCGCGACGATCACCTATTCGGTCACTGTCACGCGCACCGGTGACGGCGAACTCCGCAATGCGATCACCGGCCCGCCCGACTCCAGTTGCCCGCCTGGCAGCACCGACCCGGACTGCGGGACGGTGACTCCGGTCGCTCGGCTGCACGTCAAGAAGAGCGTGACCCCGTCGAACCCGCGGCCTGGCGACACGGTGACTTATACGGTCCTGGTGGCCAATGATGGCAAGGCTGCCTATCGCGGTGCATCCGTCACCGATGACCTGACGGGTGTCCTCGATGATGCGAGCTTCAACAACGACGCTCGCGCGACCGGCGGCGCAACTGCTTATGCCGCACCGAAACTGACGTGGAACGGCGACGTCGAAGCCGGTGCGACGGTGACGATCACCTACACCGTCACCGTCCACGACCCGCCGACGGGGGACAAGCGGCTGGTCAACGCGGTCACTGGCGGCGACTGCCCACCGGGCGGTCACGATCCAGACTGCGAGACGGTTACCCCGTTGCCAGCGCTGCATGTCAAGAAGACCGCGAGCCCGGCGGAGCCTCGGCCCGGGGACACGGTCACCTATACCGTTCTGGTGACCAACGATGGCAAGGCTGCCTATCGCGATGCATCCGTCACCGATGACCTGAGTGGCGTTCTCGATGATGCGAGCTATAACAACGACGCTCGCGCGACTAGCGGCACAACTGCTTATGCCGCACCGAAATTGACGTGGAACGGCGACGTCGAAGCCGGTGCGACGGTGACGATCACCTACACCGTCACCGTGCACAACCCGCCGACCGGGGACAAGCGGCTCGTCAACGCGGTCACTGGCGGCGACTGCCCACCGGGCGGTCACGATCCAGACTGCGAGACGGTTACCCCGCTGCCCGCGCTGAAGATCACGAAGACCGCGACCCCAGCCGAAATCAAGACCGGCGACCGCGTCACCTACACGATCACCGTCGAGAACGTCGGCGAGGCTGACTACCGGGCCGCGTCGTTCATCGACAATCTCGCGGGCGTGCTCGACGACGCGACCTACAACAACGACGCCAAAGCGGACACCGGCACGGTCGCCGTCGCGCCGCCGAACCTGACGTGGACCGGGGACTTGGCCAAGGGCGCCACCGCGAAAATCACCTACTCCGTCACCGTCACCAACGCAGGCGACCACCGGCTCGTCAACACCGTCACCGGCAGCGGGTCGAACTGCCCGGAGGGCTCGACCGATCCGGACTGCCGCGTCGTGCTGCCGAAGCCGCACCTGCGGATCACCAAAACCGCCGACCCCGCGTTCGCCGAGCCCGGCGGGCGGGTCACCTACACGGTGACCGTCCGCAACATCGGCGAGGCACCGCAACCGGAAGCGTCGTTCACCGACGATCTGTCCGGCGTCCTGGACGACGCCGCGTACAACGGAGATGCGAAGGCGACCGCCGGAAGCGTCCGCTATGCCAGCCCGCGTCTACAGTGGACTGGCCCCGTGGCGGCGGGTGCACAGGTCACCATCACGTACTCGGTGACGGTCGGGGATCCGCCGCGTGGCGACAAGATCCTGCGCAACTCCGTCACGAGTCCGGACGACACGAACTGCGAGACCCGAGACCCGGTGTGCGGCACCGAAACCCCGGTGCGCGCCATGACCATCACCAAGCGAGCCGGCGTGGCGACGGCAAAACCGGGGGAGAAGGTCACCTACACCCTGGATATCGCCAACACCGGCACTGCCGCCTATCCGGACGCGGCGTTCGTCGACGACCTCGCCGACGTTCTGGACGACGCCGACTACAACCACGACGCCAAAGCCACCAGCGGCACCGTCGACCAGACCGGTTCGCGGCTGACCTGGCACGGGACACTGGCGGTCGGCCAGACCGTCACGGTCACGTACTCGATCACCGTCAAGCCCGGAGCGACTGCGGGGAGCCATCTGCGCAACGTCGTGGTTTCGCCGAACCCGGGAACCAGTTGCGTCACTGGCACCGACCCCGGCTGTTCCACGGACACTCCGGTGACTCCGCCGACTCCGGGGACACCGCCGACGGGTCCGCCGGGAACCCCGCCGCTGGCCTCGACGGGCACGCCGTTGCGGGACCTGTTGCTCGGCTCGCTGTTCAGCTTGCTCTGCGGCTTCGCGCTGCTGGTTGCCTCCCGGCGGCGCAGGCTGCGGCGCTGAAAACCGCTGGCGGGCCGGGTCGTGAAGAAGGCAGGGTTCCTGGCGTGACGATCTTCGTGCTGACCGGCATCCAAGCGGCGGGCAAGTCGACGGTGGCGCAGGCGCTCGCCGAACGGTTGCCGAAATCCGCACACGTGCGCGGGGACGCGTTCCGGCGGATGGTGGTCAACGGCCGGGTCGAGATGGGCCCGGCCGACCCGCCCGCCGAGGCGATCCGTCAGCTTCGGCTCCGGTACGCGCTCGCGGCGCAGGTCGCGGACGGGTACGCCGACGCTGGGTTCACCGTGGTGCTGCAGGACATCGTGCTCGGCGAACACCTGACCGGGATGGTCGGCGCGCTGCGCACGCGGCCCTGTTATGTGGTGGTACTCGCGCCTAGCGCCGCAGTGGTGGCGCAGCGCGACGCGGCTCGGCAGGCGACGCGGGGAAAGGTCGCGTACCAGCCGGGCGACACGGGTATCGCCGGGCTGGACGCGTACCTCCGCGAGGAGACCCCGCGTCTCGGGCTGTGGCTGGACACGTCGGAGCTGACCGTCGAGGAGACTGTCGACGAGATTCTGGCCCGGACCGAGGCCGAAGCGGGGGTCTGACCGGCGTCAGTTCGGCGGCTGCTGCGGGCCTTCGCCCGGGTTGGGCTGCTGCTGACCGGGCTGGGGATGGCCGGGCTGCTCCGGCTGGGAGTAGCCGGACTGCTGACCTGGCTCCGGCTGAGGGTAACCAGGCTGGGGGTAACCAGGCTGAGGCTGGCCGGGCTGAGGCTGACCGGGTTGCTGCTGGCCGGATTGCGGATAACCAGGCTGCGCGTAGCCGGTCTGCGGATAGCCGGGCTGGCCGTAACCGGCCTGCGGACCGAACCCCGGCTGCCCGACCGTCGGGTACCCGCCGGGTGCGAAACCGGGCTGCGGCGCGCGGCCGCCCTTCGCGACCGCGAGCACGACCAGCAGCCACGACAGCACCTCGAGAAGGCTGAGCGGGATGCCCACGGCCAGGAAGATCGTCGACATCTCCGAGCTGCTCAGATGATCCGACGCCATCCAGGACGCGACGTTCGCCAGCATGAGCTGCCAGGCGATGTTCAGCGCCGTGGTGACGAGCATGACCGCGAAGGCGGCCACCATCAGGCCCGAGCCGCCGCGCGAGCGCCGGCCGATCGAGAGGATCAGGCCGAACAGCCCCACGATCAGCAGCAACGCCTGCGGGAGGATCTGGAGGATCGTGCTGGTGAAGGTCGTCATACCTGCTCTCCGCTCAAGGAACGTCGGGCAGATCCTAGGGGGCGGCCCCGTCCGGCGTGGCCGGTTCGCCGAACATCCCGGTCTCGAAACGGCTTCAACTTCGGTGCGCGGCACGATATCCGGCGAACCGCTCGTCGACCTCCCCGGCGGTCAGGCCGAAGTCGGCGAGGTCGTAGCGGTGCTTCGGTTTCGCGTCTCCCGTGCGGCTCCGCTCGTGCAGCGTTGTCATCGCCTCGCGCGCTTGCGGGGCGAGATCGAGCCCGAAGTGCTGGTAGACGCCCTCGACGGTGCCGATCGGGTCCGCGACGAAGTCCTCGTACCGGACGTCGCAGAACTGCGCCGGGTTGTGCCGCTGCCGGGCGGCCGCGAACTGTTCCGCGCCGCGCGCCCACAGATCGAGCTGGCTGCGTCCGACTACCTCGCCGCGGAAAGTGTCCGACCATCCTTCCGAAGCCTGTTCGGTGAGGCTGCACACGGACGCGATGATCGTGCTGGGTGCGCGATGGGTCTGCACGACCAGCGCGTCGGGGTAGACCTCCAGCAGCGCGTCGAGGGCGAACAGATGGCTCGGGTTCTTGAGCACCCAGCGGCGGCCGGCGTCGGGGAGGCCGATGAGCTGCAGGTTGCGCCGGTGCCTGCGGTAAGCGTCGGTCCAGTCCTGCCCGTCGAGCCAGCGCGAGTAGCCGGGCACGTGCGCGAGGCATTCGTACGACACGGATTTCAGCGACTGCCGCAGCAACTGCCAGCATTCCTCGACCTGGTCCGCCGACATGTGGTGCAGGCCCATGAATTCGGGATGCTCGACGTGGTGCTGTTCGTAGCCGGCCTGAATCGCTTGGAACACCGGGTTTTCCGCCCACGTTTCGCGCGGCGGGCGCGGTTGCGGCATTTCGGTCAGCCACACTTCGAGACCCTGGTGGGCCGGGTCTTCGGTGAGCAGCCGGTGCAGCGCCGTCGTGCCAGTGCGCGGCAGGCCGGTGACGAAGATGGGCCGCTCGATCGGTACGTCGGCGTATTGCGGATTCTGTTTCCACGACGCTTCGCTCAGCAGCCGCGCGACCAACGCGCCGCGCAGGAAAGCGCGGTGGACTTTGTTGCCGTACGGGGTCAAATCGGCCTCGCCGGCATAGGAATCGAGCAGCACGCGCAGGCCGTCGAGGTGCTCGTCGCCGCCGAAATCGTCGAGGCCGGTGAGCTTCGTGGCGGACGCGTGGAGGTCTTCGACCGTGCCGACGCTGTCTCGTCCTGGACGCATGATCTTCCCCTCAGTGATGGTATTCGCCGGCGTTCACGTCGAGGCACTGCCCGGTGACGCAGCGGGCGAGCGCGGACGCGAGGAACACGACGGTGTCGGCGATCTCGTCCGGTTCCGGGAGGCGGCGAAGGTCGATCGTCGCGGCCGTTTCCGTGTACACCTGCTCCGCGGGAACGCCGCGTTCCTTGGCCAGGTAAGCGAAATACCATTTGAGCGAATCCGCCCAGATGTAGCCCGGCGCCACGGAATTGACGCGGATTCCGCGCGGGCCGAGCTCCGACGCGAGGCTTTGGGCGAGTGCCAGCAAGCTCGCCTTCGCCATTTTGTACGCGCCGAAGGTGCGCCGCGAATGCCGCAGCACAGCCGAGTTGATCATCACGACCGAACCGGCGCTCTCGGCGAGCGCGGCGGTGCAGAGCCGGGTCAGCCGGAGCGCGGCGAGCACGTTGGTTTCGAAGCCGGCGCGGACGGCGTCGAGGTCGACTTCGGCGAGGTCGGTGATCGGCGGGATCGCGAAAGCGTTGTTCACCAAGGTATCCACGCGTCCGAACTCGCTCAGCGCGGTTTCGACGAGCTTGGTCGCCGAGGCGTCGTCGGTGATGTCGGTGGGCACCGGAACGGCGCGCCGGCCGAGCGCTTCGACCTCGGCGGCGACCTCGGCGAGCCGGGATTCGGTGCGGGCCGCGAGGACGACGTCGGCGCCGGCCGCGGCGGACCGCAAGGCGATCGAGCGGCCGAGTCCCGGGCCGATTCCGGAGACGAGAACGACTTTGCCAGTCAGGAGATCCATGAATTCAGCCCAGCATCCTGGCCGCGACCGCAGCCTGTCGCGCGGCGATCCGCTCGGCCCATTCCTCGGGGGTCACGCGGGCTTCCTTGTAAAAGGGCAGCCGGTCGGCGAGTTCGCCGAACTTCACGACCTCGACCTCCGGACCGTCCTCCGCGGTCAGCTCGCGGGAAAGCCGCTGCCAGCGGATCTGGACGTAGCCGCGGTCGTGCCCGGTGCGTTCGAGCCAGTTCGCGACGCCGGGGTCGCGTTCGCTGATCACGAACCGTATCTTGCCGTCCGGGTCGACGCGGGCCTGGTCGGCGGTGAGGCTGGTCTGGTGGTTCAGATAGTCCAACGAGATGTACCACGGGCTGCCGAGCTGGATGCCCTGGTACGGCGCGTCCGAGCGGGGCACCGTGACGATCATGACCTCCTCGTCGGCGAGTTCGTAATGCCCGGCCGAGGAATACTGGGTGGGCAGGCCGCCGGGCGTGCTGCGCGGTTCGGTCATCGTGTTCGCCGGCAGGTTCAGGTAGAACCACTTGGGGAAGGCGAGGAACGTCCGGATCCGGCTGAGCAGGATCTTTCCGGTGACGCCGTAGCGTTTCTCCATCGCGGTGCGCGACAGCGCGGGCGGCGCCTGGCCGGTGGTGCCGGCGCACCGGAGCTGGATCGAGCCGCGCCGTTCGGTCGCCCAGTCGCTGTAGACCTCGCGGACGACGAGCATCGACGAACCCGGGCCGAGCACGAAATAACCGGGCTCGGGATCGGGTTTCGCCGGGCCGAAGCGGATCTCGAAGGAGCCGTCGGCGGCGACGGGGATGTCGCGGTCGTCGAACGCGGTCATGCTGTCGGGCACCTCGACCGGCGTGTAGTCGCCGTTGAGGACCTGGAAGCTCAGGTCGGCGGTGGTGCCGCGGGTGCCGGTGACGACGTACTCGCGGTCCTCGCGGATGTTCGCGTTGAAGTACAGGGTGTCCGGGTTGTCCAGGCCCATTTTCGTGTACGGGCCGGTGGACAGGGTGAAGTACGGGAAGTCGCGGTCGTAGGCCCACGCTGTCTGGACCGACGCCCGGATGCTGCCCGCGAGGTAGTCGTAGCCCTCGATCAGGTCCTGTTCGGTCCGGACGTGCGGCGCCTCGGCGATGATCTTTTCGGCTTCGGCGATCGCGCCGGCGAGCGGTTCGGTCAGCACCGGAGACTCCTCACGCTGGTCCAAATCTGTACCGGGGTGGTACGTTCGGTGTCGGTTGAGACTAGAACGCGTTCTAAGGATGGGTCAATGGCGGTTACCCGGCGCTCGCCGCCGACGCAGCGGGTCGTGCGGCTGCTGGACTATTTCGCGGCCCGGCCGGGGCAGCGCTTCGGGCTGTCCGCGCTCGCCCGCGAACTGGACCTGAGCAAGCCGACCTGCCTCGGCATCCTGACCGAGCTGACCGCGAGCGGCTACGTGGTCCGCGACCCGCGATCGACGACGTATCGCCTGGGACCGGCGATGATCGCGGCCGGGCGCGCGGCCGGCGAAGGCTTCGGGGCGAGCGAGATCGCCCGTACCCACCTGGAAGAACTCAGCGCCCGGTACCAGGCGACGTGCACCGCGTCGGCCGTGGTCGACGGGCGCATCCTCATGCTGCAGAGCGCCGGGCCGGGCAAGGTGCGGCTGGGCGAGACGTATCCGTTCGCGCCGCCGGTCGGGCTGATGTACGTGCTGTGGGACGCCGAATCCGCCTTCGACGCGTGGCTGGCCACGCCGCCCGCGGTGCCGGTGCGGCTGGACGAGGCGTACCTGCGGCGCGTGGTCGCCGAATGCCGGGAACACGGGTATCTGGTGGAAAGCCTGACGTCGGCGGGGCGTCGGCTGTACACGCTGATGGCGGGTGTCGCCGCCGGGGATCTGCCGCCGGAGGTGCGCGGGCTGGTCGGCGAGCTGGTGTCGAGCCTGGGGGAGCGGGTGTACCTCGGCGCGGATCTCGAGCCGCGGAAGAAGCACGCGGTGAGCCTGCTCGCGGCCCCGACATTCGACGCGTCGGGGCGGCAGGAACTGGTGCTGACGCTGTCAGTCGGCGAACCGATCACCGGCGCGGAAATCGCCCGCCGGGGAGCGGCGCTGGCTGCCGTCGCGGATGCAGTGACGGCGGAGACGGGCGGAGTCCGTCCTCGCTAGGTTCCACGGTCCGTGAAGGGAACCCCGAGGGAAGCAGAGGCCCTCGGGGTTCCCCTCACGGACCGCTGACCGTCGCAGTCAGGCTGGCTGGCCCCACATGTTCGCCGTCAGCTTCCACCCCGGCTGGTCTTTCATCGAGACCAGCGTTTCGTACAACCGCTCGTACCCCGTGCTGCTGATCCGCCACACCCCGTCCTCGCGACGGTAGGTGTCCTCGTAGTACGCGGCTCCCTCGATCACGACGCGGTGCTCGGCGACGATCACCTTGTCCTGGAACATCCATCGCCCGGTCGCGGTGTCGCCGTCGATGTCGATTTCCGGGTGGCTGGCGAAGTGCATCGTCGTGATGCCGGGGCCGACGGTCGTGCGCAAGAACTCCATGAGCGCGTCGCGGTTGTCGAAGTTCAGCGGTTCGCCGTAGGAGGGCGTGCCGTAGTGCACGCGGGCGTCTGCGGTGAGCGTCTCCGCCATCTCGTCCCAGCGCTTCAGATCGAGGCACCGGAGGTAGCGGAATTTCACGCGGCGGATTTCTTCGAGTGCGGCCAGGTCCATCCGCTCAGCGTCCTCCGCCGCTTGACCCAGCGCAAGAACCTGTTCTACTTTTCTGTTCTCGAACCCGGAAGGGCGGATCCGATGGCGACCCAGGCACCCCCGGCCTACGAGCTGAGCCACCTCGGTGCGCTCGAAGCCGAAGCCGTGCATGTCTTCCGCGAGGTCGCGGCGACCTTCGAGCGGCCGGTGCTGCTGTTCTCCGGCGGGAAAGACTCGATGGTGATGCTGCACGTCGCGGCGAAGGCGTTCTGGCCCGCGCCGCTGCCGTTCCCGGTCATGCACGTCGACACCGGGCACAACTTCGACGAAGTGATCCGGTTCCGGGACGAAATCGTCGAACGCTACGGATTGCGGCTGGTGGTCGCCAGCGTCCAGGACGACATCGACGCGGGCCGGTCCGTCGAGGACCCGAAGGCGGGCCGGAACCGGCTCCAGACGGCGACTTTGCTGCGCGGCATCCGAGAGAACGGCTTCGACGCGGTGTTCGGCGGCGCGCGGCGCGACGAAGAGAAGGCCCGGGCCAAGGAACGGGTGTTCAGCTTCCGCGACGAATTCGGTCAATGGGATCCGCGGCGGCAGCGTCCGGAACTGTGGAATCTGTACAACGGCAGACATCGCAAGGGCGAGCACATCCGGGTGTTCCCGTTGTCGAACTGGACTGAGCTGGACATCTGGCAGTACGTCGAAGCGGAGGGCGTGACCCTGCCGTCGCTGTACTACGCGCACGAGCGGCCGGTCGTCCAGCGGGACGGGATGCTGCTCGCGGAAACCCGGTTCCTCACCGTCGGCGAGGGAGAAGTTCCTTACCCCGCAACGGTTCGCTTCCGCACGATCGGGGACGCGACCTGCACCGGCTGCGTCGAATCGACCGCTTCCTCGCCCGCGGAAGTGGTGGCCGAGGTCGCCGCGACGCGGGTCACCGAACGCGGCGCGACCCGGGCCGACGACCGGATTTCCGAGGCCGGGATGGAAGACCGCAAGAAGGAAGGCTACTTCTGATGAGCGCCGGGGACCGGGTCACGACAGTGCGGCTCGCCACCGCGGGCAGCGTGGACGACGGCAAGTCGACCCTGATCGGCCGCTTGCTGTTCGATTCCAAGACGGTGTTCACCGACCAGCTCGAAGCGATCGAGCGCACCAGCCGGGC
Source organism: Amycolatopsis sp. NPDC114503 (assembly GCF_055633655.1). NCBI lineage: Bacteria > Bacillati > Actinomycetota > Actinomycetes > Pseudonocardiales > Pseudonocardiaceae > Amycolatopsis > Amycolatopsis sp. NPDC114503. The sequence continues at coordinate 548,120 of NZ_JBVKDT010000003.1, read as the reverse complement.
CCGGGGCGACGCGTATCCGGACCTCGCCCTGCTGACCGACGGCCTGCGCGCCGAACGCGAACAGGGCATCACGATCGACGTCGCGCACCGGTATTTCGCCACGCCCAAACGGAAATTCATCATCGCCGACACCCCGGGGCACGTGCAGTACACCCGGAACATGGTCACCGGAGCGTCCACTTCGGACGTCGCGCTGATCCTGGTCGACGCGCGCAAGGGCGTGCTCGAGCAGTCGCGCCGGCACGCGTTCCTCGCCAGCTTGCTGGGCATCCGGCACCTGGTGGTGTGCGTGAACAAAATGGACCTCGTCGACTGGTCTCAGGAGCGGTTCGAGGAAATCCGCGAGGATTTCCGCCGGTTCGCGATGAAATTGCAGACGCCTGATCTGACTTTCGTGCCGATGTCCGCGCTGCACGGCGACAACGTGGTGCACCGGGGCGCGAGCATGCCTTGGTATGAAGGCACTTCGCTGTTGCACCACCTCGAACAGGTGCATGTGGCGTCGGATCGGAATCTCGTCGACGCGCGCTTTCCCGTGCAATACGTGATTCGCGAACACAGCCGGGACTTCCGCGGTTACGCCGGGACGGTGGCCGGCGGAGTGTTCAAGCCCGGCGACGAGGTGACGGTGCTGCCCTCCGGGTTCACCACGACCGTCCGGGCGATCTGGGGTCCCGGCGGGGCGGAGGTGCCGGAGGCGTTCGCCTCGCTGGCGGTCACCATCGAGCTCGCCGACGAACTCGACCTCAGCCGCGGCGACCTGATCTGCCGCCCGGGCAACCGCCCGCACGTCGGCCAGGACGTCGATGCCATGGTCTGCTGGTTCTCCGAACAGGCCTCGCTCGCTCCTGGCGCGAACTACCTCGTCCGACACACGACCCGCGAGACCAAGGCCGAGGTCCGCGCCCTCGACTACCGGCTGGACGTCACCACCCTGCACCGCGACGAGGCCGCGGAGTCGTTGTCGCTCAACGAGATCGGCCGGATCCGACTGCGCACGAGGCAGCCGCTGCTGTTCGACCCGTACCTCCGCAACAAGCCGACCGGCGGATTCCTGCTGGTCGACGAACATTCCGGCGACACCGTCGGGGCGGGCATGATCACCGGCCCGAGCGCGACGGCGCCGAACGTGGTCTGGCATCCGGCGGCGGTGTCGCGCGACGAACGCGCGACCCGCGGCCGGACCGTCTGGCTCACCGGGCTGTCCGCCTCGGGCAAGTCGAGCGTGGCCGTCGAACTGGAGCGCCGGCTGGTCGCGTCGGGCCGCCCCGCCTACCTCCTGGACGGGGACAACCTCCGGCACGGCCTCAACGGCGACCTCGGGTTCGCCCCGGCCGAGCGGGCCGAGAACATCCGCCGCGTCGCGGAGGTCGCCAAGCTGTTCGCTGACGCCGGGGTCGTGGCGGTCGTGTCGTTGATCAGCCCGTATCAGGCTGACCGCGAACTGGCGCGGACCGTGCACGAAACCGCGGGTTTGCCGTTTTTGGAAGTCTTCGTCGACACTCCGCTCGAAGTGTGCGAGGACCGTGATCCGAAGGGCATGTACGCGAAGGCGCGGTCGGGAGAGATCACCGGATTCACCGGAGTGGACGCGCCGTACGAGCGGCCCGCGTCGCCGGATCTCGTGCTGCGCCCGGAAAACGGCGACCCGGTGGAGATGGCCGCGCTGGTTCTCGCCGCCCTGGAGTGACGTCCGGGCGGCACAGGATCCATTCGTACGGCTGGGCTAATTCGCGCTGCGGCCGGTTTCCGCCGAGAGCCGATCGGGCAGGCGTGCCAGTTTCTTCGGGTAACAACCTTTGACGGTGCGTCGCGGGCGCTGCGACTCTGGAGTTCTGCCTCCGGCGGAATGCCAGCTGAGGTCTCGGTCGAGCCGGGCAATTCGCTGCCCGGTACGGCGTCATTCGCATTTCGGCAATGGTGCTGGGAGTGTCAGGCGTGGATGTCACTTTCTTCGAACAGGCTTTGCGACGCGAAATCCGGCCGGGTTCCTTCGCGGTCGAAATCGGCGACAGCAAGCTGCCGGTCGCCCCGCAACCGCTGGCGTGGTGGAAGCGGGAGCCCGGGGCGGAGCCGCCGGTCGGCTCGGACGTGCTCGACTGGGTGCGGGACGGCTACGTGCTCGACGTCGGCTGCGCCACCGGCCGTGACCTGGAGATACTCGCCCGCCGAGGGGTGCGCGGGCACGGGATCGAACTGATCCCGGCCGCAGTGGCGATGGCGAAGGCCTCGGGTGTTTCCTGTGTGCAGGCGGACGTTTTCTCCTACACGCCACCACGACCCGTGGACACCGTCCTCGCGGTCGGCGGCAACGGCGGAATGGCGGCGAGGCTCGCCGCCCTGCCGGAATTCCTGCTTCGGTTGTCCTCGTGGCTGAACGAAACCGGCCGCATTGTGTTCACCAGCACGGATTGGCGCAAACTGCCGCCGGGAACGTTCAACAACCGCGAACTCCCGGACGGCGGATACCGGGGAGACATCCGGATGCGGCTGTGGCTCGAGGACGAGGCGGGCCCGTGGTTCCCGTGGCTGTTCGCCGATCCCGAAGCGCTGGAAAAGGCGTGCTCCGAAGCGGGGCTGCGGATCGCCGCCCGCAAGGAATGGCAGGGCGGGATCGCCTACGCGGCGCTGCTGGAGCGGGCCGTTTCCGCCTGAGCGTGCGGGGAAGACCGGTTTCCGCCCCCGAATTTCCCTGATCCTCAGGGGAAAGTGGAATGAAAGGAAGTTCCCGCATGAACGAAATCGTGCTGCCCACGGCCGCCGAACTGGAAGCCGACCTCGCGAGCGTCCGCTCGGAGAAGCTCTCGACCTTCCAGTCGCCGTTCGCCGAAGGCGTGGCCGAGAGCAGCGAACTCTGCGGCTGCTGACCGGGGTCGGGCTGGCGGTGCGCGCCGCCAGCCCGATCGGCGCGGAAGAAACGAGGCGAAGATGACCCAGCGGACGGCTGCGGATCCCGAGGATCCCGATCCGGGTCCGGCGAAGGTGGTGTTCGACGGAACGCACCGAAGCCGGCGGCCGGAGGAGACGTGGGAGTGGATCAAGCCGAAACTGCCGCGGCTCGGCATCACCCGCGTCGCCGACGTCACCTGGCTCGACGAGATCGGGATCCCGGTGTTCCAGGCGATGCGCCCGAACGCGCGGACCCTCTCGGTTTCCCAAGGCAAGGGCGTCAGCGCGGCGCTCGCCCGGGTGTCCGGAGTGATGGAGGGCGCAGAGCTGTGGCACGCGGAACATCCGCTGCCCTTCGCGACCCAGACGGCCGCTGTCGGCGAGGCGGAACGGTTCACCGGATATCGCGTCGACGAGCTCGCCCTGGCCGCCCGGCATCGCCTCAACCCGGACACGCGCTTGGCATGGCGGACGGCGCGGCTGGTCGACGGCAGCGGCACGTCACTGGTGCCCGTCGAGCTGATCACGCTCGACTTCCGGTTCGACGAACGCTGGCTCCCGCCGTTGTTCCGGATCAGCAGCAATGGTCTGGCCAGCGGAAACACCCTGGACGAGGCGTTGCTTCACGGGATGTACGAGGTGGTCGAACGCGACTCGATGGCGCGCAGGGCCGCCCGGGAACAGTCGTTGGCGGTCCACCCGGACACGGTCGAGAACGCCGGGCTGGCGGCGTTGCTGGAGAAATACCGGGCGGCGAAGGTGCATGTCCAGATGAGTTTCCTGCCGAATCCGTTCGGCATCCCGGCTTTCGACGTCCTCATCTGGAGCGACGCGTTCCCCGCGACGTTCACCGGTTCCGGCGCTCATCTGGACGCGGCGGTCGCGTTGTCGCGCGCGCTCACCGAAGCCGCGCAGTCCCGCGCGACAGCAATCGCCGGGGCGCGTGACGACATCGGCAAGGCGCCGTACCGGGAGGCCCGCGTCTTCGGGGTCCGGCGTTCGGCGGATTCGCCGCCCTTCGCCGAGCAGGACGGCCCCTCGATTCCGTTCACCGACATCAAGTCTGCCCCGCTGGCCACCTTGGCCGACGAGGTGCGGAACGTCGCCGACCGGATCAAGCGGGTGACCGGGCACGCCCCGCTGTACGTCGACCTGACGCAGCCGGACCTCGGGATCCCGGTGGCGCACGTCGTCTGCCCGGGAACCTCCTTCCAGCACCAGTGACCTCGAACGGACGCCTCATGCCCCGTCGTATTCTCTTCGCCGGTCCGAGCCTGCCCGACGCCGCCGAACTGGCGCGCGGCTGCGACATCGAGGTGCTGCCGCCGGTGGCCGCGGGCGATCTGCCCCGGCTGTCGCTGGCCGCCGGGGACGCGGTCGGCATCGTCGACGGCTACTTCCACCAGGTCGGAACGGTGCGGCACAAGGAAATCCTGGCGCTGCTGAGCGACGGGGTGCGGGTGCTCGGCGCGGCCAGCATGGGTGCGCTCCGGGCCGCCGAACTGGACGTCTTCGGCATGGAGGGGATCGGCCGGATCTACGCGGACTACCGCGACGGCAGGCTCGAGGCGGACGACGAGGTCACCCTCCTGCACAGCACGCCGGAGGAGGACTACCGGCCGCTCTCGGAGCCCTTGGTGTGCATGCGCGCGACCTTTTCCCAGGCCGTGGCCGCCGGGGTGTGCGACAGCGAGACGGTCGCGCGGCTGGTCGCTGTTCTGTCCTGCTGGCCCTTCGGCCGGCGGTCCTACGACGGACTCGCCGCGGCCGGTCGGGAAGCCGGAGTCGACCCGAAGCTCGCCCGGGAGATCGGCCGGTACTGCGTCGCGCATCGGCTGGACCCCAAGCGTGCGGACGCGATCCTGCTGCTGGACGCGTTGCGCCGCGAACGGCCGACCCCGCTCGACCCGCCGGCGGTGAACCGGACTTCCTTTCTCTACCTGTGGCAAACGGCCGCGTTGGGGCTGGAGATCGGGGACTCGCCGCACCAAGGCCACCTCGGCGCGCTGCGGGCCTGCCAGCTGTTCGCCGCCGACTATCCGGAGTTCCATCGAAAGGTGATTTTCCGCGCCCTGGCGGCGAAGTGCGTGGAGGAATGCGGCACGGAGCCAGGGGATGACGACGCTGAGACCGCTTTGCGGCACGGCGAACACCGTGGCCTGTACCGGCTTCCGGCCGAGCCGGGGCGGCTGGGGTTTCTCGCGGCGCAATGGCTGACCTCGGCGGAGCAGGAAACCCTGGCCCCGCCGGAGCGGCTCCTGACGTTCCTCGTGCGCAGTTTCCGGGTGAACCCGGGGCTGACGTGGGAGGAACTGCCGCTGCGCCAGTTGCGCGAAAAGCCGTCGTGGGAGAACGCGCGGCGGCTCGTGCGGCTGGCGTGGGAGGTCAACGACCGGGTGTTCGCCGAGGGGCGGGACCGCGACGTGAACGACCTGTCGCACGAGAAGATCCTCGATTTGTTCGCCGGGCGATGGGGAGTCGCCCGGGAGGATCTGGAACTGGCGGCGATGGACCGCGGGCTGGAATCGCTGGACAGCCTGGTGATGGCGGGGCGGGCGTTCTACCTGCTCGCGCGGTACAACCCGGACCTGGTCCGGCTCGCCGTCGAGGCTGAGGTGCCGGTGGCGAGCCGGCTCCGTGCGGAGGTCTAGCTGGCGCGGCAGGGCCAGGCGGCGGGTCCCGGAGCGGTTGGCGTGATTGTCGAAATGGGAGAGGAGACTGAAGCCTTTGGCGACTCAGGCGGGATTCTGCCAGCGGCAGGCGGCCGTCAGCGGGACGGCGGTGCCGATTTTGTAGTTCCCGATGCGGAACCAGCCGTCGGCGCGCCGGGTGACGTCCGCGAGCCCGTTCGCGTGGCAGAACTCGCGGGGCATCATGCCGTCGAGGTCGCCGACGGTGGCCGGCGAGGCAGGCTCGGCGGAGGCGGCGGGGGAAATGAGCAGGGAGTGCGAGCAGTGCGCCGCCCACCGCGGCCAGCAGCGATCCGAACCGTGATTTTCTCATCGGAAATCCGTCCGTCGCTGTCCGGAATCATCGCTTTGTGGTGCGCCTCGCGAAGCGTTGCGCGCGGAGACGGGCGAGCACGATCAGCCTGCGAGCGCAAGGCGTGGCGTCAGGTGCGCTATGCGGCGGAGACGTCGGCGATGATCCGGCGCGCGAGCGCGGCCGAGGAACCGGGATTCTGGCCGGTGTACAGGCCGCGGTCGACGACGACGTGAGATTTCAGCGGAAGCCCGGCGGTGTAGTCCGCGCCCGCTTCCTTCAGCCGGTCTTCCAGCAGCCACTTGGCTTTCCACGCGAACGGGTTGAACCGTTCCTCGACGTTGGAAAGCCCGGTCATCCGGTACCCGGCGAACGGCCAGGTCCCGTCCGGGTTCTTCGCGGCCAGCGCGGCGGCGGGCGCGTGGCACAGCAGCGCGAGCGGCTTGCCCGAGGACAGCCGTGCGGTCAGCAGCGCGCCGGAAACCGGGTCGACGGCGAGGTCTTCCATCGGACCGTGGCCGCCGGAATAGAAGACGACGTCGAACTCGTCCGGGTCCGCTTCGGACAGATCGGCGGGCTGCGCCAGCACGGGGGAGAGGCGGTCGAGTTCCGCGCGCAGTTTCTTGGCAGTGCGCGGAAGAACGCCGCCTTTGACGCCGAGGCTGAGGTTGTCGACCACCGGCTGCTTGCCGCCGGGAGTGGCGACGGTGACGTCCCAGCCCGCTTCGGTGAACAGCGTGCAGGGTACGACGAACTCCTCGGCCCAGAACCCGGTCGGATGCTCGGTGCCGTCTTTCAGCGTCCAGACCCGGGCGGCGGAGAGCACCTGCAGAACCTTGGTCATCGCGAAACTCCTTGCTGGGGAACCGAATACGGGATCGGCAGGTGCAGCGCGAGCTGGCCCTCGGCGAGCACGTCGAACCGGACCGGCCGGGCCGGCTTGAGCGAGCGCAGGTCGTCGCTCATCCGGCCCTGGCCGAGGCGCAGATCGACAGTGCGCGGGAAAGACACGCTGCCGGACGACAGGGCGTTGGTCTGGCTGAGCGTCGAGTGCCACGCGCCGTTGATCGTCGTGTACGAGGTGAGGGCCGAGACGCGTTCGCCGCTGGGGTGCCTGGTCTGCGCGGGAGTCGGCGCGGACAGCGTCAGGTCGGCCTCGCCGGAGTCGTTGGCGACGCGGGCGGCGGTGCGGTGCGCGTCGATGTCGACGTCCAGTTCGGTGACCCACTTCGGGAAGCCGTAGCCGTCGTGGCCGCGGACCTGCGCGATGTCGGTGTTGACCGGCAGCGACAGGACGTAGGTGTCGAGGTGGTCGTTTTTCAGCGCGGCGAGCAGATCGACGAACCCGAGCTTCCCGTGCCGCGCGGGCCGGACCGCGACGCCGACCGCGGCCTCGGTGTAGAAGTCGATGTCGCACACGTCGTAGCGGAAGAACATCACCGACACCAGGCCAAGGCCGGGTGCGACCTCCAGCGGAGCCAGCTCCTTCGGCAGCCGGGCGCGGATCGCGCGGGAACGGGCGAGCATGGTGAGGCGGGCCGAGGACATCCGGTAGTAGAAGTTCGGCGTCAGGGTGGGGCCGATCGGCGATTCGACCCTCGTCTTCGGCAGGCCGCGGAAGAACTCGACGCCGCTGACGCGCGGGTCGCGGGCCACCTCGTCGAGGTCGGTGTCCATCCGGTAGCGGTCGAACAGCCCGCCCTCGGGCACGGCGACGAGGCGACCGCCGAGGTCGACCTCCGTCGTTCCGGTCGCCGCCGGGTTGTCCTGGCTGGTCGGTGCCATCGGGGTTGCTCCCGTCGCGTCATGTGTGCAGTGCTTACATCACGGTAGGCCTCGATGTGAGCACTGTCAACACGGCTGGCGTCACTCACCTGTCCGAGTGGCGAAGACCGCGGTGAAGGACGCGCGGACCTGCTTGGCGACGTCTTCGGGGGAGTCGCTGGCGAGCTTGCCGTCGAGGTGCAGGCAGGCGAGTCCGTGCACCATTCCCCAGCCGGCGATGGTGATGGCGGCGAGGTCGGCCTTGGGGAACACGGCGGCAACGGCGCGGGCGAGGGTCTCGTGCACCGCGGCTGCGGCGGCGACGCGGTCGTCGTTCGTGTCGTCGCAGGCGTTGCCGAACATGAGCCGGAACAACGCCGGGCGGCGCAGGGCGAAGTCGACGTACGCGACGCCCAGTTCGGCCAGTTCGGCGACCGTGGCCGGCATCGCGTCGTCCTGGACCAGGTCGCCGTTCAGGTCGCGCAGGCCTTGGGCGGCCAGGGCCGACTCCAGTGCTTCGCGGTCGGCGAAATGCCGGTACGGGGCGGTCGGCGAGACGCCCGCTTTCCGTGCGACAGCGCGCAGGGAGAACTGTTCGCCCTGCTCGAGCATCTCCATCGCGGTCGTCAGCAGGGCGGCCCGCAGATCGCCGTGGTGGTAGCCGTCCTTCGTGGAAGTTGACACCGCTTACATCGCCTCCTACTCTCATGTGAGCACTGCAAACATACCGCACGGATCGAAGGAATCATGACAACCTCGCCCCTGTTCGCGCCGTTCGCGCCCGCCCACGGGCCGGCGCTGCCCAATCGGCTCGTCAAGGCGGCCATGGAGGAGAACATGGCCGGCCCCGGGCAGCTGCCCGACGAGCCGATCCGCCGCCTGTACCGCCGCTGGAGCGCGGGCGGCGCCGGGCTGCTCGTCACCGGCAACGTGATGGTGCACGCCGAAGCGATGACCGGCCCGGCGGGCATCGTGCTGGACGAGCGGTCGCCGCTGGAGCCGTTTCGCGCGTGGGCGGACGCGGCCAAGAGCGGCGGCGCGCGGGTGTGGATGCAGATCAACCACCCCGGCCGCCAGGTGCTGGCCGACCTGCCGGGCGTCGCTTGGGGCCCGTCGGAGGTGAAGGTGGACCTCGGCAAGCAGAGCAAGCGGTTCGCCCGGCCGACCGGGATGACCTCTGACCACATTGGACAGACGGTGGCGCGCTTCGCCGAAACCGCGCGTCGTGCCGAGGAAGCCGGGTTCGACGGCGTCGAGATCCACGCCGCGCACGGATACCTGCTGTCGCAGTTCCTTTCGCCGCTGGTCAACACGCGCACCGACGAGTGGGGCGGCAGTTTGGGCAACCGCGCCCGGCTGTTGCTCGACATCGTGCGAGCCGTGCGCGCGGGGGTGTCCCCGGATTTCACGGTCGCGGTGAAGCTGAACTCGGCCGATTTCCAGCGCGGCGGATTCGATGCCGCGGACGCCGGCCGGGTGATCGAAATGCTGGCTCCGCTCGGCGTCGACGCAGTCGAACTGTCCGGCGGCAGCTACGAAAGCCCGGCGATGTCCGGCCGGTCCGCCGACGAGCGCACCGTGGCCAGGGAGGCGTACTTCCTGACTCTGGCGGAAGAACTCGCCCGGACGAGCCCGCTGCCGCTGATGCTGACCGGCGGCATCGTCCGGCGGCCGGTCGCCGAGCAGGTCCTGGCGGGCGGCATCGACCTGGCCGGGATGGGGACCGCGCTCGCGATGGATCCGGATCTGCCGAAGAAATGGCTTCACGGCGAGGACGCCGTCGTCGAGCTCGCGCCGGTGGCGATCAGGGACAAGGCGGTGGCGTCTGCGGCGGGGATGGCCCGGGTGCGTCGTCAGCTGCGGCGGCTGGGTGCGGGTCGTGCGCCGCGGTTGCGTGCGAATGCGAAGCTGGCTCTCGTGAAAGAGACCGTTCTGCAGCGACGTGCCTTGCGCCGTTACCGGGGTTGGCTCGCGGACCGGGGTGTCAGCAGGACGCTTTCGGCACAGCAGGCGTGAGCGCCTTGTTCCACACCGTCGCAGTGGACCCGTCCGCCCTGATCTCCACGACCGGGAACGGTTTCTCCACCGGGTTGCCGTACTGCGCCTGATCCGGGCTGAACTGGATGGTGCCGCTCGCCCCGCGAATGGCGTTCTGGCACCGCATTTCCTCGATGAGCCCGATTTGGGACAGGGGCGAGCGCACGACCGTGTCGGCGTTGCCGTTCGCGGCGCGGCGGGCGGCGGTCACGGCGACCATCACGGCGTCGTGGGTGAGGATGCCTTCGCCGCTGCCCAGATCCACGACGGAGAAGCCCAGCGAGGCGGCGCCGTCGTCCGCGCGGGCCGGCTGTCCGTCGCACGTCCCGGGCCGGCCGGTGAAGACTGCCTGGAACGTGTTGTAGGCGGCCTGTTCGGCGGAACCGTTGCACGGGCCCCATTCGTCGGGACTGGCCAGCGAGGTGAACAGCACCCGGACGTGGCCGCCGCGGAGGGCGTCTCGGAGGCTGGCCTCGTTGATCGCGGAGCCGCCGTCGTCGCCGGTGACGACGGTCAGTTTTCCGTTGGCGCACGGGGTGTTCCCCTGCGTCCAGGATTGCACGAACGGCCCGAGATCGGTGCCGCGGCCGGTGAAGTAGACGACCGTCGGCGCGACCGAGCAGAGATTCTGGTCCAGATAAGCGAATTGGGTGAGCAGCGGGTCGCTGCGGGAGACGTCGGCGGGCAGCGCGCCCGGCGACGTGAACGGGAACCGGTGCGCGGCGGGCATTTCCTTGACGGCCGTCGCGCCGAGCGTCTGGGTGTAGTCGTCGCCGGGGATGTTGTCCTGCACGATCGCGACCCGCGCCGGGTCCGGCTCGATGCTCGCGATGTAGCGGGCGGCGGCCGCGACGGAGTGGGTGTTGGTGGGCGAGGTGCGGAAGAAGCCGGTGTTGAGCTTGCCCTCGGGGGTGAGGTTCATGGTGTCGCCGGTGACCGTCGCGCCGATCACCGGAAGACGGGCCTGGCCGGTCAGTTTCGCCGCCGCCGCGCGGGTGTTGTCCATGCTCTGCCCGAGCCCGATCACCGAGACCACGTGCTGGGCGGCCGCGTGCTCGGAGATCTCGTCCACGGCCTCGGACCAGCTCGCGTACTGGCTGCCCATGCTGGCCAGGAACAGCTTCACCTTCGGCACGCTGCCCTGGAACGCGGCGGTGTGGTTGGCCCGCCACACTCCCGCGATCGCGCCCTCGATGTCGGGGTACAGATCGGGGTAGAGCCTGGTGTCGACGCCCTCGTTCGGCGACATGTCCTGCAACAGCACGACGGACACGTAATCGCCGGTCACCGCTTCGTTGCCGGCCCGGATCGTCTTTTCCAGGTCCCGCATGTGCTCCGGTTCGTCCGTCCGGAACTGCGCACTGTCCAGATTGATGCCGATACAGGCGCCGTTCGAATCGGCGGACATGCCTGCCCCGCATCGGGCGAACAGCGGGGGCACGAGGAAGCCCGCGGCGACGAGCACGACCACTGTCAGGGTGGCGAAGCTGGTGGCCAGCACCGGGCGTCGCAGCACCCAGTTGCTCAGCTTCGGGAATTTGTCGGTGAACCAGTGCAGAAACTTGCTGATGAGGCTCATCGCGCTCCTGTCGGGGAAGAGGCGGCTTACTGGCTGTCGAAGCGCTCGGCGGCGTCGATCAGCGCGTCCGTGTCCACCCGGGCCGAATAGTTGCCGGCCAGCCGGGAGAAGTTCTTGCGGATCCGCTGGTCCCGCACCGGGTCCGGCAGGGTGTGCGCGTCCTGGTACAGCCAGAGCAGGGCCACGATGCAGCTGACGGCGGCCTCGGCCGACGCCCGGCCCAGCCGCCCGTCCGGCACGAGCCGCCGCACGATGTCGTCGACCGGCTCGAGCGCGGGCCACCGGCACGGGGCGGTGGTCACCTGGTCCACGAGCCGGATCCAGTCCGGGTGCTCGGCCTCGGAGAACTGCCGCACCACTTCCCCGACCACCTTGTCGAAGTTGTCGCAGGCGAGGTGGTAGTACAGCCGGCGGGCCAAGTCCGCCTCGCCGCTCGGTCCGGCGCACGTGGCCGCCATCGAGCTGAACACGTCGGCCCAGGTCATGGCGGTGGCGTGCAGGCCGGCTGCGCTCTGCGCGTGCAGACCCGCCATCAGGCAGGCGAGCAGCCACGGATGCAGGACCGCGGGGTGCTCCTCCTCGGGCGCGGCGACCGGCCACAGCCGCGAAGGGCGGGCGGCGAAGGTGCTGACCCACAGGTTTTCGCGCAGCGCGTTCAGGATCTGGTTGGCGCCGGGGAAGTCGACGCGGCTCAGGTCGGCGGACGGCCCGGGCTGACGGAGCCGGACCGCCACCGCGACCGCCTGCGGAACGACGACGTGCAGCGGGTCCGCCAGCAGCGACCTCGGCAGGAAGGACGTCAGCGCGCGTTCCCAGAGTGCGATTCCGTTGTGCTGCTGGAACAGCAGCGAGCGCGCGAGCGGTGCGGTGTCCGCTGGCGGTTCGGCGACTCGGCGGCCGATCTCCTGCGCGGCGGCGGGCAGGCCGCCGGTGAGCCGCTGGACGAACTGGTCGAAGACGGCCGGGTCCCAGCCGTCCGGCGTCGTCGGGGCGAGTTCGCGAAGCACTTCGGGGCCGGGCGGATCCAGCCAGACGGGATACCAGGCCCGCGCCGGAGCCGCGCCCGCTTCGGCGCTGGCGGCCAGATGCTGGGTCCACTGCTTGAAATCGGCCTGGGACAGCAGGGGGATCGGCCGCTTGCCCGGACAGTCCGCTTTCGTCCGCCATGGCTCCCGCCACCAATGACCCCACCCGGCCGACCATCGGTCCATCGCCGCGACGATCAGCAGCGGATCGCGCTCGGGCAACCGATTCTGCCGTGCTCGCACGAGAGCGGAGAGGAATTCGCGGCCGGTGGGGGTGGCGTCGACGTTGTCGATCAGCAGCGCCCAGGCGTGCTCGTGCGCGCCGTACTGTCCGCGCGGGGTCAGGCAGCGGCATCGCCGCACCGGCGTCGTCCATTGGTCGGCGCTGCGCGACAAATCGGTCAGGAATGCGTTCATGACGTGCGGGAGCGGATCCGAACTGCGGTGGCTCAGTTCGATCAGCGCGCCGATCGTGCCGGCTCCCTCGAGCAGGCCGCTGAACCACCGCAGCGCCTGCCGCACGCTTCGCCGCCGTCGGTTCGCGAGGCGCAGCAGCGCGCGGATTCCGCTGCTGACCGCGTGCTGGACCGCGGGCCCTGGCACCTGATCCCCGATCCCGGTCAGCGACAGGGCGAACTGGACCGCTTCGCCGGCCACGTCCGCGATCTGCCCTTCGTCCTCCTGGTGCAGGTAGCCTGCGATGAGCTGGAGCAGGCGCGCGCGGGCGGCGTCCCGGTCCTGCGGCAGGGTTTCGTTCAGCGCCAGCAAGGAAAGCCCGACGCGGTGGAAGGTCGGATCGCGCGGCAGGTTGTCCCAGTGCCGTGCCAGCAGGAAGGAAACGTAGGCGACGGCGGAGATCGGGTCGGCGACGCGGGCGTCCCGGAAATCGAGCCGGGCGTGCACCAGCGTGCCGCCGCAGGCGCCGGCGATCGCGTTCAGCGCGGTGCTCTTGCCCGCGCCCTTCGGCCCGAGCAGCGCGACCACCGGCTCCGGAACGGACGTCCCCTCCGCCGGTCGCCGGAATGCCTGCCGGACAAAGAGTTCTGCGGCAGTGAGCACGGGTGGTTCCCCCAGGTCTTGGACACGCTGTTCGGCTCGCGGTGCGCGGGCACGGCAGACGGTGTGTCGGTTCAGCTGTGGGCCGTGTCACAGGTATCGCGGCGGTTCACTCAGAAGTGTGGCCATCCTGGCCGGGCGCGCAAGAGACTGTCCGGGGGCGTTCCGGTGGCTGGAACAAGGGCTGCGAGCGGCGCGGCGCCACGATCGGGCGAAGACTCGCGAGAGGCGCGTTCGAGGGCGCGTTTTTGTCTGGGCGGCTCCTTAAAGTTCGGGTCATGGCAAAGGACGAGCGCGAACAAGCGCGAAGGGTGCTGAGCTTCGCGCTCGACGTGGCGATGCAGATGTTCCGGCAGGGAATCGAAACGGCGGTCATCGTGCGCACGGTCCGCGGGCTGGCGCTGGCCGGCGGCGTCGGGGATCTGCGGATTTCGGTGGGAGTACGGGCGATTCACCTCCAATACTGCCCCTGCGGCGGGGCGGAACCGCTGGTTTTGTTCGGGAGCGTGCAGGCGAACGACGCACGCGACATCGGCCGGATGGGAGATCTGGAGGCGCTCGCGGTCCGCGCGGGCGCCGGTACGATTTCGCCCGCCGATGCCGAGCGCGACGCCGGAATCCTCGCTCAAGCGGGGCCGACGTGGCCGTGGTACGTGAGTTTGCTCGGCGGGTGCCTGCTCGCGGCGATGATTTGCCTGCAGGCGAACGGGACCGTCCTGGCCGCGGTGGTGTCCGCCGGGTTGTTCGTTTTCGCCAACCGCGTCGGTTGGGCGCTGAGCACGGTCGGCATCGCGGAGTTCTTCCAGGTCGCGGCCAAGGCGAGCACCGTGCTGGTCGTCGCGATTTCGTTGCTGTCGCTCGGTGTGCTCACCGGGCATGAAGCAGCGAGCCTCTCGGCGGCGAATCTCGTGCTGCTGCTGCCGATCCTGTCGTTGGTGTCGCTGGTCGAGGACGCCGTCGGCGATTTCCACCTGATGGCCGCCGCGCGGATCGTGACGGTGCTGCTGCTGACCGGGGCGATCGCGACCGGGGTGATGGTCGTGGTGTCGGTGGCGAACGACCTCGACATCCTCGGCGAGGCCAGCCGCGTTTCGCTCGCCGCGCTGCCGCTCGCCTTGGTGCCGGTGACGGCGCTGGTCGGTTCGCTGGGGAACGCGATCCTGATGGGCGCCCCGGCACGGTGGTGGCTGCTCGCCTGCGGGGCGGGACTCGTGACGTCGCTGGCGAACTGGACCGGAAGGTCGGTGCTCGGCCTGTCCGCTCCGGTGTCGATTTTCCTTGCCACCACGGTGCTGGGCATCCTCGCCGGTGCGGCGTCCCGGATCTTGAAGGTGCCGACCGCGGTGGTCACGATCCCCGGGTTGACCGGTGCCGTGCTGCCGGGACCGGCGATGTACTTGAGCTTGTCGCAGGTTTTCGCCCGCGTCCCCGGCTCCTGGGACGCGGTGGCGGAGGCAATCCTGTCGACCGCGGCGATCGGTGTCGGCGTGGTGCTCGGGTTGCAACTGGCGGCGCTGCGGAGGCCGGTGGCGCGGTCGCCGGGCGAGCGCCGCGGTGAGGGGGTCGATCTTGGTATTTGAGGGGGAAGGAGGAGGGAGGCGGGTTTCGGTTGAGGGAAGGGGGACTCCGTGGTGATCACCGGAGTTCGCGAGCGGTGAGTCATGGGTTCCTGGGATGACGTGGCGGAAGCGGTCGTGCCGACTGCCGTGATCGGCGGTGGTCTGGTGCTCGGGTGGTAACTCGGGCGTTGGGGTGGCGCGGTTGTCGGGTGAATCTTGGTGTCTGAGGGAAGGGGTGGCGCGATTTCGGCTGAGGGAAGGGAGATTCCCGCGCGGCTATGCCGGGTGTACGGGCGGCGGCTCGTTGCTTCCTGGGACGCGGTCATGGAAGCAGTCGTGGCGGCGGGGGCGATCGGTGCTGGTCCGGTGCTCGGGCTGCGGCGTTGCGCCGACCGGTGGCGAGGAGGGCGGACGTCGCCGCGAACAGGCCCACCTCGGCACCTGAGAGGAGGGGAGCGGCGGAATTTCGGCTGAGGGAAGGGAGATCCCCGCGCCGATCAGCCCCGTGCGCGGGCGGCGGCCCATTATCTAGGGGGTGGCAGTGATCCGGTTGGTGCGTAATGTCGGACTGGTCATGCCGCACATCTAGCCCTGGGGGGCCGTTGAGCGAGTCTGAACGCAACCTGGTCGCCGCATTGCGTACGTCGCTGAAGGAGAATCATCGGCTCAAAGACGAGAACCGGCGGCTGCTCGGTGCGGCCGCGGGAGCGGAACCGGTCGCGATCGTCAGTGCCGGGTGCCGGCTGCCGGGCGGGATCGAGACGCCGGAGCAGTTGTGGCGGCTTCTCGCCGACGGCGGCGACGCGATCGGCGGGTTCCCGGACGACCGGGGCTGGGACGTCGAACGGCTTTACGATCCCGAAGGGGTCCGGCCGGGGTCGATTTCGGTGCGAGAGGGCGGGTTTCTGACCGGTGCGGGCGAATTCGACGCCGGGCTCTTCGGGATCAGCCCGCGCGACGCCCTGCTGATGGACCCGCAGCTGCGGCTCCTGCTGGAAACCGGCTGGGAATCCCTCGAACGGGCCGGGATTCCGCCGCGTTCGCTGGGCGGCAGCCGGACCGGCGTGTTCACCGGCGTGATGTACCACGACTATCCGGGCAGTTTCGCCGCGTCCGGGATGGTGTCCGGCCGGGTGGCCTACACGTTCGGGCTGCAGGGACCGGCGATCACGGTGGACACCGCGTGCTCGTCGTCGATGGTCACCGTGCATCTCGCGGCGCAGGCGCTGCGCGCGGGGGAGTGCGAGCTCGCGCTCGCGGGCGGGGCGACGGTGATGTCGACGCCGCGCACGTTCGTCGAGTTCAGCAAGGACGGCACGTTGTCGCGCGGCGCGCGGTGCCGGAGCTTCGCGGAGTCCGCCGACGGAACGGCGTGGTCCGAAGGCTGTGTAATGCTGGTGCTGCAACGGCTTTCCGACGCGCGCCGGTCCGGTCGCCCGATCCTGGCGGTGCTTCGCGGCAGCGCGGTCAATTCCGACGGCGCGTCGAACGGCATTACCGCGCCGAACGGTCCGGCGCAGCGCAGGGTGATCCGGCAGGCGCTGGCGTCGGCCCGGTTGTCCGCTGCGCAGATCGACGTCGTGGAGGCGCACGGGACAGCGACGCCGCTCGGCGATCCCATTGAGGCGCAGGCGCTTCTGGCCACTTACGGCGCGGACCGGGGCGACGGGGATCCGCTGCGGCTCGGGTCGTTGAAATCCAATCTCGGGCACACCCAGGCCGCGTCCGGGGTGGCTGGGCTGCTGAAACTGGGCCTCGCGTTGCGGCACGAACTGCTGCCCAAGACCTTGCACGTGGACGCGCCCAGCAGCCGGATCGAATGGTCTGCCGGTGCGGTCGAACTGCTGACCGAGGCGACGCCATGGCCGCGCGGGTCTCGGCCGCGCCGGGGTGCGGTCTCGAGTTTCGGGCTCAGCGGGACGAACGCTCACGTCGTGCTGGAGGAAGCTCCGGCACCTGCCGAAACCGTGGCTAGCGACGGGGTGGCGGTGCCGGTCGTGCTCAGCGGGCGCGATCCGAAGGCCTTGCGGGCGCAGGCGGAACGGCTGGCCGAGCGGCTGCGCGAGGAGCCGGATCTCCGTCCGGCGGACGTTGCCTGGACGCTCGCGACTGGGCGCACGCATCTGGACCATTGCGCGGCAGTCGTTGCGCGTGATCGGGGCGAACTGCTCGCGGGGTTGGCCGATCCGGCCGCGAGAGCGGTGCGCGGCGAGGGCAAACTGGCGCGCGGCGAGGGGCCGCTGGCGTTCCTATTCTCCGGTGCCGGGTCACAGCGGACGGGCATGGGCGAGGAATTGGCCGCCGCGTACCCGGTGTTCGCGAAGGCTTATGCCGCTGCTTGCGCGGAACTCGACCGGCATCTCGACCGGCCGCTGCGGGAGGCGGTCGGCGGACCGCTCGACGAGTTCCGGTACAGCCAAGCGGGATTGTTCGCGATCGAGGTCGCGTTGTTCCGGCTGGCCGAATCGTGGCAGCTGGTGCCGGACGTCCTTTGTGGACACTCCGGGGGCGAACTTGCGGCCGCGCATTGTGCGGGAGTGCTGACGCTCGCGGACGCGGCGGAGCTGGTCGTCGCGCGGGCCGCGCTGATGCAGGCCCAGCCGCGCGGGGTGATGGCGGCGATCGAAGCGGAGCCGGAGGAATTCGCCGGTGAAGCGGTCGACGTCGCGGCGGTCAACGGTCCGCGATCGGTCGTCGTCTCCGGGGAGGAAGCGGCGGTGCTGGCCGTTGTCGTCCGGTTCTCCGCTGCGGGGCGGCGTACCAAGCGGCTGGCGCTGTCGGTGGCCTGCCATTCGCGGCTGATGGACCCGGTGCTGGAACCGTTCCGCGCGATCGCCGCTCGGGTCGCCTGCGCGACGCCAGAACTGCCCGTCGTGTCCACGGTGACGGGCGAGCCGATCGAATCCTTCGACGCCGATTACTGGGTGCGCAACATCCGCAGCGCGGTCCGGTTCGGCGATGCGGTCCGCACGTTGGAAAGCCAAGGCGTCACCCGGTTTTTCGAACTCGGCGCGGACGGGCCGCTCACCGCACTGCTGCCGGACGCTCCGCTGGCCGTCGCCGCGCTGCGCCGCGATGTGCCTGAGGACGTCGCGATCGCCGAGGCGATCGGGGCGCTGCACAGCGACGGGGTCTCCCTGGACTGGGCGGCGGTTCTCGCGCCGCGCGGAGCGGGGTTCGTGGACTTGCCGACCTACCCCTTCCAGCGGGAACACTACTGGCTGTCCGCTTCGGACGAGGCGGGAGACCTGTCCGCGACCGGGCTCGAAGCTGCCGGGCACCCATTGCTCGGCGCCGCGGTTCCGCTCGCCGACGGCGACGGATTCCTGCTGCACGGCCGGATCTCGGTCGCCGCGCAGCCTTGGCTGGCGGGACACGCTGTCGGCGGCTCGGTGGTGTTTCCCGGCACCGGATTCCTGGAACTCGCCCTGCGCGCCGGGGAAGAGGCGGGGGACACGCGGGTTCGCGAGCTGACCGTGCACGCGCCGCTGGTTCTGGGCGGCCACGGGGTTCGGGTTCAGGTCCGCGTCGGCGGGGCTGACGAAGCCGGAGTGCGCCCGTTGAGCATCCATGCGCAGACCGGCGACGCGCCTTGGATGCGGCACGCCGACGGTGCGCTGGCTCCGGCTGGCCCGGCGCCTGAGACCGGTCCGGCTTGGCCGCCTGCCGGGGCCGAGGAGATCGATCTCGACGGGATGTACGAGCTGCTCGCCGAGCGTGGCGTCGAGTACGGGCCGTTGTTCCAGGGCCTGAAGACCGCTTGGCGGTGCGGGGACGAGGTGTACGCCGAAGTCGCCCTGCCGGAATCCGCGGTACTGGACGCTGGGGAGTTCGGTCTGCATCCCGGGCTTGCCGATTCGGCGCTGCACGCTGTCGGTCTCGGCCCGGCGGCCGGTGCGGGGACGCTGCTGCCGTACTCGTGGTCCGAAGTGGACTTGTGGTCGACTGGCAGCTCTGAGCTTCGAGTACACGTGAAACCGTTGGGGGAGAATACGGTTTCGCTGTCCTTTTCGGATTACTCGGGCAATCCGGTGGCCACGATCGGCTCGCTGAGGTTGCGTCCGGTCACCAGGGTGCGGCACGCGCCCCGCTCCGGGGCATTGCTCCGTCCGGAATGGACAGAGTGCGCCCTTCCCGGCGGGAAAGCGGACGACGTCCAGGCTTTGGCGGTTTCGCCAGGAGCCGACGCTGCCTCGGCTCAGTACGAAGTCCACCGGATCCTCGCCGCGTTGCGCACGGCGCTCGCGGACGACCGGCGGATCGTGGTGATCACCCGTCACGCGGCCGGGCTGCCCGGCGAACCGGTGGACCTGGCCGGTGCGGCGGTCGCCGGATTGGTCCGCTCCGCGCAGAACGAGCACCCGGGCCGGATCGTGCACCTGGACACGGACACGCCGCCGTCCGACGAGTTGATCGCGACCGTACGCGAGCCAGCCGTCGTGGTGCGTGACGAAAGAACGCTGATCCCGCGCCTGGTCGCCGTCGAAGCCGCCGAAAGCGCGGAATGGAGCCCCGGCCCGGTGCTGATCACCGGCGGGACCGGGCAGCTCGGCCAGTTGGTGGCCGAACATCTGGTCCGCCGCCACGGGGTCCGGAAGCTGGTGCTGGCGAGCCGGACCGGACGGGGCGGGGACGTCCTCGCCGCCGAACTGGCCGCGCTCGGTGCGGAGGCCGAGGTGGCGGTCTGCGACCTCACCGACCGATCCGCCGTCGCCGCGCTGCTGACCGCCCACCCGGTCACGGCGATCGTGCACGCGGCGGGAGTGCTGGCCGACGGGATGCTCGCTTCGCTGACCGAGGACCAGGTCGACGCGGTGTTCGAGGCCAAAGCGACTGCCGCGTGGAACCTGCACCAACTGGCTGGGGACGTCGAGAGGTTCGTCCTGTTCTCTTCTGCCGCAGGCATTCTCGGCGCGCCCGGCCAGGCGAACTACGCGGCGGCGAACGCGTTCCTCGACGCCCTCGCGCAGCACCGCCGCAGCCTCGGACTGCCCGCGCAGTCACTGGCCTGGGGGCTGTGGAACTCCGACGAACGCACCGGTGGCCTCACCGCCGAAGCAGGCTTGGCCCTGTTCGACGCGGCCCTCGCCGACCCGGCGCCGGTACTGGCCCCGCTGCGGCTCGACGCGTGGCGCGGCGGCGACGTCCCGCCGCTGTTGCGCGGACACGTGCGGACGACCCGGCGCGCAGGCGGTTCTGCCGCGGGCCGGCTGCGCCGTACTCCGCCGGCTGAGCGCCGGGAGCGGTTGGAGGAACTGGTCGGCACGCAGGTGGCGGCGGTGCTCGGACACGGCGAGACCCTCGCACCCGACCGTGCGCTGCCGGATCTCGGTTTCGACTCGCTCACCGCGGTCCAGGTCCGCAACCGGCTCGCCGAACTGACCGGCCTGACACTGGGCGCGACCGTGGTGTTCGACCATCCGACAGTCGGGGACCTGGCGGAATTCCTGAACGAGTCCTTTTCGGACACTCCCGAGGAGCCTTCTGTGCCGACGCGGGCGGATCCGGTCGCCCGGCTGTTCGCCGAGGCGGTGGCAGCGGGCCGAGTACCGGAAGGCGTCGCCCTGCTCGGAGCCGCGGCGAACCTGCGCCCGTCGTTTCACGCATCGACCACAGGATCTCGTCCGATACGGCTGGCGGAGGGACCACGACGTCCCGCGCTGCTGTGCGTGCCCTCGCCCGCCGCGATGACCGGTGCTGTCCAATATGGACGCTTGGCCGCCCCTTTCCGCGGCGACCGGCGCGTCTCCGTGCTGTCCCTGCCAGGCTTCACCTCGGACGAACTGCTTCCGGCCGACCTCGCCACGCTCGTCGCGGTCCTCGCCGACCAGGCCCGCGAAGCAGCCGACGGCGAACCCTTCGCACTGCTGGGGTATTCGTCCGGCGGGCTGCTGGCCGAAGCGGCGGCGGCGGAACTGGCCCGTACCGGCCGTGCTCCGGCGGGCCTGTGCCTGCTGGACACCTACGAGATCGGCGGCCCGGCCGAGAACGCCGTCCACGCGATGGCCGGGGAGGTGCTGACCCGCCAGGACGACGGCGGTTTCGACCGGGCGCAACTGACCGCCATGGGCCGCTACCTCGGCCTCCTCGCCGCCGCGGGGCCGCCGGACATCCAGGTCCCCACGGTGCTGCTGCGTTCCGCCCGCAGCTTCGGGGAGCTGGCCGGGTCGAGGTGGCAGACGACCTGGTCGCGGGCCGACCGCGTGGAAACCGTGCCCGGGGACCATTTCAGCCTCGTCGCCGAGGACGCGGAGAGCACGGCGTCGGCCGTCGGGGCGTGGCTGGAATCCGTAGCAGAACCGATCGTGGAAACCGTTGCCGGACTTGGGAGTTCGTCGTGAATACTGAAGTGTGCCCGTACCCGTTCGCACCGTCGGCGCTGGCGGTCGACGCCCGGTACGGCGAGATGCGCGAGCAGCCGGGGATGAGCCGGGTGCGGCTGCCCTACGGCGGCGAGGCCTGGCTGGCGACGCGGTACGAGGACGTGCGGGCCGTGCTGGTGGACCGCAGGCTGATGCGCAGCCTGACCGTCGGGAAGGACGCGCCGCGCGGGACCGAGGCGATCGAGAGCGAAAGCTCGATCATCACCATGGACCCCCCGGTGCACTCCCGGCTGCGCCGGCTGGTGGCGGCCGCGTTCACGCCGAAACGGGTGGAAACGCTGCGCCCGCGCGTCCAGGAGATCACCGACGGCCTGATCGACCGGATGATCGAGCAGGGTCCGCCTGCGGATCTGGTGTCGTCGTTCTCGATCCCGCTGCCGATCACCGCGCTGTGCGAGCTTCTCGGGGTGCCGCAGGAGGATCGCGACAAGGTGCACATGTGGACCGACACCATGCTGATGCTCAGCGGCGCCGGTTCGGACCACACCGCGATCATGACCGCGCAGCGCGAACTGTGGGGCTACATCGCGGGTCTGGTCGCGGAACGCCGGGAGACCCCGACCGACGACCTGATCGGCGCGTTGGTGCGGGCCCGCGACGACGAGGGCCGGCTGACCGAGGGCGAGCTGATCGACCTGTCCGGCGGAATCCTGGCAGTCGGCCACGAGACGACCGCGAACCACATCTCCAACCTGCTTTACACCCTGCTGACGAACCCGGACCAGCTGGCGCGCCTGCGCTCGGATCCCGGCCTGATGCCGTCGGCGGTCGAGGAACTGCTGCGGTTCGTCCCGCTCAGCGCGAGCGCCAGTTTCGCGCACATCGCCAGCGAGGACGTCGAAATCGGCGGCCAGCTGATCCGCAAGGGCGAGGCGGTGTTCGCCGACGTGGACGGCGCCAACCGCGACGCGACGGTGTTCGAGTGCCCGGAGGACCTGAACCTGGCCCGCCCGCGCAACCACCACGTCGGCTTCGGCCACGGCCCGCACCACTGCCTCGGCGCCCAGATGGCGCGGCTGGAACTGCAGGTCGCGCTGGGCACGCTGCTGGCCCGGTTCCCGGATCTGGCGCTGGCGGCCGACTCGGCCGACGTGCCGTGGCTCAGCGGGCGACGGCAGCGGGGGCCGGAGCGGCTGGAGCTGACCTGGACAGAGGCGTTGCCCGCGAAGTAAAACTCCCGCTGAGGTCCGTGAAGGGCTCCTTGAGGGAATCAGATTCCCTCAAGGAGCCCTTCACGGACGTTCGCAGGGCCGGTGCGTCACCAGCCGCTGCGGTAGAAACTCCGCGAAACGTAACTGCTGGCCTCCGCCGCCCGCGCCGCGCACAGCTCCTCTTTCACTGCCCGCGCCTGCTTGACCAGCGGGTCGTCCCCGGGCGCGAGTGCCAGCAGATCGATCACGTGCAACGCCTCCTGCACCCGCCCGTCCGCCCGCAGCCGCTCGGCCTGGTCGAGCACCGCCTGCTTGTCCGTGATCGCCTCGGCCCGGGCAGCGGCCGCGACGTCCGGCCGGGAAGGGTGCAGGGTCGTCGGATTTCCGTCCCACCAGCCGGTTTCCGAGCGCACGAGGTCTCGGACGATGTACTCCCGGTGCCCGTAATGCTCGCGCATCCACGGCACGTCGAACAGCTCGGCCGGATACCGGAGATCGTGCACGATGTCGTCCGCCCTCCGGCCCCGGTTGAGCTGGTCCACGACCGCGCTCCGCAGCCATCGGAGCGCGGCGGCGGTCATGGTGAGCTGCCGGACCGGATCCTCGCGGACCACCGGGCCGAACTCCGGCACCAGCACTGCCGGGTTCAACGCGGCAAGGCGGTCCAAGGTGTCTGCCCACCGGACGGTGTCGCGCATCGTCCGCATGGGCGTCCCGATGTTGGGGATGCCGTTGATCACCGCCGCGCTGCCGTACAGAACCCGCTGGGACGGCAGCCACACGGCGGTCACGTCGTCGGTTTCGGAAGGCGCCCACAGCAGGCGGACATCCGGAGCCAGGGTCATCGCTTCCCGGTAGGTCTGGTCGGGGAAAGTGACCGGCGGCGGGGCCGTCAGGTCGGCCATCGGACGGCGGAACTGCCGGGTGTTGATGTGGTTCTGCAGCCCGGCCGTCTCCAGGTACCGCTGATACCGCCGGACGACGTTCTCGTGCGCCACGACCGTCGGACGGCGCTCGCCGTGCGCGGCGGCGTACTCGAAAAACCCTGGTACGCCGTAGTTGTAGCCGAGATGTCCGTGGCTGTAGACGATCCAGCGCACCGGCTCGCCCAGCTGGTCCAGCACCGGCGCGACGAGGTCCGGAGACGGTCCGGTGTCGACCACGACCAGACCCGAAGCCGTTTCCACCGCGAGGCTGTTGCCCTGCAAGCCGATCGAGCGGACGCCGGGCGCGACCTCGGTGATCTCGCCGCGGCCGTAGAGCGGGTTTTTGGTGTCCTGAAAAGGCATCAGCCGACCACCTCGGTGCGGAGTCCGAGCCGCCGCGCGGTGCGGTCCGGGTTGACGAAGAACACGGCGAGCAGACCGCCCACGACGGACAGGAGGCCGCTGATCGTGAAGGCGAGCGTGAAGCCGCCCTCGGGCGACGAAGAAGCTTGGATGAGCCGTCCGGTGAGGTACGGGGCGAGCAATCCGGCGGTGGTGACCAGGCCGACGGTGATCGACAGCACCGCGCCGCGCTGGCGGGTCGGGCTGATCTCGGCGTTCATCGTGACGCCGAGCGCGAACACGACCCCGCCGAGGCTGAACGCGACGGTCAGCAGCGCGATCTGGAACCAGCCCCCGGTGTGCGGGAACAGGAGCATCGCGAGACCGGAGACCAGCACCGCGACTCCGCCGAGCACGCCGCGGGCCACCCGGCTCGACACGCCGCGCCGCATCAACCGGTCGCTGAGCACGCCTTGGGCCAGGTTGAACACGACCGACGCGATCCACGGCAGCGCGACCAGCGTCCCGGTGGTCACCGTGCTGTAGTGCAACGCCGTTTCGAGGTAATGCGGCACCCACGCGACGAGCACGGCCAACGCCCAGTACGCGGCGAAGCCGGCCAGGAAACCGCCGAGCCAGGTGCCGTTCAGCAGGATCCGGCGGTAGGGCACCCGGGGCTCGTCCGCTTCGGACTTGGCCTCGTCCGCGTGCACGGACGCGGTTCCGGCGACCTTGCCCTCCCGGCCGAAGATCGCCCACAGCAACGACCACACCAGTCCGACGACGAGCAGCGCGAAGAACGCCCACCGCCAGCCGTAGCCGACGATCAGCGCCGTCAGCAGCGGCGACGCCAGCGCCACGCCGATGCCGGAACCGGCGTTCAGCAACGCGCTGGGCAGCCCGCGTTTCTCGTTGGGGAACCACTTGTACGCCGCGTGCATGGCCAGCGGATTCGCCGGGCCTTCGGCCGCGCCGAGGACGATCCGGCTGACCAGCACCGCGCCGAAACCGACCGTGCCGAGCATCGGGGCCTGCGTCAGCGCCCAGATCACGCCCAGCACCAGCAGGATCCACTTCGCCGGCACGCGGTTCGACACGAAGCCGACCACGATCGCGGAAATGCTGAACAGGAAGTAGAACCCGCTGCTGATCAGGCCGTACGCCTCGGGGGTCAGGCCGAGATCGTGCATCAGCGGTTTCGCGGCGAGCCCGAGCACGGCCTTGTCCGCGAAGTTGATCAGCATGAACACCAGCAGCAGTCCGGTGACGACCCAGCCGCGGGCGCTGGTGCCGCGGGCGCGCCGGCGAGCGGAGGTTTCGGCGGGGAGGGCGGGAGCGTTCATCGTGGGGTCCCCATTTCAACGTCGTTGTCGGACGGGGTGCTGCGGGAGGCGGTTCAGAAGGCCCAGCGGGTGCGGCCCGCGGTGCGGGCGCGCAGCTGCTCGGCGCGGTCGGTGCCGTCGAGCACGGCTTGGGATTCGGCGGCGGCCCAGGCGTAGACGCCCTTGGCCATCGTCGAGGTCGCGGCTTTTTCCAGTGCGGTGAACACTTCCGCGCGGGCGGCGTGCGCGGTCTCGTCGTCGGGCGCGGCGTCCACGGCGAGCTGCGCGAAGTGCCCGGCCAGCCGGTGTTCGCCCGCGGCGAGCAGCTCCCGCGCGCGGGCGGCCAGCCGGTCGGAGCCGCCGGACAGGTCGGCGAGTTCGCGGGAGAGGTCGGCGCGGCGGGCGGGTTTGAGGTTGGCCGGGTTGCCGTCGTACCAGCCGCCGTAGAGCCGCCAGACGTTGCGGACGACGAATTCCGGCTCGTCGTACGACGGTTTCAGGTACGGCTTGGCCAGCAGCTCGGCAGGCGCGGTGACGCCGTGCACGACCTCGTCGAGCGTGGCTCCGGCGTTCATCGCGTCCACGGTCTGGTCGTGCAGGGTTTCGAGGAATTCGGCGGTGTCGGACAGCGCGGTCCGGATCCGATCGGCGCCGGCGATCGGCACGCCGTGACCGGGCAGCAGCAGTTCCGCGCCCAGTCCGGCCATCCAGCGCAGCGCCCGCGCCCACTCGGCGGCGTAGCGCTGGACCTTCTGCGGGTTGCCCGGGTTGGGGGAGGACCAGATGAAAAAGTCGCCGCAGCACAGGATTTTCCGCTCGGGCAGCCACGCGATCGTCGCGTCGTCCGTCTCGCCGCGGGCGTGCTTCAGCCGGACGTCGAGGTCGCCGATCCGCAGCGTCGTGGTGTCGCGGTAGGTGAGGTCGGGATGCCGGTATCGGTCCGGCCAGCGGAAACCGGGCGACTGGAACTGCCGCTGGTTGATCACCGTGTTGTAGCCGTGGGTGCGGGCGTACCGCTCGAAGCGCGGCGGCGTGTTCTCGTGGGCCAGCACGGACGGCCGGCGCCAGCCGCGCTCCTCGGCCTCAGCGTCGAACGGGCCGACGCCGAAGACATGGTCGATGTGCCCGTGCGAGTAGACCGCGGTGTGCAGCGGGGCGTCGGTGCGGGCGCGGGTCGCGCCGAAGAGGTCCTTCGCGGTGCGGCGTTCGCCGGTGTCGAAGCAGAACAGGCCGTCGGCGGTGGGGAAGAGGAAGACGTTGCCGAACGCGGGCCACATCCAGACGCCCTCGGCCAGCTCGTGCAGACCGTCCTTGCGCAGCGCGCCGGTGTGGTAGACGCGGGTGTCGGCCTCGCCTCGCCAGACTTTGTCGGCGTAGTCGAGCAGGTCAGTCACGGGATGCCTCCTGAAGAGTCTCGGTGAACAGCGCGTCGACGGCGACCAGGTCGTCACCGGCGACGCAGAGCGGGTTGAGGTCGGCTTCGGCGAATTCCGGGTGGTCGCCGAGGATGCGGACGAGACCGTCGATCGCGGCGGCGACGGCGGGGACCGGGACGGCGAGGACGTCGCCGGCCCAGGCGGCCAGTTCGGCCCGCTGCTCCGGGGTCGCCGGAAGCAGCAGCGCGCGGCGGGGTGCGGCGGGGTCCTCGGCACGGTCGCCGCCTGCGCCGAGGACGATCGCGGTGCCGTACAACGGATCCCGCGTCGCGCCGAGGGCGAGTTCGGCGGTGTGCGGCAGCAGTGGTTGCACGACGAGCGTGCGTTCCGGGTCGGCGGAGACCTCGTCCAGGCGGGCCTGGAGCGCCTCCAGCACCGCGGGAAGTTCGGCCGCCGTGACGCCCACGCGGACGAGCCCTGCTCGGGCCCGGTGCGGTACGTCAGCGGCATCGCCCTTGACCACATACGGCTCCGGCCAGCCGTTTTGCCGAACCGCAGCGGCAAGATCGGCCCCGGCGGCGGTGTCCACGTGCGCGATACCAGCGTCCTCCAGCAGCGGAACGGCCCGCAGTTCTGTCCACACTGGACGGTCGTCGGCGGCGAGGCGCTGCGCGGGCTCCGGGACCCGGTCCGGGACCAGCACCCGAAGCCGTCGCACGAGGGCGCCGATGCTGGGCAGCACCGTGTCCGGCCGCCCGATCTCAGCCAGCTCGCCGGGCGGCGCACAGGCCCAGACGAACCACGTCGGCGTCCGCATCCCGGCGGCGGCTGCGGCCAGCCGGTGGTACGCCTCCCGGAACCGATCGCCGAATGTCAGGTAGAGCACGACGCCGTCCAGCGCCGGGTCTTCGTCGAGCGCGCCGAGGAGATCGCCGACGCGGTCGAGCCAGCGGTCGATGTTGCCGCCGAGGTCGACCGGGTTCTCGTCGGCCGCCTCGACGCCGCCGACCTCGGCGAGCTTCGCGCGCGTCGCACCGGACAGCGGCGGAATCCGGACGCCCAGCGCGGTGAGATTGTCGGCGAGGATGCCGCCCGCGCCGCCGGACATCGTGAGCACGGCGAGCCGGGGAGCCGGGGGCAGCGTCGTGCCTTTGCGGGCGCAGAGCACGGCGTCCACGAGCTGGTCGTCGTCCGTGACCAGGTGAATGCCCTCCTGTCGGCACAGCGACGCAAGCAGGAAGTGGTCACCGGCGACGGCCGCGGTGTGCGACAAGGCAGCCTGCCTGCCGGCGGCGCTGCTGCCCACCGCGAGGGCCACCACGGTCTTGCCTGTCGCTCGCGCCTGTCGGCCGAGTTCGCGGAGGCCGTCCGCGTCGCGCACGCCTTCGAGGTAAAGCACAAGCACCTCGACGTCCGGCTGATCGAGCAGGTAGCTGCCGAGTTCATGGCTCGACAGGCAGGCTTCGTTCCCGACGCTCGCGTAGTAGGAGTAGCCGATTCCCGCCTGTTCGAGCAGGTCAGCGAGCACGAAACCCATCGCTCCGCTCTGCGTGACGATCGCGACCGGGCCCGGC
Source organism: Amycolatopsis sp. NPDC114503 (assembly GCF_055633655.1). NCBI lineage: Bacteria > Bacillati > Actinomycetota > Actinomycetes > Pseudonocardiales > Pseudonocardiaceae > Amycolatopsis > Amycolatopsis sp. NPDC114503. Next base: position 520,155 of record NZ_JBVKDT010000003.1, on the reverse strand, counting down.
GGGACGCGCTCGCGGTCGAGAAAGACGGTCGTCGACAGCTGAACCCCAGCCGGGTGGCTCACCACGCCGAGGCAGTTCGGGCCGAGCACCGGCAGGTCTCCGGCGGCCTCGCGCAGTTCGTCCTCCAGGGCGGTATTGCCGCCCTCGGCGAAGCCTGCCGCGAAGACGATGACGGCGCCGGAGCCGAGTTCGCGCGCCTGCCGGACCAGCCCCGGGACCGTTTCCGCAGGGGTCGCGAGGACCACGAGATCCGGGCCGTAGCCGATTTCGGCGAGGGAGCCGACCGTCCGCACCCCGGGGAGGTCGAACGGGCCGCGCGAGACCGCGAAGACCTCGCCGCCGTAGCCGCCGCGCAGCAGCCGGTCCAGCGCGATCCGTCCCCAGGACAGCGCGGTGGTCGCGGAAACGCCGACCACGGCGACCGACTTCGGGCGGAACAGCGGCTCGCAGCGCATGGGTCCGGGGCCTCCTGTGATCGCGGTCATGGACTCAAACCCAACTGTCGCCGCTGGCCAATCCGGCTGGTAGCGCACATTGCCCAGGTTTTCGGCTACCGTGCTGTGACATGTCACAACTGTCGTGGCGCAGCTTCGAGCACCGGCTGCCGAAGGTGGGCGAGCGGACGATCCGCCGGTACGTCGAGACCTCCCCGCACTACCGGGGCCAGGCGCCCGCACACCTGCACCTGCACATGGCGCACACGGTCCGCGAGTTCGGCCGGATGTTCGCGCGCGCCGTGCGGGAGCACGACGAACTGCGCGAGGACGAACTGGAGCTGTTCCGCAGGCGCGGCCGGGAACGGGGCGCGGAGGGGCTGCCGGTCAGCGAGTTCATGCACGCGTATCTGCTGGCGGCCGAGGAGATGTGGGCGGAGATCCAGGACCTGTCCGGCGGGGCGCCGCCCGGCGAGGCGACCGCGGTGCTGCTGAAGTGCCTGCACCAGGTGCTGAACGCGGCCGTGCAGGCGCATCAGAAGGAATTCCAGACCGCCGACCACGAACAGCGCGAGGCGGCCCGGGCTCTGGTCCGGCGGCTGGCGGCGGGGGAGGTCGTGCCGGAACCGGCGGACGTCCGGCTCGCCCCGGCGTACGGCGTGCTGGCGCTGCGGTTCGCCGCGGACCCGGCGGATTCGGTCGGCGACGCGGTCGGCCGGCATCTGGCCGGACAGCGGAAGGCGCGGTTGCTGCTGCAGCACCTGCGTCGAGAACTGTCCGGAGACGTGCTGGCCGCCTTGGATCCGGACGGCGGGCTTCTGCTCATCCCGTCCGCTTCGGACAGTCACGAGGCAGCGCTGACCGAGGCCCGGCAAGCAGTTCCGCGCGCGCATCAGACGACGGGGGTGGAGATCACCGGTGCGTTCGCCCACGCGGCCGAGCTGTCCGAAATCCCGGCGGCAGCGGCGGAGGCGGAACGGCTCCTGCGGCTGAACGCGGTCCCCGGCACCGTCGCGGTGCTCGCCGACCATCTCTTCGAATACCAGCTGAACCACGACAGCGCGGCGACTCCTCAGCTGCGTGCGCTCGCGGAGCGGCTGGGCGGCGAGCCCGATCTGACGACGACGCTCCGGACGTACTTCGACACCGATTTCAACCGCCGCGAGACCGCGCGGAAGCTGCACGTCCATCCGAACACAGTGGACAATCGCCTGTCGCGCATCGCCAACCTGACCGGCGCTGATCCCCGGACAGCCAAAGGACTTCTGCTGCTCGGCGCGTCCCTCGGCCTGGCGGGCTGATCACCCGGCGAGAGAACCGCTGCCGCGGGGACCGGTCACCGTGACGCGGACGGTGCGTGCCGAGGGCAGCTGGGCGACGGTGACTTGCCAGGTCTGCGGCGTGCCGACGTCGATGGTGCGCAAGGCTTTCCGGACCAGAGCGGGAATCTCGTCGACGGGCAGGGTGCGGAGGTCGAATCGCGGGATCTGGACCGCGGACGGCGCGAAGACGACTGTCAGCCGGTGTTCTTGGACGACCGCGGTGAGCGTTTGCGAGACGTCGGTGCTCTGGGCCAGCCCGTCGACAGCGCGGCGCAGCTCTCCCTCGTCCAGCAAGGACTGTTCCGGGCCGACGTCGACCGTCGCGGAACCCGAGGAGGTCACCGCGGACGACTCGGGAGGCGGCGGTGCCGGGGCGCTGGTGTCCGGAGCGAACAGTTCGGCACGGAAGAGCCCGAGGACGGCGCCCGCACCGAGCAGCAGCCCGAGCAACGTGAGGTAACCGGCCGCGCACCCTTCCGGCGGCGGGTGGACCAAAGTGGACTCGGCCGCGGGCTCGATGACCGCTTCCGCCGCGCGACGCTGCCATTCCGGCGACGGATTGGAGACGATCCGGACCTTCCACGGCCGGTCCGGCGGGTACGCGACCAGCAGGACGTCGCCCTTGCGGTAGCTGGGAAGATCGACCAGGTTGACGGTGTGGCTCGTGGCCGCGCGATGGGACGGTGCCCCGTCCGGCGCGACCGTGAGGACGAATTCGAGCGGGAGATCGCCCGTTTCGCTGCCGCCGGCGCGCAGGCTTTCGATCCGCGCGAGCGCCAGTACGGGCGGTACTGCCGCCTCGCGGGCGCGGCGCGGCATTCCGCCGAGGTACACGAGAATGCCGTAGCCGAGCGGAATTCCCAGCCCGGTCACGAACAACGGAACGCTCTCGACGACGATCCCGGCGATGAGCGAGCACAGGGTCGCTCCGATCGTCACGCCGGTCAGGAAACCGAACGCGATCGTGCGAAGGGCTGCCATGGACATGCTCCCTTGGGGAGGTCAGAGGGAAATCGGTTCCACCAGAACGGATTTCGGGTCCTTGGGGTCGTAGCGGACTTTGACCTCCGAACCCTGGGAAGGGGCTTGGAACAGCGGTGTGATCATCGTCGTCACGACCTCGCGTTCGCCGGTCTCGGTGGGAAATCGCACGTGGACGGTGAATCTCGGGTTCCCCATGACCCAGACGTTGGTGAAGTCCACGCGGGTGAGAAGCCCGGTCACCTGGCGGCCGCAGTGGAGGATCGCCTGCTCGCGGTCGTCCGCCTCGGCCGCGCGCAGGAAAGACCGCAGCAGCACCACGATCAGGACCAGCGCGACGAGCCCGGCCACGACGGGCACCAGGAACGGCTCGTAGTAGACCACCCAGTCCACATCGGACCACGGCTCGGGCTTGCCGTCGAGGAAGGGCAGCCGTTCGCCGACCGATTCCGGCGGCGTCCACGAGGGAGCCGCCACGCCGCTGCCCAGCGCCACCCCGAGTGCCGCGGCCAGCGAACTGGAACGGAAGCCGATGCCCATGCGGCGCAACGACATTCCGCCGCCCCACAGCATCGCGAAGCCGAGCGAAGACGCCACCGTGACCGACAGGCTGAAGAACAGCACGAGCGACGCCGCCGGCCCCGCGTCGGCCCCCCACGCGCCGACGCGGTTCAGCGACATCAGCCGGAAGTTGTCCAGCAACCCGAGTGCGCCCGACCATCCCGCGACCGCCCAGGCGAGCGTCGTGGGAATCCCGAGCAGCCACAGCCGCCGGCTCGACGCGCGGGTCTCTTCAGGATCGTCCGGCAAACCGAACGCGAATGAACTGAACACCGAGGCCGCCTACGCGATCGGGCCGAACACCGCGACCTTGGCCGGATCGGCGGGGTCGAGGCGGGCCTCGTGGCGGGTCCCCGGCGCGTACTGCTGGATCGTCGCCAGCGGGGTGATCAGCGGGGTGACCGTCCGGTACATCATGCCGTCGGCACGGGTGACCTCCAGCGTCGCGGTGTACTGCGCCTGCCCGGCGACCGTCCGGCCGGTCGGTTCCAGCGCGCGGATCACCAGGGTCGCCTTCTCGCCGGTGTCGTAGAGCCGGCGCAGTTCGGTGCCGTAGGCCTGGAGTTCCTGCTGCTGGCGCAGCTGCTCCTCCATCGGCAGCGCCATGAAGGCCGCCATTTCCGGGTCGGCCGCGACGGTGCGGAACGCCTGAGCGGCCGCCTGAGGAGTCGGCAGCTGCGGGGTGATGTCGTGGCCTTGCGCGGCGGCGGCCTGCCGGAACTGCTCGGCGTGCTGCTGGAAGTCTTGCGCGCCCCGGGCCATGCCCTGCTGGGTGGCTTCGTTGATCTTGTCGCGGATTTTCTTGAACATGGGGTGCCTTTCGCTGTGTCGGTGTGCTGGACACAGCTTCGGGCGGGCGGGGTGCTACCGAACCCAGGTTTTGCGGTTGCGGGGTGCGTTGATGCTGGTCAGGGCGAGGCCCGGGGGCAGCCGCTAAAGCCGGTCGCTACCGTGCCAAGGCCCGCCGTCGTCGGTGGCGTCGAGGCAGGTCAGAGCTGCCCAGAAGACCGGAGAGCGGGCGGCTTCGGGACGTTCGCGCCAGCGCGCGAGCCGATCCCGCTGCCACGCGCACAGCTCCGTGACCGGGTCCGCCCCGGCGAGCGCGGTGTCGACGGCGACGATCAGCTCGGCCATCGGGTCCGCGCCGGGCGCCGCGGCCGACGTCGGCAGCGCCCAGACCGTCGCGGCGACCAGCCCGGCTCCGGCGGCGACGGCGGCGAGCAGCACGCCGAACGGTTCGGGCAGGCCGAAGTCGCTCGCGCTCGCGCAGCCGATGAGCGCCACCCGCGCGGGCATGTCCACTTCGGACAGTGCCAGGTCGGCCGCGGTGAACGGCCGGTGCGCGCCGATCGGGGCGGCCGTGCCCGCCACGTCGGCTGAGCAGGACAGGTGCAGGGCGGTCTGCGCGCCGTGGACGTCCTGGATGCGGCTGACGTGCCCCGCGAACACCAGTCGCGAGCACGGTTCGGCCAGCAGTTCGGCGAGCAGCCGCCGGTCGGTGTCGGTGCGGCGGACCAGGTCCAGCCCGCGCACGGCGGCAGGCCGGACCGGGCCGGTGGCGAGTTGGGCGTCGAGGTGGCGGATCAGCGGCGAGGTTTCGTCTTGCTTGCCGAGGACCGAACCCAGTTCGCCGAACGCGCTCTGGCCGGGGATCCGCGGATCGAGCAGGTAGACGGGCGGTCCGGCGGACACGGGCGCGCGGCGCGGGATTCCGGAGGGGGCGAGGAGGGAGACGTCGGCGAGGTCGAGGATCCGGACGTCGCTGTCGAAGCAGGTGTCGACCTCGCCGGCGTCGAGCACGTGGTCCGGCCGCCGGTCGGGGAGGGCGAGCAGACCCCACGGGACCGCGGCGAGGGCCGGGGACGGCTGGATTCGCAGCAGCGGGCGCGTGGCTCGCCGGAGTTGCGCGACGAGATCGGCGGGCAGGAGGTTGAGGGCGAGGACGCGGGCAAGGCGTTGCTCTCCCGAGGAGAAGGCGTCGAGCGAACGACGGACGGCGTCGGCGACCCGTTCGCCTTCGCGCGGCGTCGGGGAAGCCTCGGCGAGGAAACCGCGCGCGGTGTCGACGAGATCGGCGTCGATCGGGTGCGTGTGGACGGTGTCGAGGTCGCTGGTGGTGCGCCAGCTGAGGTAGGTGTGCCCGGCGTCGGCATAGCGCAGGATGAACGTCTCTCGGCCCGGGTCGGCGGCTGGCCACGTTTCGACAGTCCGAGTTGCCGGGACGCACCCGTACCTCTCGACGGCCAGCCGGGACCAGGCGTCCAATTCCATCGGCGAGGACGGCGACCAGCGCAGTCCGGGCGGCGGGGCGAGCCGGAGGGGGAGCGACGAGGTGACCGAACCCAATGCTGCCAACGGAAGATGACCGGTCTCGACGGGTGGTGCCGTCAGCGTGGGGAGTTCGCCGGTCAGGTCCAGGGAACGATCTTCGGGATACGCGCCGACCGCGCAGGCGCGTTCGATCAGCTCCGCCGTCAGCCGTGTCTCGCCGAGTTGGGTCAGCAGGACCATCAGCAGTTCCGTCGCCGGGCCCGCGACGCTGTTCGCCCACGCGGTGCGCGCCTGGGCCGACGCGAAGGCGAAGCGGTACTCCTGTGCGGCGAGGGCGACCGGAAGCAGCACGTCCAGCACCGCTCGCGGGTCTTCGCCGCGTGCGTAGCCGATCGTGGCCGACAGGTAATCGGCTCGCAGGCACTCCAGCCATTCGCCCGATTCGCGGGCCGCGGCCTGGAGATCGACCACGTGCTCTTCCGCGGACGGCCAGTCGCCCTCGGCCGCGGAGCAGCGAGCCAGCGCGGACGCGAGCCGACGCACGCCCGGAGTGTCTCCGTTCGCCGCCCATAGCTTTCCCGCGTGCTCGAACTGGTCTCGCGCCTGGGCGACCTCGCCGGCGACCAGCAGCAACGTGCCCAGCGCGTAGCTGGCCTCGGCGACGTCTCCGGTCACTCCGGCGGCGGCGAGTTCGTCCCTGGCCTTGACGATCGCCGCGATCGCGCCCGGGAAGTCACCGCCGAGCGCGCGGGTTTCGGCCAGTCCGATGGCGAATTTCGCCGCCGCCGGGCCTTCGTGCCGGGTTGTGAGCCGCAGCAGGTCCGCCGTCGCGTCTGCTTCCTCGCCGCCTGCCTGGCGGATGCGGGCGCGTTCGGCTCGTGCCATTGCCTGCAGCGCCGCTACTTGGACGCGGACCTCGTCAATGTCCGCGAGACCGTCGAGGTCGGTCAGGATCTCGTCGATCGCGTCGCGCGCTCCGGCCGGATCTCCGGCGGCCACTTGCACGCGCACTTCGAGGATGCGCAGCTCCAGCTCGTCGGCACCGTGCGGGTCGAGCTGCTCGGGCGGGAACTGGCCGGGTTCAGCGGCCTTGCGGAACGCCGCGCGGCGTCGCTGATCGGCGAGCAGTTCCCGTGCTTTGTCGAGGTCACCTTTTTCAGTGGACAGAGAAATGAGGACGCGTTCCGCTACCTCGCGGGAACCCTCGATCATCCGCAGTTCGGCGTACTGTCCGAAGTGGACGATGGCTGCGGTGCTCACCGCGAAGACGCTGAGCACGGCTTCCGCGCATTGGCGCGCGTTGCGGAGATCGCCTGCGGAGTAACAGACGGTGGCCAGATCGCTGACGGCGGCGACTTCGAGGCTGACGCGGTCGAGTTGCTGAGCAAGCTGGCGCATCCGGCCGTAGGCCCGTTGCGCACCGGCGACATCCCGCGCTGCGGCGAGTTGTTTGGCCTCGGTCTGGACGGCGAAGGCTTCGGTGAGCAGGGCGTCGTACTCGGCTTCGGTCAGGGCGCAGGCGGGCAGTTCCTGGTAGACAGCCGGGTCGAGGCCGAAATGCCTTGCGACGCAACGACAGTTGTAGCCGTGCGAAACCGCGTCGGCGAGTTCCGGGGGCAGCGGCCGGTCCGGCGGCTCGAGCGGCGGCGGCAATCCGGCGAGCACGTCAGAACTCCTCGTCGGCGACGGCTCGCTCGGCCAGGGTCCGGGCGGCGGGCGGCAGCGCTTCGCGGGATCGCACCAGGGAGATCACCTCGGCCCGGTCCTCCGGCGTGGTCCCGTGGACGTCCGGGTCCGCTGCTCCGACGACGAGGCCGAGCCGGGCGGGGGACGTCGCAGCCAGCCTGGTCCCGGCTTCGTCGAGGTCTGCGGTCCCGGCGAATCCTCCGCTGCCGAGGCGCAGCGGGACTTCGGCGAAGGGCTCGTCGTCGTGGGTCGCGACGGCGGTGAGGGCCGCGTCGCCGAGCGCGCCCGCGACTTCGGCCTCAAGCCGGGCGGCGGTCCTGGTCGCGACAATCCGCCAGGTCACCGTGTCTTCGGCGGCATCGAGAACGCCTGGCGGGACCCGGGCCCAGTCGACACTGACGCGTCCCTCGGCCAGCACGCCCTCGCCGGACGCGGCGGGGCCGGAGCCGGCGGCCAAGGCGTACGCACGTTGACCAGGGGCTACCCGAGCCGCCAGTTCGGCCGCGGCTTCGGCTCGTTCGAGGTCGTCCTGGCGGTCGAACCACGCGGAAAGCTGTGTGCACAGCCGCCGGACTTCCTCGGCGACCGGTCCTGCGGCGGCCAACAAGCCATTCGCTGCGTCGAACAGCTCTCCCGGGCTGGCCTCGAAGCCGTCGAGCAAGCCTTCGGCGAGGTCTTCGACTGCCGTGGTCGCGACGGCCGCTTCGAAGTCGAGCAGCGCCGGGTCGAGCGACGGGATTCCGAGCATCGGGCTGGCGGGCCACCAGCGGCGGGCCCACAGCAGGAGCGCGAGGGCGGCCAATTCCGGCCGAGCCGGGACGTCGACGTGCCCGTCGCGGAGCGCGCTCAGGCTGGCTTCGGTGCCGACGAGCCTGGTCAGCCACGGTTCGGCCGCGCTGGCGTCGGTGAGTTCGATCCGCATCGAAGGCGCCGAAGCGCCGAGCAGATCGGCCAGCGCGAAGCGGATGAGGCCGCCGTCGGCCGCGATGACGGGAGTGTGCACGGGATGCGTCACGAGGCGGCCTCCAGTCGCGGCAGGCTGGCGACGAGGGCGCGGCGCACTTTCGTCCGCAGGTCCAGCGACGTCGACCGGACTACTCCGGTGAGGAGGTCCCGGAAGTCGGCCGGGACCTCTCCGCTGACGTCGAAGCCGTGCAGCCGGACCCACAGCCTAGCGAGAAACCGCTTCGCGAATTCACGCAGCTCTCGCAGGATCTCGGCGTCCGGCTGCGCGGCGAGGGGCGTCGAACCGGCCAGCGCTCGGCGTGCGTAGAGGACGTATCCCTCCCGGGCGACCTGGGCGTTGAGCCGCTGCGCGAACTCCGGGAGGTCGCTGGACGGGACACCCTCGAGCGGCCGAAGCGCGGGTGCGAGGACGACGCCGAGTACGAAACACGTTGCCAGCACGGGCAATTCAAGCCCGAATCCGGCGGCCGTACGGCTGAGTTCTTCGTCGACCAGCTCGGCGACGGGTCTTTGCCCGGCCGCCCGGCGCAAGGTCGCGCGGACCCGTCGTTCGATGCTGCGTTCGAGAAGCTCGCCGCCGGTTTCGTCGCGCTGGTTCAGCGGCGGTACGGCGGTGCGTTCGCCGCGCTGCAGCCCGAGATCCGGCGCGGGCAGGCCGGAAACCTCGCGGACAGCCCGGGCTAGCGCGGCGGTGCCGCCGGGCTGACGCAAGGCCAGGCCGAACGCATGTCCGGCGGGGGAGTCGGCGAGCGCTTGCCAAGCCTCGTCGGTGAAGCCGTTGACGACGGTGTTGAGCAGCGCTGCGGCGTCTTCTGTCTGGTATGGGTGCGGTGTTGTGCGCCAGCGACGACGCAGTTCGGCGGTCAAGTCGGCGGAGCGCTGGGGGTCTGCCAAGTACCGGCTCAACTGATCGATCCCGGCCGTACCGTCTTCGCCGTGCCATTCGCGCAACGCCGCCGCGGCCCGCTCCGGCGCGGAGGCGTCCGGCATGTCGAAGGCTGTCGCGAGTTCGTAGGCGAGCGGAAAACATACGTCCTGGACGTTTCCGGCCGTGATGCGCAGGGCCCGGCGTTGCCGTTTCAGGTGCGTGAACCACGCCGCCGTGGCGCGCAGCCGCGCCGAGTCGGCCAGCAGCAGCTCGGTCACTTCCGCCGCTGCCTCCGGCTCCAGCAGCGGACGGCCGAGCCGGGGCCGTGCCGCGGTGCGAATGACCAGAGGGTCGATGATTTTCTTGACCGTGCGAGTCAGCGGACCGCCGTCGCCCGCCGAAAGGACCTCGACGCCCGGGATCCGCCGCCAGGCCTGCGCGAGGACGGCCGAGCGCAACCGGGACTGCACCTGGCCTGCCGTCATCGCGCCCCCTCGTTCCGCCCGAACTTTATCCTGCCGCGGGTTGCGCGTGCGGCTGAGGGAACGCATGCGGGGCAGGAACAATCGTTTCCGGGATTTGCGCCGAGTTCGCGTGCCGTCCGGCTGCGGTCGTCAAGCCGTGTGGCCGTGCCCCGGCCGGACGGGTGTACTTCGCCGGAGACTGGCTCACCCGTGCCGCCGCCTGGCAGGCTGGGGCATCCGAGTCCGCGCGGCTGGCAGTCCGGCGCCTGCACGAGCGCGTCCGGGTCCTGCTGAACTCCCGGCGGCAAGCGGTCCCTTCGAGGAAAGGACTCCCATGGTGCACGCCCAGTTCGACCCCGCCGTCCGCGAGGCGCTGGCCGCGAAAGCGGTGGAGGCGAAGACCCGCAAGGACCTCACCTGGCAGGAGATCGCCGACGCCGCCCGTCTGTCGGTGGTCTTCACGACGGCTGCCGTCCTCGGCCAGCATCCGCTGCCGAAGGCGTCCGCAGAGGCCGTGGCCGAGCTGCTCGGCCTGGATGACGACGCGGCGCTGCTGCTGCAGACGGTCCCGGTGCGGGGGTCGATCCCGGACCGGGTGCCGACCGATCCGACCATGTACCGCTTCTACGAGATCCTGCAGGTCTACGGAACGACCCTGAAGGCCCTCGTCCACGAACAGTTCGGCGACGGCATCATCTCGGCGGTCAACTTCAAGCTCGACGTGAAGAAGGTCGCCGACCCCGAGGGCGGCGAGCGGGCCGTGATCACCCTGGACGGCAAGTACCTGCCGGCCAAGCCGTTCTGAGCCGATTCCGCCGAAGAATTCGGGAACCGGGCCGGGAGAAAGCGCGGTTTTCCGGAAACTGAAGCTCAGCAGAAAGACCCCAGCGGCAAAGTAGCGGTCAACCCGTCGTGCTGACGGCCTTCGAGCCGGTCCAGCCGGAGGCCCCATTCCGCCGTGAGCCGGGCCAGCACCTGGGCCGCCTGTTCGACCGCCGCCGCATGAGGGGAGGCGACGCGTACGGCGGCCGTCACCTCGGGCGCCCCGGCCGAGCGACGGGCGGTCAGCGAGAGCGTCACAGCGGTCTGGGACGTCGCGCCCAGCACCGCGTGGATCAATCGCGGAGTCGTCGCCGGCGGGAGCTCCGACCAGCCGTCCAGCCGGAACGCCGCCTGGGAAACCGAGCCGCTGTGCCAAAGCCGCCACTGCTCCCGGACCTGGGTGCGGCCCGCCGTGACGTGCGCGAGCGAAGCGATCGAGCCGAGAAACTCGGGCTCTCCCAACGGAGTCGTCGGCACGCCGTCGCGGCGCAAGCGACGTTGCACGCGCCTCAGCGCATTGGCCAGCGCTTGGCGCACGGCATCGTCCTCGTACCGCTCGGCGGTGCGCAATGCCTGCAGCGCAAGCCAAATCCGCGGCGGTTGCCGACGGTCGACGCCCGCGTGGTACATCACCTGGGCGACGAAGCCGGTGCCCGGTTCGGCGGGCGGCAGCAGCGCTTCGGGGCCGGGGATCGGGGTCGGCGGGAGCGAGTCCGGGCGCAGGACGGCGCTGATCCCGTCCGTGCGGCTGAAGAGGAACACGGGATCGTCGCCGAGTTGCCCGATGTGTCCGGAACCCTCCGGCGACAGGGTGCGCAGCAGGGCGCGGCCGGTCTCGTCGGCGTCGGCCAGTTCGCGTTCCCGGTCGCGCAGCGCGTAACCGACGGAAAGCGACAGCCACTCGTAGCCCCAGCGGCCGCGGTACCGCAGTGCTGTCAGGGCCAGCAGCACCGCGGCGCCGAGCCCGATCGTGGCCGCCACCGGCCACGGCCGGTCGATCGCCAAGACCGCTGCCACCAGCACCAGTTGCCCGCAGACGATCTGCAGCGCTCCCCATCGGCGACGTCGCTGTGCCGGAAGGTGCGCCGGAGCCGGGGGCGGGGTCGTCACGACCGGGCGCCATGGCTGGGCATAAGCAGCGGCTGGGGAAGGAGCTGCTGCTCTTGCCGCGGTCAGCGCCGCCAGGGCGGCGGTGCGAGCCGCTGCCTGTGCGTCGGCCGGCACGGGAATCTGCTGGCCCTGGCCGATCGGCCGGGCGAGCGGTATCGGCTCCGGGACCGGTCGCGCCGGGGCGCTGGCGCGCCGGCCGGGATGTGCCTCGCCGGGATGGGTCACGGCAGCTCTCCTCACGTCCCGGACAGGGTCGCGGGGCGAAGCTGAGGTTTCGGTGACAGCTCGTTTAATCAGGATTTCAACGGCGTGCTCTAGCGTCCGGGCATGGGTTCCGGATGTATCTCGGCTGTAGCCGACCCCGTTACGGTCCTCCGGTGACCACAGAAACGCCGCGCGCGAGGCGCGCCGCCATGTTCCGGCTCGGGACGGTAGTCGTCGCCGCCCTGGCCGTGGTCGGCATCGCCGTCACCGGGCACGCTTCGCTGCCCACGGAACTGCAGTTCGCCGACGCCGGGCACTGGGTCTACAACACCTCGTCGCAGTCGGCGGTGCACGTCGACGGCGCGACCGGCCAGGTCGACGCCCAGGCGGCGGTCCCCGGCGCGGAGGCGGGCAGCCCGGTCGCGCAGGGCGGCCGTTCGGGCTACGTCGTCGACCGGACGCGGATCACCGAGTTCAGCAAGTCGACGCTCGGCGTCGAGAGCAGCAAAGCGCCGCCCGCCGCCGAGGAACCGGTCGTGCTGGAGGTCGCGGGCGGCCCGTACCTCGTGTACCGCAACGCCGGGCAGATCGCGCGCCTCGGCGACCCGGCGGCGACCGCCCCGGCAGGCGGCCCGCTGTCCGCACCGGTCACGACGTCGGACGGCACGGTCTGGGTGCACCGCATCGACAACGGCTCGATCTGCGAACTCCCGCGCGGCACCACGCTCCTGACCTGCCCCGCGCAGCTGCCGCAGGGGCACGACGCGTCGCTTTCGATCGTCGGCGACCGCCCCGTCGTGCTCGACACGACCGCCAGCGTGCTCCGCTCGGTCGGCGCGAACGGGCTCGGCGACCCGGCCGACATCGGGCTTTCGCTGCCCGCGACCGTCCAGGTGGCCAGCGACGACGTCGACGGGCGGCTCGCCGTCGTCGACCCGGATCACGGCCAGCTGCACCTGATCGACGCCGCCGGCCTGCTGCAGAGCCGTCCGGTCGCGCGGCCGGTTTCGGTCCCGCTGGAGAAGGGCGGGCACTACGCCGGCCCGGTCGCGGCGTCGCACACCGTCGCCGTGGTCGACCAGGCCCGGCACGAGGTGCGCACCTACGACAGCAAGGGCGCGCTGAAGAGCAGCAAGACGGTGCCCGAGGGCGGCGGCGAAGCGCGGCTGTCGCTCGGCCAGGACCACCGGATCTACGTCGACAACCACGACGGCTCGCACATGGTCGTCGTCGACGGCGGCGACGGCGTGGCCGCGGACGTGGACGTCAGCGCGAAGACCCAGCCGAAGCCCACTCCGCCGTCGCAGCCGGAAACCCCGGCCAGCAGCCAGCCGCCCGCACCTCCTGCGCCGCCGGGACCGCCCGCGCAGCGGGACAATCCGCCTCCGCCGGTCGCGAAGCCGACCCCGCCGGGTTCGCCGCGCAACGTCCGCGCGACCCCGGGCACCGGTTCGGCCACGGTCATGTGGACGTCCGCCCCCGGCAACGGTTCCCGCGTGGCCCGGTATGTCGTGTCGTGGTCCGGCGGTTCGACCACAGTGGACGGTTCGCGGTCGCGGGTCACCGTGAGCGGATTGACCAACGGCCAGTCCTATTCCTTCAGCGTGGCCGCGGAAAACTCCGCCGGTCGCGGCGCGGCGGCCAGTTCGGGCTCGATCGTGCCGGGCGGAGCCGCCGAGGCGCCGAAGGTCACCGCGACCGTCGGGTCCAACGGCGCGGTTTCGGTGAGCTGGACGACTCCGGACCTGCACGGCGCCGACCTCGACCACTACGCGGTGAGCGCGTCCGGACAGGGCGACCGGTCGGTGTCCGGGACGTCGACCAGTTTCCAGGGCTTGAGCGGCACTATCACCTTCACGGTCCGGGCGATCACCTCGTACGGTTCGGGCGGGCAGCTCACCGGCAGCCCCGGTTCGGCGCGGGCGACTGTCGCGTCCGGCCCGCCGTCGGTGAAGATCACGAGCGTGCGCAGCACGAACGCGCTGATCGTGACGGTCGACGCGGACCCGAACGGCGGCGCGGCCACCTGCCAAGCCTCGTTCATGGGCGCGACTTCGCCCGCGAAGTCCTGTTCCGGCTCCACCCAGCTCACGATTTCCAACGTGGTTTGGGCCGGGGCGATCACGATCAAGGCTACGATCCGGAATTCCGCGGGTTCGGCGAACGACAGCTGGACCGGCGTTCCGACCACTTCATGAGAAAGGCGAACGTGAGCTTCACGCCGAAAGCGGCTTACGACCTCATTGCCGACAACGTGCAGACAGTGCTGCGCGGCCATCCGGACGTCGTCCGGATGGCGGTCGCGGCGCTGTTCGCCGAGGGGCACCTGCTGATCGAGGACGTGCCCGGCGTCGGGAAGACCACGCTCGCGCGGTGCCTCGCCGCCAGCGTCGGAGGCCGGTGGAACCGCATCCAGTTCACCCCGGACCTGCTGCCCGGCGACATTCTCGGCGTGATGGTCTACCACCAGCACGCCGAGCAGTTCCAGTTCCACCCCGGCGGGATCTTCGCGAACGTGGTGCTCGCCGACGAAATCAACCGCGGCACCCCGAAAACGCAGGCGGCGCTGCTTGAGGCGATGGCCGAGCGGCGGGTCACGGTCGACGCGGTCAGCCAGCCGGTGCCGCGGCCGTTCCTGGTGGTGGCGACCCAGAACCCGATCGAGATGGAGGGCACCTACCGGCTGCCCGAGGCGCAGCTCGACCGGTTCCTGATGCGGCTGTCGGTCGGCTATCCGAGCCACGACGCGGAAGTGATGGTCGTGATGGGCGACTGCGCGGGCGTCACCGCCGACGAGCTGCGGCCGGTGCTGCGGATCGAAGACGTGCAGCAGGTCATCGCCCGCGTGCGGCAGGCGTACCTGGCGCCGGAGGTCGTGTCGTACGCGGTCCGCCTCGCCGCGGCGAGCCGCAGCCATCCGGCCGTGCGCTACGGCGTGAGCCCGCGCGGCAGCATCGCGCTGATCCGTGCCGGGCAAGGCCTCGCGGCCACGCACGGCCGCGATTTCGTGACCCCGGACGACGTCAAGGACGTGGCGCTTCCGGTGCTGTGCCACCGGCTGGTGCTGACCCCGGACGCCGAATTGAACCAGCGGCGGGCCGAGGACGTCGTCGCCGAACTGCTCGCCGACACCGCCGCTCCGACGGCCGCGCCCGGGCGCTGAGACGTGCGGCTCACCCGCCGCGGAATCGCGGCGCTCGCCGGTGCTGTGCTGGGCTACGGGCTCGGCGAACTGGCCGGGTATCCGCTCCTGCGCGTGCTCGCCGGGATCGTGGCCGGCGCCGTGGTCGCGGCGGTGCTCGTGACCCGGGCCCGGCCGAAGGCCGAGGTCTCGCGGTCCGTGCACCCGGAACGCATCGAACGCGGCCGTCCGGCACTGGCCACTTTGGCGGTGCGCAACGAAAGCGAGCGACGGCACGGCGGGTTCTCCGCGCAGGACTGCGTCGGCGCGCATGTCCGCGAGGTGCGGGTCCGCGCGCTCGCGCCCGGCGCGGCGGCGACCTACCACTACGAGCTTCCGACCAGTGTGCGCGGCAGGCTCGAGGTCGGGCCGCTGGTGCTGCACCGGTCGGATCCGTTCGGGTTCGCGCGCGCCGACCGGACGCTGGGCGCGGCCGCCTGCCTGTGGGTGCACCCGCGGCTGAACCCGATGCGCCCGGCGGCCTCGGGGCACCCGCGCCACCACCACGACGGGCCGATCACCGACCCGCCGCTGCGCGGTTCCGCGGATCTGCTGGCCGTGCGCGAATACATGCTCGGCGACGAAGTCCGGCACCTGCACTGGAAAGCCAGCGCGCGAACCGGACGGTTGATGGTCCGCGACTACGCCGATCCTGCGCAATCGCGGCTCACCGCGGTGCTCGACACCCGGTCGGAGGCGATGCGTCCGGAGGTGTTCGAGGAAGCCGTCGAGGTCGTGGCCTCGTTGCTGTACGCGTCCGCCATGGCGGGCCAGCACTGCCGGTTGCTGACGTCGTCCGGGCTCGAAACTCCGGTGGGGAGCGGGGTTCCGACGGCTCGTTTGCTGTTGGACGAACTCTGCCTGGCCGCGCAGAATCCGGACGATGCGTTGCTGCTGCCCGCAGCGCGGCTGGCGGGTGCGCGGCCGGGCGGGGCGCTGGTGGTGGTCACCGGGCCGGAGGCCGATCTCGGGGCGGCGCTGCGCTGGCGTCCGGACACCGTTGTCCGGCTGGGCGTTCGAGAGCCGGGCGTGCGCGCCGGTTCGATCGACGCGACGGACGCCGTGGACGCGGCGGCGAAGTGGAATGCCCGGGGTGCGGGGTGAACGCCCGGTTGGCGGTGACTGGACTGCTCGGCTCCACCGCGGTGGCCGGGCTGTTGTTCGCGCCGGTTTTCGGGTTGTCCGCGTTGCTGTTGCCGGTGCTCGTGGTCGTGCTGCTCGGCTGCGCGAGCGCCGAGTTGTGCCTTCGCCTGCCGCGGCTGGCGGCGTGGCGTCCGCTGGTCGTGCTGATCGCCGGATTGCTCGGAATCGTTGAGACCACGCTGTTTTCGACCACTGTCTCCGGATTGCCCACGGGCGCCTCGCTGCAAGGATTGAGCCACGGGCTGACCGAGAGCTGGCTGCAGACGCTGCAATCGACCTGGCCCGCGCGACCGGACGCCGGGCAGCTGCTGTTCGTTCCGCTGGCGGTGTTGCTGGCGGTCGTGCTCGGGCTGGAATTGTTGCTGCGCCTGCGAATGCCGCTCGTGGCGCTGCTGCCGAGCCTGGCCGTCGCGGGTCTGGCGCAGGCGTATCAGGCGTTGACCGGATTCACCGCGCTGTACGCCGCAGTCGCGTATTTCGCGCCTGCCGGGTTGATGCTGTGGGCGGCGCGGTCCGGAGGCGGGTCGCTGCGGTTTCGGCGGCCGTCCGGTTCGGCCGCGTTGGCGGTGCTGCCGCTGGTGGTCGCGATCGCCGGCGGAGCAGTCGTTTTCGGCGGACTCGACCCGGCGGAGCGGGAGCCGTTCCGGCTCGCCGAAGGCCATCCGGTGCCGCCCCCGCAAACCCCGGTCAGCAACCCGCTCGACGAAATCGCGGGACAGCTGGCGGATCCGGCGCGGCCGGTGTTCAGCTACCGCAGCACGGCTCCGGTCGACCGGTGGCGGCTGGTCGTGCTGAACGGGTTCGACGGCGCGGGCTGGTCGGCCGAACCGAAGCTGCGCCGGCTCGGCCGGAGTCTCGACGGCGTTCCCGGCGCGCCCGAGGTCTCCGCGGAGCTGAGCGTGCCGCCGCTGTCCGGGCCGTGGCTGCCGAGCCAGCCGGGCCTGACCAGCGTGACCGGTGCCGCGCCGCTCGTGGACCCCGGCGCGGGCGTCCTGCTGTCGGCGTCCCCGGGCGGGCAAACCGATTACCGGATGACTTGGTCAGCACCGGAAGCGGACGCGAAGTACCTGGCCACGGCACCGGTGGACGCAGACGCGCCGGGCGGCCTCGGCGGTGTCGGCGCAGTGCCCGACGACGTCGCCCGGCTCGCCTGGACGGCGGTGCGCGGATTGCGCCCGACGTTCCAATCCGCGTTGCAGCTGCAGCGATTTCTCCAGCAGAACTACCAGCTCGCGGTCGGCGACGACCTGCCGACCGGGGCTTCCTGGCCGCAGCTGCGGCAGTTCCTGACCGTCTCGAAACGGGGGACGAGCGAACAGTTCGCCGCCGCGTACGTGGCGCTGGCCCGGATCACCGGCATTCCCGCCCGGCTCGTGGTCGGCTACCGCGGCGCGGACACCGCCGGGGCGCACGTCGTGCACGCCGGAGACGCGCTGGCCTGGCCGGAGGTTGCCGTCGCCGGGGTCGGCTGGGTGCCGCTGGACCCGACGAAATCCGCGACCACGTCCGCCAAGTCGTCCGGACTGGCGGGCGCGGCCGGACGGGCGCAGTCGCAGCTGCCGCCGCTGGAAAAGCTCCAGCCGCCGGTGGCGCCGCCGGGCAGCAAGCCGGAAGCCGCCGCGTCCGTTTCCGGAACTGGCAGCTGGCCGTGGTGGATCGCGGCGGCCGTGGTGCCCGGGCTGATGCTGTGCGGGCTGGTCGCCGTGCCGTTGGCGAAGCTTCTCCGGACGAGACGCCGGCGTCGGCGTCTGGGCAAGGACGCGATTTTCGGTGCGTGGGCGGAAGCCCGGGACCGGCTGCGTGCGCACGGGGTCGCCTACCGGGTGGGCATGACGCCGCGCGACCTGGCGGAATCGGCGGGGTCGGAGCTGGGGGAGCGGGTGCGCGAGCCGGTGCTGAGGCTGTCCGGCGTGATGGATTCGGCGCTGTGGTCGCGATTCCCGCCGTCGGAGAGCGCGGTGGGGGTGGCGTGGATGGAGATCAGGGAACTGCGCCGGGCGCTGGCCGGACGTCCTTGGATGAGCCGGGTGCGCGCGGTGTTCGATCCGCGGCCGTTGTTCCGGAGGTCGGCTTAGCCCAGACGCCGCTGCCTCTTCACGTCCGTGAGGGGAACCCTGAGGGAATCAGATTCCTTCAGGGTTCCCCTCACGGACCGCATTTCCCGAGGCCCGGCGCGGTGGCGGTCGTCAGGAGGTGCAGACCGCGCCGCGGATCGGGACCGGAGGGGTTTCGTAGACGTGGCTGCCGTCCGTCGCGCGGATCTGGAAGCAGTACTTGCGCGCCGGATCGACCGGGACCGACATCGTGCGGTTGCGGTTGGCCACGAGGACCATCGGCGGGATGCGTTCGGCCCCGACGACGACCGCGAAGTCCAGATTCCCCTCGGCGGTCCAGGTGAGCTTGATCTGCGTGCCCAGGTCGGCGGGTGTCGCCAGGGCGAGGTGCACGTCCGGGACGGGGGCTCGTTCGGCGGGCGGGTGCTGGCCTGACGACGGCGCGGTCGCGAGGGGGAGCGCGGGGCGGGGGTCCTGCTTTGAGGTCAGCATCGGGACCGCGATCAGCGCACCGACTGCGGCGACCAGCCCGGCGGCGAGGGCGGGCCACCAGGCGATGCGTGGCAGCTTCCGGTCACGGCGGGGTTCTTTGGTGTCGTCGAAGGTGTGGAGGAGGGTTCGGCCGGGGGTGGGGGTTGGTGCGCTGGGGAAGTTGGCGGGCTGGTGCGGAGTGCCGGTTGGGCTGCCGGGTTGGTGGGGGGTGGTGAAGCTGCCCGGTTGCTGGGCGGGATTGGCCCAGCCGGAGGGTTGGTGCGGTGCGGCGGTGGGACCGCCGTTTGGTTGTTGTGGTGCGTAGCCGATTCCGGGCAGTTGCGCGGTGGGGCTCTGCTGGCTGCCGGGTTGCTGCGCCGCGCCGCTCGAACCGCCGGGTTCGTGCCCGGGCGCGGCGAAGTTGCCTGGCTGCTGGGCGGGGCCGGGCCAATCGCCGGGTTGCTGCGCCGCGCCGCCGAGATCGGGCAGGTGGGCGATGACAGATTGCGGTGCCGTGCCGCCCGGAGCGCCGGGTTGCTGTGGTGACGCGGCGAAACTGCCAGGCTGCTGGGCGGCACCGGACGAACCGGACTGTTGCGCCGCGCCCAACCCCCCGGGTTGCTGCTGGGCCGCGGCGAAACCCACCGCCTGCGACGCCGCACCAGACCAGCCGCCGGGTGTCGGAGCGCCGGGCTGGTGTGGAGAGGGCGCGAAATCGCCGTTCCGCGGCTCAGACCCAAGCCACCCGCCCGGCGACGGCACCCCGCCGAACCCGCCCGGCCGCGCTGCCGTCCCGAATCCCACCTGCTGCCCGTGCCCCGCGAAATCGTCGAATTCCACCTCGGCCGGGGCGGCGCTCGCCCGGTACAGCCGCTCCAGCGTCTCCGCCACCGCGGCCGGGTCCTGCGGGCGGTCCGCCGGGTCCTTGGCCAGCAGCCGTCCGATCAGGTCGGTCAGCGCGGGCGGCGTGCCGGGCACCCGGATCGGCGGCACGGGATCGCGGAAAACCTGCAGGATCCGTTCGGCGCGCTGCTGTCCGGTGTGGCGCGGGAACGGCGACGAACCCGTCAGCGCCGTGTAGAGCACCGCGCCCAGGCCGTACAGGTCGCTTGCCTCGGAGAGGGCGTCGTCCCGCAGCGTTTCCGGTGCGACGTAGTCCACCGCGTGCAGGGGGTCGCGCGGGAACCGGCGGCGCAAGGCCAGCCCGAAATCGGCTAGAGCGAGTTCCCCCGAACGGCGCAGCAGCACGTTGTGCGGCGTCACCCCGCCGTGCACGACACCGACCTGATGCGCCGCCGCCAGCGCGGCCGAGACGGTCCAGCCGACGGCGAGGACGTCGCGCACCGGCAATTGCCCGTCGAGCAGTTGCGCCAGCGACCGCTGGCACAGCTCCATCCGCACGCCGAGCCGGCCGCCCGACAGTTCGCCCGCCTCGTCGACCGGCAGGATCGCCCGTTCGCCGCGCACGGCGGCGAGCGCCTTGCGTTCCCGGTCGAACCGGGCCGTCGTGTCGCGGTCGAGGACGCCGTCGAACACCTTGACCGCCACGTCCTCGCCCGCCAGCCGGCCCGCGTAGACCTTGGCGACCGGTCCCTCGGCGAGCAGCCGCTCCTCGCCCACCCCGATGCTCATGGCTGCCATTCTCCCCTGTGCGGGCGCGTCCGGCGCAACGCCCGGGCAGGTTCCTGCCTCGCGGGCGCGTGTCATCGAAACCTCATCCGCCGCGACCTAGTTTCGATCCCGTCACCACAGCTTCGGCGGCCCGGCGCCGCCTGGAACGGACAGGAACCACCCATGGACATCTGGCACATTCTCGCCAAGCCGATCCTCACCGGCCTGATCATCTTCGGCGTCGGCTGGCTCAGCATGACCGTCCGCAAGCGCCGGGTCGCCCGCACGGAAGCAGCCGCGCCGGCCCCGGTCGAGGACCGCTCGCAGGCACTGCTCCGGCAGGCACAGCAGTTCGACGCCGAACGCGACCAGCTGGCCGCCCGCGGACAGGACGCGCTGGCCAAGGCGCGAGCGGCGGTGGACAGCTGGCAGGAACTCGCGCAGCTGCGGCCCGGCCGCTTCCAGCCCGAACTGCAAGCCGCTTCAGCGCGTTTCGCCGAGCTGAGCGGGTCCGCTCGCCCGGCCTGAAAACCGAAGGGGGAATTCCGATGCCCGCCGCCTTGTGGACCGGCCGTCGCGCCGAGCCCGCCACGGTTGCCGCTGATGTCGCCGCGACCGTGCAGAAGGAACTCGGCCTCGCCGCCGCCCCGGCGGCGATGAGCTTGCCGGGCAACAGCACCGGCGTCCCGGCAGGCAGTCTCCTGCCGCCGCGCGAACGCTTCAGCGGCATGCCCGCGCCGACCGACTGCTTCGTCTACCTCGACGCCCAGCAGCCGCGCCCGTTCGAACTCCGTGTTGCGGTCATGAGCGGCCGCACGGCGGTGCGCCGGGCGCTCGGCCTCGGCGCGCTGGTCTACGCGGTGCCGCTGCGCCTGCCGAACCCGGTCCGGGTTTCGCTCAGCGCGCCCGCCGGGAAGGGACTCGCCCCGTTCGAGGGCGATCCGGCGGTCGCGGGCCTGCTGAACGCCGACGCGGAGCTGCTCGAAGCCGCCAACCGCCTGTCGAGCACCCGTGCGGGCCAGACGAAAACACTGCCGAGCGGCACTTCGCACCAGACCTGGGACGTCGATCGCCTGCTGATGATCACGCCTGGTGCGGACGGCGCGGTTCTGGTGGTGCGCACCCTGCACCGCATTGTCTCGTCGGGTTGGCAACTGCGCGCGGACACCGTCCTGGACTTCGCGGCCCGGCTCGAAACCGCACTTCGCGGAGTGCGTGCCTGACGCGACCCATCGGCCTGCCCTTGCCCCGGGAAACATCGACGGGGCAAGGGCATTGCCGTGTCCATGATGTCCTTTGTGGACATACAACGAACCGTCCGGACGGGCGGCAGGTTCCTGCCTCGGTTCCCCGCGACGGCGGTTCCCGGAGGAAGGTGAGCGCATGCAGACAGCCGGCTTGATCAGAGTCACGGTCGCCGCCCCGAAACGACGGATCGACATGGCGCTCCCCGAGCACGCGAGTGTCGCGGAGCTGCTGCCGGGCCTGCTCGCCCGCGCGGGCGAAGGGCTGGCCGACGACGGCGCGGCGGGCGGCGGCTGGCAGCTGCGCCGTCCCGACGGGGCGCGGTTCGACCTCGGCCGCACGCTCGCCGGGCACCGGGTGCGCGACGGCGAGGTGCTGCATCTGCTTCCGGCGAGGGCCGACTGGCCGGAACCGGAGTACGACGACGTGGTGGACGCGATCGCGACCGGCGCGAGCGGGCTCGGCCGGGCGTGGGGGCCGCGGCACACGCGCACGGCGGGCCTGGCCGCGGGCGGTGCGACTGTCCTCTTAGGACTTGTCACGGTGCTGCGTGCCGGTGCGCCGTGGACCGGTCCGGCGGTGTGGTCGCTCGCGGTCGCCGGGCTGCTGCTGGTCGCGGGAGTCGTTCTCGCTCGTGCGGCCGGCGACGCCGGGGCGGGCGCGGTGCTCGCCGCCGCCGCGTTGCCGTTCGCGTTCCTCGGCGGCGGGTTGCTGCCGGCCGGGACGCACGCGTTGACCGACCTCGCGCCGGGGCAGGTGATGCTCGCGGGGGTCGCGCTGACGCTGGCGGCCGTGGCGGGCTACCTCGGGGTCGCGGCGGCCCAGTCGTGGTTCGCCGGCGCGGCTACCGCCGGAATCTTCGCCCTGATCGGCGGTTTCGTCGGCGCGAGCGGCGATTTCGCGGCGTACCAGGCAGCGGCCGCGCTCGCCGCCGGACTGCTGGCACTGTCCATTGTGTTCGCCCCGCTCGCGCTGCGGCTCGGCAAGGTGCCGATGCCGGTGCTGCCGCGCTCGACCGCTGATCTGGTCCGCGACGATCCACAGCCGCCGCTCGACCGCGTGCACGCCGCCGTGGCCCGCGCGGACGGCCTGCTCACCGGCATGCTGGCCGGCGCGGCCGCGGTGGTGGTGTGCTGCGAAGCGCTGCTCGTGCACGACGGCAGCGCGGCTTCGGTGACGCTGGTCGCGGTGGTCTCGGCCGGATTCCTGGTGCGGGCCAGGCTGTATCCGACGCTGCGGCAGCGAATTCCGTTGCTGGCGACGGGAATGGCCGGGGCCGCGGCACTGGCGGCCGGACCGGGCGCGGGGCTGGCGATGCCGCTGGTGTCCTCCGGGGCGATCCTGCTCGCGGCCGCGGCGGCCGTCGTCGCGGCGGGCCTCCTGTTCAGCACCCGCGCGCCGAACCCGTATCTCGGCCGGTTCGCGGAGTATTCCGAGATCCTCCTCGTGTGCTCGCTGGTGCCGATCGCGTGCTGGGTGCTCGGGCTGTACGGCTACGTGCGCGGGCTGGGGGGCTGAGGGCCGTGGCGTCGAAACGCGATCAGCTCCAGGCTTACCAATTCCTCGTCCAGCGCGCGATTTCCGCGCTGGTCACCCGGGAGACCGACCCCGAGCAGCCTCCGTTCCGCCGCTCCGGCGCCGCCGCGTTCGCCGGCCTCGCGCTGGCGATCGTGTCGCTGGCCTGCGTCGGCGTGTACGGGATGATCGTGCCGGGCGGCAACGATTCCTGGCGCGGCCAGGCCGCGGTGATCGTGGAGAAGGAGACCGGCACGCGGTACGTCTTCCAGAACGGCAGGCTGTATCCGGTCGCGAACTACACCTCCGCACTGCTGGCGCTCGGCCAGCACGCGGCGACCGAGCAGGTGTCCGGCAATTCGCTGGCCGGAGTTCCGCGCGGGCCGCGGATCGGGATCCCGGACGCGCCGGACGCGCTGCCCGGCCCGGACCGCCTGCGGACCGGATCGTGGTCGCTGTGCTCGACGCCCGCCCGCGACACGGCCGGGAGCGCGATCCAGGAATCGGTCCTGCTGGCCGGGGCCGAACCGGGCGGCGGGACCGGATTGGCCGACGCCGCACTGCCGGTGCAGCTCGTGTCCACTGGGGACCGCTACCTGCTCTGGCACGGCTATCGGCACAAGATCACCGACTACGGCACGGTCGGCACCGGCCTCGCGCTGACCACCGCCTCGTGGGCGAGAGCGGGACAGGCCTGGCTGGACGTCGTGCCCGAAGGCGCGCCGATCGGGCCGCTCCCGGCCGCGCAGGCGGGCCGCCCGTCCAGCGCTGTCCCCGGGCGCTCCGACGTGGTGACCGGCTCGCTGCTGGTCGTGCACACCGCGGGCGGCGGCCAGCAGTATTACGCGGCGGAGCCGGACGCGCTTCGCCCGATCACCGAACTGCAGTACCAAATCGAGCTGGCCGACGCTCAGCTCGCGCGTGCCGCCTACTCCGGTGCGCAGCCCCGCGCGCTCCCTCTCGCTCCGGCTGAAGCAGCCGCAGCCCGTCAGCTGGACCCGGTCCCGGCCACCGCGGACGCCGCGCCGGTCGCCCGTCCGCAGGTCGCCCGTCTGTCCGATCAGGACGCCACGCTGTGCGCGGTCTACGCCCCCGGCGCTAGCGCGCCGCAGCTGATCGTCGGCCCGGAGCTGCCGCCGGAAAACCGGCTGTTGTCGACCTCGGGCCGATCCGCCGCCGGCACCCCGCTGGCCGATCGCGTCTACGTGCCGCCGGGTTCGGCGGTGCTGGTCGAGGCGATGCCGTCGGCGCAGGCCGCGTCCGGCACGCTCACCCTGGTCACCGACCTTGGCCGGCGGTATCCGCTGGCCCGCCCGGACGTCGCGAAGACGCTCGGCTACCCGTCGGCCGCGCCGGTGCGGCTGCCCGGCGGGCTCGTGGCCCGGCTGCCGGAGGGACCCGGTCTCGATCCCGCCTCGGCGATGCGGCCCACCGTGGCCGGGTGAGCGGCCTATGCTGGCGCGGCAACGACCGTGAGCCTGGGGGGTTGTCATGCCGGAACGTCGTGCTGGACAGCGGATTTCGCGGGCGGCCGTGCTCGGGATCGCGCTTCTCGGACTGGCCGGATGCGGTTCGGGCCCGCAGCCCGCCGACAAGGTCGGCGCCAGCTCGTCGGCGGGGGCTCCTTCGTTCCTCGATCCGGTGCGGGCCGCCGGTCTGGCGAAGGGACTGCGGTTCCGGCCCGTCCTCGCCACGGCGGAGACCGCGTCCGCCGGCACGCCACCGAGCTCGCCGGATCGGCAGAGCACTGACCCCGCCGTGCAGCAGCGGACGCTGCAGAGTCTCGCCTGCGGATCCAGCCGCCCCGATCCGCTGACCGGCGAGGACGACGCCGGTCTTCCTCTGGTGACCTGTGACCGGTCGAGCGGTACCAGGTACCTGCTCGGCCCCGCGGTCCTCGACGGCTCGGCGATCAAGTCGGCGGGCCTGAACGACGCGCCGCGGAACGACGTGTCCACCGTCGACGTGACGTTCACCCCGGACGGCTCCGCCAAGTGGGCGGAGCTGACCGCGAAGAGCGTCGGCAAGCAGATCGCGATCGTGGTGGGCACGCGGGTCATGGTCGCGCCCTCCATCATGCAGGCGATCCCCGACGGCAGGGCGGAGATCACCGGTTTGCGCGACCGCTCGGAGGCCGAGGACCTCGCCGACTGGCTGAACGGCCACTGAGCGGCGGTTCAGCGGGTCTCCCTCGGATAGCGGGCCTCCCACTGCGCCGCGTACCGGGGATCAGCCTGCGGCGGATGCGCGGAAAAATGCCAGAACGCGTCGCCCGCAACGGTTTCCACCAGATCGCGGGACTCGAGCCGGTCCAGCCACTCGGCGGGCAGCCCGGGCATCCCGTACCGCGCGCCGAGCGCCGCACCGGCCAGGGCGCCGGTGATCGCGCTGCGGCCGGAGTGGCGGATCGCCGACACCAAAGTCCACCGCGGGTCGAAGAACCGGCGGAAGACCGCCGTCATGCTCCGGCCGACCGCGTCCGCGGCGGTGTGCCCGGAGCCGAGTGCGTCCAGTTCTTCGTGGTCAGCCCGGATCAACTCGACCCGCGCCCGGGCGGCGTGCGCCAATGCCCCGGCGACCGGGCCGGACACCGACCCCGACGCCAGCATCTGTTCGACGTGCACATGCGGGGGCAACACCGGATCAGCACGCCGGAACAGCCGCGCGAACAGTTCGGCGATCGCCGCGGCCGCGTCGGCGGCAGGACTGTCGGCACCGGCGCCCGCGGCGAGCAGACGGCCCGCTTCGGCCGCGGTGCGTTCGTCGGTGTCCGGTCCGCCTCCGCACAGTGCGGCGGCCAGGCCCGGGACGAGGAAACTGACGTCATCCGGCGCGTCGGGAACCCGGGAGCGCAATTCTTCGACCCGCGTCAGCCAGCCGTCGACGGTTTCCGTGTCCTGCCAGCGACGCTGGGCACGAGCGCCGGTCTCGCGCAGGTCAGGCAGCCCTCGCAGCAGACCGTCGGTGTGGAAGAGCAACTGCGCAGTAAGCGGTCCGATCCGCTTCGCCGGTTCCGGGGCGATCTCGCCGACGGGCGAGCGGTCCACGGAGAGCCCGAGCGATTCCCCCAGCGCGAACCCCACGAACGCGCCGGCGATGCGGTGCCACTGGAAGCCGACGCCGTCCGCGTCCTGCCGGAAGAACTTGCCCGAACCCGTCGCGTGCGGGCGAATGCGGCCGAGGGAGTCGTAACCGGCGGTCAGCCCGTTGGCGGCGAGGTCCGCGGGCCATTCCTGTCCCGCCGGCGCGTCGAGGTCGCCGGGACCGACGCCGTTGTGCCGCTCCCAAGCCCGGCCGACGACGAACCTCTCACACTCCACTTCGGACAGTTCGAACCCGGCTGCCCGGGCCTTCGCGACTGCCTCGGACAATCCGGCCAGCGGCTCCGTCAACCCGAACCGCTCGCCGACCGTCCGGGCGGTTTCGGCCACCTGCGCCGAGTGCTCCGGCGAGACCTCCACGACGCGCGGAGCCGGGCGCAACTGCGGCCACTCGCCGCGCGCCTGGGCCAATTCCGCGGCGGCGAGCCGGTCGGTCGGGAAGGATCCCGGGTTGATCAGCAGTCCGGCGCCGGGGAAGTCTTCGAGGATGGACAGCACGTCGGCGCGAAGCCACTGCGCCGTGCCGACCGGCAGCCTGCGCCGCGAGCTGTACACCCGCAGGATCGTCCGGTCGTCCTCCCACTGCTGCTCCAGCGGCAGCCCGCGGCCGGGGTCGAGCGGCACGAGCACCTCGGCGTTCAGCAGCCCGGCCAGGTAGCGGGGCCGGTCGTAGCGGCCGGTCGACGCGCAGCCGAGCAGGTACTCCAGCGGCGTGTCCGCCGTCGGGTACCCGAGCCGTTCCGGGCCCTGCCGGTATTCGGGGTTGATCCGGATCTCGCCGGTCGGCGCGCCGTCGGCGTATTCGCGCCAGGCGAGGACGGCTTCCTCCGGAACGCCGAGGTAGGCGACGCCGCTGCGTTCGAACTCGGGTTCCAGGACTTCGCGCCAATCCGGCTCCCCGCCCGCCGCCACCGGCGAACTCGGGAGCCGGCCCTCCGGGCTGAGGTCGGGCTGCCGCAGCGCGCCGTCCTCGCGCACCACGAGCGCGGGCTGCGGGACCAGGGACGCCAGCCAGTCGCCGGTCTCCAGCGCGCGGGCCGAGTCGTAGGGCACGTACCAGCCCTCCGGCACGCGCAGCACGTGCTCGCGGTCGACGCGCACGGCGTGCTCGCCGGCGGTCAGGTCGGCGGGCGTGCCGGTGCGCAGCCACTGGTCGACCATCGCCGCGGCTTCCGAGGCTTCCAACGCTGCTCCTTCGTCTGTCACCGGTAGTCCCTCGCCAATCCGTCGCGGCCGTTCCAGATCCGGCCGGTCCATTGCTGCCCGCCGATCCGGCCGAGCCGCTGGACTTCCTCGTGCCGGTCCCGGGCTTCGTCGGCCGCGTGCTCGCTCATCCCGCTCGCCCGGAGCATCCGCACCAGCCACCCGGGATCGATCGCCCGGATCCGGGCCAGCACCTCGGCGTCGAGCGGCCGGTTCAGCCACGTCGCGACGAACGGGGAGTTGATCCCGATGAGATCGTCGGCGTAGTCCGGGAAATTCTGCCCGTTGTCGATCGCGACGACATTCCCGTCCTTCGACAGCGCCTTGCAGTCGGAACTGGCCCCGACGTAGCCGAGGTACGCCATTTCCTGTTGTTGCTCGATCGGGTAGGCCGAGACGTCGAGCGCGGGGGAGAGGCCCTCGATCCGGCGCTGGGCGGAACCGGGACCGCGCGGGCCGTCGACGTGCGCGGTGACCGGCACGACGTCCGACCCGGCCGCACGGGCAAGGCGGTACATCGCGTTCTCCCGGAAGCCTTGCCCGCCATGGGGAATCGGCACGGCCAACGAGCGCGATTCGCCCGAGGCGGGCTTGTAGATGGCTTGCGAACCGTCGGCGTAGGTCAGCCAGTGGGTCTCGTTGGCGCTGGCGAGATTGTCGCCGAACTCGACGTGGCCGACTATCTCGGCGGCGGCCAGCACCGCCTCGTCCGGGTCCGCAAAGGACTCCGGTGAGGCGGGCGGCGCGGGCAAGCCGCGGCGCAGGGCTTCGTCGAAGAGTTCGCGCTGCCTTCGGCGCAGGACCGCCGCGACAGCCTCGTCGTGCGGCGTGCTCGGCTGCGTTTCCTCGACGGCACGGGCGAAATTGCCGAGCGCACGAGCGGTCCCGGCCACCTCGTCGATCGCGGTCAGCCCGAGCCGGAGTTCGGCGCGGCGTCCGTCGGGCAGGCGGAGGGAGACCCGGATCTCGCGGTGTCCGCTGGGCTCGGGAGCGGCGAATCCGTCCTCGACGCCGGTGATCCGTGCCGGGCCGTCCCGTCGCAGCACCTCCAGCGCCTGGTAGATCCAGGAGACCCGGTCGAATCGGACGGAGCCGGATCCTGCGGCGCCGCCGGTTTCGTCCGCGAGCCAACGGGCGAGATCGGCGACGGCCGGTCCGGCGGGCAGCGGATCGCCGACGGTTTCCCGGATCGAGTCGAGCGTCTGGGCCTGCGCCGGAGTCGGTGCGAGCGGCCGGGGCGGCGGCGCGAGAGCGTCCTCGCGCAGGATCGCCTCCGGGCCGCGGGCTTCCACCTCGGCCACCGCTTCGGCGAGGATGACGTTCTCTGCCGGTTCCGGGGCAGCCTCGACCTGCGTGTTCTTGGCGACCACGACATCCAGCTTCGCGAACTCGTCGTCCACGCGGACGCCCTGCGCCGCCCGCCATTCCCGCAGGCCGGACTTGGCGCCGTAGAAGAGCGGTTTGACGTCGGTGTAGAACTCGACCCCGCGCCGGTTCGACGGCAGCGGGCCGTTCCACGCCTGTACCGCCGGATTGCTGCCGTGCCGGGGCATCCTGCCCCAGACCTCGCTCGACTCTTCGATCAGCTTGGCCGTTTCCGGGGATTGGCTGCGGCTTTCCAACCGGTGATACGGGCCGTAGCGCGCCGGTTTTCCCGCGTCCGAAGGCGGTCCGGCGGGATGCGGCGCCTGGCGCATCGGCGGCCGGAGCGGGCGGCGCGGTCCGGGCGTCGAGAACTTGACGCCGCGTCCTTCGTCCGCTCCGAGCGTCAGCGGATCCTGGGCGAGGTCCCGGTGCCCGGGTGTCCACATCGGACCGGGTGCGGGAGCAGCGGGCGGTTCTCGGTACGGGCGGCGCAGGTCGACGCCTGGAGTCGGCGCCGGGGCGTCCGGCACGTACAGCTTGCCCGCCGCGGGCTGGTACTCCGGCGGCGCGTCGGGCCAGGGCAGGAAGGCGTCGGTGAACGGCAGCAAAGACAGCCGGGCGGGATATTCCGGCAGGTGCAGCAGTTTGCCTTGCAGCCGGTCGAAGAACGCGATGCCGTACCGGCCGTGGGCGACCCAGCCGAGCTGGTGGTATTCGTTGTCGTGATGGTCCGTCGTGACGATGTGCAGGAGAGCCCTGGCGCCGAGCGGCCGTTCCGCCATCGCGATGATCACGCTGTCGTAGGAATCGTGGCTGTGGAACCAGAATCCGCCGAACCAGTACGCGAGATAGCTCTGGTCCACCCGGCCTTCGCGGTCCCAGGCGGTGCCGTAGGCGTTCGGGTCCGGCCGGTCGTAGCCGGGCTCTGCCTCCCGCACGAAGCGGGCCGCCTGCGATTTCGACACGGTGCCGGCGTCGATCGCGGGCAGGGAATGCGTCCGGGTCGCCCGCGCGAGCGGCGATCGCCGCCAGAGCTGGAACACCGGATGCGTCAGGACGTGGACGGGCGGGCTCTGCTGTTCGGCGGGCAGCGGCGGGAGGTTCTTCCCCGCGAACTGCGGTGACTGCCGCAGCACGTCGTAGACCGCGCGCAGCCGTTTGCCGTGGTAGCCCTCGGTCCGTTCGGCCGGCCGGACCCGATCGAACCCGGCGGGCGGCAGCGCGACCGGTTCCGTCGAGCGCAGCGCGGCGAGATCGACCGGGAGCAGGTGGATCTCCAGCGCCCGGGCAGGCAGCTTCGTGGCGGATCCGATCATCGGGTCGGCGAAGATCGGCACACCGGTGCGCTCGCTGACGATCACCGCGCTCACATGCCGGGCGATGGTGCCGTCGTCGCTGAGCGAGCGGACGGCGACCGCGGCCACCAGACCCTTGCGGCCGGTGAGCGCGGCGATGAGCCGGTCGTACTCGCTGCCGTAGGCTTCCCACGTTCCGCCGAGCCGCTGCCAGAGCGCGGCCAGCGTTTCCGGCTCCGGCCCGGCGGGCACCGCGGTGGTGTCCCAGCCCGCCATGCGGTGGAAGAGGGCGCTCGTCGCGGAGACGCAGTTCGACCGGTACCGGTAGCGGTCGAGCCGGGCCGATCGGTAGTTCGGGTTGATTTCCCGCAGCAGCGGGACTTCTTCGCGCAGCAACGCTTCGAGCACGGCGGCGGGCGCGGTGTCAGCGGTGACTGCGGGAAGTGTGTACTTCCCGTTCTTCTTCCCGGACCAGACCGCCAGTTCGACCGCCTTCCTCGCTTCGGCGAGCTGTTCGGCGCTCCAGGTCCGTGCCCGCTTGGCCCAGTCTTCGGGCACGACGTCGGCGAGGAAGCGCAGTCCCAGCACCGTCCGGACGGGATCCGGCCGGTTCGCGAGACGGTCGGCGAGCAGCTGCCCGGGGCTTCGGTAGTCCGGTTCCGGCAGTTCGGCGGCCGGCGGTTCGAGGCGCGTGAACCGCATCGGATCGCTGGCGGCCTGGTACTCGTCGAGAAGTTCGTTGAGTTCCCGGATCGCGGCCACGGCGAGCCGGGCGGCTCGCGTACGGTCGTGCTCGAACGGGAGCAGCAGCCGCCGCAGTTCGCCGGGAAGCCGCTCGGGCTGCCGCAGCAGGTCGCGGACCTGCCGGGCGAGCTGGCCGTCGCCGCTGTTGCCGTGCCAGTGCACCAGGAGATTGACGTGCGCGGCGATTTCCTCGTCCCGGGGGTGAGATTTCAGCAGCTCCGTCACCCGGTCGACGAGCTGGCGGCTGCGGTCGTGCTCGCGTACGAGGTCTCCCAGCCGCTCGGCGAGCGTTCCGGTGCCTTGGTACTGCCGCACAACGGAAAACAGTCCTTGGAGCAGTTCCGCGTCGGCGGTTTCGTGCTGTCGCAGCACCTCCGTCACGTGCGCGGCGAAGTCTCCCTCGCCGGTGCGCAAGTACTCGCGCAGCGTCGCGTCCAAGTGGTTGGCGAGGAAGCCGTGCTCGTCGCCTTCGTACTGGGTCAGCTGCGCCCTTGCTCTCGCGGAGAGGCGCGGCAGTTCGTCGCGCAGCAAGGCTTGGCGGCGCTCCAGCGTCGGGCGGAAACCCCAGTGTCCCAGTTCGGCATCGACGGCCCGGTCCAGGGCGTCCAGCTTCTCCCGGAGTTCCGTTGCCCATTCGCCGGACCGGAGGCTTTCGTCGGCGAAAGTCAGCGGCTCGAATTCGGAAAGCGGCGTCACGGCGGGGAGCACCGGCTGTTCGCCTTGCTCCCGCCCGGCGGTTTCGAACAGGAGCCGGAGCACGTGCCCGTTGGCCACCGCGTCGCGATCGCTCTGCTGCTCGACCGGGGTGCCCGCGCGGTCGTCGGTCAGGATCTCGCGGATCCGGTAGTACGGCTTGCCGACGATCGCGAGCAGCCCGGCGACGCCCGCCGCGACAGCGCCCCACACTGAGGTGGCGGGCACTCCGGCGAGCACGCTCAAGCCGACCGTGAACCCGCCCACGGTGAACGATTTGGCGCCGATGACCACGGCGTACCTCAACCGGGAAACAGCGGCCTTGCGGGAGACCGGTTTCGGCAGCAATGGCGGCTTCGAACGAATTTCCGCGAGTGCCCGCTCCACTTCGGACGAGCGCGTGCCCGGCTGTGCGTGCGCCGTCCCCACCGCGGCGAGCGCTTCGCCCACGAGGTCCCGCAGCAACAGGTCCCGGTCCCGGATCTTCACCGGCAGCTGGGTTTCCCGTTCGGCGCGCATGCGCATCGCGATCCGGGTCAGCTTGTTGTTGACCTCGCCCACCGCGAGGTGGTTGTCGGCCAACGCGGAGATCCAGCCCGCGACCCCGAGTTTGGCGAGGTCCACGGCGGCCAGGATCTGCAGCGGGGTGAAGTGTTCGAGCAGGGCCTTGAGCGGCTGGAGCGTCGGATGGGTGATCTTGTACAGGTCGGGCAGGTAGGGAAGGAAGCTCGCGACGGCGTCCATCAGCTTCGAACCCGTGACGTGCTCCGCGAAATCCACCGCGGCGCGTTCGGCCGGCACCCGGGACAGCTCGGCCAGCGCGGCATCGGGGATCACGCCGTCGGCGAGCAGGCCCTCGATCGCGGCGCGGGCGTGCATCAGTTGCCGGTACAGCTCTTTGGCGTCTTCGAGGTCGTACTCGTGCAGTTCGCGCCGGATCGCGTCGTGCGCCGCGAGCTCCGCGCCCTTGCGCCGCCGCCGGGTGTAGCCCTCGGCGAGCGGCCGGAACACCGCCGTGCCCACGCCGGTCGCCACGAGCGCGAAGAACGAGCCGGTCGCGATGTCCAGCGGGAACCCGACCGCGGCGGCGGTTCCCAGCGCGACCAGCGGCGGGGTGCTGAACCGGACGATCCGGGTGCGCAGCGGCAGCGCGATGTCAGGTGCGTCGCTTTCGAGCTGCGCCGGGGCCGGCACCCCGGTGCTGAGCAGCGGGGTGCCGAAGTTCGCTTCGTGCCAGCTGTTGACCAGTTCGTGCTGGTCCCGGCCGCGGTCGGTGTTCGCGCGGATCTCGTCGTACTTCTTCTTCAGCGCGGCCTGTTTGTCGCTGGCGATGTCGTAGCGCCGGGTCATCGCCGCGCCCAGCACCGCGGACGTCGCGCCGAACACGAGGTAGCCGATGCCGTTTCCCGGGTGCCCGCTCGCGAAGCCGGAGATCGAAAGCGCGACAGTCATCGCGACAGTGGCGGGCTGCTCGAACACGACTGTGGTCGCGATGGTGAACGCTGTGGTCGGGTAAGCGGTGTCCTTCCGCTCCACGGCGAAGGTGTCCACTACGGCGCGCGCGTGGGCTCCGAGGGCGGCGACGCGGTAGGCGTAGTCCGGCAGTTGCTTTTCCAGGCCCGCGTGTTCGAGCAGGCTGCGCAACTGAGAGATCAGCTGCTGCCGGTGCCGCGGACGCCAGGCCGGGGTCGTGGTGATCCGGTCGCCGAGCACTTCGAGCCGGGCTTCCAGCGCCCGGTCCGCCGGGCCCTCCGGCAGGCGGTCCACGTCGGTGTCCGGGCGGAGCGTTCCCGGATCGCAGGTCGCGGTGCGGAAATAGCGCGTGCCGAAGGCGAGTGCGGCGCGGACGATCTCTTCGACGTCCTGCGTCCGGAGCCGGGCCGGAAGGTAACCCGACAGCACCCGGGTGCCCGGATGCACGGAAACCCCGGTCGATTCGAGGGTAGTGCGCGGCAGCACGCGGAATGCCGCGGTGAAGAGGTGCCGGCCGTCGTGGAACACGTCGTAGCGGAGATCGGGACCGGCGGGCACCAGCAGGATTCCGGTCCGTTCGGCGGCCTTGCCGACCTGCGCGCGGATCGCCGCTTCGACCGCCGTCGCACGGTCGAAACGACGCGCGGGGGTGTCCACCGGAAGACGGTGGCCGATTTCGACGGCGGGATCCGCTACAGGCCAGTGGGTGACGCGGTAGCCCTCGACCGCCTTGGCCGGGCGGTATCGGTCAGCCACCGTCAGCGCGCGGTCGATGCCTTCCGTGCGGACGCCGTCTGCGGCCAGCGCGGAGAAGCGGACGCTGGCGTGCGGATCGTCCGCGGCCATGCCGAGGTAGGACAGCAGCCGCGACAGGTGTTCGCGCATCCGCCGCCGGTCGCTCCGCCGCGTCCCGTCCCGGTCGAGTTCCGCGCCGAGCGCGGCGACCTGCGCGACGTAGCCGAGGTCGGTCGGCGTCGGCCTCGGGGCGGTGCCGGGGAACCGGTCGTGCCAGAAGTGCTGTTCCGGCAGGGAAACCGGGTCTCCGCGCCGGTGCGCCGCGATCAATGCCGCACCGGCGGCCATCGCGTGGGCCATCGGGAGGACGGCCAGGTCCGGGGCCAGCCAGTCGGGAAGCCGGAGGACGACCAGTGGCAGCGGCTGCCCGGCTGTGGGCTCCCGGAAGACCTGGAACGTGATCGGGTTTCGCGGGGAGTACCCGAGGTTCGGGGTGGGGACGACCTGAAAGGCGAACACGGTCCCGGACTGGTCGAGGAACACAGTGTCGTCCGACGGACGGGGGAACGGGCCGTTCTCCACGACGCGCACACCAGCAGCGACGGCCGCGGCGGGCAGCATCCGCCGGGCGATGTCCTCGGCGGTCGGCGTCTGGCGGGCGGCGGGGATCGTGCTGAGCGGCGTGTGGATCTCGATGGCGCCGGTGAGGAGCGGCGTCGCTGCTGCTTCCGCTTCGGGCTGTACGGCGCTGGGCCGGACGGTGCTGGGCGGCTGGGGCACGGCGGGGGAGCGTTCGGTCTCTTCCACCGCGCGCTGCGCCTGTTCGGCGAGACGGAGGTGCTGCTGGTGCCTGGCCGCCGCTTTGCCGGACAGCCATTCGGCGAGTCCCGGGGCGATCGTCGGACGGGGCGGGCCGACAGCGTGCGCGGTCAGGCTGGCGAGGAGGTTCGTCCGTGCGGCGAGGACGTCGAACGCCGAGCCGGGGCGGTGGACCGCGACCGCGTCGAAGCCCTCGGCGAGCAGCTGCTGGGACAGTTCACGCAGCGCTTCGGGATCCGCCGCCGTCACCTCGCCGGTGAGCACGACGAACTGGGGGTGCGCGCCGTTCGCGGCAAGATTCCGCCGCAACCGGGCGAAAACCGTGTCGCGCTCGCCGAGACTTTCCGCCCGCGCGACGACCACGTGATAGTCCGGACCGGTCGAAGTCGCGTCCCGCACGGGGAAATCCGGAAAGGCCGCCGGGTCGCCGTCCGGCCGGACCGGTGCTTCGAAGACCCCGGGCTGCCACAGTTCGCCCAGCCCGTGCCCGTGAAGGGCCAGTTCGGCCAGCACCGCCGCGGCCGCGACCTCCTCGTCCGGGCTCGCGTGCAACGGACCGAAATCCGGGGCGAACTGCCGGATGTCCTTAATGGACACTCCGGCGCTCAGAGCGGCGAACAGCGCGGACGCGGTCCACAGTCCTTGCGCGTCCTCGTAAGCCTGCTTCCAGGGCGGCCGTCCGTCGATCCATTCTCCGAGCCACTGCAGCTTGTCCCGCAGCGCTTGACGCTGATCTTCCGGAATCCGCGCCAGTTCCCGCCCCAGCGCGGCGAAATGCGTGTCCCTCGCTCCGGGTGTGCTGTCGGGCCGGAGCAGCAACGACAGGACGTCGACGGCGTCCTTCGCGGGCAGCTGTGCGATCTGCCGCAAGCCCGGTTGTCCGTTGGCCCCGGCGGCATTCCACAGCTCGGAGAAAACCTTGCCCAGCCAGGGTTTGTCCGAACGTGCCGGTGCCGCGAGCGATTCGGCGCGCACTGCGTCGTCGAGGTGCAGCGCGGTGACCCGAGGTTCCTCGGCGGGCCGGGTCGCGTCGCTGTACAGGACGGCGGCGAAGCCCATTTTCCGCAAGCTGTCCGTGAGTTCGGCAAGATCCGCTTCTCCGGCGTTGCGCCATTCGCGGCTGAGGACGAGGTAAGGCTTCTTCTCGCCGGACCGCTGGTTCTGCAGGTAACGCCGCGCGTTCTTGACCAGCCGCTCCCGGTCGGCGGAGCCGGGACTGCGCAACCGGGCCACGACGACGTTCCGCCGTCCGCCGTCGGCGTGGGAGAAGGAGAACTCGGCCAGTCCGATGGTTTCGCCGTGGTCGTGGACCTGGCCGCGCGGCCGGAAATCCGTCGCGCCGCCGAAGCCGAGCGCGGCTCGCTCCGCGTCGTCGGAAAGGCTCAGCGCGTGGAGGAAACCCAGGTCCGGGCCGACCAGGTCCAGGTATTCCTGAGCCAGCTTCACCGCCAGTTCGTACGCCCGTTCGGCGAGTTCCGGGCTGTCGGCCGCCGCGGACTTCGCGAGCGCGAGCTGTGCCTCGATGCGGTCGAGCAGGTCTCGTCGCTTGGCGAACTCGGCGTAAGCGAAGGACAACGTGGTGAGGACGCCGTAACGCAAGTAGATGCCCGCGGCGCCGTCGGCGGAACTTTCCTCCGGCTCGGCGACCTGGACGCGCACCTGCGGCTTGCCGGCGAGTTCCGCGAGCCGGTCGCCGACGAGAAGCCGGTCCGCTTCCCGTTCGGTAGCGAGGAACCGGAGCTTGTCCGCGAGGCTCGCGTCCTGGTGCGGCAGCCCGCGGCCCGGTTTGCGCACCCGGTTGTAGAGCACCTTGTCGACGATCCAGCGAAGCACGTCGCCGGGGCGGGCTCCGGTGGCGCGGACCAGCGCCCACAGGTCGGCGAGTTCCTGCTCGGTGAGCTGCTCGCGGACCTCGCGCGGGAGGTCGAAACGCTCGTCGGCGTCCTCGTCCGGAACCGGCGGCGATGGCTTCGTCTCGCCGGGATAGTCGTGCCGCAGCGGCACGACGCCGGTGCGCTCGCGGACCGGCCGGGCGACGGTTTTCTCGGCGGGGTAAGGGAAAGCGGCGGGAACTACGGGCGGAACTTCCGGTATGCCGGGCCGCGGGTAGCGCACTTCCGGGACGGACGGGTCGCTGCGGCCGGGGAAGTCCGGCGGGAGTTGCGGAATCGGGGCGGCGGTGACGTCGCCGGTGCGGAACGGCTCGCCCGGCGCCGCGGGTCCTGGGCGCGGATCGGGGGCCGGTGAGCCTGGACGCGGATCGCCGACCCGGACCGGCGCCGGGTCGCCCACCCGATGCGGGTGCGGATCGCCGGCGCCCGGGAACGGTTCCGTCCGCACCGGCGGCCGCGTGGGGAATCCGACCGACGGCCGCACCGGATCCGTCACGATCGCGGGCGCCGGTCCGACGACCGGACCGAGCAGGCTTTCGGCGAAGCTCACCGACTGTCCCAGCCGCGCCCGGGGGAGCGTCGGCTCGGCCCGGACCGGTTCCGGCCCGGCGGACGGCGAGTGCGGGCCGGTGCTCGGGTGCTCCAGCTGGTCGAAGGCGGCGCGGAACTGCGCGCGGAGCCCGCTTCCTTCCGGCGTCGGTGTGTCGGCGAGCCAGTCGCTTACCGCCAGGCGGAAGTCGTGGCGTCCGGCAGCGTCGAGGTTCCCGGTTTGGGCGTCGTGGAGGAGCGTCAGATGCGCGGACAACCCGCCGAAACGAGCCTCTGCGCGGTAGTTGTCCCACAGATCGGGGAGTGCCCGGACTCGGTCCGGAGAGGCCGGAGCCTCGCCGTCCGGCAAGTGCGCTCCGACAGCCTCCGGCATCCGGGTGCCGGCAGGCCGGTTCCCGACAGCCAGCGCTTCGCTCGCCCCGGTGACGACAGGAACCGAGCGCAACGCGGCCCGCGTGCCCGCCTCGCCATCCGAGACGCCCTCGCCGTGCAGGACAGTGAACGTCACCGGCTCCGGTCGCGGTTCGGGAGCCTGCGCGATTGCTTCGTGGGCTTTGGCTTCCAACGCTTTGGCCTCGGCAAGGAGATCGCCCGTCCTCGACAGCACTTCGTCGAACGCCGAGCGGGCCGGATGTCCTTCAGCGGAGGACAGATTGGTCCGCGCCACGAGCGCTTGCTTGAGTTCGGCTTCGCTGAGTTCCCGGTGCGCCATCCGGTCGGCGAGCGCGAGGTGCCGGGACGCCACGCCCTGCTCGGCCAGTTTCGGCAGTGAGTACCCGAGTCCGCGCAGCCGGCCGAGGACGTCGGCGAGTTCGGCCTCGGCGCGCCGGGTCTCGAGGGTGAACCACCGATCGCCCGGCCGAGGTCCGGCGGGGTGGCCGCCGAGCGAACCGAGCAGCTGATCGCCGAGCCAGCCGACGCCGCGGTCGCGCGCGTAGGCGGCGCGCTGGGAGAGTTCCGCCAGTTTCGCCTCGGGCTCGGACAGGAGAACCCGCTTGGCCCGCCCGGCGAACGTCTCCTTCGGCCGGAAGTCCTTGAGCTCGGTCGCCGGTTCGGCCTCGTCGCGGCCCTCGGCCTCCGATTTCGGCGGCGCGGGTTCGTTGTGGGTCGCGGTGGCGGTCTTTGTCGGTCGAGCGGCGGTGTCCGGCGTTGCGGTCGAGCGTTGCGGTGTGGATTCGTTGTGCGGGGTGGCGGTGTCTGGCTCTCGGGTCGTTCGGGCTGGTGCGGGCTCGTTGCGGGCCGCGGTGGCTCGGGTGCCGGTCGGCTGGGTGCTGGTCTCGGGCGATCGGGTCGTCCGCAGCGGCGTGGGTTCGGTGGTGGCCGCAGCGGTTCGTGTCGGCCGGGCACTGGTGTCCGGCGACCCTGCCGTTCGGGGTGGTGCGGTTTCGCTGGGGGTGGCCGCAGCGGTTCGTGTCGGCCGGGCGCCAGTGTCCGGCGTCCCGGTCGCCCGCGCCGCTTCCCTCTGGCTCTGGCCGGAGTCGGACGGTCCCTCCGGCCGCTGAACCGACCCCGGCGGATCATCCGGCGGGTTCTCCGCCTCGGGAGCCCGCTTCACCCCATCAGCCTCGACCGCCTTGTCTCCCACAGCGGGGTCCGGATTCCGCCGTGAGTCGAGGTCGATCACCTTCCCCGCCTTGGACTCCGACGCATCCGCAGTCGTCTCAGCGGCCGAGCGTCCGCGGCCCTCTTCCGAAGCATCGGAAGCGGCCGAATCCTCTCGGGCAGACGCAGACTTCTCCGGTGTAACAGCGCTGTCCTTGCCCGAAGCCGTCCCTTTCGAACCATCGCCCGCCCCAGCGTCCCTGACTGGCGCCGACGCAGGCCCGTCCCCAGACCGCACCGGCGCTCCGCTCGGGGGCGAATGCGGAGCGAGGGTAGCGGTCCGCGCAGGCAGCTGCGCCGGTGCCGAAGACGGCGACCGGACCAGGTTCGTCACCTCCGCCCCGGACGACCCGGCGTCGACCCTCGGGGCCAGCCCCGCGCCGGAATGAACGCCGTCTGTACCGGTGGCTCGCACTTCTGCGTGCTGCGCCGACGCCTGCTGTTCGGCAGAACTGTGCACCTCGGTGTGCTGCGACGTGCCAGTCTG
This sequence comes from Amycolatopsis sp. NPDC114503, assembly GCF_055633655.1. Taxonomy (NCBI): domain Bacteria; kingdom Bacillati; phylum Actinomycetota; class Actinomycetes; order Pseudonocardiales; family Pseudonocardiaceae; genus Amycolatopsis; species Amycolatopsis sp. NPDC114503. The sequence continues at coordinate 481,288 of NZ_JBVKDT010000003.1, read as the reverse complement.
CTCGGCGGAGCCGCGAGCTTCCCCGCCAGAAGGGGCGGGAGAGCCGTGGTCCGGGGGCGGCATCGGGGTGTTCGGGGGACCGCCGTCGGGCGGCGTCGGCAGGTGGGACCGGATCAGGTCGCGGATGGTCGGGTGCTGCTCCCCGGTCACGCGCTCGTAGGTGTTCTTCATGCCGTTCGCCCCGAGCGCGTGCATCCCGCCGCGCGCGGCGCCAGCGATCGCGCCCTGGTCCATGGGGCGATCGAGGAGGTAGTTCGTGCCGGCGCCGGTGATGGCCCCGGACACGCTCGCGCCGGCGACCGAGCCGAGCTGTTTCGCGGTGTCCTCGGACAGTTTCGGCAGTTTTCCGAGGCCCTTGGCCGCGGTGTCGGAGACGAACTTCCCCGCCGTGCGGTTCGCGGCGTGTCCGAGCGCCCCGCCGATCGCGCCTGCCTCGACGGCGTTCTTGACCTTGTCCAGGTCGACGTCCCCGTAACCGCGCCACGAGCTGAACTCCTGGCCCAGCAGATTACCGGCCCCGCCGCCGGCGGCCCCGCGCCCGATGTTCAGCGCCGCCTCGCCGCCGAATTTGAGCGCGCCGAGACCCAGCCGCGCCATCCGGCTGCCCGCGGCGATCTTCTCGACGGCCGCGGCGACCTTGGCCGCGATCTGGGCGCCGAGCCGCGCCGCGAAAAAGGCCTCGCCCGCCGGTCCGGCGATCATCGTGGACAGGGCGAAAAGCGCGACGTTGATGAGGATGTCCGCGACGATCTCGCCTTTGATGTCGGCGAGGTCCTTCGCGTAGTCCCGGCAGGCTTCGGCCAGTTCGTGGCAGTGCCCGGCGAGCTGGGACAGCCCCTCGCCGCCGGACGAACCGTCGAGGAAGCGGTGCAGCGCGTTGTACGCGGAAACGCCCGCGAGGTCGGTCCAGGTGTCGTGCAGGCTCTCGACGTGCGGACCGGCCTGGTCGTGCAGTGCGTTCAGCGCGTCGCGCAGGCGGTCCCAGGCGTCGCCCAGTTTCCGCGCGTCGGATTCGCTGTCCAGCGGCCAGATCGCGTCGATCCAGCCGGCGTGCCGCGAAAGCCAGTCGGATTTGACGCGGATCCACAGCTCTTCGGTCGGTTCCTGGACGTCGCCGGGGGCCATCTTCCCGCCTACTGCCCGGTCTGCGAGGAACGCAGCTCGGCGGCGTTCTTCGCGTCCGCGGTGCGGTATTCGGCGATCTGCCCGACGGCCTGGCCGGTCAGATGCTCGAGGCCGAGCGAGGCCAGCTGCGCGTTCCGGTCGAGGCTCTTCGCCCAGTCGCGGTAGGAATCCATGAACGCCTCGCCGGTCGCCCCGTTGCCGACGTGGTACTCCTGCTGCAGATCGTTCCGGATGCCGCCCAGCGTGTCGTGGTAGGTCTGCCGCAGTTGCGCCAGCGCGCGGAAGACCTGCTCGGTGGCGTCCGGGTACATTCCGGCGTAGCCGCCGGGGTCGGTGCGGTCGACGAGGTGTTCGCCGGGGGCGGGCTTCTCCGGCGGGGCCATCAGCGGCCCTCTCCGGCGAGCTGGCGGTCGAGCTCGTGCAGCATCGGATCCGCGCGCAGATCGGCGGTTTCCGGAGTGGCGTCGGGCGGCAGGAATCCGGACAGGATCGAGAAGGTCTCCTGGCGGGCGAGTTCCGCGGCCCGGTGCACGACTTCGGTGATGTCGGCGGCCAGCCGCGCCGAATCCGGTGCCCGGTAGATCCGGGAGTCCAGGCGCAGTTCGACGAGTTCGCCGGAACCGCCGACGACAGCGGTGACGAGATCGTCGTCGGACGAGGCTTCGGCGCGGACTTCGGCCATCCTGGACTGGGCGTCCCGGATGTCGGCGGCCAGCTGCCGGTATTCCTCGTACATATCGGGCGTGTCCATGCCGGTCCTCCTCGCTTCCGGACGCCAGTCTGGGGCCGCGCGGGCGGCTGTGGCGGATGGTGACCGGTAGCGGCCACGGAGCCGGGAACGAGCGCGAAGTGCCGCAGTATCGCGAGGGTGACCCGATTCCGTAAGGCTTCTGTCGCCACCGTGCTGACGGTGGCGTCGCTCCAGTTCGTCCTCGGCGGCGGCGCGGCGCGGGCCGCACCGCCTGCGGGAGTCTGCACCAACGCCCAACCCGCGCACCCGGAGATCACCGCTCAGCCTTGGGCGCAGCAGACGCTCGCCCCCGAATCGGCGTGGCGGTACACGCGCGGCGGCGGGGTAGTGGTGGCGGTGGTGGATTCCGGAGTGGACGCCGACCACCCGCAGCTGCGCCGACCCGGAAAGGTGTTGCCGGGACGCGATTTCGTGGCGAACCAGGACCTTCCCGGCTCCTTCGACTGCGATTCGCACGGCACCGCGGTGGCGAGCATCGTCACGGCGGACCCGTTGCCCGGCGTCGGCTTCCGCGGAGTCGCCCCGGACGCGACGGTCCTGCCGGTCCGGGTCAGCGACCAGGACCTCACCGACCAGGGCCAGATCCAGCGGATCAACCCGCAGACGGTCGCGAACGGCATCGTCTACGCGGTCGGGCAAGGCGCACGCGTGCTGAACCTCTCGATGTCCGGGACCGCCGACTTCCCGGCGATCCGCGAAGCAGTCGCCTACGCGGTGGCCAGCGACGTCGTGGTGGTCGCTGCGGCGGGCAACGCGCAGCAGGACGCGTCGACGAAACTCCCTTCGTATCCCGCGGCGTATCCCGGGGTCCTCGGCGTCGGCGCGGTGGACATCGACGGGGCGCGGGCGTCCAGCTCGCAGATCGGGCCGTACGTCGGACTGGTTGCGCCGGGCGCGAAGGTGCTCGCGGCGACCCGGGTGGATGGTCATGCTTACGACGACGGAACCAGTTTCGCCACGCCGTTCGTCGCCGGGACCGCGGCTTTGGTTCGTGCGGCTTGGCCGAACTTGTCCGCGCCGGAGGTGATCCGGCGGCTTGAGGCGACCGCCAGCCCGGCGCGGGGCGGGCAAGCGAGCGACGCGTACGGAGCTGGTTTGGTCAATCCGTACCGGGCGGTCACGGACGGGATGAACCTCGCCCCGTCGGCGGGGATTCCGGCGTATCACCCGGCTCCGGAGGATCGGGCCGCGGTCGCGCACGCCGCGTGGGTGCGCGGTGCGGCCTCGACGGCGTCCTGGCTTGCTTTCGGCGGTGCTGGAGTTCTGGTGCTGGCGGTGCTGGCCGTGGTGGTCGTGCGACGGGGCGGTCGTCGGGGGTGGCGAGCGGGGCGTGCCGCGGCTTTGCCTGCCGAGCCGGCGGGGGAGGAGTTGCCGGATCAGGTTTCGCTGCTTGGCCAGTCCTGATCGGACCGTCCTGATCAGACAGTCCATTCCGGACACCAGAAAGCGCGCCCCGTCCGCGAACGGGGCGCGCCTCGCAGTTTCACCGCGTGCGGATCACACCTGCCAAGTGGCAGCGCAGCTCTGCACGCACTGCTGCGACCGGTCCACCGAGTTCGAGGTGGCGCGGCCCATCGCCTGGGCCCGGTCGTTGTATTCGTTGTCCAGCTTGAACTTCTGGCCCATCGCCGCGTCCATCTCGTGCCCGTTGCCGTCGGTGAGGACGCTCGAGAACGCGTCCTTCGCGCGCTGGTACACGTCGCCGAACGACGTCGAGTCCTGGCCGGCGGTCTTGAAGATCTCCTGCGCCTGGCTCTGGACCTGGTCGAAATACATCAGGATCTGGTCGGTCACTGTGGTCTCCCTTCTCCGGTGCGGTGGCTCAGACGGCGCCGAAAGCGGAACCGAACGACCCGGTGTCGACCTGGAAATCGCCGGTCACGCTGAGCGCGCGGCCGTTTTCCGCGTCGTTCTCGAAATACTTGTTCGCCGACGTCGTCAGGGTGTCGGCCAGTCCGTGGCCGCTGGTCGTCAGCCGCTGGTTCTGGGAGAACCGGTCCGGCTCGATGCCCTGGAACATCCGCCCTCCGGCGCCCTTCCAGACGCCTTCCAGCCCGGTGTTCCCGGTGTTCAGGCTGGTGTTGCGGTTCGCGACCTCCTCGTAGAGGCCACGCCAGTTGTCCGCGATCCCGCGCATCTGCGTGGGATCGCCGTTCATGAAATTGAACCCTGTCACAAGACCCTCCATTCGCGGTCCCGGGAACGCGCCCCGGATTTCCCGGCCGCCTCCCCGCTTTCCCGAAGCTAGTTCCTCCGGCGGGCGACACCGGCCCGGCGGCACGTTCCTGCCACGGCCGCCCGCGACGCCCGCCGGGCGCGGAAGATCGGTGCCATGGCGACAGTCCTGGTCAAGCGGCCCGCGCGGAAACCGGCCCCGGAGATGCCGGCCGGCGAGCTGATGCTGCAACCGCCCCCGGCGATCCCGGCCCCGCCGGGACGGCAGTGGGCGCAGGTGTTCACGGTGCTGCCGATGCTCGCCATGATGGCCTCGACGCTGCTGCTCTACTCCGGCAACCTCGGCGGTTCCCTCCGGTTCGTGGTCTACGGGCTGATGGGCGTCGGGATGCTGGGGATGATCCTCACCGGGCTGCTGCAGGGCGGCGGCCCGAGCAAGCGGGAGATGGGGCAGGCCCGCCGAAAGTACCTGCGGCACCTGGCACAGCACCGGGTGCGGTTGCGTCGCGCGGTGCGCCGGCAGCGCACGGCCATGGACTACCTTCACCCGGAGCCGACGGCGCTGTGGTCCCTCGCGGCGAGCTACCGGCTGTGGGAGCGGCGCAAGGACGACGAGGATTTCGCGGTGGCGCGGATCGGTCGCGGTCCGCAGGGACCGGCGCTCGCGCTCGTCGCACCGGACACACTGCCGCTCGAAGAGCTCGAACCGCTGTCGGCGTTGGCGTTGCGGAAGTTCCTCTCCACCCATCGCACAGTCGACGGGCTGCCGCTGGCGATCGCGGTCAACGGCTTCAGCCGGATTCACGTGCGCGGGGACCGCACTGCGGCGCTCGGCATGCTGCGTTCGGTGCTGGCACAGCTCGCCGCGCTGCAGTCGCCCGACGATCTGCGCATCGCGGTGTGCGTGAGCGAGGACCGCCGCGCCGACTGGGAATGGCTGAAGTGGCTTCCGCATTCGCTGCACCCGGCGCGTTCGGACGCTCTCGGCCCGCTGCGGCTGGTGGTTCCGGCGGTGTCGGCGCTGGAAGCGATGCTGGAGGAGGAACTGGGGGCTCGCCCGCGGTTCGATCCCGACCAGCAGGTCAGCGTCCCCGGGCCGTACCTGGTCGTGGTGCTGGACGGCGGCGAGGTCGCCGGATCGGACCACCTGATGACCGGCGGCGGCGTGGAGGGCGTCACGGTGTTCGACCTGTCGACTCCGCCGCCAAGGGTGCCCGCGCGGACGTCCGTGCTGCTGTCGGTCGGTGCCGACGGCGCGCTTTCCAGCCGGACCGCCGACGGCGAAGCGCAGCTCGGCGAGGCGGATTTCCTCGACGGCGCCGCGGCCGAGGGACTGGCGAGGCAGCTCGCGCCGCTGCGGCTCAGCTCGGGGATCCGCGACGCGCCGATGAGCTCCGAACTCGGCCTCGCCGACCTGCTGGGGCTGGGCGATCCGTACGACCTGTCGCCGGAGGACACCTGGACGCCGCGGCCGAACCGCGACCGGCTGCGGATCCGGTTCGGCATCCAGGAGGACGGCGCCCCGATCGACCTCGACCTGAAGGAGTCGGCGCAGGAGGGCATGGGCCCGCACGGGCTCCTGATCGGGGCGACCGGTTCCGGCAAGTCCGAACTGCTGCGGACGCTCGTGCTGGCGCTGGCGATCACGCATCCGCCGAGTTCGCTGAACTTCGCGCTGATCGACTTCAAGGGCGGCGCGACCTTCACGCGGCTCGACAAACTGCCGCACACCAGCGCGGTGATCACCAACCTCGCCGAGGAACTGCACCTGGTCGACCGGATGACCGACGCGATCAACGGCGAGCTGATCCGGCGCCAGGAACTGCTGCGCGCGGCCGGGAACTTCTCCTCGCTGCGCGACTACGAGAAGGCCCGCCAGGCCGGAGCCCCGCTTCCGGAGGTGCCCACGCTGCTGGTCATCTGCGACGAGTTCTCCGAACTCCTTTCCGCCAAGCCGGATTTCATCGACATGTTCGTCCAAATCGGACGGCTGGGCCGGTCGCTCGGCGTGCACCTGCTGCTCGCGTCGCAGCGGCTGGACGAGGGGCGGCTGCGCGGGCTGGAAGGCCACCTTTCCTACCGGATCGGCCTGCGGACCTTCTCCGAGATGGAGAGCAGGGCGGTGCTCGGCGTGCCGGACGCGTTCAAGCTGCCGCGGGCGCCGGGGAACGGCTTCCTCAAGGTGGGCACCGAATCCATGGTGCGGTTCCGCTCGGCCTACGTTTCCGGCGTGCACCGCCGGATCAGCCAGTCCGGCGGACCGGCCGGCCCGCCGGAAGACCTGGTGCTGCACGAATACACGACCGCCTACCACGCGCCCGCGATCGACGCCGGGGACGCCGCCGAACCCGAGCCGGAATCCGACGCCGCGGTCGGCGAATCGCTGCTGGACATCATGGTCGACCGGCTGGTCGGCCGCGGCACGCCCGCGCACCAGGTGTGGCTGCCGCCGCTGGACGAATCGCCGTCCCTGGACGCATTGCTGCCGGACCTGGTCGCGCACCGCGAACGCGGGCTGACCGCCAACTCGACCGAACTGGCCGGTGCGCTGCGCCCGGTCCTCGGCCTGGTGGACCGCCCGTACGAGCAGCGGCGCGATCCGCTGAGCCTGGACCTGTCGGGCGCCGCCGGGCACGTCGTGGTCATCGGCGGCCCGCGGAGCGGCAAGAGCACGGCCTTGCGCACCCTGATTCTCAGCCTCGCGCTCACGCACACGCCGCGCGAAACGCAGTTCTACTGCCTCGATTTCGGCGGCGGAACGCTTGCCTCGCTGGAAGGGCTGCCGCACCTCGCCGGGGTGGCCGGACGGCTGGACACCGGCGCGGTCCGCCGCACGGTTTCCGAGGTGGCCACGCTGCTCGCCCAGCGGGAGCGGCTGTTCGCCGAGCACAAGATCGACAGCGTCGCGACGTTCCGGAAGCGCAAAGCCGCCGGCGAGTTCCCCGACGATCCGCACGGCGACGTATTCCTCGTGATCGACGGCTGGCTGACCCTGCGCAACGACTTCGACCAGCAGGAGGAGATCGTCAGCGACATCGCCTCGCGCGGTCTCGCCTACGGGATCCACGTGGTCGCCGCGTGTTCCCGCTCCTTCGACCTGCGGATGAACGTGCGCGACCTGTTCGCCAGCAGGCTGGAGCTGAAGATCAGCGACCCGATCGATTCGATCATCGACCGGCGCGCGGCGATGGGCGTGCCCGCCGAACGGCCCGGCCGGGGACTGTCGGCGAGCAAGCACCAGATGCTGATCGCGTTGCCGCGCATCGACGGCGGGCACAGCGTCGGCGATCTGCCCGAGGGGATCGCCGGCCTGGTCGCGGCGATCGCGGACGCGTGGCCCGGCGCCGCGGCGCCGCCGGTACGGCTGCTGCCCGGCATGCTGGACTACGGCGAACTCCCCGCCGCCGACGAGCTGAGCGGACCGGACGCCGGGCTGGCGGTCGGCGTCCACGAGCACGACCTGTCGCCGCTGCGGCTGGACTTCGCGAACGATCCGCACTTCTTCGTGCTGGCCGACACCCAGTCCGGCAAGACGTCGTTCCTGCGCACGGTGGCCCGCCGCATCTGCGCGGCGTACACGCCGGAGCAGGCGCGGATCGTGCTGATCGACCACCGGCGAGGGCTGCTCGGCGAGATCCCCGACGAGTACCTGCTCGGCACCGGCACCAACGACGCGCACAGCATCGCGCTGCTGAACGAGGTGGTCACCAGGCTGTCGCGGCGGCTGCCCGGCCCGGACGTCACGCCCGAGCAGCTGCGGGCGAAGAACTGGTGGCAGGGCGCGGAAATCTTCGTGCTCGTCGACGACTACGACATGGTGGCCACGCACCCGAACCACCCGCTCATGCCGCTGCTCCCGCTGGCCGCCCAAGCGGGCGACATCGGCCTGCGCATCGTGCTCGCCCGCCGCACCGGCGGCGCGGGCAAGGGCCTGTACGAACCGGTCCTCAACCGCATGCGCGAGGTCGGCGCGACCGGCGTGCTGATGTCCGGCGACCGGGACGAGGGCCCGCTGCTCGGCGGGATGCGCGCGCAGGTGCTGCCTCCCGGCCGGGGCTGGCTGGTCGACCGGCGCGGGAACAAGGGGCTGGTGCAGCTGGCCTGGTCGCCGCCCCGGGCCTGAACCGAAGAGACCACTGTGGACAGACGAGCGGAAGCAGGAGAGCGCGATGGCACCACCGGACAGAATGGACGGAATCCCGGCCGCGATGGAGCGGTTCGCCGAGACCGCGGGAAGCCTGGCCCGGGTCCCGGTCCCGGACCTGGTGGCCGGACGGGGCAGCGGCGGCTGCGGCAGCATGCTGAACGGCCACGAAACCGTGCTGGACGCGGACAGCGGGACCACCGATCGGCTGTACCGGTTCATCACCCAGTTCAAGGAGACCGTCAACGCGCTGGGCACTTTCGCCCACAACGCGGCGCAGAACTACCACTTCACCGACCAAGCCGCCAAGGATGAACTCGCGAGGGCGGCCTTCGACGACTTCACCCGCACGGCGTTCGGCAAGATGACCGGCGACGGCCTGCCCGCGGTGCTGCCGTCGCTCACGTCCGGGCACGAGCAGTAGGACGCGGGGGCCTGCCGTGACCGACTACCGCAAGATGCTGCTCGGCGACCTCCGCGCCATGATCGTGGCGGAGTGCGACCAGCACGTGCCCTTGCTCAGCGCCGCTTCGGCGATGTGGACCCAGGTTCGTCCCTGGCTGGCCGAACAAGCGTCCGATCTGGACACGATGCGCCTCGCTCTCGCCGACGGCTGGAAGGACTTCGCGGGCAGCGCCTTCGACGCCGAGGCGCTCAAAGTGGTGCGGGTCGCGCAATCCTGGACCGACGAGATGGCGGGCGGGGCCGAATCGGGCGGCCCGCTGACGACCAGCACGACCACCGACCAGATCAGCGCGGCGATCACCGCGCTGATCAACGGGATCCACGACGCGCGGGGCTTCGCGGACGCCAAAATCGCGAACCTGCCGTCGAACGCGTCGAACGACGACGTCGAGCGTGCGCGCAACGACGTCGCTGACAAGCTGGACGCCTTGGCGCCGCTGTACCAGGACGTGACGTCGAAGCTGCTCGCCGCTCCCGGCAGGCAGCTGTCGGGCGATCCGAAGGTCGGGCTGACCTCGTCGTCGGATCAGCCGGGACCGGGTTCGGCCACGCCGGTCAACGGCGGCGGCAACCCGGCGAGCCCGCAGGAAAGCCCGTCCCCGCAGGACGTTCCCGACACCGAGGAACCCGCCAAGGACCCTGCCGGCAACTCGCCCGAATCGCCGCTGGTGACCGCGAAGAACGCGGCGGACGTGGCGAGCAAGCTGCTCGACCTGGCCAAGAATGCGGGCGGAGGCGGGGGAAACGCCGCGCAGGTGCCGAATCCGGTCAGCAGTGCCTTCAACCCCGCTGATCTGTATCAGCCCGCGGATTTTTCCGCGGTCCCGCAACCGGATTCCGGACTGCCGGGGCTCGCTGGCTCGGTCGGCGGCGGGGCGGGAGCGGGAATCGGCGGTGTCGGTGTCGGCGGCGGTCCGGCCGGGGCGGGCGCGGGCGTCGGCGGGGCTGTCTCGCCGAACGCGGCGCAGGCCGGGCTTTCCGCTGGAGCCGCACCCGCCGGGACGGCGACGACGGCGGGAACCGGGAGCACCGGCAGCAGCGGCATGCCGCCGATGTATCCGCCGCAATCCGGGGCGGGGCGGGGAGGCTCCGGCTCCGGCGGGATCCGGCCGGGGGCGGCCGAACAGGTCAACGCCGTGCGGTCGCGCAAGACCGACGGCAAGACCGGGGTGGTGCTGGCCGGACGGGAAACCGGAGGCAAGCGCAGGAAACCGGCTCCGGCGAAGGCTCCCAAGAAGCCGCCGCCGCCGGTCGAGCAGGCGCCCGCCGAAGTGCTCGACGAAGAGTTGTGGCAGGTCGGCAGCGCCGGCCCGGAACGCAGTTACCGAACCTGAGGAGGGGAAAGATGTCCGACGCATCCTTCATCAAGGGGGACCCCGAGGCGATGGCGGTGTTCTCCGCGCAGACCAAGGCCCCGGCGCCGCCCGCGTCGCTGGCCAGGCTGGGGGAGCCGGTCAGCCCGCTGGGCACGGTCGAGGGAATCCTGATGGCCGTGCTGGACAAGGCCGCGACCGGCGTGGTCGGCGCCTACATCGGCAACACCAGCGAGGACATGACGACCATTTCCGCGAAGGTGAAGGCCGCCGCCGCGCAGTACAAGGCGACCGATCTGATCAACAGCATCGACCTGGCGACGTCCACGATGAAGGTGGCCGACAAGGGAATCGGCGTGCTGAAGCAGTTCTCCGGCACCGGGAAAACGCCGAGCACCGGTACTGACACCGGCACGGGCACTGGTACCGGCACTGGTACCGGCACTGGTACCGGCACCGGCGGAGCCTCCTTGCCCGAACACCCGTCCGCCCCGAAATCCGTCTGAAGAGGAGTTGACCGGTGATTCCCTACAACGTGCTGCTTCCCGATTTCCACAAGGCGATGATCGACGCCGAACAGGCGCACATCCCGACGCTGCGCTCCGCGGCGACGATGTGGTCGGAGGTCCATGCCTGGAGCCAGACCGCCGCCGCCGAACTGCGGCGCAACGCGGGCACCGTGACCTTGGCCGGCTGGCAGGACAAGGCCGCGGATTCGTTCGAGGCCAAGGTCGGCCGGTCGATCGCCGACCTGACGACGTGGGGCGATCGCATCGGCGCGTCGCAGGTCTCGACCCACCTGAACGCGCTCGCGGACACCCTGCCGGTGACGCAAGGCCTGGTCGAAGGCTTCTACGCCGAATACGCGGCCACCCGGATGAACCCGCTCACCTGGGAATTGGCTTTGCAGGCCTGGCAAAGCTCCGCGACGGTGATGAACGAGCTGGGCGCGCAGTACGACGGCGCGATGCTGGCCGTGTGCGGGGCGGCGGGCGTCACGAACCCGGCGGACCTGATCCCGAACTTCAATATCTCCTCGGCGGACGCGGTGAAAACAGCGGACGCCGCGGTGAATTTCCTGACCGAGGTGCAAAGCCTGGCTCAGGCGGCGGGAATCGGCGGCGGGTCGGGCAGTTCCCCGGACCTGTCGAAGCTCACCAGCGGCCTGCCCGGAGCCGTCGGCGGCAACGGGCACGGACTGAGTCTGGACCCGAAGGATTGGACGTCGGGGCAAGGCCTTTCGCTCGCCGGGCTGGGCCCGGGCTCGCTGTCGCCGGGCGACCTGGGCGGCGCGCTCGGCGGAATGCCTTCCCCGGCCGGCTCCGCGCCGGTGGCCTCGGGATTGCCCTTCGGAGCGCTCGGTGCCGCTGGCGCTGGGCTGGGTGCGATGCCCGCCATGCGTTCCACCGGGGCGAAACGGAGCAGCGTGGAACCCGAGGGCGCCGCGAACGGTTCCGCCCGGGGCGGTGCCGGCGGGATGATGCCGCCGATGACGCCGCACGGCATGAGCGCCGGAGCCGCCGGAACCCTGCGGCCCGGCAGCGCGGAGAACACGGATGGCCAATCGGCCAACGGACGTCGCCGTTCCACCGCGAACGACGGCGTGACGGTCGCGCTGCGGGGCCGGTCCAATGGCGCGCAGGACGGGTTCGCGGCGCGGCCTAACCGGTTCGGCGAGTCGGGGAGCGGCACCGTGGAACTGATCAATACGGCGGATTAGCGCCGGGCGGTGGCGGCCGGGCCGAAAGTCTCGGTCCGGCCGTCACGCCGCCTGCGGAAAGCGCAGCTCGAAGATCGCCCCGCCCTCGTCCGCGTTGTACACCGACAGCACGCCGCCGTGAGCCTGCGCCACCCACCGGACGATCGACAGCCCCAGCCCGGAGGATCCGCCAGTGCTGCTGAACCGGTCGAACGCGTCCGCGGCCGTCGACGGGTCGATGCCGGGCCCGTGGTCGGCCACGGTGACCGTCCCGCCGTAGACCGTGATGTGCACGATCGCTTCCGCGCCCGGCTGCCTGCCGTAGCGGACGGCGTTGTCCAGCAGGTTGCCGACCGCGCGGCGGATGAGCGTCGGGTCGGCGTTCACCTTCGTCGGGGCTGCGGTCACGGTCACCTGCGCGCCTCCGGTGTGCGCGCTCTCGGCGATGTCGGTGACCAGCTGGTCGAGCCACACCGGTTGCAGGTTCAGCTGTTCGACGCCCGCCGCGAGCCGGGCCCGGACCAGCAGGCTGTCGATGATGCTGCCCATGTCGGACGCCAGTTGCACGGTCCTCGGCAGCAGCGCGGCCCGCTGATCCGGGTTCGCCTGGGCGGTTTCGGCCAGCGCGCGCAGGGCGGCGACCGGGCTGCGCAGGTCGTGCGCGGTCTCGGCGAGCAGCACTTCCTGTTCCTGCAACGCCGCCGCCGCGGGCCGGATCGACCGGCCGGACAGCAGATGTCCGGCGAAGCCCAGCACGGCGATCAGCAGCACGCAGCCGCCGACCACCAGCAGCACGAACCGCGTGTGCGCGGACTGAGTGTCGGTCAGGTCGGCGACCGCGACGACTGCACCGAGGTACTTCCCGGACGGGTTCAGCAACGGCTGCGCGTGCACCAGCACCGACCGGCCGTCGGTGCTTTGCTGGTAACCCTTGACGGGGCCGCCGGTGTGGATCGCGTCGGCGGCGAGACCGTTGAGCACGCCGGTGTCCATCGGCACGCAGGAGCGGCCGGACAGATGCGGCCGGAAGGTCTGCGCGCCGCCGGGCAGGATCGCGAACTGGGGGCAGTCGGCGTTCAGCAGGTCGCTGTTGACGAGCGCGAAGCTGACCACGCCGCCGTCGTAGCCGACCAGCCTGCTGACCGACGACGTGACGCGGTCGAGGCTCGCGGTGACCTCGGCGGTCCCGCGATCGGCGTCCTCGTTGACGACGATCCAGGCGAGCACGATCAGCCCGATCGCGTTCATCGTGGTGAACAGGGCGGTCAGGACCCAGCGCAGCCGGCGCAGCCGGTCGGCGGCGGAGCCGTTCACTGAGCGCCGAACCGGTAGCCGAGACCGCGCACGGCGTGGATCAGTTCCGGTTCCCGCAGCTTGCGCCGCAGCCGCTTCACCACCGCGTCGACCGGATTGGACTTGTCTCCCATTTCCTCGGGAGCCGCGGCCCAGCAGTGTTCGAGCAGTTCGGCCCGGCTCACCGCCTGTCCCGACCGGACGAGCAGGTACTCCAGCACGGCGAACTCCTTGTTGGACAGGGTGAGCAGCACGTCGGCCCTGCGGACCTCGCGCCGCGCGCAGTCCATCACGAGGTCGTCGTGGCGGAGCACCGAGGGCCGGTCCGACCCGCTGCGCCGGCACAGGTTCAGCACCCGCTGGGTCAGCTCGGCCATCGCGAACGGTTTGACCAGGTAGTCGTCCGCGCCGTGTTCGAACCCGGCGACGCGGTCGGCGGGCGAATCGCGCGCGGTGAGGAACAGCACGGGCGTGTGCCAGCCCTGGCGGCGGAGCGCGTCGACGTACCCGAGGCTGTCGCCGTCGGGCAGCATCCGGTCGAACACCGCGCAGTCGTAGGAGCGCACGCGGAGCGCTCTTCCGGCTTCGGCGAGGTCTCCGCAGACGTGCACGCCGAGTCCGGCCGCGCTCAGCTGCGCGGCGACCGCGACCCGCATGTTCTCGTCGTCCTCGACGACCATCACCGTTGTCATCCAAACCTCAGGTGTCCCGATGGAAAGTTAGCGCATGCAGTTTCAACTACTCGGTCCGCTCGAGGCGCGCCCGTCGAGCGGCACCCGCATCGAGCTGAGGGCGACGAAACCGGGCGCGCTCCTGGCGTTGTTGCTCCTGCACGCTAACGCCTGGGTCCGAGTCGATCAGCTGATCGGCGGAATCTGGCATGAACAGGCCGCGCCGGCCTCCGCGCTGCGCAATCTGCGCAGCTACGTGTGGCAGCTGCGGCAAAGCGTGGGGGAGCGGCTGGAAAGCCGGCCGGGCGGCTACCGGATCAAGGTGCTGCCGGGCGAGCTGGACACCGAGCTGGTCGAAACCCTGGCGGAATCCGGTCGTGCGGCGCTGGCCGACGCGGCGTACGACACCGCTGCCGAGCGGCTGTCCGCCGCATTGGGGCACTGGCAGGGCGAGCCGTTCGAGGGTCTCGAGTTCGACGGCGCGCGGGCGGCCGCGGCGAAATGGGAAGAGCGGCGCGCCGAGATCCTGTCGCTGCTCGCCGAGGCGTACCTCGCGTCGGACCGCGCGACGGACGCGATCACGCTGCTGCGCGAGGTCGCCGATCACGACCCGCTCCGCGAAAGCAGCTGGGCGCGGCTCGTGCTGGCGCTGCAGCAAGCCGGTCGTCCGGCCGAAGCGCTCGCCGCCTTCGAGCACGCGCGGAAGCTGCTGGCCCGCGAACTCGGCTGGGAACCGGGGCCGGAACTCGTTGCCGCGCAGCGGAAGGTGCTGCAGGCGCGGCAGCCGGGCACGGGCGCGAAGCTCAGCCTCGTCGCGGGCGGCGGATCCGCGCCGCGCCCGGCCGGGATCGACGGGCTGCTGGCGTCCGCCGCGAGCGAGGTGCTGATCATGTGCGCCACCGCCGGGCCGGGACCGGCGGACGCGGTGCGCCGCCTCGGCCAGGCCACGCTGCGGCCCGGCGTGCGCTACCGCGTGCTGTGCCCCGATTCGGTCCGGCTGTCCGGTGCGCTCGGCGGCCTGGCGCTCGCCGGAGCGGACGTGCGGACCGTGGCCGACGTGCCGATGGACGCGGTGGTCGTCGACCGTTCGGCCGCGGTGCTGCCGGACGACCGGGCCGGACAGGGGAGCACCTCCGCCGCGGTGTTCCGGCTGCCCGGCGTCGTCGCCGCGACGGCCGGGCTGTTCGACCGGATCTGGCCCGAGGCCGTGCCGCTGATCCCGACCGGCCTCGACGACCGCGACGGCGCCGCCGGGCTCACCCGCCGCGAACGCGATCTGCTGACCCTGCTGTGTTCCGGCAGCACCGACGAATCGGCCGCGGCCCGGCTGGACATCTCGGTGCGCACGGTCCGGCGGATGGTCGCCGACATCATGAACCGGCTCGGCGCGCGCAGCCGGTTCCAGGCCGGGGCGAAGGCCGCCGGCCGGGGCTGGCTGATGGCCGAGGCGGGCTGATGACGACCCCGAACGCACGACGCCTCCTGGTCGCCGACCGGCCCGGCGCGTACCCGACGATCGGCGACGCGCTCTCCGTTGCTCCGGACCACGCCGTGATCACTGTCGCCGAGGGCCGGTATCGCGAGGTGCTCGCCCTGTCCGGCCTGCACGTGACGCTGACGGCGGAGGCCGGGGCGCAGGTGATCGTCGATGGTGCCGGAGCGGATCATCCGGTGCTGCACGCGGTCGGCGGATCCCTGACGCTGCAAGGGATCGAGCTGCACGCCGGCGAGTCGGCCGCGCTGTCCGCGGAAAACGTTGAGCTGGTCGTGCGCCGCTGTCTGATCACTGGCGGGCGCGGGCCTGCGGTGCGGATCGAGGGCACGGCGGCGTTCGAGCTGACGGGCTGCTCGCTCAAAGCTGTCGAGCAGGGCGTGGTGATCGAAGGCAGCCCGGGACGGTTGGCGGACACCGTCATCGAGGACGTGACCGGCGACGGCGTCGTGATCGGCATGGGGGCCGCACCCGTGTTGCGCGGCTGCACCGTGACCGAGTGCGGACTGCGCGGGGTGTATGTCTACCAATACAGCCGTCCAGTCTTGGAAAACTGCGTCATTTCGCGGACCGGCTCGGACGGGATCGCCGTGGCCCAGCACAGCGCGCCGGTGCTGCGGCAGTGCACGGTCCGGGACTCGCGCGGCGCCGGCATCGCGTTCGCGGCCGGATGCGGCGGCAGCATTGAGGAGTGCCGGGCGGAAAACACCGCGGAACCGGGCATTTCCCTGGCAGACGGCGCGAGCCCGGTCGTAGTCGAAGCCACCGGACCGGCCGGCTCCGGCGGCGGGGCGCCGGACGAACTGCTCACCGAACTCGACACGATGGTCGGCCTCCCCCGGGTCAAGGCCGAAGTGCGCTCGCTGGTGGACGAACTGCAGGTCAACGAATGGCGGCGCAACGCGGGCCTGCCGGTCGGCGGCGCGAGCCACCACCTGATCTTCGCCGGCGCGCCCGGCACCGGGAAAACGACCGTGGCCCGGCTGTACGGGCGGCTGCTTCAAGCACTGGGGGTGCTGCCGCACGGCCAGTTCAGGGAGGTGTCGCGTCGTGATCTCGTGGGCCAGTACATCGGGCACACCGCGGAGAAGACGGCGCTGATCTTCGAGGAGGCGAAAGGCGGGGTGCTGTTCATCGACGAGGCCTACACGCTGTCGCGGGCGGGCTCGGCGGGCGGCGACTTCGGCCAGGAGGCGATCGACACCCTGGTCAAGATGATGGAGGACCACCGGGACGAGGTGGCCGTGATCGTGGCCGGGTACACGAAGGAGATGGCCGGGTTCCTGTCCGCCAACCCCGGGCTCGCGTCGCGGTTCGGCAAGACGATCGAGTTCGAGAACTACACCCCCGGCGAACTGCTCGGCATCATCGGCCGGATGGTCTCCGGCCAGGACTACGAACTGGACGCGGCCGCGGAACCGGTGCTCGTGGACCATTTCGCGCGGATCTCCGGCGAGGAGAACTTCGGCAACGCCCGCGACGCGCGGCGGTTGTTCGAAGGCGTCCGGAAGTCGCAGTCCCAGCGGTTGCGGCTGCTCGGGCGGGTGCCGACCCTCGAGGAACTGCGGACCCTGAGCATCGCCGACATCGAGGCGGCGGTCGCCCGCTAACCTGGGTTTCGTGCGAGTGCTGGTGGTCGAAGACGATGACAACGTGCGGATAGCCCTCGACGTTTCGTTGCGCAGCGCCGGATTCGCCGTGGACGCGGCGGCCGATCTGCCGGTCGCCGACGAAGCGCTCTTCGTCAACGCCTACGACTGCGTGGTCTTCGACCGGATGCTGCCCTCCGGCGACTCCCTCCGCTACGTGCAGCACCGCCGCCGGTCCGGCTGGCTGGTCCCGGTGCTGTTCCTGACCGCGCGCGACAGCACCGCCGACCGGGTCGAAGGCCTGCAACTCGGCGGCGACTACCTCGTCAAACCGTTCGAAATGGCCGAACTGGTCGCGCGAGTCCGCAGCCTGTGCCGCCTGAGCCCCGCGCCGCGAACCCGCCCGGCCGTCCTGCGCCGCGGCGACGTGGAACTCGACGCCGGCACGCGCGAGGTGCGCCGCGCGGGCGTCCTGCTCACCCTGGCCCCGAAGGAATTCCTGGTCCTCGAACGCCTGATGGCCGCGGCGGGCGCGCCGGTGCCGCGCAGGGAACTGATCGAGCACGCGTGGGACCGGATGGCCGATCCGGACTCGAACGTCCTGGAGGTCGTGGTCCGGCAGCTCCGGCGCAAACTGCGGGAGCAGACTTTGATCGAGACTGTCCGAGGGGTCGGCTACCGGTTCGCGGGGTAGCGGTCCGTGTGCGCGGGTTGCGGTCATTCGGCTGCGCCTTTGGTGGCAGGCGTGCGGATTCTGCGGCACAGCCGGATGGTTCAGCCTTCCGCGCCCTCACCTTGAACCCGCCAGCTCCGCCTCGATCAAGTCAGCAGCCCCGGTCTCGCCCTCCACCTGACCCCAAGCCGCACCAAAGCGTCGGCATTGTCGGCTGGCCGGTACGCGGATCCTGGGGTACCGCGATCATCGGCACGCCGTGCAGCAACCCCTCCGCGCACCCGCCCGTCCCGCCATGGGTGACGAACGCGGAAGCACTCTCCGGCACCGCCATCTGCGGCAGCCAATCCCGCACCTCAACCGTCCCCGGCAGCTCCCCGAGTGCCGCCGGATCGACGTGTTTGCCGATCTGCAGCACCACATGCCATCCCGGAAGGCCGCCGAACGCCGCGACCAACGTGGACAACGGGCGTGCCTCGGCGTCGAGGGTGGCGGCACCGGTCCCTCAGCGCACAGCCGCTGATCCTCCCCTCAGCCGTCCTCGTCGATCGTGATGACCATGCCCGGGCACGATTCCGCCGCGTCGCGCACCGCGTTGTGATGTTCTGCGGGCGGGTTCGGGGTCAGCAGCACCACCGTGCCGGTGTCTTCGTGCTGGTCGAAGACATCCGGAGCGAGCACCGCGCACTGGCCTGCCGAACAGCACCGGCGTTCGTCGATCTCCACCTTCATTTCGGTTCTCCTCCTCGGGTTCGGCCGTTCTCGTCCAGGATCAGATCGGCCAGTTCGGCGTGCAGCCCTGGCTCGGCGAAGGATTGGGCCCGCCGGTACAGCGCCGCGATCGGGTGGTCGGCGAGGAATCCCTGTGCGCCCAACGTCTGGACCGCCGCCTCGGTCGCGTGCGCCGCGGCCGAGGCGGCGGCGAGCAGAGCGGTTAGCGGTGGTTCGTCGGCACTGGCCCCGTCGAGCGCGGGGAGTGCGCGGGGGATCAGCGCGGCTGCGGTTTCGATCTCGGCGTAGACGTCGGACAGCCGGTGCGACACCGCCTGGAAACTGCCGATCGCGCGGCCGAACTGGATGCGGTTCTTCGCGTGTTCCGTCGCCAGTGTAAGCGCGGCTCGCGCGACTCCGATCGCTTCGCAGGCCGCCAGAGTCCGGTAGCGGCGGTGCAATCCGGGGACGACGTCGAGTCCGGCGACGCGTTCCGCCGGGGTGTCTTCGAGGGCGACCTCGGCGAGCGGTCTTGTGGGGTCCATTGTGGACATAAGTCGGGCGTCTGCGTCGGCGCAGCGGACTGCGAACAGCGCGGAGCCCGGAACCAGCAGCACGCCGTCGGGGCCTGGCCACCGGACGCGGAATCGGCCGCGCAGGCGAGTCGAACCAGTGGCGGAGCCGCTGATCGCTAGGGAGGCCGGGAGGCCGAGGCGCAGCGGCGCGACGGCGGCGGTGATCAGCCAGGGCTGGGGGAGGACCACCGTGCCGCTTTCCTCGGCGAGCGAAGCCAGTGCGGCCGGGCTCAAGTCCTCGTCGAGCCAGCCTTGCTGAACCAGAGCCGCCCAGTCCGGGCCGCTGGCGAGCAGGTCGCGCGCGGCTTCGACCAGCGCGCGATGTTCGGCGGCGAGCACGTTCACCGTCCCCTCGGCAGGCCGAGCACTCGCTCGGCGAGGACGTCGCGCAGCACCTCGGAGGTGCCGCCTTCCAAAGTGGCGCCCCGGCTGCGCAGCCGCGCGTGCCGCCATCGGGCATGATCGGCGGAATCGCCGTCGCCGAGCACTCGGAACGCCAGCGCGGCCAGCCGCTGCTCGGCCTGCGACCAGCGAAGCTTGACGATCGAGGCTTCCGGGCCCGGTTCCGCGCCCGCGACCCGGTGTGCGGCCGCGCGCACCCCGGCGATCTCGATCCACACTCGTGCGGCCTGGTCCCGCGTCACCGGGTCGCGGTCGAGTCCGTGCCGCCGCAGCATGGCCGTGAAATCCTCGAACTCGGCCGAAAGCGCGGCGGCGAGCCGGACGCCGAAGGTGCCGCGTTCGTGCGCGAGGGTGGTCATGGCGACTCGCCAGCCGCCGCCGACCGGTCCGAGCACCGCGTCGGCGGGCACCGGCACTCGGTCGAACAGCAGCTCGCCGAACCGGGTCTCGCCGGACAGCTGGCGCAGCGGCCGGACGGTGACTCCCGCCGTGCGCAGGTCCACCAGCAGGCAGCTGAGCCCGCGATGCCCGCGGGAGCCCGGTTCGGTGCGGGCGAGCAGCAGGCAGTGGTCGGCGACCGGCGCGCCGGTGGACCAGAGCTTGTGCCCGTCGACCACGAACGTCCCGTCGCGTTCGGTCGCGGTGGTGCGCAGCGCGGCCAGGTCCGAACCCGCCTCCGGTTCGGAGAATCCTTGGCAGAACAGGGTTTCCCCGGTCAGGATCCGCGGCAGGAAACGGTTGCGCTGCTCGGGGGTGCCGACGGCGAGGACGGCCGGGCCGACCATGCCGAGCCCGATGATCCCCACGTGGTCGCCCCGGCCGGCCCGCACCAGCTCTTCGGCGACGACGGCGTCGAACGCCGCGGGCAGCCCGCGCCCGCCGTGCTCGACGGGCCAGCTGACCCCGGCGAACCCCGCCGCGTGCAGCGCGGAGCTGAACTCGCGGATCTCCTCCCTGGCGGGGAAACCGGCGGACCGCGCGGCGGGCGCGGGCGTCGCGGCGAGCCAGCGCCGCAGCTCGTCGCGGAACTCGGATTCGGCCGGGATCACGAAGCTGCCTCCGGGAAGAAACGGTGGTGGGCGCAGCCGGTGACCTCGTAGATCGCGGTGCCGTCGCGGCCGTCGGACGTGTGCACGGAAATCTGGTGCAGGCCGCCGCCCCGGCGTCCGTACGGCGCGATCCAGTGCCCTCGTCCGTCGACGGTCACCGAGCGGCCGTCGGAGAGCACGAAGACGACGCGGCCGCCGAGCCCGTCCGCTCGCTGTGCGGCGCCGGCGCCGCGCACCGGCTCGCCTGCTGAATCCAGCCAGTCGAGGTCGTAGCTCAGATCCGCGAGCGGCACCGGCTCCTCGCCCCCGTCGGGGGCCCAGCAGCCGTCGAGGTAGTGCCTGCGGCCGTCGGCGTGCTCCCACAGCCAGGCGCCGAGCATCCCGTCCGGCAGCTGCACCGCCAGCCAGATCCACAAGGGACAGCGCGGGTGGCGGCGGATGCCCCAGGAATGGTCGCGCTGCCCCCACCACCGCTCGACCGCGACGGTGCGGCCGGAGCTGACGTACTCGCCGTCGAACCAGCCGGATTGCATGACCTGGCGCTGGTCCCACACCGGCGCGCCGTCGACGACGAGGGTGCCGCGGCGGGTCAGGTACGGCCGGGTCCGCGCGGTCCAGGTCAGCTCCATCCCGCCGAACCCGCGCGCGCCGGGGCCCGCGCGCAGCACGATCTCCTGATAAGGACGGACTATCTCCACCGAAACCGGGCCGGCGACCGGGGTGTGCGGATCGTCGCCGAACGGCCGCGACGTGCGGGAGAAGAACAGCTCCCCGCCGAGCCGGCCCATCTGGTAGCTGTCCATCGTGCGCCGGGCCGGGTTGGCCGCCATCGTCAGCACCAGCGCGTCGTCGAGCCGTTCCGGGTGGTGCGCGGCGAAGAAGTAGCTTTCCCGCCAGTGCCGGTCCGGGCCGGCTACCGCCGGCAGCGGTTCCGGGATCTGGTGCGCGAGACGTTCGTCGGCGTCGGTCAGCACATCGACTCCAGCAGTCGGAGGGCGTCGTGGTCGGCGGCGTGCGCGGCGTGCCGTTCGGCCATCGCCGCGAACATGCGGTCAGCGTCCGTGCCGGATTCCACCAGCATCGCGCCGACTACGGTCATGTGCAGGCCGGACAGCGTGCCCAGCCGCAGCGTCCGCCGCAGCCAGCCGGAGGGCACGGCGGTCCCGTGCGCCCGCAGCGTGCGGACGTACCGGTCCACCAGCGCGGATTCGCAGGTCCGGCGCAGCCGCGGGTCGAGGCTGCCGCCGAGCAGGTAGGCGAGGTCGCGGGGACCGGGGCCGGCGGACATCGTCTGCCAGTCGAGCACGGTGACCGAGCGGTGCCCGCGAACGGTCCGGAACAGCAGGTTGTCGAGCCGGTAATCCCCGTGCAGCAAGGTGAACGGCGGTTCCCAGAGCGCGGTCCAGCCGCGCACCGACCGCTTGAACCGGGCTACCGTCGACGCGGTTTCGGCACTGATCCGATCGCCGAAGCGGTCCAGGAACCGGTCGCACAGCAACTGGTAGAGCGCCGCGGTACGCCGATGCGCAGCGGCATCCGGGGGCGTCGGCAGCTCGGCGGAGCCCGTGAACTGGGCGTGCAGCCGGGCCAGCGCGTCGACCGCGGCCTCGGCCTCCGGCAGGCTCGCGCCCGCGGCCTGGTCGCCCGCCGCGCCGTCCACCCAGTCCAGCACCAGCACGAACCCGCCGTCGTCGTGCGTCTCGGCGACGTGGCACCGGGGAACGTCGACGCACACCCGTTCGCCGAGCGTGCGGTAGAACCCGACCTCGGTGGCGTACTGGTTGCCGATCGTCCCGGTCTGCCTGCTCACCGGTCCCGCCGCGGGGAATTTGCCGACCACCGCCGCCGGGCCGCCCGGCCCGTCCCAGGACAGTCCGAACCGGACACAGCGGCCGAGCCTGCCTCGGGTGAGCTCGGTGCGGGTGATCCCGGTCAGCACGCTCCCCGGCGCGGCCCGGCGCAGGACCGCGCCGAGCCATTCCGGGGTCACGTCGTCCGGGCCGGTCACCCGGCGCGTCTCAGCGGAGGCCATCGGCGGGCACGGCGACGGCCGTGACGATCCGGCCGCAGGCGACGGCGTAGCGCCCGCGCACGGGCTCGAACGGCGCGGGCAGTTCGACCACGAAGCGGCGCCGGAGCGGGTCGAGGCTCAGATGCACGTCGGTGAACCCCAGGTCGGTGCCGGTCATCGGGAACCACGCTTTGTAGACGCTTTCCTTGGCGGAGAACACGATCCGGTCGACGTGCGCGCCGGTCGAGGGCAATGCGGCCAGCTCCCGCCGTTCGGCCGCGGAGGTGATCCGGGCGAACATCCGGGGCGAGAGCGGGCGGTGCGGTTCCGCGTCGATCCCTATCGCGCGCACCCGGCACGCGCGGGCCACCGCGGCCGCGCGGTAGCCGGGGCAGTGCGTGATGCTGCCGACGATCCCGGGCGGCCAGCGCGGTTCCCGGTGCGGTCCGCGGCCGACCGGTCCGGCGGGCGCGCCCAGTTCCCGCAGCGCCGCCCTGGCACAGCTGCGTCCGGTGGCGAACTCGGCGAGCCGGGGCCGCCGCGTCCGCGACGCCAGCGCCCCGCGTTCCAGAAAGTCCGAAGTGGACGGATCGACGTCGGCCGTCGTCTCCGCCCCGGCCGCCGCGGCGGGAAGAACGTGCTCGATCAACGGGGCTCCCTCCCAGCGCTTGCGGGCCGATTGAAGGCGAGCCGCCCGCGCGCTGTCAATCCGTGCAACCCGTTGCCGCGCAGGGGAACCCGGGTTGACCGAGGCGGCCCGGCGATGGTCGACTGACCGCCGCGGCAGGCACTTTTTCCTTCACCGGGACGGTTTTCCATGGCCTTGCACCTGTATTGGTTCATCCCCGGACACGGCGACGGCCGGGACGTCGAGCGCGACGGCGCGCCGAACGTCCGGCGCGATCCTGACGCCGGCTATCTCGCCCAGGTGGCGCGCGCCGCCGAACAAGCGGGCTTCACCGGCGCGCTGGTGCCGTTCGGGCTGTTCTGCGAGGACCCGTGGCTCGTCGCCGCCGCGCTGAGCCGGGAAACCGCGCGGCTGCGGTTCATGGTCGCGTTCCGGCCGGGCGCCGCGAGCCCGACGCTCACCGCGCAGATGGCCGCGACCTGCCAGCGCCTGACCGGCGGCCGGCTGCTGCTGAACGTGGTCTCCGGCGGCGATCCCGAGGAACTGCGCCGCTACGGCGATCACCTCGGCCACGACGAACGCTACGCGCGGGCCGGGGAATTCCTCGGCGTGCTGCGCGGGGCGTGGACCGGTTCGGTCGACCACGAAGGCGAGTACTACCGGGTTTCGGGCGCGACGGTGATCCGGCGCCCGGACCCGCTGCCGCCGATCTTCCTCGGCGGCAGTTCGGAACCCGCGATGCGCACCGCGATCCGGCACGCGGACGTGTACCTCGCCTGGGGCGAACCGCCGGACGGGATGGCCGCGCAGGTCGCCCGGGTGCGGGAGGAGGCCGCGGCGG
This sequence comes from Amycolatopsis sp. NPDC114503, assembly GCF_055633655.1. Taxonomy (NCBI): domain Bacteria; kingdom Bacillati; phylum Actinomycetota; class Actinomycetes; order Pseudonocardiales; family Pseudonocardiaceae; genus Amycolatopsis; species Amycolatopsis sp. NPDC114503. The sequence continues at coordinate 457,681 of NZ_JBVKDT010000003.1, read as the reverse complement.
CGGGCCGGGTGCTGCCGTTCGGCACCCGGATGCACGTCATCTCCCGGGACACCGCGGCAGAGGCGTGGGCCGAGGCCGACCGGATCGTGGCCGGGATGAGCACGGGTTTGGTCGAGCGGACCCAGCGGAGGTTCGCCGCGAGCGATTCCGAAGGACAGCGGCGGATGGCCGCGCTGCACAACGGCAGCCGCGACGGGCTCGAGGTGTACCCGAACGTCTGGACCGGCTACGGCCTCGGCAGGCAAGGGCCCGCGGTGGCGCTGGTCGGTTCGCACGAGGAGGTCGCCGACCGCATCGCCGAGTACCACGAGCTCGGCGTCGAGCACCTGATCCTGTCCGCGCAGCCGCATCTGGAGGAGGCGTACCGGCTCGGCGAAGGCCTCATGCCGCACCTGCGCCGCCGCGGCGTGCTCGCCGCGCCCGAGGACGAAATCGCCCCGGCGCGGCCGCCGCTCGCGGCCGGCACGCTCCGATGACCGCGGCGAAAACCCGGACCGCGGAAGAGGAATTGCTGCACCGCAAGCAGCGGCTCGCGGCGACGCTGCGGCTCTTCGCCCGGTTCGGCCTCGCCGAGGGGGTGGGCGGGCACGTGACCGCGCGCGACCCGCGGCGTCCGGACCGGTTCTGGATCAACCCGTTCGGCACGCCCTTCGGGCACGTGCGGGTCAGCGACCTGCTGCTGGTCGACGAAGACGGCGCGGTGGTGGAGGGCGAGGGCCGGGTGAACCCCGCCGGGTACACCATCCACTCGGCGATCCACCGGGCCCGGCCCGAGACCGTCGCCGCCGCGCACACGCACTCCCTGCACGGGCGGGCGTTCGCCAGCCTCGGCCGTCCGCTGCTGCCGATCTGCCAGGACGCCTGTGCGTTCTTCGAGGACCACACGGTGTTCGACGGCTATTCCGGAGTCGTGCTCGCCGAAGAGGAAGGCGTGCGGATCGCCGAGACGCTCGGGGCGGGCAAAGCGGTGATCCTCCGCAACCACGGCCTGCTCACCGTCGGGGGTTCGGTCGAAGAGGCCGCGTGGTGGTTCATCGCGATGGACCGGGCGTGCCAGGTGCAGTTGCTCGCCGAGGCAGCCGGAACCCCCACGACCGTCAGCCGCGAAGCGGCGTTGAGCGCGCGAGCCGACATCGGGGCGCCGTGGCTCGCGCGGCTGAGTTTCCGTTCGCTGTACGCGGATCTCGTCCGCGCCGAACCCGATTTCCTGGACTGACCTGACCCGAAGGGGGAGCGGTGCACGTGCCCGAACGGACCGGGATCGCGGATCCTGCGGCCTATCGGAGCGGTCCGCCGCACGCCGAGTTCGCGCGGCTGCGCGCGGAGGAGCCCGTCAGCTGGGTCGAGGAGGCCAGCCTGCGCCGCCGCGGCCGCGGCGGCGAGGTCGTGCAGCGCGGCGACGGGTTCTGGGCGGTCACGCGGCACGCGGCGGTGGTCGAGGCGTCGCGCGCGCCCGAGGTGTTCTCCTCGGCGGCGGGCGGGCCGTTCCTGACCGACGCGAAATCGCCCGCGGACCTCGACCGGACCCGCCAGCTGCTGGTCGGGATGGACGCGCCGGAGCACGCGAAGCTGCGCAAAGCGGCCACCGGCGCGTTCACGCCGAGAGCGGTGCGCGCGCTGGAGTCTTCGATCGCGGAGCACGCGAAACGCCTGGTGGCGGACGCGGTCTCGGCCGGCGGAGCGGACGCGGTGGCCGGCCTGGCCGCCGAACTGCCGCTGCTGGTGCTGGCCGACCTGCTCGGCATGCCGAGGCAGGACCGCGGCCTGCTCTACCGCTGGAGCAACAACCTGGTCGGCTTCGACGACCCGGAGTACGGCGGCGGGGACGTCGAGGCGTTCCAGCGGACCTTCTTCGAAGCGTTCGCGTACGCGATGGAGGCGGCGCGGGAGCGCAAGCGGCGGCCGGGCGACGACCTGGTGAGCAGGCTCGTCGCCGCGGACGTGGACGGCCGGAAGCTCACCGAGAAGGAGTTCTGCCACCTCTGGCTGCTGCTCGTCGTGGCGGGCAACGAGACGACCCGGCACCTGCTGTCCGGAACGCTGGAGCTGTGCGCGGACGACCCGTCGCTGCCGCGCGCCCTGCGCGAGGGCGCCGACCCCGCGCTCGCGGTGGAGGAACTGCTGCGCTGGATCACGCCGATCATGCAGTTCCGCCGGACCGCGACGCGCGACACCGAACTCGACGGCCGCCGGATCGCGGCCGGGGACAAGGTCGTCCTCTACTACATCTCCGCCAACCGCGACGAGCGCGCGTTCGCCGGTCCCGAGCGCTTCGACCCGGCCCGCCCCGACGTCCGGCACCTGGCCTTCGGGGCGGGGCCGCACTACTGCCTCGGCGCGCACCTGGCCCGCGCCGAGGGGGTCGCGTTCCTGCGGGAGCTGGCGCCGCATCTGCCGCTGCTGCGCCGGGCGGGCGAGACGGTGCGGCTCGAATCGAACTTCATGAACGGCATCAAGGCGCTCCCGCTCGTGTTCGGGTGAGCAAACGCGGAAATGTGGCAGTTGCACGTGGCTGCACGTGGCGGGGTCAGCGGAAGCGCACCGGCAGCCGGGCGAAACCGCGGAAGCTGGGGTGCTCCCGCCGCCGCGGCGGACCGGCCGGGACGAACCGGTCGCGCCGGGCGGCCACCTGCGCGAACACCGCGGCCCCCTCGATCCGGGCCAGCGTCGCGCCGAGGCAGTGGTGCACGCCGGAGCTGAACGACAGGTGCGGATTGGGCGAGCGCGCGAGGTCGATCCGGTCCGGGTCGGCGAAGCGCCGCTCGTCGCGGTTGGCCGAGGCCAGCAGCAGCAGGACGAGCCTGCGGGCGCGCAGCACCCGCCCGCCGATCTCGACCGGCTCCCGCACGACCCGCGCGGTCGCCTGGATCGGGGCCTCGAACCGGAGGAACTCCTCGACCGCGGACTCGGCCAGCGCCGGGTCCCCGCGCAGCGTCTCCAGCAGCGCGGGGCTCTCCAGCAGCGCCGCGCAGCCGTTGGCGATGAGGTTCGTGGTCGTGTCGAACCCGGCGAAGAACAGGAAGATCACGTTGTCCACGATCTCCGCGGCCGCCAGCCCGGCGTCCCGGCCCGCGGCCAGCACCCCGGACAGCGGGCCGTCGCCCGCGCGTTCGAGCAGGCCCCGCACGTAGCCGCGCAGCCAGTGCACGGCGGCGATCGCCGCGTCCCGGTCCCCGGCGGGCTGGATGCCCGCCCCGAAGGCGCGGCCGAGCGCGACGGCGTGCGGGCGCAGCCGGTCGCGGTCGGCCGCGGGGATGCCGAGCAGTTCGGAGGAGACGATCACCGGCAGCGGGTAGGCGAGCCCCTCGACGAGGTCGCCGGTCCCCGCCTCGGCCAGGTCCCCGAGCAGGCGCGCGACGAGCTCGTCGATCCGGGGCCGCAGGCGCGCGACGGCCCGCGGGGCGAGGAGCGCGGCCATCGCCCGCCGCAGCACGGGATGGCTCGGCGCGTCCCGGTTGAGCACGGTGGCGCGGAAGAACTCGGTCAGCACGTCGGGCTCGCCGGAAAGCCGGTACATGACGTTCGGGAACTCGTGCCCGAGCCGCGGGTCGCGCAGGAGCGCGGCCACGTCCTCGTAGCGCGGGACGGCCCAGGCGCCGGGGCCCGCGGGCAACAGCCGCCCGCGGGCCCGCAGCGCGGCGTAGGCCGGGTACGGATCGGCCATCGCCGCGATCCGGCCGGCGTCGTAGCGCTCGATGCCGGGTGCGCTCATCGGGCGGCCGCTCCCGCGGTCACCACGGCGGAGGGATCGGCCGCCGCCGCGGCGGCCATGGCGGCGTAGCCGGCGAGGAAGTCCTTCGCCCACTGAGGGCTGATCCGGTCGGTGGTGTAGAAGAGCATCGCCTGGCAGTCGCCGGTGTGCTGCGGGATCAGGCCGAGTTCGAGCCCGAACCGGCTGCCCAGCACGTCCGGCGTGTACAGCTCGAAGTCCACGCCCCTGGCGTGCACCTTCGTGCCCGGCGGCGGGGTCAGCAGCATCTGGAACACGACGTCGTCGACGCGGCCGCCGTTGTCCTGGAACGACAGCGGGAGCATCTGGTACGGGATGCACTCGTGCAGGAAGCCGTCGATGACGGTGGGCCGCACCGACCGCACGACCTCGGAGAACGGGGCGTCCGGGTCGACCTTGCTGCGCAGCACCACCATGTTCGCGAAGAAGCCGACGGTGGACTGGACCTCTCGCCCGGACCGGTTCGCGAACAGCGACGCGACCGGCAGGTCGGTCTGGCCGGTCGTGCGGGCCAGCAGCAAGTAGTAGAGCGAAAGCATCACGGTGAACAGCGTGGTGCGTTCGGCGCGGGCCACTTCGCGCAGTTTCCCGAAAACTGCCGGGGGCAGCACGGCGGTTTCGATGCCGCTCGCGCGGCCCTCTCCCGGCGCCTGCCTTCCCGTCTCGGGAAGCCGCACCAGGCGCATGTCGCGGAGCTTGCCGACCCAGTAGTCCTGATGGGCTTTCAGGCCCCCGTTTTTCGCCTGCTCGTGCTGGCGGCGGGCGAAGGCCGAATACGGGAATGCGACCGGCGGCAGTCCCGGATCGTTTTCCGGTCCCGCGTCCAGCAGCTTTATCAGGTCCTGCAGAATGATTCCGCAGGACCAGGCGTCGGACACCAGGTGGTGCATGGTCAGGCACAGCGCGTGCTCGTCCGGGCCCAGCCGCCAGAGCGTGCAGCGCAGCGGCCACGAGCCGACATCGACCGGGACCTGCAGTTCGGCCTCCAGAGCCCGTTCGAAGGCAGTCTCCGGGGCCGCGGCGTCCTCGGCGGCGAGGTCTTCCTCGCGCAGCGGCGGCTCGCCGCTTTCGTGAATGCGCTGAACCAGTTTCCGGCCGTCTCGGACCAGGGTGGTGCGCAATGCCTCGTGCCGTTCGGTCAACCGGCGGAGCGCGATTTTCAATTCGCCGACGTCGAGCGGGCCGTGCAGTTTGCATACCACCGGGCAATTGAGGGAAGCGGTATCCGGTCGGTAATGTTCGAGAAACCACAGAAGTCGTTGTCCGATAGAAGCGGGCGCCTCGTGAAAAGTCATGTCGGCAATATAGGGCCAGTATTCGGGGAAAATCGAATGCGCGGACGGCGCGGGAGGCGCGGATGAACAGCGGGGAAGCGGCGTTCGCCGGACGGCTCTTCGCCGCCGGCATCGCCGCCGCCGAGCTGCTGACCATCGGCCTCGGCCTGCGGCTGGGGCTCTACGAGCACCTGTGCGAGCGGCCGCTGACCGCCGGGGAGCTGGCCGGGCGGGCCGGCATCGGGCCCCGGTACGCGCGGGAGTGGCTCGAACAGCAGGCCGCGGCCGGGATCGTGACCTGCTCCGGCGAGCCGCCGGAGCGCCGGTTCCTGCTTCCGGACGCCCACCGGGCCGCGCTGACCGGAGACCCGCCGCCCGCGCTGTCCTCGGTGCTTCCGGCGGCCGGGATCGCGCCGGTGCTGCCGCGCATCGCCGAGGCGTACCGCCGGGACGGCGGGCTCGGCTACCACGAGTACGGCGAGGACTTCCGCGGCGCGCAGACCGAGCTGAACCGGGCGGTGTTCGAGGGCGAACTGGCCGGCTGGATCCGTTCCGCGCTGCCGGACGTGCACCGCAGGCTCGTGCGCGGAGCGGGGATCGCCGACGTGGGCTGCGGGAGCGGATGGTCGTCGATCGCGCTGGCCAGGGCCTATCCGCGAGCGGCGGTGACCGGGTTCGACTCCGACGAGGCCGCGGTGCGCGAAGCGAAGGCCAACGCGGCCGCCGCCGGTGCGCCGGACACGCTGGCCTTCGCGCGGGCGGCCGCGGACGGGCCTGCCGAAGCGCCCGGCGGCGGATACGCGCTGGTGTGCGTCCTGGACGCGTTGCACGACATGGCGCGGCCGGTGGAGGTCCTGCGCTGGTGCCGCCGGGCGCTGCGGCCAGGGGGCGGGGTGCTGCTGATGGAGCCGAAAGCGGCCGAGGAGTTCGCCGCGCCCGCCGGAGAGGTCGAGCGATTTCTCTACGCGGTGAGCGTGCTGCACTGCCTGCCGGTCGGGTTGTCCGAGCGGCCGTCGGCCGGAACGGGCACGGTCATTCGGCCTTCCGTCGTACGCGGTTATGCACACGCCGCAGGGTTTCAGTCTGTCGCGGTCCTTTCTGTCGAACACCCATTGCACCGCCTTTACTGGTTGCGGTAAGCGCGCGGGCCGGATATTTCCGATGGCGCCCACGGTGACTCGACGCCTCCGTACCGCCAATCACCTGATTGTCCGATTGCTCGTATTTTCTCCCTGTGGTTGCGAAAAACGTGGCATCGTGTGCCGTCGGCAGGTGTTTGCGCGGTGGCGGACGCTTTGCAATAGTTGGGCGGGGGGCGGCAGATATGCGGAAATCCGCACTGCCGAGTACGACGCAGTTTCACGGCGAGTTCATTCCTGGGGGAATAGCCCATGCACGACTCGAACGGACGATTGTGGCCTGCCCGCTGCGCGGCGGACAACGGGCGCCCCGACGAAGTGGAACCGTTCGCCGCGGTCCTCGGCCAGTGCGAGAAGCGGATGGTCGAGATCAGCTCGCTGCTGCCGGCGGACAGCCCGCGGCTCGGCGGCGAGAACCTCGAGCACGCCAGGACTCTCGTGGAGAGCGGGGCGGACCTCCCGCCGATTCTGGTCAACCGGTCGGACATGCGGGTGATCGACGGCATGCACCGGGTCCGCGCGGCCGCGCTGCGCGGGGCCGACCGGATCGAGGCATACCTGTTCAGCGGCAGCGCCGAGGCCGCGTTCATCCTTTCCGTGCAGGCCAACATCAAGCACGGGCTGCCGCTGACCCTGCGGGAACGCGAGGTCGCCGCGCAGCGCATCGTGAAGCTGCGCCCGGACTGGTCCGACCGCGCGGTCGCCGAGGCCTCCGGAATCTCCGCGAAAACCGTGGGAGCGCTGCGGAAACGGGTCGGCTGCGACCTGCCGCAGCTGCACGCCAGGGTCGGCCGGGACGGCCGGGTGCGGCCGTTGAACCACGCCGAAGGACGGCGCCGGGCCAGCGAGATGATCCGGCAGAACCCGGACGCCTCGCTGCGGGAAATCGCCCAGAGCGTCGGTATTTCCACCGGCACCGCACGGGACGTCCGGGAGCGGATCCGCCGCGGCGAGGATCCCTTGCCTCCCCGCCAGCGAACGGGGGAGGACGGCGTCGCGCCGCAACGGCTGCCGGCGCAGCGCACCGTTCGCGGCACGGCGCAGCGGGCCGTGCACGACAGCGTGCGCATGTTGCAGAATCTGAAAAAGGATCCGTCGCTCAGGTTCACCGACGCCGGCCGCGCGTTGCTGCGCTGGCTCGACGTGCACGCGCTCACCAGCGACGAATGCGCCAGTCTCGCCGCTTCGGTTCCCTCGCATTGCACGAATGTGGTCGCCGAAGTGGCCCGCGGTTACGCGGAGACGTGGAAGCAGTTCGCCGAGGAACTGGACGATCGCGGCGAAGCAACTGCTTGAAAGTTCAGCTTTAAGCCCGGCAACTGCTTGAGAGTTCAGCCTTTAGTCGGCAACTGCTTGAGCGTTCAGCATTAGTCGAATTGGTGACGGCATTTTTTCCGTCCCCGCGAATCCCGGGAGCGTGATGGACGGCCACAGCGACGCGGCGGAGCCCGCGGCGGCGGTGCTCACCGAAGAGAACATCCGCGCGGACGTCGCCGCGATGCTGCCGGACGCGGACCGGCTCGCCGCGACCGGCGGCGACCTGATCGCGTGCGGGCTGGATTCCCTTTCGGTGATGCGGCTCGCCGCGCGCTGGCGGGCGCGGGGGAAGCAGGTCCGGTTCGCCGAGCTGATGGAACGGCCGACCCTGCGGGAATGGTGCGATCTGCTGGCGGGCGGCGGCACGGCAGGCAGCGCGGCAGGTGAGCCGGCCGGGGAACCGCAGCCGGAGATCGACGAGAGCGAGCCGTTCGAACTCGCTCCGATGCAGTACGCGTACTGGGTCGGCCGCGACGAGACCTTCGCACTCGCCGGCGTGACCACGCATTTCTACGCGGAGTTCGACGGCAGCGGGGTGGAACCGGCCCGGCTGGAGCGCGCGGTGCGCGCGCTCGCCCGGCGGCACGGGATGCTCCGGATGCGCGTGCTCGGCGACGGCACGCAGCAGATCCTTCCCGAACCGGCGTGGCGCGGGCTCGCCGTGCACGACCTGCGCGAGCTGCCCGAGGACGAGATCCGCCGTCGGCTGGGGGAAATCCGGGAACGGCTTTCGCATCGGACGTTCGCCGTCTCCGAGGGCGAGGTGTTCGACCTGGCCCTCTCGCTGCTGCCCGGCGGGCACACGCGCATGCACCTCGACCTCGACATGATCGCGGCCGACGCGCTGAGCTTCCGGATCATGCTGCGGGACCTCGCCGCCTGCTACGCGGGCGAGGCCGACCTGCCGCCGCTGGAGTTCAGCTTCCCGCGCTACCTGGCGCGGCGCCGCGAAGAACGCGAACAGGCCCGCGAGCGCGACCGGGAGTATTGGCAGGAGCGGCTGCCGCGGTTGCCGGGCGCGCCCGCGCTGCCGCTCGCGGTCGCGCCGGAACGGCTCGACCGGCACCGGGTGGCCCGGCGCTTCGCCACGCTGAGCGCCCGGCAGCGCGAGGTGCTGGCCGGGCACGCGGCCGAGCACGGGGTGACTCTGCCGATGGTGTTCGCGGCGGCGTTCTGCCACGTGCTGGCCGCGTGGAGCGAGGAACCGGATTTCCTGCTGAACGTCCCGCTGTTCGACCGCGAGCCGGTGCACCCGGACGTCGACGGGCTGGTCGGCGACTTCACCAACCTGCTCCTGGTCGGCGTGCACGCGGGCGGCGCGCGCACGGTGCCGGGGCTGGCTCGGCAGCTGCAGGACCGGATCCGGGAGGACGCGGCGCACTCCGGGTTCACCGGGCTGGACGTGCTGCGCGAGCTGACCCGGGCCAGGGGGCTGGCGCGCCAGGCGGTCGCGCCGGTCGTCTTCACCAGCGCGATCGGGCTCGGCGAGCTGTTCGGCGACCGGATCCGCGAGTGTTTCGGGGACGCGGGCTGGAACATTTCCCAGGCCCCGCAGGTGTGGCTCGACTTCCAGGTCACCGAGCAGGCCGGAGGTCTGCTGCTGAACTGGGACGCGGTCGAGGGCTTGTTCGCCGAAGGCGTGCTGGACGCGATGTTCGACGCCTATGCCGGCCTGCTCGACGAACTGCTGGCGAGCCGGCGGTGGACCGAGCCGGTGGACTCGCTGCTGCCCGCGGACCAGCTCGCCCGGCGGGCGGAACTCGGCGACACCGCGGGCGACGAGCGCGAAACCGTGCTCGGCGCGGGGTTTTTCCGTGCGGCGGAAGAGAATCCGGCCGCGCCGGCGTTGTGCTGGGGCGATCGGGAAGGCTGGGACCGCGGCGAGCTGGCGGCCCGGGCCCGCACGGTGTCCGGATTGCTGGCGGAACACGGCGTGCGCCGGGGCGACGTCGTCGCGATCACCCTGCCGAAGGGGCCTCAGCAGATCGCCGCGGTGCTCGGAGCGGTGCACGCGGGCGCCGTGTTCGTTCCGGTCGGCGTGGACCTCCCGCCGTCGCGGCGGCACGAGCTGTATCTCGACTCGGGTGCGGCGGTCGTGCTGGGCGAAGCGGCCGAGCCGGACTCGCCGGTGCCGGTGCTCGCGGTGACCGCCGCGGCGCCCGAACGCGCGGACCGGGTTCCGGCCGACCCGGAGTCCTGCGCGTACCTGATCTACACCTCCGGTTCGACCGGACGGCCCAAAGGCGTGCGCATGTCGCACCGGGCGGCCCGCAACACCGTCGAGGACATCGGCGACCGGGCCGGGATCGGCCCGGACGACCGCGGGCTCGCCGTCTCGGCGCTCGACCACGACTGGGCGGTGTACGACATCTTCGCCTTCCTCGACGCCGGAGCGAGCCTGGTGGTGCTCGACGACGGCATCCGCCGGGACGCGCACGCCTGGCTCGAACTCGTCGGCAGGCACCGCGTCACGGTGTGGACCTCGGTGCCCGCGCTGCTGGACATGCTGCTGGTCGTCGCGGAGGCGGCGGGACAGCCGCTGCCGCTGCGGATCGCGCTGGTCGGCGGCGACTGGGTCGGCCCGGACCTGTGGGCGCGGCTGCGCGCGCTGGCCCCCGGCGCGCGGCTCGTCGCGCTCGGCGGCGCGACCGAGGTCGGCATCCACTCCACCTGGCACGAGGCGGGGCCGCCGCTGCCGGGCTGGCCGTCGGTGCCTTACGGCGGGCCGCTGCGCAATCAGGCGATCCGCGTGGTGGACCGGCTGGGCCGGGACTGCCCGGACTGGGTGCCGGGCGAGCTGTGGCTCGGCGGAACCGGGGTCGGGCTGGGCTATCACGGCGATCCCGAGCTGACCGCGCAGCGGTTCGTCGCGCACGCCGGGCGGCGCTGGTACCGCACCGGCGACCTGGTGCGCCTGCGGCCCGGCGGCGAGCTGGAGTTCCTGGGCCGCACCGATTTCCAGGTCAAGATCCTCGGCCACCGGATCGAGCTCGGCGAGATCGAGCACGCGCTGGCGGCGCTTCCCGAAGTCGCCAGGGCGGTCGCGGTGGCGGACGACCGCGGCGACCGGCCGGTGCTGGGCGCGGCGGTGGTGCCCGCCGCCGGAGCCGGGGCGAAGACGGACGAGCTGGCCGGAGCCTTGGCCCGGGTGCTGCCGGAGTACCTGGTGCCGCGGCGGATCGTCGCCGTGCCGGCGCTGCCGCTGAACGCGAACGGCAAGATCGACCGGCGCGCGGTGCGGGAACTGCTCGGCGAGGAGGCGCCGCGGGACCGGGGCGGGCCGCCGTCGGGCGCGACCGAGCTGGCGGTCGCCGGGATCTGGACGCGGCTGCTGAACGCCGAGCGGATCGAACGTGACGACGATTTCTTCGAACTCGGCGGCAACAGCCTGCTGGCCACCCGGCTGCTGGTCGCGTTGCGCGAGGCGGAACTGGGCGGAGCCGGGCTGGCGGACCTGTTCGCCGCGCCGACACTGCGGGAGTTCGCGCGGCTGCTGTCGCCGGAGGAAGCGCCCGCGGCGGCGGTGCTGGCCGCGGATCCGGAGCACCGGTACGACCCGTTCCCGGCGACCGGCGTGCAGTGGGCCTACTGGGTGGGCCGGCGCGCCGAATTCGCGCTGGGCAGCGTCGGTTCGCTGTGGTACTGGGAGTTCGACGGCAACGGGATCGACGCGGCCGCGCTGGAACGCGCGTGGAACGCGGTGGTCCGGCGGCACGACATGCTGCGCGCGGTGTTCGACGACAACGGGGACCAGCGCGTGCTGCCCGAGGTCCCGGACACCCGGATCCCGGTCTCGCACGGCGAATCCGAACTCGCCGCGATGCGGGAACGGTTGAGCCGCCGGGTGTTCGACCCGGCGGTGTGGCCGATGTTCGACCTCGCCGTCGTCGAGTACGGCGACGGGCGCGCCCGGCTCGGGGTGGCCCTGGACTTCCTGGTGCTCGACGCGCTCAGCATCATGACCGTGTTCGCGGAGCTCGCGCAGCTGTACGCCGACCCGGCCGCGCCGCTGCCGCCGATCGGAGTGTCCTTTCGCGACTGCGTGCTCGGCGGGGCCCCGGACCCGCGGAAGCGCGAGGAGGACCGGGCCTGGTGGCTCGAGCGGATTGAGACGCTCCCGGCCGCGCCGCGGCTGCCCGCGGTCGCCTCGGCGGTTCCGGCCGGGCCGGAAGCCTTCACCCGCCGCGAGTTCCGGTTGTCCGCGCAGCAGTGGCAACGGATGTCGCGGACGGCCGCCCGGCACGGCGTGACGCCGTCCACGGCGGTCCTCGCCGCGTTCGCGACGGTGCTGCGGCACTGGAGCGAGGAGCGGTCGGCCACGCTGAACCTGACCCTGTTCGACCGGCCCCCGCTGCACCCGGACATCTCCCGGGTGGTCGGCGACTTCACCTCGCTGCTGCTGGTCGCCGACGAACCGGAAGCGGGGGAGAGTTTCCGCGACGCGGCGCGGCGGCTGCAGGAACGCGTGTGGACCGACATGCAGCACACCGCGTTCTCCGGCATCGACGTGCTGCGCGAGCTGGCGCGCCGCTCCGGCGGCCCGTCGGCGGCGATGCCGGTGGTGTTCACCAGCACCATGGGCATGGGGCAGCTCTCGGCCAGCCCGTTCGACCTGCGGATGCCCTTCGGCGAGTACTGCTGGGGCCAGTCGCAGACCCCGCAGGTCTGGCTCGACCACCAGGTCAGCGAGTACCGGGGCGGGCTGCTGCTCAACTGGGACGTGCTGGAGACCGCGTTCCCGCCCGGGCTGGTCGACGCGATGTTCGCGGCGTACCGGGAGCTGCTGGACCGGCTCGCGGACGACGGCGCGGACTGGTCGGTCCCGGTGCGCCCGGAGCTGCCCGAGGCGCAGCGCCGGCGCCGGGCGGAGGTCAACGACACCCGGGGCCCGCTGCCGGAAGGCTTGGTGCACCACGGCTTTCTCGCGCAGGCGGACGCCCGGCCGCAGCGGACGGCGGTGTGCTGGGGCGTGGACCGGAGCCTGAGCTACGGCGCGCTGCGCGACCGCGCGCTGCGGGTCGCCGGGGCGCTGGCGGCGCGCGGCGTCCGGGCCGGAGACACGGTCGCGGTTACCCTCCCGAAGGGGCCGGCCCAGATCGCCGCGGTGCTCGGCGTGCTCTGCGCGGGCGGGGTGTACGTGCCGGTAGGCGTCTCGCAGCCGGAGATCCGCCGGGACCGCATTTACCGCACCGCCGAAGTGAAAGCGGTGCTGGCCGAAGCCGGCGCCGAGGCGCAGCCGGGCTGCCCGGTCGTCCTCCCCGACGAAATCGACGCCGCGCCGCCGCTGGCCGAACCGGTCGGGCGGCGGCCGGAAGACCCGGCGTACGTCATCTTCACCTCTGGTTCCACCGGCGTGCCGAAGGGCGTCGTGGTGGCGCACCGGGCCGCGCTGAACACCGTCGCGGACATCAACGACCGGTTCGCGGTCGGCCCCGAGGACCGGGTGCTCGCCGTTTCGGCGCTGGACTTCGACCTTTCCGTCTACGACATCTTCGGCCTCCTCGCCGCGGGCGGAGCCCTCGTGCTCCCGGCCGAGGACGAGCGGCGCGATCCCGGCTCCTGGCTCGACCTGGCCCGGCGGCGGCGCGTCACGCTGTGGAACTCGGTGCCCGCCCTGCTGGAGATGCTCGTCGCCGAAGCAGGCGGCACCCCCTTGCCGCAATCGCTGCGGGCCGCGCTGGTCTCCGGCGACTGGGTGGGCCTCGACCTGCCCGGCCGCCTCGCCGCGAGCACCAACGGCCGCTGCCGCCTGGTCGCGCTGGGCGGCGCCACCGAAGCGGCCATCTGGTCCAACGCCTTCGAGGTGTCCGAGCCCGATCCGGACTGGGTGTCCGTGCCGTACGGATTCCCGTTGCGCAATCAGCGGTTCCGCGTGGTCGGGCCCGACGGCGAGGACCGGCCGGACTGGGTGCCCGGCGAGCTGTGGATCGGCGGGGCCGGGGTGGCCGAGGGCTACCTCGGCGACCCGGCGCAGACCGCCGAGCGGTTCGTGCGCGGCGACGGCGGGCGCTGGTACCGGACCGGCGACTCCGGCCGGTACTGGCCCGACGGCACGCTCGAATTCCTCGGCCGCACCGACCACCAGGTCAAGGTGCGCGGGCACCGGATCGAACTCGGCGAGATCGAGGCCGTGCTGGGCACGCACCCGGCGGTGCGGGCCGCGGTGGCGGTGGACGTGCGCGCGGCGGGCGTCCGGCTCGCCGCGGCGGTCTCGCTCCGGCCCGGCGAGACTCCGCCGGACTCCGGAGAGCTGACGGAGTTCCTGGCCGGACGGCTGCCGGACTACATGGTCCCGCAGCGGTTCTCGGTGCTGGAGCGGCTGCCGCTGACCGCGAACGGGAAGGTCGACCGCGCCGCGGTCCGCGCCGGGCTGGCGGAAGCGGAGCCCGCGCCCGCCGAGCCGCCGTCCGGTCCGGTGGAAACCAGCGTCGCCCGGCTGTGGTCGAGCCTGCTCGGCGTCGAGTCGGTCGGCAGGCACGCGAGCTTCTTCGCGCTCGGCGGGGACAGCCTGCTCGCCACCCGGCTGCTCGAACTGACCCGGACCCGATTCTCCGTCGAGATCACCCTGCGCCAGCTGCTCGGCTCGCCGAGCGTCGCGGAGCAGGCCCGGATCATCGGCGAACTGACCGAACGCCCGGTCGCCACCGTGGAAGAGGGAGTGCTGTGACGGACGCGCTGGACACCGCAACTGCCCCGGTCGACGTGCCGCGGCTGGTGGCGGAGCTGGAAGGGCTCGGCGTCGAGCTGTGGCAGGACGAGAGCGGCGGGCTGCGGTTCCGCGCGCCGCGCGGAGTGCTGACCGAAGACCGCAAAGCGGCGCTGCGCGCGGCCAAACCGCAATTGCTGGACTACCTGCGGGAGGCGGCCCACGAGCGCGCGGAACCGGATCCGGCGGCGGCCGGGAAGCCGTTCCCGCTCACCGGCATCCAGGCCGCCTATCTGCTCGGCCGCCGGGACGTGATCGCCTACGGCCGGGTGGGCTGTCACGCGTACGGCGAACTGGACTTCCCCGATCTGGACGGCGAGCGCGTCGGCGAGATCTGGCGGGCGCTGGTGGCCCGGCACGGGATGCTGCGCGCGGTGGTCGACGCGGACGGGTCCCAGCGGGTGCTCGCCGAGGTCCCGCCGCTGGCCGTGCCGGTCGCGCAGGCGCGCGACGAGGCGGAGTTCGACCGGGCCCGGGAGCGGACCCGCGAGGAACTGGACCACCGGGTGTACTCGCCGGGCGAATGGCCGCTGTTCGACGTGCGGGTCACCCGCGGCGCGGGCCGGGCGACGCTGCACCTGTCGATCGACTTCCTGATCGCCGATTTCGTCAGCATCCAGGTGCTGCTGGACGAGTTTTCGCGCTGCCTCGCCGATCCGGGCCTGGTGCTGCCGGAGCTGGAGATCGGCTTCCGCGACTACCTGCTCGCCGAGCGGCGGCTGCGCGGCACCCGCCGCTACCGCGCCGACCGCGAGTACTGGCTGTCCAGGGTGGACAGCCTGCCGCCCGCGCCGGAACTCCCGGTCCGCCCGGAGGTCCGCGACGGTGCGCCGGTGCGGTTCGCCCGGCACACGGCGACGCTGGACGCCGAGCGGTTCGCGGAGCTGTCGCGGATCGCGGGGACGCACGGGGTCACCGCGTCCGCCGCGGTGCTGGCCGCGTACGCGGAGGTCATCGGCCGGTGGAGCAGGCGCCGCCGGTTCACCCTCGATCTGACCGTGCTGAGCCGGCTTCCTCTGCACGAGCAGGTGGACCGGCTGGTCGGCGACTTCACCGGCGTCCTGCCGCTGGAGGTGGACGCGGGCGCGAAACCGCGGTTCGCCGAACGGGCCGCGGCGCTGCAGGACCAGCTGTGGGCCGACCTCGACCACCGGCTGTTCAGCGGCGTCGAGGTGCTGCGCGAGATGGCGCGCCGCCGCGGCCAGGACGCCGCGCTGATGCCGGTGGTGTTCACCAGCGCGCTCGGCCTCGGCTCGGCTTCGAGCGGGCCCGCCGCCCCCGGCTACGGCATCAGCCAGACCCCGCAGGTCTGGATCGACTGCCAGGTGCTCGAACACGCGGGCGCGCTGACGGTCAACTGGGACGTGCGCGAAGGCGTGTTCCCCGACGGAGTCGCCGCGGACATGTTCGGGGCCTTCGCCGATCTGCTGCGCGGGTTGGCGGACGGCGAACAGTGCTGGACGGCGGATTCGCCGGTCGCGCTGCCCTCGGCGCAGGCCCGGCGAAGGGCCGAGGCCAACGCCACCGCCGGGCCGCTGCCGGACGGACTGCTGCACGGCGAGGTCGTCGAGCAGGCGCGGCGCACCCCGGACCGGCCCGCGGTGATCACCCCGGCCGAGACGCTGACGTATCGCGAACTGGTCGGCCGGGCGGCCGGCGTCGCACTGAGACTGTCCGAAAAGGGTTGCGGCGCGGGGGATCTGGTCGCGGTGGCGGAGGAGACCGGAGCCGGGCAGATCGTCGCGGTGCTCGGCGCGCTGCTGGCCGGGGCCGCCTATCTGCCCATCGACGTCCGGCAGCCGCCCGCTCGCCAGCAGCAGCTGGTCGAACGGTCGGGAGCGCGCTTCGCGGTCGTCGGGCCGGGCGCGGCGGAGCTGGCCGGACCGGTGGTGCTCGAAGCGGACGGTTCGACCGCGGAGCCGCCGCCGGTGACCGGCGACCCGGACGAACGCGCGTACGTCATCTACACCTCGGGCTCGACCGGCTACCCGAAGGGCGTGGTGGTGACCCACCGCGCCGCGGGCAACACCGTGGCCGACATCAACCGCCGGTTCTCCGTCACCGGCGACGACCGCGTGCTCGGCGTAGCGAGCCTCGCGTTCGACCTGTCGGTGTACGACGTGTTCGGCCCGCTTTCGGTCGGCGGGGCTCTGGTGCTGCCCGAGCACGGCCGCCGGGGCGATCCCTCGCACTGGGCCGAGCTGATGCGCGCGCACCGGGTGACGCTGTGGAATTCGGTGCCCGCGCAGATGCAGATGCTCGCGGAATACCTGCGGGTGGACACCGCCGCCGCCCCGCCGCTGCGGCTGACGCTGCTGTCCGGCGACTGGATCCCGGTGCGGCTTCCCGGCCGGATCCGCGAACTGCTGCCCGGCGCCGAGGTGATCAGCCTCGGCGGGGCGACCGAAGCGGCGATCTGGTCGATCTGGCACCCGGTCGGCGAGGTGCCCGAGGACGCGGCGTCCGTCCCGTACGGGCGGCCGCTGACCAACCAGACCTTCCACGTGCTGGACGAACTCGGCCGTCCGTGTCCGGAGTGGACAGTCGGGGAGCTCTTCATCGGCGGGGCCGGCGTGGCCGTCGGCTACCTCGGCGACGAGGAGCAGACCCGGCAGCGGTTCGGCCCCGATCCGGCGGGCGGGCGGCGCTACCGCACCGGCGACCTCGGCCGCTGGCTGCCGAGCGGGGACATCGAGTTCCTCGGCCGCGAGGACCAGCAGGTGAAGATCCGCGGGCACCGCATCGAACTGGCCGAAATCGAAAGCGCGCTGGCCGAGCACCCCTCGGTGGGCGCGGCGGCGGTGCTCGTCGAAGGCGAAGGCGCGCTCGATCGCGGGCTGGCCGCGTTCGTGGAGCCCGCGCCGCGCGACGAGCCCGAGCCGGACCGGCTCCCGGCCGTGCTCGCCTCGGCCGCCGCGGCGGAACTGGCCGCCGTCCGGTCCGAAATGGACGCTTCGCGGGCGGTGTCGTTCGCCAGGCAGCTGGACCGCACCGCGTTGCTGGCCATGGTGCGCGCCCTGCGGGAGCAGGGATTGTTCGCCACGGCCGATTCCCGGCACACCGTCGAGGAGGTGTTCCGGACGGCGGGCGTCACCGCCAAGCACGAACGGCTTGTCCGGCGGTGGATCAACGCGCTGGAGCAGAACGGAATGCTGGTCCGGGACGACGGCGCGCTCACCGGGGTGCCGCCGGTGACCGCGGCGGACGTCGAACAGGCGTGGCGCGAGGTGGACGAGCTTCAGCCCGGCGGCGGGCAGCGGGCGGAGCTGGTCGAGTACTTCCACACCGCCTGCAGCCATCTGCCGGAGCTGCTGCGCGAGGACGCCGATCCGGTGCAACTGCTGTTCCCCGAAGGCCGGGTGGACATCCAAGAATCGGCCTACCAGGGCAACTTCCTGAGCAACTCGCTCAACCGGCTGGTCGAAGCCGCGGTCACCGGGCTGGCCGCGGACCGCGACGGCCCGCTGAGCCTGCTGGAGGTCGGCGCGGGCGTGGGCGGGGCGAGCATCGACCTGATCCCCGCGCTGGCCCGGTACGACGTGGACTACCTGTTCACCGACGTTTCGCGGTTCTTCCTCAACCAGGCGCGCGAACGGTTCGGCGAGCAGTACCCGTGGGTCGGCTACGGCCTGTTCGACCTGAACGAGGACTACCGGGCGCAAGGGCTGCGGGCCAACAGCACCGACGTGATCCTGTGCGCGAACGTGCTGCACTACGCGCGCGACGCGGCGCAGGCGCTCGGCCGTCTCCGCGAGCTGCTGCGGCCCGGCGGCTGGCTGGTGTTCATCGAGACCACCCGCGACAACTACCAGATCCTCACCTCGATGGAATTCCTCTTCGACGCCAAGTCCGGCGATTTCGCCGACGTGCGGGCGGGCCGCGACCAGACGTTCATTTCCCTGCCGCAATGGCGGGAACTGCTCGCCGGGGCCGGGGCCGACGCGGTGGTGCAGCTGTCCGCGGGCGACGAGGCGCTCGACCGGATCGGCATGCACGCGTTCGCCGCGCGGTTCAAATCCGGCCGCGAGCCCGCGCACGATCTCGACCTGCTCGACGATCTCGCCGAACGGCTGCCGGACTACATGGTCCCGGCCCGGCTGGAGGTGCTGGACGAACTCCCGCTGACCGGCAACGGCAAGGTGGACCGCGCCGCGCTGGCGAAGCTGCTGCCGGACCGGGCGGCCCCGGCGGGCCCGGTCGCGCAGTCCCGTCCGGAGGGCGAGCTGGAGGCCGCCGTGGCGCAGGTGTGGTGCCGCGTGCTCGGCCGGTCCGAGGTGGGCCGCGACCAGGACATCTTCGAACTCGGCGGGGACTCGCTGGTCGCCGCGCAGATCGTCGGCGAGGTCAAGGAGCAGCTGCCGCAGGCGGCCGGGCTGTTCTTCGACGAGTTGCTGCGCGACGTGCTGGAGGGCGCCACCGTCGCGGAACTGGCCGGGCGGCTCTCCGGCGGGAGCGACGCGACGGCCCCCGCCGCGCACACCGGTCCCGAACTGGTCGAGCTGGCAACGGGGTCCGGAGAGCGCACCTGGGTGGTCGTGGCCGACGGCACCGGGGAACCGCGCTGGGACCCGGGGCTGGTGTCCGGCCCGGTGTCCGGGCTCCGGCCGGGAAGCGGCCCGGTGCCCGCGCCGATGGCGCAGCGGCTCGCCGACGCGTACGCGCCGCTGCTGCCGGACTCCGGGGAAATTGCCTTGTACGGCACGGATTCCGGCGGACTGGTGGCGCTCGAACTCGCCCGGCGGCTCGCCGAGGCCGGACGGCCGCCTGCCGAGCTGACCATGGTGGTGCGCTGCCCGATCGGCTACCGCGACGACGAACCGGCCGGCTACTTCTTCGCCCGCACGCTCGGTCTCGACCTGCCGGCGGACCCGGACGACGCGGAGGTCGCGGCGGCGCTGGAAACGGGCGCTCCGGCAGGCGCGGCGTGGAACCCGTCCGGCTTCGGGCCGGAGCTGGACGAACGGTTCGACGCCTACCGGCGCGCGGCGAGGGAACAGGCGAGCGCGGAACCGGAGCTGTACACCGGCGACGTGACGCTGGTGCTCGACTTCGACACCGGCGCGTGGCCGGCGGCGGCGAAGCGGGTCAGGGACTACTGGCAGCGGGTCTGCCTCGGCGAACTGGCGGTCAAGGAATGACCCGGCGGATCGGTGTCCTCGGCGGATACGGCGCGGTCGGCAGCGCGGCGGTCCGGCTGCTCGCCGCGCGGTTCGACGGGATCGTGCGGGTCGGCGGACGGGACGGGAAACGCGCCGAGGCGGCGGCGGACGCGCTAGCGGCGGGCGAAGCGGCCGAGGTGGACCTCTGGGACGACGCGGCGCTCGCGGCGTTCTGCCGGGACTGCGCGGTCGTCGTCCACGCCGGCGGGCCGTCGTACCAGGTGGTCGACCGGGTGGCCCGCGCCGCGTTCGCCGCCGGTGCGGATTACGTCGACGCGGGCGGCGATCTGCCGCTCTACGAACGCCTCGCCGGAACGGAACGCCGCGCGGTGGTGACGGCGGGCATGATGCCGGGCCTGAGCGGCTTGCTGCCGCGATGGCTCGCGGCGCGGACCGGTCCGGTCGCGCGGCTGGAGACCTACGCCGGCGTGCTGGACCGGCTCACCCCGGCCGGCGCGGTGGACTATCTGCTGAGCCTCGGCGGGCGCGACGCCGAATCGCAAGCCGTGTGGCAGGACGGGCGCCGGGTCACGCGGTCCGCGGCGCCGCAGGTGGACGTGCGGCTCCCGTTCTTCCCCGGCGTGGTCAGCGCGTTCCCCTACTTGGGCTACGAACCCGAGCGGCTGGCCCAGCAGCTCGCGATCCCGGACGTGCGCTGGTATTCGGTGTTCGACGGCGGAGCCGCGATGATGTCGACGCTCGCCCGGCTGCAGGGCGCGATGTCCGGCGAAGGCGACCTGGCCGCCGCCGCGGCCGAGCTCGCGGAAGCCGCGGAGCTGGACATGTTCGGCCGCGAGCCCTACCAGCGGATGGTGTTCACCGCGCATCCGGCCGACGGTTCGGCCCCGAGCACGCTGGTGGCGGGGTCGCGGGACACCTCCGTGCTCACCGGCACCGTGTGCGGGCTCGCCGCGCTGCAAGTCCTGTCCGGCGCGGTCGCGCCCGGCCGGGCGTTCGCGGCGGAGGCGCTGGACGCGGAATCCCTGGTGGCCGACCTGCGCGAGACGGACGCGCTGAACGTGTTCGAGCTGCTGACCGACGCGGCCGAGCTGGACGAAGCGGCCGAGGAGGGCGTGTTGTGAGCGTCCGGCCGAAGGCGGTGGTGTGCGGGACCGGATTCGGTCGCGTGTACCTCGCCGGGCTCGCCGCGCCGGACTCCCCGGTCGAGCTGGCCGGGGTGCTGGCGCGCGGGAGCGAGCGGTCGCGGGCGTGTGCGAAGCGGTACGGAGTGCCGTTGTGGCACCAGGTCTCGGAGGTGCCGGGCGATGTCCGGCAGGCGTGCGTGGTGGTGGGTTCGGCGGTCACCGGCGGCCCCGGCGCGCGGCTCGCGCAGGAGCTGATGGAGCGCGGCCTCGATGTGCTGCAGGAGCATCCGGTGCACGGCGACGAACTGGCCGGGCATCTGCGGACCGCGCGCCGGTGCGGAGTCCGGTACCAGGTGAACAGCCATCACGTGGAGGTAGCGCCGATCCGCCGGTTCATCGCCGCGGCACAGGCGTTGCGGCGCACCCAGCGACCGCTCTTCGTCACCGTGACCACCAGTGTCCAAGTCCTGTACACGGTTTTCGACATCCTGGGCCGGGCGCTGGGCGGGATCCGGCCGTGGGGGTTCGACGAACCCGTGCGTGCTTCGGCCGCGTTGCGCGAACTGACCGCCGCGGACCATCCGTTCACGACCGTCGAGGGCGCTTTCGCCGGAGTTCCGCTGACCTTGCGGGTGCAGAATCAGCTCGACCCGCGCGAGCCGGACAACCACGCGCACCTGTGGCACCGCATCACCGTGGGCGCCGAAGGCGGAACGCTCACGCTCGTGGGCAGCGCCGGTCCGGTTCTGTGGTGCCCCCGGCCGCATTTGCCGGCGTCCGCGGGCGAGGCGACCGGATTCGACGAACTGGCCGCACCGCATCTCGGCTTCCCGGCCGCGTGCGCGCTCGGTCCGGCGGAGGCCCCGGACTGGGGCACGGTGCTGCGCGAATTGTGGCCCGCCGCGGTGGTCCGCGCGCTGGCCGGGTTCCGCTCCGGCGACTGGGTCGCGGCGGGGCAGTACCACCTGGCGCTCAGCGCGCTCGTGCAGCGGCTGACCGGTTCGCTGGGCCCGCCCGAGATGGTGCGCCGGGCGCCGCCGGCGGTGCTGTCGGCCAAGGACTTGGAGAACGCGGCGACCGAGAGGGAACGGGAAGAGAGGACCGGATGAGCGCGCAGCACTGGCTCCGCCGCTACGAGCAGGTCCGCGACCCCGTCGCGCGGGTGGTGTGCTTCCCGCATGCCGGCGGCGGGGCCCGGTTCTTCCGGTCCTGGTGCGCAGGCCTGCCGCCCGGCGTGGAGCTGTGCGCGGTGCAGTATCCCGGCCGGGAGGACCGGATCCGGGAGCCGCACGCGACGGACCTGAGCCAGATCGCCGACGCGGTGGCGGCGGAACTGCTTGTCGGGCATCGGGTCCCGACCGTCCTTTTCGGACACAGCCTCGGCGCGGCGGCGGCCTACGAGACGGCGCTGCGGCTGCGGCGGGCGGGGGAGGCTCCGGCCGCGCTCTCGGTGTCCGGACGGGCGGCCCCGCACGACCCCGGCCGGATGCTGCATCAGACGAGCGACGACGAGCTGTGGGACGACGTCTGCCGCAGCGGCGGGACCAGCGAGGAAGTGCTGCGCAGCGCGGAAATGCGGGAGCTGATGCTGCCCGTGCTGCGGGCCGACTACCGGCTGAGCGAGCGCTATCTGCCTGGCGCCGCGCGGCCGCTGGACTGCCCGGTGCTGGCCTGCAACGGCGACCGGGACCCCGAGGTCGATCCGGATTCGCTGCCGGGCTGGCAGGCCGTCGCCGCGCGTCCGCTGCGGTACCGCACGTTCCCCGGCGGGCATTTCTATCTCGCGGACCAGCGGCCCGGCGTCGTCGCCGCGGTGCTGGACCTGGTGTCCGCCACGACCCCGGCCGCCGCGCGCTGGCCGAGCATGCCGTGACCGCCGCACCGCTGGAGGCGGGACCCGCCGGGGCGTGGCAGGACGGATTCGCCGCGCTCACCGCCTCGGATCCGATGCTGGTGGATCTCGCGCGGCGCCAGCACGCCGCCCGCCGCACGCGGCTCAATCTGGTGGCCGCCGCGGGGCCGACCCTGTCGGAAGTCGTGACGGCACAGGCGCTGGGCTTCGGATCGGTGACCGCGGAAGGCTACCCCGGGCGGCGTTACCACCCCGGCGCCGAGCAGGTCGACGAGGTGGAACGGCTGGCCGTGCGCCGCGCGGAGGACTTGTTCGGCGCGCGGGGCGCGAACGTGCAGCCGCTGTCCGGCTCGGCGGCGAACCTGGCGGCGCTCACCGGGCTGCTGCGGCCCGGTGAACCGGTGCTGTCGCTGGAGCTGTCGCACGGCGGCCACCTGTCGCACGTTTCCGGGCGGGCCAATCTTTCGCGGTGGGTCGAATCCGCGCATTACCACCTGAACAGCGCCGGCGAACCGGACGAGGACGAGTTGTTCTCGCTGGTGCGCAAAGTCCGGCCGCGCCTGCTCATCTGCGGCGGCTCGGCCTGTCCGCGCAAGATCGACTTCGCGGTGTTCCGCCGGGCCGCCGACGAGGCCGGGGCGCTGCTGATGGCCGACATCAGCCACATCAGCGGACTGGTGGCGGCCGGAGCGCACGCGTCGCCGATGCCGTATTGCGACGTGGTGTCGACCTCGACGTACAAACAGCTGTGCGGTCCGCGCGGCGGGCTGCTGATGTGCGGCCGCCGGTCGCCGGTGACCCGCGCGATGCTCGACCGGGCGGTCTTCCCCGGCCTGCAGGGCACCCCGGACTTCGGCGCGATCGCGGCGAAAGCCGTCGCGCTGCGGTTCGCGGCGGGCCCGGTTTTCGCCGAGGCGATGCGCCGGGCGACGCGGTACGCCGGGGTGATCGCCGACGCGCTGACGGCCAGCGGCGTCCCACTGGTCGGCGGCGGCACGGACACCCACCTGACCCTGGCCGACCTGCGCGGCGCCGCGGCGACCGGGGCGCAGGTCGAGGACGCGCTGCGCGCGTGCGGGGTGCTGGTGAACAAGAACCTGGTCCCGGACGACCCCCGGCAGGCGGCCGAGACGAGCGGCATCCGGCTGGGGACGAACGAACTGGCCTTCCGCGCGGTGACCGACGACCAGGTGGCGGCGTTCGCGGCGGAACTGGCGGAGGTGGTCGCCCGTCTCCGCGACGGGGAATCGCCCCGCGAGTGCCAGGCGGCGCGACGGCTGACGGCGACGGCGGAAGGGCTGGCCGCGGAAGGGTTCTTGGCGGGTTTCAGCGGCTAGCCGGGGGAGCGGCCCGGAGTGTCCACAATGGACTATCGGAGCGGGCTTCGTTCAGGGACGGCGGGAACCGCCGCGCAGCCCGGTCGGCTCGCCCGGTGTCCGGCGACCGCGCGTTCGGTCGCCTCGCAGCAGTCGCCGACTGCTTCGCGGAACGGCAACTGCGGGCCGCGCCGCGACCGGCCGCCAGCGGGAGGCGCGAGCGTGGTCGCTCTCACGCGATCCGCAGCGGAAGTTTTTCCAGCCCCCGCAGGCTGAACGACGGCACCCGCCGCTCCTCGGGCCCTGCCTGTTCCAGCACCGGGAAGCGCGTGATCAGCTCGCGCAGCGCCGCCGCGGTCTCCACCCGGGCCAGCAGCCCGCCGACGCACGCGTGCGCACCGCGGCCGAAGCCGAGGTGTGCTTTGCCCGAGCCGCGGTCGAAGCGGAGCTCGTCCGGGTCCGGGTAGCGTTCCGGGTCGCGATTCGCGGCGCCCAGCAGCAACATCACCGTGCTGCCCTCCGGGATCACCGTGTCGCCGATCGGATAGTCGCAGGCGGTCACCCTGGTCGCGGTCTGCACCGGGCTGTCGTAGCGCAGCAGTTCGTCCACCGCGACGTCGACGAGCGACGGATCGGCCCGCAGCTGCGCGAGCCGTTGCGGAGCGCGCAGCAGGGCGAGCATTCCGTTCGCGATCAGGCTGACTGTGTTGTGGTGCCCGACCATCAGCAGGAACACGCCGTTCACCAGCAGCTCCGGCAGGCTCATCCGGCGGTCGGCGCGCATTGCGGCCACCCACCGGCTCAGCAGGTCGCCGCCGCCGCGCCGCCGGACCAGCCGGCCGAAGTACGCGCCGCATTCGCGGGTCGCCTCGGCTCCCGCGGTCCGGGCCTCCTCGGTGAGCAGCCAGTCCGGGTCCGAGACCGCGCCGAACGCGCGCGACCAGCGCTCCAGCAGCGGCCAGTCCGGCTCGGGGATGCCGAACAGCGTGCCGATCAACGAGATCGGCAGCGGATAGGCCAGATCCGCGACCAGGTCGACGACGCCGGGCGCGCGGGCGGCCAGCCGGTCGACCGCGGTCCGCGCCGCGGCGGCGATCGCCGGGCGCATCCGCTCGACCGCGGCGGGCAGGAACTCGGCCGAGACCGCGGTGCGGATGCGCGGGTGGTCGGGCGGGTCCAAAGCGTTGAGCGGCAACGGGAACCGCTCGTCGATGCCGCGCGAGCGGAAGTACTCGGCGTATCCGGCGCCGCGGGCCAGATCGCAGCTGAGCCGCGGGTCCCGCAGCCCCGCCGCGACGTCCGCGTACCGCCCGGCCAGCCAGACCCCGGTTTCCGTGCGGACCGCCGCGCAGCGGCGGATCCCGGCCAGCCGCGGGTACGGCTGGTCCGCGTAGCCCGCGGTGACCGCGTGGTCGAAGAAGTCGCTGGCGTTCATATTCGCGTCCCCAGGAAGTGGCGGTGCACGGACCGGTCGTAACACGATGTCCGGCGGAACCGTTCCATCATCCCGGAAAGGGCGGCCGATTGTGAAAATCGTGGTGACCTGCCAGCCCGCCGTCGGGCACTTCCACGCCGTCGCCCCGCTCGCGCGCGCAGCCGTGCGCGCCGGGCACGAGGTGGTGGTGGTCACCGGGCGGGGCATGGGAAAGTGGGTGCGCGACGGCGGTTTCGACGTGGTCGAGACCGGGCCGGAGTGGCTCTCCGGACGGCCGCGCGCCGGGTCGTTCGACAACGAGAGCCGCCGGCTCCGGCTGATGAGCATGGGCACCGCGGCCCTGCTGCCCGGGATCGTCGACGCCCTGCGCACGCTCGGCGCGGACCTGCTCGTGCACGAATCGCTGGAATGGGCGGGCCCGCTGGCCGCGGACGTCGCCGGGGTTCCGTTCGCGTCGCTCGGCCAGCTGCCGCGGATGCCGCGGGCCTTGCAGGCCGAAGCGCTTGCCCGGCCGTGGAATTCGGCGCGGGAACGGCTGGGCCTTCCGGCCGACCCGAAGCTGGAGCGGCTGTGCCCCTACCTCTACCTCGACGCGTATTTGCCGAGCATGCAACCGCTTTCCGAGGATCCCTTGCTGTGGTTCGGGTCGCGGGAAGAGGACGCGATCGCGCATCCGGTCCGGCCGCCGCTGTGGCAGGCCGCCGCCGCGACGCTGCCGGACTGGCTGTCCGAACCGGACGGACGGCCGCTGGTCTACGTGACCATGGGCACCGCGTTCAACACCGAGCCGGAATTGTTCGCCACCGTCGCGAACGCGTTGCGCGGCGGGGATTTCCGGGTCGTGCTGACGGTCGGCAAGGGCGTCGACCCCAGCGGGCTGGACGGCGACGGAGTGCACGCGCTGGAGTACCTCCCGCAGTCGCAGGTGCTGCCGAAGGCGGACGCCGTCGTCCACCACGCCGGCTATCTGACCACCGTCGGCGCGCTCGCGCACGGACTGCCGATGGTGCTGCTCCCGGTCGCGGTCGACCAGCCCTACCACGCGCACCGGCTCTCGGCCGCGGGCGCGGGAATCCGGCTGGACGCCCGGAAACTGACCGCCGGCCTGGTGCGGGCCGCGGTCGAGGAGACGCTGCGCGAACCGCTCTACCGGGCCAATGCGAACCGGCTGCGCGCCGAGCTGTGGTCGATGCCCGCCGAGGAAGAGGCGGTCGGCCTCCTCGAAACGCTGGGCGCGAGCGGCGAACCGGTCCGCCGCGACGACGCGCGGGCGCCCGTGGCATCGCCGAGTTAGGTCTATCCCGCGGATTTCCACTGGACAGAGGAGTTGGACATGGATGCGGTTGCCGGAACCGAGCCGGTCGCGGCCGGGCTGCCGGTGCGGCGGGTCCTGCTGACCGGGGCCACCGGACGGGTGGGCGCGCGGTTCCTGCCCCGGCTCAAGCAGCTGGGCGCGGAAACGCGGCTCATGGTGTGGAGCCCCGGCCCGGGAGTGCGGGGCAGCGCCACGATGATCGTCGGCGACCTCGCCGACGCCGGCGCCTGCCGGGCCGCGGTCGAGGGCGTCGACGCGGTCGTGCACATCGCCGCGGCTTTCCAAGGGCTTCGGCCGGACCAGTCCGAGGACGTGAATTTCCAGGCGACCCGGCAGCTGGCCACGGCTGCCCGCGACGCCGGGGTGCGGCGGTTCGTCCAGCTCAGCAGTTCCCTGGTCTACGCCGACGGGGCCGGTGCCGCGGCCGAGGACACCCTCGTGCGCGAAAGCGCGGCGGCGAGCTTCCCCGCGGCCAAGCTGGGCGCCGAGCGGGCCCTGTCCACTGTGGACGGACTGGAAAGCTCGGTGCTGCGCTTGGCGTTCACCTACGGCGAGGGAGATCCGCACCTCGCCGAAGCGATCAGCTGGGCGCGGCGCGGCGGTACGGGGCGGATGCACCTGGTGCACCACGCCGATGTCCGGCAGGCGATTCTGTGCGTCCTGACCGCTCCGAAACTGCCGCGCCGGGTGTACAACGTCGCCGACGACCGTCCGGTCGAACCGGCAGAATTGCTCGCTGCTGCAGAAGGATTCGCGGTACGGGGGCAGGTCGAGGAAGGTGCGGTGACGGAGACGGAGCCGGGTGCGCAGCCGTTCGGGCGAGTGCTGGCCGCGGAGGCGATCCGGGAGGAGCTCGGGTTCGCGCCTGAATTCCCGGGTATCGGCGCGGCTGCGGAGAGGGGGGCGTTGTGAGCGTGCTCGACGTGTACAACCCGGCCGACGGTTTGGTGGCCGGGCAAGTGCCGGTCTGCGACGAAGCGCGGCTGGGAGAGGTGATCGAGCAAGCGCATCGGGCCTGGCCGGCCTGGCCCCCGGAGGCCCGGCGGGAAGCGCTGCTCGCGGCGGCGAAAGCCGTGTCGGCGCAGGCGCGTGCGCTCGGCGAGCTGATCACCCGCGAACAGGGGAAGCCGCTGGCGATGGCGGTGGCCGAGGCGTTCGCCGCCGCGGCATTTCTCCGGTACAACGCGGGCCTGGCGCTCGAGCCGGAGGTGCTGCGCGACGATCGCCGCGGCTACGCCGAACTGGTGCGCCAGCCGCTCGGGGTGGTCGCGGCCGTGACCCCGTGGAACTTCCCGGTCGCTGTCGCGGCCGCCAAGCTTGCCCCGGCGCTGCGGGCGGGCAACGCGGTGGTGCTCAAGCCGTCCCCGTACGCGCCGCTGGCGACGGTGCGGCTCGGCGAAATCCTGGCCGAGGCGCTGCCGCCCGGACTGTGCACGGTGGTCTGCGGCGACGGTGCGCTCGGCAGCGCCTTGGCGACGCATCCGTTGGTGCGCAAGGTGAGTTTCACCGGATCGACGGCGACCGGCCGGGCGGTGGCCGCGCAGGCCGCCGACGGGATCAAGCCGGTGCTGCTGGAACTGGGCGGGAACGACGCCGGGATCGTCCTCGACGACGCGGACCCGGCCGCACTGGCCGAGCAGGTGTTCTGGGACAGTTTCGCGAACAACGGCCAGGCCTGCGTGCTGATCAAGCGGCTGTACGTCCCGCGGTCGCGGGCCGCGGAGTGGGTCGAAGCGCTGGCCGCGCAGGCGGATTCGGTCGTCGTCGGGGACGGGATGGTCCGCGGCACGCAGCTCGGCCCGGTGAGCACCCCGGCACAGCACGAGCGGATCGCCGCGCTGGTCGACGCGGCGCTGCGGGACGGGGCGCTGGCCGCCGCGGGCGGGAAACCCGGCGAAGGCCCCGGCCTGTTCTACCCGCCGACGATCCTGGCCGGCGTCACGGACGGCATGGCGGTGGCGGCGGAGGAACAGTTCGGCCCGGCGCTGCCGGTGCTGGCCTACGACACCGAGGACGAGGCGCTGGCGCGCGCCAACGAGAGCAGCTTCGGCCTCGGCGGCTCGGTCTGGTCGGCCGACCCGGAGCGGGCGTGGCCGCTGGCCCGCCGTCTCGAATGCGGCACCGCGTGGGTCAACGCGCACGCGGACTTCGCGCCGGACCAGCCCTTCGGCGGGCTCAAGCACAGCGGGATCGGGGTGGAGAACGGGACAGCGGGCCTGCACGAGTACACCGCCGCGCAGGTCCGCTGCCGTCCGGCGGATCAGGTCAGTCCGCTGTAGAACATCGCGCCGATCACCGCGTGGTCGTTCTGCGGCAGCCGCGCGTGCGGCGTGGCCCGGCCGACCAGCGCGAGGCACTCCCGCGGCTGGTAGACGAAATCCTTGCCGCCGCGGGGGAACTGCCCCTCGGAGACCACCCACTGCCCGAGCGAGCTCGCGGTGTCGGTCGCCTGGTCCAGATAGGACCGCATCGGGCCCGCCTCGCCCTCCACAGTGAACAGCAGCGACACCTCGCAGGTCGGCATGTCGGTGTGCACGCCGAGGAAATCGCCCTTGCGGTAGCGCAGGTAGGTGCAGCGGGTCGGGTACATCGCGCGGCCCATCCGCCTGCTCACGTCCGCCACCAGCACCGGGTCCTCGTGGATCTGCACGAGCGTGGGGCCCGCGCCGAGGTACATGTTGCTGGACTTGCTGGTGAGCGCGTCGTGCAGGACGTCCCAGCCGGGATCCGGGCCGCCGGCGAAGGCCATTCCGGCTCCGGGGTCCAGCTCGTCCAGTTCGGCCGCGCACCGGCGCAGCGTCTCCGCGGAGACGAAATCGTCGATGTGCCACCAGAACGAGTCGTTGTCCAGTTTGGCCAGATAGGCGTCGCGGCGGCGGGTGGACTCGGCGAGCAGCCGCGCGTAGTCCTCGTCGTCGCGTTCCCCCGGCGCGCGGACCACCCGGCCCTGCAACGCCTTCGTCACGAGCGGGCCCTGCGGGAACATCGCGTCGTAGCCGTCGGTGAGCGGGGCGATCCCGGCGCTTTCGAAGTCCATCGCGGACACCGCGGGCCCGCCGCCGGACACGATCAGCTTTTCGAAGAGGCCGATCGAGGCGGGCGGGTCGTCGGAGGCCCCGAGATGGCGGCGGATGCGCCACCGCCGCCATTCGAGCTCGACCTCGTTGACCCGGAACCGCGGCCACCGGTACTTGCCGCCGGCGTCGTGCAGGAGTGCGCGGACCGGGCCGGCGTCGATCTGCTGGTTGAGTGCGGCCGACATGGCCACAGCTTCGGGAGAAAAGGTCGGCATGCCCCCAGTTTCCCGCTATGGCAACGAAAAGTCAGCAGCGTGCGACGTCAGGAACTGAGCAGCGCGACGACGTCGGCGGCGCAGCCCCACGAGTACATGACGCCGCTGCCGCCGTGGCCGTAGTTGTGCACGACCACCGAGCCGCCGTCGCGGTCGGCTTCCAGCCGGACCTCGTCGCGGCCGGGCCGGAACCCGACGCTCGCCTCCAGCAGCTCCGCGCCCGCCAGCCGCGGCTCCACCCGCGCGCAGCGCTCCAGGATCGCGGCCACCTCGGCGTCGGACGGTTCGGGGTCGTCCCCGCCGGTCTGGACGCCGCCGAGCACGACGTGGTCCCCGTGCGGCAGGTAGGTGGCCCACTCCGGGTTGATCGGGGCCTCGAGGAAGAAGGTTTCGAGCCCGGGGTCGGCGACGACCACCTTGATCCCGCGCACGGGCTCCACCCGGTCGTCGGCGGCCAGTTCGCGCGCGGCCAGCCCGGTGCAGTTGACCACTGCGGGGCACTCGGCGCTCGCCTCGGCGAGCGACGCCGCCGGCCGCACCTCGAGGGTCCCGCCGCCCGCCTCGAACTCCGACCGCAGGTGCCGCAGGTACTTCGGGGTGTCGACGATCGGCAGCGTGACCCAGAATCCGGTGCCGTAGCCCTCGGGCAGTTCGGCGGGCTCGCACAGCCGGAACCCCTCGGTCTGGTCGGCGCCGGGCGGGACCGCGCCCGCCGGACGGGCGGCCAGCCTGCCTTCGAGCACGCGCACGCCGGGCGGCGCGGAGCGGAGCCGGCGCAGGGTCTCCTGCTGCCAGCGGTGCCCGGGGGAGCCGGGCGGGTCGAGGTTGGGCCCGACCATCGCCGCGGCCTTCGTGGAGGTGGTCTCCTCCGGCGGCGCCGCGGTCCGGATCCGCACCCGGCTCCCGGCCTCCTGCAGGGCCAGCGCGGTGGTCAGGCCGATGATCCCCGAGCCGAGCACCAGCGCGTCGGGCGCTGCGGTCATGTCAACCTCCCTGGAGCCGACCGGCTCCTTCCCGCGGGAGGTTCCCGTCGGCGAATCGTCGCCACAGTTCGCGGCGCCGCGGCTTCCCGCTGGTCGTGCGCGGGATCGTGCCCGTCGCCGCGGACAGCATGATCAGCTCGGCGCCCTC
Source organism: Amycolatopsis sp. NPDC114503 (assembly GCF_055633655.1). Taxonomy (NCBI): domain Bacteria; kingdom Bacillati; phylum Actinomycetota; class Actinomycetes; order Pseudonocardiales; family Pseudonocardiaceae; genus Amycolatopsis; species Amycolatopsis sp. NPDC114503. The sequence goes on along the minus strand of NZ_JBVKDT010000003.1, from coordinate 426,930 downwards.
GGCCAACCTTGCCAGGTCGGTGCGGGCCAGGTCGAGCAGCGCGGGGTCGGCGTGTTCCGCGACGACCACCGCCACCTGCGCCCCGTCGACCGCCCCCAGCAGCACCGCCTGCTGCCGCCGCGGCAGTCCGTGCGCTTCGAGCGCCGCTTCGAGGTCCTCGGCGAACACCGGTTTCCCGCGCACCTTCATGCTGTCGCCCATCCGGCCTAGCACGTAGAGCTGTCCGCCGCTCAGGAAACCCGCGTCCCCGGTGCGGACCGCGCCGCCGTCGAACCGGGTCGTCTGCGCGACGGCTCCGGCGTGGTAGCCGTCCGCGACCGAAGGCCCGGCCACCGCGATCTCGCCGACGCGGTCCTCCGGCAGCGGATCGCCGCGATCGTCCAGCACCGTCACCGAAACGCCGGCCAGCGGGCGGCCGCAGCCCACGAGCGTGACCGCTTCGCCCTCGTCGGCGGGCCCCGTCCCGGCCGGGACGATCGAGCGGGCGGTCCACCGTTCGTCGAGCCGGGAACCGGTGACCGCGAGCGTCGCCTCGGCGAGGCCGTAGGCGGGCAGCAGCGATTCCGGGGCGAACCCGTACGGCGCGAGCAGGTCGGCGAAGGCCCGGAGCGTCGGCTCGGCCACCCGCTCGGCGCCGACGATGACCGCGCGCCACTCGGAGAAATCGCAGCCGGACAGTTCGGCGGGCCGGACCCGGCGCAGGATGTGTTCGAGGCCGAACGTGGGCATCGCGGTCAGCCGCGCGCCGGATTCGCCGAAGCAGCGCAGGTAGCGCGAAGGCCGCCGGAGGAACTGCTGGGGCGAGCACAGCCACAGGTCGGTCTGGTGGGTCACCGGCGTGAGCAGGCAGCCGATCAGGCCCATGTCGTGGTGCATCGGCAGCCAGGACGCGGTCGGGTCGTCCGGCTCCATCGCCAGCCACTCCCGGATCGCGCGCACGTTCGCGGTGAGCGCGGGGAACGGGACGCGGACGCCGCGCGGGCGGCCGCTGGACCCGGAGGTGAACTGCAGCATCGCGAGGTCGGCGGCGGGGATCGGCGGCACCGGTCCGCCGCCGGGCGCGCCGTCGAGCAGCACCGGTTCCGGGCCGACCGCCTGGCGCACGGTCTCGGCGAATCCCGGTGCGGTGCAGACGAACCGGGGCCGGGCCGTCTCGGTCAGCGAGGCCAGCAGCGTTCGCCACTGCGCGAGATCCTGGCCGAACAGCGGCGGGCTGGCGGGGGCGGGCACCGCGCCGGCCAGCATCGCACCGAAATACCCGGTGAGGAAACCGGGTCCGGTCGGTTCGACCACCAGCACCACGTCGCCGCGCGCCGCGCCGCGCTCCAGCAGTTCGGCGGCGCGCGCGTGCACGGCGGCGGCCAGCCGCGGGTAGTCCCAGCGGCTCCACTCTTCCTCGTCCCCGGCGAACCGGATCCCGGCGTCCGGCCGCGGTTCCCACAGCCACCGCAGGAGCGCGAGCCGGTCGGTTCTCGGTGCGTCCATGCGGCAATCGTCGCGCACGGGCGTCCCGCGCGTCTCGCGTGCAACCGGGCCGCCCGACGTTGCGGGTGCCGCGACCGGTCCGGCACCGTTCCCTGCGCGCGTCCCGCGCTCGCCGCGGGCGCCCGGCGGGTGTCCGACTGGGGGATTTCCCCACTTGCACGTCCCGCCGGCAGTCCTCCAGGGAGGTAGTCAAGTGTCGCGATCGGACGTCGTCTGCGGGCTCAAGCTCACCCATGACGGTGCGGTGGCGGTGATCGGCGGCACCCGGCTGGTGGCGTCGGTCGAGGCGGAGAAGATCGGCAACCGGCCGCGGCATTCGGCGCTCGACGACGCGGCGGAGATCGTGCGGGAGCTCGCCCGCAACGGATTCGGCCCGGACGCGATCGACCGGGTCGCGGTCGACGGCTGGGCGGCCGAACAGAACGGTCCGCCCGCCGTCGGGTTCACCGCGCTCGACGGGCAGCGGATCGCTCTTCCGGTGGCCGGCTACGCCGACGAACCCGGCCCGGCCGCGCCGCCCGCGGCGTTCTCCGGGACGCACCCGGTGCTGGGCGAGCGGGGGCCGCGCGGCTACGCCGGCTACACGCACGCCACCGACCACCTGCTGTCCAGTTACTGCACCAGCCCGTTCGCCAAGGAAGGCCGCGCGGCGCTCGGCATCGTCTGGGACGGCGGGATGCCGCCGTTTCTCTACCTGGTCGACCCGCGCGAGTCGGCGATCACTCCGATCGGGACGCTCACCGGCGTTTCCGGTGCGCTGTACCCGGTTTTCGCCTCGCACTTCGAGCCGTTCCGGGTGGACCGGCGGACCGCGGACCCGGACCGCCGGTTCGGGATGGAGGCGCTGTTCCCGGTGTCGGGCAAAGCGATGGCGTACGCCTCGCTCGGCAAGCCGATCGAGGCGGCGGTCGACCGGTTCGAAGAGGTCACCGCCTCTACCGCGCCCGCGACCACCCCGATGCGGTGCTACCAGTGGAGCGCGGAGGCCCTGCGCCGGGTGCGCCCGCTCGGGCTGTCCGACGCGGAACTGCTCGCCTCGTTCCAGGAAGCGCTCTACCGCGGGCTGGAACGGGGCCTGCGCGAGGTTTTCGCCGCCCGGCCGGAGCTGGCCGGGCTGCCGCTGTGCGTGTCCGGCGGCTGCGGGCTGAACATCAAATGGAACGCGCGGCTGCGCGGCAGCGGCCTGTTCCCGGACGTGTGGGTGCCGCCGTTCCCCAACGACGCCGGGTCCGCGATCGGGGCCGCCTGCGCCGAAATGGCGCGGACCACCGGGAAATTCGCGCTGGAGTGGACGGAATTCGCCGGACCGTCGGTGCGCTGGGACGGCGCGGTGCCCGACGGGTGGTCGGCGCAGCCGTGCGACGTCGCCGGACTGGCCGCGCTGCTGGCGCGCACCGGGGAGCCGGTCGTGGTGGTCACCGGCCGCGCCGAGCTGGGTCCGCGGGCGCTGGGCAGGCGCAGCATCATCGCGCCGGCGACCGACCCGGCGATGCGGGATCGCCTCAACGAGATCAAGGGCAGGGAGTCCTACCGCCCGGTGGCCCCGATCTGCCTCGAGCACCGCGCGCCGGAAGTGTTCGATCCCGGCACCAGGGACCCGTACATGGTGTTCGACCACTCGATCCGGCCGGGCTGGCAGGACCGGGTCCCGGCGATCGTGCACGTCGACGGCAGCGCCCGGCTGCAGACCGTCGGACCGGACAACCAGCCCGCGCACGAACTGCTGTCCTGCTACGAACGGCTGACCGGGATCCCGGTGCTGTGCAACACCAGCGCGAACTTCTCCGGCCGCGGCTTCTTCCCCGACCCGGGCTCGGCGATGAGCTGGGGCGGCACCTCCTATGTGTGGTCGGAAGGCACGCTCTACTGCCGGGACGGGCGGCAGTGAACGGCGAACTGGCCCCGCTGAGCGCGGCAGGGGAGAAGCTGGCCGGGCTCGCACACCGGCACGCCGCGGAGTTCGAGCCCGAGGCCGCCCGGCACGACGCGGAAAACTCCTTCGTCGCCGAGAACGTCGAAGCCATGCAGGCGAGCAGGTTCCTGGCCGGGACGGTGCCCGAGAGCTTCGGCGGCCTCGGCGTGACGTCGCTGCACGACCTCGCGGTCGCGGTGTCGCGGCTGGCACGCGGCTGCCCGGCCACTGCGCTGTCGGCGAACATGCATCTCGGAGCCGCGCTGCTGCTCGCCCGCAGCGCGGACGCGCCCGGCCTCGACCCGGCGCACCAGCGCGGCCTGCGCGGTCTGCTCATGCTGCTCGGCCGGTGCCGGCTGGTGCTTTCGCACGCGGGCACCGAGCCGGGCGCGAGCCTGTTCGCCCCGGCGACCGAGGCGGTGCCCGGCCCGGACGGCTACCGGGTGACCGGGCGGAAGTCCTTCGCCACCAACGCCGAAGTCGCCGACGTGTTCACGGTTTTCCTGCGCGTGCCCGGCGCCGACGGCGAACCGCGCGCGGGCACCGCGATGATCCGCCGGGACACGCCGGGTCTGCGCGTCGAACGCACCTGGGACGCATTGGGCATGCGCGGCACCGGAAGCCACGACGTCGTGTTCGACGACTGCCCGGTCCCGGCGGACGCGGTGCGGGTGCGCGGCAGGCTCGGCGTCGCCTCGGCCGAGGAATGGATCGGCGTCCTCGCGGTGAACTACCCGATGCTGGGCGCGTATCTCGGGATCGCCGAAGCCGCGGCCGAACGGGCGCGGCAGGCGGTGCGAGCCAGGGCGCGGCCGGGTTCGGCCGAGCAGCTGGCCGAACTGCGGCTGCTGCTGACCGGGGCCCGGTCGGCGCTGTCGCGCACCGGGCAGCTGCTGGACGAGCACCTCGCCGGGCCGCTCGGGGACGGCGAAGCCGAGCAGCTGATGGCGGAATTCCAGTGCGCCAAGCTGATCCTCAACCGGGCCGCGGTGGACGCGGCGGACCTCGCCATGGCGGTGGTCGGCGGCCGCTCCTACCGGTCCGGCGACCCGCTGTCCCGGCTCTACCGCGACGCCCGCGCGGGCGGGTTCATGCAGCCGTTCTCGCCGGGCGAGGCGCGCGCGTTCATCGGCGCGGCCGCGTTGGCCGATCCGCGCGAAAAGTGTTGATGCACAGAGGTTTTCGCTGACGCCGGAGGTTCGTAGGATCACCGTGTGACGACGCGAACCGAAGCGGAGGTCCGCAGCCAGATCCGGGAGATCGTCCTCGAACTGGCTCCGGGCTCGCCGGAAGAGACATCCACCGACCCGATGCTGGTCGAAGAGCTCGAGTACCACTCGCTGGCGCTGCTCGAGCTCGCCTTCGCCCTCGAGGACGAATTCGACCTGCCGCCCATCGACGAGGCCAGCGTGCAGACCATCAAGACGGCGCGGGACATCGAGGACTACGTGCTGAGCCAGCTCGGCAAAGCCGGGTCCGGAGTTCCCGCCGAGCCCGCGCCGGCGGAGTGAGCCCGCGATGGCCGGGCAGGAGATCGTCTGCGGCCTGAAGGCCACCCACGACGGAGCGCTCGCCGTGTTCGAGGGCGACCGCCTGGTGTTCTCGGTCGAGGCCGAGAAACTGGAGAACCGGGCCCGGCATTCGCGGCTGGCGGAGATGTCCGACGTGGTCGCGCTGCTGGCCGCGCACGGGCTCGAAGCGGGCGATCTCGACCGGGTGGCGGTCGACGGCTGGGTGCAGTCGGGCGACGGCCGCAACGCCGTGGAGGTGCTGCACAACGGGCCGCATCTGCTCGACGTCGCCGGGTACAGCGTGCTCGGCTCGCCGGAACAGCCGCTGGACGCGCTGGTGCGCACCGCGGGCAGCGGGCTGCCGATCGGGGAGAAGACCTTCGAGTACTCCAGCTACACGCACGCCACCGGGCACGCGATGGCGAGCTACTGCACCAGTCCGTTCGCGAAGACCGGCGAACCCGCGCTGGTGCTGGTGTGGGACGGCGGGATGCCCGCCACCGTCTTCCGGTTCGATCCGGATTCGGCCTCGCTGCGCTCGTACGGCGCGGTGCTGCCGGTCGCCGGCTCGCTGTACCCGATCTTCGCGTCGTTGTTCGACCCCTTCAAGGTTTCCGGGAAACAGCGCCGGGACAAGGGAGAGTTCGGCGATTTCGCCCAGCTGGAGGCGCTGCTGCCGGTTTCCGGCAAGGCGATGGCTTACGCGGCGCTGGCCGAGCCGGACGAACGCGCGGTCGAGCTGATGATCGAGCACACCGCGAAGGCCGGGCAGATCGGAGTCGCCGGCGCGTTCGTCTGGAGCCACCGGGTGCGCGCCGCGCTGGCCCCGCTCGGCTTGTCGGACGCTGCGGTGCTCGCTTCGTTCCAGGAACACCTTTTCCGGCTGCTGCTGCGCGGATTGCGCGACGGCCCGGTCGCGCGGATGGTCGCCGACGGCCTGCCGCTGTGCCTGTCCGGCGGCTGCGCGCTGAACATCAAGTGGAACGCGCAGCTGCGGGAGAGCGGCGTCTTCTCCGCGGTGTGGGTGCCGCCGTTTCCCAACGACGCGGGTTCGGCCATCGGCACCGCGTGCGCGGAACTGGTGCGCACCACCGGGAATCCGGCCGTGCAGTGGTCGGTGTTCTCCGGTCCGGACGCCGGGCCGGTGTCCGGGCCCGAGCCGGGATGGCGGGAGCGCGAGTGCCCGATCGAGGACGTCGCCCGGCTGCTGCACGAGGTCGGCGAGCCGGTGGTGCTCGTCAGCGGACGTGCCGAGCTCGGCCCCCGCGCGCTCGGCCACCGCAGCATCGTGGCCCCCGCCGCGCCCGCGGCGGTGCGCGACCGGCTCAACGAGATCAAGCTGCGGGAGTCCTACCGTCCGGTCGCGCCGATCTGCCTCGAAGCGCACGCGCCGGAGATCTTCGACCCGGGCGTGCCCGATCCGTACATGCTGTTCGAGCACCAGGTCCGGGCGCAGTGGCGCGAGCGCGTGGCCGCGGTGGTGCACTCGGACAACAGCGCGCGGCTGCAGACGGTCTCGCCGGAACACCCGCTGCTGTACCGGCTGCTCACCGCCTATCACGCGCTGAGCGGGGTTCCGGTGCTGTGCAACACCAGCGCCAACCATCCCGGCAGCGGCTTCTTCCCCGACGCCGCTTCGGCGATGCGCTGGGGCGGGACCCGGTACGTGTGGTGCCGCGACCGGCTCTACCACCGGCCGGACGCGCCGGTGCCGGACGCGCCGTGACCGGCCCGCCGCGCCGGGCGCAGATCTCGCAGCGGCTGGAGATGCTGCCCCCGATCGCGTTGCGGGTGGCCGCGACGCTCGGGCTCGCCGACCTGATGGAATCCGGACTGTCCGATGTGGAGGAACTGGCCGCCGCGGCGGGCTGCGACGCGGACGCGCTCGGCCGCCTGCTGCGCTACCTGGCGCAGCTGAACGTGTGCCGGGCCGAGGACGGCGGCTACCGGGTGACGCCCGCGGGGCGGCTGCTGCGCAAGGACCATCCGGCCGGGCTGGCCGGATGGCTCGACCTCGACGCGGCGGGCGGGCGGATGGACCTCGCGCTGACCGGGCTGCTGCACGCGGTGCGCACCGGGGAACCGGGCTACGACGCGGTGTTCGGCCGCTCGTTCTGGGCGGATCTCGGCGCGGACGAGAACCTGTCGGACTCGTTCGACCGGCTGATGGCGGGCAAGGCCGCCGCGGTGGCCGCCGAACTCGCCGCGCACGCGGATTTCTCCGGCGGCGGCGAGGTGGTCGACGTCGGCGGGGGCAGCGGGCAGACGCTGGCGGCGATCCTGCGGGCCCATCCGGACCTGCGGGGCTGCCTGTTCGACCAGCCCGGTCCGGTGCGCGCCGCGCGACGGACCGTCGAAGCGGCCGGGGTCGCGGCGCGGTGCCGGCTGGTCGAGGGCAGTTTCCTCGACGGCGTTCCGGCGGGCGGCGGGGTGTACCTGCTGGTGGACATCCTGCACGACTGGGACGACCGGACCGCGGAACGGATCCTGCGCGCTTGCGCGGCCGCGGCCCGTCCGGGCGCGCGGATTCTCGTCGTCGAACGCATTCCGGACGAGGACATGGGCGGCGACGGCGCGGCCGCGGATCTGAAGATGCTGGTGCTGTTCGCCGGGCGGCAGCGCAACGCCTCGCGGCTGCGGGAACTCGTTGCGGCAGCGGGGATTTCGCCCGGAACCGTGCAACTGCTTCCGTCCGGATTCTCGGTTTTCGAGGGTAGAGTCGAAGCATCGGCGATCGCCGGCTGAATTCCGCAGAAAACACACTTGTCGCGAAGAAATCCGGGAATGTGAGTGCGCAATGGGTCGAATGCTGGTCACCGGGGCGTCCCGGGGCATCGGGCGCGCGATCGCGGTGCACCTGGCCGGGCAGGGGCACGACATCGCGGGGTGCTTCCGCACCGGGAGCGAGGAGGCCGCCGCCGTCGAGGCCGAGGTGACCCGGCGTGGCCGGCGGGCGTTCTTCGAACCGTGCGACGTCGCCGACGCGGACGCGGCGGACGCGTTCTTCGCCGCGGCGGAGGAAAAACTCGGGCCGATCGACGCGCTCGTGACGAACGCGGGGATCACCCGGGACGCGATGAGCGCGCTGATGTCCCCGGCTGACTTCGCCGAGGTCGTCTCCGTGAACCTCACCGGGGCCTGGAACTTCTGCCGCGCGATGGCGTTCCGCATCGTCAAGCGGCGCGGCGGCGCGATCGTGGCGATCTCGTCCGCGGCGGGCGTGTACGGCCACGCGGGCCAGTCGAACTACGCCGCGGCGAAGGCCGGGATCATCGGCATGACCAAGTCGATCGCCAAGGAGATCGGCCCCTACGGCGGCCGGGCGAACGTGGTGGCCCCCGGATTCATCGAAACCGACATGACCGCCGTGCTCGGGCCGAAATCGCGCGAGCAGGCGAAGCGGGCGATTCCGTTGCGGCGCTTCGGTTCTCCCGGCGACGTCGCCCCGCTGGTGTCCTTCCTGCTCTCGGAGGAGGCCGGCTACATCACCGGCGGGGTCTTCCCGGTCGACGGGGGGATGGTGCTGTGAGCGGGCAGACCGCCGCGGCGCGCCCGGCGAGCGCGTGGCCGGAGCTGCGCGAGGTCGAGGTCGTGCCGGGCGACCCGGTCCGGGTGACCGCGTCCGCGGTCGTGCGTCCCGCCGGGAACCCTTATCTGGAAGCGCATTTCCCGGGCCGGACGATTCTGCCCGGGGTGTTCGTCCTGGAGGCGGTGGCGCACGCGGTGCGCGCGGCGGCAGGCGCCGGACCGGAACTGCTGGAACTGACTTCGGCCCGGTTCACGCGCCCGGTGCGCGAGCACGACCGGATCGAGCTGGAAGTGCTGGTGTCGCGGGAAGAATCGGGACGGCTGAAGGTGTCCGCGAGCTGCGGGCTCGCCGCCGGACCGCGCACCGCGACCGTCGAAGCGGTTTTCGGCAGGCGATCGTGAGCGGCGGCGTGCACCTCGGCTTCGGCGACATCAGCGCGCTGCTGCCGCACGGGCGGGCGATGGTGCTGGTGGACCGGATCTGGATCGCCGGCGACGGCCGGTCGGCGGTCGCGACGAAAGCGGTCAGCGGCACCGAATACTGCTTCCGCGAGGCGGACGCCGGATGCGGATACCCGGAATCGCTGGTGGTCGAGTCGTTCGGCCAGGCGGCGGCGGTGCTGTGGCTGCACGGCCGGGCGGGCGACGGGCGGCTGCCGATGTTCGCCGCCGCCCGCGACTGCGTGTTCGCCGGGCGGGTGCCGCCGGGGACCACGCTCACCCACGAACTGGAACTGGAACACGCGTCGGACGGTTCGGCGATGGTGTCGGGCCGGACGAGGGCGGGCGCGGAGCAGGTCGCGGCCTTCGGGTCGCTGATCGCCGTCGCCCGCGAAGCGCCCGGAACGGACGCGGCGGACGGCCCGCCAGGGCGGGAAGAAAGGTGAGGGCAGGGATGAGCACGGCGAACGAACGGCTGGAGGAACTGCGCGACGTGGTCGCGGAGGTCCTGGAGGTGGAGACCGAGGAGCTCACCGACGAGGGGGACTTCCAGGCCGACTACGAGGCGGACTCGCTGCGCGCGATCGAGATGCTCGCGCGGATCGAGAAGAAGTACCGGATCGAGATCCCGCAGAAGGAACTCGCGGAGATGCGGAACCTGAAGACGGTCTACGAGGTGACTGCCCGCCACGCCGGATGGCAGCCGGTGACCGCTTGAGGCACTGACGGCCACTGCGCGCGCACGCGCGCCGACGGCGGGCGGGAGGCCCATGAACCGGGTATTCATCACCGGACTCGGCCCGATCTCGAGCATCGGGGTCGGTTCGGCCGCGTTCGAGAGCGGCCTGCGGGCCGGGCACAGCGGCATTTCGCCGATCACGTCCTTCGACACCGCGGGTTTCCCGAAGGTGCTGGCGGGCGAGGTGAAGGCGTTCCGCCCGGAGACGGTGCTGCGCAGGCTCGACGTCAAGGCGTGGGGCCGCAGCAGCGTGTTCGCCGCCGCCGGCGCGCGGCTGGCGGTGCGCGACGCGGGCCTCTCGACCGACCAGGCGCAGCCGCACCGGGTGGCCGTCGTCGTCGGCACCACCAGCGGCGAAGCCAAGATCACCGAGGAGTTCGGCCGGGCGCTGGCCGAGGGCGGGTTCCCGGCGGTGCCGGCGGAGGTGTTCGAGCAGCTGCCCGCCGACCGGCTCGCCGCGGCGGCGAGCGAGGAACTGGCGGTCACCGGCGAATCGATCACCTTGGCGACCGCGTGCTCGGCGAGCAACTACGCGCTCGGCTACGCCTACGACCTGATCCGCCAAGGCGAAGCCGACGTCGTGGTGAGCGGCGGCGCGGACTCGGTGTGCCGGTGGGCGCACGCGGGTTTCCTGCGGCTCGGCGCGGTCGCCGACGAGGTGTGCGCGCCGTTCGACCGGGACCGGTCGGGCATGGTCACCGCGGAGGGCGGCGCGATGCTGGTTCTGGAGAGCGAGGACTTCGTCCGGGCCCGCGGCGCCTCGCCGTACGCGGAGGTGCTCGGCTACGCGACCAATTGCGACGCGACGCACATGGTGGCGCCGGACGCCGCGTCGATCGCGAGGTGCATGCGGCTGGCGCACGCCAACTCCGGCGTCCGGCCCGAGGACGTGGACTACGTGTGCGCGCACGGCACCGGAACTCTGGCGAACGACGCGACCGAAGCGGCGGCGCTGTACGAAACGTTCGGCGGCGCGGTGCCGCCGGTGAGTTCGATCAAATCGATGCTCGGGCACGCCATGGGCGCCGCGAGCGGCTTCGGCGCGATCGCGTCGGCGCTGGCGCTGTCGCGGGGATTCCTGCCGCCGACGGCGAACTGGCGGAGCCGGGATCCGGAGATGGCGTGGCTCGACCCGGTGCCCAACCGGGCGCGCGCCGCGGACGTGCAAGTGGCGCAGAACAACGGTTTCGCCTTCGGCGGGAACAACGCGATCGTGATGCTGGGGGCGGTGTGATGGGCTTGCTGGCGATCACCGGGTTCGGCGTGGTGAGCCCCGCCGGGGCGAGCGCGGCCGAACTGGCGGGCGCGGTCGCGGCGGGCCGGTCCACCGCCCGCGCGGTGGAGTGGCCGGAGGTCACGCTGCCCACCGGGACCGCGCACCATCTTCCGGAGTTCAGCGCGCGGGCCGAGCTCGGCCGGCGCGGGACCGGGTTCTTCGACCGGCGCACCGGGCTGGCCGTGGTCGCCTGCGGCCGGGCGATCGAGGACGCCGGGCTGGACATCGGCGAGGACGGGCACCGGACCGGGCTGGTGCTGGGCACCACGGTCGGCAGCGCGCAGGCGGCGGTCGACTACGCGGCGGAGACCTTCACCGAGGATCCGCCTTATCTGGTCAATCCGGCGCTGTTCCCCAACACCGTGCTGAACGGCGCGGCCGGGCAGGCGGCGATCCGCTTCGGACTGCGCGGGGTGAACGCGACGGTCGCGGGCGGACCGGTCGCGCTGCTGTCCTCGCTTCGCTACAGCGCCAACGTTTTCCGCACCGGGCAGGCCGACGTCCTGCTGGCCGGCGCGGTCGAAGAATTCACTCCGCACTCGGCGTGGCTGTGGGCCGGGCTGGGCGGAGCCGGCGCGCCCGGCGAGGGCGCGGCGGTGTTCGTGCTGCGCCCCTCCGAAGAGCTCGAGCACCGGCCGGACGCGGAGATCCTGGCGACTGCGGCCGGGTTCTGCCCGAGCGGGGAGGACCGGGTGTACGCGCTGGCCGACTGTGCGCGGCGCGCGCTGGAGCAGGCTCGCGTCGGAGCGGAGTCCGTCCGGACGGTGGCTTCGGCCTCCGGAGCGGACGAGGTGGCCGCCTGGCGGGCACGGAACGAGCTGGAGGGGCTGCTCGGCGTCGAGGGCGCGGAGCATCTGGCCGCGGGCGAGCTGGCCGGGAACTCCCCGTCCGCGACGCCGGCGATCGAGCTGGCGCTGATCCTCGCCCGGCACCGGGCCGAGCCCGCACGCGACGGCGAGATCGCGCTGCTGGTGGCGAGCAGCCCGGCCGGCGCGGTCGCGGCCGCCGTGGTGAGGGGGTGGAGCCGTGGCGGCGATCGCGGCTAGCGCGGTGCGCAGCTGCCTCGGCGACGGCCCGGCCACGTTCGCCGCGCTGCTGGCCGGTCGCGGCGGAGCCGCCCCGCTGCGGTACGTCGACGCGGATCTGGTCAACGTCGGCGCCGCGTACGAAATCGACGAGGAGACTTCGCACCGGAGAGCGGGCACTTGGCTGGCCGGCTGTGTCCGGGAAGCCTTGCGCCAGGCCGATCCGCGGGCGCCGCGGGCTTCGATCCCGGTGCTGGCGGGCACCGGGCTGCGCGAGCTGGGCGCGGCCGAGAAGTGGTCGGCGGGCGCGGTCGAGATGACCGTCGAGGACCTGCATTTCACCGGTGTGCTGCGCGGAACCGACGACCGGCTCGGGCCGGTGGTGACGGTGTGCAACGCCTGCTCGGCGACGGGGCACCTGCTCGCGCTGGCGCAGGACCTGGTCGACAGCGGAGCCGCGCCCGCGGTGGTGGTGGCCGGGGCGGACTCGCTCACCGTGTCGATGCTGGCGATGATCGGGCGGGTCTCGCCGGACCGCACCGAGCGGATCCGCCCGTTCGACGCGGACCGCACCGGCGTGCTGCTCGGCGAGGGCGCGGCGGCGGCGGTCGTGGTGCCCGACGGCGCGGCGGCGGCCCCGCTGGGCCGGTTGCTGGCCACCGGGATGTCCTGCGACGCCGCGCACGAAACCGCGCCGGACGCCGGCGGCATCGCACGGGCGATGCGCGAGGCGCTGGACCGCTCCGGCCGCAAGGGCGAGGAAGTGGACCTCGTCCTCGCGCACGGGACCGGCACCGAGCTGAACGACCGTGTGGAAGCGCGGGTGCTGCGCGAGCACCTCGGCGAGAACGGCCCCCTGGTGACCGCGATCAAGGGCGCGACCGGGCACACGTCGGGCGCGTCCGCGCTGATGAGCCTCGACGTGGCGCTGCGCTGCCTGGCCACCGGCTGGGTGCCGCCGGTCGCCGGGCTCGGCCGCCCGGCCGCCGACTGCGGCGGGGTGCGGCTGGTGCGGTCCGGGCCGGTGCGGGCCCGGCCGCGGCTGGCGCAGGTGGACGCCTTCGGGTTCGGCGGGGTCAACGCCGTGACGCTGGTCGGGGCGGCCTGATGCGGCCGGTCGCGATCCGCGCGTGGAGCGCGCACCTGCCCGGGCAGTCCGGGCCGCTGCCCGGCGGATGGTCGCCGGGCCCGGCGTGCCCGCCGGAGCGGGCGGCGGACCTGCTGGGGCGCAAGGGATTGCTGTACAAGCAGCCGGCCGAGCGGCTCGGCCTGTGCGCGGTGCACCGGGCGCTGGGCCTGGCCCCGGTGACCGGGCGCTGGACGCCGCCGGAGCCGGATCCGCGCACCGCGGTGGTCGCGAGTTCCAACCTGGGCAGCCTGGAGACGGTCTGCGCGGTGGCGCGCACCGCCCGCGCCGGGTCGCTGTCCGACGTCAGCCCGCTGGACGCGCCGAACGTGTCGAGCAACGTCCTGGCCTCGACGGTGGCGATCCGGTTCGGCTTCGGCGGCCCGAACCTCATGGTGTGCTCGGGACATCCCGCCGGACTGGACGCGGTGCGCCTCGCGCAGCTGCTGCTGGCGGCGGGCCGGGCGGACCGGGTCGTGGTGGTGGGCGCGGAGCCCGCCGACGAGACCGCGGCGGCGCTGGCCGGGCAGGACCTGCGGGCGGGCGCGGCTTGCGTGGTGCTCGAACCGGCCGCCGAGGACAGCGCGCTGGTGCTGCACCCGGTGCACGACCACGCCGATCCGGAATCGTGCGAGCCGGCCCGGCCGGTCCGGTTAGGACAGTTCTACGGCGCCGCGGGCGTGCTGGCCGTGGCCGCCGCCGCGGCGGCGAACCGGACCGCGCGGGTGGTCGCGGGCAGCGACGCCGACGGCTGGCGTTGCGCGGTGGTCGAAACCAAGGGGGACCGGTGAAACCCGACGCACCCAAGGTGCATCCGTTGAACGAAGGCACCGGCCCGGTGCTGGTTTTCGCGCACGGGCTGGAGGACCACTGGCGCACCTGGAGCGCGGTGGCCGAGAGGCTGCCGCACTGGCGGGTGCTCTCGATCGATCTCCCGTGGCGCGCGGGCAACGACTACCGGTGGCGCTTCGCCGGATCGCCCTCGGACTGGATCGCCGCCGCGCTCGACACCGTCGACGACCCGGCCCCGGTGCTGGCCGGGCATTCCTTCGGGGCCAACGCGCTGCTGGAACTGCTGTCGCGCGAGCCGGAACGGCCGTGCCCGGCCGCGGTGCTGGCCATGCCGTTCTACCGGCGGGCGGAGGCGACGGTGACGTGGCGGACGCTGGAACGTTCCCGGGAGACCTTCGAACGGCAGATCCGCGGCGGCCTGCTGACCCGGCTCGGCTCCCGCGCCGCGGGCCTGTGCGGCGAGGTGCTGGAGAAGATGCACGCCAAGACCGCCGAGCGGATCGGCCCGGTCGGGTTCCTCGCGGTGTTCGAGCAGTACGTGGCCAGCGGGCACCTGCCGCTGGCCGAGACGACGGCGCCGGCCCTGGTGCTCGGCGGCGAGCAGGACATCGGCTTTTCCCTGCGGGACCTCGAAGCGCTCTCCGGGGCGCTGCCGAGGGGACGGCTGCACTGCGCGCCGCACTTCGACCATTTCTGCCATCTGCACAGCGCCGCGGAGGTGGCCGCGATCGTGGACGGGTTCGCCCGCGACCGGGCCGCCGCGCCGGAACGGGAGAGAGGAAGCCGGACATGACGTCGCTGGCCGACGAGCGGACCGGGTTCGCGCTGCGGCCCCGGTACGCGAGCGCGAACATCCGCACCTGGATCGGGTTCAAGCAGTTCATGGCGATGGCCGAGGAAGCGGTGCTGTGCTGGTTCCGCGAACGCGGCCTCGGCCCGCAGGCGCTCTACCACGACCACGGGCTCGGTCTGTCCATTGTGGATTCCTCGGTGCAGCTGCCCGCGGTGCTGGAGATCGACGACGAGGTGTGCGCGCGGGTCGAACCGGCCGGGCCGGGCCGGTTCCGGGTCGTCTTCGAGGTGGCCGGGAACCGGGTGCTGCGCGGCAAGACGACCGTCGCGCTCGTGCGCGAACAGGAGACGGCCCGCGCGTGTCCGGACGAGCTCGCGCCGCTCGTCGGCCCGGCCGCGGCCGAAAGCGACCGCCCGGCCGAACCGGACCCGGCGGCGTTCTCCTGGGACTGGACCGCCCGCTATTTCCACTGCCAGTTCTCCGAACGAGTCCAGCACGGCGCCTACGTGGCCGTGCTGGAGGAAACGGTCGACCGGTTCCTCGCCGAGCGCGGTCTCGGGGTGCCGCGGCTGCTCGCGGAGCGCGGCTGGATCCCGGTCGTGTCCCGGGCCAGGGTCCGGCTGCTCGGCGACGCGCACATGGGCGAGACCGTGCGCACGACGTTCGCGGTGACGGATTTCGTGAAGGACCGCGCGTTCGACGGCGTCATGGACTGCTGGACGCTGGGCGCGGGCGGGGCCCCGCGGCTGGTGGCGACCGCGAGCATCCTGCACGGCTACGCGGTCAGCCGGGGGCCGGAGGCAGGCACGCTGGCGACCCTCGACCCGGAGACGATCGCCGCGCTGGCCCCGGGAGCGCCGCGATGACCCGCCGCCGGGCGCCGCGGGTGCACTTCTCGTTCCGCAGCCCGTTCAGCTGGATGGCGCTGACCGAGCTGTACCGCAGGATGCCGGACGCGGACGAGGTGCTGGAGTTCGTCCCGTTCTGGGACCCCGACGAGCAGACCGCGGCGGCGCTCGCGGACCGGGGCGCGGAGATCCCCTACACCCCGATGAGCAAGGCGAAACACCTCTACATCCTGCAGGACACCCGCAGGCAGGCCGCGCGGCTCGGGCTGTCGATGACCTGGCCGGTGGACGACGACCCGTGGTGGGAGCTGCCGCATCTCGCGTGGCTGCGGGCCCGGCGGCTCGGCGTGGCGCGCCGGTTCTACGAGGCGGTCGTCGAGGCGCGCTGGGAGCACGGGCGCGACGTGTGCGAGCGCCCGGTGCTGCGGGAGGCGGCCGCGGCGGCCGGGCTCGACCCGGAACCGCTGCTGTCCGCGCCGGAGTCGGCCGACATCCGCCGCGAGAGCGTTGACTGCCTCGAGCGGGCGTTCGAGGACGACATCTTCGGCATCCCGTACTTCCGGGTGGGCCGGCACCGGTTCTGGGGCCTCGACCGGCTCGACGGGTTCCTTGCCGAGCTGGCCGTGCCCGGACCGCCCGCGCCGCCGGAACCCGCGGCGCCGGCGGCGCTGGTCGGCGCCTACGACACCGACACCGCGGGAGGCTGCGGATGAGCACTCCCGGCCAGGTGTCCGGAGCCCCGGCGGTCTTCGACCCGTTCGACCCGGCGCTGATCGAGGACCCGTACCCGGTGTTCGCCCGGCTGCGCGAGGAAGCGCCGGTGCTGCACCTGCCGGACTACGACGTGTGGGCGGTGACGCGGTACGCGGACGTGCTGCGGATCGTGCGCGATCCGGTCTCCTTCTCGTCCAAGACCGGGATGAGCCCGGAGTTCGCCGCGCGCGGCGGCGCCTCGACCGGCGTCGGCTACCGGATCGGCGCGCCGAAGGTGCGCGTGCTGATCGCCACCGACCCGCCCGAGCACCAGGTGTTCCGGCACGCCGTCGCGGCCGCGTTCACCCCGGCGTCGGTGCGGTCGCTGGCGGCCAAGGTGCGGGAATTCGCGCGGCAGCGGGCGGACGCGCTCGTGCGGGCGGGCACCGGAGATTTCTTCGGCCTGGTCGCCGAACCGCTGCCGGTGCTGGTGCTCGCCGAACTGCTCGGCGTGCCGGAGGAGATGCACGACGAGTTCCGGCACTGGTCGCGGGTCATCACCGGAGACCTGGACCAGGTCGGTCGCACCGAGGAGCACCTCGGCCGGGGCATGGGCATGTTCCGCTACTTCAGCCACCAGCTGCGCCGCCGCCGCGGCGACGGGCGCACGCTGTTCGACTCGATCGCCCGCGCCGGCCGCAGCGGCATCAGCTCGCAGGAGGTGCTGGCGTTCTGCGCTTTCCTGCTGGTCGCCGGGATCGAGACGACGACCAACCTGCTCACCAATGCGATGTCCGTGCTGCTGCGGGAACCGGAGGTCCAGCAGCGGCTGCGCGAATGCCCGGAACTCATCGACACCGCTGTGGACGAGGCGATCCGCTACGACACCTCGGTGCAGGCGCTGTGGCGCGGCACCACCGTCGAAACGGAGCTGTCCGGAGTCCGGATCCCGGCCGGGCAGCGCATCCTCGTCGTGTTCGGCGCGGCCAACCGCGACGGCGCGAAGTTCCCCGAACCGGACCGGTTCCTGCCCGCCCGGGGCGCGACCGACCACGTCGGCTTCGGCGCCGGGCCGCACTTCTGCCTCGGCGCGCACCTCGCGCGGCTGGAGATCGCGGAGGCGCTGCGGGCGGTGCTCGGCGCGACCCGGTGGATCGAGCCTGCGGGGCCGGGGAAGCGCACGCGCAGCGTGGTGCTGCGGGGATTTCTGGAACAGCCGGTGCGAGCGGAGCCGAGATGACCGAAGAACGAACCGGCGCGGTGCTGGTCGACGCCGTGCGGACGCCGATCGGGCGGCGGGGCGGCGCGCTGAGCGGGCTGCGGCCCGCGGAACTGCTGCGCCAGGCCCTGCT
Organism: Amycolatopsis sp. NPDC114503; assembly: GCF_055633655.1. Taxonomy (NCBI): domain Bacteria; kingdom Bacillati; phylum Actinomycetota; class Actinomycetes; order Pseudonocardiales; family Pseudonocardiaceae; genus Amycolatopsis; species Amycolatopsis sp. NPDC114503. The sequence continues at coordinate 409,409 of NZ_JBVKDT010000003.1, read as the reverse complement.
GGCCCTGCTCGACCGCAACGGCCTGCCGCCGGGCGCGGTCGAGCAGATCATCGGCGGATGCGTCACCCAGGTCGGCGAGCAGGGGCTCAACGTCACCCGCAACGCGTGGCTGTCCACCGGGCTCGACTACGGCGTCGCCTGCTCCACAGTGGACGTCAGCTGCGGTTCGTCGCAGCAGGCCAGCCATCTGGTGTCGGCGCTGGTCTCCAGCGGGGCGATCGAGATCGGGATCGCCTGCGGGGTCGAGTCGATGAGCCGGGTGCCCGCCGGGGCGAACATCCCCGGCGGCCGGACCGACTACCAGACCCCCGACTACCCGTGGGACGACCCGCCCGGGCTCCAGTTCGGCGGCGCCGAGCGGATCGCGCGGCGGCAGGGGCTTTCGCGCGAGGATCTCGACGCCTACGGCGCGCTTTCCCAGCAGCGGGCGGCGAAAGCCTGGGCGGACGGGCGGTTCGACCGCGAGATCGTGCCGGTGGCCGTCGAGGGCCCGGACGGCGCCGCGACGGTGGACCGGGACGAAGGGCTGCGCGAGACGACGCGGGAAAGCCTGGCCGCGCTGCGTCCGACGGTGCGCGAGGGCAGGCACACCGCGGGCACCACGTCGCAGGTCTCCGACGGCGCGGCAGCGGTGCTGTGGATGTCGCCCGCCGCGGCGGAACGGCACGGGCTGGCGCCGCGGGCGGAGATCGCCGGCCAGGTCGTGACCGGAGCCGATCCGTACTTCCTGCTGGACGGCCCGGTGACGGCGACCGAGCGGCTCCTGCGCCGCACCGGGCTGAAACTGTCCGATGTGGACGTCGTCGAGGTGAACGAGGCCTTCGCGGCGGTGGTGTTGTCGTGGCTGGAGCGCACCGGGGCCGATCCGGACCGGGTGAACGTCAACGGCGGCGCGATCGCGCTCGGGCATCCGATGGGGGCCACCGGATCCCGGCTGCTCGCCTGCGCGCTCGGCGAACTCGAGCGCCGCGACGGCGAGTACGCGCTGGTGACCATGTGCTGCGGCGGGTCGATGGGCACCGCGACCCTGCTGCGGAGGCGGTGACCCGGCGATGCGGATCGGACTTCTGCTGCAGCGCTTCGGCTGGCCGCCGGGCGAGGCCGGGCCCGCGCTCGCGCGCCTCGGCCGCGACGCCGAACAGGCCGGGCTGTCGAGCATCTGGGTCAACGACCACTTCCGGCAGATCCCGATGTTCGGCGATCCCGGCGAGCCGTTCCTCGAGGCCTACACCGCGCTGAGCTTTCTCGCCGCGGCCACCGAAAGGATCGGGCTGGGCACCATGACCACCGCGGTCACCCACCGGCATCCGGCGCTGCTGCTCAAGATGCTCACCTCGCTCGACGCGCTGTCCGGCGGCCGGGTGTGGCTGGGGCTGGGCCCGCCGTGGCACGAGGAGGAACACCGCGCGTTCGGCCTGCCGCTCGGCCCGTGGAGCGAACGGTTCGAACGGCTGGAGGACACCCTGGCGCTGACCCGGCAGGTGCTGTCCGGGTCGAAGGAGCCGTTCGAGGGCAAGCATTACCGGCTGCCGGAGCCCTGGTTCGCGCCGTCGTTCGTGCGCCCGCCGCCGGTGCTCGTCGGCGGCGCGCACGAACGCCGCGTCCTGCGGCTCGTGGCCAGGTACGGAGACGCGTGCGGCCTGCACGAGGAGGGGAATCCCGCGGTGGTCGGGCTGAAGCTGCGGATGCTGCGCGACTACTGCGCCGAACTGGGCAGGCCGTTCGAGGAGATCACCGTGACCACCTACGGCACGGTGCGGCTGTCCGCGACCGGGAAACCGGGCACGAGCACAGTCGCCGAGGCGGCGCAGCGCTACGGCGAACTGGCCGCGCTCGGAGTCCATCTGTCCATTGTGGACCCAGGGGAGACCGCCGGGCCGGAAACCGTAGGGCTGCTCGGCGAACTGGCCGCCGCGGCGGCTCCGCCGTGACGGCCCTTGCCGTCGCCGCGCCGGGCGGCCAGACTCCTTTCCGGGGGTCCGGCGAGGCGAATTCCGCAGCACGCCAACCACTTTCTTCTGACTGGAGGACCGGCATGACCGTGACCGTCGAGCGCGCCCGGTCGAGGACCGAGGTCCTGGCCGCAGCAGCCGCATTGGCACCGCAGATCAGCGATCGGGCGCTGGAGGGGGAGCGGGAGGGGCGCGTCCCGCCGGATCTGCTCTCCGCGATCTCCGACGCCGGCCTGCTCGACCTGCTGCTCCCGAAGAGCCTCGGCGGGCTCGAGACGGACCCGGTGACGGTGATGGAGACGATCCGGGAGATCTCCCGCGCGGACGGCTCCGCCGGCTTCGCCGCGCTGAGCCTCAACGCCACGTTTTTCGTCGCCTGGCTGGAGCCCGAGATCGCGCGGAGCATCCTCGCCGCGCGGCCGCGCGCGGTGGCCACGGTGTTCGCTCCGCTGGGCAAGGCCGAGCCGCGCCCGGACGGCGGCCTCCTGGTCAACGGGCGCTGGCCGTTCAACACCGGGGCCCGCAACGCCTCGTGGTTCGCCAACGGGGTCATGGTGCAGAACGGCGGGAAACCGGCGATCGTGGCGCCGGGGCGGCCGGACTGGCGGCTGGTGTTCGTGCCCGCGTCCGATGTGGACGTTCTCGACACCTGGCACGTCGCCGGGCTGAAGGGCACCGGGAGCAACGACGTTTCGGTCAGCGACCTCGTGGTGCCGCCGGAGTACACCGCCAACCCGATCTTCGAGCGCGCCCGGCACGACGGCGCGATCTTCAACTGGTCGTTCTTCGCGCTGATGGGCGTGCTGTTCGCCGGGTTCCCGCTGGGCATCGCCCGGCGCGCGCTCGACGAATTCCGCGAGCTGGCCCCGAACAAGTCGCGCGGCAGCCGTCCGCTGGCCGAGGAGCAGTCGGTGCAGATCGCCTACGCCAGGGCCGAAGCGGGACTGCGCTCGGCCGAGGCGTACGCGCGCGACGTGCTGGGCACGGCGTGGGAGCGCACGCTCGCCGGCGACGAGACGACGATGGAGGACCGGGCCTCGGTGCGGCTGGCGACCGGCCAGGCGATCCGCACCGGCGTGGACGTCGTGAACACCGTGTTCCAGCTGTCCGGCGGCGGCGCGCTGTTCGACCGTTCGCCGATCCAGCGCTGCTGGCGGGACATCAACGCGGGCAGCCACCACGGCTATTTCTCCGAATACCACGAGACCCGGGTGGGCCGGTCGCTGTTCGGCCTCCCGGTCCCGGACCCCTGGATGATGTGAGCGGATTGCGCAGGAGGGAAGAGACACCATGACCACTCGACCGAGCGAGCAGGTGGCCGGAGCGGGAGATCCCGCCCCGGTGGTGGCGAAGGTCGTGAGCGAGGTGGCGGAGGTCGAGGTCGCGCCCGACCAGAGCTTCTTCGACCTCGGGCTCGACTCGATCCAGCTGATGGACATCTGCAACCGGCTGAACGAGACCTACGGCGAGGTGATCGACCTGTTCCTGTTGTTCGAGAACCCGACGGTGACCGAATGCGCGGCGATCATCCGCGAGCACCAAGCCGCGGGCTGAGCGGCGCGGCCGGCGAAGGGCGGAGGACGACATGCCAGAGCACGAGGTCATCTGCGGGCTGAAGCTCACCCACGACGGCGGGTTCGCCGTGATCGAGGGCAACCGGCTGCTGGTCTCGGTCGAGGCCGAGAAGCTGGGCAACAACCCGCGGCACAGCCCGTTCGCGGAGCCCGCGGAGATCGCGCGGCAGTTGCGCGCGCACGGGATCGAGGACGTGCGCGCGCCGGTGTTCGCGGTCGACGGCTGGGCGCGCGGCCGCGAGGGCGAGAGCTGGGTGGAGATCCGCGACGGGCAGGGCGCGGTCCAGCCGGTCGAAGTCGCGCTGTACCACGACGAACCGGGCGCGGGCGCGGCGATGCTGGCCGGGGTGACCGGGCACAGCCCGCTCGTCGGCGGCGAGCCGGTGGCGTTCCGCAGCTTCACCCACACCACCGACCACGTCATGTCCGCCTACTGCACCAGCCCGTTCGCGCGGGAGCGCCAGCCGGCGCTGATGCTGGTGTGGGACGGCGGGGTGCCGCCGGTGCTGTACCGGTTCGACCCGGCCGGACCGCGGCTCGAGTGCTTCGGCCCGGTGTGCGGGGTTTCCGGCGCGCTGTACCCGATTTTCGCGTCGCACTTCGGCCCGTTCCGGGTGGACCACGACGCCCGCCGGGCCGCCGACGCGGGTCCGGGGCTCGAGGCGCTGCTCCCGGTTTCGGGCAAGGCGATGGCGTACGCCGCGCTCGGCCCGTCTTCGGAGGAAGCGATCGCGGTGATGGCGGAGGTCGACGCTCAGGTGGGCGAGATCGACGGCGCGATCCGCGCGTACCTGTGGAGCAGGCGGGTGCTCAGCGGCGTGGCGAAGCTCGGGCTTTCCGACGCCTCGATCCTGAACTCCTTCCAGGAGCACATGTTCCGCCGGCTGCGGGACGGGCTCGGCGAGGTGCTGCGCGCCCGGCCGGAGCTGGCCGGGCTGCCGTTGTGCCTGTCCGGCGGCTGCGCGCTCAACATCAAGTGGAACTCCGGGCTGCGCGCGAGCGGGCTGGTGCCGGAGGTGTGGGTGCCGCCGTTCCCGAACGACGCGGGGTCGGCCATCGGCGCGGCGTGCACGGAAATGGTGCGCCGCACCGGGAATTCCTGGCTTGACTGGTCGGTGTTCTCCGGCCCGCCGGTGCGCGAAACCGCCGCGGCCGAACCGGGCTGGACCGCGAAACCGGCGTCGGTCGAGGACCTGGCGGCGCTGCTGGCCGAAGCAGGCGAACCGGTGGTGATCGTCGACGGACCGGCTGAGCTGGGTCCCCGCGCGCTGGGGCACCGCAGCATCGTCGCGCCGGCCGGGGACGAAGCGATGCGGGACCGGCTGAACGCGATCAAGGGCCGCGAGTGGTACCGCCCGGTGGCCCCGGTCTGCCTGGAAAACCGGGCGCCGGAAGTGTTTTCTCCGGGCACCCGGGATCCGTACATGCTGTTCGACCACTTCGTCCGGCCGGAATGGCAGGGCAAGATCCCGGCGGTGGTGCACCTCGACGACAGCGCGCGGCTGGAAACGGTCGGCGCGGACAACCCGTTGCTGGAACGGCTTCTGACCGCTTACGAGGCGCGGACGGGGATCCCGGTGCTGTGCAACACCAGCGCCAACCATCCGGGCCGGGGCTTCTTCCCCGACGCGGCCTCGGCGATGCGGTGGCACGGCACGCGTCACGTGTGGTCGGCGGGCACGCTGTACTCGACCGACGCGGTCCCGGAGTCGTGGTCCCGCACGCCGCGCGGAGCGGCCGGATGAGCGGGACGGCGGCGATCGTCTCCGAAAGCGGGCAGATCAGCCGCGACGAGCTCGAACGGGAAGTGACCCGCTGGGCGGCGCTGCTGCGGTCGCGCGGCGCCGGCCCGGCGGGCCGGGTGGCCTGGCTGCTGCCCAACCGGCCCGAGGTGCTGACGGTCGCGCTCGCCGCGCGGCGGATCGGCGCGCAGGCGGTCGCGCTCGGCGGCCGCTCCACCCCGGGCGAACTCGCCGGGCGGCTCGCGGTCGCCCAGCCCGCGGTGGTGGTGGCCGACGGCGCCTCCCGGGAGCTGCTGGAGCTGTTGCACGGCAAGGAGAACGTGCTCGACGCGGACGATCCGGCCGAGCCCGCGGGCGACGCCGGGATTCCGCCCGCGCCCGCGGACGGCGGACGGCTGGGCGCGGGAGCTTCGTTGCTGTTCACCTCCGGGACCACCGGCAGCCCGAAGGCGGCGCTGCGCACCCGCGGCGACCGGCGGCTGTCGGACGCGATCGCCCGCGGGTTCCGGCTCGGACCGTCCTCGCGGTTCCTCGTCGGCGGGCCGCTGTACCACTCGGGCCCGTGGACCTGCGCGCTGATGACGCTGTCGCTCGGCGGCACCGTCGTCCTGCTGCCCCGGTTCGACGAACGGTCCTGGCTGGACTCCGCGGTCGAACACCGGTGCAACAGCGGGTTCCTCACCCCGACCCAGCTGGCCCGGCTGGTCTCCTTCGCCCGCGACCGGCCCGGCCCGCGCCCGCCGCTGAGCCATGTCGTGGTGTCCGGCGAGCCGTTCCCCGACCGGCTCAAGCGCGCCGCGCTGGACGTCTTCGGCGAGGGATTCGTCGAATGCTACGGCTGCACCGAACTCGGGCCGATGTGCGCGTTGCCCGCGGAGGAGTTCCTGTCCCGCCCCGGGTCGTGCGGACGGCCCTTCGACGGGGTGCGGATCGCCGCTTTCCGCGGCGCTCGGAGGCTGCCCGCGGGCGAGGTCGGGACGCTCCGCGCGCTCACCCCGCTGGCGTTCGACGGTTACGTTTCCGGTCCCGGCCAGGCGCCCGCCGGGCGCGACGGCGACTGGGGGAGCGTCGGCGACGTCGGGTTCGTCGACGAAGAGGGCTACGTGCACCTCGGCGGCCGGGACGACGATTTGATCATCACCGGCGGCGTGAACGTCTTTCCGTCCGATGTGGAGGAAGTGCTGGCCGGGCATCCCGACGTCGAGGCGTGCGCGGTGTTCGGCCTGCCCGATCCGCGCTGGGGCCAGGTGGTCGCGGCCGCCGTGCGCAGCGGACGGCCGCTGGAGCTGGCCGAGGTGCGCGAGTGGCTGCGCGGCCGGATCGCCGACGACCGCCGTCCGCGCCGGTTGTTCCTCGTGGACGAACTGCCGGTGACCGGAACCGGGAAGCTGGCGAGGCGGGTGCTGAGGGAACGCGTGGCGCGGGAACCGGTGGCCGGGTGAGCCGCGACTGGACCGGCCAGTGGATCTGGTGCGCCGACGGCCGGATCGCCAAAACCGGGGAGTTCTCCGACGTGCCGCTGGTGCCCTCCGCGGCGCACGACCGGCGGGTGCAGTTCCGGCGCGTCTTCCCGCTCGACGTCGTGCCCGCCGCCGCCCCGCTGCGGATCACCGCGGACTCCCGGTACACGGTGTGGGTCAACGGGCACGAGGCGGCGCGCGGTCCGGGTCGCGGCGCGGCCGGACGGCTGCTGTACGACGTCGTCGACGTTGCCCGGTGGCTGGTGCCGGGGGACAACGCGATCTGTGTTCTGGTGCGCTTCTACGGCGAAGCGAACGCGTGGTGGCGACCGGTCACGCCCACCTTCAGCCACGGCGCGGGCGTGCTGCTCGCCGAACTCGAGCTGCCGTCCGGAGTGCTCGGCACCGACCGAAGCTGGCGGCACCAGACGAGTCCGGCGTGGACGCCGCAGAAGCCGTCCGGGGTCGGGCACGCGGTGCCGGAAGTGCTCGACGGCGCGCTGTGCGATCCGGCCTGGCTCGAACCCGGCTTCGACGACACCGGCTGGGCGCCCGCACGCGTGCTCACCACGCTGCACCTCGGCGGCACGGCCCGGTCCACGCCGCCCGCCGACCCGTACGGCCCGCTGCTGGAGAACCCGGCGCCGCCCGGAGAATCGGTCGAACGTCCGGTCCGGTGGCTGCGCGAGCGGCGTGGCTCGGATCCCGGCGGCGAGCACGGACCGGCTGACCTCGTCGCGAAAGTGGACGCCGAAGCCGAGCCCGGCTCGGTCCCGGCCGAACTGCCCTTCACGACCGTGCTGGAACCCGGCGTCGCGGTGTTGCTCACCGCGGGCTGGGACGAGGTGGTCGCCGGCACCCTGGTGTTCGAACTGGACGCGCCGCCCGGCGTGACGGTCGACGCCCGGCCCGCCGAGGACCTCGACGAGCACCTGCGGCTGCGCCCGTTCCAGCACGGGTACGCGGCGCGCTACCGCACGCGCGGCAAATCCGACCGGTTCTGCTCGGCCGATCCGGTCGGCGGCCGGTTCGCGCTGCTGGTGCTGCGCGGCGAGGGCGAGGTGACGGTGCGCGGGATTTCCGTGGTCGAGCGCCTTCGCCCGCGTCCGCCGGGCCCGTACTTCGAATCCGGCGACCCGGTGCTCGACGCCGTCTACGCGACCGGGCTGCGCACGGTGGACCTCACCGCGCAGGACGCGTACATCGACTGCCCCACTCGCGAACAGCGAGCGTGGACCGGGGATTCGGTGGTGCACCAATCGGTGGACCTGCTGTCCAATCCGGACTGGCGGCTCGCCCGGTGGCATCCCCGGCTGGCCGCGTCGCCGCGCCCGGACGGCATGCTGCCGATGGCGGTCGCGGGCGACTACGAGCACCGCGACGGGGTGTACATCCCGGACTGGGCGCTGCATTGGGTGCGTTCGGTGCACAACCTGTACCGGTGGACCGGCGACGCCGAACTGGTCGGCGAACTGCTCCCGGTCGCCGAACGGGTGGTGCGCTGGTTCGAGCCGTTCCTGCGCGACGGCCTGCTGACGGACGTGACCGGGTGGGTCCTGCTGGACTGGGCGAGCGTTCAGGGCCGGGGCGCGAGCAGCGTGCTGAACGGGCTGTGGGGCCGGGCGCTGCGGGACTTCGCGGAGATGGCCGAGTGGCTCGGCGACGCGGGCCGGGCGCGCTGGGCGCGCGGGCGGCACGGCGAACTGGCCGCCGCCTTCGAGCAGTACTGGGACGAGGACCGGGGCGGCTACCGCGATTGGCTGACCGCGGCCGGGGTCGTGCCGTCGATGAGCGAACACGCCACCGCCGCTGCGGCGGTCGGCGGCCTGATCCCGCCGTCGCGCCATAGCCGGGCACTGGCTTTCCTGCTGGACCGAACGGCTTTGGTGCGGCGCGCGTGGTCGTTCGGCCTGATGCCGCTGCGGGCCGCGATGGGCCCGCCCGCACCGGATTGGGACGTGGAGCGGGAAGTCGTCGCCGCACAGCCGTTCTTCCGCTACGTGGTGCACGACGCCGTGGCCCTGCTCGGCGGAGCGGACCACATCGCCGCCCTCTGCCGGGACTGGTCGGAACTGGCCGGCGACGGCACGCGCACGTGGCGCGAGGTGTGGAGCGGCGGGTCGTACTGCCACGGCTGGTCGAGCACCCCGAGCCGGGATCTGCCGCTGTACGTGCTGGGCGTCAGCCCCGCCGAGCCCGGCTTCGCGAGAGCGAGGATCGCACCGCGGCCGGGCGCGCTGACCCGGGTGGCGGGCGCGGTTCCGACGCCGTTCGGGCTGGTGGAGGTCCGGCTGGACCGGTCCGAGGTGGCGGTGTCGAGCCCGGTGCCGTTCACGGTGGAGCTGGACGGCCGGGTGCGCAGTTGCCCGGCGGGGCGGTTCTCGTGGTCGCGAGAGCAGTCCGGCTGAGCGGGGTTTCCTGCCGTGGCAAGGGTTTTCCTGCCTTGCGGAGCGGGCCGGGCAAGGGTTTCCCGGTCGTGGCCGGGAAACTTGTCGCTGAGGTTCCGGAGGACCGGTGCGCTTTCTGCGCCCGGCATGGCTGTCGGGGCATTGTCGCGCTCGCCCTTGTCCGCGCGCAGCTGGACCGGTCCGAGGCGGCAGTGGAGCTGGGTGCCCGGGGTTTTCCCGTCGCACCAAGGACATTCTCGCCCAGAGAATCACGCTGGACGAGAGTTTCCCTGCCACGACCGGGAAACCCCGGCGAAGCTCACGAAGCCCGGCGCGCCTTCCGCACCCGGTACGGCTGCCGGGGCACCGTCCCGATCGCCTCGGCCGCGCGCAGCGTCGCCAGTTCCTCCGCCGGCGTCCCGAGCCATTCCGTCAGCACCTCGTCCGTGTGCTGGTCGTAGCACGGCGCCGGACGGACCGTCGCCAGTCCCTTCCCGTCCATGCCGACCGGGATGCCGAGGTATGCGCGTTCCCCGGTGACCGGATGGCGGACCCGCTCGGCCCAAGGCAGCTCGCCGTTCTCGAACAGCTCGCGCACAGAACGCATCCGCTCCGCGCGGAAACCCTTCTGTCGCAACGCCTCCACCACCGTCGCGCCGTCGCGCTCTTCCGCCCACCGGGTATCCGCGGCTCCGCCGACGTAGGCCACGTACCCGTCCGCGGTCGCCAGCACGCCTGCCGGGACGTCCGGTTCGCTGTTGCCGATCCGCCGCGGCGGACGTCCTTCGCGCGAAGCCAGCACGATGCCTTCGCCGAGTTGCAGCCACAGCGTTTCCTGTTGGGACAGATCGATTTCGCGGCCCCGCCCGGTCGCCGTCCGCGCCGCCAGCCCGGACAGCACCGCGACCGCCGCGTGCGCGCCGGCCACCGCGTCCGGGTAGTAGGTCGGGCTCACCTCGGCGCCGGCGGAGGGCGGGCCGTAACGGGCGGCGAACCCGCCCATCGCCTCGGTCAGCATGCCGAAGCCCGGCATCGCCCGGTGCGGGCCGCTGCTGCCGAGCGCGGGCATGGTCACCAGCACCAGCCCCTCGGCCACCCGCGCGCGCACGTGCGCGGCGACGCCCCGGTCCTCGAGCACGCGGTGGTTCATGTTCACCACCAGCACGTCCGCGACGTCCACCAGATCGCGGAAGACCCGGTTCCCGTCCGGCGAGGACAGGTCCAGCGACACGGCGCGCTTGTTGCGGTTCACGCTGTTGAACTGGGCCGCGGCGTCCCAGGTGTACTCGTCCGGGGCGGCGCCCTCGGGCAGCGGGGCCCCGGTCTCGGCGAAGCGGAACCGGGTGCGCCAGCCGTCGGGATGCCGTCCGGACTCGACCCGCACCACGTCCGCGCCCAGCGCGCCCAGCAGCCGGCCGGCGAGCGGTCCGGCCCAGGCCCAGGTCAGTTCGAGCACCCGCAGCCGGCGCGGGTCCGGCAGCCGGGGCGGCCGGCCGCGGGCCGCGCGGGAGCGAAACCATCCGTTGTCCTCGGCGGGTTCGGAGAGCCGCGCCGAGCGGGGCGCCGGCGCGGCCGGATCCCGCCACGGCCGCACGATCGCGCGGCCCGCCGAGGCGCCGCGGACCGTGCCGAGGAACTCGCGGGCGGCCAGGTGCGGGTCGTCGAGGGCGTCGGCGGCGTCGAGCACCTTGCCGACCGACCAGCCCGCGGCCAGACCGGCGTCGAAGACCTCGCTCCGGGTGCGCCCGGCGTACCAGCCGGCCAGTTCGCCGCGCAGCAGCTCCCGGTTGGCCCACCGGCGCGCCCACACGAAGCGTTCGTCACGCAGCAGGTCGCCGCGGTCGTAGAGCAGGCACTGGCGGTTCCAGTCCTCGCCGCGGACCGTGCCCGGCACCACGAACCCGTCGGCGCAGCGGAACACCCCGGACGGGAACGTGCGGGTCTGGAAGCCGGCCTGGCGCCGTTCCTCTTCAGGATCGTCGGCGTTGGCGGAAGTCGCGGCGTACAGCGCGGCCGCGGCCTGCGATTCCACCGCGGAGGCCGCGGCGGCCCGCCAGGTCGTCTCCGCGTGCCCGCCGGGCCGTCCGGCCAGCGCTGCCGCCGCGGCGTACGTTCCGGCCAGATACTGCGTTTGCCAGCCGGGGAACCGGTCTGGGCCGCCGTCCTCGTGACAGGTCGCGGCGAGCAGCCCGGAGGCCGCCTGCACCAGCATCTCGTCGGACGGCTCTCCCGCGCTCTCGGCGTCGACGCCCCACGCGGTCACCGACACCAGCAGCGGCGGATCGGCGACGCCCGCGCGCAGTTCCCACGGACCGAACTCGCGGCGCACCCGGTCGCTGAGCACGACGTCGGCCCATTCCAGCAGTTCCGGGACCGCGGCCGCGTCCGCGGAGAGCAGCCGCTTCCCGGCGTTGAGATGGACGAAAACCGGGCTCGGGTCCCGCTGCGGCTCCCCGTCGGCCGAAAGCCGCCGCGCCGGGTCCCCGCCCTCGGGTTCGACCTTGGCGACCGTCGCCCCGAGCATGGCCAGCAGCCGTCCCGCGTAGGGACCGGCCACTCCGGTCGCGGTCTCGAGCACCCGGAGCCCGCGAAGCGGCCCGAACTGACTTTCGTGTTCCATTGTCTTCCTTGCGCGATAAGGGAAAGCATCTGAATGCTGGTGACCGTCGAAGTTCTGGTCGATCTCTTACGCGGGGTGAGCAACGAGTATGGATCGGGTTCCGGCGGGTGCGCAAACCTCCACTGTCCACAACGGATCCGCGGCCGCGCGGCTGCGCGCCGAGCTGGCCGCGCTCGCCGAATCGGCCGCCCTCGACGCCGGGACGACCGGCGCGGACGACGCGCTGCTGGCCGCGATCCAAGCCGCGCAGCACCTCGCCGACGCGCGGAGCGCGCCGGGCCCGGCGCGGCCGGAATGCCTGCGCGCCGCCCAGCACTGTCTCCGCGCGGCGTCGCTGGCCACCCGGTTCGCCATCGTCGCGGCTGCCGACGACTGCCGCCGGCCCCGGTGACCGTTAGGCTCGCGGCATGGGCCGACCGGACTCCGCGACCAGAAAACGCGCACGCGTGACAGAACTCGCCGAGGCGCTGCCGGAAGTGCAGAGCAAGGGCGAGCAGCATGTCGCGTACTCGGTGCGCGGGAAGAACTTCGCCTATTTCCTCGACGACCACCACGGCGACGGCAAGATCGCGATCGCGTGCAAAGCCGCGCCGGGCGCGCAGGCCGAGCTGATCGAGCAGGAGGGGGAGCGGTTCTACGCGCCCGCCTACCTCGGCTCCCGCGGCTGGGTGGCCCTCGACCTGGAAGCGGGCGCCGTCGACTGGACCGAGGTGCGCACGATGCTGACCGACGCCTACCGGCTGCTGGCGCCGAAGAAGCTGTCGGCACAGCTGGCCGAGTAGCTCCGCCGGGTGCATCGACCCGGCGGGTTGCGGCTGGCGCGGCGAACTTGAGGCTTGGACGTGACGTTCGGCCGGGCGCATCGACCTGGCGGGTTCCGGCTGGCGCGGCGACCTGACGCCCGGACCCGCGCCCCGGCCAGGCAGTGCCCCCGGCTCCCGGTCAATAGCCCGGCGGCGCCTCGAACCCGCCCGTCAGCCGCTCGACGACCCGGGCCACCGCGAGCGCCTTGCGGTCGTGCCACCGGGGCGCGATCACCTGCACCCCGAAGGGCAGCCCGGCGGCGCTGCGGCCGAGTGGGACCGTCGTCGCGGGCAGGCCGGACAGGCTCGCCGGCGTCGCCCAGGCCATCTGGGCCAGATACGGCACCGTCCGGCCGTTGACCTCGAGTTCCCGGGTGAGCGGGGTCCCCGCTGTCTGATGGGCGAAGGCGGTCAGCGGCGCGGCGGGCGTGAGCACCGCGTCCGCCTCGGCGAAGACCGCGGCCCACCCGGCGGTGATCCGGGCGCGCCGCTCGTCCAGGTCCTGCCATTCCCGGTAGGTGAGCGTGACCGCCCGGCCCAGTTCCACCGCCGGACGGCGGTCGTCGGGCGACGCGTGCCGGGCGATTCGCCGCAGCCGCCGGAAAACCGGTTCCGGGAAGCTCGGGGCCAGGACCGCGAGCAGCAGCCGCGCGTAGGTCTGGTGGATCTCGTACAGCGGGCGCGGCGGGCGCAGCTTGCGCAGCACCCGCACGCCGAGGCCGGCCAGTTCCTCGGCGAGTCCGTCGAGGGCCGCCCGGATCTCCGGGTCGGTGCGCAGCGCCGGATGCTCGGCCCACACCGCCAGGCGCAGCTCGTCGGCGCGCACCGCGGCGGCGGGGAGCGTCCCGCCGGGCACCCCGGCGAGGTCGGGGCCGACGAGCACGTCCAAGGCGAGTTCGAGGTCGGCCACGCACCGCGCCATCGGGCCGGGCGAGCCCAGCGGCGGAACGGCGAGGGCGCCGGGCGCGCCGGGGATGTGCCCGCGCGCCGGGACCGCTCCCCAGGTCGGGAGATGCCCGCACACCCCGCAGAAGTGCGCGGGGGAGCGGATCGACCCGGCGACGTCGCTGCCCAGCTCCAGGGGCGTGAGCCCGGCGGCCAGCGCGGCGGCCGAACCCCCGGACGATCCGCCGGGCGTCCGGGCGAGGTCCCACGGATTGCCGGTGGCGCCGTAGACGTCGTTGAAGGACTGGAAATCCCCGGCGTAAAGCGGCGCGTTGGTCTTGCCGAACACGACGGCTCCGGCGGCCCGCAGCCGGGCCACCGCGTCCGCGTCGCGGTCGGGCAGGTGTCCCGCCAGTTCCGGGGCTCCGGCCGCGGTGACCAGGCCGGCGGTCTCGAAAGTGTCCTTCACGGTCATCGGGAGCCCGTGCAGCGGGCCGAGCCGGATCCCGCGCGCGGCGGCCGCGTCGGCGGCCTCGGCCTGTGCCCTGGCGCCGGCGACGTCGAGAGCCACCACGGCGTTCAGCGCGGGATTGTGCTCCTTCACGCGGCTCAGGAAGTACTCCAGCGCGGCGGAGCTGCTGACGCGCCCGGCGGCCAGGTCGGCGACCAGTCCGGTCGCGGTCGTGCGCACCGGCTCAGTTCGCGACGCAGGCGAACAGCACCGGGTCGACCGGCGACTCCGAACCGCCCGCGTACTGGCCGGCGATCCGCAGCCCGGCTTCGGCGAACAGGTCGCGGTACTGGTCGACAGTGCGCTCCCGCCCGCCGACGGTCACCAGCATGCGCAGGTCCAGCGCGGTCATCGCGAACCGGTTCCCCGGCGTCACCGGAGCCTGCATGACCAGCACCGTGCCGTGCGATCCGGCCGCCTCCGCGCATCGGCGCAGCAGCGCGACCGCGCGGTCGTGCGGCTCCTGGTGGACGATCAGCGAGAGCAGGTAGGCGTCCGCCCCTTCCGGCAGCGGGTCGAAGTAGCTGCCCGGCGCGCCGCTCACCCGGTCGCCCAGCCCCGCTTCGCCGAGCGATTGTTCCGCCCTGGCCACGATTTCCGGCAGGTCGACGAGCGTCGCCCGCAAATGCCCGAAGGCCAGCAGCAGCCGCCGCAGCACCGCGCCGTGCCCGCATCCGACGTCCACCACCTGCTTCGCCGACGCCCAGTCGAAGCCGCCGGTCACCGTCGGCTCCGACCACGCGCCGAACATCTCGTGCAGATGCTCGAAGCCCGCCACCAGTTCCGGGTGCGCGACCGTGTCCGTCCACAGTGGAGCGCCGAAGGTCTTGTGGTACCCCGGTTCCCCGGTGCGCACCGAGTGCAGCAGGTTGGCACAGGAAGAATCGCTGCGCCCGACGAAGGTTTCCAGGTCGAGGGTGGCCCGCAGCCCGGCCGGGTGGTCGTCGCGCAGGATGGTGCCCGCTTCGGTGACCCGGTAGGAATCGCCGTCGGCGGCGAAGAGGCCGACCACGCAAAGGTGGTCCAGCAGCCGCGAGAGCGCAGAGGGATCGGCCCCGGCCGCTTCGGCGAGCGCGGCGGCGTCGCGGGAGCCGTCGCCGATCAGGTCGGCGATGCGCAGGGTCGCCGCGCAGCGGACGGCGAACGGCGTGACCACGTCGGTCAGCGCGGGGAAATTCACCGCCGGGGCCTCCTCGGACCCGGCGGCGCTCTGCTCGGTGGTCGACATGACACCTCGGTTTCGGCACGGGAAAACGGGAACTGGCAAGCGAAAGAGCGCGGACCAGGATGGGACGAGCGTATCGGCGCGGCCGCCCGACTGGGGACAATCGGCAGTTGCACACCGCGCGGTTTTCCGGGGACGGGCGGGTGTTCTACCTTCAGCACCGGTTGTTTGTCGCGGTTCGCGTCCGGCCGCGCCCCTGCAGAGGAAGCGGAAACTCCATGACCTCAGTGCACACGTCCCCGGCCGGTGTCTCGGCCCCGCCCGGGCCGGCCGCGTCGAAATTCGGCCAGACCCGCAATTTCGTCCGGGACCCGATCGACTATCTCGACGGCCTGCACCGCCAGTTCGGCGACATCTTCAAGGTGACGCTCGTCGGCATGCCGCCGATCGTCTACGTGGCGAACCCCGAGCTGGCCCGGCAGGTCTTCGCGACCGACCGCACCGTCGGCGAGGCGGGCAAGACGCGGGCGGATTTCCTGCAGCGCATGGTCGGGGACAACTCGATCCTCGTCGAGGACGGCGAAAGCTGGCTGCGCCACCGGAAACTGCTCGGGTCCGCCTTCCACGCGCGCTACCTGCAGCGCTACCGCGAGCAGATCGCCGAGATCGCCGCGGCGGAGGTGGCGCAGTGGACCCTGGAACAGGAACTGGTGCTGCGGCCCCGGATGCAGGTGATCGCGCTGGACGTGCTCCTGCGCGTGGTGTTCGGCATCCACGACCTCGAGCGGGTCGCGCAGCTGCGCGAGATGCTGCCCCGGCTCACCGCGGCCGCGGCGCGGATGGAGACCGTCGCGTTCGTGCTGTCGCGGGCGGCCTGGACCGGCCTGGAATCGATGCTGCGCAAGATCCCCGGCAGCGCGGCCGCGCGGTTCGCGGTGGCCAGGGCCGACGTCGACCGGATCCTCTACGACGAGATCGAGCGGCGCCGCAACGCGCCGGACATCGCCGAGCGCACCGACCTGATGTCGCAGCTGCTGCGCGCGTCCGACGACGACGGCGAGAAGATGACCGACCTCGAACTGCGCGACGGGCTGATGACGTTGCTGGAGGCGGGATACGAGACCACCGCGACCGCGATGGCGTGGGTGTTCGAGCGGCTGGTGCGCCATCCGCAGGTGCACGACCGGCTGGTCGAGGAGGTCGACAAGGACGACAAGTACCTGGAAGCGGTGATCAACGAAACGCTGCGCACCCGCCCGATCGTCCCGGTGATGCCGCGGGCGCTGTCGGGCGATCTGGAGCTGGCCGGCTATCACATCCCCGCCGGCTGGTGGGTGGCGCCGTCGGTGCCGCTGCTGCACGGGCGCGAGGCGTCGTTCGACGACCCGGAGGTGTTCCGCCCGGAACGGTTCCTGGACAGCGACCTGCCGCGCGGGACGTTCCTGCCGTTCGGCGGCGGACGGCGGCACTGCCTCGGCGCGCAGTTCGCGATGCTGGAGATGAAGGCGGTGATCCCCGAGGTGATCAAGCGGGTCCGGCTGCGCACGCGGGCCGGCGCGCCGCCCGAGCAGCAGCGCGGCTCGCACGTGCTGCTGACGCCGTCCGAAGGGTGCTTGGTGATTCCCGGAAAGCGGTGACCACGCGACGAAAAAAAGGGGACCTGCCCGGGCAGGTCCCCTTTTTCGCGGCCGGGTCAGCGCAGCGCGGCGGTCAGCTTCGCGGCCGGCGCGTCCGGCGCGGCGAGCATCCCCTCGGCGAGCACGCGATACGAGCGCAGCAGCCCGCGCACCCATTCGCGGTCGAGCTGGTTGCGGTCGTAGGAGAGCCGGACGTCGAACCGGTCCTCGCGGGGGATCACGGTGAGGTTGAGCCCGAACCGGCTCAGGCCGTGGTCCGGGCGGAACGTGTCGATGCGCAGCCCGGTGCCGGAATCGATCGGCGACCACGAACCGGGCTTGCGGTCCGGCAGCATCTGGAAGACCACCTCGTTGACCCGTCCCGGCGTCCGCTGCAGCCGCGACATCGGCAGCATCTGGCAGGGCACTGCCTGGTGGGTGGTGGCGTCGAGCACGGTGCGGCGGGTCGTGCCGAGCAGTTCGGCGAACGGCCGGTCCGGATCGACTTTCGCGCGCAGCACCAGCATGTTCGCGAAGAACCCGACGGTCGAGGTCACCTCGCGGCGGGTCCGGTTGGCGAAGAACGACGCCACCGCGAGGTCGTCCTGCCCGGTTTCGTGGTTCAGCAGCAGGTAGTACAGCGCGAGCAGCACCGAGAACAGCGTGTGCCGCCTCCGCTGCGAAAACTCGCGCAGCCCGTCGGCGGTCTCGGCCGACAGCGAAAGGGTTTCCAGCCCGGGGGAGGGCCGGGGCGAGCCCTCCGGGGCCAGCCACGGCAGGGGAGCCAGCCTCATGCCGTCGAGCTGTTCGCACCAGAAATCCTGGTGTGCGCGCAGTTTCCCGGATTTCTCTTGGTCGGCCTGCCAGGTCGTGAAGTCGGAGTACTGCCACGGCGGGGCGTCCGGGCGGCGGCCGCCCAGCAGCGCGATCAGGTCGGCGATCACGACGCCGCAGGACCACGCGTCGGAGACGAGGTGGTGCATGTTCACGCACACCACGTGGTCTTCGCGGCCCAGCCGCCACCAGCTGGTGCGCACCGGCTCGCGGCCGGGTTCGAGGTCGGCCGCCTGTTCGGCGCGCAGCAGCGCGAGCATCTCCTCCTCGCCGCCGGAAACGTCCACAACGGACAGTGCGGCGCGGCCGTCGTCGTGCACGTGCTGCAAGAGGTTCCGGCCGTCGCGGGAAAGCGTGGTGCGCAAGGCGTCGTGCCGGCGCACCAGGTCCGCGAGCGCCCCGCGCAGGAGGTTTTCGGAAAGCTTCCCGGAAATCCGGAAGGTGGCGGGGCAGTTGACCGAGGAAGTCTCGGAACGGTAATGCTCGAGAAACCACACCAGCCGCTGGCCGATCGAGGCCGGGAAATGCGCAGTGCCCATTTCCCGGAGTCTAGCCGGATCGCGCGGAGATTCCGGCGAAGTCGTTGCCCGCCAACCTGAACGCTTCATCGGCGGCCCGCGCGGTGGTACTGATGAGCTATGTCTGATGCCACGCCGGTCGGCCGGCGCACTTCCGTCCTCGTGGTCGGCGCCGGCTACGCCGGGCTCACCACCGCGCTCTTCCTCGCCTGGCGGGGAATCCGGGTCACGCTCGTCGAGCGCCATCCCGACACCTCGGTCCAGCCGAAGGCGTTCGGGATCGTGCACCGCAGCATGGAACTGCTCCGCCAGATCCCCGGCCTGGCGGAGCGGATCGCGGCCGCGAACGTGCTCGACTTCGCCGCCGAGGCCACCATCACCATCGGGCGCGACCTGCGCGACGAGAACCAGTTCGAACTGCTCGTCGGCGGCGACGACGTGATGAAGGAACTGGCTTCGATGACGCCCGCCGAGTTCGGCGCGCTGCCCCAGTCGAAGATCGAATCCGTGCTGCGCGCGACTGCCGAGGAGAAGGGCGCCGAGCTGCTTTTCAGCCACCGCCTCGAATCCTTCGAGCAGGACGCCGACCAGGTGCGCGCGCGGGTGCGGGACCTGGGTTCCGGCGAGGAGTTCGCCGTCGAGGCCGACTACCTCGTCGCGGCCGACGGCTGGCAGGCCCCGGTGCGCGAGCAGCTGGGGATCGGCACCCACGGGCTCGGCGAGCTGTGGCGGTGCCGCACCATCCTGTTCAACGCCGATCTCGACGAACTGCTCGCCGGGCGCAAGGCGCTGCTGACCTACATGCAGAACGACCATTTCTCCGGCCTGTACTCGTATCTGGAGAACGCGATCGAGGTGTTCGGCGTCTCCGGCGCGCACCTGCTGGGCGTGAACTACTACCCGGAGCGAGGCGACCGCGACGAAGACTTCACCGACGAGCGCTGCGTCGAGCTGATCCGCGTCGCGACCGCGACGCCGGACCTCGAGGTGGAGATCACCGACCAGTCGACGTTCGTGATCGCGCACCGGGTGGCCGACGAGATGCGCCTCGGCCGGGTGTTCCTGGCGGGCGACGCCGCGCACGTGATGCCGCAGACCGGCGGGCTCGGCGGCGCGACCGCGCTGCAGGACGGCCACGACCTCGCCTGGCGGCTCGCCGCGGTGCTGCACGGGCACGCCGGTCCGGCGCTGCTCGACGGGTACGCCGCGGAACGGCAGGCGATCGGCGAGTCCACCGCGGACCGCCAGCTCGCCCGGCTGGCCGACCGGATGGCCCCGCACCTGCAGGGCAAGTACCCGTTCCCGCCGGAGGTCCCGGCGCAGTGGGAGCACCTGGGCTACCGGGTCGCCTCGGCGGCGGTGCCCGGCGCGGAACGCGGGCCGGAGACGCTGCTGGAGGACCCGGCGAAGGCGACCGCGGAGCCGGGCAGCCGGGCCCCGCACGTGCTCGTGGACAAGGACGGCGCGCGGATCTCCGTGCTGGACCTGATCGGGCGCGGGCACGTGCTGTTCGTCGGCTCGCCCGGTTCCGGCTGGCTCGCCGCGGCCAAGGAGGCCGCCCGGACGCTGGACGTGCCGCTGCCCGCCTACAGCCTCGGCGGGGACCTGACCGACGACACCGGGAGCATGCTGCGGCGCTACCGGCTCGAGCCGGGGGCCGCGGTGCTGGTGCGCCCGGACGGGTATGTCGCGTGGCGGGCGGACGAGGAATCCGCGGACGCGGCGGCGGAGTTCGGCCGGGCATTGGCGACAGTGCTGGCCAGGACCGCCGCGGGCTGAGGAGGACGCGACGTGGTGCGGATGGTCATCGTCGGCGCCGGGATCGCCGGTCTGTCCGCGGCGTTGTTCGCGGCCCGGCGCGGGCACGAGGTGGTGCTCGTGGAGCGCGACGCGGCGCGGCCCGAGGGCGGCGCGGACGAGGTGTTCGCGTCGTGGCGGCGGCCCGGGGTGCCGCAGTTCCGGCATTCGCACAAGTTCCTCGGCCGCGCGGTGGGCGTGCTGCTCGAAGAGGAACCGGAGCTCGTCGCCGAACTGCTGGCGGCGGGGGTCCGCAAGACGCCGGTGAACC
This sequence comes from Amycolatopsis sp. NPDC114503, assembly GCF_055633655.1. Lineage (NCBI taxonomy): Bacteria > Bacillati > Actinomycetota > Actinomycetes > Pseudonocardiales > Pseudonocardiaceae > Amycolatopsis > Amycolatopsis sp. NPDC114503. Next base: position 389,274 of record NZ_JBVKDT010000003.1, on the reverse strand, counting down.
GGTTCGACGCGGGCCGCGGAGAACCGGCCGAGTACGCGCTCGCCGCGCGCCGCCCGGTGTTCGAGGCCGTGCTGCGGCGGGCCGTCGAGCGGCGGGCGGGCGTGGACCTCGTGCTGGGGCGCCGGGTGACCGGACTGCGGGCCGACCGGAGCGGCGAGTCGGTGCTGGTGCGCGGCGTCGAACTGGACGACGGCCGTCGGCTGGGGAGCGATCTGGTGGTGGACGCGTCCGGGCGGCGGTCGCCGGTGCTGCGCCGGATGCTCGGCGCGCGGCTGCCGCCGCCGGAGGTGCAGCACTGCGGATTCGTGTACCTGAGCCGGCACTACCGGCTCAGCCCCGGACGCGAGCTGCCGCCGATGGACCGGCCGCTGGCGTTGCACCTCGGGTACGCCGCGGCGCTGGTCTTCCCCGGCGACAACGACACGTTCTCCCTGTCGCTGACCTTCGCCACCGAAGACCGGCTGCGGCACGCGTTGCGCGATCCGAAGGTGTGGGACCGGTTCGTCGCCGCGGTGCCGCACACCGCGCGCTGGGCCGAACGCGGCGTGCCGCGCGGCGGCGTGGACGGCATGTCCGGCATCGACAACCGCTGGCAGCGGATGCCCGCCGCGGACGGTCCGGCGATCGGCGGGCTGGTTTCGATCGGCGACGCCGCGATCCAGACGAATCCCACCTACGGCCGCGGGGCCGCGATGGCGATGATGCACGCGCAGCACCTGGCGCGGAGCGCGGGAGAGGCCGAGGGCGATCCGGCAGGCTACGTCGCCGGGTTCGCCGCGTGGACCGAACGGCATCTCGGCGTGTGGTTCCGGGCGCAGCTGGCCGCGGACCGGACCGGCGTCGCCAAGATCGAGGCCGGGCTGCGCGGCGCCCGGCACGAGGACGCGCGCGATCCGTTCGCCCGGCTGATGGCGGGCATGGAGGCGATGGCGAGCGAGGACGAGGTCGTGGGACGGGGGCTGGGCCGGATGGCGCATCTGCTGATCACCCCGGCCCAGCTGCTGTCGGACCGGGAAGTCGTCCGCCGGGTCACCCGCAGGCTGGGCGAGACGGCCGTGCCGGAACCGCGCGCGCAAGGGCCCAGCAGGGCCGAATTCGAATCGCTGGTCGCCTGCTGAGGGCGGCCGCCGGGAAGGACGGCAGCGTGCGCACTGACGAACCGGCGGGGTGCCCGTTCACCTCCGCCGCCGACGAGGACTTCGACCCGTTCAGCGGCGCCTACCACGAGGACCCGGCGGAGGCGCTCGCCGCGGCGCGCGCGGAGCGGCCGGTGTTCTACAGCCCGCGCATCGACCACTGGATCGTGACCCGCTACGCCGACGTGCAGCGCGTTTTCTCCGACGCGGCAACGTTTTCCGCGGCCAACGCGATGGACTCGATCCGGCCGCCGGGCCGGGTCGCGCTGCGGGCGCTGGTGCGGCGCCGGTTCGCCGGAGCCCCGGTGCTGGCGGTGGAGGACGAGCCGGGGCACCGGCGGCGGCGCCGCGCGCTGGCGCGGCCGCTCACCCGGACCCGGGTGCGCGCGTGGGAACCGCGCATTCAGGCGCTCGCCGCCGCGCACATCGACCGGTTCGCCGAGCGCGGGCACGCCGACCTGATGGCGGAGCTGCTGTGGCCGGTGCCGTCGCACGTGATCCTGGCGTTCATGGGGATTCCCGCCGAGGACATCCCGAGAGTGCACGAGTTCTCCGTGTCGCAGGCCCGGTTCACCTGGGGCGAGCCCACCGAGGAGGACCAGGAGCGGTCGGCCGACGCGCTGGGCCGGTATTGGGAGTACACCGAGGGATTCGTGGCCCGGCTGCGCGAACAGCGCTTTCCTCCGGGCTGGATCGGCCACGCGGTGCGCGCCCAGCGGCGTGATCCCGAGCTGTTCTCCGACAACTACCTGCGGTCCCTGGTGCTCAACGGATCGACCGCGGCGCACGAAACGACCGCCGGGGCCGCGGCGCACGCGGTGCGCGAACTGGCGTCCCGTCCCGGCCTCTGGGCCGCCGTGGCCGCGGATCCGCAGCTGGCCGCCCGCGCGGTGGAAGAAACGCTGCGCTACCGGCCGGCGGTGGTGTCCTGGCGGCGCCGGGCCCGGCACGCCACGACACTCGGCGGGGCGGAGCTGCCCGCCGGGGCGAATCTGCTGCTCGTCACGGCGTCGGCGAACCGCGACGAACGAGCCTTCGACCGTCCCGGCGAATTCGACCCGGACCGTCCCGGCGCCCGGCGGCACCTGACCTTCGGCGACGGCGACCACGTGTGCCTCGGCGCGCACCTCGCCCGGCTCCAGGTGCGCGTGCTCGTCGAGGAACTCGCCCGCCGCTTCCCGGACTTGCGCCTCGATGCGGCCGACCCGGCCGGGCACGCGCCCAACACGTCGTTCCGCACCCCGGCGCGGCTGCCCGCGCGGTGGTCGGTCGCACGCCCTGTCCCGGACCCGTCCGGGACTCTAAAATCGTTGCCATGACTGAGAAATCTTCCTTTTTCCCGTGCCTGCTCTACCGGGACGCCGCGGCCGCGATCGACTGGCTCAAGGAGACCTTCGGGTTCACCGAGAACTTCCGCGTGCCGGGCCCGGACGGCAGCGTCGTGCACGCCGAGCTGGGCTGGCGCGGCGACACCGTGATGGTCAACTCGGCGGGCGACGGGCCGCGGCTGGCGACCGAGATCGGCCAGGCGGGCACGTACCTGGTGGTCGACGACCCGGACGCGCACCACGCCCGCGCGGCGGCCGCGGGGGCGGAGATCGTGCGCGAGCTGAAAGACGAGGACTTCGGCGCGTCCCGCGGCTACGCCGCGCGGGACCCCGAGGGCAACGTGTGGGTGATCGGCACCTACCAGCCGGGCACGGTGCCGGTTCCGCCGCCTGCGTGACCGGGCGCCGGGCGGACCGGCTAGAGCCGGTCCGCCCGCTCCCGCACCGCGGTGCCGAGCATCTGCTGCCCGGCCGACGCCAGCAGCCTGCCGTCGCGCGTCCACACCGAGCCGCGGCCGTGGAACGTCCCGCGGTGCGCGGCGGTCCCGGTCGTTTCCACCAGCAGCCATTCGCTGTCCGAGCCGCATCCGTGGAACGCGACGTACAGGTCGATGCTCGGGGCGAACAGCACCGTTTCCCGCTCGGGGAACGCGTTCATCACGGCGGGCCATTGCAGGCTGTCGAGCAGGATCACCGAGCGCCCGGCGTCGACCCAGCAGTCGTCGAAGCGCCGGCGCGGCTCGAACCGGGCCCAGCAGCGCACCCGGGGCTCGCCGTCCGCCCCGCCGGTGCGCCCGGAAAGCTCGCGCAGGGTCACGTTCCGGTGCCAGGCCGGGACTCCTCGTCCTTCGGCGGCGAGATGGGTGCGCAGATCGGGCACGCCGTCGGGCCCGGGAGCCGAGGGAGCGGGCGTCCAGTCCGCGTTGGGCCCGTCCAGGCCGGACTGCGCCGCCCAGACCAGCGCTTCCAGCACCGGACGATCCGCCCCTTGCTCCATCCGCACTCGCACGGCGGTCGCGCGCCGCGACGCCCGCAGCACCTCCGTTCGCACCCGCACCGGCCCGAATCTCGGCCGGGCGAGGAATTGGCAGGAGAGGCTGACCGGCTGCGCCTGCCCGGCGTCCGCCGACGCCGCGCGCAATGCGATCGCCGCGAGATATCCGCCGTTCGGGCCCATGAGGTCCCAGTCGCGGCTCAGCTCCGCTTGAAAGCGACGTTCGCCGGGTTCAGCGGGCAGTTCGGAGAGTGCGGTGTCCTCGGCCAGGTCTCCCACGCTTCACTCCGTCGCCGCGGACGCCTGCTCGGCGGGCGCCGTCCGGCCCGGCAGCAGGAAAGCCACGAGCGTCCCGGCGAGCAGCAGCGCGCAGCCCACGAGCATCGCCCGGGTATACCCGGCGGTCAGCGTTTCGGCCGCCGGGCCGGCGAGGCCCGCCGTGGTGGTCGCGGCGACAGCGGTGAGCACGGCGAGCCCGAGCGCGCCGCCGAACTGGCGCGTGGTGGAGATGATCCCGGACGCCAGGCCCGCTTCCGCCGGCTCGATCCCGGACGTCGCGGCGGCGGTGACCGGCACCATCACGAGGCCCATCCCGAGCCCGATGGCGAGAGTCGGGCCGAGCAGGTCGGCCGCGAAGCTGCCGCCGGCGGGACATTGGGCCAGCCACGCGGTCCCGGCGGTCGCGATCAGCCCGCCCGCGATGAGCAGCGGCTTCGGCCCCCGGGCGGGCAGCAGTTTGGTGGAGATCCCGGTGCCCGCGGCGATGGCGACCGACATGGGCAGGAAGGCGAGGCCTGCCTGCAGCGCGTCGTAGCCGAAGACCCGTTGCAGCAGAAGCGAAACGAAGTAGAAGACGGCTATCGTGCCGGCGCCGCCGAGCGCGGCGAACAGGTTGGCCGGCCCGACGTTCCCGCGCCGGAAGATGCCCAGCGGAACGATCGGCCGCGGCGCCCGGGTTTCGGCGACCGCGAACGCCGCGAGCAGCAGCACGCCCGCCGCGAGCGGGACGAACACCGCGGGCGAACTCCACGAATTACCCTCGAGCTGGGTGACCCCGAGGATGACCGCCGCGAGCCCGGCGGTGACGGCGACCGCGCCGGCGAAGTCCGGCTTGCCCCGGTCGCGTCCGGGGACGAATTCGGTGAGCGACCCGAGGGCGAGCAGCAGGATGACCGCGCCGAGCGGCACGTTCACGAACAGCACCCATTGCCAGCCCGCGGCATGGGTGAGCAAGCCGCCGATCACGGAGCCGACGGCGCCGCCCGCGGCGGCGGTCGCGCTCCAGACGCCGATGGCCTTGGTGCGCCAGGCCGGATCGGCGAATCCGGTGGTGACCACGGTGAGCGTGGCCGGAGCGAGGACGGCGCCGCCGAGGCCTTGCACCGCCCGGGCGACGACCAGCCACGTGCCGTTCTGGGCGAAGCCGCCGAAGAGGCTCGCCGCGATGAAGAGCACGAGCCCGAACAGGAACATCCGGCGCCGGCCGAACAGGTCGGCGAACCGGCCGCCGAGCAGGAGGAAACCGGCGAAGGCGACGGCGTAGGCGTTGACCACCCACTGCAGGCCCGCCGGGCTGAGCCCGAGGCTGTCGCGCATGCTCGGCAATGCGACGTTCACGATGGACACGTCCAGCACGACCATCAGCTGGGCGAGGCACGCGACTGCGAGCACGATGCCGTTGCGCGCGGGTTTCCCCGCTGGGGTCAGTCCGCCTTCGGCCATGACAGTCCCTCCAGAGAAGATCGGCTTGCCATATAGTGGCGGCGGAACCGACGCCACCGCAACGAACAACCGGGGGAATCGACATGGCAGGCAACGACAATGCCGGATTCCGCGGGATCGGCCCGTACTTGTACTACGAGGACGCGGCGGCCGCGCTGGAATGGCTGGCCGAAACGTTCGGATTCACCGAGGTCGCGCGCTATGCCGACGAGGGCGGCGTCGTGCGCGAAGCCGAAATGCGGGCGGGCGACGCGCATATCTCGCTGCACGGTGCGGATCCGGGTTATTGGGCGGAACAGGGCGTGCCCGGTCCGGTGGGGCACATGTGCATTGTGTACGTCGACAATGTGGACGCGCAGTGGGAACGGATCCGCGCGGCCGGCGTCGACGGGGTCGCCCCGGAGGACAAGCCGTACGGCGCGCGGATCGCGATGGTCACCGATCCCGGCGGGCACCAATGGACGTTCTGGCAGCACCTGAGCGACACTGTCGAACTGGACGACGGATGGAGCGAGATCAAGGCCGAGCCACCCGGGCTTTGAGCCGCTGGGCGGTCGCCGCGGAGAGCACGCGGAACGACGCTTCCGCGTGGGTGCACGCACGCGCCGAATCGTCCGTGATCGTCGCTTCGGCGCGCACTTCCCCGGAGCCGCGGGAAAGCACGGCGCCCCGCACGGAGTAGCCGGAGCCGATGCGCAGCGGACGCCGGAAGTCTGTCGTCATCGAGGCCGCCACGGCGAAATCGCCCGTTTCGCTCACCACCGCCCAGGCCATCGCCTCGTTCAGCACCGCGAGCGCGATCCCGCCGTGCACGAAGGTCGGCGCGCCGGACTGGTTCTCGCCGAAGCTGAACCGGGCGTGCACGACCTTCGCGACGTCGTCGTAGTCGAAGGGGATGCGCAGCCCGGATTCGTTGGTGGGACTGCAGACGAAACAGTGGGTTTCCCGATGAGTCGTCCCGGTGAGCCTGTGCACGGTCATGGACTGGCCTCCCGCAGCAACCGTTTCTTGTCTATTTTGTGCGCGCCGGTCATCGGAAGGACGGCGACGACGTCGAGCCGGTCCGGCAGTTTGTACGCCGCCGCGCCCTGTTCGTGCAGGAAGGTGCGCAGCTCTTCGAGTTTCGGCGGTGTCGCGGCGGGCACGACGAACGCGCGGATCCGTTCGCCGAGCGCGGGATCCGGTTCCGCGACCACCGCCGCCGTCGCCACCCCGGGGTGGCGTTCCAGCAGCGCTTCGAGCTCCTGCGCGCCGACCTTCTCGCCTCCGCGGTTGACGATGTCCTTGATCCGTCCCGTCACCTGCAGCTCGCCGCGCGGGGTGAGCCGCACCAGGTCGCCGGTGCGGAAGAATCCGTCCGGGGTGAAAGATCGCGCGTTGTGCGCGTCGGCCCGGTAGTAGCCGCGCAACGTGCACGGACCGCGGTAGAGCAGTTCGCCCTCTTCGCCTGGTGCGACAGCGTTTCCGTCGTCGTCGACCACCAGCAGCTCGTCCGCGGCGAACAGGGGAGTGCCCTGGGTGGTGGCGACCGTGTCGGCCGGGGCGCCGGGCCGAGTGCAGCACAGCACGCCCTCGGCCATCCCGAACCAATGGGTGATCCGGCATCCGGCATCCGCCATCTCCCGCGCGAGCTCCGGGCGCAACGCCGCGCCGCCGACCTCCAGCAGGACCTTCTTCAAATCAGCCCCGAACAGCGGGGCAAGCTCGAACCACACCGGCAGAAGTGCGGGCATGAGCGTTGTCAGCGTTACGCCTTCGGCCTCGATCAGCGGCAACGCGTCGTCGGGACTCGGCGTCGGACTGAGCACCACGCGTCCGCCCGAGCGCAGAGTGCCGAGCACGCCCGGACAGCCGAGCGCGGCGTTGTGCCCGGCGGGCAGCGCCGCGAGATACACGCTGTTTTCGTCCGCTGAAAGCACTTCGGCGCAGGCGCGCAGCTGACAGGCGTAGTCGTCGTGAGTTCGGGGGATCAGCTTCGGCACGTCGGTCGTGCCGCCGGACAACAGCAGGAACGCCACGTCTTCGCCGCGCGGCGAAGGCAGCGGCCGCGGCGGGGCGGAGATGTCGGCGAGCCGGAGGTGCGGACCCGGATCTCCGTCTGTCACAACGAAATCGAGGTCCGGCGCGTTCTTGGCCACCTCTCCGGCCAGCGTCCGGTAGTCGAATCCGCCGTGCTCGGCAGGCCCGAAATACGCGCGGGCGCCGGTGAGTTCGGCAAAGCAGCCGATTTCCAGCGCGCGGTGTGCGGGCAGCGCGAACACCGGCACGACGCCCAATCGGAACAGCGCCAGCGAGACCTCGACGAACGCGACCGTGTTCGGCAGCTGCACGACGGCCCGGTCGCCGGAACGCAGTCCGAGTTCGGCGAGCCCGGCCGCGAGTTCGTCGGCTCGCCGGTCGAGTTCGGCATACCCGACGCGGCGTTCTCCGCTGACGACCGCGATCCTCGTGCCGTCGCGGCGTGCCCAGCCCCGCGCGAGGTCGGCCAGCGTCTCCCCGGTCCAGTAGCCCTCGGCGCGGTACCGGGCGGCGTATTCCGGCGGCCACGGCTGTGCTCCGGCCAGCATGGGCGTTCCCCTCCCGGTCAGCTTGCGGTGATCGACTGCGGAGGACCGGCAGTTGCACGCCCGGCCGCCGCGCCGGGCGCGTTCCGGCCGAGGAACCACAGGTCGATGCCGCTGACGGTGACGGTGCGGTCGAGGTCCCAGCCGAGCGCGCGGTAGAAGCGGACGTTGGCCTCGGTGTCGGTCTCGCCCCAGGACGGGCTGCCGTCGGCGTCCATGATGCCGATCAGGTGGCGCATCAGGGATTCGCCGATGCCGCGACCCTGGAACCGCGGTTCGACGCCGACCGGTCCGACGTGCCAGTGCGGTGCGGGGAGGTCGTGCAGCACGTAATGGGCCCGCACGTAGTCGCCGATCGCCGCGTCGCCGGCCGACGGCGCGGTCCCGGCGGTGATTTTCGCGGCGTCGCCGGGAAAAGTGGCGCCGATGCAGTGTCCTGGCGGACTGGCTGCGGCGGTGCCGACGAGGCAGCCGCGGTAGAACGCGCCGAGCTGCGGAGGCGCCTGCCGGTGGAAGAAGGCGGTCCACACCGCTTGCATCCCGGCCAGCCGGTCGAGCGGCTCCGCCCCGAACATCGCGTAAGTAGTGGGGTTGTCGCGCATCGCGCGGGCGGTGAGCCCGGCCGCGGCGAGCCGTTCGGTCTTGCGCAGTTCGCGGATTTCGAGCCGGGGAAGGTCGTCCGGCGGCGGCGGTAGCTGAGGCACCCGGACACGGTAAAGCCGTCCGCCGCGCGCGGGCCAGCACTGTGCAAACGGGAAAGACGTTCGCCCGCAACGGGATTCGCGCCGTTGACAGATGGTGACCGGACTGTCACCGTTTACGTTTGTCGACATCGGCGAAGTGTTGCCAAATCACCGTCGGAATTCTTGATCAAGAACCTCTCTGTCCCTTGTGAAAGGAGCTTGTCCCGCATGTTTCGCGATCGTCAGAAACGCCTGCCCCTGCCGGTAAAGGCGGCCGGCCTGCTCGCCGCCGCGGCGGCCGCGGCCGTCCTCGGCTCCGTCCCCGCGTCGGCGGCCGGCCCCGAGGTTTCGGTGGCCCCGGCGACCGGACTGGCGGACGGCCAGCAGGTCGCCGCGACCGGCACAGGCTTCCATCCCGACACGAACGCCTTCGTCGGCCAGTGCGCCACGGTCGATTCGAAGATCCTCTGCAACAACGACACGCTGACTCAGGTGAAGGCCGACTCTTCCGGAACCGTAAAGCAGTCGCTCGCCGTGCACGCCCAGTTCACGGGCACTGACCCGGAAACCGGCACCGCGGTGGGCACCGTCGACTGCACCAAGGTCTCCTGCCGGATCGGCATCACCCAGGACCACGAGACCGGAGCCAGCGCGGCCATCTCGTTCAGCTGACATGACTGTGCGGCGCGGTTCCCGGACCGCGCCGCACAGCCCCGCTTCGTCGCCTGCGGCGGGGAGCGGTACGGAACCGCGGCGCGCGAATCGTTGCCAGGGCGGGACAATCTCGGAATAGCAGTTCAGTTCTGGGCGAACAGCATCGGGTTCAGGAGCTGACGGTGGCGGGGGACTGTGCGTTTAGCAGGTGAACCGCCGGCCGGTTCCCAGACGTGGCAACGGTTCGGCTGCTGTCTGCACTCGGAGCTGGGCGGAGGGATTTCGGCTGCGATTGCTGACCATGGACGAGTTCGCCGCCGAAATGGTCCGGCATATCTTCGCCGGGAATGCAATGCTCCGACATCGGCATTCCACGAGACCGCGGTTGTCCTGTCCTGTCCGGTTCTACGAGGTAGGTGCCAGGGCCCGCTGGAAGACGCCGAAATTGCCGGTCATCCACAGCGTCGTCAGCTTGACGCCGGCGATGCGCCAGCCGTCCGCGGTCCGTTCGAAGCGGTTCGTGTAGTACCCGGTCACCACCAGGTCGCTGTCCCCGGTGTTGTTCGGGAGGTGGTGCGCGGCCCGCACATAGGCGACGCAGGTGGCCCGATCGTCGCCGTCGAAGGTGATGACGAGGTTCGTCATCATGTGCTGCGTCGCCGCGAAGGACTCCATTCGCGGCGCGGTGCTCGCCACCCAGTCGTCGGCGCGCACGCGGACGACGGGCTGTCCGAAGCCGTCGCTGAAATCGACGTCGACTTCGTCGGTGAAGCAGCTGCGAAAGAGCGCCCAATCGCGGGAGTCGGTGCCGGTGGCGTACCGGAGCTGGACGTCGCCGATCTCGGCACGGTCGCGCAGCCGTCGCGCGTCGGCGTTGGCGGGCAATTCATGTGACAGTGTCATTCGAACCACCTTCGGCCGTTCAGCTGACATTGTCAAGTAGAATCGGCGGCGTGACCCGGACCGAGACGGCTGCAGCAACGCGGCGAGCTCTCCTGCGCGCCGCGACCGACCTGCTCGACGAGGGCGGGCCCGGCGCCGTGACCCTGCGCGCGGTGGGGGCCCGGGCCGGCGTGTCGCGCGGCGCGCCCTACGGGCATTTCGAGAACAAAGAACACCTGCTGACGCAGCTCGCGATCACCACATGGGACTCGCTGGCGGATGCCGTGGAACAGCTTCGCGCCGATCCCGGCGTCACTCCGGCGACCCAGCTCGAGCGAGCGGTGCTGGCGCTGATCGACGTCGCTCGCCGGTGGCCGCACCGGTACGCGCTGATGTTCGGCACACCGGCGGACACCCCGGCCGCCGTCGAGGCAGCCGGCCGCCTCGAGAACGACTTCCTCACCCTCGTCGCGGACGTCGTCGGCGAGTCCGCCGCGCCTCGGTACGGTGCCTTGCTGATGTCCAGCGCGCACGGCATCGCAGGCATGGAACTCAGCGGCCACCTGGCGAAGGACACGTGGCAGGTCGACGTGGAGCAGCTCGTGCGCATGCTGGTCGACGGCATCCGCCTCGGCGCGAAGGAGGCCGGCCGCACCGCTGATCGGCCAAGCCCGCCAGCATCATCCTCCAAGTCCCGCCACCGGTAGCAGTGAGCGACGCCGGACGAAACCCGCTCGATGTGTTTGACGGCACCTGTTTCGACGACCAATCTTCGTCACCCGGGGTCCCTCCGCATTGTCGCCCGGCTGCTGAGCCGGGCTTACCTCGCCGTCTTCGCGCTACCGCGCTTTCTTGGTCGTCCTGCGGAGTTTGCCGCGCAGCGTGCGGAGCGCAACCGGTCCTAGGTCGTCCATTACCTCGATGAGCACGGCCAGCCGGTCGAGCGCGTCCAGAGCGGACTGGGCCCCGTCCGGGTCGACGCCTTCGTACAGTTCCAGTCCGACGAACCCGGCGCCCACCGCGCGCGCGAGGCCCGCGGTGTCGACCACCTCGGATACCGGGGAGTCGGCCAGCAGCCTTGTCAGAGCTTGCTCGATCGGGGCGATCCACAGCTGCAGCGCCGTTGCGGTGGCTTCGGCGAGCTCGGGGTCGGCCTGGGCGCCGGCGAGCATCTGGGCGAGCACCGTGACGTTGCCCTGGGCGCGTTCGTCCGCATGCAGGGCGCGGCCGAGTGCGAGAAGCTGCCGCAGGTCGGCGACCTGGTCGAGGCGTTCGACAAACGGCTCGACCCGGGCCTGGGTCGCGGCGAGACACGCGGCCCGGAGCAGGTCGTGGACGGTGCCGAAGTGGTAGAAGACCAGCGCCTGGTTGACCCCGGCGGTGGCGGCGATGCTCCGCGCCGTGGTGCCGTTGAGGCCGTGCGTGCGGATCGTCTCGATCGTGCCGTCGATCAGGCGTTGTCGGGTGTCGGCCACGACATCACCGTAGAGGCCTCGACAGCCGGGGACCGACGGCACCCGGGTGAGGCAGTCGCTCCGGCGGCCCGGCGGGCCGGTACTCGAAATGCCACCATTCGTTGTCGTACACCCGATACAGGCGATGGCGCGCACCATGCCGCTCCAGCCAGCGCGAACCCTCGACGGGCCGCACATCCAGAGCAGTCCCCGCGACATGCCGGGACTCGTCCGGCGGCAGCGCCCGCAGCCGGGCCGCAGCCGCCGACCCGCTCCGGCGGACTTCCTCAGCGAACAACCGTGCCTGTTCGCCGGCATCCCGGTGTCCGGAAGTGAGGCCGATCAGCTCGCCGTCTCGCCATAACGCCTGCGTGCGCGCCGCGATGAACGCAGCCCGGGTCGCCGGCGTCAGGCCGGCGAGGTCCTCGGCGGGGAAACGCATGGCCAGCGCCCACTGACAGGCCGTTCGCCGTGCTCGGCCCGGCGTGATCACGAACGCCACCGGCAGCAGCGCCACTGCCAGCATCCGGGTGATCGCCTTGTACCAACGATCGCGGCGGTGCGCACAGCCGAGACCAGGACGGACGCTGGTCATGACAACCCCCATTCGCGTCGCGCACGCGACGCCCCACCTTCGCTTGAGCAGTTGCTCAAACCTGAGCATAGACGAGATTTGAGCAACTGCTCAAGAGGTCTTGTCGTCGGCCTGCTCCACGCCTCGTCGGCCTGCTCGGTCTATTGATCCTGGGGGTGCTGCTGCAAGAACGCGCGCGCCGTAGGACTTACCAAGATGTCCTCGCTGTCACGCGTGAAGGACCGTCCTGGTCGACTTGCGCATGCGACGTTCGGAAAATGCGCAGGGAAAAGAAACATTTCAACATTTTCTATCCATAAACAACCGGCAAATGTGGAAAGCGGCCTTCCGGAGCGCTCGCGGTGTTTCCCCTTGGGGCAGTCGAGCTATCCGACGCCGCGGCCGATGTCCTGCCCATCGCGCACGCGAACAACGCAGAGACCGCACCAGCGCTCACCGCGCCACGCGCCGGTGCGATTCCTGGTCGCACACAGTCACCAGGGGCGAAACTCAAGATTGACTGGCATCAAAACCGTCGTTACGCGGTGCCGAATGCGAATATGCGGGGAGACGGCGCAGGAATCGGATGGGCGAAATCCGTGCCGCGTATAGCCTTCAGCTGGCGTGGGGCGCTATCCGCGGGGGAGCGCGGCGGCGAAGTCCAGGATGAGTTCACAGACCGCCGCGGGTTGTTCCAGCGGTGCGAGATGCCCGGCGCCGGGGATGACGACGAGGTCGTTCGTGCGGAGGTCGCGGGCCAATGCGTTGCCTCCCTGGAAGAAGTCCGGCATGTCGTGCTCGCCGACCCCCACCACTGCCGGTACGGACAGTCCGCGCAGCGCTGCCGGGTCTTTGGCGAGCGGGTCCTCGGCCTGGGGTGCTTCGCTGTGGGAGAGCTGGGCTTCCAGCTGGTCGCGCATCATGCGGGCCGCGTGCGCTTTCACGTCGCGGGAAGCGTTGTCCGACGTCCACGCTTCGACTCCGGCCTGTACGGCAGCGTCGATGTCGCCGATCTCCAACGCTGCTTTTTCGCGGTCCCAAGCTTTCTGGAGGTCCGCGGACGGTCGTTGATCATGGGGGCGGTATCCGATGAGCACCATGCCCTCGACCCGGTCGCGTGCGGTGACAGCGACCTGGAGCGAGACCAGCGCGCCGAGGGAGTTGCCTGCCAGCACGAACCGGTCGACCCCGAGATGGTCGAGTGTGTCCAGCACGTCCGTCCATGGCACCGCGTCGCGGTGGTCGCGCGCGGTCGCCGCACCGTGGCCTGGCAGGTCCAGGGCGATCGCGCGGACGCCGCCCGCGGCGAGCAAGGGCAGGTGCGCCTGCCACATGGTGCGGTCCGTCGGGCGGGCGTGCAGCAGCACGACCGCCCGTCCGTGACCGGCCTCGTCACCAGGCAAAAGCATCAGAAGGGTCCTTTCGATCGAATGCGCTGGGTCGCGTTCACCCCGCGTCGGTGAGCTCGTCGACGTCCTGGGAGCTCAGGCGCAGCGTCGCCGCCGCGATGTTGTCCTCCAGATGCGCGACCTTGGACGTGCCGGGGATGGGCAGCATGACCTCGGACCTGGCCAGCAGCCAGGCGAGCGCGACCTGACCGGTGGTGCTCCGGTGCGCGGCGGCGACCCGGTCCGCCGCCCCGCCCGGCCCGGCGGGAGCGCCGGCTCCCACCGGCGCCCACGGGATGAAGCCGATGCTCTCGCGGGTGCAGTAGTCGAGAACGTCGGCCGAGCTGCGGTCGGCGAGGTTGTAGCGGTTCTGGACGGTCGCGATGTCCGCGATCCGACGGGCCTGCTCGATCTGGCCGACGGTCACCTGGGACAGGCCGATCGCGATGATCTTGCCTTCGTCCTGGAGGTTCTTCAGTTCGCCGATCTGGTCCTCCAGCGGCACCTTCGGGTCGACGCGGTGCAGCTGGAACAGGTCGATCTGCTCCAGGCCGAGGCGGCGCAGGCTCAGCAATGCCTGTTGCCGCAGGTATTCCGGTCGTCCCAGCGGCGGCCAGGCCTTGGGGCCCAGGCGCACCGGACCGTGCTCGGTCTCGAGCATGTCGGGCCCGTTGCGGGTGAGTCCAGCCTTGGTCGCGATCAGCACGTCGTCGGGATAGGGATGGATGGCCTCGCGGATGATGTCCTCGCTGACGTGCGGCCCATAGGAATCGGCAGTATCGATCAGCTGGACACCGAGTTCGACCGCGCGGCGCACCACGCGGACGCACTCGTCGCGGTCGCGGGGTTCGCCCCAGACGCCGAGTCCGGTGAGCCGCATGGCCCCGAAGCCGAGACGGGCGACCTTCTTGCCGCCTATAACGAAGCTTCCGGCGGCGTGGGCTGATGGTTCGGTCACTGGTGAAGGGTTCCTTTCTCCGTGGCGGTGTCCTGCTCGGCCAGCCTGCGCAGCAGGAGCAGGCCGTCGGCGGCGGCACTGCCGGGTTCGGCGCTGTAGACGGACAGGTGCTGCCCAGGTGCGCTGGTCACCGCCAGCGCCTCGAAGTGCAGACGCAATTCGCCCACCCGCGGGTGGCGGAAGTGCTTGTCCTCCTGGGTGCGCGGGCGGACCTCGTACCGGGCCCAGAGGCTCGTGAAGGCGGGGCTGCGCACGCTGAGTTCGCCGACGACCCGTTCGACGCGCTCGTCGCCGGCGAACCGGGTCGAGACGTCCCGCAGGTTGGCGACGGCTACCTCGGCCGCGGTGTCCCAGTCGCCGTAGAACTCCCGCGCGAAGGGATCGAGGAAGATCATCCGCAGCAGGTTGTCGAACCGCGCGAATCCGCTGTAGAGGGCTTGCGCCATCGAGTTGGCGGCCAAGATGTCCTGTGCGGGCCCCACTATGAACGCCGGTACGTCGTGCAGGCTGTCCAACAGACGCAGCAGTTCGGCACTGACGGTCGCCGTGGTCGTCGCCGGCACCGGCGTGGGCAGGCCCAGCCGGAACAGATGGCTGGCCGCAGCTTCGTCGAGACGCAGCGCCCGCGCGATCGCCTGGAGCACCTGCTCGGAGGGATGCCGCTCCCGGCCCTGTTCCAGGCGGATGTAGTAATCCGTGCTGACGCCGGCAAGCAGGGCGACCTCCTCCCGCCGCAGACCCGGCACGCGCCTGCCGGAGTCGTCGGGCAGCCCGACCTCCCGCGGTGCCGTCAGGTGGCGGCGAGCCCGCAAATAATCACCGAACTTGTTGTCGCGTTCCACGCCGTTCACACTAAGCCGGGCAATTGGCCGGCGGGTGGGTGCGCCGCACCCACCTCCGCGGGGCCGCGATGGGATATGGCCGCGGCGGGCGGAGAGGATTGCCCACCCGACTGCCTTCACCCGCCAAGTCCGCCGCAACACCCGCAGCCTGGTCACGACGCCGCCTCGAGCGGCGATTGCGACTTCGCCAGCCGAATCCCGTCACCACCGTCGGACACCTGCTCGGCTTGTCCGAGAACGACCACGATTTCCCTCTGACACAAACAAAAACGGAGGCGTTGCCGGGGATGCGGCCGGTGGAGTTGGACGGGTTGACGGCGGAGCCGCGTGTCGGCGGTCTTTCGGGCGACGGGGTTCAAGGCTGCTGCGGGCAAGTCGTCGTCACAGTCAAGCGACGCGCCGCCTGTTCGACCGAGCGGCGTTCATCGCCACTGGATCGGCCCAGCGTGTTGGACAGTGGTCCCCAAATGGTCCCCAAGCGGTGTTCCCGCAGCTCATGGACAAGATCAAATCTCGAACACAAAAAAGCCGCCCGACCTGGGCTTTCACCCAAGCCAAGCGGCTTGTTCGTCCGGTCGGGCTGACAGGATTTGAAGCTGCGACCCCTTGACCCCCAGGCACTTAACAGGGTTAAAACACCTGGTCGAGCGGTTCTTCTGCCTGACTATCGGAGACCGCAGGCGTGCGCGAACGTCCGCAGGCGTCCGGGTCCGTTGTCAGGCAGTTCGTCAGGCAGCGACAGGAGGTCGGCGACGAAGATCTCCAGGTTTGCGGCGAAATCATCTACGGCACCACGGTCGGGGCGCGGCACATGTCCATGCACGGGGGCACTGCGCATCGTGTAGCAGCGGTAAAGAACGCGGCCGGCGCTTCGTCCTCGTACGTGCGCGGCTCGACGGCAACGAGCTGTCGCCGTGTCTGCTCACGCCCGTCAGGGGCTTGTGCGCGACTGCGCTCAGGTTTTGCGGACGGCGCCAGTAAAGCCGGCGATGAAGAGGGTGGCGAAGGCCCAGGCGAGGAGTCGGAGTGCCCATCCGATGGTGGTGAGCCATTGGCCGGTGGTGGTGTTGGTGGTGTCGCAGTGGGTGCGGGCGCCGGTGGAGATGAGTGGAGTGCCGAGGTCGAGTCCGACGCCGATGCGTTCGATGAGGGTGCAGTCCGTCGGTGTGGGGTTGGGTGGTGTGTGGATTTGGGCGAGGCCGCCGTGGGCACCAAGGACTGCGGTGATCACGGCGGCGGTGATGAGGGCGGCGAGGAGGCCGAGGAGCGCTCGCCAGGGTTGGTAGCCGTAGCCGAGGGTGAGTCCGGTGATGCGGGCCCAGGTGCGTTCGGTGCGTCCGGTGAGGGCGTGGCGTTGGATTTGGTCGCGGCGTTGCTGGATCAGTACTCGCCGTGCTTCGTGGTCGTGCCCGGCCGCCCGTAGTCCTGCGGCCAGCTGCTGATACGGCTGGGCGGCGTAGGCGGGTGTGGCCTCGCGCAGGAGCCGCAGCCAGGAGTCGGTCGAGATCCCGGCGGGCAGCCCGTTGTAGACCAAGCCGTCGACAGTTAGCCGGGACTGTGCGCTGCTGAGATGCTCCAATCGGCTCGGGGCGAATGCCAGCGTGCCCCCGACCTGAACACCGTTCAGATCGATCGCGGCACCCTTGCCACCACCGGTTACCGAGAACCCTGCGCGCAGGAACACCTCCCCGGAGACTTGCAGCCCATCGGCGTGGAGGGCGGGTCCGGAGTCGTTGCGCAGTGTCGCCCCGCTGCACCCTAGCTGCCCGCCGATGCGGCCGCCGAGCAGTCGGACCGCCCCGAGGCCGCCAGTGCCGGTTGCCGAGAAACCATCACGCAGGAACACATTCCCGTTGGTCTGCAGCCTGTCGGCAGCGAGGGCGGGTCCGGAGTCGTTGCGCAGTGTCGCGCCGACGCAGTCCAGCTGCCCGCCGATGCGGGCGCCGAGCAGCCGGACCGCCCCGTGGTCGCCGGTTCCGGTTGCCGAGAATCCTGCGCGCAGGAACACACTTTCGTTGGTCTGCAGCCTGTCGGCAACGAGGGCGGGTCCGGAGTCGTTGCGCAGTGTCGCCCCGTGGCAGCTCAGTCCGCCGTCGATGCGGGTGCCGAGCAGTCGGACCGCCCCGAGGTCGCCTGCGCCGGTTGCCGAGAAACCATCGTCCAGGAAGACACTTTCGTTGGTCTGCAGCCCATCGGCGTGGAGGGCGGATCCGGAGTCGTTGCGCAGTGTCGCCCCGCTGCACCCTAGCTGCCCGCCGATGCGGCCGCCGAGCAGTCGGACCGCCCCGCTGCCGCCAGTGCCGGTTGCCGAGAAACCATCGCCCAAGAAGACATCCCCGGAGACTTGCAACCCATCGGCGTGGAGGGCGGGTCCGGAGTCGTTGCGCAGTGTCGCGCCGGCGCAGTTCAGTCCGCCGTCGATGCGGGCGCCGAGCAGTCGGACCGCCCCGCGGTCGCCGGTTCCGGTTGCCGAGAATCCTGCGCCCAGGACCACATTCCCGTTGGTCTGCAGCCTGTCGGCAACGAGGGCGGGTCCGGAGTCGTTGCGCAGTGTCGCCCCGCGGCAGCTCAGTTGACCGATTTGAGCGTCGTTCAGACGAACGGCCACACCTGCAATGCGGGCGACCACGTTCGCGTCGTCGAGGGTGAGGCCGCTCGCGACTAGTCCTCCGCCGGAGAGTGGCGTTTCAGTGGGATGTTCAAGCCAGCAGTGCGGCAGAGCGAGGTTGGCGAGATGGCTGCTGTCCGCAGTCATTCCTTCGTCTAGCAGGCAGTTGTTGAGGGTCAGCGAGACGGTGGTGGTGATGTTGTCCAGGTCAACGCGACCGGAGATGCGGACGCCACGCACCTGCAGCCCGTGTGGGTCCGGGTCGGGGGCTAGTCGGCCGCGAAGGATGTCGCGCACGACCCACGCGCGGATCGTGCGCGTCTCTCCCCATGTTCTCATCGCAGCTTCGTCTGCGGGGTTGTCTACGCCGAGGTCGAGACCCTCACCGCTCTCGACGTGCTTGATCAGTTCGCGTTCTAGAGGCGTCAGTGGTTCCGGAGTGTCTGCGGGCGGCATGGCTATGGAGTCGGTAGGCAGGCATACGCGCGTTACTGCCCGGCGAGCGCAGTGGTACCGATGTGGACCGCGAATAGACCGCGAACAGTCGCAGACGGCCGGACAGCCCCGGACACAGCCGGACCAAACAAGTGCGGCCCCTGTCCAGGTTCTGCCTGTTGAGGGGCCATTTTATGCAGGTGCTCGCGAGTGGCCCCAGCGAGATTCGAACTCACACTGGACGGGTTTTGAATCCGGCCAGGAACTGTGCTCCGACCTGCGCCTGAGCGCCCGGCATCGGAAATTCGGGGGCGTATCGGGGGTGGGCGTCGTGGATCAACCCCCGAGCAGCGGTCATCAGCGGCAGACCTGCCGAGCGCACAGCAGGTCTTCGCGCCCGGCTAGATCTGGCGAGACTTCCGGTCTCGGCGGGGCGCTCCGGTTGAGCTGTCGTCGCCCAGTCGGGCAGTAGCATCAGCGACGTGGCAGACAACGAGGGGGAAACGCACGGCCTCCCGGACGAACTGGCGGCGATTCGGCGGCGGGCTTCGTGACCGCGGCGACCGACTGGATATCGGCTGTCTCCACCGCGTTGGCGATGGGGTTTGCCGGAGCGGCGGCCGTATTCACGGCCAAATCGGCCGGCTCGGCGAAGAGGCAGGTCGCTGCCGCAAACGAGCAGGTGAAAATCGCAGAAGCCGCGTCGCAGCGCCAGGAGGAGCGGGCCAGGGCTGCCGAGCAGCGCGCCGACCGAGCCGAGACGAGAGAGCGTGCGCAGAGCGAAGCGGCCGAAGAAAGGTTCCTGAAGGCGCAGCTGGACGCGCGCGCGCCGTACGTCTACATCCGCGCGAGCGGCGGATACAGCGGCAACGGCGAGATCACGCACAACCGCATGGTTGTTGCGGACGCTCCCAGGATCGCGGCACTTTCAAGCGCGGAAAGAGGTCTGGCGGGAGACTTTTCGCAGTCAATCTTCATGGAGCGAGCGTTGGGCGCGGAAACCTTGACCGCGCCAGCGGAAGAGAATTATGTCTTTATCGTTACCGCGACCGTTGAAGTTGTGAACGTATCCGGGTTTCCGGCACGGATAGACATTGTCGACAGCGGCGGGTTCGACGTGTTCCGGCAGTCTGCCGGACTTGACACGATTGTCGCTCCGGGTGAAAAATACCGCATGGTTTTCAGGCGGCTGATCAACGCGGTAGACGTGCATGCGGTCGGACCGAATCCGGGTGTAGCCGATTTTGACAACTCGACACCGCGCGCGAAATTCTGGGTTCGAGACCTCGGGATGAACACCTATGACGTTCACATTCTGACCTTCGACCTGCGGTTCTTCATGAGGGATGGTTCGCGATTGCTGGCATCAGGCATGCCAGCGTACGAGTGGAACCAGACCGCCGAGATTCTGCCGCCGCGAATTTACGAGCGCATTGACGCGGCCAAGAGGGCGGCTCAGCAGGACAATGGTGGAGTGTAATGAATAAGCCGAAAAAGGGGTACCCGGCAAGCTTCGATCATTCCGCGTTCGCGCACTTGCCGGAATACGCGAAAGCGTCGAAAGCGATCGACGTCCTTGCGTGAAGCATGCGTGATCTAATGGGGAGCTGACGCTGGTTCAGTGGCTCGAGCTGGTGCGCGAGATGGCTGCTGCGCTGCCTTACGGCGACGTGTGCCCTGACTGCAGGACGCTTGAGCGCATGACAGCTCCGATGCGTGCTTCCGTGGAGGGAAAGACGCTCAACGGTACCTATGTTTGTGCACGGTGCGGGCTTGAGTGGGCTCGCACTTGGCCGCTGTCTCTGCCGTTCCTGCTGAATCCGTGACCGCTGGCTCGGCGGCTCGGCGTACCGCGCGGACAGTGGTATCGGAGGCATGGCGGACGAGGAACTGGCCGATCGTGTAGCTCGGCTGGAACGGCAGGTGGCGGAGCTGCGGGAGAGCGCTGCCGACGCGGGTGCCGCCCGTCTGCTCGCCGCGGGCGCGGATCGCGCGTCGCCGAGGTCTGCGCGGAGCTGCGGGCTCATACGGGGGTCCTCAACGCGCTGCGCGAAGACCGAATCAGCCTCCGCGAGGAGATGCGGCGTGGGTTCGCGACTGTCGACCGTTCGCTGGGGAAGATCATCGAGCTCCTGAACCCGGAGGACCGCGGCTAGTCGCCTGTGCGCGGCGAGAGCGGCGGCGCAAGCTCTCCCGTGCGCCGGTCCGGGGTGGGTCAGAAGAGACGGAGCTGGTGTTCGTCGCGTCGAGTCCGCTCGGCGAGGGAGTCGCAGCGGCCGCAGGTCACAGGCCCGTCGGTCGGAGCGAGTTGCTGGGGGTTCCAGCCGTTCTGCCCGGCGCCGCAGGCGGGCAGCCACTGGTCGGGCACCCATGCGGTGCACTGTGCCGGACGGGGCCTGGCCATGGAGGTCGTGAGCGTGCCGGGCGGTCCAGTCGGCCAGATCGTTCGGTGTGAGCGGGCCGCGACGGCGGTGCGGCGGCATGCGGCGCTGGAATGTTCGCAGCGGTGGTGTCGAAGCTGGGGTATGACCACCTTCGCCGCCACGACTTGCGGCATACGGGATTGACGTGGATGGCGGACGCCGGTGTTCCAGTGCATCACCTGAGGAAGATCGCGGGGCACGGCTCGCTCACGACGACACAGCGGTACTTGCATCCGGATCGCCAGTCGGTGACAGATGCGGGCGAGCTGCTGACCAAGCATCTGCGATCGCCGCGACCGGCCCGGCTGCATGCGGTCTGAGCGAGCTGAATGGCGGGTGTGGTCCCCAAATGGTCCCCAAGGCTCCCACCGGCGCTCCGCCTCAAGATCAAATCTCCAAAGCAAAAAAGCCGCCCGACCTGGGCTTTCACCCAAGCCAAGCGGCTTGTTCGTCCGGTCGGGCTGACAGGATTTGAACCTGCGACCCCTTGACCCCCAGTCAAGTGCGCTACCAAACTGCGCCACAGCCCGGACTCCTCACTCCCCGAGGAACCCCTCGTGGAGTGCGATGTGACTACTCTAGCGGGTCCCAAAACCGGCTCCGCAACGAGGTCTCCATTACCCCCTGACCTGCGCAAACCCAGGCAAACGAGGCTCCCGACCGCGAGAGGCAAGACGACACCGCCATGATCAACCGCGCCGGAAGCCCCAGCAACACACGGCCGCCAAAAAACCAGCCCTGGCCCCCACACGAGGACCAGGGCTGGAGAGCAACCCGCTCAGCGACCGGTGAACCGAGCCTTCCCCGGCCCCTCGGCCAGGAACGACTTCACCGCACCCCGCAGGTCCTCCGTGTTGTACAGCTCCGCAGCGATAGCCGTCACCTGCGAGTTCGCCTCCGGCACTCCGCCGTGCTCGAAGTGCGCCAGGACCTGCTTAGTCGCGGCATGCGCTCGCGTCGGCCCCTCGGCCAGCTGACGGGTGAACTCCCGCGCAGCCTCGTCGAAACCCTCATCCGGAAGCACCCGGTTCACGACATTCCAGCGTTCGAGCGTGGCTGCGTCAAAAGGAGAACCGGTGAACACGAACTCCTTCGCCCGCGCCACCCCAGCCCGCGCAGCAAGACGCTGCGTCCCACCCATCGTCGGCGTAAGGCCGACCACCTTCTCCACCAAGCCGAACTTCGCGCGCGAAGCAGCCAGCAACAGATCGCAAGCCATCGCGACCTCGAAAGCCCAGGTCAGACAAAGACCGTGCGCGGCGAAAACCGTCGGAAACGGCAGTGCGGCAAGGCGATCCGGGACGGAGAGCATCTCATCGAAGAGCACCTTCGCCTCAGCAGGCGAAGACTGCGCGTCGAACAACGCGACATCGACACCCCCGCTCACGACCCGGCCTTCCGCGCGGATCAGGAGGGCTCGGGCGGGAGTCTCTTCCAGCGACCCGATCGCGTCCAGAAGCGCGTCCTGGAGCGGTTTCGTGTAGAGGTTGAGCGGCGGCTCGTCGATGGTGAGCACGGCGAGCCCGCCGTCGCGTTCCAGCCTCGTCATGCTTGCTCCTCGTTCGCGGTGAGTTCGTCCCAGTACGCCTGCGCGGCCGGCCGCCATTCCACGTGCTTGCGGTGGAACAGTTCCGCCGCCTTGGCTCCGCTCCAGGTCGCGGGCAGCAGTTCGGCCGGCAGTTGCGGGTCGAGGAACGGGAAGCGGCGCCACTCGTGCACCAGTTCGGTCTGCGCGCGCAGGATTGCCTGCGAGCCGGAGGGCGACACGCCGGTGAAGCGGTCGATGAAGTCCTCGTACCGGTCGGTCAGCTCGGACAGGTCCCACGACCGCGCGACCATGCTTTCCTGGTCGCCGATCGCGCCGTACTCCGCGGTGAAGGACATCGCCTGCGCTTCGAGGCCCAGTTCGGCGACGATCTTCTGCGCTTCGGGCTCGCGGCTCGGATCCGGGCTCACCCAGACGCCCGCCACCGGCGAACCGAAGCCGGCCCAGGTGAGACGGGTGCGCAGGCGGTGGCGCAGGTCGCGCTTCGCTTCCGGGACCGAGACGATCAGCATCAGCCAGCGGTTCTCCCAGGCGTGCGCGTCGCGGCCGAAGGCGTATATCCGCTCGGCGCCCTCGGTGAGCAGGCGCCGTCCGGGTGGGGTCAGGGACCAGCGGACGCGGCGGCCGATGCGTTCGGACACCAGCCAGCCCTCGCCCGCGGACCGGGCGAGCGCCTGGCGCGCGGACTTCTCCTCGATGTCGAGCATGCCGAGGGATTCGACCAGCATCGACGTCCACACCGGACGGTCGCGCGGCAGCACGTACTCGCCCAGCACGGTCATCAGCAGCGACCGAGCGCTGGCGTGGCTCACCTCGCGCCGTCTGCTGACGGTCGGCCGGGGAGCCCGCTGCTTCCCCCGGCCGAACGGGACGGGGGCGGGTTCCGCCATCGCTTTTCACCGACCTCACTGCTCTCGTTGGACCCGGCAACCCGCCCAGAGTACCCACTCGGAGTGACGGAGCCGACACGCGGCACGCGGCGCGAAGGACACCCGTAAACTCGGCTCCGATATGAGCGCCACACTCGTCGCGAAGGACCTGGCCGCGGGCCACGGTGACCGCGTTCTCTTCTCCGGTCTCGATCTCGTCGTCGCCCCGGGGGAGGTGATCGGCCTGGTCGGCGTCAACGGCGCCGGCAAGTCCACCTTGCTGCGGACGCTGGCCGGGCTGGCCCGCCCGGAATCCGGCGAGGTCCGGCTGAACCCGCCGACCGCCACCGTCGGGCACCTCCCGCAGGAGCCGGAGCGGCGCGCGGGCGAGTCGGTGCGCGCTTTCCTCGCGCGCCGCACCGGTGTCGCGACCGCGCAAACCGCCCTCGACGCGGCGACCGATGCGCTTACCGCGGGCGCGGACGGCGCCGACGACGCATACGGAACCGCGCTCGACCGGTGGCTCGCGCTCGGCGGCGCCGACCTGGACGACCGCGCCGGCGAGGTCGCTGCGGACCTCGGGCTGGCCGTCGACCTCGACCAGCCGATGGTTTCGCTCTCCGGCGGGCAGGCCGCGCGCGCCGGGCTGGCGTCGCTGCTGCTCAGCCGGTACGACATCTTCCTGCTCGACGAGCCGACGAACGACCTCGACCTCGACGGGCTCGCCCGGCTGGAGCGGTTCGTCACCGGGCTGCGCGCGGGCACCGTGCTGGTGAGCCACGACCGCGAGTTCCTGGCCCGCACGGTCGACCGCGTGGTGGAGCTGGACCTGGCGCAGCAGCAAGTGAAGACGTACGGCGGCGGGTACGAGTCCTATTTGGAGGAACGGGCGGTCGCGCGGCGGCATGCGCGCGAGGACTACGAGGAATATGCCAATACCCGCGCGTCGCTGGAGGCCCGGGCGGGCATGCAGCGCGCGTGGATGGAGAAGGGCGTCAAGAACGCGCGCCGCAAGGCGACCGACAACGACAAGATCGGCCGCAAATTCCGCAGCGAAGCCACCGAGAAACAGGCCTCGAAGGCGCGCCAGACAGACCGGATGATCGAGCGGCTCGACGTTGTCGAGGAGCCCCGCAAGGAGTGGGAGCTGCGGATGGAGATCGCGGCCGCTCCGCGCGCGGGCGCGGTGGTCGCGACGCTGCGGGGCGCGGTCGTGCGGCGCGGCGAGTTCACGCTCGGGCCGGTGGATCTGCAGATCGATTGGGCGGACAAGGTCGCCATCACCGGCGCGAACGGCGCGGGCAAGTCCACGCTGCTGGCGGCGTTGCTCGGCCGGTTGCCGCTGGACGAAGGCAATGCCGCGCTCGGGCCGGGCGTGGTGGTCGGCGAGGTCGACCAGGCCCGCCGGTTGTTCCTCGGCGATCTTCCGCTGGCGGACGCGTTCGCGCGGGAGGTTCCGGCGCTCGCCGACGCGGACGTCCGTACCCTGCTGGCGAAATTCGGGCTCAAGGCCGCGCATGTGCTGCGTCCGGCAGCGACGCTTTCACCTGGCGAGCGCACCCGGGCGGCGTTGGCCTTGCTGCAGGCGCGCGGGGTCAACCTGCTGGTGCTGGACGAGCCGACCAACCATCTGGACCTGCCCGCGATCGAACAGCTCGAGTCCGCTTTGGACGATTACCCCGGGACGCTGCTGCTGGTGACGCACGATCGCCGGATGCTGGACGCGGTTTCGGTGACGCGGCGGCTGGAAGTCGACGGGGGCAAGGTTTCCGAGCGTTAGCTGTCGCTCGCGAAGCTCGTACTGCGCTGATCGACGGCGGCCCGCTCATGGCGGACAGCCGTCGATCAACGCCGCCTACGGACGATCGGTGAGATACCCGCCCATAGTCGTGAAGTACTCCGCCGCCGAAAGCTCCCGGTCGTCCGCCGTGCGGACGCGTTCGATCCGCAGCCCCGGCGACTGACCCCGCCGAGCCTCCCGTCCGGCGACGATCACCACGCCCTCGCCTTCGCGGATGAAGATGCGGCCGGGAGTCCCGCCGTAGCGACCGTCCGAAACCGACGCGCGCACGATGCGCAGTTGCTCGCCGCGGTGGTAGGCGAAGGCGTTGGGATACGGGTCGGATTGGGCGCGCACCAGGCGGTCCAGTTCCTCGGCCGACCACGTCCAGTCGATGAGGCTGTCGCGCGGCGCTCGCTTGTGGAAGAAGCTCGCCTTCGTCCGGTCCTGTGCGATGGGGACGACCGTGCCGGAGCCGATCAGGCCCAGCGCTTCGGTCACGAGCGGTTCGATGAGGTCCACGGTGCGGTGGAACAGATCCGTGGCGGTGTCGCGCGGGCCGACCGGGACGGCGCGCTGGGCCACGATGTCGCCCGCGTCGAGTTCGTCGTTCATCATGTGCGCGGTGACGCCGACCTCCGGCTCGCCGTTGATCAGCGCCCAGATGATGGGGGAGAAGCCGGCGTAGGCGGGCAGCAGCGAATCGTGCACGTTGAGCGTGCCGTTGCGGGGCAGGGCGAAGATTTCCGGCGGCAGCCAGGTGCGCCAGTTGTTCGCGACGATCAGGTCCAGGTCCGCGGCCTTCAGTTCGTCGAGCAGTTCGGCGTCGTCCGGGCGGGTGCGCAGCAGGGTGCGGATCCCGTGCTGCTGCGCCAGTTCGGCGACCGAATCGCTCCAGATCCGTTCGTAGGCGTGGTCGCTCGGCGGGTGGGTGACCACCAGCCGCACGTCCTGGCCTGCGTCGAGGAGGGCTTTCAGGGTGCGGTGTCCCCAGGTCTGGTAGCCGAACATGGCCACGCGCATCGGCGGTGCACCTTTCGTGGTCGGGACGAACATCACCCAGACAGTACTAGTTGAGGCTTACCTAAGTTAGGTTAGGGTTTCTTGAGCATTGGTCAGTCGAGAACGGTGATGCGGCAGTGCCGCGCTAGGGGACTTTCATGTCACGAGCAGGGGTCGAGGACAGCCAGGTGCCGGTATACGACGTGGTCGGAGTCGGGTTCGGGCCGTCCAACCTCGCGCTCGCGATCGCCCTCGCCGAGCACAACGCGGGCTCGGGGGAGACGGTCACGGCGCACTTCCTGGAGCGCCAGCCCCGCTTCGGCTGGCATCGCGGGATGCTGATCGACACCGCGACCATGCAGGTGTCGTTCCTCAAGGACCTGGTGACGATGCGGAACCCGGCGAGCGCGCTCACCTTCCTGAGCTACCTGCACGAGAAGGGGCGGCTGGTCGATTTCATCAACCACAAGACCCTGTTCCCGCTGCGCGTCGAGTTCCACGACTACTTCGAATGGGCCGCAGCGAAGGTCGACGACCTGGTGTCCTACGGCAGCGAGGTCGTCTCGGTCGAACCGGTGCGCGACGGCGACGAGATCGCGTTCTTCGACGTGCGTGCCGAGGTGGACGGCGAGATCACCGAGCTGCGGGCGCGGAATCTGGTGCTGGGAACAGGATTGCGGGCGAAGCTGCCGGACGGTGTCGTCGCCGGGGAGCGGATCTGGCACAACAGCGAACTGCTGCACCGCGTCGAATCGTTGCGCGGCACGGACGCGCGCCGGTTCGTGGTGATCGGCGCCGGTCAGAGCGCGGCCGAGGTCGCCGCCTTGCTGCACGACGAATTCCCGCGCGCCGAGGTCTGCGCGGTGTTCGCCCGCTACGGTTACAGCCCAGCCGACGACAGTGCGTTCGCCAACCGGATTTTCGACCCCGAGGCAGTCGATTCCTTCTATGCGGCAAGCGAACCGGTCAAGGAGCGCTTGATGGGATACCACGGCGCGACGAACTACTCGGCGGTCGACCTGGACCTCATCGACGAGCTGTATCGGCGGCGGTACCAGGAGAAAGTGCTCGGCGTGGAACGGTTGCGGCTGTTCAACGTTTCGCGTCCGGTCGAGGTTGCCGACCAAGGTACGCACGTGCGCGCGACTGTCGAATCGCTGGCGACCGGCGAACGTTCGGTGCTGGACGCCGACGCCGTCATCTACGCGACCGGCTACCTGCCCGCCGACCCGACGCCGTTGCTCGGTGGCTTGGCGGGCCAATGCCGCCGGGACGACGAAGGCCGGTTGAAGGTCGAACGCGACTACCGGATCACCACTGATCCCGTTGTGCGCGGCGGCCTCTACCTGCAGGGCGGCACCGAACATACGCACGGCATCACGTCGTCGCTGCTGTCGAACACGGCCGTGCGGGTCGGGGAGATCCTGCAGTCCATTGTGGACCGGCGGGCGGCCGAGGCCGACCCGGTGGAGTACGCGGTAAGCGGGATTCGCTGAGCGAGCAGGGAAAGGACCGAGCTATGACGAATCCGTTCGAAAACCCCGATGGCGTTTACCGGGTGCTCGTGAACGACGAGGGCCAGCACAGCCTGTGGCCGGATTTCGCGCCCGTGCCGGACGGCTGGCGGACCACCTTCGGTCCGGATGCGCGGCAGGCCTGCCTGGACCATATTGAGCGAACCTGGACCGATCTGCGCCCGCTCTCGCTTCTCGCCTCCGACGAGTCCTGATGTCCGTGAGGGGAACCCTGATTCCCTCAAGGTTCCCCTCACGGAGCGCTTCAGTCCGTGGTGCGCAGGCCGGACCAGGCGGTCCAGAGCGTCGCATACCGGCCGCCAGCGGCGACCAGTTCGTCGTGCGTCCCCGATTCGACGACCGCGCCGGCGTCCAGGACGACAATGCGGTCTGAAGCGGCTGCCTGGGTCAGGCGGTGCGCCACGATCAGACCGGTACGGCCTTCGAGCGCCGCAGCTGCGGCGGACTCGAGCGTTTTCGCGCCCGCGCTGCCCGCCTCGGCCGTTGCCTCGTCGAGGATCGCCACCGGTGGGTCGGCGAGTACGAGCCGGACCAGCGCCAGTTGCTGAGCCTGGGTGACGGTCAGTCGATGCCCGCCCTCGCCGACGACCGTCGCGAGTCCCTCTGGCAATGCCTCGACCCACTCGGCTGCGCCGAGTTTGGCAAGTGCAGCCCGGAGATCGTCGTCGCTGGCTTCGGGTGCGGCGAGGCGGAGATCGTCGGCCAAGGGGCCGCTGAAGACGTGCACTTCCTGGCTGATCAACGCCACCGCGCGACGGGTCGCGGCCGGGCCGAGTTGATCGAGCGGAACGCCTCCGATCGACACTGTGCCAGTGCTCGCCTGGTGGATTCCGGCGATCAGCTTGGCCAGCGTCGTCTTCCCGGCCCCGCTCGCCCCGACCAGCGCGACCCGCTCTCCGGGGGCGACTTCGAGGTCGACGTCGCGCAGTACCGGATGGTCGTCCGCATAGGAGTGTCCAATGCCGACTGCCTTCACCGACGCGTCGACCGGACGCCCCACCCGGGTCGGTTCGGCCGGTGAAGGCAGATCCGCCACGCCGATCAGCCGGGACAGGCTCGCGGTCGCTGCCTGTGCGTCGTCTACCAGTGCGAGTGCGGTGTTGATCGGCCCGAAGAGGCTGTGGAAGTACAACGCGGCGGCCGTCGCGACACCGACTGTCGCGAGATTCGCTCCCACCAAAAGAAAACCGGCTGCGAGTACCGCCGACAGCCCGACGAACTCGGCGAGATTCAGCCGTCCGTAGAACCGGGTGGCGAGGCGGACACCGCGCAGAGCGAGTTTCACTGCGCCGTTGGACCGTTCGCGGACCTGGTCGACGTGCGCGTCCGCGAGGCGGAACGCGCGGACCGTCTTGGCTCCGCCGATGGTGTCGAGAAGTTGTTGCTGCTGAGCTCCGACGGCGGTTCGCTGGGCGGCGTACAGCGGCGTCGCGCGGCGGACGTACCAGCGGACGGTGTGCAGTTGGATCGGGACAGCCAGCAGGGCCGCGGCGAGGAAGCGCCAGTCGAGGATCGCCATCGCGACCAGGGTGAGGACGATCGTCAGCACCGAGCGGGCCAGCGCGGGCAGTGCTTGGCGGACTGCTTCGGCGACGACCGAGACGTCGTTGGTGACGCGGGTGGTGAGGTCGCCGGAACCGGCCTTTTCGACCTGTTCGAGCGGGAGGCCGAGCGCACGGTCGACGAACCGTTCGCGCAGGTCGGCGAGCATGGTTTCGCCGAGCCGGGCGAGCATGGAGACGCCGATGGCGGTGGCGATCGCGGACGTCACGGCGACCAGGACCAGCCCGGCCACCGGGTACGCGAGCGCGGATGCGGGCTGGCGGGTGGCGACGAGGTCGACGACCCGGCCGAGCAGGGGAGCGGTGAGCAGTCCGATCGCGGTCGCGCCGACCACGAAGGCGAAGGAGCCGGCGGTGCGGCCTTTCGCTTGCCGCAGCAGGTCGAGGAGGACGGCGCGGATGCGTGGTCCGGTGGCGACGGGGAGGAGTTGGCGTTCGGTCATAAGGGGGCCGCTGTTCGGTGGGCTGTTTCGGCGGGGACGAGGTTGGCGTGGCTGCTGTCGGCGGTGGGGAGGGGTTCGTGTTCGGTCATGAGGGGACTGTCGTTCGGTAGGGCGATTCGGCGGCGATTAGTTCGGTGTGGCTGCGTTCGGCGATGGGCCGGGGTTCGCGTTCGGTCACGTGAGCACTGCCGATCGGTGGGCTGCTATGGCGGGGACCAGGTTGGCGTGGCTGTGTTCGGCGACGGGGAGAGGCGCGCGTTCGGTCATGCGAGGATCGCCGTTCGGCGGGCCGTCTCGGCGGGGACGAGTTCGGCGAGCGGCAGGGGTTCGTGCACGCTCATGAGAGGACCGCTGTTCGTAGACAGCCTTGGCGTGGGCGAGTTCGGCGTGGCTGCCGTCGGCGAGGGGAGGAGTTGGCGTTCGATCACGACAACACCGCTGCTCGGTAGGCGGCCTCGGCGCGGACCAGTTCGGCGTGGCTGCCTTCGGCGACGACCCGGCCGTCTTCGATCAGGACGACCCGGTCGGTCGCGGCGAGCAGGGCCGGGCTGGTGGTGACCACGATGGTGGTGCGGTTTCGGCGAAGGTCCGCGACTCCGGTGGCGATGCGGGCTTCGGTGACGGTGTCGACGGCGGTGGTCGGGTCGTGCAGGACCAGGACCGGAGCCTCGGTGGCGAGCGCCCGGGCCAAGGCGACGCGTTGTCGTTGCCCGCCGGACAGCGATCGGCCGCGTTCGGTGATCGTCGTGGCGGTGCCGGACGGGAGAGTCGCGGCGACCTCGTCGGCGGCTGAGGCGGTGAGCACTCCGTCGGGGATGGCGGGCATTCCTCCGCGGACGTTGTCTTCGACGGTTCCCTCGAACAGATCGGTGTCGTGCGCGGCGACGAGGACGACGTCACGGAGCCGGTCGGGGTCCACAGTGGACAGGTCTGCCGCGTCGATGCGGACGGTTCCGCTGGTGGGGTCGGCGAAGCGGCCTAGGCAGTCGAGGAGATCGGTGGCTGTGGCGGGGTCGGTGGTGACGATGCCGAGCAATTCGCCGGGTGGGACGGTGAGGTCGAGTTCGCGGAGTTTTCCGTGCGATACGGCGGAAAACGTCACGGTGCCGCGAGCCGGGGCGGGCAGGTCGGCGGTTCCGTCCGGGACGGCCGGCGGTGCGCTGAGCACCGCGGCGACTCGGCCGGCGGAGGCGCGGCCTTGGGCGAGCTGGCCGTTGACCCAGGCGAAGATGGCGAACGGCGTCTGCAGGAACTGGGCCAGCCCGACCGCGGCGACCAGGTCGCCGACCGAAATCTCGCCGTTCGCCGCCAGCGAGCCGCCGACGAGTGCGACGATCGCGATGAAGATCCCGGTGAGCGCGAGCAGCGCGCCGTTGTGCCACGCCTGGGCGCGCGCCGCGCGGATGGTCGCTTGCAGGGAATTCCGGCTGGTGCGCCGATAGCGTGCCGTCGCCGCCGGTTCCGCGCCGATGCCCTTCAGCACGCGGAGCCCGTTGACGAGATCGGCGGCGACGCCCGAGGCGTGCGCGGCGCGTTCCTGTTCCAGTTCGCTGCGCTTCTCGAGCGGTTTGCCGATGAGGTGGGCGAGGAAGAGCAGCGGCGGCGTGCCGAGGAGGACGAGCAGCCCGAGCGGCACCGACATCCGGAGGAGCGCGACCGCGCTCACGACCAGCCCGGCGAGCGCCGCGATGCCGAACGGAAGGACCGCGTTGATCATCCCGACGCGGCGGGCGTCCGAGGTCCCGACGCTCACCAATTCCCCGGCGAGCGAGCCGGTTTCCGCGCCGCCGCGAGGGTGCAGGACCCGGCGGCTGACGGCGAGCCGGATCTCGTGCGCGGCCCGTTCGGAGGCGCGCTCGGCGGCTCGTGCGCCGAAGCGGTAGCTGTAGGAGAGGACGAGGAAGACGACGGCGAGTACGGCCAGCCAGCCGAGGAGGGTGAGTGCCGAACTGTCGCTGACGGCGCGGTCCAGCACGACGCCGATCACTACTGGGACGAGTGCTTCGCCGCCTTGGTGGCCTGCGGCGAGGACGGAGGCGGCGAGGACGGATTTCCGTTGGCCGGTGACGACGTTGCGGAGGACGTTGCGGCCGGTGGTGGGTGGGGTGGTGGTCACCTGGGCCTCCGCGTGGGGCGAGTGGCGGCGAGAGCGGGTTGCCGGGTGGTCGCGCGGGGCGGCGTGTGTTTTCCGGTGGTGGGTGCCGGGACGAGTGTTTGGCCGCTTAAGCGGAGTGTGGAGAGGAGGGGTTTCTGTTGGTCGGTGACGGCGCCGTGCGGGAGGGTGGTGGGTGCCGTTGCCGGGACGAGCGCCTCGCTGCTTTGGTGGCCTGCGGCGAGGATGAACGTCTGTCGGCCGATGTTGGCGCTGCGGAGGACCTCGCAGTCGGTCGTAGCTGGGGCCGGTGCCTCCGCGCGAGGTGGGCGGAGGTCGGGCGGCTGGTGGCGGGGGCTGGTTTCCGTTGCCCGGTCGCGCCGGGTGGCGGCGTTCGCGCCGGTCGTGGGTGCAGTCGTGGTCACCA
The DNA here is from genome assembly GCF_055633655.1 of Amycolatopsis sp. NPDC114503. NCBI lineage: Bacteria > Bacillati > Actinomycetota > Actinomycetes > Pseudonocardiales > Pseudonocardiaceae > Amycolatopsis > Amycolatopsis sp. NPDC114503. Next base: position 357,373 of record NZ_JBVKDT010000003.1, on the reverse strand, counting down.
GCGCCTCCGTTCGTGCGGGCGAGGCTGGTCCGTTCGCCGATTGCTCCCGTTTGTCCCGCCAGATACAAAGGCTAGCCTAACCTTCGCGGCGCGGGTCGGCGGGAACCGGGCCTACCGGTGGGCGTCGTGGCCGGCGGGCTCGGCCTCTGGCGGCTGCTCTTCAGCTGAAGCGGCTGGTTCGGGCTCGCCGAAGCGGGCCAGCGCCAGCGCGGCGGCTACCGCGAGGACGAACCCGATCAGCGCGACGACCGCGAACCCCGGCCGGGTTCGGTCGCCTAGCAGGACGACGCCGATCAGCGACGGCATGACTGTTTCGCCGAGCACCATCATCGCGGTGGCGGTGGTCACGCTGCCGCGTTGCAGGGCGGTGGCGAAGAACAGCATGGCCAGCGCACCCGCGACGGCGACGACGTACAGGGCGGGATCGCGCAACAGGTCCAGTGGCGCGAGGCTGGGGATGACCCGTCCGGCCACTGCGACGAGGCCGAAGCACAGTCCGGCGACCAGCCCGAGCCCGGCAGTGCGGACGCGGTCGCCAGCGCGGCCGACGAGGAGTCCGGCGATCCCGAGCACGACTGCGGAACCGGCCAGGGTGAGGCGGAAGCCCAGGCCGACCTCGCTGGAGCCTTCGCTTTCTGCCGAAGAACCGAGCAGCGCGAGACCGGCGCATACGACGCCGACGGCGGTCCATTCGCGTGCCCCGAGCCGGACGCCGAACACCCGCACCGCGACGGCTGTCACCGCGAGGCTCGCGGCTTGCGTGGCTTGCACGAGAAACAGCGGCAGGACGTGCAGGGCGGCGATCTGGGCGACGAAACCGACGCCGTCGAGCACCAGGCCGACGACGAACTTCCACTGCCGCAGCACTCGCAGCAGCAGGCGCGGGTCGACCCCGGCACCGCCCTCGTCGGGCGCGGCCTTCGCGGCCACCGCCTGCATGACCGAAGCGACGCCGTAGGCCACCGCGGACAGCAGCGCGCACAGAAATCCCCACACCATGACGCCGAGGGTATTCCTCTCCGGTGCCAGTAGAGTCGGGGCCATGGCGGAGGTAGCACGCGTCTGGCCGGATCCGCTCGACGGCGACGAGTTGACCGTGCAGACGCGGTTCCTGGACTTCCTCCGGGCGACCGCGGTGCGGAAGGTCGCCGGGCTGACCCGGGAGCAGGCGGCCGCGACGCCGTTGCCGAGTTCGCCGCGGACCAGCGCGCTCGGCGTGCTCAAGCACCTGACCGCGGTCGAGCGGTGGTGGCTGGTGATCGAGGCTGGCGGGTCCGACGAGCCTTCGCTGTGGCCGGGGTCGCCGGATCCGAGCTGGGATTTGACGCCCGAGGACGACGTCGCCGGGGTCGTCGCGGCTTATCGCGCGGAGCGGGAACGGGCGGCAGCGGCGCTGGACGGGCTGACGCCGGAGGACCGGACGCGTCGGTCCGGGGACTTCACCGTCCGCTGGGTGCTGGCGCACGTCGTGCAGGAGACCGCGCGGCACGTCGGGCATCTCGACGCGCTGCGGGAACTCGCCGACGGCTCCGTGGGGGAATGAGCGGCGACCGTTAGGCTGCGGGGCATGGCAGACCAGCTCTACTTCCGCCAACTGCTCGCCGGCCGCGACTTCGCCGTCGGGGACCCCGTCGCGACCCAGATGGTGAATTTCGCTTACCTGATCGGAGACCGCGAAGCGGGCGAGGCGGTGCTGGTCGACCCGGCGTACGCGGTGGGCGACCTGGTCGAGACGCTGGAGTCCGACGGGATGCGGCTGACCGGCGTGCTCGCCACGCACCATCACCCCGACCACGTCGGCGGCGACATGATGGGCTTCTCGCTGCCGGGCATCGCGGAACTCCTCGCGCTGCGGCCGGTGCCGATCCACGTCAACGCTCAGGAAAGCGAATGGGTGCGCCGGGTGACCGGCGTTTCGGACACCGACCTGCGCGCTCACGAGCACGACGACGTCGTGACGGTCGGCTCGATCGACATCCGGCTGCTCCACACGCCGGGGCACACGCCGGGAAGCCAGTGCTTCCTGGTCGGCGACCGGCTGGTTTCCGGGGACACGCTGTTCCTGGAGGGCTGCGGCCGGACCGATTTCCCGGGCGGCGACGCGGACGCGATTTTCCGCAGCCTGCAATGGCTGGCGACGCTTCCGGGGGATCCGGTGGTGTATCCGGGACACCAGTATTCGCCGGAGTCTTCGGCGTCGCTGTCGCGGGTGAAGGGGACGAATTTCGTGTTCCGGCCTCGGTCGCTGGAGGAGTGGCGGCTGATGTTCGGCGGCTGAGCCGGATTTCTGTCCGAGCCGCTGGCAGTTCGGCTCGGCGCGCGTCGCCGGAGGCCGCCGGTGGGGTCGGCCCGGTGGTTGCGCGGAAGTGGTGCGGGCTTGTGGGGTGGGCTCGGTTTGGCTGCGCCGACGGGGTGCGCGGCGACGGGTCGGGACGAAGAACGCTTGCAGTGCCTGGAAAATGAACATAGTGATCTTGTACCCCACAGCACCGACAATTTCGCGCTGTCCGGGCCGCCGGTGTTCGGCGCCAGCCCGGGAAACCCGTCCCGCATCCCGGGCGTTCGCGTACTCGCCCGGTGAACAAACCCCGTACACCGGCGCGCCGGTTCCAGTGCGTGAGAGCCGTCCGGCGCGACATTGACTTCACCCGTCCGGGGATCGAAGCTCGGGGGCATGAAGCGCGGCGTCCTCCTCGTGTGCCGCCTGCACGTCGACCTCCGGCAGCAGGCGAGCGCGGTCTGTCTGTCCCGCCGCTGAATTCCCTTCCCTGAACCGAAAACCCCACCCGGGAGAAATCCGTGTCGATTTCCACCACGGGCGTGCTGCCGCGCGCCGAAACGGCCGCGCCCCAGCGCGCACAGCGGCGGCGACGGCCGTCGCTGCGGCGCTGGATCAGCCCGGTCGCGCTGGTCGCGGCGTGGCAGATCGCCAGCTCGACCGGCGCGCTGCCGCCCGACAAACTCAGTTCGCCGTGGACTGTCCTGCAAGCCGGCGTCGACGTCGCCCGCAGCGGCGAGCTCGGCAGCGCCTTCGTTGTTTCGCTGGGCCGCGTCGGCGCGGGGTTCGCGCTCGGGGCGCTCGCCGGGCTGCTGCTCGGGGCCGTCGCGGGGTTGTCCCGCTGGGGCGAGGCGCTGGTCGATCCGCCGGTGCAGATGTTGCGCACGTTGCCGTTCCTCGGGTTGATCCCATTGTTCATCCTCTGGTTCGGGATCGGCGAAGAGACCAAAATCGTGCTGGTAGCCCTGGGCGTGGCGTTTCCGTTGTACCTGAATGTCCACTCGGGAATCCGCACCGCCGACCCGCAGCTCGTGGAAGCCGCGCGGGCGCTGGGATTCACGCGCGGCGAACGGCTGTGGCACGTCGTTTTGCCGGGTGCGCTGCCGCAGGCGCTGGTCGGGCTGCGGCAGTCGCTCGGGGTCGCGTGGCTGGCGCTGATCGTCGGCGAAACGGTGAACGCGGACGCCGGGATCGGTTACCTCATCAACAATGCCCGCGAGTTCCTTCGCACCGATGTCGTGGTGGTCGGGCTCGTGGTCTACGCCGTGCTGGGCCTCGTCACCGACGCGCTCGTCCGGCTGCTCGAAAGGAGGGCCTTGCGATGGCGAGCCTGGTAGTCGAGGTCCGTGACCTCTCGAAGAAGTTCGGCGACCACACTGTCCTCAATAGACTCAACCTGGACATCGGCCGCGGCGAGTTTGTCGCGTTGCTCGGGCGAAGCGGGTCCGGGAAGTCGACGCTGCTGAAGGTGCTGGCCGGGCTGGATCAGGAGATCGACGGCGCCGCCAGCGTCGACGGGACGGTTTCCGTCGCGTTCCAGCAGCCGCGGTTGCTGCCGTGGCGCAAGGTCTGGCGCAACATCGTGCTCGGTCTGCGTCAGGACAACGACCGCGCCGTCGCGGAGAAAGCGCTGGCGGAAGTGCGGCTGGCGGAGCACGCCGAGAAATGGCCGCTCACGCTCTCCGGCGGTGAGGCGCAACGGGTTTCGCTTGCCCGGGCGCTGGTCCGCGAGCCGGATCTGCTGCTCCTGGACGAGCCGTTCGGCGCACTCGACGCGTTGACCCGCCTGGCGATGCACCGTCTCGTCGAGGATCTGTGGCGTACGCACCAGCCCGCAGTGCTGCTGGTAACCCACGACGTTGACGAAGCGCTCGTGCTCGCCGACCGGATCCTCGTCCTGGGCGAAGGCCACATCGTCGCCGAACACGTTCTCGGCCAGCCGCGTCCGCGGAAGGCCGCCGATAACGCCGAGGTGCGCAGCCGCGTCCTGGCCGATCTGGGAGTGACCGAAGGTGCACCTGCGTAACGTCCTGGCCGCGGCGCTTCTGCTGACCGGGCTCGCCGCTTGCTCGTCGTCCACTTCGGACGGTCGTGCGCCGGTGCCCGCCGCGGTGTCGCCGGCCGAGTTGAAGAAGGTCACGCTTCGCGTCGGCGATCAGAAGGGCGGGGTGAAATCCCTGCTCACGGCGGCGAATCAGCTGAGCGGCACCCCGTACCGGATCGAATGGTCGACGTTCACCTCCGGACCGCCGTTGCTGGAGGCGGCTTCGGCGGGCGCGGTCGACGTCGGCCGGGTGGGCAATACGCCGCCGATTTTCGCGGCGGCGTCGAAGGCGAAGATCTCCGTGGTGAGCGTGGCGAAGAGCAATGTGGAACGGGAAACCATCCTGGTGCCGCCGGATTCGCCGCTGACCGATGTCGCGTCTTTGCGGGGCAAGACGGTCGGCGTCGCGAAGGGGAGTTCGGCGCACGGGCAATTGCTCAACACGCTGAAGAAGGCTGGTTTGTCCACAAAGGACATCAAGATCTCGTTCCTGCAGCCGTCCGAGGCGTTCGCGGCGTTCACCCAGCACCAGATCGACGCGTGGGCCATTTGGGACCCGTACACCGCCCAGGCCCAGATCGACGCCCACGCCAGGGTGCTCGCGGACGGTCGCGGCGCGTCCAACGGGCTCGCCTTCGAGACCGCCAGCACCACGGCGCTGGCTGATCCGGGCAAGAACTCGGCGATCAAGGATTTCGTGCAGCGCGTGGTGAAAGCCCAGCTGTGGGCCAATTCGCATCCAGACGATTGGGCGCGCGCGTGGGCGGCGGAAACCGGGCTGAAGCCGGAGGTCGCGAAGAAGGCCGTTTCCGCCGGACGGGACCAGCCGATTCCGCTGGACGATTCCGTCGTCGCGTCCGAGCAGCAGCTCGCCGACGCGTTCACGAACGAAGGCACGCTGCCCGGGAAGGTCGACTTCGCGGCGTTCGTCGACCGCCGTTACGGGCCCGACATCGAGGCCGCGAGGAGGAACGGATGAGCGTCAAACTGCACTGGTTCCTGCCGACCACCGGGGACGGCCGGACGATCGTGGAACGCTTCCACGCCAACAAATCCCAGGGCCCGAGCGCGCAGCGGCCGGCGGATCTGGACTATCTCGCGCAGGTCGCCCGCGCGGCCGAACGGCTCGGGTTCGAGGGCGTGCTGACCCCGACCGGGACCTGGTGCGAGGACGCCTGGCTGACCACCGCCGCGCTGATCCGCGAGACGAATCGGCTGAAGTTCCTGGTCGCGTTCCGCCCTGGCGTCATCTCGCCGACGCTCGCCGCGCAGATGGCGGGCACGTTCCAACGGCTGTCCGGCGGCCGGGTCCTGCTGAACATCGTGACCGGCGGCGACGCGATCGAACAGCGCCGCTTCGGCGACTGGCACGACCACGACGCCCGCTACGCCCGGACTGACGAGTTCCTCTCCATCGTGCGCGGCGTGTGGTCGGGCAAGCCGTTCGACTTCGCCGGCGACCACCTGCGCGTCGAAGGGGCTACGACGCTCGCCGCGCCGGATCCGGTGCCCCCGCTGTACTTCGGCGGGTCCTCGGCGGCGGCGCTCCCGGTCGCCGCGCGGCACGCCGACGTCTATCTGACCTGGGGCGAGCCGCCGGCGCAGGTGGCGGAGAAGATCGGCAAGGTGCGGGAGTTGGCGGAGGAGGCCGGTCGCACGGTGCGGTTCGGCGTCCGGCTGCACACGATCGCGCGCGACACCTCGGCCGAGGCTTGGGCGGAGGCGCAGAAGCTGCTCGACGCGTTGAATCCGGAGCAGATCGCGAAGGCGCAGGCGCAGCTGGCGGCGAGCGAGTCGGTCGGGCAGCGGCGGATGGTCGCGCTGCACGGCGGCAAGGCGGGGACGACTGCGCGGGAGCTGGAGATCCATCCGCATCTGTGGGCTGGGATCGGGTTGGTTCGCGGTGGTGCGGGCACGGCGCTCGTGGGCAGTTACGCGGAGATCGCGGATCTGATCGAGGAGTACCACGACGCCGGGGTGTCGGAGTTCGTTCTGTCCGGGTACCCGCATTTGGAGGAGGCGTACTGGTTCGGCGAGGGAGTGCGGCCGGAACTGGCTCGGCGGGGGTTGCTGGACGAGGTTCCGGTGTTGCGGGCGGTGCCGGGGGAGCAGGCGGTGGCGGCTCAGTAGGGGAGTCGTGAGGCTCAGCACGGTTCTCGCCGGCATAGGCACTCACGAGACCTAGTCTCCGGGCAGCAGGTGGGGCACCTCGTTCCGGCGGCGCAGCGCGAGGTGCATCATCGCGCGGCCGCCGAGTTCGAGGTCGTCTTCCAACGCCTTGAGGGCGGTCTGGCCGCCGACGCGGAGCTGGCCGACGAGGTGCCGGTGCGTCGCCGCCAGATGCTCGGCCGAGGATTCGGCCCGGATCGTCGCGAGCATGCAGTTCAGCTCGTTCGCGCACGCCTGGTGCGAGGCGACGACGCGAGGATTTCCGCTGGCGGCCACGATTTCCGCGTGCACCGCGCTGTGCGCTTCGATCACGTGCCGCCACGGCGTCTCGGCGGTCAGCGCTTCGAGGTGCCGCACGGCCTGGTCGACGGCGTCGAAGTTCGCGTTCTGGAGCAGTGCCAGGCGCAGCGCGCCCAGTTCCAGGATCGACCGGTACGAGCACATCGCGTCGATGCGTTCGGAGGTCACCGCGGGCACGACGATTCCCTTGTTGCGCTGGTGTTCGAGAAGCCCCTCGGACACCAGCGTCTGCAGCCCGGACCGCACCGAATGCCGTCCGGCGCCGAACCTCGCGCTCAGCGATTCCTCGGTGAGCCGCGTCCCGGGTTCGAGGACGCCGTCGAGGAGATCGTCGCGGAGGGCTTGCGCGATGCCGCCCGGCGTACTGCCCGCCTGATCGCGCACTTCGCCACTCGTTTCAGCAGAACTTCCCACAGCCGCCGCCGATCTTAGCCGAGCCCGCCGTCAAAGCCGGGCGGGCAGCCGGAGGGAGGCGTGTTCCGGGCTGATCTCGTCGGTGCGCACGACGCCGAGCAGCCGCAACGTCCGCGTGTACTCGGCGCGGAGGATCTCGATCGCACGGTCGACGCCCTGCTCTCCTGCCGCCATCAGGCCGTACAGGTAGGCCCGGCCCACCATCGCCGCCGACGCGCCCAGTGCCCGTGCGGCGACCAGGTCGGCACCGGTTCGGACGCCGGTGTCGAGGATGATTTCGCAGTCGTCCCCGACGGCGTCGACGACGCGCGGCAGCAGTTCCAGCGGCGTCGGCGCGCGGTCGAGTTGCCGGCCGCCGTGGTTCGAGAGCACGAGCGCGTCGACGCCGGAACCGGCCATCTCTTTGGCGTCGGCGACGCTCTGGATCCCTTTGACGATCAGCTTTCCCGGCCACAGTTCGCGCAGCCACCGCAAGTCTTCGACGGTCAGGGACGGGTCGAACATCGTGCCGATCAGCTCTTCGACCGTGCCGTCGAAGTTGTTCAACGCGGCGAACTGCAGCGGTTCGGTGGTCAGCAGGTTCATCCACCAGGACGGCCGCACGGCGATCCCGGCGAGCGTGCGGACGGTCAGCGTGGGCGGGATGGTCAGTCCATTGCGGACGTCGCGCATCCGCGCCCCGCCGATCGGGGTGTCGACTGTGAGGACGAGTGCTTCGTACCCGGCTTTCGCCGCGCGTTCGACGAGCGCTTCGCTCGCGGCGCGGTCTTTCCAGAGATAGAGCTGGAACCACTGCCGCGCGGATGGTGCGCACGCGCGGACTTCTTCGAGATCGGTGGTGCCCATCGTCGAGAGCACGTACGGGATCCCGGCGCGAGCGGCCGCGCGGGCGACGGCGATCTCGCCCTCGTGGTGCATCATGCGCGTGAAACCGGTGGGCGCTAGCACAAGCGGCAGCGCCGACTGTCCACCGAGGACTGACGTCCCCGGGTCTACTTCGGTGACGTCCTGCAGCACGCGCGGATGCAGCTCGACGTTCTCGAACGCCCGCCGTGCCCGGCCGATGCTGATCTCCTGCTCCGCCGCGCCGTCGACGTAGTCGAACACCGGCCGGGGTGTGCGGCGGCGCGCGATGGTGCGCAGGTCGTCGATGGTGTGCGCGGTGGCGAGGCGGCGCTCGCGGACGTCGAACCTCGGTTGCCGGAATTTCAGCAGCGGCCGGATCTCCGACGGCCGGGGCAGCCGTCGCTTGATCGTCCGCCGGGGCAGGTGCTCGGGTTCGAACGTCGTCATCCACAGCCTCCTGGCCGCCGAGTAAATCGGTACACAATGTGTGAGAGGTGAACTGCTTACTGCACCGCCACTTTGGGAATCATGGGCAGGAGGAGTCAAGCACGGCGGCACGGACAGCGCAAGGATTGTGACACAATCCGATCAGTGGCGCGCGGCCTCCAGCGCGCCGAGAGTGTCGAGATCGTGCTCGAGCGCGTGCCGGGCCAACGCGGTCCGGTTCGGGCAGTCGAGCTTCACCAGCGACGATTCGACATGACTGCGCACTGTCCGGATCGCGATCCCCAGCGCGGCCGAGATCCGCTCGTTCGACCATCCGCGCGCCACCAGCCCGACCACGTCCAGCTCCCGCCCCGTCAACGGCCCAGGCTCGGGCACGCGGGAGATCCGCAGCAGCACTCCGTCCGGAGGGCGCAGCCGCGCCAGAACCCGCCACCAGACGCCGTCCGCGTCCCGATGCCGAAACCCGGTCCGCGCGCCGCACCGTGCGGCGAGGCGGAATTCGCGCTCGCTGAGCGGCAGCCGCTCCACCGTGGTTGACCGCACTTCGAGCTGAGTCCGCGAAGCGAACACCACCACGTCGGCCACGGAATCGCCCGGTTCGGCGCCGGGGTCGGCGAGCGCGGCGAAATCGTGCGACAGCATCGTGAGCGCGAGGACGGATCCGTCGTCCAGCGGCCGGTCGTGAGTCGAACTCAGCGCTACGAAACTCCGTTCCGGACCAGCGCCCGGCGTGAGTGGCAAGGTCAATCCTTCGCGGAAACCGTACGGCTGAATGCCTTCCCGGTACGTCCTGGTCTCATGGGCCTCCGGGACGTCGACGAAGCGCAGCGGCAGGCCCAGCCGGGCCGCGCGCAGGTGGATCGGGCATTTCCAGCGGTAGGTCGTGGTTATGTAGCCGAGCATGTCCGCCGGGTAGCCGAGGTTGACCGTCGCGGTGCGCTGTCTGGTGCCGCTCACCAATGCGGCGCAGGCGAAACCGAGCTTGTCCCGCACCGCGCGGAGCGGAGCTTCGACGGGGAGTTCGCCGCGGCCCGCCGCGCGCACCTCCTGGGCGAGCCGTGCCCACCACTGCACATCCGCGGTCATTTCCGAACCTCCGCTGCCGGACGGAGCATGAACGCCCGCCGTCCGGAAAGTCAACGGGCGCACATCCGCGGCGGGAGCGGAACGGCTTTTAGGCCGATGCGACCGCCCGCGCCAGCTCGTAGCGTTCCGGATCCCCGGCTGAAGGAGACTCGATGAACCTCGACGAATACGCCGCCCTCGACGCGACCGCGCTCGCCGCGGTCATCGCCACCGGCGAGGTCACCGCCGAGGAGGTCGCCGCCTTGGCGATCCAAGCCATCGGCACCGTGAATCCGGAGCTGAACGCGGTCGCCGAGGGGCCGTTCGAGCGCCCGCTCGGCTACTCGCCCGACGGCCGGTTCGCCGGGGTCCCGTTCGCGATCAAGGACCTCGTCCTGCACGCCGCCGGAGTGCCGACCCGGATGGGCACCCGGCTGCTCGGCAAGGGCGTCGTGCCGCCGGAGGACACCCATCTGATGGAGCGGTTCCGCGCGGCCGGACTGGCGACCCTGGCCGTCACGACCACGCCGGAGCTGGGATTCAACGGCAACTCCGAAGCGCTGGCCTACGGTTCGACCCGCAACCCGTGGAACACCGGGCACAGCGCGGGCGGCTCCAGCGGCGGTTCGGCGGCGCTCGTCGCGGCCGGCGCGCTCCCGATCGCGCACGCCAACGACGGCGGCGGGTCGATCCGCGTGCCCGCCGCCTGCAACGGCCTGGTCGGCCTGAAGCCGACGCGCGGCCGGGTGCCCGCCGGGCCGGATTTCGCCGATCCGCTGTACGGAATGGGTGTCGAACTCGCGGTGTCGAGGACAGTCCGGGACACGGCGGCGCTGCTCGACGAGGTGGCGGTGAGCTACCCGGGCGACCCGTACGTTCTCGCGCCGCCCGCGCGCCCGTGGCGGGACGAGGTCGGCGCCGAGCTGGGCCGGCTCAGGATCGCGGTGCACACCGAATCCTGGGCGGGCAGCTACGTCGACCCGGAGGTGGCGCGCGCCGTCGAGGCGGCCGCTGAGGTGCTCGAAGCGGCGGGCCACCACGTCGAACGCGCGACGCCGGTCTTCGCGTGGGAGTCGTTCCTGCACGCGAATCACGTGCTGTGGTCGGGATTCCTGGCCGGTGCGGTCGCCGGAATCGAGGAGATGACCGGGGTCACGGCGAGCCCGGAGAATCTCGAACGCACGTCATGGGCGTGTGTCGAGTACGGCCGTTCGATCAGCGCGATGGAACTGACCGCGGCGCTGGGTGCGATGAACGTCGTGTCCCGTGCGGCAGGCCGGTTCTTCACCGGATACGACCTGCTGCTGACCCCGACAATCAACACCCCGGCGCTGCCGCTGGGCCGCCTGGACGCGAACGCCGATCTCACCGCGGCCGAGTGGACGAAGCAGCTTTTCGACGCCTGCTCGTTCACGCCGTTGTTCAACCAGACCGGTGCTCCGGCGATCAGCCTTCCGCTCGGCCAGTCCTCGCGGGGCTTGCCGATCGGCGTTCAGCTGGGCGGCCCGGTCTGTTCGGAATCGCTGTTGCTGCGGGTGGCGGCGTTCCTGGAGGAGGCGATGCCGTGGGCAGACCGGCGGCCCGCTGTCCACGTGGCGTCTATTGGGCCCGGCAGGTCCGGAGGTAACTGAGGAACGAGGACTGCAGGCCAGTCACGTGCGTTTCGCGTAGGACCGCGCTGGTGACGGCCCCGTCACGGGACGTGAGGCGGTGCAGGAAAGTCGCAGTGTGCTTCGCGAGGCTCTGGTAGACGGCCAGGTCTCCGAACAGCTCCTGGTCGTTGACGGTCACGTGCAGCTTGGCGGCGGGCAAACTGTCGCCAAGTTCGACAAGCTGCGCGAAAACCTGACTGTCCTCGCTGACGACGCCAGGGCTGCCCGCTCCGATGCTCTCGAAGAGCGGGCAGCCGCTGAGCCACGCGTAGAGGCTGAAAAGCCCGCCGTAGGAATAGCCGAAGAGGCCGTGACCGCTCGCGGCCGCGTGGTAGCCGCGTTCGATCAGCGGGTGCAGTTCGTCGGCGAGGAAGGACAGGAACGCGTCGGCGCGGCTGTCGCGCAGTTCGGCGAGGTAGGCGTCGGCCTCCTCGCGGGTCATCCTGCCGGTTTCGATTCCCATCTCCACGGCATCGACGAACTCCGGGGCGACGGGTTCGCCGGGCGGCACGAGGTCCCGGTTGCGCAGCCGCGCCCAGTCTTGTGCTTCCTCGCCCGCGTAGCCGACGCTGACCTGGAGATAAGGCTGGATCGGCTGCATGGGATCCGCCTGGGTGACGATGAGCGGAGCCGTCTGGCCCACGGCCCAGTTGCCGTCGAGCACGTAAACGACCGGTGCCCGCGTCTTGGTGTGGTCGTAGCCTGGCGGCGTGGTGACCCAGATGCCGTAAGTGTGCCCGCTGCGGGAACGCATTTCGAAGTAGTCGGTGTCGGCGAGGCAGCCTTGCCACAGAGTGCTCATCGGAGGTCCTTTACTACGCGTCCGGCTTGGACGACGACAACGGCGTTCGCGGGATCGGCGAACAGCTTCCGATTTTCGAGCGGATTTCCGTTCCACAGCACGAGATCTGCCTGCAGGCCGGGCGCGATCACTCCCACCTCGCCGGAGAGGCCGAGGATCTCGGCGTTGGTTTTCGTCGCCGCCACGAGAGCTTCCATCGGCGTCTCCAGGTCTGCGCGCAACGTGAGCTCTTCTCCTCGGCGGTCCTGCGCCGGACCGATGAGATCAGATCCGAGCCCGATCCGCACTTCGGCTTCCTTGGCGGCGGCGAGCGCCTCGGCCATCCGCTCGCGGACACCCAGCGCCCGATCGCGGATCGACTCGCCCAGACCGGCTCCGGCGGTGTCGCGCAGCAGATGCTCGACGACAGCGAAAGTGGGCACCAGGGCAACGTCCCGAGCGGCCATCAGGGCGGCCGTGGACTCGTCGATATCGGAGCCGTGCTCGACACAGCGCACCCCGGCCTCGACCGCGTTCCGGATGCCTTCGTTGTTGTGCGCGTGCACCGTCACGTAAGTGCCCCGCGCTGCGGCTTCTTGGACGGCGACGGCGATTTCTTCGACGGTGAACTGGGTGTCGGTCAGCTTGTCGTGCGAGCTGACCACGCCTCCGGTCACGCAGAGCTTCAGGAAGGAGGCTCCGCGACGGAAGGCCTCGCGGACGTTGCTTCGCAGCTCGTTCGCGTTGCCCGACATCATCGACAGCGCGGCCAGGCCGGGTATGTGATGGCTGCTCCACAACTCGGTGGGTTCCCACTCGGGTCCGTAGTAGCCGTGCCCGCCGGTCTGGCACTGGACAGGTCCGCACGACAGCACGCGCGGCCCCCGGACCTTGCCCTTGGCGATCGCCGCGACGACTCCGCCGTCGATTCCGCCCGTGTCGCGGACGGTCGTGAAGCCCGCGTCGAGGGTGGCGCCGGCGGTGGCGAAGATGTCCGCCGCGATCTCGGCGGCGCTGAGCTGAAACGAGAACTGCGGCTGGATAGGGCTCGACAGACCCAGGTGAACGTGGGCGTCGATCAGACCGGGCGTCATGGTCAGCCCGGTGGCGTCGAAGCGTTCGCCGGTGCCGCCGGGCTGGGTGATCAACCCGTCCTCGACGGCGACGGTGGCGTCGGCGGGATCGCGACCCGATCCGTCGACGACCGTTGCGCCGACTATCTCAAAACTTCCCACGAGCCGTTCCCTCCGCCGTTGCAGCGTTCTTTTCCAATGGATAAACTGTGGAGGTGACCTTGTCAAGCACGGAAGGCAAAGGCGACGCCCGCGAGCGGCTCCTGGCCCGGCTTCTCGACGCCTTCGACGGGACCCTGCCTGCACCGGACGTGTCGCTCCGGGAGGTCGCTGCCCGGGCCGACACCAGCCACGCCCTGCTGCGCTACCACTTCGGGTCGCTCCCGGGTGTCTTGGCGGCGATGCTCGGGGCGCAGCGATCCCGGGACAACGAGGCGCTTTTCAAAACTGCGGGCCGGGGCACTTTCGAAGATCTCGTGGTGGCGGCATGGCGGACCTACACCCGCCCGGAGCAGCTGTCGCGGGTCCGGGGGTTTTTCCACGTCACCGGACTGGCCGCGTACCGGCCGGAGGACTTTCGCGAGTTCATCGATTCGCTCGACGATCTGACCAAGATGCTGGCCTCGCTCGCGGAACGCGAAGGGCTCGACGCCGAGGAAGCGCTGACCACGGCCACTGTCACCGTTGCCGCGATGCGTGGCCTGCTTTTGCAGGAAGTCCTGACTCCCGGAGCGCATTCGGAGGAGGCCCTTGCCTTGATCTTGCGCCTGGGCAAAGGGCAGCCCTGATCAGGTTTCGGAGACGGTCCGGGACAACGCCAGCGCCACCGTCCGCACCGCGGGCGCGACCCGTTCCGTCCGCATCCGGGTAGCCCATCCGGAGATCGACACCGCGGCCACCGCGAGCCCGTTCGCGTCGACGAGCGGGCTCGCCGCGCACACCACGCCGACGCCGGATTCCTCGCGCTCGAAGGCAATCCCGTCCTCCCGGATCCGCGCCAGCTGCCGCCGCAGCAACCCGGGCGCGGTGATCGTCCGCGGGCTCACCCGGGGCAGCCCGGCATCGATCACGCGCGCCACGACGTCGTCGGGGGAGCAGGACAGAATCGCCTTCCCGACGCCGGTCGCGTGCGCGGGGAACCGCCCGCCGGTGCGCGAGGGCAGATCTGGTGCGTCCGGCCCGCGCAGCACGTCCAGGTAGACCACCTCGGTGCCCTCCAGCACCGCGAGATGGACCGTGTTCCGCGTGGCCTCGCGCAGATCCGCCAGGTACGGCCGCGCCGCTTCCACCAGGCCGCGGCGGCGCACCGCGAGCTGGCCGATCTCGAACAGCCGCAGCCCGAGCCGGACCGAGGTGCCGTCGCGTTCCAGCAGGCCGGTCTCGGCCAGATGCCCGGCCAGCCGGTGCACGGTCGTCTTCGCGAGGCCGGTCCGGCGCGCCAGTTCGGACACGCCCAGTGCGTCGTCGCCGGGGCGGAAGGCTTCCAGCACGGCGGCGACGCGCGCGGTCACGAGCCCGTCGCCGTTCCGTCCAGTGGTACGCATGGGTTGAGTGTGCCCCATCCCGGCGAGCACCGTGGCGGCATGGCGGAACGCAAGGTGACGGCCGCGATCGTCGGCCCGGGCAACATCGGTACGGATCTGCTGGCAAAACTCCAGCGCAGCGAGCACGTGGAAGTGCGCTACATGGTGGGCGTCGACCCGGCGTCGGACGGGCTCGCCCGCGCCGCGAAGCTCGGGCTCGAGACGTCCGCCGAGGGCGTGGACTGGTTGCTGTCGCGCGCGGAGCTGCCGCAGCTGGTGTTCGAGTCGACGTCGGCGAAGGCGCACAAAGCCAACGCGCCGCGGTACGCCGAGGCCGGCATCCGCGCGATCGACCTGACGCCCGCCGCGATCGGTCCGCTGACGTGCCCGGCGGTGAATCCGCCCGACCAACTGACCGACCGAAACGTCAACATGATCACCTGCGGCGGCCAGGCGACCATCCCGATCGTGCACGCGGTTTCGCGGGTGACGCCGGTGACGTACGCGGAGATCGTCGCGTCGGTGTCGTCGCGTTCGGCGGGTCCCGGCACGCGCGCGAACATCGATGAGTTCACCGAGACCACCGCGCACGCGATCGAGAAGGTCGGCGGCGCGGACAAGGGCCGCGCGATCATCATCATCAACCCGATGGACCCGCCGATGATCATGCGCGACACGGTGTTCTGCGCGGTCGACCCGGACGCCGACTTCGACGCCATCAGCGAATCCGTGCACCGCATGGTGAAAGACGTCCAGCAGTACGTGCCCGGCTACACGCTCAAGGCCGACCCGCAGTTCGACCCGCCGCGGCCGGACTGGAGCGGCAAGGCCCGCGTCGGCGTCTTCCTGGAAGTCGCGGGCAACGGCGACTACCTGCCCAAGTACGCGGGCAACCTCGACATCATGACCGCCGCCGCCGCGCGCGTCGGCGATCTCTTCGCCGCTCAGGAGGTGGCCGCGTGAACAACACCGACGTCCGGCTGGTCGACACCACTCTGCGCGACGGCAGTCACGCCATGGCGCACCAGTTCACCGAAACGCAGGTCCGCGACACCGTCCGCGCGCTGGACGACGCGGGCATCTCGCTGATCGAGGTGACCCACGGCGACGGCCTCGGCGGCTCCACCTTCAACTACGGTTTTTCCTTGGTGGACGAGCGAAAGCTCATCGCCGCCGCGGTCGACGAGGCGAAGCAGGCGAAGATCGCCGTGCTCCTGCTGCCCGGCCTCGGCACGGTCACCGACCTGCGCGCGGCGGCCGACCTCGGCGCGGGCGCGGTGCGGATCGCGACCCACTGCACCGAGGCCGACGTGTCTATCCAGCACTTCGGCGCGGCGCGCGATCTCGGCCTCGAAACTGTCGGATTCCTGATGCTGTCGCACATGTCGACGCCGGAGGACCTGGCGAAGCAGGCGCGGATCATGGTCGACGCGGGCTGTCAGTGCGTGTACGTCGTGGACTCCGCGGGTGCGCTGATCCTGGACGACGCCTCCGAGCGGGTCGCCGCGCTCGTCGCGGAACTCGGCGACGAAGCCCAGGTCGGCTACCACGGGCACCAGAACCTGAGCTTCGGCGTCGCCAACTCGGTGCTCGCGTACCGCGCGGGGGCCCGGCAGATCGACGGTTCCCTCGCCGCGCTCGGCGCCGGTGCGGGCAACTCGCCGACGGAGGTTCTCGCGGCCACCTTCGAGCGGCTCGGCATCAAAACCGGGGTGGACAAAGACGTTCTGATGGAAGCCGCGGAGAACGTGGTGAAGAAGTACCTGACCCGGCTGCCGGTGATGGACCGGTCGTCGATCATCCAGGGCTACGCCGGCGTGTACTCCAGCTTCCTGCTGCACGCCGAGCGCGCGGCCGAGCGCTACGGCGTCCCGGCGCACGAAATCCTGTACAAGGTCGGCGAAGAACGCTACGTCGGCGGCCAGGAGGACATGATCATCGACATCGCGCTGCGGCTGCGCGACGAGCGGGCAGCCGCTCAGTGAGCCCCCGAGTCGAAAGCGTCCGCGCCGAGCACGAGCTTCACGCAGTGCTCGACGAGACGCTCGCGGCTCACCTTCAGCGTGCCGTCGAGGTAGGCGATGAACACGTTGCTGAGCGCGCCGACGAGACCGATCGCCACGAGCTGGCGGCCGGTTTCGTCGCCGCGCGAGAGCTGTTCCCCGACGAGCGTCGTGAACGCCGGGAGGAGGTGCAGGCCGCGGCTGGTCAGCGCGGGATCGGTCAGCGGCGCGAGCAGCAGCACGCGGCCCTTGCGCGGGTCGTCCAGCACCAGCTCCACGAACGCGGTGACCGCGCGTCCGGCACGGCGGCTCGGATCGGCTTCGCCGGAAACCGCGTCGGCCAGCGCTTGCCGGGCCTGGTCTCCGACGTCCTCGTAGACAGCGGCGACCAGGCTTTCCCGGTCGGCGAAGCTTTCGTAGAAGTACCGCTCGGTCAGCTTCGCGGACCGGCACACCGCGCGGACGCTCACCGCCGCGCTGCCCTGCGCGCCGAGCAGGTCGAGCCCGGCGGCGAGCAGCTGGGCGCGGCGCCGGGCCTTGCGGTCGTCCAGCGTCGTGCCCGCCCACGTGCGGCCCGGCATACCCGCTCCCGTCCCGAGTTGACTACAGCTGTTGTCACATCCTAACCTGACAACAGCTGTAGTCACTTCGCCGACCCGCCGAGGAGCCGCGATGACCCGGGAAGCACCTGAGCCGCTGGGACCGGACTCGCTGACCTGGAAGTACTTCGGCGACTGGCGCGGTCTGCTCATCGCGCTGTGGGCCGGGTCGATGCAGAACATGCACCCCGGGCTGGGCGCGGGCGTCGAGGAGCATTCGAGGTTTTTCGAGGAGCGGTGGCAGCGGCTTTTCCGGTCGCTGTACCCGATCGGCGGCGTGGTCTACGACGGCCCGCTCGCGCACCGCACAGCGCTGCAGGTGCGCGGCTATCACGACCGGATCAAAGGCGTCGACGCGAAAGGCCGCCGCTACCACGCGCTCGACCCGGACACGTATTACTGGGCGCATTCGACGTTCTTCGTCAGCACCATCCTGATCGCCGACAATTTCATGGGCGGCATCGGCGAAGAGGAAAAGCGCACGCTGTTCGACGAGCACGTGCGCTGGTGGCGGATGTACGACATGACGATGCGGCCGGTGCCGGAATCGTGGGAGGACTTCCAGCGGTACTGGAAGCACATGTGCGCCGAGGTGCTGGAGGACAACAAGGCCACGCGCGACGTGCTCGACCTTCGCGGCATCGCGAAGCCGCCGTTCTTGCCGTGGCTGCCGGATCCGTTGTGGACACCGGTCTCGAAGATCATCGCGAAACAATTCGTGTGGCTGACCGTCGGCCTGTACGACCAGGAAGTGCGCGACCTGCTCGGCTACCGCTGGACCGCGCGGGACGCCCGCCGCCACCGCCGCGTCGGCAAGCTGATCAACGCGGCGTTCGCGCTGCTTCCGCACGATCGCCGCTACCATCCGCGGGCGCGGGCGGGCTGGCGGCGCGCCCGCGGCGAACTGGCCCCGGGGACGCCGCCGGTCGAAACCCCGCGCCGCAATCTTCCCCCGCTCGCCGAGCGCGGGAAACCGGAGCACTACTCGCCGGACGTGCCGTGAAGGACTCCTTGAGGGACTCTGATTCCCTCAAGGAGTCCTTCACGGGCTTCGAGATCAGGAGGGCTTGATGAAGCTGGGCTTTCACCTCGGGTACTGGGGGAGCGGACCGATCCCGGGCGCGCGGGAGACCGTGCTCGAAGCGGAACGGCTCGGGTTCGACTCGGTATGGTCGGCCGAGGCGTACGGGTCGGACGCGTTCACGCCGCTGGCCTGGATCGGCGCGGCGACCAGCCGGATCAAGCTCGGCACCAACATCGTGCAGATGTCCGCGCGCACCCCGACCGCTACGGCGATGACCGCGCTGACCATGGACCACCTCTCCGGCGGCCGCTTCGTGCTCGGGCTGGGCGCGTCCGGGCCGCAGGTGGTGGAGGGCTGGTACGGCCAGCCGTACCCGAAGCCGCTGGCGCGCACGCGGGAGTACGTCGAGGTCGTGCGCAAGGTGCTGGCCCGCGAGGAGCCGGTGACGCTCGACGGGCAGTTCTTCCAGCTGCCGCTGCAAGGCGGGACCGGATTGGGCAAGCCGCTCAAGCCGACGGTGCACCCGCTGCGCGCCGACCTGCCGATCTACCTCGCCGCCGAAGGCCCGAAGAACGTCGCACTGGCCGCGGAAATCTGCGACGGCTGGCTGCCGCTGTTCTTCTCGCCCAAGTCGGACGGCTTCTACCGGGCCGCGCTGGAGGAGGGTTTCGCCCGCCCGGGCGCGCGCCGGAGCCTGGCCGATTTCGAGGTGGCCGCGTCGGTGCCGGTGATCGTGCACGACGACGTCGAGGAGGCGGCGAGCTTCATCAAGCCGGCGCTGGCGCTGTACATCGGCGGGATGGGCGCGAAGAGCGTGAACTTCCACCACGACGTCTTCGCCCGGCTCGGGTACGCGGACGTGGCGGACAAGGTGCAGGAGCTTTACCTGGCCGGGCGCAAGGAAGAAGCGGTCAAGGCGATCCCGACTTCGCTGGTCGAGGACACTTCGCTGATCGGGCCCGCGGAGAAGATCCGGGAGGAATTGTCGGCGTGGGAGGCGACGGTGGTGACAACGTTGCTGCTGCGCGGGGACGCGGGGTCGTTGGCCCGGGCGGCGAAAGCGCTGTCCTGAAAGCGAACCGCACGATCCCTCGTGAGCGGCAATTCCGGTGAGAACCGGCAGCGCCGCGCACGAGTCCGTAGTCGGCCCGGTACGGCCGGTGCATCACGACGGTGGCACGATTCCTCCCGACCACTACCGGGAACCGGCGAAGATCCATTAGGCATGCGTTCGTCGTTCCGCCTTCGAGGAGGACCTTTGGCGTCGCTGTCCCGCCGCACGAGATTCCGCTACTCGCTCGGCTCCTTCGTCACCGGCGGGTTCGGCACGGTGCCGGGGCTGCTCCTGCTGCCCTACCTCACCGACACGATGGCCGTGCCCGCGGCGGCGGCCGGGGTGATCGTGTTCGTGCCCAAGGCGTGGGACGTGGTCTTCAACCCGGTCGCCGGACGGCTGTCCGACGCCGACCTCGCGCGCACCGGCAGCAGGCGGCGGTTCCTGCTGCGCGGCGGGATCGGCGTCGCGATCCTGTTCGCCTTGTTGTTCGCGCATCCCGGCTTCGGCGCGCCGGTGTGGGACGCGGCGTATGTCGTGGCGATGTTCTTCCTGTGCGCCACCGCGTACGCGTTCTTCCAGGTGCCGTTCAACGCCCTTCCGGCCGAGCTGACCGATTCCGCCGAAGAACGCACGAAACTCACCAGCGTCCGGATCGGCGTGCTGGCGGTCGCGGTGCTGGTGTCCGGCGGCGGCGCCCCGGCGATCACCGACCTGCTGCCCGGCGTGGCGGGCTACCGGGTGATGGGCCTGGTGATGGCGGTGATCATCCTGGCCGCCACGCTCGGCGTCTACTTCGGCCTGAAGGGCGCGCCGGTCGGCTCGCTGCGGCCCAACACGGTGCGGCTCAAGGAATTGGCGCGCACCATCGCGCGGTGGCGGTCGTTCCGGTGGCTGCTGGGCGTCTACTTCATCCAGGCGCTCGGCATCGGCACCGTGCTGGCCGCGATCCCGTACTTCGCGCAGCACGTGCTCGGCGACCCGAGTTACCGCACCTACCTGTTCGTCGGGTTCGTCGGGCCCGCGCTCGTCACCATGCCGGTGTGGCCGCGGCTGGGCGCGCGCTGGGGCAAGCTCGCCGGGTTCCGGATCGCCACCACGTCGTTCTTCGTCGGGCTCGTGGCGATGTACTTCGCCGACCAGCTCCCGTTCGCCGCGACGCTGGTGTTCGTCGCGCTCGCGGGCGTCGGCTACGCCGGCATTTCGGTGTTCCCGCTGGCGATCCTGCCGGACCTGATCAGCGCCGAGGAGGAGCGGACAGGCGAGACCCGGGCGGGCGTCACGGCCGGCGTGTGGACCGCGTCCGAGACGCTCGGGCTCGCGCTCGGGCCGGGACTGTTCGGCATCGTGCTGCAGGCCGGGAGCTACGTGTCGAGCACCGGCACGACTGCCGCCCCGCAGCCGCCGTCGGCGATCACCGCGATCGTGATCGGCGCGTCGGTGCTGCCCGCGGTGCTGATCGCGCTCGGCATCCCGCTGCTGCGCCGTTCGGTCCTGGAGAAGCAGTCGTGAACGACGTCCTCGGGCGGCTGCGCGAACTCCGCTCCGGCGATCTGCCGACGCACGGCGGGCGCACGCTGGCCTACGTGTACGACAGCGGACTGTCCGAAGTGGACGAAATCGCCGCCGCCGCGCACGCGCTGGCCAGTTCGGCCAACGGACTCGACCCGACCGCGTTCCCCAGCCTGCTGCGGATGGAGAACGACCTGGTCGCCCGCGCGGCCGGACTGCTCGGCGGCACGCCGGACACGGTCGGCGCGGTGACGTCCGGCGGCACCGAATCGTGCCTGCTGGCGGTGCTGGCCGCCCGCGACTCCCGGCCGGACCTCGAGGTGCCGTCGATCGTGCTGCCGGAAACCGCGCACGCGGCGTTCCACAAGGCGGCGCACCTGTTCGGCGTGCGGAAGGTCGTCGTGCCGGTCGATCCGGAGACCTTCCGCGCGGACCCGGCGGCGATGACGGCGGCGATCGACGATTCCACCGTGCTCGTCGTGGCGAGCGCGCCTTCGTACGCGCACGGCGTCGTCGACCCGATCACGGAGATCGCGGCCGCGGCTTCGGCCCGCGGAGTGCGCATGCACGTCGACGCGTGCATCGGCGGCTGGGTGCTGCCGTACTTCGCGAAGCTCGGCGCGGACTTGCCGCTGTTCGACTTCCGTGTTCCGGGCGTCACCAGCATTTCGGTGGACCTGCACAAATACGCCTACTGCGCCAAGGGCGTCTCGGTGCTGCTGCACGCTTCCGCGGAACTCCGCCGGACGCATTTCTTCGCGAGCGCGGCCTGGCCCGGCTACACGATGCTCAACCCGACGCTGCAGAGCACCCGTTCCGGCGGCCCGCTCGCCGCCGCGTGGGCCGTCGTGCACCACCTCGGCGAGGACGGCTACCTGAAGCTGGCCGCACGCACCCGGGAAGCGGTGGACCGGATTCGCGCTGGGGTGGCTTCGATTCCGGGCTTGCGCGTGCTGGGCGACCCGGTGTCGACGCTGGTCGCGTTCGCCGGCTCGGACGGCTTCGACCTCTTCACCGTCGCCGACGAGATGAAGGCGCGCGGCTGGTACGTCCAGCCGCAGTTCGCGCACGGGACTTCTCCGCTGAACCTGCACCTCACCGTCACCGCCGCCAACCACGGCAGCGAGCCGGAATTCCTCGCCGATCTGGCCGCTTCCGTCGAGGCGGCGCGCGCGGAAGGCCCGGTGCGCGTCGATCCGGAGGTCGCCGCGTTCGTGGCCGCGCTGGACCCGGCGACGCTGACGTCCGAGCAGTTCGGCGGACTGCTCGCCGTGGCGGGCCTGACCGGCGCCGGCGGGCTGCCGGAGCGGATGGCACCGGTCAACGCGTTGCTGGCGGTCGCGCCGGAACCGTTGCGGGAGCGGCTGCTCGTGGAATTCCTGGGCGCGCTGTACACGCCGTCGCGAGACTAGATCATCGCGCGGCGCAACCGATCGGCCGGTTGCCCGTCCAAGGATCATGGGGAGTACTGAGGAAAACCGAAGACCGGGTTTGACGCTGGCCGCAGTCATGTTCCTGCTCGGCTGGCTGCTGGCCGCCGCCGTGAATTACTTCGCCCTGCCCATCAGCGGCGTGATCCCCTTGCCGGTCATCGTGCTGACGGCGGGAGCGTGGCTGCCCGCGGCGGCGGCCACCGCGATCAGCGCGTGGCTGGTGTGGCGGCGGCTGCGCTGGCCGGGGCTCGCCGGGTACGCAGTGCTGACCGCGGCGTTCGCGGTGCTGATGGCCAGCGCCAACTGGGTGCACTTCTACGCCACCACCTGGTACTCGATGCACCGGTCGGACTATGCCGAGGTGCTGAGCCATGTCGGCGATCTCAAGAAGGGCGAGAACCCGCCCGAAGGGATTTCGCAGATCAAGAGCGACCCGGGCCAGGAGGTGTGGTTCGTCCGCGCCTGGGCGGGGATTCCCGACTGCGCCGCGGGATTCGCGCACTTCAGCGGTTCGCCGGAGAAGTACCTTCCCGGCCGTCCAGTCGATTCGCACGACTACCTCGGCGGCCTGGGCTGCGCCATCCGGCCCACTGTCGAACTGGGCGACGGCTGGTGGTGGGTCGAATAAACGGCTCGGATTTCAGAGGGTCCGGCTGAGGAGGGGCATCAGCCGTTCCCAATGCCGTTGCAGGCCGGCGGGGTTGAAGGTGTCGGTGTCGGCCATGGTGAACCCGTGGACAGTGCCCGGGTAGATCTCGGACGTACAGCTGACCCCGGCGGCGTCGAGGGCATCGTTGAGCTCGCCGAGATTTTCGGGCGTCAGATCGGATTCGGCGTGGCCGAAGTGCGCCTCCGCGGCGATCCGGGAGAGGATCTCGGGCCCGGCGGCGCCGACCGGTGCGTGGAATCCGGCGACGGCGGCCACCTGATCGGGATGGGCCGCGGCGGTGCGGACCGCGAGGAGGCCGCCGATGCAATAGCCGGTCACCCCGACTGGTCCGGCGCTGACCTCGGGCTGGGCGGCGAGGAATTCGAGATAGGCGGCGGCGTCGCGAAGGGCCAGTGCGGGGGTGTGCGCTTCGATCAACGGCATCACGCGAGCGAAAACTCCGGAACGCTCCTCCGCTCCGATGAACTCCGGAAGTTCGAGCACCGGCGCCGGGCCGTGCCGGTAGAAGAAGTTGGGAACGAGCACGTAGTAGCCGTGCGCGGCCAGTTCGCGGGCCAGGTCCCGCACTACGGGCCGGATGCCGAAGCCGTCGGCGTACATCAGCACCCCCGGGTGCCGCGCGCCGTCGGCGGGGAACGCGGCGAACGCGTCGGCCTCGCCGTCAGGGGTGGGGATCCGCACAGTCTTATCGGGCATGAATTCTCCTGTCGTCGGTTGAGGTGGCTGTCGACACGACGAAGGAGGCGGTGCCCGCGCGGCGCTCAGAAGAGCACCGGGTAGCCGATCCGTGAGTGGCGCAATGCCGTCCCGGTAGTCATCGCTGATCAACCTACCCCATCGGACTGACCTGGTCTTGGTGGAAGTACCGCTTCCCCCGGGACGCCGACGCGAGCGCGGCGACCAGCGCCATCACCGCGGCCGCGACGAACACTGTGACGAGCCCGTCGTGGAACGGTCCGGAAATGAGGGTCGGGAAGAACTCCTTGCCGGTCAGCGCGGCGGAATCGGCGGGGGAGAGCTGCCCGAGCACGCCGGGTCCGACGAGGTGCGCCACCGGGTTGCTGCCCAGGAATGCGGCGAAGAGGGTGCTCACCGGCGGCAGCTGGGCGATGTTCGCGGCGACGTCCGCCGGGACGCCGTGCGCCCGCAGCCCGCCGGTGAGCGTCGACGGCAGCGAACCCGCCAATCCGGCGATCATCAGCGAGAAGAACACGCCGATGGACAGCGAAGTCCCGGAATTCTGGAACGTCGAGCGCATGCCGGACGCGACGCCGCGCTGGTGGTCCGGCACGCTGCTCATGATCGCGGAGGTGTTGGGCGCGGAGAACATGCCCTGCCCGATCCCGCTCAGCACGAGCAGCGCCGCGAAAGCCGGATAGCTGAAGTCCACCGGCAGCGCGAGCAGCCCGAGGAAGGACCCGGCGACCAGCAGCAGCCCGCCGGTGGAGAACAGCCGCGCGCCGAAGCGGTCGGAGAGGAATCCGGAGACCGGGCCGGCGATCAGGAACCCGGCGGTGAGCGGCAGCAGGTAGATCCCGGCCCACAGCGGGGTTCGCTCGTAGTCGTAGCCGTGCAAGGGAAGCCAGATTCCCTGCAGCCAGATGATGAGCATGAACTGCATCCCGCCGCGCGCGATCGCGGTGAGCAGCGCCGCGAGGTTCCCGGCGGTGAACGCGCGGATGCGGAACAGCGACAGCTGGAACATCGGCGACGGCACCCTGGTCTCGATCACGCAGAACGCCGCCAGCAGCGCGATTCCGGCGCCGAGCCCGCCGAGCACCCACGGGTTGCCCCAGCCGGTCGCCGCGCCGCCGTAGGGCTGGATGCCGTAGGTGATCGAGGCGAGGACGACCGCGGTGCCGAGCGCGAAGGTGACGTTGCCGCCCCAGTCGATCCGCGACCGTTGCGGGCGGCTGATCTCGCGAAGGCTGCGGATCGACCAGACGGTGCCGAAAATGCCGAACGGCACGCTCACCCAGAACACCGCGCGCCAGTCGAGTTCGGCCAGCAGGCCGCCCGCGACGAGGCCGAGGAACTGCCCGGCCAGGGCGGTGATCTGGTTGACGCCCAAGGCCATTCCCCGCTGTTCGCGCGGGAAAGCGTCGGTGAGGATCGCCGCGGAGTTCGCGGTGAGCATCGCGCCGCCGACGGCCTGCACCACCCGCCAGCCGATCAGCCAGAGCGCCCCGCCGCCGGCGTGGAACGGGTCGAACGACAGCGCCACCGAGGCGACGCTGAAGATCACGAACCCGACGTTGTACATCCGGACCCGGCCGAACATGTCGCCGAGCCGCCCGAGCGTCACCACCAGGACCGCGGACACCAGCAGGTAGCCGAGGATCATCCACAGCAGATAGCCGATGTTGGCCGGGGCCAGCGGGTCCAGGCCGATGCCGCGGAAGATCGCGGGCAGCGAGATGATCACGATCGACCCGTCCAGCGCCGACATCAGCACGCCGAGGGTCGTGTTGGAAAGCGCGACCCACTTGTACCGTCCGCCGTGCCGTGTCTGGGTTTCGCTCGTCCGGTCCGCCACGATCGACAGCCTAAACTGATAAACCTAGCCTGTTCAACTGGTGCGAAACGGGTATCCCGGACGAACCATCCTGGTAGTCGCGCTTACCTGGTTGCCGTCCTTCTTTTCGTCGAGGATGGAGGAGAACGAAGGAGAAATCGGTGAAAGCTGCTGTGCTCAAGGAATTCGGGCTCCCGCTGTCGGTCGAGGAGGTCGCGGATCCGGTGCCGGGCACCGGGGAAGCGGTCGTCGACGTCGTCGTGGCTCCGGTGCTGCACTACACCGCCGAGGTGATCAGCGGCGAGCGGCAGTACCTGCTCGACCTGCCCGCGATTCTGGGGACCGGCGCGGTCGGCCGCGTGCGCTCGGTCGGTCCGGACGCGACGAAACTCCGGCCGGGCGACTGGGTTCGCTGCGACCCGACGGTCCGCTCCCGCGACGACGCGGTGACGCCCGACGTCGTCCTGCAGGGCTTGACGGCACGCGGCAACGGAGGATTGGCGTTGCAGCGCCATTTCCGGGACGGCGGATTCGCCGAGCAGATCATGGTCCCGACCGAGAACGCGGCCCCGCTCGGCGACATCGACGAGGCCGACGCCGGTCGATGGGCGGCTCTCGGGATCTGCCTGGTGCCCTACGGCGGTCTCCTCGACGGCGGGTTGCAGCCAGGGGAGACGGTGCTGATCAGCGGCGCGACCGGCACGTACGGCGGCGCGGCGGTCGCAGTGGCGATCGCGATGGGCGCGGGCAAGGTGATCGCACCGGGCCGGAATCGGGCGGCGCTCACGGATTTGGAGGAGCGCTTCGGCTCCCGGGTCCGGACGGTCGTGTTGTGCGGCGACGAAGACGAAGACCGCGCGGCGATGCAGTCAGCCGCGGCGGGACCGGTGGATCTGGTGCTGGACCTGTTGCCGCCGTCCGCTTCGGTCGGCGCGGTGCGCGCGGCCGCGATGACGGTCCGGGAGTTCGGCCGCGTGGTGCTGATGGGCGGGGTCGGGGACGACGTGGCGTTGCCGTACCCGTGGCTGATGCTGAACAGCGTGACGGTGCGCGGGCGGTGGATGTACCCGCGCGACGCGGTGCCGAAGCTGATCGCGCTGGCACGCTGCGGACTGCTGGACTTGACGCAGTTCGAGGTGGACGAGTTCGCGCTGTCCGCCGTGGGGGAGGCAGTGGAGCACGCGGCCGAGGCGGGCGGGCGGTTCCGGCTCACAGTGCTGCGGCCGTGAGCCGGAACTGTCCTTAGTGGACGTGGACCGGTTCCCACGCGGGGAACGGGTCCGCGGTCGCGGCGGTGTCGGACAGGCAGGTCTCGAGTGCGTCGAGCAATGCGGCGTGCTCGAGACCGACGCCGATGAACACCAGCTCCTGCCGTGGCTCGTCGACGACCCCCTGCGGCTCGAACCGTGCGACGCTGCCCGCTTGCGACCACAGGCCGAGCGTGCCCGGCCGGGTGCTGAGGCTGAAGAACCCCTTCGACCGCAGCACCGTGCCGAACTCGCCGGAGTCGAGCCGCGACGCGACGAACTCCCACAGCCGCGCCGGGTCGAACGCGCGCCCGGAGCGGAACACGACACTGGAGATGCCGTACTCCTCGGTCTCCGGCACGTGGTCTCCGTTGAGTTCCGCCACCCAGCCCGGTGCTTGCTGCGCGCGTTCGGCGTCGTAGCGCCCGGTGCCGAAGACCCGCGCCAGCGGCACCCGGCCGAACTCCGCCGCCACGACGTCGGCAGCCGGGTTGAGGCGGCGCAGCGAGGCGAGCAGCCGGTCCTTTTCGGACGTGGTGACCAGGTCGGTTTTGTTCAGCAGCAGGACATCCGCGAACTCGACCTGGTCCATCAGCAGGTCGCTGACCGTCCGTTCGTCGCCGTCGTACTGGTCCAGCCGACGCTCCACCAGGCTGTCGCCTCGGGCCAGTTCGCGGGCGAAGTTCGCCGCGTCCACGACGGTGACCATGGTGTCCAGCCGCGCCGACGACAGCACCGGAGCGCCGTCGTCGGCGGGGAAGGAGAAAGTCGCGGCCACCGGCATCGGCTCGGAGATCCCGCTGGACTCGATGAGCAGATGGTCGAACCGCCCGTCGTCGCACAGCCGGGCGACCTCCTCGAGCAGATCCTCCCGCAGGGTGCAGCAAATGCACCCGTTGGTCATCTCGACCAGCCGTTCGTCGGTCCGCGACACGCTGTCCCGCACGAGCGCGGCGTCGATGTTGACCTCGCTCATGTCGTTCACGATCACCGCGACGCGCAGGCCGTCCCGGTTGGCCAGGATCTCGTTGAGCAGCGTGGTTTTCCCGGCGCCGAGGAATCCGGAAAGGACAGTGACCGGGACGCTCACTTTTCGAGCCGCTGGAGGTGCTTGATCAGCTTGCGCGGCACCAGTTTCCGCTCGCCGTCCACGACGATCGGCACCAGGTCCGGCGCCGCCGCCTTCCACTGCGAGCGCCGGGAACGGGTGTTGCTGCGCGACATTTTCCGCTTCGGGACGGCCATCAGCGCGCACCCCCGCTGCGGCGCTGCCCGTAGCGGCGGCGGAACTTCTCGACCTGGCCCGCCGAATCGAGGATCCGCTGGGTGCCGGTCCAGAACGGATGCGACCACGCGCTGATGTCCACCACCACGAGCGGGTAAGTGTTCCCGTCGGACCAGTCGACGGTGCGGTCCGACGTCGCGGTGGAGCGGGTCAGGAACGCGTCGCCGGTCGACGAGTCCTTGAAGACCACCGGATGGTAGTCGGGGTGGATGCCGGGTTTCACAGGGTTTCGTCCTTCTGGTTGGCGGCGTTCGCGTGCCG
Organism: Amycolatopsis sp. NPDC114503; assembly: GCF_055633655.1. Classification (NCBI taxonomy): domain Bacteria; kingdom Bacillati; phylum Actinomycetota; class Actinomycetes; order Pseudonocardiales; family Pseudonocardiaceae; genus Amycolatopsis; species Amycolatopsis sp. NPDC114503. The sequence continues at coordinate 329,178 of NZ_JBVKDT010000003.1, read as the reverse complement.
GTCGGGTTCTTCGGTTTCTTCGCAGGGGTCCTCGTGCCAATCCCCGAACGGGTCGGGGTACCCGCGCCAGGCCGCTTCGCCCTCGGCCAGTTCGGCGTCGGTGAGCAGGGCTGCCCGCAACGCGCTCTCGATCTCCGCTGGCGCGGCTTGATCGGTGACGATCACCAGCTCCTGCGCGCGGTCGCCGTGCACCGGGTCCCAGCGCAGCGAGGCGAGCGTGCGGCGCTCGGGGGAGACGTCGGCCCAGTCCGGCCCGTCGGGCGAGGCGAGCCACGGCCCGGCGTGCCCGATGCCGAGACCGCCGCCCGCCGATTCGATCCAGAACGCGACGTCCGGCTGGCTCGCCACCCAGGCCCGGCCGCGGGTGCGGACCACGCCGTCGAGCAGGAGGTCGATCGCCTCGTGCAGCCGCTCCGGATGGAACGGGCGCTGCGCGGTGAACTGCAGCACTTCGATGCCGCAGTCCGGGTGCAGCGGAGGCGCGCCGCGCAGCAACGCGCCGTGCAGGTCGGTGACCTCGCCGCGGCGGGCGTCGGCGGGGATCGCGGCGAACAGCCCGGCGGCGTCGGCGCGGGCCAGTTCGACGCGCGGCACGGACGGCGCGACCCGGTCCAGCACCGCCGAGGATTTGGCCGCGGACCAAGCGTCCGTCGCCGCTCCGGCGAGCACCAGGACGTCGGCGGATTCCACTTGGGACAGCGCGACCTGCGCGACCGTCCGCTCGTCTTCCGGGCTGCCTTGCAGACCGCGCTCGGCGAGCAGGTCGTCGCCGGTGACGTCGCCGAGCCACGTCGCGCAGTCGAGCACGGCGAAGACCGCTTCGAGTTCGACGTCGTCGCTCACCGGGCGGTCGCCGACCAGGACGTTGCGGATCGCCCAGCTCACCGGTTCCGGCTCCATCGCCTCGTCCAGCCGCACCACGATGCGGTCGACCTGAGGCATCCGGGCCAGCCGGCGCAGCAGCGGCAGCAGGTCCTCGCGCAGCGTGCAGTTGACGCAGCCGTGCGCGAGTTCGAGCGGCGTCAGCTCGTCGCGGCCGCGCAGCAGGATCCGGCGGCGGACGACGCCGGATCCGATGTCGCGCAGGTCGTGGTGGACGACGGCGGTGCCGGGGCTCGCGCGGTGCAGGAGCGCGGCGAGCGCATCGTTCGGGGCCGGGGCGATCCCGCTGCAGAGCACGAGCGGGACACGCGGACGTGGGGGCACTGGATCTCCAGACGACGGTGCGGGGTACGGTGGCGAGCGTAGTTGAACATGAATGTCACTATCAACTTGGGAGGGTCCGTGTCAGCCGTGTGCCAGGTCACCGGCCGCAAGCCGGGCTACGGCAAGCAGGTCTCGCATTCGCATCGCCGCACCTCGCGGCGCTGGGAGCCGAACCTGCAGACGCGCCGCTACTACGTGCCGAGCCTTGGCCGCGCGGTGCGGCTGAAGGTGTCGGCGAAGGGCATGAAGACGATCGACAAACGCGGCATCGACGCCGTCGTCGCCGATCTCGTGGCGAGGGGAGTGAAGCTCTAGATGGCGAAAAGCACCGACATCCGGCCGATCATCAAACTGCGGTCGACCGCGGGCACCGGCTACACGTACGTGACGAAGAAGAACCGCCGCAACAATCCGGACCGGATGGTGCTGCGCAAATACGACCCGGTGGCGCGCAAGCACGTCGAATTCAAGGAAGAGCGCTGATGGCGAAGAAGTCGAAAATCGCGAAGAACGAGCAGCGGAAGGTGATCGCCGCGCGATATGTCGAGCGGCGGCGCGCGCTCAAGGCGGTGATCGCGTCGCCTTCGGCATCTTCGGAGGAGAAGGCCGACGCAGTCGTCGCGCTGCAACGCATGCCGCGCGACGCCAGCCGCACGCGAATTCGCAACCGCGACACCGCCGACGGCCGTCCGCGCGGATACCTGCGGAAGTTCGGGCTGTCCCGGGTGCGCATGCGGCAGATGGCGCACACCGGGGAACTGCCCGGCGTCTCGAAGTCGAGCTGGTGAGCGCCGTGCCGAAACCGGACCGGACGCCGCGCCGCCGCCCGAACCCCTTCCACGCGGCCGGAATCACCAGGGTGGACTGGAAAGACGTCGACCTGCTGCGGAAGTTCATCTCCGACCGCGGCAAGATCCGGGCCCGCCGGGTCACCGGATTGACGCCGCAGCAACAGAAACAGGTGGCCACCGCGATCAAGAACGCGCGGGAGATGGCACTGCTGCCCTACCCGACGGCGGCGCGGAGCTGAAAAACCGGATGCGGGCAGCTGGCCCGGCGCGCGACCATAACGGCACGAAACGGGCACCGCACGAGGATGTCCCGACACCGGAGAGGTCCGCGCTTTGCACGCCCAGATCGCTGTCACGCCTGCCCAGCTGCCCGACATCCTGCTCACGACCGCCGTCGTCCGGCCGGTCTTCCTCTGGGGCGCGCCCGGAATCGGGAAGTCGTCGCTGGTCCGGGAATTCGCGGCGGCGCTCGGCCTCGAGTGCGTTTCGCTGCTCGGCACCCAGCTCGCGCCCGAGGACCTGATCGGCGTGCCGCAGATCGCCGACGGCCGGAGCCGGTTCTGCCCGCCCGAGCAGATCGCCCGCGACGAGCCGTACTGCCTGTTCCTGGACGAGCTGAACGCAGCGTCGCCGGACGTGCAGAAGGCGTTCTACTCGCTGATCCTCGACCGCCGGATCGGCTCCTACGAGCTGCCGCCCGGTTCGGTGGTGATCGGCGCCGGAAACCGCGCCACCGACCAGGCGCTCGCCCGGCCGATGGCGTCGGCGCTGGTGAACCGGCTGGTCCACCTCCACCTGCGCGCGTCGGCGGGCGACTGGCTCGCCTGGGCGGCGGGCAACGGCATCCACCCGGCGGTGGTCGACTACCTGGCCCAGCGCCCGGACCACCTGTGGAGCCAGCCGCCGAAGACCGAGGAGCCGTTCTCCACGCCGCGGTCCTGGCACATGCTGTCCGACCTGCTGCACTCGGCGGGCGATCTGCTCGACGACGAGACCGTCGCGCTGCTCGCGTACGCCACGCTCACCCCGCAGCACGCCGGCGCGTTCCGGTCCTATCTCAAGGTCGCCCGGCACGCCTTCGACCTGGAAGCCATCCTCAAGGGCGACGCGCGCTGGCCCGCCGAGCCGGGCGAGCGCGACCTGCTCTACTTCCTCGCCGAGACGTTCCGCGTCCGGCTGGCCCGCGACCTGCCCGCGGACAAGCGGCACGCGTCGGCGGCGGTGCGGCAGTTCGCGTTCCGCGCGAAGAGCCTGCTGGTCGAACTGGCGGAGATCTCGCTGGAGATGGCGCAGCTGGTGATCGCGGACGACGAGGCGGGCAACCCGCGCCTGCCGTCGTGGTTCCTGGTCGAAGCCGCGCGAGACCTGCCGCGCCTGGTTGCGGCCCGGGCATGAGCGCAGCTTGCAAGCGAATCATGGTTATTCATGCTGGCGCCTCTTTGTCGGCCGGCGTGCAACTCGTCATTGAGGTGCCAGCATGAGCGCAGCTTGCAAGCGAATCATGGTTGTTCATGCTGGCGCCTCTTTATCGGCCAGCGTGCAACTCGTCATTGAGGTGCCAGCATGAGCGCAGTCCGCTCCGACGCGCGCCTTCGCGAACGCCGGAACAAGGCCATCGACGCGGGCTGGGCGCTGGTCCGCGCGAACACCGTCCTCAACCAGCTCGCCGGCCGCGCGAGCCTGGACCGCACCAGCCTGACCGGCGCCGAGGCCTGGGCGGTCGTCGCCGACAACGGCCTGATCACCGCGAACCGCGCCCGCGACGCCGAGCCCGCCGAATGGGCGTGGGTGTTCGCGCATCTGCTGTTGCACCTCGGTCTCGGCCATCTGGACGAGGAGCAGCTCTCCGAGGCGGACGCGATCACCGCCGACCGGGGCGTGGAGGCGAGCTACAGCGCGGCGTGTTGCGTTGCGGTGCACCGGTTCTCGGAGGCGGTGCGGGTCGGGACGCCGCTGACGCTCGTGCCGGAACTCCCGGGCGCCGACGAGCTTTCCCTTGCCCGCGCTTGGCGCGAGACCGGCGTTCCGGAGGTCTTCCGTTCGCTGGGCACCGGCGGCGACCGGCCGTGCCTGGCGCTCGCCGAGCCGCCGAGCCGGTGGCACGTGCAGTACCACGGGAAATCCGAGCCCTGGACCGAGCGGTTCGCGCGGGGCCTGATCGCCTCGGCCACCGAGGCGATGGAGCAGGCCGCCGACGCGCGCGGCCAGACCCGGCACCGGCGGAGCCTGGGGGAATGGGACCGTGCGCTGGGCTGGTTCGCGTCGTCGTTCCCGCTGCTCGGCGCGGTGGCCGCCGGGTTCACCCTGGTCGTCGACCCCGAGGTCGTGCGCGCCTGGGACATCTCGGTCGCGGCGGTCGACGCCGAGCACGGCGAGATCTACGTCAACCCGCACGCCGCGCTGACCGCGGAGGAATGGCGGTTCGTGCTCGCCCACGAGATGCTGCACGCCGCGCTCCGGCACGACCGCCGCGCGCTCGGCCGCGACCCGTATCTGTGGAACGTCGCGTGCGACTACGTGATCAACGGCTGGCTGGTCGCCCTCGGCGTCGGCGAGCTGCCCAGCGACGGCCTCCACGATCCGCAGCTCGCCGAGCTGTCCGCGGAATCGGTGTACGACACGCTGACGACCGATCTTCGCCGCGCCCGCAAACTGCGCACGTTGGGCGGCCGCGAGGCCGGCGACGTCCTGGGCGACTGGCTGTCCGAGCCGGAGGCCGCCGCCCGCCGCTCCTCGCGCCGGGCGGAACCGAAGCCGCTCCCGTGGCGTGACGGCGACCGGACCGGCGGCGTCGACCTGGACGAGTTCTACCGCCGCGCGCTCAGCCAGGGTCTCGTTTATCACCAAGCGCAAGGCCGCGGCCTGCTGCCGCTCGGGCTGGAACAGGAGATCCGCGCACTGGACCATCCGCCGCTCCCGTGGGACGCGCAGCTCGCCCGGTGGTTCGACGAGCACGTCCAGGTGGAGCAGCCGGTGCGCAGTTACGTGCGGGCGTCGCGCCGTCAGTCGGCGACGCCGGACATCCCGCGCCCGGGCCGGGTCTTCCCGGAGCGGCTCGAACGCCGCGCGACGTTCGGCGTCGTGCTGGACACGTCCGGCTCGATGAACGCGGAACTGCTCGGGAAAGCGCTCGGCGCGATCGCGTCGTACGCCCTGGCCCGCGACGTCCCGGCCGCCCGGGTGGTCTTCTGCGACGCGGCCGCCTACGACGCCGGATACCTCGCGGTGGAAGACATCGCGGGCCGGGTGAAGGTCCGCGGCCGCGGCGGCACGCGGCTGCAGCCCGGCGTCGACCTGCTGCGCCGCGCCCCGGACTTCCCGGCGGACGGCCCGGTCCTGATCATCACCGACGCGCAGTGCGACCACGTGCGACCGTTGCGGGAACACGCGTTTCTGGTGCCTCGCGGTGCCCGGCTGCCGTTCGTGCCGCGCGGTCCGGTTTTCCGGGTGGAGTGAGTCCGGTGCCAGATCGCAGGATTGCCGCCGTAGCAACAGAAACAGGCAACGCGGAGCTATGCCCGCCCGCGCGGCTGGACGGGCGCGAGGCTCGCCCAGCCGCCTCCGGCGCTACCCGAGTTTCCAAGCCACCGCGTGCGTCTTGTACCCGGTGACGTCCGCACTCCCGACCACATACCCGCTGTCGGTGATCCACTCGCCCTTGCTGTAACTGCCGCCCGGCAGAATTCCGAACCGCACGGTGTTCCCGTTGCCGTACCAAACAGTCGCGCGGTTCTGCGAGGCCCCGACCGCGTTCCCGTTCGAGTCGACCCCGGCGACGTCTCCGTCGATCAGATACACGTTCCCGTCCGGATCCCACAGCACCGAATCCCGGTCCGGCGGGTACAGATAGCCGCTGCCGGTCACGTACCCGGTGGGGCTGACCTGATTGAGCCAGACCGGATGCGGGCTCTCCCATTGCAGGCGCCGCAGGACCCCGTCGCGGTCCCAGGTCACCGGAACGGAGTTCCCGTGCTCGACGTCAGTCAGGTGCCCGGCGATCGTCCCGTTCCGGTTCATGACGTTGTTCGCACTGGCCCAAGCGGTCGGGGCCAGGTCGGTGACCGGACCGCCGTTCACCCATCTCACGGAGTGCGCCTTCGCGGGGCTGGAATCCTGACCCGAGACGACGGCGCCGTCGGCCGAGATGCCGGTCGCGACGGCCCACGTGTCGCCGGGCAGCGTGCCGAGGTCGGCGACCCGGCCGTCCGGGTCCCAGCGGAACGGGTGCTGCAGGCCGTCCGGCGTCTGCCATTCCCCGACGACCACGCCGGTGTCGCTGATCTTCTCGCCCATCGCGTTGTGGTAACCGGGCGGAAGCGACATCAAGGTCACCCGGCCCGCGGCGTCCCAGCGCGCGGGGACGGCGACGGTCGGCGTCAGCACATACCCGGCGGCGACGCCGTGGCTGTTGACGGCGCGCGCTTGCCCCTGGCCGGCACCCGGTGTCGGCAGTGCGGTCGGGTGCCCGGCGGTGTCCCAGCGGACCGGATGGTCGAGGCGCGGGTCGCGGCCCGCCGACGACGTGCCGACCGCCGTCCCCGCCTCGTTGACCGCCAGCGCCAGGCTCTGGTCGTCCCCGGGCAGCGGAGCGAGATCCGTCGGCGCGAGCGGATCGGCCTGCGCGGTCCCGGTCGTCGCGCCCGCGAACACGAGCAGAGCTGCGGCGAGCGAGCACGCGCGTCTTCGTCTGGTCGCACTGTTCCTGGTCATCAAGACTCCCCATCTGATCCGGCAGTGTGCGACCAGCAGTCGTTTCCCGATGCGGCAGCGGTACGGCCCGCGCGCGGAATTACTCCCGTGGCGCCGGATTTGCCTGCGGACAGCCGACGTATTTTTGCCGTCGTGTTAACCCTGGCGGCGTAAGCGACGTCCCCGGCGTGGCATGACCCACGCTCGGCGTGCGGGACCGCGCCACGCCCATATGCTTCCGCGCATGGACGACCCGCACTACCTTTCCGGCCTGAACCTGACCGGCCGCCGCGTCGTGGTGTTCGGCGGCGGTTCCGTCGCCCAACGACGGCTGCCCCGGCTGATCAGCGCGGGCGCCCGCGTCGAGCTGGTGTCGCCGCACACGACGCCTTCGGTGCAGGGGATGGCGGACGCGGGGGAGCTGGTCTGGCATCAGCGCCGCTACGCCGAGGGCGACCTGCGGGCCGCCTGGTACGCGCTGGCCTGCACCAACAGCCCGGAGACCAACGCCGAAATCTGTGCCGAGGCGGAGCGGGAGCGCGTCTTCTGCGTCCGCGCCGACGAGGGCGAGTCCGGTTCGGCGGTGACCCCGGCGACCGGGCGGCACGGCGGACTCCTGTTCGGCGTCCTGTCCGGCGGCGAGCCGCTCCGTTCGGCCTCGGTCCGCGATTCGATGCTGGACGGCCTGCACGCGGGCACGATCGAGGACGGCCGCCAGCCGCATCCCGAGGGCGCGCTGCCCGGAGTCGCGCTGGTCGGCGGCGGGCCGGGCGACCCGGACCTGATCACCGTCCGCGCCCGGCGGCTGCTCTCGCGCGCCGACGTCGTGGTGGTCGACCGGCTCGGCCCGCGCGACCTGCTGGACGAGCTCGCGCCGGAGGTCGAGGTCATCGACGCGGCGAAGATCCCGTACGGCCGCGCGGCGAGCCAGGACGTGATCAACCGGACGCTCATCGAGAAAGCCAAGGAAGGCAAGTTCGTCGTCCGGCTCAAGGGCGGCGACCCGTATCTGTTCGGCCGCGGGTTCGAAGAGGTCCAGGCGTGCGCCGAAGCGGGCGTTCCGGTGACCATGGTTCCAGGCATCACCTCGGCGTTCGCGGTGCCCGCGGTGGCGGACGTCCCGGTGACGCACCGCGGCGTCGCGCACGAGGTGGTCGTCGTGTCCGGGCACGTCGCGCCGGGCGACGAGCGGTCGCTCGTGGACTGGTCGCTGCTGGCCCGGATGCGCGGCACGATCGTGCTGATGATGGGCGTCGAACGGCTGCCGAAGTTCGCCGCCGCCCTGCTCGAAGGCGGCCGCCCGGGCGACACGCCGGTCGCGGTGATCGAGGACGGGACGATGCGGACCCAGCGCGTGCTGCGGTCGACGCTCGCCTCGGTGGCCGACGAAGCCGCGGCCGCGGGCGTGCGCCCGCCCGCGGTGATCGTGTTCGGCCCGGTCGCCGGGCTGGACCGGAATCAGGCCGGATAACGCAGACGTCGGGCCGTCCGCGCGCGAAGATGTCCGGCATGACCCTGCCTGCTTTGCCCGAGGAGTCCTTCCAGCGCGTGCTCTGCGTCGTCGCGCACCCCGACGACATGGAGTACGGCACGTCCGCGGCCGTCGCCCGCTGGACCGCGCGCGGCATCGAGGTCGGGTACCTCCTGCTCACCCGCGGCGAGGCAGGCATGCCGAACCCGCCCGAGGAGACGGCCCGCCTGCGCGTCGCCGAGCAGCGCAACGCCTGCGCGGCCGTCGGCGTCGAACGGCTGACTGTCCTCGAACATCCGGACGGCGTGCTCGTCTACGGCCTCGACCTGCGCCGGGACATCGCCCGCGAGATCCGGCGGTTCAAGCCCGACGTCGTGCTCGGCTGCGGATTCGAGGTCGAGACGCCCTACGGCTTCGACCAGGCCGACCACCGCGCCGCCGGGCTCGCGACGCTCGACGCGATCCGCGACGCGGGCAACCGGTGGGTCTTCCCGGAGCAGATCGACGACGAGGGCCTGGCCCCGCATTCGGCCCGCTGGTACCTCGTCCCCGGGCTCGCCGGTTCGGGCGCGACCCACGGCGTCGACGTCACCGGCGAGCCGCTGCGGCGCGGCATCGCGTCGCTGGAGGCGCATGCCGCGTACCTGGCCGCGCTTTCGGACCACCCCGCGCCCGCGGAGTTCCTCCCGCAGTTCGCCGCGATGAGCGGCAAGGTCATGGGCGTCGAGCACGCGGTGCTGTTCCGCGCCCACGACCTGCAGGCGCCGCCGGAGTTCGCCGACGTCAGCGAGGATCAGGCGGGTAGCGGCGGAAGGCGAAGTCCCGGATCGCCGCGCTGAGCCGCGTGGGGACGACTCGGCAGATTCCCGCTCGCCGGTTCCGGCGCGACCGATGGCGTGCACGTCAGAGGCGAGTCGTTTCAGCGCGGTGCCGGGTGCCTGGCCGCGCTCTCGGGCAGCCCGGCACCTGCCGGATTCCTCCCGCAGTTCGCGGCCATGGGCGGCAAGGTCATGGGCGTCGAGCACGTGCTGCAGTTCTGCGCCCACGACCTGCAGGCGCCGCCGGAGTTCGCCGACGTCAGCGAGGATCAGGCGGGGTAGCGGCGGAAGGCGAAGTCCCGGATCGCCGCGCTGAGCCGCTTCGGGTCGAACCGCAGCTCGACCGGGCTGCGGGCCTGCACGAACTCGGCGTTGGGCAGGTCCTCGGCCAGGCTGCCCGCGTCCCCGAACGGGTGGATCGGATCGCCCTCGTGCCCGATCACCAGCGTCGGCGTGGCGATCGTGCCCCGGATCGACTTCGGCGGCGCGATCCGGCCGAACAGCACGCCGTGCAGCAACGCGGCCATCGGCGCGGGTTCCTGGCTCAGCGTGTCCGTGATGACGTCCACCCACTGGTTCCCGTGCGGAACCAGGTGCGCGGCCAGCGACACCCCGCGCACCGTCACGGGCAGGAAGCGCGCGGCGAACAGCAGCGGCGCGAAAGTCAGCAGCCCGGCGACAATCGCGTTGTCCAGCACCGGCATCTCGACCACCAGCCCGCGCGCTCGCGAAGGGGCGGCGACGGCCACCTCCAGCGCCACGTTCGCGCCCAGCGAGGTGCCGCCGACCACCGCGTCCTCGATCTCCAGATGGTCGAGCAGCGCGACGGCCTGCTCGCCGAACGCGGGCATCGAATAGTGCCACGACTGCGTCGGCCGGTCGGAATCGCCGTGGCCGAGCAGGTCGAGGGTCACCACGCGGAATCCCGCGCGGGCGAGCCGCCGGGCCAGCGGCGCGTGCATCCGGCGGGTGAGCATGATCCCGTGCATCAGCACCACGACGCGGTCGCCGCTGCCGTATTCGGTGTAGCACAGGCGCTGGCCCTCGTGCCGGAACGAGCCGGACAGCTCGATCGGCCGGGTCCTGCGGGCCGCCGCGGGTTCCGCCTGCGGGGCGTCGGCGACGGGCACGGGTGCCGGTTCCATACGGGCGCCTCCCTCTCCACCTCGGGTCTCCAGGAAAGCATCCCGCAGCCGCGTTGGCACAGTGTCAACCGGATGGTCTGGGGTCGGGCCGATGAGTCAAGATGACCGCATGACCGAACCAGTAGCCGCCCTGCCCGAACTCGCCTCGCTCCGCGTCGCCCTCGACGGCCCGGTCGCCGAGGTGACCCTGCTCGGCCCGGGCAAGGGCAACGCGATGGGCCCCGACTTCTGGCGCGAGCTTCCGCTGGTGTTCGCCGCCCTCGACGCCGACCCGCGCGTGCGCGCCGTGGTCCTCGCCGGAAGCGGCAAGCACTTCTCCTACGGCCTCGACCTGCCCGCGATGATGGGCAGCTGGGCGCCGCTGCTGGCCGGCGACGCGCTGGCCGGGCCGCGCACCGAGTTCCACCGCGAGGTCCAGCGCCTGCAGCAGGCGGTCAGCTCGATCGCCGAATGCCGCAAGCCGGTGGTCGCGGCCGTGTCCGGCTGGTGCATCGGCGGCGGCGTGGACGTCGTCACCGCCGCCGACATCCGGCTGGCCAGCGAGGACGCGAAGTTCAGCGTCCGCGAGGTGAAGGTCGCGATCGTCGCCGACATCGGCAGCCTGCAGCGGCTCGCGCCCATCATCGGCGAAGGGCACGTCCGCGAGCTGGCGCTGACCGGCAAGGACATCGACGCCGCCCGGGCGGAGAAGATCGGCCTGGTCAACGACGTGTACCCGGACCAGGAGACGCTGCTGGCCAAGGCCCGCGAGCTGGCCGCGGAGATCGCCGCGAACCCGCCGCTCGTCGTCCAGGGCACCAAACAGGTCCTGTCCGCGAACACCGAACGCCAGGTCGCCGAGGGCCTGCGCTACGTCGCCGCGTGGAACTCCGCGTTCCTGCCGAGCAAGGATCTCCAGGAAGCCGTGCAGGCCTTCCTGGAGCGACGAGCGCCGGAGTTCAAGGGCGAGTAAACAGGGCACGGGAAAGCGAGCACGAGGAGTACGACGTGAGCAACGGCGCTGAGGTCACCGGCTACCAGGCATTCCGCGCGGCGCGGGACTATCTGCAGGCCCATCGCGAGGACTACGAGACTGCCTATCGCGAGTTCGCGTGGCCGCAGCTGGACGAGTTCAACTGGGCGCTCGACTGGTTCGACACCGTCGCGGCGGATCCGGCGAACGCGCGGCGGTACGCGCTGTGGATCGTGGAGGAGGACGGCTCCGAGAACCGCTGGACGTTCCCGGAGATGTCGGCCCGGTCCAATCAGGTCGCGAACTGGCTGCGCGGCCTCGGCGTCTCGCGCGGCGACCGGGTGATCGTCATGCTCGGCAACCAGGGCGAGCTGTGGGAGACCATCCTCGCGGCGATCAAGCTCGGCGCCGTCGTGATCCCGGCGTCCACGCTGCTCGGCCCGGCCGACCTCGTGGACCGGGTGGAGCGCGGCAACGCCAAGCACGTGATCGTGCGCGACGTCGACGCGGAGAAGTTCGCCGACGTCGCCGGCGACTACACGCGGATCGCGGTCGGCGAACCGGTTTCCGGTTGGCACGCCTTCGAAACCGCGTACGCCTCGGCCGCCGAATTCACCCCGGACGGGGTCACCCGCGCCGAGGACCCGCTGCTGCTGTACTTCACCTCGGGCACCACCGCGAAGCCGAAACTGGTGCAGCACACGCACGTTTCGTACCCCGTCGGCCATCTGTCCACAATGTACTGGATCGGGCTGGAGCCGGGCGACGTCCACCTCAACATCTCGTCGCCGGGCTGGGCGAAACACGCGTGGAGCAACTTCTTCGCGCCGTGGAACGCCGAAGCGACCGTGTTCCTGTACAACTACGCGCGGTTCGACGCGGTCGCGCTGATGGCGCAGATGGACCGCTGCGGGATCACCAGCTTCTGCGCGCCGCCGACGGTGTGGCGGATGCTGATCCAGGCCGACCTCACCGCGCTGCGGACGCCGCCGAAGAAGGTCGTCGGCGCGGGGGAGCCGCTCAACCCCGAGGTGATCGAGCAGGTCGAGAAGGCGTGGGGTGTCACGATCCGGGACGGCTTCGGGCAGACCGAAACCAGCGTCCAGGTCGCGAACACGCCCGGCCAGGACGTCGTGGCCGGTTCGATGGGCCGCCCGCTGCCCGGGTTCGCGGTCGCGCTGGTCGACCCGGTCACCGGCGAGCGCGCGACCGAGGGCGAGATCTGCCTCGACCTCGCGCACCGGCCGGTCGGCCTGATGGCGGGCTACGCGGACGACGACGAGCGCACGTCCGCCGCGTTCGGAGGCGGCTACTACCACACCGGCGACGTCGGCTCGGTCGACGAACGCGGCTACATCACCTACGTCGGCCGCACCGACGACGTCTTCAAGGCGTCGGACTACCGGATCTCGCCGTTCGAGCTGGAGAGCGTGCTGCTGGAGCACGAAGCGGTCGCCGAGGCGGCCGTGGTGCCCGCGCCGGACCCGATCCGGCTGGCCGTGCCGAAGGCGTACGTCGTGCTCGCCTCCGGGCACGAGCCGGACGCCGGGACCGCGCGGGCGATCCTGGCGTACGCGCGGGAGCACCTCGCGCCGTACAAGCGGATCCGGCGGCTGGAATTCGGGGACCTGCCGAAGACCATCTCGGGCAAGATCCGCCGGGTCGAACTGCGCGGCCGGGAGGGCGGCGAGCGGCCCGAGGGCGAGTTCCGCGAGGACGACTTCCCGGATCTCAAGTCCTGAGCCGCGACGGTCCCGGTCTTATTCGGCCGGGACCACCGCCGCCAGCACGGTCTGCTCGCCCTTGCTGCACGTCGTGCCGCCCTGCGCGGCGGGCGGGCCGGAAACGCACAGCCAGCCGTCGACGGTCGCGTTGACCGGGTTGTTCGAGCCCGCGGCCTGACGGCCGTTGATCGCCTGGTGGAACTTCTTGACCAGCGCCATCGCGTCCGCGCACGGGATGGCCTTGTTGTCGTACACGTACAGCGTCATGCCGCTCGCCGCGGTGACGGTGCCGCACGTGCCCGGATTGACCGGCGGCGCCTGTTTCGACGGCTTCGGCGCGGCCGCGGTGCTGCTGGGCGCGGCAGGCGGGCTGCTCGCGCCCGCGGTTTCCGGCAGCGGCGGGGGAGCGTGCGTGCTCGGCGCCGCCGAGGCGATCGCGGAGGGTGCTGAAGGGGCGGCTGCCGGTGGCGCTTGATCCCCCGAACAGGCGGTGAGCGCGGGCAAAACCACCACAGCCGCGCACAGCGGCCCGTACACGGTTTTCGACGGGAGCACCGCGATCCTTTCGCCGGGGTCGCGCCCATTCTGGCCCCTCGCGCCCCCGCTGAGCGGCACCGACACACCGGAGCGCACTTCGTTGAGTCTACTGTGGACGGTTGGTTTCCGGTTCCGGACCGCGAAATCCGCATCGCCGGCGCATATCGTTCGGAGGAATCCGGCCCGCGGCGGTTAACGCTCGGCGGTCCCGCGCCGACGTACAGGGCAGGCGCCCCGCGCGTTCCAGGTCCCCGAAGCCCCGACGCCAGAGAGCACGAGTCACCGAGAGCATGAGCACCGAAGCCGCCCCCGCAGCCGAGACCGACGCCCCGACCGATCCGCCGACCGAACCTTGCAGCGTGGTGTGGTGCGGCGGCCGCCCCTACGTCCTCGAGGCCGGCGCCGTGCGCCCGCGCTGGGTGGGCACCGACGGCCGCGGCCGTCCGGAAACGCTGAGCACCGCGCAGCTGCGGCGCCGCGGATGGAGCCACCGCCGCGCGGCCAGCCGCCGCCGCTCCCGCTGAGACTTCCGCCGGCTCGCGTCCGGAACCGGGGAGGGGTCCCGGACACCGGACGCGGACCGGCGGATCAGCCGGATTTCCCTGGCACTGCACCGATTCACCCGCCCCGTGATTCACGCGCGGCACTGAGTTGCTGGCGCGTCACGTGCGGCTTCGAGTTGCTGGCGGGCCACGTGCGGCTTCGAGTCGCTGGCGAGCCGCTCGCGGCATCGAGTAGCTGGCGGTGTCGATCTGCTGGTGCCGCCGATTCACCTGCGCTGCTGATCTGCTGGTGCCGCCGATTCACCTGCGCTGCTGATCTGCTGGTGCCGCCGATTCACCTGCGCTGCTGATCCGCTCGTGCCGCCGATTCACCTGCGCTGCTGATCCGCTCGTGCCGCCGATTCACCTGCGCTGCTGATCCGCTCGTGCCGCCGATTCACCTGCGCCGCTGATCGGCTCGTGCTGCCGGTTTACCTGCCGTGCCGCCGCTCACGCCGCCGCGCCGCTCACCCTGGTGAGCCCGCTGGTGCTGCCGAGCCGCTCGGGCGTCAAGTCACTGCCGGTGCCGATTCCCGGGCACGGCGACGGAATCGTTCCAGCTCCGGGCCAGCCGGATCCGTCCGCGCCGGTACGAACACTCCGCCGCGAGCAAGGCGGCCCGTCGGGTTCCCGCCCCCGCAACTGTCCGTGAGGGTTCCCCTGACGGAATCTGAGTCCCTCAGGGTTCCCCTCACGGACCACCGCATCACCCACCGCCCCCGCTGCGGAAAATCTCACCGCGGGTGCACCCCAACACGGCACGAGGGCGCAACGGCCGCCGGAACCCGCGTCCGCGAGCGCCCTGCGCACCGCCCCGGCAACCCGAATCCCCGGACTTCCCCCGCCGGGACAAACGCCGCGATCCGGCCCGCTCTAGGCTGACCGCGTGACCACGGTCCCCGACGAGCCCCAGACCGAGCCCTCCCTGTGGCGGCAGGCGCTCACCATCCCCAACCTGCTGTCGCTGCTGCGGCTGGCGGGCGTCCCCGTGTTCCTCTGGCTGCTGCTCGGCCCGAAGGAGGACGGCTGGGCGCTTGCCCTGCTGATCTTCTCCGCGCTCACCGACTGGCTCGACGGCAAGCTCGCCCGCTGGCTGGACCAGATGTCGCGGCTCGGCCAGCTGCTCGACCCCGCCGCGGACCGGCTCTACATCCTCGCCACGCTCGTCGCCTTCCTGATCCGCGACATCATCCCGTGGTGGGTCGTCGTCCCGCTGGTGCTGCGCGAGCTGGTGCTGGGCGTCTGCGTGATGCTGCTGCGCCGCGGCGGATTCGCGCCGCCCGAGGTCACCTACATCGGCAAGGGCGCGACCTTCGTCCTGATGTACGCCTTCCCGTTCTTGCTGCTCACCCAAGGCGGCTCGGACGTCGCCGCGGTCGCGCGGCCGATCGCGTACGCGTTCATGGTGTGGGGCGGTGTCCTGTATGTCTGGTCCGGGGCGCTTTACGTCGTGCAGGCGGCTCGCGCGCTGCGCACCCGGTGATGGAAGATTGCCGTCAGGAAAGCCAGCACCAGGAAGGGGAGCGGCGTTGACCACTCCGGAAGAACTGCGCTACACCGAGGAACACGAGTGGGTCGCGACCCGCGAGGGTTCGCTCGTGCGGGTGGGGATCACCGAATACGCGCAGGACCAGCTCGGCGACGTCGTGTTCGTCGACCTGCCCGAGGTCGGCAAGCAGGTCGGGGCGGGCGACGCCT
The DNA here is from genome assembly GCF_055633655.1 of Amycolatopsis sp. NPDC114503. Taxonomy (NCBI): domain Bacteria; kingdom Bacillati; phylum Actinomycetota; class Actinomycetes; order Pseudonocardiales; family Pseudonocardiaceae; genus Amycolatopsis; species Amycolatopsis sp. NPDC114503. The sequence continues at coordinate 313,605 of NZ_JBVKDT010000003.1, read as the reverse complement.
TCGGCGGGGTCGAGTCCACGAAGAGCGTCTCGGAGCTGTTCGCGCCGGTCGACGGCGAGATCGTGGCGGTGAACTCCGCGGTCGCCGATTCGCCGGAGCTCGTCAACTCCGACCCCTACGGCGAGGGCTGGCTCGTGGAGATCCGGCTCGACGACCCGGCCGGTCTCGAGGCGCTGCTCGAGGCCGAGGCGTACCAGGCTCTGATCAAGGGCTGAGCCGCTCCGCCCGGCGCCGGAGCCTCAAGGGGAGCCCGAGGGTTCCGGGCCGGTCGGGCACGGTACGTTGACAGCTACACGTTCTTGGTCGACGGCAACACTTCATGCGTAGAGGAGAGCTCAGGTGAGCACGAACGACGGGCCCGGCGTTCCCCCGGAGCAGTCTCCGGAGCGGACCTCTGTCTTCCGGGCCGATTTCCTGGCCGACATGGAAGGCCAGCAGGAGTCCGCACCGGCCGCCGAGGCACCGGTGCAGGGCGTCGACGCCCTGCCGCCGGGTTCCGCCCTCCTGGTCGTGAAGCGCGGGCCCAACGCGGGCTCCCGCTTCCTGCTCGACCGCGACACCACCAGCGCGGGACGGCACCCCGACAGCGACATCTTCCTCGACGACGTCACGGTTTCCCGCCGCCACGCGGAATTCCGGCGCGAGGGCGGGGAGTTCGTCGTGATCGACGTCGGCAGCCTCAACGGCACCTACGTCAACCGCGAGCCGGTCGACCAGGCCGTCCTCGCCGGCGGCGACGAGGTGCAGATCGGCAAGTTCCGCCTGGTCTTCCTGACCGGCCCGGGGCACGGGGGCCAGGGGGCACAGTGACGGCGGCCGGGCAGCCCGGTCGTCAGGAGGCCCGGCGGGACGGGTTGAGCATCGGGGCGGTGCTCGCGCAGCTGCGCGGGGACTTCCCCGATGTCACGATTTCGAAGATCCGTTTCCTCGAGGCGGAAGGCCTGGTCCGCCCGGGCCGCACGCCCTCGGGGTACCGGCAGTTCGCGCCGGCGGACGTGGAACGCCTGCGGTACGTGTTGTCCGCGCAGCGCGACCACTACCTCCCGCTGAAGGTCATCAAGGAGCAGCTCGACGCGGCCGACGCGGGTGCGCAACCGCCCGCGCCGGTCCCGGCGGCCCCCCAGCTGCCGCGGCGGCTCGTGCCGCTCGGCGACGGGAGCGATCCCGCCGGACTGCCCGCGGCGGCGGACTTCGAGACCGGGCCGGAGCTCCGGCTCACCCAGGAAGACCTGCTGGAGCAAGCGGGAATCGACGACGCGACGCTGGCCGAGCTGTGCCAGTACGGCCTGCTGCGCCCCGGCGCGGCGGGTTTTTTCGGCCCGGAATCGGTGCTGATCGCCCGCACCGTCAAGGCGATGACCGAATTCGGCCTCGAACCCCGGCATCTGCGCGCGTTCCGCGCCGCGGCCGACCGCGAAGTCGGCCTGCTGGAGCAGATCGTGACCCCGGCGTACCGGCATCGTGACGCGGACGCGAAAGCCCGCGCGGACGAGGTCGTGCGCGAACTGGCCGCGCTGTCGGTCACGCTGCACACCTTGCTCGTCAAAGCCGGCATCCGCGGCGTCGCCGGCGATTGACGCTCTTATGCCCGGCGCGCAGTTTCCGTCACTTGTCAATGACTGAACCTCAGCGCCGGGATGCCGTACCGTGAGAGACGGTTCGCGAGACCACGAACCGAGAATGTCCGCTGCGAGCGAGCACAGCGCCCGGATGACGGGTAGCGTCGGAGACAACGGTCGTCAGCCGTCGCCAGCGCTGCGGCCCGTGTGCACGAGAGGGAGGCGAAGCCCGATGAGCGAGATGCGCGTCGTCGGAGTGCGGGTCGAACTGCCCGCCAATCAGCCGATCTTGTTGCTGCGGGAGACCGAGGGCGAGCGGTACCTGCCGATCTGGATCGGCTCGGTCGAAGCCACCGCGATCGCCCTGGAACAGCAAGGCGTCCGGCCCGCCCGGCCGCTCACCCACGATCTGCTCAAAGAGGTCATCGGCGCGCTCGGCCGCGAGCTCGAGCAGGTCGTGATCACCGACCTCAAAGAAGGCACGTTCTTCGCCGAACTGGTCTTCGACGGCGACATCCGGGTGTCGGCCCGTCCCAGCGATTCGGTCGCGCTCGCGCTGCGGATCGGCGTCCCGATCCACGCGGTCGACGCGGTGCTCGAAGAAGCCGGCCTGATCATCCCGGACGAGCAGGAGGACGAGGTCGAGAAGTTCCGCGAGTTCCTCGACTCCGTGTCCCCGGAAGACTTCCGCGGCGCCGACACCTGACAGCCCCCGCCCGGCGGTTTCCCGCCGGGCAAGCGCTCATCGTGCGGTGGCGCGGGCGAACAGGTCGCCCAGCTCCCGGCCGTAACGGTCCAGGTCGATCGTCGGGTCGGCGGCGTAGGCGGCCGCGACCCCGTCGACGGCCTGCGCGATCGACAGCGCCACGATCTCCGGCGAGATGTCGCCGAACACCCCCTCCTTGCGGCCCTGGTCCAGTTGCCGCTGCAGCGCTCCGGTGCGCAGCTGCCCGACCATGACGCCGGTCATCGCCCAGCCGTCGCGGTCGTCGGCGTGCGCGGCCATCTCGACCAGCACCCGTTCGCATTGCGGGTAGTCGCGCAGGAACGCGACCGACGTTTCGATGTACGCGCGCAGGTTCCCCGGCCGGTCCGCCGGGTCGACGCCCGCGCTGCGCTCGCGCAGGTATTCCGATTTGGTCTCGGACACCGTGCTCAGCACCGCCTGCATGAGGCCGGCCTTGTTGGTGAAGTGGTACGAGATCAGCCGGGTGCTGCTGAGCCCGGCCCGCTCCTTGATGCGCGCGAAGGTGGTGCGCGCGTACCCGTGGTCGGCGATCGTGGCGATGGTCGCGCCGATGATCTGCGCCCGGGTGGTGGCCTCGGTGACGCTGAGGCCGAGTTCGGCTTGCGTGTCGATGTTTACTTGCATGAGTAACAAGTTACTTGGGTGAGTAAAAAACGTCAATCCGTACGGCGAACGGGCCAAAGCCTCGATACGGCCTTGAGGTCCGCCGCGCGTCGCGTTGACCGGCTCGCGGCGCAGCCTTACCGTCAAAGGCGGTAAATCGCCACGATGTGATTCGCCGACCCGGCGCGCTCGTGGCAGTTTTCCCCGGCCGATCCCGATCCTGGGCTCGACCGGCCTGTCGAACGCCCTGCCGCGAGGCCGGGCGAGGGGAGGCTTGCGGTGGTCGAGGCTGGTCGTCCGGAGATACCCGCCGGACCTGTCGCCGACGGCGAGCAGGGCGAGCTGTTCCCCGACGCCTCGCTGCCCGACGAGCTGGTCGGCTACCGCGGTCCCGCGGCCTGCCAGATCGCCGGGATCACCTACCGCCAGCTGGACTACTGGGCGCGCACGAAGCTGGTCGCGCCCAGCATCCGGACGGCGCACGGTTCGGGGTCGCAGCGGCTGTACTCGTTCAAGGACATCCTGGTCCTCAAGGTCGTGAAACGCCTGCTGGACACCGGGGTCTCGCTGCAGAACATCCGCGTCGCGGTGGACCACCTGCGCGTGCGCGGGGTGCGGGACCTGGCGAAGGTCACGCTGTTCTCCGACGGCACCACGGTGTACGAATGCACCTCGCCGGAGGAGATCGTGGATCTGCTCCAGGGCGGCCAGGGCGTGTTCGGCATCGCGGTCAGCGGGGCGATGCAGGAGATCAGCGGCACGATCCACGAGTTCCCGGCCGAGCGCGCCGACGGCGGGCTCGTCGAGGCCGTCGTGCCGGACGAGCTGACCCAGCGCCGCAACGCCCGCCGCACGGGCTGATCTTCCTCCGCGCTAGACTGGGCGCGCGATCGACGATCCCGCGCGGGAGAGACCGGACCGGCATCCCCGGACCGGCGCCGAAGGAGCAAGTCCTCCCCGGAACCTCTCAGGCACCCTGGACCGCGCGGACGAGACGCCTCTGGAAAGCGCATCGGCAGGAGACCACCAGCCGGTGCCGCCGACGGTGCAAGCCCGCGTATCCACGCGGGTGAAACTCTCAGGCGCCCCTCGGGGTACGGACAGAGTGGGGAGGGCCACGCCTTCGTTTCCGGCGTGGCGCCGGTGAGGTTCAGACCTCCCGGGTGGTCTGAACCTGAACCCTGTGGTCAAGACCACATCCCGGCGATTTCGGCGCGTCAGCCCGGAATCTTGTCCAGGAAGCCGTGCACCTTGGCGATCCGGCCGTCGGCGATCTCCACGACGTCGAACCCGATCGCGATCGGCTCGGGGCTGCCCGGGGCCGACAGATGCCACTGGAACCGCGCGAGATCGTGGTGCGCGTCCGGCTCCGCGGGCAGGCTGAAGACCAATCCGGCGAACTGCGCCTGCGCGCCGCCGATGAACCCGTCGATCTCGTCCTGCCCGGCGACCGCGCCGAGGGGATCGGTGTAGGTCGCGCCCGGGGCGAAGACCTCCGAGACGAGCCGGCGGCGCTGCTGCGGGTCGGTCTCGTTCCAGACGTCGAGGTAGCGGCGGGCGAGATCGGTGGCGGTCGGTGCGGTGGTGGTCATCGCGGATTCTCCTTGCGTTGTCCCGTTTTCGGTAGGGCCAAGCCTGGCCGACGATCGGCGGCTGGTCGATTACGCGGGAGGTAATCGGTTCGCCGTGCTAAACCGGGGCATGGACTACGGCCGTCTGGCGATCGACAGGCAACTCGAGAAATTCCGCGAGATCGTGACGCGCAACGACCTGGTGCCGGAGGTGCTGGCGCGAGCGGCGGAACTGGATCTTCCCGGCTGGTACCTGACCGCGGGCTGCCTGTGCCAGACCGTGTGGAACGTGGTGACCGGACGTCCGCCCGCCGAAGGCATCAAGGATTACGACCTGTTCTATTTCGACGATTCGGATCTCAGCTGGGATGCGGAGAACGTGGTCATCGAGGAGGGCGCCCGGAGGTTCGGGGATCTTCCGGCGACGGTGGAAATCCGCAACGAGGCGCGGGTGCACCTCTGGTACGAGGATCGCTTCGGTGTCCCTTGCGCGCCGTATCCGTCCACCGAGGCGGCCATCGATTCGTTCCCGTCCACGACGTCTTGTCTGGGGATTCGCCTGGACCGAGAAGGGGAGTGGCAGGTCTACGCGCCGCACGGGTTCGCCGACATGTTCAACCTCGTCGTGCGGCCCAATCCCGGTCACGCGCCGCGGAGCAGTTACGAGGCGAAAGCCCGCCGCTGGCAGGAACAATGGCCGGAGCTGACCGTCCTGCCGTGGCCCCGTTGACGACCGACTCGGCTCGGGTGTAGTTTCGATACGAAACGGTAGCGTATCGGAAAGAGGGCCGATGGAAGCCTCAGGCGTGGGCAGGCCGCGCGACGCCCGTAGGGACGTCGCGATTCACGACGCGGCTTTGGCGTTGCTGACCGAGGTCGGCTACGACCAGCTGTCTGTCGAGGCGGTCGCGGCCCGTGCCGGCGTTGCGAAGACGACGATTTACCGGCGATACCGCGACAAAGCGGCGCTCGTCGCGGCGGCGGTGGAGCAACGGCAGGCATCGGCTCCGCCCGTCGCCGGGTCCGGCGGGCTGCGGTCGAACCTGCTGGCCGTCGTGCGGTGGCTGGCGCGGGAGATCGCCGAGCAGGAGATCGGGGTGCTGGGCGCGCTGTTCGCGGGCATGCGCGGCGATCAGCGGCTCGCCGGCGAGATGCGCCGGATTCTGCGCCGGGACGGCAAGGCGATGGCGGAGTCGTTGTGGGGCAAGGACATAGCGCCTGCCGCGGCGGAGCTGTTCACCGAGGTCGCACCGGCGGTGATCGTGCACCGGATCGTCTTCGCCGGGCAGCCGTGCGACGAGCCGTTTCTGCGGCATCTCGTGGACGACATCCTGCTGCCGTTGCTGGGACAGAAGGAGATTCGGGCATGATCGTGATCACGGGGGCAACCGGCGCGCTCAACGGGGCGACGGTGGAGCACCTTCTCGAGCGCATCCCGGCGGAGGAGATCGGCGTCAGCGTGCGGGATGTCGCCAAGGCGCGGCACTTCGCGGACCGGGGCGTGCGGGTGCGGCAAGGTTCCTACGAAGACCCGACGGCGCTGCGGAAGTCCTTTGAGGGAGCCGCAAAGGTGCTGCTGGTTTCCTCGAATGATCCGCACGCGGACGGGGTCAGCTTACATCGTGCGGGCATCGAGGCTGCGGTAGCGGCTGGGGCGCAACGGATTCTGTACACCAGTCATCAGAATTCCCGGATGGACACTCCTTTTCCGCCGGGCCCGGAGCACGCGGCGACCGAGCGGATTCTCGCCGAGTCCGGGGTCGCGTGGACGGCGCTGCGCAACGGGTTCTACGCGCACAGCCTCGGTTGGCTGCTGGGGAACTGGCGGGAGGACGGGGTGATCAAGGCCCCGGCGGACGGACCGGTTTCCTGGACCGATCGGGCCGATGCCGCCGAAGCGGCCGCGGTCATTCTGGCCGGGGACAGGGCGTTCGACGGGCCGGTGACGCTGACCGCGGGGCAGGCGGTGACGTTCGACGAGGTGGCCGAGCTTGCGTCGCGGGTCAGCGGGCATGCGGTCGAACGCGTGGTGGGGGAGGACGAGGAGTGGGTCGCGGGCGAGCCGGAGGAGGTCGCGCGGATGAAGCTCGCGTTCTTCCAGGCGGCCCGTCAAGGCCACTTCGCCGAGACGAGTCCGGTGCTGGCCGAACTTCTCGGACGCGAACCGCGCGGCATCACGCTCTAGCGCCGAAGAACTCCCGGCAGAAGGTCCGGAACGTTTCGGCTCGCCGGGTCAGCCGGGCGCCCTCCGCGCGGGCCAGCACAACCGGCGTCGTCGGGACCCGCTCGCGCAGCGGCCGTACGGCGAAGGGCGTGCCCTCGACGGAAAGTTCCAATGGCGGGCGTTGCACCGACAGCGTGTAACCCAGTCCTCGGGCGACCAACGCCCGTGCGAGTTCGAAGCTCGTCGTACGGTGCGCGACCGGCATCGGCAGGCCGATCGAGGCGAAGACGTCGCGGAAATAGCGTTCCGACGGCGGTACGTCCAGCAGGATGAACGGCTCGTCGGCCAACGCGCGCAACGAAACCGTCTTGCGGCGCGCCAGGGGATGGTCCGCCGGGAGCAAAACGCTCGGCGGCTGGTCGTACAGCTTGTCCACCGCGATCCCCGGCACCAGGTCTTGCCGGTACAGCACGGCCAGGTCGCAGCGGCCCTCCAGCAGGAGGTGCTGCAGGTCCGGCAGCGTGCCTTCGACGAACGTGACGTCGACTTCCGGGTGCTGGGCGCGGAAGGTCGCCAGCGCGGCGGGCACGTGCAGCGGCGCGAGGGGCGTGTAGCAGCCGAAACTCAGGCGTCCGGCGAGGTCTTGTCCGTAGTCGCGGGCGGCGGTGCCGAGTTCGGCGACCGACGTGAGCACCGCGCGGGCCTCGCCGACGACCTGGCGGCCGGCGTCGGTCAGCGCGGTCGTCCGGCCGGGGCCGCGCAGGATGAGCTGCACCCCCAAAGTCCGTTCCAGCGAAGCGATCGCCAGCGACACCGCCGACTGCGACACGTGACAGCTGTCCGCGGCCGAGGTGAGGCCGCCGGTGTCCGCGACCGCGACCAGATACTCGAGCTGGCGCAACGAGGGAGACATGAGTCCAGCTTATGTCCTTCACCAGAAATGTGAACTGGACCGATGACCGCCGACGCGGCAGGGTCGGAGCATGACCCGGCACCAGCACCCGTTCGTCCCGTACGCGCCGCCCCGGCTGTCCCCGGAGGAGAGCCTCGCGCGCGGGCAGGAGCTGTACCGGCTGCTCGACCGGCGCCGGTCGGTCCGCTGGTTCTCCCCGGACCCGGTGCCGCTCGAAGCGATCGAGACCGCGGTGCGGATCGCGAACACCGCGCCGAGCGGGGCGCACCACCAGCCGTGGACGTTCGTCGCGACCGCGGACCCGGACGTGAAACGCGCCGTGCGCGAGGCGGCCGAGGTCGAAGAGCGGAAGTTCTACCGGGAGCGCAACGCGCCGGACTGGCACGCGGCGCTCGCCCGGCTCGAAACCGACGAGCACAAGGAATTCCTCGAGGTCGCGCCGTGGCTGGTGGTCGCGTTCGCGCAGAAGAGCACGCCGCTGCCGGACGGTTCGCTGCGGAAGAACTACTACGTCAACGAAAGCGTCGGCATCGCGTGCGGCATGTTCATCACCGCGCTGCACGCGATGGGACTGGCGACGCTCACCCACACCCCGAACCCGATGGGCTTCCTCAACGAGGTCTTCGAGCGCCCGGTCACCGAACGGCCCTACATCCTCTTCCCGGTCGGCTATCCCGCGCCGGACTGCGAGGTGCCCGACCTCGACCGCAAACCGCTCTCCGAGGCGCTGGTGGTGCACGCGCCGTTACCTCGGGGGTAATGGTCTCCCGGAAGGCGACGCCGTAGCGTCGGACGGGTGACGACTACGGTGAAGGCCCCGGTCGGCGAACTGCTCCGGGAATGGCGCGACCGCCGCCGCATCAGCCAGCTCGACCTCGCGATCTCGGCGGACATCTCGACGCGCCACCTGAGCTTCGTGGAAACCGGCCGGTCCAAGCCGAGCCGGGACATGGTGCTGCGGCTGGGCGAGCACCTCGACATCCCGCTGCGCGAACGGAACCGCCTGCTGCTCGCCGCGGGCTACGCGCCGGCCTACGGGGAGTCCGACATCGGAGCGCCGGAGATGACCGTGATCCGCGAGGCAGTCCGGCGGCTCCTCGCCGGACACGACCCCTACCCGGCGGCGGTGGTCGACCGCGGCTGGAATCTGGTCGACGCGAACCTCAGCCTCGGCGTGCTCACCGAAGGCATCGCGCCGGAATTGCTGACCGGGCCGGTGAACGTCCTGCGCGCCACGCTGCACCCGGACGGGATGGCCCCGCGGGTGCTGAACCTGGGGGAGTGGCGGGCGCATCTGCTGGGCCGGTTGCGGCGTCAGGTCGAGCAGACCGCGGACGCCGGGCTGGCGGAGCTGCTGGAGGAGCTGCGCGGCTATCCGTGCGACGACGAGGTCCCGGAGGTGGAGATTCCCGGGCCGGGCGATATTTTCGTGCCGTTGCGCTACCGGCACGGGGATCTGGAGCTCACGTTCTTCAGCACTGTCGCGACGTTCGGGACTCCGCTGGACGTGACTGTCGCCGAGCTGGTGATCGAGTCGTTCTACCCCGCCGATCCGGCGACAGCGGCTTTCTTGCGCGAGCGCGTGACCGGCTGAACGCCGCTACGATCGGGTCATGCGGGCGTTCGTGGTGACCGGACCGGGGGAGGCCGGGCCGGCGGAGGTGGCGGAGCCGGTCGCCGGCGTGGGCGAGGTCGTCGTCGACGTGGAGCGGGCCGGGGTGTGCGGCACCGACGTCGAGTTCTTCACCGGCGAGATGCAATACCTCTCCGACGGGCACGCCCAGTATCCGATGCGGCTCGGCCACGAATGGTGCGGCACGGTGTCCGAGGTGGGCCCCGGCGTGCACCCCGCGTGGGTCGGCCGCCGCGTCACCGGCGACACGATGCTCGGCTGCGGCGACTGCCGGCGGTGCCGAGGCGGCCATCAGCACGTGTGCGAGAACCGGCAGGAGGTCGGCATCCGCGGCGGCCGGGCCGGAGCACTGGCCGAACGCCTAGCTGTCCCGGTGCGCTCGCTGCACGAGCTGCCGGACGCGCTGGATCCCGTCGCCGGCGCACTGGTCGAACCGGGCGGCAACGCGTGCCGCGCCGCGCGGGCGGCGGCGGGGGAGCGGGTGCTGGTTCTCGGACCTGGGACGATCGGGTTGCTCACCGCACTGTTCCTCCGGGCCGCGGGCAGCGAGGTGCATCTGGTGGGCGCGACGCCGTGGTCGGTGGAATTCGCTCGCGGCTTGGGTTTCTCGGCGGGGACGAGCGTTCCGTCGCCACCGTTCGACGCGGTGGTCGACGCGACCGGTGATCCCGCGGCTCCGGCCCTCGCGGCCGAGGTGGTCGAGCCTTCCGGCCGGATCGTCTGCATCGGACTGTCCGGACGCCCGAGCCTGCTCGACACGCGGACGTTGGCGTTGAAGGACGTCACCGCGATCGGCGTGCTGAGCGGGTCGCCGGGATTGGCACAGGCGATCGACGCCTACGCGTCCGGCGAAGTCGATCCGCGACCGCTGGTGGCGGCGACGGTCGGGCTGGACGAGGTCGCGGCGGTTCTCGGCGGGGAGCGTCCGGCGGGACCGCCGAAGATCCACGTCGACCCGCGCCGGTAACCAGGTTGCTTGGCGGGCGCGGAAACGAGAGGCTCGGGGCATGAGCGCCGACCTGACTTTCCGCCAGCCGACCGAAGACGACCACGCGCGCGTGCTTGCCGCGCTGGGCCCGTGGTGGGGCGGCTTGAAGGGCGAAGCCGGTGCGAGGGAGCGGGCGTTGCTGGTGCCGCGCTTGTACTTCCAGCACTTCACCACGACCAGCCGCCTGGCCGAACGTCCGGACGGGACGCTGGCGGCGTTCCTGATCGGCTTCGTCTCGCAGACCGACCCGGACACCGCTTACATCCACTTCGTCGGCGTCGACCCGGAGCTGCACGGGCAGGGGATCGGACGGTCGTTGTACGAGTGGTTCTTCGGCCAGGTGCGGGAAGCGGGGGTGCGGAAGGTGAAGTGCATCACGAGCCCGCAGAACACCGCTTCGCGTGCTTATCACGCCCGGCTCGGGTTCGAGGTTTCCGAGGTGCTGCCGGACTACGACGGGCCTGGGCTGGACCGGGTCGCGTTCACCCGCGTTCTGACTGCCGGAGACGCGTGAGCGTGGTCAGGCGAATGGACGCGGCGGGTCACTGCCCTTGTTGGGCGCGGCAGCGTGGTCGCCGAGGCCGAGCAGCTTCCTGGGCGGCTGGCCGAGCACGATCCGGCGCGTCACGGTCTGATCCGGTTTGACGTGCAGGAGTTCGCCGTGCCCGAGGTTCTGCGATTCGCTGGGGGCGCGGGCCTACCGGACGGCGGTAGTGTTCCCCGGCGCTGACGGGGGCGGCGGGCATCTTGAAATATCCGTGTTCAGCACGGGGGCTCGTCAGAGATTACTGATGGCGGCTGATGCGGAACGGAGCGGGGAACGTCTGACCGGCTCACCCCGGTCAACGCTCGTGTCGAGTGCCGCCGGATGTGCCGTCGGCCTAATCGTTCTCTCTTCTGAAGAAGGAACTTGCCGCCTGGGCGGCTGCGGCGGCGAAAAATCCTATCGAGACATACTGCATAAATTCTGCTCCCGGCACGGACACGGCTATCCACACTGCGACGGCTGCGAGCTGTGAGCAGTGCGATCGGCCACCATGTGGACTTCTTCGATGTTGGCATTTGATCGCACCTCCGCAAGGCGACGGCAGCGCATTTTCGAATTTGTTGATGGGGTCGTCGCGGGCGTAGCAACGGACGCGAGGAGACTTTCGATCGCGGCCTGGCTGTAAGATTCAGTGAAGATGAACTAGAATCCCGGCAGCAGCGCCAAGAAAAGCGCAGGGGTCGCGAGCAGCCACTAGGTCTCACTCCGTTTTGAGCGGTTCGAGGAAGTCCGCGACGGCGGCCGAGACCTGCTCGGGTGCGACTTCGGCCATGTGGTGACCTGAGTCGATGCCGTGTCCGCGTACGTCCTCGGCCCATTCCCGCCAGATTCGCAGGGGATCGCCGTAGAGGGCTTCCAAATCGTCGCGCAGCGACCACAGGACTAACACCGGCTGCTCGAGCATGCGACCGGCGGCGCGGTCGGCGAGTTCGTCTCGATAGTCGACGGTGAGACCGGCTCGGTAGTCCTCGAGCATGCCGCGGACCACCTCCGGGTTCCGTATCGCCGCGCGCCACTCGGCGTGGTTTTCGCGGCCCATCTTTTCCGGGTCGCCGCGGTACCACGAGTCGGGGTCGGCGTTGATCACGCGTTCCGGGGTTTCGGGCTGGGCGAAGAAAAACCAGTGCCACCACGCGGTCGCGAACTGCGGGGTGATCCGGCCGAGGTGCTCGCTGATCGGGAGGCAGTCGGCCAGCACCGCTCTGCGCACCCGGTCCGGGTGGTCGAGGGCCATGCGGAGGGCGAGGTAGCTGCCCCGGTCGTGTCCGACCACCGAGAACCGTTCGTGGCCGAGCGCGTGCATCACTGCCAGCAGCCGACGTGCGCTTGCCCGTTTGGAATGCGGCTCGTGGTCTTCGGCGGGTTCCGGCTTCCCGGACCGGCCGTATCCGGGGAGATCGGCGCAGACGGCAGTGAATCCGCGCTCGACCAACCTGGGTGCCACCCAATGCCAGGTCGCGGAAGTGCGAGGATGCCCGTGCAGCAGCAGGACCGGCGGGCCGCTGCCCGCGTGTCGTACGAAAACGGGGCAACCGGCACCGTCCACGGTCGTGGTGGTGAAGCCGTCGAACATGCTCGCGCTCCCAGGTTCCCTTGCATGGACATGGTGGCGGGCGGTCAGCGGCGACGGCTCCCAGCGAGAATCGGAACGGCCAGGATGCCCAGCGACAGCACGATGACGATCGCTATGCCCAGGACGTCCCCGTTCGGCAGCAAGGGTCGGAGCACGAAGGTGTAGACGGCCCACCAAACCGCCAAGATGAGCGCCTGTGCCACCAGGCCACGCCATCGGCGTCTCTTGAGGAAAGCCACGGTCACTCCCGTGCCCATCCGGCTGTCGGCGCGGCGGAAACCGTCAGCGGGCTTCGATGACGGTGCGGAACTGCTCGGCGGCCCGCTCGACCTTCTTCTGCGGGTCGGCCAGCAGCAACGCGACCGCTTCTCCCAGTTTGCCCGCCGGGGGCTGGTATTCGAGAGAGATCTCGACGCCGGTGCGTCCGTCGCCCTTGTCGTCGAATCGGACGACGCCGGAGTTGCGCACGTCCGGGTCCGCGTCGTCCGCAGTGGTCCAGGCGATCTTGCGCGGCGGCGCGTCCTCGGCGATCCGGGCCTCCCATTCCACTGTGGACCCCGCCGGTCCGTCGACCTTCCAGCGGGTGCGCGTCGCGTCACTGTCCACCGCCTCGACCGATCGGACGTCGGAGAACACTTCCGGCAGCCGGGTCAGCAGCCGCCACCAGTCGTAGCAGGCCTGGGCGGGAGCGTTGACCTCGACGTAATGCGCTGCAGCAGCCATGGCGCCTTTCCTCGGGTGTCCGCGATGTCTTGCCGAGTTCTCCGGCTACCCGGCTGTCCGGGGGAGCAAACGCCGCGGTCCCGGCGTGCCGCGCTTCTGCGGCAGATCGAGGATGGCTGCGCCGGACCGGCCGGGCGGCTCCGCCGGCTTCGGGTCTTGACCGGCGGAGCCTGGAGCCTGATCTCCTGCGCGCCGGAGACCCAACCCTGGTGATCGGCTACCCGTTCGTCAGGAATTCACGCAACCTGGACGGATTCAGACGTCGAGTTCCTGGTGCCGCTGGGTCACGGTGTGGGCGAGGTCGACGAGCTTGACGTTGAGGTCCTGCGACGTGCGCCGCAGGATGTCGAACGCCGCGTCGGCCGAGATCCCGCGGCGGTTCATCAGGATTCCCTTGGCCTGGCCGATCAGGTCCCTGCTGTCGACGGCGCGCTTGAGATGGATTTCCTTGAGCGCGGCGGCGGTGTGCGCGGCCGATCCGGCGAGGGCGAGCGACGCGTGCGAGGCCAGGACGAGCGCGTTGTCGACGGCGTCGTCGTCGAAGACCCCGGCCTGGCGGCTGTAGAGGTTGATCGCGCCGGGCGGCAGGTCGGATTTGAGATCCGGCAGCAGCGTCGCGGCCAGCAGGGAGCCGAACCCGAACTGCCCGGCGCGCCTGCCGAATTCGGGGAACGCCTCCGAGCGCGGGAGGTTGTTGGCCAGCGCGTGCCCCGGCCGTCCCTGCAGGGCCGCCTCCAGGCACGGCCCTTCGCCGGTCTGGTACTGGATCCGGTCCAGTTCCTCGGCGGCCGGGTCCGTGCAGACCGGGGTGTGGAATCCGCCGTCGGCCGAGCGCAGGGTGATGCTGGCCAGATCGGCCTCCGGGACGATCCGCAGCGCGGCGGACACCACGCGTTCCATCGCTTCGTGCAGGGAGTCCGCGTCGAGCAGGAGGACCGCGAGCGTGCCGAACTGCCGCGCCAGCGGCCCCTCGGCGGTCACGCCGCTCCGGGCCCAGCCGTCGACGGCCGGTTCCGCGCAGAACGCGATCCGGTCGGCCTCCCAGTCTTCGGCGTCCCTCGTGCCGGCGTCCGTCACCGCGGCCTCCTTTTCCCTGCCGCCACCTGGCAGCACCGCCGAACTTTACCGGCCCGCGAAACCGGACCGGCAGGCCGACGCTTCATCGTGTCGGCGGGAGGAGCCGGTCGGGGAGGGATGCCGCGCCCGGGTCGCGACAAAGCGGCGGCCGGAACCGAAGTCCCGGCCGCCGTTCCGTCCGCGAGGTCAGTCTTTCACGCCTTTGACGGCGTCTTTGACCTTTTCCCCCGCCTGCTTGAGGGCGCCCTTCGCCTGCTCTGCTTTCCCCTCGGCCTGCCACTGCTCGTTCCCGGTGGCGTTGCCGAGCGCTTCCTTGGCCTTTCCCTTGATCTCTTCGGCCTTGTTGCGAGCGGTGTCGCTCATCTCGATTACCTCTTTCTCCTCCGACGTTCGGGAAAAGCGATCCGGACGATGAGACGAGCCGGGGGTTACCCGTGCCGACGGCTGCCAAACCAGGCGCCGCGCGTTCGGTGCCGGGCCTTCGTCGCGGCGAGGGCCGATCTCGGTCTCCCTTGTCGCAGTTCTGGTTTGTCGCCTCTGACCGCGGGTATCAACTATTCTCGGGCAAGCAGCTGCGGCACGGGGAGCAGCGTCGGGCTTCGTCTTCGCGAGCGGACGCGAGGCGGGCCGAGGAGGAGGTCGAGCGTGAGTGCCGACGACATTCAGCACAGTCGCTTGCTCCCGGGAGGAGCGCGTCTGCGTTTGGCGCTGGATCAGGATTTCACGAGGTTGCGCCGGATCCGGGACCGGGCCGCGGCGTTCGTGCGCCGTCATCTCCCGCACGCGGAGGCGGACGCCGTGGCCGATGTTCGCCTGGTCCTCGACGAGATGGCCTGCAACGCGCTGCGGCACGCCCGCCCGCCGTGCGAGCTGATCCTGTCGTTGCGCGGAGACCGGATCCTGCTCGAGGTTTCCGACTCTCTCCCGGACCTCGCCCGGAGACGGGAGGGATACCTCGGCGGGGGACGCGGGTTGGCCCTGATCGACGCCATCGCGGATCGCTGGGGCCAGACGCCCCGGCCCGGAGGGAAGACCGTCTGGGCCGAGCTCGCCCTCTGCCCGGAAGCCCTGCCGCGAAGGTGAACTGCCTGGTTTCGGTCTGTGAAGGGAACCCTGAAGGAATCAGAGTCCCTCAGGGTTCCCCTCACAGACGGTCTCAGGTGCGAGCCAGGTACTCCGCTGCGGCCCGCAGGCTCACGTAGGAACCGCTGAACGTGTCGATTCGCGGCCCCGTGCCGGTTTCCGGCCCGGGAACCCCCGTTTCGACCCGGATGTAGTCCACAGTGGACAAACCGGCCAGGAACTCCCGCACCGCCGGATGCCGGTGCGCTTCCCGGGTCACCACCACGACGCTCTCGACCGACGAAGCCTCCGCCAAGACGGTCGAGACGTCGTCGGGGGAGACCGACAGCGTCCGAGTGCCCGGAACCAGTTCCGCCAGATGCGCTCCAAGCCCCCACGGCATCGGCCCGGCGGCGATACCCGGTTCGGTCTGCACGTCCACCACCAGCGACGGGCCCGTCAACTGCGGCGTACCGGTGATCCGCAAAGCGGCCCGCGCGGCGGACAGACCGAGCGAGTAGTCCACCGGCTGCACCGTCGCCGGAGCGGGGGAAGTGCCCAGCGAAGCGGTCCGGGCAGCGGCGTCAGCCAGCCGCTCCAAGGAAAGCCGCCCCTCGGTCACCGCCGCGACGATCGCCTCCGCGGTCCGGTCCAGCGTCTCGGCGTCGAACGGGGCCCCGCCGAGGCAAAGCGCGTCAGCGCCGCCCAGGAGAGCCCGGACCGAAGCCTCGCCGATCCCGTCGTGCCGTCCGTACGCCCCGGAGACGGCCCCCATCTCCAACGCGTCCGTGATGACTGCCCCCGTGAACCCCAGTTCGCCGCGCAGCACGTCGACGAGCGCGGTCCGGTTGAACGTCGCCGGTTCCTCGCCCCATTCCCGGACCACGAGGTGCCCGGACATGACCGTCCGGACGCCCGCCTCGATCGCCGCGGCGAACGGGACCAGTTCGACTTCCCGGAGCTCGGCCGCGGTCCTCGGCAGCACGGGCAGGGAGAGGTGCGAATCCTCGGTCGCCGCGCCGTGCCCGGGGAAGTGCTTCGCGCACGCGGCGACGCCGTACCTCTGCATGCCGGTCACGAACGCCGCGACGTGAGGCGAAGCCGCCACCGGATCCGAGCCGAACGCCCGCACGCCGATGCCCGGGTCCTCCGCGGCGAGCGTGAGATCCGCGCACGGCGCGAGGTTGACCGTGACCCCGCAGGCCGCGAGCCGTTCGCCGAGCGCGGCCGCGACGGACGCGGTCAGCTCCGGATCCCCGGCCGCGCCCAGAGCGAGCGGGCCGGGCACGAACGAACCCTTGCCGACGTCGAGGCGGGTGACGTCGCCGCCTTCCTCGTCGATCCCGACGACCACGTCGTCCCGCTCGGACCGCAGCGCGGACGTGAGCGCGGCGACCTGTTCGTCGTCGACCACGTTGCGGCCGAACAGGATCACGCCGCCGAGGCCCTCGGCGAGCCGGCGGCGCACCCAGTCCGGCGCCGTCGTGCCGGCGAATCCGGGCAGCAGAACGGCTTCGGCCAGCCGCCGGGTTTCGGACAGGTCAGCCACCGTCATCCCTTCACCGCGCCGGCGGTCATGCCGGACACGAGTTTCCGTTGCACGATCAGGAAGAAGATCACCGCGGGGATCGCGTAGATCACCGACGCGGCCATCACGCCGCCCCAGTCGATCGAGAACGCCGTCTTGAACGACGACAGCCACACCGGCAGCGTCTGCTTCGACTGGTCGCGCATGAACACCAGGGCGAACAGGAATTCGTTCCACGCCGTGATGAAGCTGAACACCGACGTGGTCACGAGGCCCGGTCCGAGCAGCGGCAGCGTGACCCGGCGGAACGCGCCGACCCGGCTGCAGCCGTCGATCATCGCGGCCTCTTCGAGGTCGTACGGGATGCCGTTGACGAACCCGTAGAGCATCCACACGGTGAACGGCAGCGACGTCGCGAAGTACATCAGCAGCAGCGACGGCAGCGTGTTCAGCAGCCCGGTGTCGCGCATCAGCAGGTACATCGGGATGAACAGCGCCGACAGCGGGGCCAGCTGCGCGACCAGGATCAGCAGCAGGAACCCCTTGCGGCCGCGGAAACGGAAGCGCGCCAGCGGGATCGCCGCCAGCACGCCCACGATCAGCGCGGCCAGCACCGCGCCGAGCGTCACGATCAGGCTGTTGCTCAGGTACGTGACGAACCCGGGCTTGGTCAGCGCCGACGCGAAGTTCGACAGCGTCGCCGAGGTCGGGATCAGGTCGTACTTCGGCGACAGCACGTCGCCCGGCGTCTTCAGCGACGTGGTGAACATCCAGTACGTCGGGAAGAGGAACAGCAGCGCCACGAGCACGCCGGCGACCGACACCAGCACCCGGGCGGGCAGGGACTTCCTCATGCGATCTCCCCGTCCTTGGTCCGGACCAGCAGCTGCACGTACCGGCCGGTGACCAGCAGGAGCAGCACCAGCATGATGGTGGCGATGGCCGAGGCGGAGCCGAAGTGGCTGCCCGCGATGCCCTTGAGGTACTGCAGGATCGCCAGCGTCGTGCTCGCTCCGTCCGGGCCGCCCTGGCGGATGGCCCACACCTGGGCGAACATGTTGAAGTCCCACAGGATCGACAGGAACGTCACCATGGTCAGGATCGGCCGGACGGCGGGCCAGCTGACCGCGCAGAACGTCTGCCACGGCCCGGCGCCGTCGATGCCCGCCGCCTCGTACTGCTCGCGCGGCACGCCGATCAGACCCGCGTAGATCGTGAACGCGACGAACGGCACGGCCTGCCAGAGCACCAGCAGCCCGATCACGACGAGCGTGCTCGTGCCGGTGGAGAACCACGAGTACCCGATGAACGAATGGAAGCCCAGCCGGTCCAGCGTCTTGTTGAGGATGCCGTACTGCTGGTCGAAGATCCACTGGAACACCGTGGTGGTGGCGATGACCGGCACCGCCCACGCGAGCACCAGCGAAACCTGCACGAAGATCCGCAGCACCGGGTTGAGGTGGCGCATCAGCACCGCGATCAGCAGTGCCACGAGCAGCGTCGCGGCGACCACCGCGCCGGTGAAGACGACCGTGCGGATCGTGACTGCCCAGAACTCGGGGTCGGACAGCACGTCGGTGTAGTTCTTGAAGCCGATCCACACCATCTTGCCGGTCACCAGCTCGCGCAGGTCGAGCTGGCGGAGGCTGATGCCGAGCATCTGAATGGTGGGCCAGCCGAGCAGCACCAGCACGGCGGCGAGCGCGGGCAGGATCAGCAGGTACGGCATGAGCCGCTCGCTGAACCACCCGGTGCCGCGCCGCCGCGCCGCCCCGACGTGCGCCGATGCCGGCGGGGTCGCCCCCGCCGGCATCGGCTTGTCCTTCGTCGCGGTCATCCGCCGATGATCTTGTCGAGGGCTGTGTTCGCGTCGGCCGCGGCCTGGTCCAGGGTCTTCTTCCCGGTCAGGTAAGCGGTCAGCATGTCCTTCAGCGGGTTCTGGCCGGATTCGACCTCGCCCCACTTCGGGCTGGCCGGCATCGCGTGGCCGTTCTTCGACGCCTTCGCCATCACCGAGCCCAGCGGGTCCTTGTCGAGCGCGCTGAGGTCGGTGGAGGTGCCCGGCACGTAGCCGCCGGCGGCGAGCTGCGTCATGTACTTGGTGCTGGTCAGCAGCTTCAGGTAGTCCTTGGCGAGGTCCTGGTGCTTGCTGTTGAGCGGGACGACCAGGTTCGAGCCGCCGAGGAACACCGGCGCGCCCTTGCCCGCGGTCTTCGACGGGATCGGGAACGCGCCGGTCTTGGCGGTGATGCCCGGGTCGGTCTTGGCCGCGGTCGCCACTTCGTTCGGGGTGCCGATGAACATGGCGACCTTGCCCGCGGCGTAGATGCCCGCCTGCTGCGGCGTGGCCTCGTCGTTGTCCTTGGGCGCGGTGGTGCCGGAGGAGTCCACGAGCTTCTTGTAGAAGTCGAGGCCCGCCTTGGCTTCCGGCGTGTTGAGCGCCGACTTGAAGGACTTGCCCTCGCCCTTGGCGATGTCGCCGCCGTTGTCCCAGATGAACGACGACAGCGCGTACCAGTTCTGGCCCGGCATGTAGAGCGGCTGGAACTGCGAGTCGCTGCCGAACTTCGTCTTCAGCTTCGCGATGTCCGCGAGCCATTCGTCGTTCGAGGCCGGCGGCTGGGCGATGCCGGCCTGCTCGAACATGTCCTTGCGGTACATCACGACGCGGTTCGCGGCGTAGAACGGCACGCCGACGGTTTTGCCGTCGTACTCGCCGGACGCCTTGAGCCCGGCGAGCCACTGCCCGCCGTTGAGGTTGTTGACGTCGCCGGAGAGGTCGGCCAGCACGCCCTGCGCGGCGAACGCGGGGGTCTGGGTGTTGCCGACCTCGATGACGTCCGGAGGCGTGTCGCTCGCCAGCGCGGTGGTCAGCTTCTGCTGGATGCCGTTCCACTGCTGGATCTGGTAGTCGACCTTGACGCCGGGGTGGGCGGCCTCGAATTCCTTGTTCAGGGCGGCGGTCAGGCTGTCCGGCGCGGAGCCGGTCATCAGCCAGACCGTCAGCTTGCCACCCTGCGCGCCCCCAGCGCTCGAGGCGTTGTCACTCCCGCCGGAGCCGGCACACCCGGCCGTGGCGAGCGTGATGGCGGCGGCTCCCGCCGCCAGCTTGAGCCAGCGCTTCACGTGTTTCGTCCTTTCGGTGCCCGGTCGTCGGCGACCGGGGCTGAATGACAAATGGTGTAGACCAATGTCCTGCAGGGTGGTCCGGACCACAGCCGGTGTCAAGCCGGTTGCCAAGATGTTGCGAAGACGTCGGGCTGGTTGACGCTGTGTGGCCGGGCGATTACCGGCGTCCGGGCGGAAAGCGCTGGTAGCGGCCGGTTTCCGCAGTGCGGGCAAGGGTTTCCGGCGCGGGGGAGTTGTTCGTGAACGGATCGCCGGGCCGGGCGTGTCGCGCGGGCCGGGCGAGTTTCCGGCGGGGTGGGGAGACCTACCTTCGGCCCTTGTGCGAGGGCCAAGCGACGGACACGGGTGTCGCGTTCGGCCTCTGGGGTTGCTCTTTCCGGCTGCGCCGTGCGGGTTCCGGGGTTGTCCTTCCGGTCGGGTTGTCCGGCGTCGCGGGGTGGTTTTCCGGTCCCGGTGTCCGGCGTCGCGGGTTGTTCTCTCCGGCCGCGCCGTCCGACGTCTCGGGGCCGCTCTTCCGGTCGGCCCGTCCGGCTTCCCGGGGCCGCTCTTTCCTGCCGCGGGGTCCGGCTTCCCGGGCTGCGTTGTCCGGCCTGAGCAGCCCGATTACCCGCTGCGACGAGTGCCGGGCTCGCTGCCGACAGTGACCCGGGGTGGGTGAGTTTCGTCCCGGCCCGGACTGGCCGTACCCCCGGTGACCTCGGAAAACCTCTTGTGTACCACGCGTCACATCACTCCCAGTGGTTTACAGGCGCCCCGCGTGTCACACACACTGGGGCTCGCCCAGGTGATCCGGTTCCGCTCTTGGGGAAGAGAGGCGGACGGCCGGAGCGCTCCCAGGGCGGGAAAAGAAGAGGGAGTAGAGGATGACGGGCTCCGGGCGGATAGCGGCTCGGGCGGGTGCGGTCGTCGCGGCGGCAGCGGTAGCTGCGGTCGGAGCATTGGGGCTGCTGCACGCGCCCCAGGCGGCGGCGGCATCTGCCGAGGTGCCGGGCATGGATGTGTCCGGGCACCAGGGCAATGTGGACTGGAAGGGCGCCTGGAACGCGGGCGCGCGCTTCGCGTATGTCAAGGCGACCGAAGGCACGGGGTACCGAAACCCGTATTTCGCGCAGCAGTACAACGGCTCTTACGACGTCGGGATGATCCGCGGCGCGTACCACTTCGCGCGTCCGGACGTGTCCGACGGCGCGACGCAGGCGGACTACTTCGTCGCGCACGGCGGCGGCTGGTCCGCGGACGGCCGCACCATGCCGCCGATGCTGGACATCGAATACAACCCGTACGGCTCGACCTGCTTCGGCCTGTCGCAGTCGGCGATGGTGTCGTGGGTGCGGTCGTTCTCCGAGCGGCTGCACGCGAAAACGTCGCGCTGGCCGATGCTTTACACCACCACCGACTGGTGGAAGACCTGCACCGGCAACTCGAACGCGTTCGGCGACACGCATCCGCTGTTCATCGCCCGGTACGCGCAGAGCGCGGGTCCGCTGCCCTCGGGCTGGCGGTACTACACGGTCTGGCAGTACTCGGACTCCGGCAACAAGCCCGGCGACCAGGACTCGTTCAACGGTTCGATGGAGCAGTTGATCAAGTTCGCCGGCGGCGAGGCTCCGAAGAGCGAGGCCCCGGCTCCGCCGAAGCCGACCACGTCGACGAAGCCGCCGACGTCGTCCACGCCGACCACGAGCGCGCCGCCGAACTCCTCGGCGACCAAGACTCCGACCAAGACGCCGACTAGCTCGCCCACCACGTCGCCGACGACGACCACGAAGACGAGCCCGACGACGTCCAGCAGCCCGGCGACTTCGACCTCCTCTGCCACCAAACCGCCGTCGTCGACTTCTTCGGCCACGCCGAAGAAGGACATCAGCGGTCTCGTCTGGGCGGGCGGCAAGCAGGCGAATCCGCCGGGGTCGCTGTCGGACGCCAAGCACGCCGATTCGCTCACCGCCAGCGTCCACCAAGTCGCGAAGGTGACGCCGAAGGCTCCGGAAAAGGTCACCGCCAGCCAGCCGACGCAGACCTCCGCGCCGGAAGCTTCCCAGCCGAAGCAGCAGGCGTTGGCGAAAACCGGGGTGAGCACCCCGAGGCTCGCCGTGTTCGGTGCGGCGCTGCTGGTGTTCGGGGCGATCCTGATGACGCTGTCCCGGATGGTGGCCCGGCGCTGATTCCGGCCGGGTTCGCGACTCCGCGCACGGAGCGCGGGCCCGGCCGTTAGGCTCCCTGCCGTGACCACCACTCGACCCGAATTGCGCGGTTTCCCCGGCGCGGTGCTCGTCATCCGCTTCCTGACCGAGCTGGCGCTCCTCGCCGGTCTCGCGGTCGCCGGTGCGCGGCTCGGCGGGAACGTGTTCCTGGACATTCTGGCCGCGGTGCTGTGGCCGGCCCTGGCTGCGGTGATCTGGGGGCTCGTGATCGCGCCTCGAGCCAAGCGGCGCAGCCCCGAGCCGACGCGGTTTTTCCTGGAGTTCGGGTTGTTCGCGGTGGCCGCGCTCGGGCTGATCGCTTCCGGGTTGCTGGTCGCGGGGATCGTGCTGGGCGTCGTCGGGATCGCGGTCGCGGTGGCCGTGCGGGTGTGGGCGAAGGACGGCTGAGCCGGGACCGGTCCCAGTGGTCGCTCTGGACGGCGCTGCCAAGGAAACCGGCTCGGTGAAGATGCCGTGGCGGCAATCGATCACCGTGCTTGCGGACGGGAAACCGCACCAGTGGACGCGGGAGATCACCTATTCCGACGCGAGCGGCCACGTCGAGATGTATTCGGTGCTGGACGGCAAGGAGCCCGTGCACACCGCGAGCGACGGATCCGGGAACGTCACCGGGTCGGCCTCGGCCGGCGGCTCCGTGCAGGGCTGAGCGCTCAGGACGGACCGGCATTGCGAGAATCCTCGACTGGTCGTCTGTCCACTTGAGATAACGCTCGCCGCTCGGGGCGAGCGTCGGTCTCGTCCGCTCGGCTCTCCCCAGATGTGCCGGAAAGCCTGCCGAGGGCGTCGCCGGTCCTGCTTGCGCACGCCGCGCCGGTGGATGAGACTCCGGCTATGCCGAGCCCGTTCAGCGCCGAAACGGCGGAAGCGATCCAGCACGCCCGCCAGCATTCCGTCGGGGATCTCCTGCGGCGCACCGCGTTGCGCCTCCCGGACAAGCTCGCGATCGTCTCCGGCGAACGACGGGCGACCTACCGCGAATTCGACGCGGCGGTCAACCGCTGCGCGCACCGGCTCGCCGAACGCGGCCTCGCGAAGGGGGACCGGCTCGCGCTGCTCAGCCGCAACTGCTGGGAGTACGCGGTGCTGGTCTTCGCCACGGCCAAGCTGGGCGTGGTGCTGGTGCCGGTGAACTTCATGCTCGGCGCGGAGGAGGTCGCGTTCATCCTGGGCCACGCGGGAGTGTCGGGCCTGATCGCCGAGGACGCGCTGCTCGACACTGCGGCCGAGGCGGTGAAGCGCTCAGGTCGCACCGACGTCCTGCGCGGGAGGATCGGTGGCACCGGCGACTGGGAGAGCGTCGCGGACTGGATCGACCAGCCCGGGGACGAAACCGCCCCGGCGGTGCTCGTGGCGGACGACGATCCGCTGCGGCTGATGTACACCTCCGGCACCGAATCGCGGCCGAAGGGCGTGCTGCTGTCGAGCCGGTCGCTCATCGCCCAATACGTGTCGTGCGCGATCGACGGCAGCATGACCGTCGACGACATCGAGGTGCATTCGCTGCCGCTCTACCACTGCGCACAGCTGGACTGCTTCCTCTCGGTCGACGTCTACGTCGGCGCGACGAGCGTGATCCTGCCCGGCCCGGATCCGGCGGCGCTGCTGGCCGCGGTGGAACGCGAACGCGCGACGAAACTGTTCGCGCCGCCGACGGTGTGGATCTCGCTGCTCCGGCATCCGGCGTTCGACACGACGGACCTGTCCAGTCTGCGGAAGGGTTACTACGGCGCGTCGCCGATGCCCGTCGAAGTGCTGCGCGAACTCTCGCGCCGGCTGCCGGACGTGCAGTTGTGGAACTTCTACGGCCAGACCGAAATGGCTCCGCTGGCCACGATTCTGCGTCCGCACGAACAGCTCGCGAAGGCGGGTTCGGCGGGCCGGGCGTCGATCAACGTAGAGACCCGGATCGTCGACGAGGACGGCCGTGAACTTCCGCCCGGCGAGGTCGGCGAAATCGTGCACCGCAGTCCACATGCGACGCTCGGCTACTACGAGGACGAGGAGAAAACCGCGGCGGCCTTCGAGGGCGGCTGGTTCCACTCGGGTGACCTCGGAGTGCTCGACGACGAGGGCTACCTGTCGGTGGTGGACCGGAAGAAGGACATGATCAAGACTGGCGGCGAGAACGTCGCGAGCCGCGAGGTCGAGGAAGCGCTGTACCTGCTCGACGGGATCGCCGAGGTCGCGGTGTTCGGGGTCGCGCACCCGCACTGGATCGAGGCGGTCACCGCGGCGGTCGTGCCGCGCGAGGGCGTCACGCTCACCGAGGCCGAAGTCCTGGCGCATGCCCGCGAGCACCTGGCCGGGTACAAGTGCCCGAAGTACGTGGTGTTCGTGGACGCGCTGCCGAAGAACCCGAGCGGGAAGATCGTGAAGCGAGCGCTGCGGGAAGGGCACGCGGGACTGGCGCAGGGGTGACGGTCCGGGACAGGCAGTCGCGGCGAAAATGAGCTGTGCGCCGGGCGATCGGCGGGAAGACTGGGCCGATGATCCATCTCGCCGAGCCGCCCCGTCTTGTCTGGCCCACGACCGAAGTCCGCACGTCGTACCTCGTCGGCGAGCAGGCGGGCTGCCTGCTCGAAGGCCGTCCGACGGAGTGGCTGGACCCGGCGAGCGCCGACTTCGCCGGGTTCGTCGCCGCCCGGCGCGGGGTGCAGCCGCGGTGGGGAGTGCCTTCCACGATCTTCTGGTATGTCTCCGGCGAGTACTACTTGGGCACGTTGGTCGTCCGGCACGAGCTGACCGCCGAACTCGCCGAGGCGGGCGGCCACATCGGGTATCACGTGGTGCCCCCGTGGCGGCGACAAGGCCATGCCACGCGGATGCTGACAGCCGGGCTTGCGGAGTGCCGCCGTCTCGGGCTCGACCGCGTCCTGCTGACCTGCGATGCGGACAACGAACCTTCGCGCCGGGTGATCCTGTCCAACGGCGGCGTGCCGGACGGCCGGAAGCGCGGCGAAGACCGGTTCTGGATCGACCTTGGCCTGGACGCTGTCGCGTAGCTGAATAACGGAGGTCTCCCGCGCGGGGGCGCGCGCTGCTGTTGCGCGATTGTCGGCTGTGAGGGGAACCCTGGGGGACGCTGATTCCGTCAGGGTTCCCCCTCACGGACGGTCGCAGCGCCGGACGGCGCACTGTCGGCACCGCGCCCGCTGCTGAGAAAACCCCAATGCGGGTGCGTCGCGTGCAACCAACGCCGCATTGGGGCGATGACCCGGCACCCGTGAGTCCCGGTCCGGCCGTATTCAAGCCACTAGCGCAGCCACCCGTTGCGAGGCCGAAGCGCCGCCGTCGCATTCAGCTTCGGCAGGTCTCCGCCCGAGACGCCGTGAGGGTGGCCCTCACGGACCCGAAGCTCAGGCCAGCGTGGCGCCGTAAGCGGCGAGCACGGGCGGCAGCGGCTGGAAGAAGCTGACCTGGTTGTTCCCGCCGGACAGCACTCCGTAGCCGACCCCGGCGTAGAACAACGGGCCGCCGCTGTCGCCGGCCCCGACCGGGATGTCGGTGGCGATCGTGCCGACGACCTGCTTGCCGTCGCCGAAGTTCACCGTCTGGTTGAGGCCGAGGACCTTGCCGCACGTCTTCTTGGTGGTCATGCCGCTCTTGCACACCAGCTGGCCTACCGCGGGGGTGCCGGCGCGCAGGATCCGCTGGGTGCCGCGGTCGTAAAGATCGACCTGGGTGTGCCCGGAGCCGGCGGGGTCCTCGACCCGGCCGTAATCGGTCACCGGGAAGTGGCTGTCCACGTTGCGGCCGATGTCTTTCCAGTCGAGCCCGTGTTCGGTGCAGTGCCCGGCGGTGAGGAGGTACCGGACATTCTTGACCAGGATCGCGAACCCCGCGGAGCAGTAGTAGGGCTCGCGGCCCGGTCCCGGCGAGACGGTGTACATCGCATCGCCGCCGTTCACCGCCGCGGTGACCGCCGAGGGCGTTGCGGAGGCGGCTGGGCTGACCAGCAAGGCGGCCGCGGCCGCGGCAATCAGCACTCCGGCGAGCTTGCGGCGCGAGCAGCGAGACATCGGCAGGTCCTTCCGTCCACATGAGACTGATCCGTGCGGCCAGTCCAGCGCCGAGCGGGCGGCGGCACAAACGGAGTCAGCCTGCTGGTCCGGGACTGCGTCCGAACGGGTGACAACAACACTGGCCGGACGGGCCTCCGCACGGCACACTGGCCCCGGCCGCCGGACCGCCGGTGACCTGCGCGAACAGCACCAACGGCGAGGGGAGGCGCGAGGCCGGCACCGTCTCACGATCCGGGACGGGCACCGCCGTCGTGGTGAATTTCCTTCGGGTTCTTTACTGTCACGTCGTCAAGTAACGCTGATCTGCATAGGGAACCGTTGTCCGACATCCTGTCGCCGGGCGGCGCCCCGGTCCCGGCGGCCGCCCCGGCCTCCCGGAACCTGTGGCGCGCGCTGCGGCACGACCGCTGGGCCCAGGCCAGCGCGGTCGTCATCGTCCTGGTGATCGTCACCGCTCTCGCGGCTCCTCTGCTCGCCCTGATCGAGGGCCAGGACCCGTACACGTACCACACCGAACTGCTCAATCCGGCCGACGGCACCGGCGCGGGATTCCTCGGCGGCATCAGCGGAAGCCACTGGTTCGGCGTCGAACCTCTGACCGGACGGGACCTCTTCGCGGTCGTCGCGTACGGCGCGCGGACGTCGTTCCTGATCGGGCTCGCCGCGACCGCGGTGTCGATGCTGCTGGGCGTGCTGCTCGGGGCGAGCGCAGGCTATGTCGGCGGCTGGTGGGACACCGTGGTGAGCCGCGTGACCGACGTGCTCCTCGGGTTCCCGCAGCTGATCTTCATGATCGCGCTCGG
The DNA here is from genome assembly GCF_055633655.1 of Amycolatopsis sp. NPDC114503. NCBI lineage: Bacteria > Bacillati > Actinomycetota > Actinomycetes > Pseudonocardiales > Pseudonocardiaceae > Amycolatopsis > Amycolatopsis sp. NPDC114503. Next base: position 286,758 of record NZ_JBVKDT010000003.1, on the reverse strand, counting down.
CGCGGTCGCGCCGCAGTCGATCCCGAGGCCGCTGCTGCTGATCGCGGTGATCGGCCTGTTCGGCTGGCCGCGCGTGGCCCGGGTGGTCCGCGCGCAGACGCTGAGCCTGCGCAACCGCGACTTCGTCAAAGCGGCCCGGGCGCTCGGCGCGGGCGGCGCGCACGTGTTCCGCCGCGAGCTGCTGCCGAACCTGTGGGCGCCGATCATCGTGCTGGCGACGGTGAGCATCCCGGCCAACATCGGCCTGGAGGCCGCGCTGTCGTTCCTCGGCGTCGGCATCCCGCCGCCGACGCCGAGCTGGGGCCGTTCCATCAGCGACGCGATCAACTGGGTGCAGACCGATCCGATGTTCCTCATTTTCCCCGGCGCCGCGCTGTTCATCGCGACGCTCGCGTTCAACATGCTCGGCGACGGGTTGCGCGACGCGCTCGACCCGAAGACGGCGGTGCGCCGGTGAACCGCACTCTGCGTTTCGTGGGCATCCGCCTGCTGGGCATGCTCGGCGTGCTGCTCGTGGTCAGCTTCGGCACCTTCGCGGTGTTCTACCTGCTGCCCACCGACCCGGCGTTCATGTCGTGCGGCAAGCCGTGCACGCCGGAGAACCTGGCGCTGGCACGGGAGTTCATGGGCTTCGACAAGCCGTGGATCCAGCAGTACTTCGACTTCCTCGGCGGCATCTTCACCGGCCGCACCTTCGGCACCGGCGTGACGGCGATCGTCTGCTCCGCGCCCTGCTTCGGGTATTCGTTCCAGCAGAGCGAACCCGTGCTGGCGCTGATCGGGGACCGGTTGCCGATCACGGTCTCGCTGGCCGTCGGCGCGTCGGTGATCTGGCTGATCGCGGGTGTCGCGACCGGCGTGTTCTCCGCGCTGCGCCGCGGCAAGTTCGCCGACCGGGCCGCGATGACGGTGACGCTCGCCGGGGTGTCCGCACCCGCGTATCTGGTGGGGCTGCTGGGAATTCTGCTGTTCGGCTTCACGCTCGACGTGGTGCCGGTGAGCGGCTACGTGACGTTCGCGCAAAGCCCGGTCGACTGGGCGTGGCACCTCGTGCTGCCGTGGCTCGTGCTGGCGTTCATCAACGCCGCGGTGTACGCCCGGCTCTCGCGCGGCCAGATGCTCGAAATCATGGGCGAGGACTTCATCCGCACCGCGCGGGCGGTCGGCCTGCCGGAGCGGACCGTCATCGGGAAATACGCGCTGCGCAACGTGTTGCTGCCGGTCGTGACGGTGTTCGCGGTCGACCTCGGCGCATTGCTCGGCGGCGCGGTGATCACCGAGCGGGTGTTCGCGCTGCCCGGTCTCGGCGGGCTGCTCGTCGACGCCGTGCACCAAGTGGACCTGCCGGTGCTGATGGGCGTCAGCCTGTTCGCCGCCTTCTTCGTCGTCCTCGCGAACTTCGCGGTGGACGTGCTCTACGGGGTCCTCGACCCCCGCGCTCGGCTCGGTTCTTGAGAAAGGGAACGGAAAAACCATGGATCGCAGGGACTTCCTGAAGGCGCTGGGCATCACCGCCACGGTCACCGGGGCAGGGGCGTTCCTCGCCGCGTGCAACGCGAACGAGCAGTCCGGCGGCGGGGGCGCGGTCGAGGTGGCGTCGGGCGGGACGCTCTACATCCTCAGCGACACCACGTCGCAGCACCTGGACCCGGCGAAGAGCCAGAACCTGGCGATCACCACGATCAGCCTGATCCACCGGCGGCTCACCGCGTGGAAGACCGCCGCGGACGGCCCGGCCACCGTGGTCCCGGACCTCGCCACCGACACCGGCCGGGCGAGCGCGGACGGCAAGACCTGGACGTACACGCTCAAGGACGGCCTGAAGATGGCCGACGGCACGCCGATCACCAGCGCGGAGATCAAGTACGGCATCGAGCGGTCGTTCGACTCCGCGTTCTCCGGCGGCCTGAGCTACCACAAGAACCTGCTCGCCGGCGGCCCCGACTACAAGGGCCCGTTCAAGGGCGGCGAGCTGGCGTCGATCGAGACGCCGGACCCGAAGACCATCGTGTTCCACCTGGCCCGGCCGTACGGCGACTGGCCGTGGATCGCGAGCATGCCGGCGTTCGCGCCGGTGCCGAAGGGCAAGGGCACCGACGCGACCTACGACACGAAGCCGGTCGCGTCCGGGCCGTACCAGGTGGAGTCGTATCAGAAGGGCGTGCAGGTCAAGTTCGTCCGGAACCCGAACTGGGACGGCAAGACCGACCTCGCGCGCACCGGCCTGCCGGACGCGGTCGTGATCCAGATGGGCCAGGACACCGGCGTCGTCGCGAAGCGGCTGCTGGCCAGCCAGGGCAACGACGCGTTCGCCTTCGGCTCGTCGTTCGTGAACCCGGCGCAGCTGGCGCAGATCCGCACGAATCCGGCGGCGAAAAACCAGCTCGTCACGTCGAAATCCGGCGCGCTGGCGTACCTCGCGCTGAACACCAAACGCGGCCCGCTGGCGAATCCCAAGGTGCGCCAGGCGTTCCAGTACGCCGTGGACAAGACCGCCTACCAGGTCGCCACCGCGGGCAGCGCGGACCTCGCCGGTCCGATCGCCACGACGCTGATCACCGAGGGCATCGCCGGACGCGAGGTGTACGACCTCTACCCGGCTCCGCCGTCCGGCGACGTCGCGAAGGCTAAACAGCTGCTCGCCGAAGCGGGTTTCCCGAACGGCATCGACAACCTGGACTTCGTCGTGTCCACGTCGAACAACCAGGCGGACAAGGCACAGGCGATCCAGGCCGCGCTGCAGCGGGCGGGGATCCGCACGAAGCTGCGTCCGCTGGACGAGGACGCCTGGGAGACGCTGGTCACCGGCAACGACGGCAACTACGACCTGACCCTGGGTTCGTGGCAGCCGGACTTCCCGAGCGCCAACGCCAACATCGAGCCGCTGTTCGGCACGTCGGAGATCGGCAACGGCGGGTACAACGAGTCGCGCTACTCGGCGCCCGAGGTCGACGCGCTGATCGCGCGGGCGCAGGGCACGGTCGACCCGGCCGCGGCCGGGAAGCTGTGGGCCGAGGCGGACAAGCGGATCATGCGGGACTCGCCGGTGATCCCGCTGATCTACACGCGCAACTCGTTCCTGCACGGCGCGAAGGTCGGCAATTTCGCGATCGGCGCGTTCCCGGCGTACCCGAACTACCTCCAGATGGGCCTGGCGAAGTAATCCCGTGTCCGAGCAGCTGCTGTCCCTGCGCGACGTCTCGATCCGGTTCGGCGACACCGCCGCCGTCCGGGAGGTCGCGTTCGAGGTGAACCCCGGCGAGGTCGTCGCCCTCGTCGGGGAATCCGGTTCCGGCAAGTCGGTCACCGCGCTGTCGCTGCTCGGCCTCCTGCCGGACACCGCGACGGTGACCGGTTCCGCGGTGCTCGACGGCCGCGATCTGTACACAGTGGACGGTCCGGCGATGCGCGCGGTGCGCGGCGGCGAGATCGGCATGGTGTTCCAGGAGCCGATGAGCGCGCTGAACCCGGTGTTCCGGATCGGCACGCAGCTCGTGGACGCGGTCCGGGCGCACCGGAAGGTGTCCCGGGCTCTCGCTCGGGAACGGGCCCGGGAGTTGCTGGAACTGGTCGAATTGGACGCTCGGCGGGTGCTGCGCGCCTACCCGCACGAGCTGTCCGGCGGGCAGCTGCAGCGGGTGGTGATCGCGATCGCGTTGATCCACGATCCGAAGCTGCTGATCGCGGACGAGCCGACGACCGCGCTGGACGTCACCGTGCAAGCCGGGATCCTGCAGCTGCTGCGGTCGCTGCGGGACCGGCTCGGCACGGCGATTCTGCTGGTGACGCACGACATGGGCGTGGTCGCGGACGTCGCGGACCGGGTCGTGGTGCTGCGTGACGGGCAGGTGGTCGAGCAGAACACCGCGGCCGGATTGTTCGCGTCGCCGCAGGCCGACTACACGCGGGAACTGCTGGATTCGGTGCTGTCACTGGGTTCCGCGCCCGAAGGTGCGGTGCGGCCGACGTCGGCTCCGCTGGTTTCGGTGACGGATCTGGCGGTGACCTACCGGGTCGGCGGCGGGGCCCCGCCGGTGCGCGCGGTCGACGGCGTGTCCCTGACGATCGGGACCGACGAGGTGCTCGGCCTGGTCGGCGAATCCGGTTCGGGCAAGAGCACGATCTCGTCCGTGCTGACCGGTTTGGTCGCACCCTCGGCGGGAACCGTGCAGGTCGACGGCGTGGACCTCGCGCGGGCGTCGGCGCGGCAACGGCGGGACATCCGGCGGCAGATCGGGATTGTGTTCCAGAACCCGGCCTCCGCGCTCAACCCGCGCGCGACGATCGGCGCGAGCATCGCCGAACCGCTGGTCGTGCACGGCGAACGCGGCGAGCACCGGGAGCGGGTCGCGGACCTGCTCGCCGCCGTGCGCCTGGACCCCGGCTGGAGCGGCCGGTACCCGCACGAGCTGTCCGGCGGGCAGCGGCAACGCGTCGGGATCGCGCGGGCGCTGGCGCTGCGGCCGCGGCTGCTGATCGCGGACGAGCCGACGAGCGCGCTGGACGTCTCGGTGCAGGCGTCGGTGCTGGACCTGCTGGCGGACCTGCAGCGGGAACTGGCGTTCGCGTGCCTGTTCATCAGCCACGACCTGGCGGTGGTGGAGCGCGTCGCGGACCGGGTCGTCGTGCTGCATCACGGCAAGGTGGTCGAGGAGGGCCCGGTGGCGTCGGTGCTGGGCTCGCCGCGGGAGGACTACACCCGCCGGTTGGTCGCGGCGGCGCCGGTGGCGGACCCGCAGCGGCAGCGGGAACGCCGGGAGGCCTGGCGCGCGCTGTCCGGCTGACCGATGAGTTTCCGCCCTTCCGGGAGTCGGTACGGAAAACGGAAGGGGCACGACATGGGAAAGCTGCTGTACTCCGCCGCGATGTCGCTGGACGGGTTCATCGCCGGGCCCGGCGGGGACATGGGCTGGCTCGCGCCGTACACCGGAGACGCCTCGGCGGACGAGCTGGCAGCCGAGGTCGGCGCGCTGCTCGTCGGCCGCCGGACCTTCTCCGGCGACGACCCGTACCGCGGCACCGAGGCCGAAGGCAAGGCGTTCGGCGGCGGGTGGGACGGGCCGCAGGTGGTGCTGACCCGGGGTGTCGCGCCAGCGGTGCCCGGGGTGACGTTTTGCTCCTCGTTGGACGAAGGCGTCGCGGCGGCTCGGGCGGCGGCGGGGGAGAAGACGGTGAATGTGCTGGGTGCTTCGGTCGGGCGGGCCTGCGTGGAGGCGGGTTTGCTGGACGAGGTCGCGGTGATGGTGATGCCGGTGCTGCTCGGCGGCGGCGTCCGGTTGTTCGAGCGGCCGGGGCCGCCGGTGCGGCTGGAATTGTTGGCGCAGCAGGGGACGAGCCTTCGGTATCGCGTGCTGCGCTAGCGGTGCGCTCAGATCCGCCCGGCCGTGGACCAGCACTGCCGGAATTCCGTGCGGCAGGCCGATGTCGCGCAGCAGCTGGTCGTCCTCGAGCCAGGCGTGGTGGCGATAGCAGTGCGCGCAGAGGCGGGCGTTCAGCTCTTCGTCCGTTCCGTCGCTGAACTGGCCGGTCTGTCCGACCCGTTTCGTCCGCAGCTGCGCTGGCCGAACACCACGACGCGGAATTGCGCCGGGCCGAAGCTGCCGCCGTGCGCGGACAGGACCGGTTTGCCCGCACCGCTCGCCTCCCAGCAGATCTGCTGCCCGTCGCCGACATCCGGCCTGCTGGCGGCGTCGGTTTCGACCGGAAACGGCCGCATCGCGGGCCTCCTCCCCGCGGCGGAAACCCGTCGAGAGCACTGGATCACGCCCGAGGCGGGTTTACAGCGCGGGCCGGGGGTCCCTAGGATCTGCGGCGCCGGAAGCGCCGCGGACGCGCGGCCCCGGCGGGGTGGAGGTCTGGATGGGGAACCCGGAGTCCGGCAGCGACCTCGAGTCGGTCGCGAATCTCGTGCGGCTGTCCGAGACGGCGCCGATGCCCCGGATCGACGGCAGCGAACCCCCGCCGCTCGTGCGCCCCCGGGCCGAGAGCGGCGACGAGACGGCCTCGGCGTTCGGCGGGGTCCTCGACCTTTCGACCGGTTCGCCGGCCGAACAGCTCGCCAAACGCGGCCCGCTGCCCGTGGCGGACCCGCCGGCGCAGACCGCGCCGCCGGCCCAGCGACGGCCCGCGCGCTACGGCGTCTTCGCCGGTGCGGCGGTGGTGCTGTGCGCGGGACTCGGCTCGTGGGCGTTGTGGCCGTCGACGTCCGGCGGGGCCGGCCCGCAGCCCGTCCAGCCGCCGCCCGCTCCGGTGCGCACCACGTCGTCGGCTCCGCCCGCGGTGAGCACGCTGAGCGCGTCCCCGGCCCCGGCCAGCGGACAGGTGCGCGACACGATCGTGCGGGCCAGCAGCCGTCCCGAGACGACCGCGCCGCCGCCGCGCGTCCAGCCGACGCAGAACCCGCAGCAGGACGGCGGAAACGCCTCGCACGACTCGATGGAAGACGCGTTCCGCTCGGCGGTCAGCTCGTACATGGAGCACTGGGGCGACGACAGCGACGGTCAGCCGCGCCGCTGGCACGGTTGACCGTCGGAAGTACTACTCTCAGTAGGCCACTGCCGACCGACTGCTCCGCGAGGTGTCCATGACCGGCTCGTCGTCCCCGTTGTCGCCCAGCCAGGTGCCGGTCGGGGTGGACCCGAACCGCCCGAGCATCGCGCGGATCTACGACGGGTTCCTCGGCGGGAGCCACCACTACGAGGTGGACCGCGCGGTGATGGAGAAGATCAGCACCGCGGTCCCCGAGGCCGTGCACATCGCCCGCGGCAACCGCGGTTTCCACAACCGCGTGCTGCGGATGCTGGCGAGCCAGACCGACATCCGGCAGTTCCTCGACTGCGGTTCCGGCCTGCCGACGGCCGAGAACACCCACCAGATCGTGCAGCGCTACCACCGCGACGCGCACGTGGTGTACGTCGACAACGACCCGGTGGTGCTCGCGCACGGCCGCGCGCTGCTGGAGGACAACGACTTCACGCACATGGTCGAGGCCGACATCTTCGAGCCGCAGGCCGTGCTGCAGAACGAAACGGTGCGCGAGTACCTCGACTTCTCGGAGCCGATCGCGCTGCTGCACATCGGCACGATGCACCACTACGAAGGCGACGGCGCGGTCGAGGTGATGCGCGAGTACATCGACGCCCTCGCGCCCGGTTCGTACGTCGCGATGGCGCACTTCTACGACCCCGAGGTGCCGGAGCTGACCGCGGTCGCGAAGCGGATCGAGGAGATCCTCGTGTCCGGACCGCTGGGCGCCGGGCGATTCCGGACCCGCGCGGAGATCGAGGCGATGCTGCCCGGACTGGAGCTTCTTCCGCCGAGCCGTACCGACGGCCCTGGCTTGTCGGTCGCGGACGAGTGGTGGCAGGACGGCCCGAGGCTGAAGCCGCTGAGCGACGCGGCCCGGTGTGTGGCGGGTGTGGTGGGCCGGAAGGTCTGATCAGGACGTCGCGGCCGGTTGCGGGACTTCCGCGACCGGCTCGGGTTGCTTGCGGGCGATGAGATAACCGACGAACCCGAACCCGATCAGCACCGCCAGCGTCCCGGCCGTGAACAGCTCGAAGGTCAGCCGCGACACGCCCCAGGTCGCCTCGAAGTCGTAAGGCACCCCGAGCGCCCGGTCGAGCACCCCGGGCACCACTGTCTGCCAAGCGCCGAGCAGGATCCACGCGTAGATCAGCACCGCACTGACCCACAGCCCGACCCGTCCGCCCGGCACCCGGAACGGACGTTCGACCGACGGGTATTTCCGTCGCAGGACCAGGATCGTCGGGAAGATCAGCAGGTACGACAGCAGCAACGTGCTCACCGCGATGTTCAGCACGACCGCGAACACCGCCGACGCCGAACTGCTCTGCACAATCGTCGCCACCACAGTGAACACAGTCGCGACCACGCCGGAAAGCAGGTTGACCCGCAACGGGGTGTTCAGCTTCGGATGGAACGCACCGAACCACCGCGGAAACGCACCGTCGACTGCGGCCATCGCCTGAATCCGGTCCGAAGCGATCATCCACGAACAGCCCTGGTTCAGCAGGACGAAGACGAACACGACGGCGGCGAGTGTCAGCATCGCGCCCGAAGCGCCGCCGTACACAGAGAACACCTGGCGCACCGCGTCGAGGAATCCCCCGAGACCGTTGATCTTGTCCGCGGGCATCACCAGCACGATGCCGAACACCGGCACCAGATAGCACAACGCCGACACCAGGCCCGAAACGCCGACGGTGACCGGGACATCGCGCCGAGGGTTGTGCATTTCCTCGGCAGCACCGTTGGGCGCCTCGAAACCGACCAGGGCGAACATCAAAACCGGGACCACCGCGAGGAATCCGCCGAGCGTCGGCGAGAAGGCCAGCGAACCGTGGACGCCGTGGCGGGCCGCGTAGATCGCCGCGGTGACTGCGAAGAGCACCACGAGACCGACTTTCAGCAGCGCGCCGGCGGCGATGAACCACTTGCCGTACCGCAGGCTCACCACCGCGCCGAGGATCGCCAGCCAGATGAAGACGAGCTTGAACGCGTAGTCCGCGAATCCGCCCGGCGAAGCGGGGACCAGGTACTGCTGCCAGGTCGCCGCCGCGAGGAAAGTGATCGATCCGCCCAGCCACACCGGGTTGGTGATCCAGTACAGCAGCGTGCCGAGCGCGGCGGGCAGCTTCCCGAAGGCGAGCCGCAGCCAGACGAACGGCCCGCCCTCCGCTGGGAACGCGCTGCCCAGTTCGGCCATGACCAGCCCGTACGGGAACAGGAACAGCACCAGGAGCACCGCGGTCCAGGTGAGCGCCTCCGCCCCCGAAGTCGCGATCTGGCCGATGGTGTCCACCGAGATGATGGCCGCGATCGCGAGGAAGATCGAGTCGATCCGGCGCAGATTCCGCCGCAGGTTTCCGGATTCGCTGTTGACGAAGGTGGGTTCGGACACGCTTCACCGCCTTTGGTGAATCGAGAGGGAGGAGTCAGGCTTTCGTGTTCTCCAGGTCTTCCTTGTGCAGCAACGGAGTTCCGACGGTCTCGCGCATCGAGAAAGCGGCGATGAGACCGACGGCCGCCGCGGCCATCAGGTACGGCCCAGGCACGAGAGTGCTGCCGGTAGCGGAAATCAGGACAGTCATCAGGTACGGCACAGTGCCGGCGAAGAGCGCGGCGGTGATGTTGTACGCAATCGAAAGTCCGCTTTGGCGGGTGCGCGTCGGGAAAATCTCCGCGGACCACACCGCATAGGTGCCGAGGATCGCGGCCAGGACGGCGCCGAGCGCGAGCCCGCCGATCCAGGTGCCGACGAGCCCGGTGCGCATCAGCAGGTACGCGGGGGTGGCGAGGACGAACAGCGCGACGCCCGCGCCGATCAGGACGGGCCGCCGGCCGACGCGGTCGGAAAGGCGGCCGAAGAAGGGCACGAGGAACAGCCCGACGAGCGAGATCACCGTGGACAGCGCCGCCGCGCTGCCGGACGAGTGGCCGAGGTAATCGGTCTCGTAGGTGACCAGGTAGGTGAGCACGGCGTAGAACGGCACGTGCATCATGGTCATCAAGCCGGCGGCCTGGAGCAGCTGCTTCTTGTTGTGGCGGAACAGTTCCCGGACCGGGCTGCGCGGCACGTTGTCGGTCGCTTCGAGCGCGCGGTACTCGGGGGTGTCCTCGATCTTGCCGCGGATGACGAACCCGATGATGCCGAGCGGCGCGGCGATCAGGAACGGGACGCGCCAGCCCCACGACGCCAGCTGCGCGTTCGTCAGACCGAGCGACAGCAGCAGGAAGACGAACGAACCGGCGAGGAATCCCAGCAGCGAGCCGACTTCCAGCCAGCTGACGCCGAATCCGCGACGACGGCGCGGCGCGTACTCGGCCAGGAAGCTCGCCGCGCTGCCGAACTCGCCGCCTGCCGCGAGACCCTGCAACAGGCGCAGCAGCACCAGCAGGATCGGGGCCGCGATGCCGATCGTGGAGTGCCCGGGCAGCAGGCCGATCACCAGCGTGGCGCCGGACATCACGAAAATGACCACCGACAACGTCCGCTTGCGGCCGATCTTGTCGCCCAGCGGCCCGAAGATCAGCGCGCCGATCGGCCGGATCCCGAACGACACCGCGAAGACGCCGAACACCGCGAGCAGCCCGGCGGTCGAGTTGCCCGCCGGAAAGAACACGGACGCGATAGTGCTGGCGAGGTAGGCGTAGGCGGCCCAGTCGAACCAGTGCACGAAGACGCCGACGGCTCCGGCCGCGACGCTGCGGCGCAGCGTGGCGGGATCGGCGCTCTGTTCGGCGAGGTCTGGCGCCGGAGAGGCGTCGGGTGCGGTCATGAGTGGCCTCCTTGGACCGGTGCTTCGGGAGGACGCTAAGAGCGGCCCACGGCATCTAACAAGAAGTAATAAGCAAAGCAATGCATCTGTTCGAGTTATGCAGAGGCGCTGAGCTGTGCCGATACGAGGGTCTGATGGCGGCGAAACCCAGCGTTTACGTGCGGGAGGGTCCGCCGGTGAGGGCCTGCGGGGTGGTCAGCGCGACGACCTGGGCTTCGGTCAGCAGCTGCCGTTCCCGCACCAACTCCAGCGCGGGGCGGCCGGTTTGGTGTGCTTCCAGCGCCAGCGTGCACGCGGTTTCGTAGCCGAGTGCCGGGCTCACCGCGGTGACCAGCCCAGTCGAGGTAGCGACGAGGCCGGCCAGGTGTTCCCTGCGGGCGGTGATGCCGCGTACGCATTGTTCGGCGAGCACGCGGGCACCGGCCGTCAGGTGGTCGAGACCGGCGGTGAGCGCCCGCGCGATGATCGGCTCGAAGGCGTTGAGCTGCAGTTGCCCGCCCTCGGCGGCGAGCGTGACCGTGACGTCGTGGCCGATGATCTCGAAGGCGATCTGGTTGACCGCTTCCGGGATCACCGGGTTGACCTTGCCCGGCATGATCGACGACCCGGCCTGCCGCGCGGGCAGCGCGATCTCGCCGAATCCGGCCTGCGGCCCGGACGAGAGCAACCGGAGATCGTTGCAGATCTTGGACAATTTGACCGCCACGCGTTTCAGCACGCCGGACAGTTGCACGAACACTCCGACGTCCTGGGTCGCCTCGATCAGGTCGGGTGCGGAGACCAGCGTCGCGATGCCGGTCAATTCGCGCAGGTGCGCGACGGCTCTTTCCCGGTACCCAGGGCGTGCGTTGAGGCCGGTGCCGATCGCCGTGCCGCCGAGGTTCAGTTCGTGCAGCAGAAGGCGGGCTTCGGACAGCCGCTGTTCGTCCTCGCCGAGCGTCGCGGCGAACGCGCCGAACTCCTGGCCGAGCGTCATCGGAACGGCGTCCTGCAGCTGGGTGCGGCCCATTTTGAGAACGTCGGCGAACTCGATCGCCTTGTCCGCGAACGCTTCCCGCAGCCCGGCCAGCGCGGCGAGGAGCTCGGCGAGATGCCGGTCCAGCGCGAGTTTGACCGCGGTGGGGTAGACGTCGTTGGTGCTCTGCCCGAGGTTGACGTCGTCGAGCGGGTGCAGGCGCGCGTAGTCGCCGCGGGCGTGGCCGAGCAGCTCCAGAGCGCGGTTGGCGATGACCTCGTTGGCATTCATGTTCGTCGAGGTCCCTGCGCCGCCTTGGATGAGGTCGACGACGAACTGGTCGTGCAGACGGCCGTCCCGGATCTCCGCGCACGCCTGAACGATCGCCGTGGCTCGCTCCGGCGAGAGCGCGCCGACTTCCGCGTTGGCGCGCGCGGCGGCCTCCTTGACGGTGGCGAGTGCGGCGACGAGGTGCGGCCGGTCGGCGAGGGTTTCGCCCGTGATGGGGAAGTTGACCAGCGCACGGGCGGTGTGCGCGCCGTAGTAAGCGTCGGCGGGCACGGTGGTCTCGCCGAGCATGTCGTGCTCGGAGCGGGTGTGGGACATCGGTGTCCTTCCCGGGAGAGGGGGATTTCAGGAGGCTCGGTCGACGCCGGTCCACGCCAGCGCGATCGCGCCGTCGAGCAGGGCCCGTTCCGCGGTCCCGCCCACGCAGTGCGCGGCGAACTCGCGCTGGTGGTTGATCGCGGGCAGCGATCCGATCCCGATGTACGGATGGATCGCGGGTACGACCTGGGAGACGTTGCCCATGTCGGTCGACGCGCGGTTCATCCGCGACGCCGTGCCGTCCGGGGCGAACTCGCGACCGAGTTCCAGGGCGTTGGCGCGATAGGCGGCCAAAGCCCGTTCGTCGGCGCGGAATTCGGCGTACGGCTTGCTTTCCGGTTCCACGCTCAGCTCGCAGCCGGTGGCCAGAGCACCGGCCTCGAAAGCGCGCATCACGCGTGGTTCCAATGTGGACAGCTCAGCCAACGTCTCGGCCCGTACGTACCAGCGGCCGGACGCGTGCTCGGGGATCGCGTTGGGGGCGTCCCCGGCGTGCGTGACGATGCCGTGTACGCGCGCCGATGACGGAAGTTGTTGCCGCAGAAGGCCGATCGCGACCTGGGCGACGGTGAACGCGTCGGCCGCGTTGACCCCGGCCTCGGGGTAAGCGGCGGCGTGCGCGGACTTTCCGGTGTAGGAGATCTTCGAGTGGCTGACCGCGAACGGCCGCGCTTCGGCGACGTCCACCGGTGCCGGGTGCACCATCATCGCGAGGTCCACGCCCGCGAAAGCGCCGCGTTCCAGCAATTCGATCTTCCCGCCGCCGCCCTCCTCCGCCGGAGTGCCGTAGACCTCGACGGTCACGCCGATCTCGTCGGCGACCGCGGCGAGTCCCAAAGCGGCGCCGACGGAGCTGGCCGCGATGAGGTTGTGCCCGCAGGCGTGGCCGAGGCCAGGCAGCGCGTCGTACTCGGCGCACAGCGCGATCCGCCGGGGCCCGGAGCCGAAGCTGGCGTGGAACGCGGTGTCCAAGCCGAGGTACCCCGAGGTGACGGCGAACCCGGCCCGATCGAGCAACTCCGGCACCGCGGCAGCCGCGCGATGCTCCTCCCAGGCGGTTTCCGGATCGGCGTGCAGCCGCTCGGACAGCTGGATCAGCTCGTCGGCGTGCCCGTCGACCACGGCGCGGGCGGCCGCTTTGGGCGCGGCCATCACTCGTCCCCCGGCACGCCGTACGACGGCGCGGCCGCGGGGTTCAGACCGCGGGTGACGTAATCGTCGCGCTGGGGGAGCCAGACGTCGAGGAGTTCGGCGAGCTGCTCGATCGGTTCGTCCGCCCAGTCCACGCGCAGATCCGTAACCGGCCACTCCGCGGCGGACACCACGACGAGCCCGGCGGACCGCACCGGGCCCTCCTCGCCGCCCGCCGCGAGCCCGGCCCGCATCGCCGCGACGAGGCGTTGTTCCAGCTCGCCGGACGCGTCGGCGAAAGCGTCCGCCATGGACTGGGGAATGTGCTCGCCGGCCAGCATGTTGCCCGCCACGACCACGCCGTCCGCCGTCGCCGACGCATGCGTGCCGAGAGTTTTCGAGCCGCTGTAGGCAAAACCAGGCCCGGTCCGGCCGAGCACGGTCAACTGCCGGTACTCGATGTGCTCCGCGGCCGCCGTTACCTCGGCGAGAGCCTTCTCCGGATCTCCGTGCTCCGCGAGCCGGTCCAGCAGCCGCCCGCCGAGGCGAGGGTCGGTGATGTTCTGCGAGGACGCCGCACCGAGGCCCGGGCGCAGGTGCGCGACACGGGCGACGACTGCGGGGCTGGACGAACTGGCCGCGATGCCGAACCGGACGGTGCCGCCGGAAGTGTCGCGGGCGACGATCGAAAAGGTCACTTCTCCTCCTCCGGGATCACCGCGACGGCGTCGATCTCGCACAGCCATTCCGGCCGGGCGAGCGCGGACACGACCACGCCGGTCGAGATCGGGTGCACGCCCTTGGTCCAGCGCCCGACGGTGCGGTAGACCGCCTCGCGGTAGCGCGGGTCGACCAGGTAGATCGTGAGCTTGACGAGGTGCTCCATCCGGCTGCCCGCTTCTTCGAGCAGCATCTTGATGTTCGCCATCGCCTGCTCGGCCTGCACGGCGACGTCGCCGATCCCGACCGATTCGCTCGTGTCGAGGTCCTGCCCGATCTGGCCGCGGACGTAGACCGTCCCGTTGGCGACGACGGCCTGGCAGAGGTCGTTGTCGAGGTTCTGCTCCGGGTAGGTGTCCCGCGTGTTGAACGGGCGGATGCGACGGTGGACAGTCACTGCGTGGCCTTCCCTGCGGCGGTCGTCGGACGCCTCAGCCTGACCGCGGTCGCGAGGTTCTGTCCAGTAGATCTTTCTGGACCAATGCATCAGTTATGTTGATGCACCCTGCATCGGGAAAACAGATCTTGAGTGCCGGAAACATCTGTTGGACACGAGCAGTGCGGGCCGTGAGGATCCGGAGAGACGGCGCTGAACCGCGCTGAAGCCGGAGCGGAGGTCTGGGATGTCGAGCGAACAGGTGGAGGCCCTCGTCGTGGGCGGGGGACAGGCCGGCCTGGCGATGAGCGAGCACCTGAGCGAATGCGGCGTGCCGCACGTGGTCCTGGAACGGAACCGGATCGCCGAACGGTGGCGCTCGGAGCGGTGGGACTCGCTCGTCGCGAACGGCCCCGCGTGGCACGACCGTTTCCCCGGCTTGGAATTCCCGGATGTGGCTCCCGGAGAATTCGCGTCGAAGGACCAGGTCGCGGACTATTTCGAGGCCTACGCGGAAAAAATCGCCGCGCCGGTCCGCACCGGGGTCGAGGTGACGTCCGTGCGGCGGCACGAGGGCAGGCCCGGGTTCCGCGCCGAAACCTCGGACGGAACGATCGACGCCCGGTTCGTCATCGCCGCGACCGGCCCGTTCCAGCGCCCGGTGATTCCGCCGATCGTGCCCGCCGGCGCCGGTCCGGTGCAGCTGCACTCCAGCGGCTACCGGAACCCCGGGCAGCTCCCCGAAGGCGCGGTGCTGGTCGTCGGCGCGGGCTCGTCGGGTGTGCAGATCGCCGAGGAACTGCGCCGGGCCGGGCGTGAGGTGTACCTGTCGGTCGGGCCGCACGACCGTCCGCCGCGCAGCTACCGCGACCGCGACTTCTGCTGGTGGCTGGGCGTTCTGGGCAAGTGGGACGCCGAGACGCCGCCCGCCGGAGCGGAACACGTGACCATCGCGGTCAGCGGCGCGCGCGGCGGGCACACCGTGGACTTCCGGGCGCTGGCCGGGCTCGGCATCACGCTCGTCGGCATGACCGGCGCGTACGCCGACGGCAAGCTCAGCTTCGCCACGGACCTGGCGAAGAACATCGCGGCGGGCGACGAGAATTACCTTGCCCTGCTTGACGAAGCCGACGCCTACGCGGCGCGCAACGGGCTCGACCTGCCGGAGGAACCGTCCGCGCGTGAGCTTGGGCCGGACCCGGCGTGCGTCACCGATCCGTTGCTGGAGCTGGACTTGGCCGCGGCCGGAGTGACTTCGATCGTGTGGGCGACCGGCTTTGCCGTCGACTACAGCTGGCTGCAGGTCGACGCCTTCGACGAGAACGGACGGCCGAAGCACCGGCGCGGGGTGTCTGTCGAGCCAGGGGTGTACTTCATCGGGCTGCCGTGGCTGGCGCGGCGTGGGTCGAGTTTCATCTGGGGCGTGTGGCACGACGCGAAGTTCGTGGCGGACCACGTGGCGATTCAGCGCGGGTATCAGAGCCAGTCCGAGACCGCGGACAGCCAGCGTTCCGGTGCCTGGGAATGAATCCGGTGCCCGACGCCGACCGTCACCGTTTGCGCATCCGGTAAGGCCTGTTCGAGCAAGGCGTACCGGGATTGGTCCAGGTGACTCCGCGGTCCGCCCGCCAGGATCAGCGTCGGGGCGCTGATTGCCGCGAGGCTGGCCCACCACTCGGGTTGAGGAGCTCGAAGGCCGGCGAGCACGTCCCGCACCATCGCCGGGTCGAACTGCTTGTGGCGGAAGAAAGCGAGCGCACGCAAAGCAGTCCTTCGCCGTGACGGCGGCAGGTCGTCGGCGTCGCGCGGGGGCACCGGCACCTCTTCGAGCACCAGTCGCTCGACCCGGTCCGGCGCTTCCGCGGCCACTATGGACGCGACGAACGCGCCGAGCGAATGCCCGGCGAGCGTGAACCGCTCGAGGCCGTCCAGCGAGCGCAAGACGTCGTCCCGGAAGGATGCCAGCGGATACGAGCGGAGCCGTCCGGCGTCGTGGTGCCCGAGCAGGACCGGGGTGTGCGGGCGGAACCCGAGTTCCGCCAGCCCCGGGCGCAGCGGATCCCACGTCGCCGGGCTGCTCGCGGCGGCGTGCAGGCAGACCAGGTCTTTCACGGGCAGGCCACGACCTGGCCCGCCCACGAGAGCCCGCCGCCGAAGGCGAAGAGCAGCACCGGTTCGCCGGCGGGCAGCTCGCCGCGCGAGACCATTGTGGACAGTGCGAGCGGGACGGACGCCGCCGACGTGTTGCCCGAATCGACCACGTCCCGGCCGATCACCACGTCCTCGCGCAGTTCGAGACGGCCGGTCAGCGCCTCGATGATGCGCAGGTTGGCCTGGTGGGTGACCACTCCGGCGAGGTCGGTGGTGGCGATGCCCGCGCGACGGCAGGCCTCCGCCGCGACTGCGGGCAGTTCCTGAGTAGCCCAGCGGAACACCGCCTGGCCGTCCTGGGCGAACGCGGGCTGCCATTCGTCCACGAGCCGGACCAGATGCCTGCGTGCCGGGTCGGAGCCCCAGACGACGGGTCCGACCGACGCGGTGTCCGTCGCGCTGAGGACGGCCGCGCCCGCGCCGTCGCCGAGCAGGACGCAGGTGCTGCGGTCGGTCCAGTCGGTGACGTCCGACATCTTCTCCGCGCCGACGACCAGCGCGTGCCGGGCGGCTCCGGCCTGGACGGCGTGGTCGGCGGTGGCCAGCGCGGTGCAGAAGCCGGCGCAGCCGTTGTTGAGGTCGAAGCAGACCGGGGCCGGGATGCCCAGGCGGCCCGCGACCTGGGCGGCGATCGACGGGCAGCGGTCGATCGCGCTGCACGTGGCGACGGTGACCAGGCCGATGTCGCCCGGTTCGAGACCGGCCGCGGCCAGCGCCTTCGCCGCGGCCTCGGTGGCCAGGTCGGCGACCGAGCCGTCCGCGACGTGCCGGGTGGCGATGCCGGTGCGGCGGCGGATCCACTCGTCGGTCGTGTCGACCATGCCTTCCAGATCGGTGTTGGTCAGCACGCGGGCGGGCCGGTGGTGGCCGAGCGCGGTGATGCGGGAGCCGGGCATCTGTCCCTCCTCAGGGTCTGGTCGCACTATAGCGACCGATCGTTCGTAATCTATAGTGAGCGCATGAGTCCCCGGAAGTCCGCGGCCGAGACCCGCCACACCCGGCAGCGCATCCTCGACGCCGGTTTGGCGATCGCCTCCGCGGAGGGCCTGGAGGGCCTGACGATCGGGCGGCTCGCCGCCGAGATGGGGATGAGCAAGGCGGGTGTGATCGGGCATTTCGGCACCAAGGAAAGCCTGCAGCTGGCCGTGGTCGAGGCCGCCGTCGAGCTGTTCGTCCGCGAGGTGCCGGAACGCGCTCGCGGCGTGGCGCGCGGTCTGCCGTATCTCCGCGCGGCTTGCGAGGCGTGGATTTCCTACCTGGAACGCGAACTGCTGCCCGGCGGCTGCTTCTTCACCGCGGCCGCGGCCGAGTTCGACGGCCGGGAAGGACCGGTGCGCGATGCCGTCGTCAGGATGAGCGAGCTCTGGCAGCGGGAGCTGCGTGTGAACATCTGGCGGGCGGTGAGCCTGGAGGAACTGCCCGCGGACACGGACCTCGATCAGCTGCTCTACGAGATCGTCGCGATCATGTTGGCGCTCAACCATTTCCTGCAGCTGCACGGCGACCGCCAGGCTCCAGTCCGCGCGCGCCGTGCGCTGGAACGGCTGTTCAACGCGGGATCAAGCTCCCGGGGCGGAGTACAGCACTCGGCACAGCTCCCGGAACTCCTGCGCCCGCCGGGTAAGGCGGACCCCGCGCATGGTCGCGAGCACGATCTCCAGTGACGGAACATCGTCAGTCAGCGCAAGCGGCACGACGCTCGCGCCCGCGTAAGTCGTGTCGTCCGGCGGACGCTGGTTGAGCAACGCGAACCCGTGCCCGGAAGCCACCAGCGCCCGCACCGTCTCGTACCCGCTCGTCCGATGCCGAACCCGAGGCGCCACCCCGGCGTCGCTGAGGATCGACTGCAGATACTCCCGGCTGTGCGGCAGATCGAGCAGCACCATCGGCTCTTCGGCCAGCTCCCGCAGCGACACCTTGCGGCTCTTCCGCCGCGCGAGCCGGTGGTCCTCGGAGACGAGAGCGTACGGCGCGGCAGTACCGACCACCTCGCGGTCGATGTCGTCGTCGAGGTCGTACCCGTACAGCATCGCCAGTTCGGTCTCACCTGCCCGCAAGGCGCTCTTGAGCGCCTTGTGCTCGCCCTCGCGCAGGGACACATGCACGCGCGGATGCCGGGCTTCGAACTCGGCCAGCAGGCTCGGCAGGCGGAACGGCGCGAGCGTGGTGAAACAGCCGACAATGAGCGTGCCGACCAGATCGGTGCCGGATTGCCGCGCCGTCTCGACCAGCTCCGCGCCGTGTGCCAGGAAATCCAGCACCCGCTTGTAGAACTCCTCGCCGGCGGTGGTCAGGCTGAGCCCGCGGGCGTGGTGGCGCAGCAGGAACTGCACGCCCATTTCCTTCTCCAGCTGCGCGATCGCCGTCGAAACGGCCGACTGCGACACCATCAGCTCCTTCGACGCGGCAGTCATGCTCAAGTGCCGCGCCGCCGCCTCGAAGTAGCGCAGCTGCACGAGGGTGAAGGAAGGCTCGCTCATGCCGACATCCTGCCTCAGTGACAGCAATCCGGATGCTGCGGTTTCGGCGCGGGCGTGTCCAGTGCGGGATTGGCGTCGAAGAATCCGCTGGGCTTCAGCGTGAATCCAGTGTGGTCGACGGGCATGATCGGCCAGTCCTCGGTGCGCGGGTAATGCGTGAGGCCGAAGGTGTGCCAGACGACGAGGTCGGCGCCGTCGAGGTCGCGGTCGGCCTGGATCCAGGTGTCGATGCCGGTCTTGCCGTCGTTCTGGTTCACGTACTCGCCGGCCGGGAAGCGCTCGTCTTCGGCGTACGCGGTGACCCACAGATGCTTGCGGGTGAAGGCGGCGCGGCGGGCGATGGACGACGCGTCGTCGGCCAGCAACGGCGGCAGGCCCTCCGGATGCAGCGTGTAGGCGACGGGTTTGCCGAGTGCGTTGCGGGACCCGGGATTGCTGATCCGCCAGGTGCGGCCGAGGTTGCCGTCGGCGAGCCGGCCGGCCTCGGATTCCTTGGCCAGCCTGGTGATCTTGCGGGTGAAGGCGTTGCCGTACGGGTTGTCCGTGCCGATCGGGACGCGCTGCACGTCGATCTCGTCGACGGCGTTGGCGAGGCCGTCGACCATCATGTCCAGCCGCGCGGAGAACAGGTGCTGGTGGAACGGCGCGCCGACGCCAGGAGCGATTTCGGCGGCCCACGGGTACTCCGGATCGTCAGCCGGGAAGGCTGAAGCGAAGACGATCCCGGTGGCCTTGCACTCCAGTTCGATGGTGCCGTCGAGGTAGAGGTACCAGTAGAAGCCGTAGTCGTAATTGCCGACGGTCACGAAGAACGAGATGACCAGCCGACGCTGCCGACGGGTCGAAACACTGCCGTTGTAGTGGTCAGTGTGCTTCCACAGCACGCCAGCGTCTTCTTCGTGCAGGCAGATCGCGTTGGCGATGGTGTGCGGCCGGCCGTCGTCGTCGTGCAGGACCGCGTCGAAATAGCGGATCTCGCCGAGGCAGTCGCAGCCCAGCGTCAGCGAGTTGGCTTCCTTGCCCAGCGAGTACTCGCCCGCGTCGAAGTAGTTCTGCCAGAACCGGACCGGGCTCGGATCGCCGTAAGGAACGACCATCTCCGCCACCGAAGCGCGGTAGACCACCGGGCGCAGCCGTTCGCCGTCCTGGAAGCCGATTTGGTGCAGGGTAAGGCCTTCGACCGCGTTGAAGCCGATCCGGAACTGCCACTTCTCCCACGTGACGACATCGCCGTCGACGGCGAAGCTCGGGCCTTCCGGCTGGGTGATCACGATCGGTTTCTGGGTGTCCCGCGCCGGGCCGTCGAGGTGGTAGTCGTAGGCGGTGCGCGGGATGTCGGCCGGGCCGTCGTCGATGAGGTCGTGGACGCGGCCGGCGATCAAGTCGACGTACGCCACCACGCCGTCGATCGGGTGCGCCCAGAGGTTGTCGTCCTTGCCGAGCTGCAGGAAAGCCAGGCAGCGCACGAGCCGCAGCCCGGTTTCGCCGGGGATGTCGAAGCACCCGGCGCTCAGTGCGGAGATCCGGACCGAACGCGGTTCGTCGATGCCGCGGCGGCGCATGGCCGCGTTCCACGCCTCGTCCTCCCAGAGGATCTTCTCGACCAGGTCGAACTCCTCGTGCAGGATCGGCGGCTGCCCCTCGGCCACGACGTCCACCGCCCGATCGGCGACGACCTCGCCGCTGGTCAGCGACACGACCGCCTCGCGCACCGCGCCGGTCCGCCGGTCCAGGAGCAGCGAGCGGACCCGGCGGTCCACCGGGTCGCCCGGCTGCCAGGCCAGCACGGCCGCCTTCGCCGGTTCGAGCAGCGAGACGAGCGCGAACCGGGTGTTCTCGGTCGCGATCCCAGCCTCGGACAGCAGCGCGCGGTTGCGGGCGACCTCGTCTTCGGTCAGGCGCGAGAGGGGGTGGGCCATGCGCGTCTCCTCGTTCTTTGCGGTCTGTCGCAAAGAATGAGCGATGCCGGTCCGGGTGGCAAGGCCCTTACGGGGTGGGTTCTCCGGAACCCGTGCTGGGTTTTTCGATGCACGTCATCAATAATCCTGGACGTGGCACGACCCAAGGACCAAGCGCGGCGGCGCGACGAGCTGGTGGCGGCGGCCGGCCGCGCGATCCGGACGCGCGGGCTGGCCGGTCTCCGCGTGCGCGACGTCGCCGAGGAGGCCGGGCTGTCGGCGGGTTCGGTCAGCTACTACTACCCGGACCTCGACGACCTGCTGTTCGAGCTGCACCGCGACGCGGTCGACCGGTTCTACTGGGCGCGAGCGCGCGCGGCGGAGGCCGAGGACGATCCGGTCCGGCGGCTCGTGCGGCTGGTCGACGCGGGGCTGCCCGCCGACGAGGGGGATCCGCTGAGCCGCGTGCTGTACGAAATGCACGTCCACGCGGCGCGCAACCCGGCGCATGCGGTGTTGATGACTGCGTTGTGGGATCGCGAGGTGTCGCTGTATTCGGCGGCGCTGGCGCACGGACGGGACACAGGCGCGTTCCGGTTGCGGTCTCCCGCGGCGGACATCGCGGCGAACGCGGTGGCGTTGGAGGACGCGTACGGTCTGCACCTCGCCGGGCGGAACACCAGCTTGTCCGCGGCCAGGGTGCGGGAGCTGTTGCTGGGGTATCTGGCCGCGGAAACCGGGCGGGACCTCGGTCAGGCGTAAGCCGTCCAGACCGTTTTGAGGCCGGTGTATTTGTCGAACGAGTGCAGGGAGAGATCGCGGCCGAAGCCGGACTGCTTGAAGCCGCCGAACGGGGTCGCGGTGCTGAGGGCGTCCACTGTGTTCACTGAGACCGTCCCGGCGTGGATTCCGTCGGAGACGCGGTGCGCACGGGCGAGGTCGCGGGTCCAGATCGAGGCGGCGAGGCCGTACGGGGTGTCGTTCGCCAGGCGGATCGCTTCGGCCTCGGACTCGAAAGTCTGCGTCGAGAGGACCGGTCCGAACAGTTCCTCGGTGACGAGGGGATCGTCGGCGGCTAGGTCGGTGACGATGGTCGGGTCCAGGAACGCGCCTCGACGGGAGCCGCCCGCGACGACGGTTCCGCTGCTGGCTTCGACGGCGGCCAGCACCCGGGCTGCTGCGGCCACGTCGATCATCGGACCCAGTTTCGTGGCCGGGTCCAGCGGATCCCCGGGCACCCACCCGGCGACCTTTTCGCGCAGCCGGGCGAGGAATGCGTCGGCCACCGCGGCGTGGACGAGCAGCCGGGTGGTGGCCGAGCAGACTTGGCCGGAGTTCGCGCAGAAACCGAACGCGACCAGGTCCGCGGCGGCGTCGAGATCCGCGTCGGCGAAGACGACGACCGGGCTCTTGCCGCCGCATTCGAGCCAGACCTGCTTGAGGTTCGATTCCCCGGCGTAGCGCAGGAACAACCCGCCTACCGGGGTCGATCCGGTGAAGGCGAGGATGTCGACGTCCGGATGCCGTCCGAGCGCCTGTCCGGCGGTTTCGCCGAAGCCCGGAACCACGTTGAGCACCCCGTCCGGAATTCCGGCTTCCACGGCCAATTCCGCCAGCCGCAGTGCGGAAAGCGGGGACTGTTCGGCGGGTTTGAGGACGACGCTGTTGCCCGCGGCCAGCGCCGGGGCGAGTTTCCACCCGGCGATGTCGAGCGGGAAGTTCCACGGCACGACCGCGCCCACGACTCCGAGCGGCACTCGCCGGATCGCGGCGAAATTGCCCGGAGGAGCGGGTGCGATTTCGTCGTAGTGTTTGTCGAGCGCTTCGGCGTACCAGGCGAAGCACTCGGCAGTCGCGGGCACGTCCTGGCCGAAGGTGTCGGAGATCGGACGGCCTACGTCCAGGGTGTCGCAGAGCGCCAGTTCCCGTCCGTGCGCACTGATGAGATCGGCCAGTTTCAGCAGGCGCTTCTTGCGTTCCGCTACCGCGAGCCGGGACCAGCGGCCGTCCTCGAACGCCCGGCGCGCGGCGGCGACAGCGGCGTCGATCTCGTCTTCGCCGCCTTCGGCCACGTGCGCGACCGGGTGTCCGGTGGCCGGGTTGACGTCGGCGAAAGTCTTGCCGGACTTGGCGTTCAGCCAGTCACCGTCCACAAAGGCCGCTGTGCGGGGCCGCAGCCGCGCGGCCTCGCGCACCCAGTCGCCGTGGTTCATTCCCGGAACCGCCTCTCGTCGCTTCCTTTCACTATCGCCAGGCGCCGTGGTCCGCGAAAGCGGAGCTTTTCGCTGCGCTGCATCTGGCGGATCGATGCAGGGTTACCGCACCAGGTTCCAGAGGGAAGCCCAGTGCTCGGCGGTCAGATCGCGGGGGAGTGCTTGCGGCGACAGTCTTTGCCGGGCAAGCCAGGTCCGTGCCGCGCGGGCGCTGACGCGGCCGGTGCGGGGCAGGATCCCGCCCAGTCCGCGGCCTCGTCCAGCGAAGACCTCGCGGACGAACTCCTGGTAATCGGCCTGCTCGGTGACCAGCGGCTTCGGGCGGCGGGTGATGACGAGGATTCCGCCGTCCACGGCCGGACGCGGCCGGAACGCCTGTGCGGGGACCCGCGCGGGCGCGGCGAACTCGAACCACGGCCACCAGGCGGCGGTCATCTGGGACGCGCCGCCGATTCCGGCGCGCCGGCGCGCGACTTCCCATTGCACCAGCAGCACCGCGAGTTCCCAGTGCGGTTGCCGGAACAACCGGCGCAGGGTCGCGGTGGTGAGGTGGAAGGGCAGATTGCCGACGACGGTATGCGGGACGTCGGGCAGCCTGTGCCGGAGCAGGTCGCCGTGGACGACCTCGACATTGCCGCCGGTCCGCCGCGCCAGGCGGCGGGCGCGGCGGGGGTCGAGTTCGACCGCGGTCAGCGGGCGGCCGGTGCGGCTGAGCGGGAGGGTCAGCGCGCCGTCGCCCGCGGCGAGTTCCACGAGGGGACCGCTCGTGCGGGCGGCGGCGGTGCAGACAGCGGCGATGACGGCGGGGTCGGCCAGGAAGTTCTGGCCGAGCTCGTGCCGTCCGCCGAAGGGTTGGGCAGACATAAAGGTGCGGACTCCGCGCATGAGAAAGCGACCCGGACGCCAGGAAAGGCGGCCCGGACGGACAACGGGAGAGCGCGACGGAGCGGTGAGCTTCCGGCGCTCAGGCGTTGCGCAGGCGAGTCACTGCGTATGCGGCGAAGGTGGCACCCATGGGCGGGAGCCTAGCCGACCGGCGCGTCCGGCCGCATCCGGGTTTTCCGGAAGCACTCCGGAAATACGCCGCAGCCTTTCCTGATCCGGCGGGCGGGCAATTCTTCGCCCATTCCGCCGGACCGCCTGGCGAACGGTCCTCTTGCGACGGAAGTACCCGGTAAAACCGGGCCGCAAACTGACACGAAACGGGGTCGCTCGGCTGAGGGGTACGAGGCTTGCGCGGCTCGGTGACCAGCCGGAGAGTGGGGCCGGAGAAGGAAATCCGATTCGGGGAAATGGAGTGGATCCATGGTACGCGCAATGCAGCCGCAAGATCTCGTCGACAGCACCGTGGTGGACAATTCGGGCAGCAAGATCGGCAAGGTCGGCACGGTCTATCTCGCCGACGACACGCGGCGGCCGGAGTGGGTGACGGTGAAAACCGGGCTGTTCGGCCAGAAGGAGAGCTTCGTGCCGCTGTCGGGTGCGGACATGGAGAACGACGGCCTGCACGTGCAGGTGGCGAAGGACCAGGTGTCCGACGCGCCGCGCATCGACGCCGAAGGCCACCTTTCCGAAAAGGAAAGCGTCGAGCTGTACAAGTACTACGGCTTGCCGGCTCCGCGGGCCGGGAATGGCGAAAACGTGCGGGGCGGCCGGAACACCGGGCGCGACATGGCGGCCGGCGGCGCTGCTGGCGGCATGGCTGGCGGTGCGGCAGGCGGCGTCGCAGGCAGGGGGCGCGACGCGGCGGCAGGCGGCGCTGCGGGCAAGGGCCACCCGACCGGCCAGGAGACAGCCGCGGCTAAGAGCGGACGCCACGACGCGACCGGCACCGGCGACGTCGTGCGCTCGGAGGAGCGGCTGAGGGTCGGCACCGAAGAGGTCGAGACCGGCCACGTGCGGCTGCGCAAGTACGTGGTGACCGAGGAGGAGCAGGTGACCGTGCCGGTCACGCACGAGGAAGTGCGCATCGAGCGCGAGCCGATCACTGACGCCAAGGCCGCGGGCAAGGCCGAGATTGGCGAGGCTGAGCAGGACGTCGTGCTGCACGCCGAGAAGCCGGTGGTGCAGAAGGAAACCGTGCCGGTCGAGCGGGTGCGCCTCGGGACCGAGCAGGTGACCGAGGAACAGACTGTCCAGGGGAAGGTCCGCAAGGAGCGGATCGACATCGACGACGACACCGGGCGGGGCAAGAAGTCCTGACCTGACGGCCGGGAAGGGAACCCTGAGGGAATCAGAGTCCCTCAGGGTTCCCTCCGCTACCTCCGCGAGCGGCTGGCTTTCATGAACTCCCGGTTGAGATTGGCGATGCTCGTCAGCGGAATCCCCTTGGGACACGAGGCGACGCATTCCCCGGTGTTCGTGCAGCCGCCGAAGTCGGCCGCGTCCATGGCGTCCACCATGTCGAGCACCCGCTGGGCGCGCTCCGGCTGACCCTGCGGCAGGGAGTTCAGGTGCGCTACCTTCGCCGAGGTGAACAACATCGCCGACCCGTTCGGGCAGGCCGCCACGCAGGCGCCGCAGCCGATGCAGGTCGCGTTGTCGAAGGCGAGGTCCGCGTCCGGCTTGGGCACCGGCGTCGCGTGCGCCTCGGGAGCGCTGCCGGTCGGGGCGGTCACGTAGCCGCCCGCCTCGATGATCCGGTCGAACGCCGAGCGGTCCACCACCAGGTCCTTGATCACCGGGAAACCCTTGGCGCGCCACGGTTCCACGTCCAGCACGTCGCCGTCGCGGAAGGAACGCAGGTGCAGCTGGCAGGTCGTGGTGCGTTCGGGGCCGTGCGCCCGGCCGTTGATCACCACGCCGCACGAGCCGCAGATGCCCTCGCGGCAGTCGTGGTCGAACGCGATCGGCTGGGCGCCGTCCTCGATGAGGTGCTGGTTGAGGACGTCGAGGAGCTCCAGGAAGGACATGTCCGGACTGGCGTCGTCGACGGGGTATTCGACCAGCCTGCCGTCGTCGTCCGGGCCGGACTGGCGCCAGACCCGCAGGGTGAGTTTCACGTGTAGCTCCGCTGGGTGGGGTGGACGTGCTCGAAGTTCAGGATTTCCTGGTGCAGAACCGGCTTCTCGCCGTACTCCCAGGCCGAGACGTAGGAGAACCGCTCGTCGTCGCGCTGGGCCTCGCCGCCTCCGGTCTGGTGTTCCTCGCGGAAATGGCCGCCGCAGGACTCCTCGCGCACCAGTGCGTCGAGCAGCAGCAGCTCGGCGAGCTCGAGGAAGTCGGCGACGCGACCGGCCTTCTCCAGTTCCTGGTTCAGCTCCTCGCCGGTGCCGGGGACGCGGACGTCCCGCCAGAATTCGGCGCGGAGCCCGGGAATCCGGTCGAGTGCTTTCCTCAGGCCCTCGGCGGAGCGGGACATCCCGCAGTGGTCCCACATCAGGTGGCCCAGTTCGCGGTGGAACGAGTCCACGCTGCGGGTGCCGCGCACCGACAACAGCCGTTCGAGCCGGTCGCGCACGGCGGTTTCCGCTTGTGCGACGGCGGGGTCCGCCGGGTCGAGCGCGGGGAAACCGCCGCGGGCGATGTAGTCGTTGAGGGTCGCCGGGAGCACGAAGTAGCCGTCGGCGAGACCCTGCATCAGCGCGGACGCGCCGAGCCGGTTCGCGCCGTGGTCGGAGAAGTTGGCCTCGCCGATCACGAACAGGCCGGGCACGGTGCTCTGCAGGTCGTAGTCGACCCACAGGCCGCCCATCGTGTAGTGGATCGCCGGGTAGATCCGCATCGGGACCTCGTACGGGTTCTCCGCGGTGATCCGCTCGTACATGTCGAAAAGGTTGCCGTACTTGGCTTCCACCGCCGCGCGGCCCATCCGCCCGATCGCGTCCGCGAAGTCCAGATACACGCCGAGCCCGCCGGGACCGACGCCGAACCCCGCGTCGCAGACGTTCTTCGCGGCCCGCGAAGCGATGTCGCGCGGCACGAGGTTGCCGAAACTCGGGTACATCCGCTCGAGGTAATAGTCCCGTTCGGACTCCGGGATCTCCTGCGGAGGCCGCGGGTCGCGCGGCTGCTTCGGGACCCAGATCCGGCCGTCGTTGCGCAGCGATTCGCTCATCAGCGTCAGCTTCGATTGATGCTCGCCCGAGCGCGGGATGCAGGTCGGGTGGATCTGCGTGAAGCACGGGTTCGCGAAGTACGCGCCGCGCTTGTGCGCCCGCCAGATCGCGGTGGCGTTGGAACCCTTCGCGTTGGTGGACAAGTAAAAGACGTTTCCGTAGCCGCCCGTCGCGAGCACGACGGCGTCGGCGAGATGCGTGGTCACCTCGCCGGTCACCAGGTCCCGCGCGACGATCCCGCGCGCCTTGCCGTCGGCCACGATCAGGTCCAGCATTTCGGTTCGCGGGTGCATTTCCACCCCGCCCGCGTCGATCTGCCGTGAGAGAGCCTGGTACGCGCCGAGCAGCAGCTGCTGTCCGGTCTGGCCGCGCGCGTAGAACGTGCGCTGCACCTGCACGCCGCCGAACGAGCGGGTGTCGAGCAACCCGCCGTACTCCCGGGCGAACGGCACGCCCTGCGCCACCGCCTGGTCGATGATCTGCGTGGACACCTGCGCCAGCCGGTACACATTCGACTCCCGGGACCGGAAGTCGCCGCCCTTCACTGTGTCGTAGAAGAGCCGGTAGACCGAATCGCCGTCGTTGCGGTAGTTCTTCGCGGCGTTGATGCCGCCCTGCGCGGCGACCGAGTGCGCGCGCCGCGGCGAGTCCTGGAAGCAGAACTGGACCACGTGGTAGCCCTGCTCGGCGAGCGTCGCGCCGGCGGACGCCCCGGCGAGCCCGGTGCCGACCACGATCACGCGGTGCCGCCGCCGGTTGGCCGGGTTGACCAGCTTCGCGCCGAAGCGGCGGCTGTCCCAGCGGTCCTCGATCGGGCCTTCCGGCGCCCGGGTGTCGGCGATCGGCTCGCCGAGCGTGTAGTCGCTCATGTCAGGCCACCCATCCCGCCATCACGGCGATCGGCACGATCAGGAAGCCGCCGGTGATCACGACGGCGAGCACGGAGCCCGCGGTTTTCAAGGCCCGGTCGCGGGTTTTGCTGGTGATGCCCAGCGTCTGCGCCGCGCTCCAGAAGCCGTGGTTGATGTGCAGGCCGAGCATCAGCAGCGCGACGATGTAGATCAGGTTGACCCACCAGACCTGGAAGTCCGCGACGATGTTGTGGTACGGCTGGCCGTCGCGGAAGTCCTGGTTGGCGACGCCGACCGTGAGGTCCAGGATGTGCCACACGATGTAGAGCGCGAGCGTCGCGCCGCCCCAGCGCATGGTGTGCGTCGCGAAACTGGCCTTGCGCCGCTGGCCGTGCGCGTACTTCACCGGGCGCGCTTGACGGTCCCGTTTGGACAGTTGCACCGCCGCGACCACGTGCAGCACCAGCGCGATCAGGAGCACAGTCCGCTGGATCGAGAGGTACCAGGCGTTCTGCAGCACCGGCTCGCCGATCGTGCGCAGCCAGGCCGCGTAGTCGTCGAAATGCTGTGGTCCCAGGAAAACCTTGAGGTTCCCTGCCATGTGCACGAACAGGAACGCGACGAACATCAGGCCGGTGACGGCCATGACGGCCTTCTTGCCGATGGTCGAACGCCAGAACGTCACGAGCGCCGGGCGACGGCGGGGCGGAGCGGGTGCGAGTGCCACGGAACCGACGGTAAGTCGGCGCTGACCAGAGGGCAAACACATGCTTTCTCTCGACACGAGAACCTTAGCCTATGATGGCGCTCGTGCAGTTCCACCAGCTGGCGTACTTCCTGGCAGTGGCCGAGACGCGGCATTTCACGCGGGCCGCCGAACGCATGCGTGTGGCGCAGCCCTCACTGTCGCAGCAGATCCGCGCGCTGGAACGGGATGTGGGCGCGGGGCTGTTCCACCGGATCCGCGGCAACGTCACGCTCACCGAGGCGGGGGAGACGCTGCTGCCGATCGCGCGCCGGATCCTCGCCGAGACGGAGACTGCGTACCGGGCGATCCGCGAACTGGACGAACTGGGCCGCGGCCGGGTGCGGCTCGGCGCGACCCCGAGCCTGTGCACCGGCCTGCTGCCCGCAATGCTCGCCGCGTTCCGCCGGGACTATCCGGGGATCGAGCTGGTGCTGCACGAAAGCGGCTCTCGCGACCTGCAGACCGCGCTGTCGGAAGGCGGCCTGGATCTGGCGATGATCGTGGACAGCCGAGTGCACGACGATTCCCGGCTGGAGAGCCGCGCGCTGTTCGTCGAAGACCTCGTGGTGATTTCGCCGAAAGACGCGCCCGCGCCGGTGCGCGGACGGATGCCGATCGGCGCGCTGCGGGACCGTCCGCTGGTGATGTTCCGGCAGGGCTACGACCTGCGCGAGGCGACCGTGGCTGCCTGCCGCGCCGAGGGATTCGACCCGCTCTTCGCGATCGAAGGCGGCGAGATGGACGCGGTGCTGGAGCTGGTCCAGGCCGGGCTCGGCTTGGCCGTCGTGCCGAGCACCGTGGTCGGCGACCGGTTCCGTCGCACGCGGTTCACCGAACCGGGGCTGAGCCGGGTGGTGCGGCTGGCGTACCGGCGGGATGTCGAGCAGCCGCGCGCCGTGCGGGCGCTGCAGGAGGCGGTGGTGCGGTACCTGGGCGGCGGCGTTGCGCAATTGCCGCCCGGCACGCGTCCGCTCGTGGGCGGGTGATCAGCTAGCCAGGGAGTCCAGCGCCAGGGTGCTTTTCGGAGTGCTGCGCGGAATATGGGACACCGTCGATCGGGGCTACGCGGGTCGGGAAGTGCCGGTACAGCGTGCCGACGCGCCCGGTCTGCGATCGCTGGACGGTGCTTGAGGTCAGCGAGAAGCAAAACATCCAGTCGCAACAAACCTGCGATGCGACGAATCCGGTTGCCCAGGATCAGGCGATCGTGGTGGTCTGATGCTGTGATCGAAATCGGGTGGGAGCGGCCGCTGCACCAGCGTGGCGCTGCCTCGGGTCTTGCGGTGACGAGCGGCCATGTCATCGTGCACGAGCGCGGCACCCGGCTGGTGAGCCTTGACCCGGCTGATGGTTCTGTGCGGTGGGACGTTCCGCTCGGCACGTGGCCGCGTGCGGTTGTCGTCGCCGGTGATCGTTGCCTGGTGATCCCGCAGGACAACCCTCGACTGTCCTGTCTGGATCTCGCGACCGGGCGGCAGATCTGGTCCGCTGACGTTCCCGCTGTCCCCGGACATCTGGTCGTCTCCGCGAACGTAGTGCTCGTCGGCGGCTGGCGCGGATACACGCCGCTGCGCGCGTTTGACCTCGCGACGGGGGAGCTCCGCTGGGAAACCGAGCGTCGAGTCAACACCGTGCTGCCCGTGCCCGCCGGCGACGGTTTCCTGATCGGCGAACCGGCCGACACCCGGGTTCGCTTGATCGATCGGCACGACGGCCGGGAACTGTCCGCGTGGCGGCTGCCGCTGCCGCTCGCGGACAACGACGCCGGATCCAGCATCGCAGCGGTCGGGCTCGATCGTTTCCTGCTGCGCTGCGACCGGCGCGTACTGGCTGAGATCGTGCTGTCAGCCGACACCGCCCGCGAGTTCCTCCGGTCCGAGACCGACCTTGCGGCCGCAGCACCGGAATATGCCGGAGGATTGCTGTGGCTGCGCGAACCCCGCGACGGCTACACCGTGGTGGACCCTGATGTGGGACGCCTGCAGTGGCGCGTCGATGTCGGCCAGCAACTCGTCGGCCAGGTCGTCCCGACTGCGGACGGCTTCCTGGTCGCCGGCGCCTCCGGGTCGCTGTTTCACCTGACCCCCGACGGGCGGCTCGCCAAGCGCACCAGCGTGGCACGGCGAATCTGGGCGCTGCGCAGCGCGGGAACTGACCAGGTGTTTGTCGTAACCAAGGGCACCCTGCTCGCCGTCACGATCAGTGCGTGCTTGGAATAGGCGCGCTTCACGCGTAACGGGCGGGTTCTTCTGCTCGCTCTTGCGGGAGGTGCGGTGACTGGGCGTCGATCCAGCGGCAGTCATCTCGCCGGGACGCACCGAGCCGAACCTGGTGCTCCTCGAACAAGCCCTTCAGCGAATGGGGCGAGGTCTTCGCAGACGAAGACCTCGCCACCGCGATTCTCGACCGCCGCCGCGACTCGCTGAACCGCCTTGAGCCGCAACGGGAACCGGCCGCTTTCTGGCTACATCCCCACCGACTGCCGCTCCGGCTCGATCAGGCCGACCACGCGTACCTGCTCCCGCGTGTACGGCTGCCCGATGTACTTCTTGGCCACCTCGTCGACGATTTCCCACGCCGGGTCGCCCTCGATCCATTCGGCCACCCGGCCGCGGATGATGATCGGCTCGAACGGATTGTCCGGCGGGGTAAGGGAAATCGCCACGCGGGGGTCGCGGCGGAGGTTGCGGGCCTTGCGGCTGTCCGGGCCGGTCAGGAAGACGATCCGGTCGCCGTGCGTGCCGATCCAGACCGGGACGACGTGCGGCGATCCGTCCGGGAGCACCGTCGCGAGGTGGGCGATCGGGGTGCCGTCGAGGACGCGGCGGACATCGGGGTTGAGCATGATCGTGGTTCCTTTCAGCGGAGAATTTCGTAGTGAAGGTGGGTGACGCCGGGCGCCGGGACGGCTTCGACCAGCCTGAGCCGGACGTGCTCGGGGAGTTCCCCGAAGAAGCTCCGCCCGCCGCCGAGCAGGATCGGGACCTGGTGCAGGACGAAGTCGTCGACGAGCCCGGCCTTGATCGCCTCGGTGACCAGAACGCCGCCCATGAGCGCGACGTCCTTGTCGCCCGCCGCCGCCCGCGCGCCGGCGATGGCCTCTTCGACGCTGGTCGCCTGGGTCTGCGCCTCGCTCAGTTCCGGCACCGGCTGGTGGCTGACCACGAACAACGGAGCGGTCGGATGCGGACCACTGCCGCCGAAGTGGCTTGAATGGTCGTAGGTCGTGTGCCCGACGACCGACGCTCCCACCCGGTCGGCGAGTTCGTCGAAAACCCGCGCGCTGGGCTCGGAAAGGGTGAACCCGTCGAACACTTTGCTGGGCGTGTCGCCGGCGAAGTACCAGTCGAACAGCGCCCCCGCGTCGCCGAGCCCGCTTCCGACCTCGTCGGCCCCATCCTCGCGGCGGCCGCTGATGTAGCCGTCGACCGAGACGGAGAGGGCGCTGAACACTTTGGTCATGACGATCCTTAATAGTCGCTTACAAGGCCTGGGGAAAGTCGAAAACCCGGTGCGGGTCGAAGCTTTTCTTGAGCGCGGCGAGCCTCGGGTGGTTGCCCGCGTGGTACGCCCGGGCCGGATCCTCGAGCGCGAGGTCGGGAAAGTTCGGATAAACCCGGCCAGACCCGTCCGCGTGCGCCGCACTCCACGCCTCGTCCACCCACGGATCACCCGGTTCGCCGACCTGCTCCAGCAAGAACCGCTCACCCCGATGGGCAAACGCGGTGTCCGCCTCCGCGACCCGGTTGTACGCCCCGCCCATCGCCGTGAACGACAGCCGCCGGTTGCCGGTCAGCCCCTTGAGGAGTTCTCCCGTGGTGCGTTCCGACATCGTCCCCGCGAAGAACTCCGACCGGATCCGGCTCGCTTCAGCCGAGTCGATCGCGCTGAATGTCGGCTTCACCATGCTGTAGGGAACATCCAGTCGGATGTCTATTGCATACAGAACACCGGCCCGCGCGGTGAACTCCCTGAGCCGCTCCTGGGTCGTCTCCGGCGGCAGGGTGGAGACCCCGACGAGCGTCGCGCGTCCAGCTTGGACAGTGAGGTTCACGGTCATTCCGTCGGGTGCGTCGGGCGCCCAGTCCTGCCAGGCCGTGACGAGGCTTTCCGTCGCCGCCCAGCCGCCTTCGATCCGGCAGACGGACGGCTCCGGCACCGTCGCGAACCGCAACTCCGTGACGATGCCGAACTGCCCTCCGCCCGCCCCGCGCAACCCCCAGAACAGCTCGGCTTCCCGGCGCTCGTCGCACTCCACGACGCTCCGGTCGGCGAGCACCACCTGCGCGCCGACGAGCCGATCGCAGGTCAGCCCGTACTGACGGCCGAGGAGCCCGATCCCGCCGCCGAGCGTCAGCCCCGCGATGCCCACGGTGTCGCCGCACCCGGCCGGAATCGTCCGGCCGAATTCGTGCATCGTCGCGTACACCGCGCCGAGGCGAGCACCCGCGCCGATCGTCGCGACGCCGCTGTCGTCGACCGTGATCCGGTCCATTCCGGACAGATCCGCCACGATCCCACCGGGCGGGCACCGGTCGACGAAGCAATGCCCGCCGCCGCGCGGCACGATGCGTTCGCCGGTCTCGGCCGCGAAGGCCATGGCCTGAACGACGTCCGAGACCGAATGGCAGCGGAGTACTGGCCGGGGGAGGGCGTCTCGCGAGGTCTGGTCGATCACGGAGTTGACGTTAGGTGTCGCGGGGCCGCCGCTCTTGAACAAAACGCGCACGCCTGCCGTCGCATCCCGCGCGGGACGGCGTGTGGATCAGCCGCGCAGGGTCTGTGACGGCAGCTGGCCGTAGCGCTCCCGGTAGGCGGGGGACGTGCCCGAATCCCCAACGGAACGCGATGTCGGCGACCGAGACAGTCGGCGCTCCAGCGCATGCTCGACTCCTCGGTGGAAGTGAGCACGGCCGCCCGCCCGGGCCCGGACTACGCCGAGGCAGCCCGCCGTTGACCCGTTTTATCCGCTCCGCGAAGTATTTCCGGTCACCGCACGTCCGAGCACCGTCCTTTCGCTCCGTTTCGCCCGTTTCGCCGGACCTCGGGTCGCTGCCGGAAGCACGACGGAAACACTCCGGTAACACCGCCCGGTTAACTTCCGACGGCCGGGCGATGAGACGAGGAGTGTCCGACCGTGGTCGATACCGGAAGCACAGCGTGGCTGCTGGGCAGCGCGGCGCTGGTCATGCTGATGACGCCGGGTCTCGCGTTGTTCTACGGCGGGATGGTGCGCGCCCGGAGCGTGCTGAACGTGATGGCGATGACCTTCGTCTGCCTCGCCACGGTCGGCCTGATCTGGGTGTTCTACGGGTATTCGCTCGCGTTCGGCCCCGATTGGTTCGGCGGGATGCTCGGCACTTTGCGGCTGGCCGGGCTGCACGGGCTCGCGGAGCAGACGGTCGGGCCCGCCGGGAACCAGGTGCCGCTGTTCGCGTTCGTCGCGTTCCAGATGATGTTCGCGGTCATCACGGTCGCGCTGCTGGCCGGCGCGATCGCCGAACGGGCCCGGTTCTGGACGTGGACGGTGTTTTCCGTCGTGTGGACCACTGTCGTGTACATCCCGGTGGCGCACTGGGTCTTCGCCCCCGACGGGTGGATCGCGGCCAAGCTGCACGTGCTGGACTTCGCGGGCGGCACGGTCGTCGAGGTGAACTCCGGGGCGGCCGCGCTCGCGCTGGCGCTCGTGCTCGGCAGGCGGCACGGCTGGCCGAAACAGGCTGTCCGGCCGCACAATCTGCCGTTCGTGATGTTCGGGGCCGGGTTGCTGTGGTTCGGCTGGTTCGGGTTCAACGCCGGGTCCGCGCTGGCCGCGAAGGGCTCGGCGGCGACGGCGTTCCTGAACACCACCGTCGCGGGCGCGGCCGCGGTGCTGGGCTGGCTGCTCGTCGAGCAGTTCCGCGACGGGAAGCCGACCACCCTCGGCGCCGCGTCCGGCGCGGTGGCCGGGCTGGTCGGGATCACGCCCGGCTGCGCTTACGTCGAACCGCTCGGAGCCGCCGCGATCGGGATCGTCGCGGGCGTCGTATGCTCGTTCGCGGTGAGCCTGAAGTACCGGTTCGGGTTCGACGACTCCCTGGACGTGGTCGCGGTGCACGGCCTCGGCGGCTTCGCCGGCACACTGCTGATCGGCCTCTTCGCGACCGCCGGCGTGGCTCCCGGCGGCGCGAACGGCCTGTTCTACGGCGGCGGCTTCGACCAGCTGTGGCGCCAAACGGTCGGAACGCTGGCGGTACTAGGGTATTCGCTGGCGGTGACCCTCCTGCTCGGCTGGGTCATGCACAAGTTCATGGGATTCCGGATCGACCGCGAAGCCGAGATCGACGGCGTCGACGAGGCAGAGCACGCCGAAGGCGCGTACGAGCTGGCAGTCCAGTCCGGACGCCGGGGCAGCGCGCTCGCCGGCGGACCGGGATCGCACCGGCCCGCGCGCGAGGAGACCCGATGAAGCTGCTGACCGCCGTGGTCAAGCCGTTCGTGCTGGACGACGTCCGGATCGCCCTGCAGGAACTGGGCATCGCCGGGATGACGGTGAGCGAGGTCCGCGGCTACGGCAGGCAGAAGGGGCACACCGAGATCTACCGGGGCGCGGAGTACGAGGTCGATTTCATCACCAAGTACCGGCTGGAGATCCTGCTGGACGACGACCAGGTCGACGCCGCGCTGCGGACCGTGCTGGACACCGCGCACACCGGCAAGATCGGCGACGGCAAGATCTGGGTGACCCCGGTGGAGACGGTCGTCCGCGTCCGCACCGGGGAGCGCGGCCGCGACGCGCTGTAGGCCTCGGCCCTCCGACACCAGCGTTTTCAACGGCCGGGCAAGGACCTGCGCGCTCTCTGGCGCGATCGTCTTCCCGGCGGCCAAAGCGCCGTCCGGTCCGACGTCGGCGACCCCCGCAGCCGAGGACGAGCTCAGCGCCCCAGCCGCGATGCGCGGACAGCAGAAACTCCGACAGCGGTTCGGGCGGAACGGAGAGCTCGCGGTCGCAGGACGGCGAATGCCGGGGACGGTCGGGAGTCGCGCTCGGCGGCTCCGCGTGACAGCGAATGCCTGCCGCTAGCGGGCCGCGGCGGGAAGGGCCAGCAGGTCGCGCTCGGCGGAGCCGCGCAACAGCGAACGCCCGCGGCCCGCGAGAAACGGTGCGTACGATGCGGAATGATCATGCCCGCAAGCACACCGGTCAAGTTCGCCCCCAAGCAGTTGCCTCGGCGTGACCCCGGTCAGCCGGAGACATTCGCGGCTGAGATGAGCCTGGTCGGCGTAACCGGCGTCGACCGCGAGGCTCGCCATCCCGTCCGCGCCCCGCCGCCCGCTCGCGATCGCGCCAGCCTGGGCCAGCGCGAGGAATCCCTGGAACCGCAACGTCCGCTGGAGCACCTTCGGGCTCATCCCGACCGCCTGCAGGCACCGCCGGCGCAGCTGGCTCGCCGAGAGCGCGAGGTGCGCGGCGACCGCGTCGACGCCGACCGGGTCCCACGGCATCAGCACCTGCACCGCTTCCCCGACCAGCGGGTCCAGCCCGCCAGTCCGGCGGAACTCGCGCACGAGGTGCGCCTGCAGCGCGGCCAGCCCGAGTTCCGGCGTCGCGGCGAGCGCGACGGCCTCCACGAGCCGATCGACGGTCCGGCCCCACAACTCGGCCAGCCCGACGTGCTGGTCGGCCAGTTCGTCCAGGCCGGCGGGCAGGGGAGGTGCGGCCCCGGGCCGGAACCGCACCCCGACGATGGTCGTCCGCGCCGGAATGACCTCGATCCGCGGCCCGGTCAACGGCCCGAGCAACTGCGGACGCCCTCCGACCGGGAAGTGGATCTCGACCCCGCCGGTCGGCAGATGCCGCTGCACGTACGGCGCGTCGCCGGCGCGCTGGATCCACACCGTGCGCACGACTCCCGCCAGACCCGGCACCGGCGGACGTTCCACATACGCGGTCATTCCCGTACCGAAGCGTTCAGCCGGGCGCACGTCAAGCACCGGCGGGGCTTGTCGCCCCCTTCTCGTGCCCGCAAATGTTTTTCCCGGTGAGAACGCAGCAGGGGAAGTGTCGCCGAGGTGGCCGTTCTCCCGCAGGCGCCGGGCCACAAGTCCCTGGACCGGAAGACCTTCTCCCGTAGCCGTCAGGCGCCCGGCCCGGGATTCTGCTTTCTAACCTGGGAAACACCCGCGCTGCCGAAGGAGGCACCCGGTCATGCCGACGTTGCTCATCATTGTGCTTGTCCTGGTCGCGGGTCTCTTCGTGGGAGGGCTGCTGGACAGAGCCAGCCAGACCCACGCGCGCTTCAACAGCTACCGGCAGCGCACCACCGCCGGCCTGGTCACCTGGGTGCGCAGCGCGGTCGCCGCTGTTTTCGGCGTCGCCGGACTGGTGCTTTTCCTTTATGTCGTGGTGACTTTCTCCTCGGTGCGGTAACCGCCTGCCCGGCGCTCACGACCCGACGCCCGCACGCCCCGTCGCGTTGCCCGGGTTCGTGCTGGTCGGCGAATCCGGTGCCGGGACGCGACAGTCCCGGCACCGCAACGGCCCCGGCACCGCGGCTGCCCCGGCACTGTCCCGGCACCACGAGTTGCCGCGGCACCGTAACGACACCACGACTTACCCCAGCGCTGTCCCGGCACCACGAGTTGCCGCGGCACCGTAACGACACCACGACTTACCCCAGCGCTGTCCCGGCACCACGACTTGCCGCGGCACCGTAACGGCACCGCGGCCGCCCCGACGCCACGACTTGCCCCGCCACCGCGGCTGTCCCACCGCTGAGCCCGCGAAGAATCCAGTCCACTGTGCACCACAGGCACCATTCAGCCGACCGGCACACCAGAGACTAAATA
Source organism: Amycolatopsis sp. NPDC114503 (assembly GCF_055633655.1). Lineage (NCBI taxonomy): Bacteria > Bacillati > Actinomycetota > Actinomycetes > Pseudonocardiales > Pseudonocardiaceae > Amycolatopsis > Amycolatopsis sp. NPDC114503. The sequence goes on along the minus strand of NZ_JBVKDT010000003.1, from coordinate 249,441 downwards.
CTGCATACAAAATTCTGCCGAACGAAGACCGTAGACGCGCCTCAGATATACCCGCAGACATCCATCGCCGCGACCACCTTCCGGAACCCCGCGATATTCGCCCCGCTCACGTAGTCCCTGGCGACCCCGTGCTCGTCGGCGGTTTCGAGGCACGTCCGGTGGATGTCGGTCATGATCTCGCGCAGCGTCCGGTCCGTGCGCTCGAACGTCCACCGCTCGCGCGCCGCGTTCTGCTGCATCTCCAGCGCCGACACCGCGACCCCGCCCGCGTTCGCGGCCTTTCCGGGCCCGACCGCGACCCCGGCCTCGCGGAAAACCTGCAGCGAACCCGGCGTACACGGCATGTTCGCGCCCTCGGCGACCGCGCGGACGTTGTTCTTCACCAGCCGCAACGCGGACTGCTCGTCCAGTTCGTTCTGCGTCGCGCACGGAAGCGCGAGGTCGCACGGCACTTCCCACGGCGTGCCGTCCGTGACGTAATTCGCCGACGGCACCCGATCCACGTACTCCGAGAGCCGCCCGCGCCGCGCGATCTTCAAGTCGTGCAGCACTTCCAGGTCGATCCCGCGCGGATCGTGGATGTACCCGCCGGAGTCCGAGCACACGATCGGCCGCGCGCCGAGTTCCTGGAGTTTCGCGATCGCGTGGCAGGCGACGTTGCCCGAACCGGACACCACCGCGGTGCGGCCGGACAACGAGTCGTCGCCGGCGCCGAGCATCGCTTCGAGGAAGTACACCGTCCCGTATCCGGTGGCCTCCGGACGCGCCGGAATGCCGCCCAGCACCGGGTTCTTGCCGGTGATCGTGCCCGCGTCGTAACGGTTGGTGAGCCGCTTGTACTGGCCGAACAGGTAGCCGATCTCGCGCCCGCCGACGCCGATGTCGCCCGCCGGGACGTCGGTCTCCGGGCCGATGTGCCGGACGAGTTCGGTCATGAACGCCTGGCAGAACCGCATGATCTCGCCGTCGCTGCGGCCCGCCGGGTCGAAGTCGGACCCGCCCTTGCCCGCGCCGATGCCGAGGCCGGTGAGCGCGTTCTTGAAGATCTGCTCGAAGGCGAGGAACTTGACCGTCCCGAGCGTGACGTCGCCGCGGAAGCGCAGCCCGCCCTTGTACGGCCCGAGAGCCGAGCTGAACCCGACCCGGAAACCGCGGTTGACGTGCACCGCGCCCGCGTCGTCGGTCCAGACCACCCGGAACATCACCTGCCGCTCCGGCTCGCACAGACGCTCCAGCATCGCCGCGTCCCGCAGGTCCGGATCCCGCCGCAGCGCGGGCCGGATCGCTTCGAGCACTTCGAAGACGGCCTGGTGGAACTCCGGCTCGGCCGGGTTCTTCCGGACGATGTCCTCGTACACTTCGCGCGATGTCTGGTCCAGAGCCATCCGCCGATGATGCCGTCCGAATGCCGGATTTCGCACCCCCGACGGGGTTTGCGAAGTTAGGGGGTGACCAGGCTCACGCATCGAGCACTACGTCGCCAGTGGGTACCGCCTGGCAGGCAAGGCACTGGTCAGCGGGCAGATCGTCCGCGACGGCGACCAGGTGCGCGACGGTTCCGTCGAGCACCGGCACGGCACAGCTTTCGCACTGCCCGAGCCGGCATCCGCTGGGCAGCGCGACCCCGGACGCCTCCGCGAACCGCAGCAGGTCCCCGTCGCCCGCCCGCCAGGTGACCTCGCGGCCGGACCGCGCGAACCGCACGGTGGCCGTGGCGCCGTCCGGGATCCGGACCGGTGCGGGCGTGGCGTGGAACTTCTCGGTGAAGATGTCGAAGCGCGGCACACCTCGCTCCGCCAGGCCCGCGGTCACCTCGTCCAGCATGCTTTCGGGACCGCACAAGTAAAACCGGGCCCGCCGCCGGATCAGGTCAGCGTCGACGCGGTCAGCGGTGATCCGGCCGGTGAAGTCGCAGTGCTCCTCCGGACCAGGACGACTGTAGTGGTCCAAGATCTGGACGCTGGGCAGGCGGCCCGCCAACGTGGCAATGCGCTCGCGAAACGCGTGCCGAGACCGGTCGCGGCTCCCGTGGTGCAGAACGATCTCCGGCGCCGACGCCGGATCGAGGGTCTCCAGATAGCTCAGGAACGGCGTGATCCCGATCCCGGCCGCCAGCAGCACGACGGGTCGCGAATGGACGGTCGGCAGCGCGAATCCGCCGGACGGAGCCGTGACCAGCAACCGAGTTCCCGGCTGGACGCGGTCGTGCACCGCGGGCGAGAACTGCCCGCCCGACACCCGCCGCACCGCGATCGCGTACCCGTTGTCCGGTGCTTGCGCGGCCCCGGTGAGCGAATAACTGCGGGTCAGCCCAGGTGCGTCCGGCCAGGCGACGGTGATGTGCTGCCCGGCGCGGAACCCTGGCACCGGCCGCCCGTCGACCGGAGCGAGGCGCACCGACCGGATGTCCTCGGTCTCGAACTCCGCGCCCTCGACCGCGAACTCACGCTGCCCGGTCCACGGCTGCGATTCGTCCGGCTGGACGTCGCAGAACGTCGAGCGCAACGGAACCGATCCGCTCACCGGGTCATGGGCGTCGTCGCCGACAAGCAGGTTGTAGTTGGTCCCGCCGTCCTCGAGCGGGTCCGAACCGGGCAGCGCGAGGTCGGGAGCCGGCTGCCACCAGCCGTACTCCGCCACGACCACGTCGCGATGCAGCGCGGGATCGATCCGCGCCCGCATCCGGACGGACGCGGAGGCGGTCGTGATGCGAACCCACTGCCCGTCCTCGATCCCGCGCTCCGCCGCGAGTTCCGCGCTCAGATCGACGGCCGGTTCCGGAAAACGCTTGCGCAGCGACGAAATCCCGCGATGCTGGCTGTGGCAGAAGTACCCGTTCTTCGCGCACGTCAGCACCAGCGGGCGCCGAGGATCCGGCGCAGGCGGTTCCGCGTCCGGGACCGCGGGCTGGCCATGCTCGGTGAGCCGCTCGGAATACAGCTCGACCCGCCGAGTCGGCGTCGAAAACCCAGTCACTGCACCATTCTCCGCGCACTGGGCATATTTGCGGTACTCAGTCTGCAATGGCAGATCGACGCCGCCGGGCCGCTCGCGCAGTTGTGCGGCAGTGAGGCCGAGCGGGGCCAGTTGGTGATCCCAGCCGTCCTCGATGCGGCCGTCGAAGAACTCCGCGCCGAGCCCGAGCCGCTCGGCCAGCTCGAACACGACTTCAGTGTCCGAACGGGACTCGCCGATCGGATCAGTCATCCGCGGCCGCAGCTGCACGTGTTCCTGCGCCGCCTGGCTGATTTCGAAACCCGCCTTGACCGCCTCGTGCTCCCACGGCGTCTGAACCGGCAGCAAGAGGTCGGCGAACCGGGCGGTCGGATTCTCGAACACATCAAGATGCACCGCGAACTCCAAGCGCCGCAACGCTTCCGCAGTACGTTTCGGATCCGGTTGAGACAGCAGAAGATTGCCGCCAAACGATACTAAAGCCCGGACTGGGTAAGGCTTCTCGTCGAGAACCGCCCGGCAGAAGTCGCGCGCGGTCACCCATCCCTGCGCAGGAGGTCCGAGCGGGAACTCCTGAAGGCCAAGGGCTTTCGCACGCTGCTCAGGCGCGAGCTGATCCGGCGACGTGACCGGCGCGACCGGCAGCTTCGGCAGGACGACGTTGCCGCCGGGGGAGTCGTAACTGCCGGTGAGCGCGTAGAGAGTGGCGATCGCGCGCTCGGTCTGCGTCGCGTTCGCGTGCTGTCCGACGCCCGACCAAGCCGCGTACGTAACGGATTTCGCCTCGGCAAGATCCGCCGCGAAAGCTTCGATCGCCGCGCCCTCGACAGTCGTCACCGCCTCGGTCCGGTCGAGTGGCCACGCAGCACAGGCCTGCGCGTAATACTCGAACGCGGGAATGCAGTCAACGGAACCAGTCAACGTGCGCACGCGGCGTTTTCCGTGCAGTGCAAACCTTTCCGGCCCGCTTGCAGGATAATCCGTGTCGTACGGCTCAGCTTGGCCAGCCGTTTCGTCCCACACCGCAAATCCGGCTGTCGCAGGATCGATTTCCGCCGCCCGCAGAAACCGTCCATTGTCGACTCGGACCAGCAGCGGAGCGTTGGTCCACGACCGCACGAACGCTTCGTCATGCCCACGACGCTCGAGCAATGCCCGGGCGACCCCGAGCGCGAGCGCGCCGTCGGTACCTGGCCGGACCCGGAGCCAATGCTCGGCCTGCACCGCGCTCGCAGTCCGCCGCGGATCCACAACCGCCAGCTTCGGCGTACGCGCCCCGGCCAGCGCCGCGGATTGCGCAAGCCACGCCTTGGCCGGATTATGCCCCCACAGCACCGCGAATTCCGTCCCCGCGTAATCCGGGGCGGGCAATCCCGAGCCGAACGTGAACGCGTGCGCGAAATCCTTGTGCCAGTTGCAAATCTCGGTCGAGTACAGCGTGTTGGGGCTGCCGAAAAGCCGGATGAACCGCTCGACCCAGTCGATCGAGTCGGACATCGGCGTGCCGCTGGGGGAGGTGACCGAAAACGCCACCGCCTCGGCCCCGCTGGCCGCGCGGAGGTCGCCGAGCCGTCTGGCGATCTCGGAAAGCGCTTCGTCCCAGCTGATCTCGCGCCATTTCGGATCCGGATCGGACTTCGGCGTCGTGCGGCGCAATGGCCGGCGCAGCCGCTCGGGGGAGTAGACCAGTTCAGGCGCCGCCCGGCCCTTCGGGCACAACGCGGCCCCGGTCGGATGCGCGGGATCCGGCCGGACGCCGCGCAGCGTTCCGTTCTCGACCGTGTAGACCGCGCCGCAGCGCGATCGGCACAACGTGCAGTAACCGCGAACCTCAGGCATAAGTTACTCCTTAGTAACCGGCTACCGGTTACTAAGCTACGATGCGGGACGTAAGCGGGCGAAGTCAAGCCCTCGGAGAGCGGAGGAGTGTCCCCGTGACGCAGCTGCAGCGCACGAACCTGCGCGAACAAGTGCTCGAAGTCGTGCGGCAGGCGATGGTGTCCGGCGATCTGCGTCCCGGCGACATCTATTCGGCAGCCGCGCTCGCGACGCGCCTGGGCGTGTCGAGCAGCCCGGTGCGCGAGGCGTTGCTGACGCTGGTCAACCAGGGCCTCCTGGAACCGGTCCGCAACCGCGGCTACCGGGTCGTCGCGATGACCGAACGCGACCTGGACGAAATCTACGAGATGCGGCTGCTGCTGGAAGTCCCGGCAACGCTGTCCGCCGCGGCGGCCGCCGGCCCCGACGACCTCGCGCGACTGGACAGCCTGGCCGCCGAGATCGAGGCCGCGGCCGGCGACGGCGATGTCGCCCGCTTCCTGGAGGCAGACCGCCGTTTCCATCTGGACCTGCTGTCCCTGGCGGGGAACGGGCGGCTGACGGACGCCATCGCCAACCTGCGCGACCAGACGCGGCTGTACGGCTTGGAAAAACTCGCCGAGCACGGCCGGCTGGCGGATTCGGCGCGAGAGCACCGGGAGATGCTGGCGACGGTGGAGGCTCGGGATTGGGGCCGGTTGGAGGAGCAGGTCCGGGCGCATCTGAAGCACATCCGGGCGGATTGGGCTTCGGGCTGAGTCGGGTTTGGTGTGGCGTCGGGGTTCTGTCGGGGCGATCGGGTGCGGTTGGGTTGCGCGAGTGTTGTTCCGCGGGGCTGCTGGGGCGAATCGCTGGGGGCTGGGCTGAGCGGTGCGCAGGAGCAACTTCCAGGCGCGGTCCGGTGTTTGCAGGCGAAGCGGAGTTTGCCGGGTCAGATGCCGCAGCCCGGCCAGTCACAGGTGCCCGGGTGCGCAGCGATGATGGTCCGTAAAGGCAGCCGTGGGCAACCGGCATCTGGCCAGATGCCGCACCGTCGCCATTGCTGAAGGCGGATCGCCCAGCCGGGTCATCGTGGTATTCGGTGTCGGGTCAGGCCAAATGCCTCAACACCGCCGCCACCGCCGGGCGCGGGTCTCCGGCATGCGTAGCTGTGATGTTCCATGCCGGGCCGCCGCGAGCGAACCGGCGGCCGGTCAGGTCGGGGAACTGTGCGGCGACCGACACCGGCAGCACGCAGCCGCCGAGATCGTGCCGCACCAGTTCGGCCGCAGCGGGCGCGTCGGTGACCTCGTGCACGACGGTCCGCCGCACGCGCGCCGACTGGAACGTCCGGTCAGTGGCCTCCCGGATCGCCCAGCCCGGCGCGAAATCCACCACCGCGGTACTGGCCGCTTCGGCTGCCGACACCGGCCGATCCGCGGCTCCGTCGCCCGCCGCGGTGACCAGCACCATCTCCTCCCTCCGGACCTGACGGCTCACCAGCCCCTCGCCCGGGGCGCAGCCGGCGACCGCGACCACTATGTCCACAGTGGAAGTCACGACCGCCTCGCGCAGCTGATGCGGCGGCGCGGTCCGCACCAGCACTCGCACTCCGGGATGGTCCCGGCGCAACGCGCTCAGCGCCCGATGCGGTTCCGGCCACGCCCCGGGCATGACCCCGATCCGGACCTCCCCGGTGACCTGCCAGCGCGCCCGGTCGACCGTCGCCCGAGCCTGGCTCGCTGCCTCCAGCGCGGTTCGCGCTGCGGGGAGAAACGCTTTGCCCGCAGGCGTAAGCGCGACCCGGTGAGTGGTGCGTTCGAACAGCTCGGTACCGAGATCGCGTTCGAGCGCACGGACCACAGTGGACACAGTCGACTGCACCGTGTGCAGCCGCCGCGCGGCCGCCGTGAACCCGCCCTCCTCGGCCACTGCCACGACGGTTTCCAGCTGCCGCAGGTCCATCGGTCCTCCTGGATTCGAACCACTCCGGTCGTAGTACTACGCCTGCGCCGCCGTCGATGTCAGCTCGTTTCGGCAAGCACCTCGCGAACCAGCCGCGCCGTCTCGCTCGGCGTGCGCCCGACCCGGATCCCCGCCGCTTCGAGCGCTGCCTTCTTCGCCCCGGCGGTACCGGACGACCCGGACACGATCGCTCCCGCGTGCCCCATGGTTTTGCCTTCCGGCGCGGTGAATCCAGCGACGTAGCCGACGACCGGCTTCCGCACGTTCTCTCGCACGTAAGCCGCCGCGCGTTCTTCCGCGTCGCCGCCGATTTCGCCGATCAGCACGATCACGTCGGTGTCCGGATCCTTCTCGAACGCCTCGACCGCGTCGATGTGCGTGGTGCCGATGACCGGGTCGCCGCCGATGCCGATGCAGCTGGAAAAGCCGATGTCGCGGAGTTCGTGCATGAGCTGATAGGTGAGCGTCCCGGATTTCGACACGAGCCCGATCCGTCCGGGACCGGTGATGCCGGACGGAATGATCCCCGCGTTCGACAGCCCGGGGGAGATCAGGCCAGGACAGTTCGGCCCGACGATCCGGGTGCGGCTGTCGCGCGCGTGCGCCCAGAACGCGGCGGAATCGTGCACCGGCACGCCCTCGGTGATCACCACCGCGAGACCGATGCCGGCGTCGATCGCCTCAACCACCGCGTCCTTCACGAACGGCGGCGGCACGAACAAGACCACTACGTCCGCACCGGTCTCCGCCATCGCCTCGGCGACGCCGCCGAACACCGGAAGTTCATGCCCGTCAAGGAAAACGGTCTGCCCGGCCTTGCGCGGATTCACTCCGCCCACGACGTTCGTGCCCGCGGCCAGCATCCGCCGGGTGTGCTTGGCACCCTCCGAGCCGGTGATGCCGGAAACGATGACCCGGCTGGTTTCGTCCAGGAAGATCGCCATCGGTCAGCCCTCCGTCACGGTAGCGAGCTTGGCCGCTTCGCGTGCGGCGTCGTCCATCGTGGCGACCACCGTCACCAGCGGATGCGCTGCCTCGGCGAGAATCCGCCTGCCCTCGGTGACGTTGTTCCCGTCGAGCCGGACTACCAACGGTTTCGTCGCGCGCTCGCCCAGCAGCGCCAACGCTTTCACGATGCCGTCCGCCACCGCGTCGCACGCCGTGATCCCGCCGAAGACGTTCACGAACACGCTGCGCACCGCCGGATCCCCGAGAATCACCCCGAGCCCGGCAGACATCACTTCCGCGGACGCCCCACCGCCGATGTCGAGGAAATTCGCCGGTCCGACCGCCCCCGCCTCCCGCGCCGCGGCAGCCACTACATCCAGAGTGGACATCACGAGACCCGCGCCGTTGCCGATCACGCCGATGTCGCCGTCGAGCTTGACGTAATTGAGTCCCTGCTCGGCGGCCTGCTGTTCAAGCGGATCCCCGAGTTCCGAGTCCGCGAACACCTGATGCCCGGGATGCCGGAACGAGGCGTTGGCGTCAAGCGTGACCTTCCCGTCGAGCGCGACGATCTCCCCGCCGCGCGTACGGGCGAGCGGATTCACCTCGACGAGCGTGGCGTCCTCCGACGTGAACACGTCCCACAGCCGAACCAGGACGCTCGCCGCCTCGACCGGAAGCTGCGCCGCCGCGGTGATCCTGCGCGCCTTCACCAGATCAACGCCGACGCGCAGGTCGATCGGCACCTTGACCAGCGCCTCAGGCCGAGTCGCGGCGACTTCCTCGATGTCCATGCCGCCGGCCGCAGACGCCATCGCGAGAAAGGTCCGGTCGGCGCGGTCGAGGAGGTAGGAGACGTAGTACTCGTCGGCGATCTCGCTCGCCTCGGTCACGAGAACGCGATGCACTCGGTGGCCCTTGATGTCCATGCCGAGGATCTCGCGGGCGATCTGCTCGGCGTCGTCGGGCCGGGCCGCGAGTTTCACCCCGCCCGCCTTGCCCCGGCCGCCAGTCTTGACCTGCGCCTTGACGACCACCGGCCCGCCGAGGTCGACGGCCGCCGCCCGCGCTTCCTCGGGCGTGGCGGCGACCTGGCCGCGGGGGACTGGCACGCCGTGCGCGGCGAAGAGGTCGCGCGCTTGGTGCTCCAAGAGGTCCATCGGGATTCCTTCCTTGCGGGGGAGCCGGGGTTGGCGAAGTGGTGGGTTTGCGCGTCGGTCGCGGGTGCTTCTCGGTCGGCCAGTTCAGTGGAGGCGTCTTGGCGAGGCTGGGGGCGGATGCGGGTGGACGGTGGAGCTGGGGTTGTGGCGGGCGGTGAGTTGACGGTCTGGGTTGAGGTCGTCGCGGGTGTGAGTTGACCGCTCGGGTTGAGGTTGTGGCCCGGCCGGTCGCCTGGGCGGGCGTGGCGGCAGTTCCCGGCTGGGCGGGTTGCCCGGGGCGGCCAGGCCGGTCTCGGCCCGGTCGGACCTCCGCGGTCCAGCCGGGTCAGCCAGGTGCGGACTCCGGGCAGGCCTGGCATCTGCCCGGATGAGGCGGATTCCCTTCGACGCGCCCGACCCGCGCCGTTTGGTGCGAACGCGCTCCGGACCCGTCGACGAGCCTGTCGCCACGTTCGGCAGGACAGATCGATCTGACGAGCCGGACTGCCGCCATGCCCAGGAGGACAGACCAGCCTGGCGAGCCGGTCTGCCGCCCACGTTCAGCACGACAGAGCGGCCTGACGAGCCGAACCGCCGCCACATCGAGCGGCACGAACCGATCCGACGAACCGATCCGTCCAACCCGACCTGCCGCCGCCTTCGAATCAACCCGACCAATCAGTCCGCGAACCTCCCGCCGGGACCTGTGGCGAAGCGACCCGCAAGCCAACCGGACAAACCTGCGGATGCCCCTGGACAGCGGGCGGCTCGAAGAGTAAGTCTAATGCCTACCTCATACGGTATGCAATCTACAGTCTTCCGGCGACGAGTCGCTGACCTGCGGCGACAGATCCGGCGGGCCGCGGAGAGGGCACGAGCAGACCGGGACGGGCGCGCGGATCAGAGAGGTCCGGCGCGGGACAGGAGGAGTTGCGCATGTCGCCAACCACGACCGGCCGGCAAGCAGGCCAGCACACCGGCGAGAACCCCAGCAGGCGGAGCCATGAGCCTGGCGAGAACGGCCAGAACGGCAGCGCGAACGCGAGTGAGAACACCGCCGGGCAAACCGAGGTCAACGCCAGCGCGCAGACCAGCGAGAAGGCAGGCGCGCGGACCAGTGAGAAGGCCAGCGAGAAGACCGGCGCGCAGACCAGCGAGAAAGCCGGAGAGAAAGCCAGCCAGCCCAAGGCCACCACCAACGGCGACCGCGAGGCAGCAGCCACGATCTCCGGCGGGCACCTGGTCGCGAAAGCCCTGAAAGCCGAAGGCGTCGACACCATCTTCACCCTCTGCGGCGGCCACATCATCGACATCTACGACGGCTGCGTGGACGAGGGCATCAGCGTCATCGACGTCCGGCACGAGCAGGTTGCGGCGCACGCGGCCGACGGGTACGCGCGGATCACCGGGCGCCCCGGCTGTGCGGTCGTCACGGCGGGCCCGGGGACGACCGACGCGGTCACGGGTGTCGCGAACGCATTGCGCGCGGAGAGCCCGATGCTGCTGATCGGCGGCCAAGGTGCGTTGAGCCAGCACAAAATGGGCTCGCTGCAGGACCTGCCGCACGTGGACATGATGGCCCCGATCACCAAGTTCGCCGCCACTGTCCCGCACACCTCGCGCGCCGCCGACCTGGTGTCGATGGCGTTCCGGGAGGCCTTCGCGGGCGCACCCGGTCCGTCCTTTTTGGAGATTCCGCGCGACGTTCTCGACGCGCGGGTGCCGTTGGAGAACGCTCGCATCCCGGAGTCCGGCCGTTATCGCGCCTCCACCCGGAACGCGGGCGATCCAGCCGACGTCGAAAAGCTCGCTGATCTGTTGGTACACGCCAGGAAACCAGCGATTCTGCTCGGGAGCCAGGTCTGGACGACTCGCGCCACCGAGCCCGCGACGGATCTCGTGCGCACCTTGAACATCCCGGCGTACATGAACGGGGCCGGTCGGGGAACGCTGCCGCCGGGCGATCCGCACCACTTCCAGCTTTCTCGTCGATACGCGTTCGACAACGCCGATGTGATCGTCATCGTCGGCACCCCGTTCGACTTCCGGATGGGTTACGGCAAAAGGCTTTCCCCTGACGCGAAGGTGGTGCAGATCGACCTCGACTACCGTACGGTCGGCAAGAATCGCGACATCGATCTCGGCATTGTCGGAGACGCGGGACAAATCCTCGCCGCGGTCGCGGATGCTGCGTCTGGCCGCGTGGACAACGGGGCGGTCGGGCGCAAGCCGTGGCTGGAAGAGCTGCGCGCGGTCGAGGAGAAAGCCAAGCAGAAGCGGTTGCCGCAGCAGCATTCCGACGCGAATCCGATCCACCCGTACCGGTTGGTGCACGAGATCAACGAATTCCTGACCGAGGACTCGATCTACATCGGCGACGGCGGTGACATCGTCACGTTCTCCGGCCAGGTCGTGCAGCCGAAGGCGCCCGGGCACTGGATGGATCCCGGTCCGCTGGGGACGCTCGGGGTCGGTATTCCGTTCGTGATGGCCGCGAAGCACGCGCGTCCGGATCAGGAAGTCGTGGCGCTTTTCGGAGACGGCGCGTTTTCCCTCACCGGCTGGGATTTCGAGACGCTGGTGCGGTTCGATCTGCCGTTCGTCGGGATCGTCGGGAACAACTCGTCGATGAACCAGATCCGCTACGGCCAGGCGCAGAAATACGGCCTCGCGCGCGAACGCATCGGCAACACCCTCGGCGACGTTCCCTACGACCAGTTCGCCCGGATGCTCGGCGGCTACGGCGAGGAGGTCCGCGACCCGGCGGACATCGCCCCGGCGCTGCGCCGCGCGCGGGAATCCGGCAAGCCGTCGCTGATCAACGTCTGGGTCGACCCGGACGCCTACGCCCCCGGAACCATGAACCAGACGATGTACAAGTAGTCGGGAGGAGCCGAAGATGGGAAAGGCACTGGAGGGCGTCCGCGTCCTCGACATGACTCACGTCCAATCAGGACCGTCGTCGACCCAGATCCTCGCCTGGCTCGGCGCGGACGTGGTGAAGCTCGAAACCCCCGGGCGCGGCGACATCACCCGGGGCCAGCTGCGCGATCTGCCCGGAGTGGACAGCCTGTACTTCACGATGCTGAACGCGAACAAGCGCAGCATCACGCTGAACATGAAAAGCGAGCAAGGAAAGGAAGTCTTCACGAAGCTGGTGTCCTCAGTGGACGTTCTGGTGGAGAACTTCGGGCCCGGCGTGGTGGACCGCTTCGGCTTCTCTTGGGAGAGGCTGCACGAAATCAACGAGCGGCTGATCTATGCGTCGATCAAGGGGTTCGGGCCTGGCAGGTACGCGAATTTCAAGGCCTACGAGGTGATCGCGCAGGCGATGGGCGGCTCGATGAGCACGACCGGCTTCGAGCAGGGGCCGCCGACCGCCACCGGTGCGCAGATCGGCGATTCGGGGACTGGCATCCATCTGGTCGCGGCGATTCTCGCGGCGTTGTACCAGCGCACGAGCACGGGGCGCGGACAGCGGGTGCAGGTGGCGATGCAGGACGCGGTGCTCAACCTGTGCCGGGTCAAGCTGCGCGACCAGCAGCGGCTGGCGCACGGTGCGCTGGGGGAGTACCCCAACGAGCGGTTCGGCGACGAGGTGCCGCGTTCGGGCAACGCGTCCGGCGGCGGCCAGCCGGGCTGGGCGGTGCGCTGCGCGCCGGGCGGGCCCAACGACTACATCTACGTCATCGTCCAGCCGGTCGGCTGGGCTCCGCTGACCGAGCTGATCGGACGGCCGGAGCTCGCCGAGGATCCGGACTGGGCGACGCCCGAGGCACGGCTGTCCAAACTGGACAAGGTGTTCGCGATGGTCGAGGAATGGACCGAGCAGCGCACCAAATGGGAGGTCATGGAGTTGCTCAACGCCCGCAGCATCCCTTGTGGACCGATTCTGTCCACTAAGGAGCTGATCGAGGACGAGACGCTGGCCGAGCTGGGATCGGTGGTCGAGGTGCCGCATCCGGAGCGCGGCGCGTTCAAGACTGTCGGCTGCCCGTTGAAGCTGTCGGATTCGCCGGTGGACGTCGAGCGCTCTCCGTTGCTGGGCGAACACAACGACGAAGTGCTCGGCGAACTCGGCTACAGCACGGCGGATGTCGAGCAACTGCGGACGGCGGGCGTGATCTGAGGATGACCAGCGAAATTGACCGCGCGGCGGTCGAGGAGATCCTGGCCCGAGCAGCCGGAGAAGGCCGTTTAGCGCTGACCGCGCCGGAAGGACGCGCGATCTGCGAGGCGTACGGCATTCCGACGCCACGGGAACGGCTTGCCACGTCCGCGGAGGAAGCGGTGGCCCAGGCGACGGAAATCGGCCTGCCAGCAGTGCTGAAGATCGTGTCGCCGGACATCCTGCACAAAACCGAGGCTGGCGGCGTACTCGTCGGCCTCCGCGACGAGCAGGAAGTCGCGGACGGTTACGCCACCATTCTGGCTAATGCCAAGGCTTACGACGCGTCGGCGCGCATCACCGGCGTCCAGGTGCAGCAGATGCTGACCAGCGGACAGGAGGTGATCATCGGCGCGGTCACCGATCCGAGCTTCGGCAAGATTGTCGCGTTTGGACTCGGCGGAGTCCTGGTCGAGGTGCTGAAGGACGTCACCTTCCGCCTGGCGCCCACCAGTACCGACGAAGCACTGTCCATGGTGGACGGTATTGCCGCCGCTGAAATCCTCAATGGAGTGCGCGGCGGCGAAGCGGTGGACAAGACAGCGCTGGCAGACGTCATGCGACGGCTGTCGCAGCTGGTCACCGACTTCCCGCAGCTGGCCGAGGTCGACCTCAACCCGGTGCTCGCCACCGGCGACGGGGCGACCGCGGTGGACGTGCGGATTATCGTCGATCCGGCGGCGGCCGCGGAACCGGTGCGGTTCGGCCAGGACGAGATCCTGACCGCGATGAACCGGATCATGAAGCCGGCCGCGGTCGCGGTGATCGGCGCGTCCGCCGAGGACGGCAAGATCGGCAATTCGGTGATGAAGAATCTCGTCAACGGCGGCTACGCGGGCGAGATCTATCCGATCAATCCGAAGGCCGCGGAAATCCTCGACCGCAAGGCGTATCCGAGCATCGCGGACGTGCCCGGCGACGTGGATGTCGCGGTCTTCGCCATCCCGGCCAAGTTCGTGCCGGCGGCGCTGGAAGAGGTGGGCGCGAAGGGCGCGGCCGGGGCGATCTTGATCCCGTCGGGCTTCGGCGAGACGGGAAACATCGAGCTGCAGAAAGAAGTTCTGGCCATCGCGCGCAAGCACGGCGTGCGGATTCTCGGTCCGAACATCTACGGCTACTACTACACGCCGGAGAACCTGTCGGCGACGTTCTGCACCCCGTATGACGTCAAAGGCGGCGTCGCGCTGTCGTCGCAGAGCGGCGGGATCGGGATGGCGATCCTGGGCTTCAGCCGGTCGGCGGGGATGGGCGTGTCGGCGATTGTCGGCGTCGGAAACAAGGCAGACATAGACGAAGACGATCTTCTCACGTTCTTCGAGCACGACGACAACACCGAACTCGTCGCCATGCATCTGGAAGATCTCAAGGACGGTCGCGCGTTCGCCGAGACTGCGAAACGGGTTTCGGCAAAGAAGCCGGTGGTAGTGCTGAAAGCTGGGCGCACGTCGGAAGGCGCGAAAGCAGCTGGGTCGCACACGGGTGCGCTTGCCGGAAATGACCGGGTCTACGACGACATCTTGCGCCAGAGCGGTGTCATTCGCGCACCCGGGCTGAATGACCTGCTCGAATACGCGCGAGGCGTGCCGAAACTGCCCACGCCGAAGGGCGAAAACGTCGTGATCATTACCGGCGCGGGCGGTTCCGGGGTGCTGCTTTCAGACGCCTGTGTGGACAACGGGCTCACGCTGATGCGGATCCCGGACGACCTCGATGCCGCGTTCCGCGAATACATCCCGCCGTTCGGCGCGGCGGGCAACCCGGTCGACATCACCGGCGGCGAACCGCCCTCGACCTATCGGAACACCATCGCGCTCGGCCTTTCCGACGATCGTATTCACTCGTTGGTTCTCGGTTACTGGCACACGATCGTCACGCCGCCGATGGTGTTCGCGGAGCTGGTAGCGGACGTCGTGGAGGAGTTCCGGCGGAAAGGAATCCACAAGCCGGTGGTGGCCTCGCTGTCCGGGGACGTCGAGGTCGAGCAGGCCAGCGAGCACCTGTACGCACACGGTGTCGTCGCTTATCCGTACACGACCGAAAAGCCGGTCGCGGTGCTCGGCGCGAAGTACCGCTGGGCGCGTTCGGCGGGACTGCTGCCTTGATCAAGTCCGGAGGGAGGCGTACGTTGCCCGACACCTAACCGCTGGTCAGCGGAGTGCGGCGAGGAAGGGACGCCGGGGCGCGCGGTCGCGTCCCGGCTCGGGGGAAGAACGGAGACAGCCCGGCACGGGAACCGAAGTCAACGGTGACGAAAGAGAATTCTCATGACCGCAGCCCAACCGACATACCAGGAGATCGTCGACGAAAACGGGCGGACGTACCGGATCGGGGAGAGCCCCCGGGACCTGATGGGCCGGTCCCGCAGCTGGATGGTCTGGCTGCCGTGGGTGGCCATGATGGCGGTGAGCGTGTTCGAATACGGCTGGGGAGCCGTCGAGGGAACGCTCGAAGAGAAATACGGCTGGTCGTTGTCGGACGCGTTCTGGCTGGCCAGTATCTGGGCCGTGTTCCAGGCCGGGGTCGCTTTCCCGGCCGGGCGGCTGCGGGAGAAGAACATCGTGTCGGCGAAGACGGCGATGCTGGCCGGGGCGGTGTGTTCCGGGATCGGCTACTTCTCCATCGCGCACAGCGGAAATCTGGCGGTGGCGTTCGTCGGGTATTCGGTGCTGGGCGGAATCGGCGCCGGGCTGGTGTACGCGACGTGCATCAACATGGTCGGAAAATGGTATCCGGAGAAACGCGGCGCCCGCACCGGGTTCGTGAACGGCGGGTTCGCCTACGGTTCGGTGCCGTTCATTTACCTGTTCAGCGCTTTCCTGGGGCATGAGAACGTGACGATCACGCTCGACGCGATCGGCCTGTACATGCTCGTGGCGGTCGGGCTGTGCGGTTTCGTGTTCAAAGACCCGCCGAAGAACTGGTGGCCCGCCGAGGTCGACCCGATCGCCTGGGTGAAGGGCAGCGCGGCGGGAAAGGCGAAGAGCCTGGCGAAGAATCCGCCCGCCGTGCGCCAGTTCACGCCGATGGAGGCGATCCGCACCGGCATGCTTCCGCTGATGTGGGTCACCCTCGTGGTGATCGGCGGGGTTTCGCTGTTCGGGATCAATTTCCAGGTCGATTTCGCCAAGGAAAGCCAGTTCGGCGCGTTCGTAGCGGCCTCCTCGGCGGGAATTCTGGCGATCGTGAACGGGGTCGGCCGCGGAATCGTCGGGTGGGCGTCCGACCGGATCGGGCGCAAAGCGACGTTGTTCTGGGTGCTGGTGATCGCGGCGCTCGCGCAATTCGGCGTGCTGTGGTCGGGAAAGACGCACAGTTTGTTCTGGTTCATGGTGTTCGCGGTGCTGACCGGTTTCGGCAGCGGCGCGTTCTACCCGCTGTTCGCTGCGCTGGTACCGGATTACTTCGGTGAAAACCACAACGCGACCAACTACGGCATCGTCTACAGCGCGAAACTGGTCGGCGGCGTCGGAGGCGGTGGCCTTGCGGCCGGGGTGATCGCCGCGTGGGGCTACACCGGTGCGTATGTGCTGGCCGGGTGTATCGCGTTGCTGTCCGCGGTGATGACGTTGTTCTTGCGCCAACCCGGGCGTTCCGGGCGTGGCACAACGGAAAAGGCGGGCAAGCAGATCGCCCGCACAGCTCCGGCGGCCGGCAGCTGAGTTCCCCGCGGGTCCGGGAGCGACGGGACGGCTGGCATCCGCCCCGTCGCTCCCGGACCGCTTTGCTCTACTCCGACGCACCGGGCCGTTCGTGGAACGCCCGGCGCGTGCGTTCGGTGTGCTGCGCCATGATTTTCTCGGCCTTGTCGACGTTGTGCGCGGCGATCGCCTCGATCAGCGCGGCGTGCTCCTGCCACGCGTCGCGCCCGCGGGGCCGCGCGATCGGCGTGTAGTACCAGCGCACGCGGCGGTCGACCAGGCCGATCAGCTCGGACAGGACCGCGTTGCCGGTCAGTTCGGTGATGTAGGAATGCAGGTCGGCGTTCGCCGCGACGAGCCGTTCGCTGTCGTCCGCGGCGAGGGCTTTCATGCCGACATCCTGCAGTTCCCACAGGCGCTTGATGTCCTCGTCGGTCGCACAAGCGGCGGCCAGCCGCGCGGAATGGGTCTCCAGGACCGCCCGGACGCCGAGCAGCTGGTCGGCTTCTTCGTCGGTGGGCAGGTGCACGAACGCGCCTTGCGCCGGCCGGAGATCGACCCAGCCTTCGCTCTGCAGCCGTTGCAGCGCCTCGCGGACCGGCTGGCGGCTGACGCCCAGGTACTCGGCGAGATCGGCCTCGACGAGATGCTGCCCGGGTTCGAGCGTGCGGTTGATGATCAGCTCGGCGAGCGCGTCGTACACGACCTGCCGCAACGGCGCGGGCCGCTCCACCCGGTTGCCGCTCTTGCCGGCAAGCGACCCCTTCGCCGTCCGGCGGCCGGTAGGCCCGCGTTCGGGCAGGGGAGAAACGGATTCGGTCACGGTGCACCTCGGGTGGGATCTGCGGCGGGATTCGAGGAACTCAGTTTTCAGGATACAGGTTTTGGTATGCAAAATCCCGGGATTCCGGATCGAGTGTGCGATGTTCCGCCGGAAGTGGGCGGGTGGTGAGCTGGACGGCGGTGGGCGGGTGGTCGGCTGGACGGCGGTGGGCGGGTGGACGGCGATGGGCGGGTGGGTCGGCTGGAAGTGGATGGATGGGTGGTGAGGGGCTGCGCGGGCGGGAGGACCGGATGCTGGTGGGGGACGGGCCTGGCGAGAGACGGGCCCAGCGGGGGACGGGTCTCGTGGGGAACGGGTTTCGTGAGGGACGGGCCCGGTAAAGGACGGGCCTGGCAGAGGGCGGGCCTGGCGGGGGACGGCTGGGCCTCGTGGCGGTGAGCGAGTTCGACGCCCGCGGTATCGCTCTCTATGCGGCGGAGAGAGCAGCACCGGTCGCCAGTGACCGGCGGTTGAGCGAAGCCTGCCCCGCTCGGGTGCCGCATGCCCCTGGCGCTGAGGCGAACTCACCGTCAGCCTGCAGGCGACGTGCTCGGCGGCGGAGCGAACCCAGCTCCGTCCGATGTCGCCCGCGTCCGGCAAGAGAGTTGCCGAGCCTCGCGCGCGAGGCCCGTGAACTCGACGCCCAAAGTCGCCGCCAGTGAATTAGGCTAACCTAACTCCATGGGGATCATCCGTGCGGTGCCGGACCTGGAACGCGTCGTGGGCGAACGGCCGCTGCCGGTCATGATGAAGTCGATCGACCGCCTCGACCCGCATTGCCGCACGCTGCTCCGCCACAGTCCCGCCGGCGTGCTCGGTTATGTCGATGCCGGGGGCCGGCAGCGGGCCGAAATGGTCGGAGGGGCTCCCGGGTTCGCGGAGGCGGAGACCGAGTCGCGGCTGAAACTCGAGGTTCCGGATGGGGCCGCACCGGGCGCCGGCGCCGCGCTGCTCGTGCTCATCCCGGGATGGCGCGAGACCTTGCGCATCAACGGAACCATCGCCGAAGACGGTCTCCTCGTCGAGGAAGCGTTCCTGCATTGCGGCAAAGCGGTGATCCGCTCGAACCTGTGGGGTCCAGCCGCGGCGCAGGACGCCGACGTCGTCGAGGAGGGCTCGGGCATCGGGCCCGCGGCGGCTGCTTTCCTTGCTGCCTCGCCTTTCGCGGTGATCACGTCGCGGGACGGCTCCGGACGCGCGGACGCCAGTCCCAAGGGCGATCCTCCCGGCGTGGCCCGGATGATCGGACCGACGACGGTCGTCCTCGCCGATCGGCCGGGCAACCGGCGCACCGACACGTTCCACAATGTCGTCGAGCGCCCCGACGTGGCTGTGGTGGCCGTCGTCCCCGGTGACACCCGCACGGTGGAGATCACCGGAAAGGCGGTCGTCAGCACGGAGTCCGGGCTGCGCGAGTCGATGACCGAGCGCAATCGCACCCCGAAAACTGTGCTGAAGGTGGAAATCGAGACCGTCAGGCTCGCGCGGAACGCCGCGGTGCGCGAAGCCGGGCTGTGGGACGCCGCCCGGCACGTCGATCCTGCCGACCTGCCGCGTTCGTCCACGATCTGGACCGATCACCTCAACCTGAACCAGACCGCGGGCGAGGCCGCGAAGCTGGTGCGCGCGGGGGTGGACGAACGGCAGCTGCGGGCCGGTCTCGAGCAGGATTACCAGCAGAATCTGTGACGGGCCAAGGCTGCCGAGGGTGGTCGCGGGGCCGGTGAAGATTACTCAAATGACCGATGTCCGCCCCGGCGATCTCCCGTAGCGTGAGGCGGGCCCAGTCGTCGACGTTGCGAGGTCCGGATGGCTCAAGAACGCATGACAACCGACACCGACGCGGCCGCCAGCGGCTTGCTGCTGAGCGTGGAACCGCTGACCGCCGCGGTGGACCGCGGCAAGGCCAACGGCGCCGTCGCCGACAACGACGGCAACGACTAGCCGTTGTCCCGCTCCATGACGGAGATTCCCGGACTGGCCGGCCTCGTGGCACCGCTCGAGGCCGGCCAGTTCTTCGCAGAGGTCCTCGGCAAGGCGCCGCGGCGGTTCCCGGGGGAGAAGGGGCGGTTCGCGTCGCTGCTCCCGTGGCCGGAGCTGGACCGGGTGCTGCGCCAGCACCGGCTGGAGTTCCCCCGGCTGCGGCTCGCGCTCGACGGCGACGTCGTCCCCGCCCACACCTACACCGAAATGGTCTCGACCCGGCGCAACGGCCAGGTCCCGCGCGTGCTCTCGGCCCCGTTCGCCGAACACCTGCGCGCCGGCGCGACGTTAGTGCTCGACTCGGTCAACGAGCTGGTCGACGAGGTCGGCGAGCTGGCGGGCAGGCTCGAACACGACTTGCGCGAGCGGATCCAGGTCAACCTGTACGCGGGCTGGGGCACCACGCACGGCTTCGACGTGCACTGGGACGACCATGACGCGTTCATCATCCAGCTTTCCGGCCGCAAGCGGTGGCGGCTGCACGGGGTCAGCCGGCGTTCGCCGCTGCAGCGGGACGTCGAGCTCCCGGAACGTCCGGAGGGCGAGCCGCACGACGACTTCCTGCTGGAGGACGGCGATGTCCTCTACCTGCCGCGCGGGCATTGGCACGACGTGTCCGCCGTCGGCGAGGAGTCGCTGCACCTGACGATCGGGTTCAACGCCGCCACCGGTGTGGACCTCGTGGCGTGGCTGGCCGACCAGGTGCGGTCCGACGAGCTGTTCCGCGAAGACTTGCCCCGATTCGCGGGTCCGGACGCGCGGGCCGAGCGGGCCGAAGCGCTGCGAAGCCGGTTGGCGGAGCTGGCCGCGGGCGACGTGGTCGACCGGTTCCTCGCCGACCGGGACGCCCAGGCTCCGGCTCAGACCCGCGTCGGCCTGCCGTGGGCGGCGACGGCGGAACTGCTGCCGCCGGACGACGACTTCGAGGTCCGGCTGCTCGTCCCGCGTGCCGCGCTGGCGGACGGCGACGGCACGGTGGCCCTGGTCGGAGCAGGAAAGCGGCTGGTCTTCGCGGAGGCCGCACGGCCGGTGCTCGCCGCGTTGCTCGGGTGTGGGCCGCAGCCGTTCAAGGTGCTTGTCGATGCTGCGCCGGGGGTACCCCCGGCGACCGTGCGGGCGTTGTTGAGGGAGCTGGTGGTGCAGGGGCTGGTGGCTCGGGCTTGATTGAGCCGGGGCTTCTCCGGATGTGCCCGGGGGATGGTGGGTGTGCTCGCGGCCCGCAGCGATGGTGCGGCCTGGCAATCCAGACTTGAGCTACCGCCCACTAGGCCCGAACGTTGCCCGATCGTGTGATGTCGTGCGACGGGGACGGTCGGGTCGGAAGGACGCGGCGCGGGGTCAGCTATACTTAGGCATGCCTAAGCCCGACGTGCGGCACTCGGGTCCGGGAATCTGCTTCCCGGGCCGGAATGCTGCGCCCGGATGCGCCGCGCTGACGCGCGAATTCGGTGGCGAGCCCGCCGGGACCGCTGCGCGCATGACGTCTTGGCTGCTGGTCGAGCAGCCGGGTTCGTGGGGTCCGGACGCGCTCGAAGACGTGCTGGCCGCCGTGTTCCCTGCCGAACGTCTCGATGCCGCGCGCGCCGCCGGTCTGCGTCCGCTGCTGATCCGGAAGCCGGGGCGGCACGTGCGGGAACCAGGTGCGCCGCGCGCGGTTTACCTCGCCAGCGGACTGCCCGGGAACCGGTGGACGGAACGGCTCGACGTCGCGGACTTGGACGAACTCGCGCACCTCGACCTCGAAGCGGTCGCCGCCGGACGGCGCGGGCACGGCGAACCGGTGTCCGGTCCGCTCTTTCTCGTGTGCACGCACGGCAGCAAGGACATGTGCTGCGCGGTTTTCGGCCGCCCGCTGGTGGCCAGCTTGGCGCAGAACCATCCGGGGCGGGTGTGGGAGGTCAGCCACGTCGGCGGGGACCGCTGGGCCGGCAACCTCCTGACCGTGCCCGACGGCTACCTCCACGGCAGCCTCGCGGTTCCCGAAGCCGAACTGGTGGCGAAGGAAGCGCTCGGCGGCAACGTCCGGTTCGAGAACCTGCGCGGTCGCACCTCCGCGGAGAGCGCGTGGTCGCAGTTCGCCGAGATCGAGGTCCGCGGCCGCACCGGTTTGCGCGGACTCGACGCGGTGCTGGCCGTGGCGGAGGAATCCCGGGGCGAGGGCCGGAGCGTGCTGGTCGACGCGGGCGGACGGCGGTACGAGGTGGTGGTGCGCCGGGCGGCGCCGACGGTCCCCGGACACAGCCGGTGCACTGCGCGGCTGGTGCTGTCCGGGTTTGTGACGGAGTCGGTGCGCGAGGTCTGACCTTGCTTCTGCTCAGGCCAGGTGGTGGTTGGGCTGTTCGGTGGGCAGGTTCTGGCTCGGGAGTTGCCGTCACGGCATGAGCAGGCCGACCGTCTGCGCGACGACTTTTGCGCAGCTACGTCGTTTCGGGAACCTCGGGCCGCAAGGGCGGGCGCGCCGCACCATCTCGCCGGACTTGGCTGTGGGAGGCATTCCTGTCGGGTGGATAACCGTGCATCACCGCAGTTGTCGCCCCAATCGCCACCCTCGCCATCAGCACGCTCCGCCTACAAGACCCCAGCCGTCACCGCAGCCGCCGCGCCGGTAGCGCCCCCGGTTCGTCATCGCCGCTTTCGATGACCAAAGCCTGGCTCCGCATCCACCGTACGGGATACTGTATGCAATCTAACGTCGGCAGGATCCGGACCGGGAGGCAACCATGCGGGTGGCGGTTCTGGGCGCGGGAGCGATCGGCGCGTATGTCGGCGCGGCCCTCCATCGCGGCGGCACCGAAGTCCACCTCGTCGCGCGCGGGGCGCACCTCGCCGCGATGGCGGCGGACGGCGTGCGCGTCCTGAGCCCGCGCGGCGACTTCACGGCGCATCCGCAGGTCACGTCGGACCCGTGTGACATCGGGCCGGTCGACTACGTTTTCCTTGGCCTCAAAGCACATTCGTACCCGGACTGCGGCGACTTGCTAGAGCCTCTGCTGAAGGAGGACACCGCGCTCGTCGCGGCGCAGAACGGCATTCCGTGGTGGTACTTCCACGGAATGACCGGCCATCCGCTGGCCGGACGTCGCGTCGAGGCGGTCGATCCCGGCGGGGCGACCAGTCGCGTGCTCGCCGTCGAGCGGGCGATCGGCTGTGTCGTCTACTGCTCGACGGTGATCGAGGAGCCGGGCGTCGTCCGGCATCTTGAGGGCACGCGGTTTTCCCTCGGCGAGCCGTCCGGCGAAACCTCTGTCCGATGCCGGAATCTGGCCGACGCCATGGTCGCGGGCGGGCTCAAGGCCCCGGTCGAGCCGCGGCTGCGCGACGACATCTGGGTCAAGCTGATGGGCAACGTCGCGTTCAATCCGCTGTCCGCGCTCACCCGGGCGACCATGGCGCAGATGTGCGAGCACGACGAAACCCGTGCGCTCGTCGCGGCGATGATGACCGAAACCCTCGCGATCGCCCGGGCCGCGGGGGCGGATCCGCAGGTCTCGGTGGAGAAGCGGATCGACGGCGCGTGGCGCGTCGGGCACCACAAGACGTCCATGCTCCAGGACCTGGAAGCGGGCAAACCGCTGGAGATCGACGCGATCATCGGCGCGGTCGTGGAACTCGCGGACCTCACCGGCGTCCAGGCTCCCGCCTTGCGGCACGTTCACGCCGCGATCGAGCTGCTCAACCGCACGAGCACGGCGATTCCCTTCGGCTGAAACGAAAAACCCGAGAATGTCTACTGTGGACCGATATCTGACCACTGTGGACAGTCAGCCCTGAATCCGCACTCCGCGGCGCGTGCGCGACCAGTGTCCGCACAAGGCGTACCCGCCTCAACGTCTCCGAGTCGAACAGTGCCGCTGTGGATCTTGCCGTCCCCGTGCGCCGGCGAAACCTGTCCGCTACCCGTTGACCGAAGCCTCCGCGTCCAGCTATTCTCGAACTACGGAAGAAAACTTCCACAAAGCGAAATTAGCTGATCGAGATGTGAGGAGCCGAGGTACTCATGACCGGTCCCGCCGGGGAGCGGCACTCGCTGCCCTACACCGCCAACCTGTCGATCCTGTTCACCGAACTCCCGCTGCTCGAGCGCGCGCAGGCCGCTCGGGCAGCGGGCTTCACCAACGTGGAGTACTGGTGGCCGTTCGACAGCGCCGACCCGTCCGGAACCGACGTCGACCGGTTCGCGCGGTCGGTCGAGCAGGCGGGCGTCCAGCTGACCGGGCTGAACTTCTACGCGGGCGACATGGCCGCGGGCGAGCGCGGGCTCGTGTCGTGGGTCGGCCGCGAGGCGGAGTTCGCGACGAGCCTGACGGTCGCGCTCGGGCTCGCCGAACGGCTCGGCTGCCGCAGCTTCAACGCGCTGTACGGCAACCGGATCGACGGGGTCGCACCGTCCGAACAGGACGATCTGGCCCGCACGCACCTCGCGACCGCGGCGAAGGCGGCCGAGGGCATCGGCGCGCAGCTGGTGCTCGAACCGCTGTCCGGCACCCCGGCGTATCCGCTGAAGACCGCGGCCGACGCGGTCGCGGTGCTCGACGAGCTGGGCCTGGACAACGTCCGGCTGCTCGCGGACCTCTACCACCTCGCGGTCAACGGCGACGACCTCGACACCGTGATCGCCCGCCATACCCCGCGCACCGGGCACGTGCAGATCGCCGACGCGCCGGGCCGGCACCAGCCGGGCACGGGGGAGCTGGATCTCGAAGCATATCTGGAAAAGCTGCAGGCGGCGGGCTACGCCGGACCGGTGGGCATCGAATACAAACCGGACGGCTCCACTGTGGACTCGCTGACCTGGCTGCCGTACGAGCGAAGGGGAAACTGATGAGCAGGATCGGGTTCATCGGACTGGGCGTGATGGGCACGCCGATGGCCGCGCACCTGGCCGCCGCCGGACACGAGGTGAGCGGGTTCGACCTCAACGCCGACGCGCTGGCCAAGCTGGAAGCCGCTGGCGGACGCGCGGCGAAGGACGTCGCCGACGCGGTGTCCGGGGCCGAGGTCGTGATCACCATGCTGCCGAACCACCCGCAGGTCGAGCAGGTCGTGCTCGCCCCTGGCGGCGTGCTCGACACGATCGCGCCCGGCACGCTGCTGGCCGACATGAGCACCATCCGGCCGGAGACGTCGATCGAGGTCGCGAAAGCCGGTGCGGCCAAAGGGATCCGCGTGCTGGACGCGCCGGTGTCCGGCGGCCAGGCCGGAGCCGAGCAGGCCGCACTGTCCATTATGGTCGGTGGGGACGAGGCCGATTTCGCCGCGGCGAAGCCGGTTTTCGACGCGCTCGGCAAGACCGTGGTGCACGTCGGCCCGCACGGCGCGGGCCAAGTCGTGAAGGCGGCCAACCAGCTGGTGGTGGGCGGGATCTACGGGCTGGTCGCGGAGGCGATCGTGCTGCTCGAAGCGTCCGGAGTGGACGCGGGCACCGGGCTCGACGTGCTGGCGGGCGGTCTCGCCGGAAGCCGGATCCTGGAATTGAAGCGGAAGTCGATGGTCGCGCGGCAGTTCGAGCCGGGCTTCCGGATCGACTTGCACCACAAGGACATGGGCATCGCGCTCGCCGCGGCGCGGCAGTCCGACGTGGCGCTCCCGCTGACCGGCCTGGTCGCGCAGCTGGTCGCGGCCGGGCGGGCGATGGGCTACGGCTCGCTGGATCACTCGGCGCTGCTGAAGGTCGTCGAAGAACTGTCCGGCCGCTCGTCCGAGGAGGTTTGACCATGGCCCGAGTCCCCGCTATGCAGGCAGTCGTCGACGTGCTGGTCGACGAAGGGATCGACGTCGCCTTCGGCTGCCCGGGCGCGGCGATCCTGCCCCTCTACGACGCGATGCAAGGCCGCGGCATCGACCATCTGGTGGTCCGCCACGAAGAAGGCGCGACGCACATGGCCGACGGCTGGGCGCGCACGACCGGCAACGTCGGCGTCGCGATCGGCACGTCCGGTCCGGCCGGCACCAACATGATCACCGGCCTCTACACCGCGCACGCGGACTCCGTCCCGATCCTGTGCATCACCGGGCAGGCCGCGACGACGAAGCTGCACCAGGAAGCGTTCCAGGCGGTCGACATCGTCGAGATCGCGCGGCCGGTCACGAAGTGGGCGGTCCAGGTGAAGGAAGCCGCGCAACTGCCGTGGATCTTCCGCGAGGCGTTCCGGATCGCGAGGTCCGGACGTCCCGGCCCGGTGCTCATCGACCTCCCGATCGACGTGCAGAAGCAGATGATCGAATGGGATTCGTCGATCGATTCGGCGCTGCCGGTCAGCACGGTCAAGCCGTCGCCTGCGCGCGTCGAGCGGGCGCTGGACATGCTGCTCGCCGCCGAACGCCCGCTGATCCTGGCCGGCGGCGGCGTCGTGCTCGGCGAGGCGAGCGACCCGCTGCGGCGGCTCGCGGAACGGCTCGGCGTCCCGGTCGGCGTGACGCTGATGGGCAAGGGCAGTTTCCCCGAGGACCACGAGCTGTTCGCCGGCATGGCGGGCATCCAGACGTCGCAGCGCTGGGCCAACGCGGCGTTCCTGGAGTCCGACCTGGTCCTGGCGCTGGGCGCGCGATTCGGCGACCGGCACACCGGCGAGCTGTCGGTGTACCGCGGCGACCGGAAGTTCATCCACGTCGACATCGAGCCGACTCAGCTGGGCAAGGTGTTCGGCCCGGACCTCGGCGTCGTCTCGCACACTCGCGAGTTCCTGGAAGCGGTGCTGGCGGCGCTCGACGCGCGCACCGCTCCGGCGCGGGACCGGGCGTGGGTCAAGCGGCTTGGCGACCTCAAAGCCGAACTCCCGCGCAAGGAGGACTTCGACTGCACGCCGATCAAGGCGCCGCGGGTGTTCAAGGAGCTCAACGAGTTCTACGGACCGGAGACCTATTTCGTCACCGCGATCGGGCTGTATCAGATCTGGTCCGGGCAGTTCCAGCGCGCGCACCTGCCGCGGCACTATCAGGTGTGCGGCCAGGCGGGCCCGCTCGGCTGGGAGATCCCGGCCGCGATCGGAGTCAAGAAGGCCAGGCCGGACGCGGAGGTCGTCGGCGTGGTCGGCGACTACTCGTTCCAGTTCCTGGTGGAGGAGCTGGCGGTCGCCGCGCAGTACGACGTCGGGTTCGTGCTGGTCATGCTCAACAACGAGTACCTGGGCCTGATCCGCCAGTCCGAGCTGCCCTACGAGATGAACTACCAGGTCGACATCCACTACGACGTCCACGGCACGGACAACGTGAAGATCATGGAGGCCTACGGCTGCTCCGGCACGCGCGTCGAGGACCCGGGCGAGATCCGGTCGTCGCTCGAATGGGCGCGGAAGGAAGCCGAGCGCACCCGGCGGCCGGTGCTGGTCGAAATCATGATCGAGCGCGAGGGCAACGCCGCGATGGGCGCCGCACTGGACGCGGTGCGCGAGTTCGAAGCGGCTGACTGACAGGAACCGGGCCGGGGCGTGGGTGCTCCGGCCCGGTTTCTGTTGTTACTGCGCCGGAACCAGGTCTGCCAGGGACGCGAGCGTTTCCGCGTCGCGGGTGTCTGGCGTTGCGTGGAAGACCACCAGCTGCAGGCTTGCCGGTCCGGGGATGTCGAGTTTGTCGCTGTGCAGATCGAGGTCTCCGACGGCCGGGTGGCGGAAGCGGACGAGGTGGCCGGTGCGCGGTTTGACGTCGTGCCGGTCCCAGAGATCGCGGAAATCTTCGCTGCTGGCGTTGAGGTCGGCGATCAGCTCTTTCGCGGCGGGATCGGCGACGCCGGGGCCGAGAGCGGCGCGCAGGCCCGCGACGCCGTCGGCTGCCGTCTGGGCCCAGTCGCGGCGGAGGGCTCGCTCGGCCGGGTCGAGGAAGACCGCGCGGAGCAGGTTGCGGCCGACCGCGTAGTTCGGCGAAACCGCTGCGGCGACGGGGTTCGCGGCGAGAACGTTTGTGAGGCGGTCCTGGACGTACGCCGGATTCGTCGCCCAGGTCGAGATCAGTTCGACGATGCTCGCGGGCACGTGCGGTTCGGCTTGGCCCGGTCGCGTCGGGGCGGCGAGCTGATGCAGGTGCCGGCGGGAGGGTTCGTCCAGGCCGAGCGCCCGGGCCAGCGCGTCGAGGACCTGGGCGGACGGGTTCTGGTCGCGTCCCTGTTCCAGCCGGATGTAGTAGTCGCTGCTGATTCCCGCCAGGAGCGCGAGTTCTTCGCGGCGCAGTCCTCGTACGCGACGCCGCCCGCTGTCCGGCAGCCCGACGTCGGCAGGCGAGATCCGCTCGCGTCGGGCACGGAGGAAGTCGCCGAGGAGGGTGTCCACTTCGTCAGTGTATTTGATTCAGCCGCTGCTGTACTGTTTCGGCTGTGCTGATCTCTGAGACTCGCGAACTGGCGCTCGCCCGGCTCGGCCGGGCGCTGGCGGATCCGACGCGCTGCCGGATTCTCGTGGCGCTGCTGGACGGGGTCGTGTACCCGGCGCAGTTGGCCGCGAAGCTGGAGCTGAGCAGGTCGAACGTCTCGAATCATCTTGCGTGCCTGCGCGGGTGCGGGCTGGTGGTCGCGACGTACGAGGGCAGGCAGGTCCGGTATGCGATCGCCGACCCGCATCTCGCGCACGCGTTGTCGGAGCTGACGCAGGTGGTTTTGGCTGTCGCGCCGACGGATGCGTGCGACGAGGAACCGCGGGCAGTCCGATGAGCGAACCCTGCCGGGACTGTCGCGCGGAAGCGGTGTCGCTGGATGACTCGGGCAGCTGCGGTGCTTCGGGACAGTCGCGTCCCGTGGCGGATGCCGCGAGGCGTGCGGTCCTGCATCGGCGAGTGCGGTGGCTGGTTGCCGGGACGATCACGTACAACGTGGTCGAGGCGATCGTCGCGGTGTCGGTCGGGACGATCGCGTCCTCGTCGGCACTTGTTGCGTTCGGGCTCGACTCAGTGGCCGAGGTGCTGTCCGCGGTGGCCGTGGCGTGGCAGTTCGCGAGCGCGGACCCGGAGCGCCGGGAACGGGTCGCGCTGCGGGTGATCGCGGTGTCGTTCTTCCTGCTGGCGGCTTACGTCACGGCCGATTCGGTGCGTTCGCTGCTCGGCGGCGGCGAGGCCTCGCATTCGACAGCGGGGATCGTGCTTGCCGCGGTGTCCTTGGTTGTGATGCCGGTGCTTTCGAGCGCGCAACGCCGGGCCGGACGGGAACTCGGCTCCGCGAGCGCGGTCGCCGATTCGAAGCAAACGCTCCTCTGCACTTACCTTTCCGGAGTGCTGCTGGCCGGGTTGCTGGTGAACGCACTGTTCGGCTGGTACTGGGCGGATCCGGTCGCGGCGTTGGCGATCGCGGCGGTCGCGGTGCGCGAGGGGCTCGAGGCCTGGCGGGGCGAGCACTGCTGCTGATCGCGGGCCAAGCGGCGCTGGACGGTGCGCAAGGTCAAAGCGAAGGCGATGAACACGCCGATCAGCATCAGTGCGGCAGCTAGGTCGTTCACCTGCGGGCCTTTCTTCGGTGGTTGTTCAGGCCGGTCGAGCATGACCTGGCGCGGGTCCGGATTTCGGCGGCGCTCACGCTTCCTTGACTGCACTCCAGCCGATGTTGACGCCGCTGATGCTCGCTGGCGCATGCGGACACGTGTCCGGTAGTGTTGCGGACACGTGTCCGTTTATGTGTCAGGGGTGGGAATGTCTGTGCTGGCTGGGAAAGTCGTCGCCATCACCGGTGCCAGCAGCGGAATCGGCGAAGCGACCGGTCGGATGCTCGCGGCACGGGGCGCGGCGGTGGTCCTGGGTGCGCGCCGCGAGGATCGGCTCGACGCGCTGGTGAAGGAAATCCGCGACGGAGGCGGTCGCGCGGTCGCGTGTGTCACCGACGTGACGCGCCGCGCGGACCTGGATCGGTTCGTGCGGCGGGCGGTCGACGAGTTCGGCAGGCTCGACGTGCTGGTGAGCAACGCCGGGATCGCGAAGCTGGGGCCGGTGGCGGACGTCGATGTCGAGGGCTGGTCGGCGATGATCGACGTGAACGTGCGCGGGGTGCTGCACGGGATCGCCGCCGCGCTGCCGGTTTTCCGGCGCCAAGGCCGGGGCCATCTGGTGACGACCGTGTCGACGGCCGGGCTGAAGATCGTTCCCTCGCAGGCGGTTTACGCGGGGACGAAGAACGCGGTGCGGACGATCCTGGAGGCGCTGCGGCAGGAATCCACGGACGGAGTTCTTCGCACGACGTCGGTGTCGCCGGGGTTCGTCCGGACGGAGCTGGCGGATTCGATCGACGACCCGGGGGAGCGGGAGGCGATCCGGCGGAGGGTCGAGGAGTTCGCGCTGGACCCGGCCGCGGTGGCGCGGGCGATCGGGTTCGCGATCGAGCAGCCGGACGACGTCGAGATCGGGGACATCACGATCCGGCCCGCGGTGCAGAACTAGGGGGTTTGGCGCCGTCTTCGGCGGTCGGTGGCGCGGCGGGCTCGGCAGGCCAGGGGAAGCGGGAGTGCTGCTCCTGGCCTGCCGGGTGCCGGAACCTCTGCGGGACGGGCTCGCCCTGCATGCGGAGCGTGCTTCGGGCCGAAGCGGCGCGCCGGGTCAGAGGCAGGGCGGCTGGTAGCCGTCGATGAGCAGTTCGCGGAAGTCGAGCGTGTTGGGGGTCTTGCCGACGAAGACCAGGCCGCGGGCTTCGGTCAGCGCGGAGGCGAACGAGTACTGCGGCTGGCCCAGTTCGGGAAGCCAGGTCCACGCGTCGGGATCGAAGGGGAAGAACTTGCGGACCAGCTGGCCGCCGGTCGAGGGGATGCGGGTGAGCCATTTGTCGCCGCCGCTCCAGTGGGAGGCGGGGCGCAACTGGACGTAAAGGTCGTCGTCGGCGCTGTAGGTCAGCCAGAATCCTGACGAATGGCTGAGGTCGGCCTGTGCGTCGAACTGGTTGCCCAGCCAGACCACGGCGACGTGCCATTCGTTGTTCTGGAAGACGACCTTCGCCGCGTAGCCGTCGCCTTCGGGGACGAGAAGGCTGCCGGTGGGCGGGACGGTCGTTCCTTCGCCGCTGGCCAGCCACTTCTGCAGCCGGTTGATCGACGGGGTGCTGCATTCGTCTTGCACGCTGACGCCGGGGCGCCCGGCGGGAGCGGCGTGGGCGGCTGGCGCGGAGAGCGGAGCCAGCAGCAGTACGGAAATCGCGGCGAGGACTGGGATTCCGGCCTTGGTCCGGCGAGATGCGGGCATGAATCGGAAGCTACCAGCGGGATTTCCGGCCGGTCAGGGCCGATAGTCGGCTTTCGGGCAGTGGTATGGACCTTTTCGGGAAGGGACCAGACCACTTGCGGCGGTCGGGGGCGAAGCGCGCGGTCGGGTGGCGCCGGGGCCTGGGCGCGGCCGGGTGGCACCAGGACCCCAGCGTGCGGCCGGGTAGCGCCGGGCCCGAGCGTGCGGCTGGGTGGCACCTGGACCGAGCGCGCGGTCGGGTGGCACGGGACCCGAGCGCGCGGCGGCGACGGTCAGGTTTGCTGGGGCCAGCGACGGTCAGGCTCGCTGAGGCCGGGGCTGGCTGCCAGGCGCGATCTCTCGTGGTGACCAGGCCGGGCCGGTTGCCCGGAGCCCCGGGCCTTCGCGTCGCGCGGCCGGGATGAACACTTCCGGCGGCTGCGGCGAATATCCGGTGTGACTAGGGCGGAGCGGTACGCCGCGGCGGGCGCGGCGGACGGTGACGATCGACCGGACTTGTGCGGGCAGGACCTTCAGCCGATCTTCCAGAGCTTGTTCGACCGGCACGCCCGGGACGTGCGCCGATACCTGGCCAGCCGCGCCGGGCCGGTGGCGGCCGACGATCTGGTCGGCGACACGTTCCTGATCGCGTTGCAGCGCCGGGCCAGCTACGACCCGGCACGGGCCAGCGCTCGCGCCTGGTTGTTCGGCATCGCGACGAACCTGCTGCGCCAGCATGCCAGGGCCGAAATCCGGTACCTGCGGATGACCGCCCGCGACCACGGCGCGCCGGTCGCCCACGGTCATGCGGACCGGGTGGCCGACCAGGTCGACGCACAGGCCAGGGTCCGGGAACTGGCCGCCGCGCTGGCCGACCTCGCGCCGGGGGACCGGGACGTCTTGCTGCTGACCAGCTGGGGAGAGCTGGACGCCAGCGAGATCAGTGCGGTCCTGGACATTCCCGCGGGCACTGTCCGTTCCCGGCTGCACCGGGTCAGACGGCTGCTCCGAGCCCGAGCCACGCCGAAGGCCCCGCACAGTCTGGAAGGAGAGCGCGACGATGACTGAGAACAACGTCCGTCGCTTGTGGACGAACGACGAGCTGGACGAGGCACTGAACTCGCTGCGCGCCGAGGAACTCACCGGCAGCCGGCCGTTGGCCGCGGCCAACAAAGCGCTGGTGAACGCAGTGCGGTTCGCCGAAGGGAAAAGCACTTCCGTGCCGGAAACGATCCCGCCGACCGAGTTCAAGGGCAAGGCGGTGTCCGGCGCCGGGCGGCGCAGGTGGATCAGCGCGGTCGCCGCAGCGGCGGTCATCGCTGTCGGCGCCACCGCGGCGATCACCGGAGCCGGCTACGGCGACGCTCCGGCCCAGACGTCCGCGCCGGGGGTGAAGTTCTTGTCGGTGAAGCAGGCGTTGAATACCGCTGCTCACCAGATCCACGTCATCGGCGAGACCCCTGTCCCTGCGGGCAAGTTCCGCTA
Source organism: Amycolatopsis sp. NPDC114503 (assembly GCF_055633655.1). Lineage (NCBI taxonomy): Bacteria > Bacillati > Actinomycetota > Actinomycetes > Pseudonocardiales > Pseudonocardiaceae > Amycolatopsis > Amycolatopsis sp. NPDC114503. Next base: position 217,422 of record NZ_JBVKDT010000003.1, on the reverse strand, counting down.
CATCGCGACCCGTACGTGGCTCCTGTGGAACGACAGCAGGATCCCGGCCGCCTTTGCCGGGGAGCAGCTGACCCAGACTTGGCAGCCCAGCGATTTCGCCGGGCAGTGGCTGCTCAAGACCGCGCCCACCGGAAGCCGGAAATGGCTGATCGGCGACGAGCAAACGCTGAAGGCGGGCACCGAGAAGATCAACGGAGGCCACGCCGCCGACCTCAGCGAATACTGGCCGAGCGGCGAATGGCGCGCTGCCGGCGGAAAGTTTCCCGGCAAGGCCATGGCCACCGTCGGCCGGTCCGCCGACGAATGGGGCGCACCCACCGAACAGCGGCTGGCCGAATTGCCGCGCGACCCGCAGAAGCTGTACGACCTCATGGCGGCAGACCTCTCGGTGGTGAACAAGCCCAAGCTCGGCGGGGTGCTGGACATCGCCGCACAACTGCTCAAGACCGGCACTCTGCCTGCCGACCTCAAAGAGTCGCTCTACCGCGCGGTGGCGAAGATCCCCGGCCTCAAGGTGACCGAGCAGGTGGCCAACCTCGACGGCCGCACGGGCGTCGCACTGGGCGTGGATCCCGTCGACGGCACCTTCCGCATGGAAATCATCGTCGACCCCGCCACCGGCGAGTTCATCGGAGAACGCCGGACCCGGCTCAAGCGGGACGACACCGACATCACGACAGCGGGCATCAAACCCGGCACCGTGACTTTCTCCAGTTCGGTCCGGACCGCCGTCGCCGACGAGCAGGGAGTCGTCCCGCCCGGACTGTGATCCCGCCGCGTCACCTCCCCTTCCCGGCCGACCATCCGAAATTTCCCGCAAACCCGGCATCACCTCACCAGGGAGAACTGATGACATCACGGAGACGGTTGACCGCCGTCGTGCTGGCCACGGCCTGCGCGGCGGCGACCTTGGCGGCCGTGCCCGGCCCAGCGGTCGCGGCCGGTGCACCGGCCGCGACCGGGGACGGTGCCAGTCACCAGGTCACGTTGATCACCGGCGACCGGGTCAGCGCGCGCAAGGACGTGCGCGGCCACTGGTCGCTGGCCATGCAGGACGACGCCCGCTCCGGGCACACGCCGTACGTCCAGTTCGGCACCCGGCACGGCGACAGCACCGACTCGTACCTGGTGCCTGCCTCGGCCATTCCCCTCCTCGAATCGGGCCGGCTAGACCGGGAACTGTTCAACGTCACGGGGTTGATTCGTCAGGGTTACGACGACGCCAGCACCGACACGCTGCCCTTGCTGGCCGAGTACCCGGACGGCGCGGCCGCCCGCTCGGCCGCGCCGTCCGGCGCTCAGCGCGGCCGCAGCTTCGACGCACTGGGCTACACCGAACTCGGCGAGTCCAAAAAGGACGCCAAGGGGTTCTGGGCCGGGCTGAGCGCGGCAGGACCGGCCGCGCTCGCGGGCGGGCCGAGCAAGATCTGGCTCAACCACCAGGTGCACGCCTCGCTGGACCAGAGCGTGCCGCAGATCGGCGCGCCCACGGCCTGGCAGGCTGGTTACACCGGCAAGGGCGTCACGGTGGCCGTCCTGGACACCGGGGTGGACGCGGAGCATCCCGACCTGGCCGGGAAAGTCGCGCAGAGCAAGGACTTCAGCGGCAAGGGCACCGTGGCCGACGGCAACGGGCACGGAACGCACGTCGCCTCCATCATCACCGGCTCCGGCGCGGCCTCGGGCGGCAAGTACAAGGGGGTCGCCCCGGACGCGAGGCTGGCCATCGGCAAGGTGATGAACGACGGCGGCTCGGGCCGCGAGTCCGACATCATGGCCGGCATGGAGTGGGCCGCACGCGAGGCCAAGGCGAAGGTGGTCAACCTGAGTCTGGGCACCTATCCCACCGACGGCACCGATCCCAGCTCTCAGACGGTCAACAAGCTGAGCCGTCAGTACGGCACGCTGTTCGTGATCGCGGCCGGCAATTCGGGCCAGGACGAGGGAGTGAGCTCCCCGGCGACGGCCGACGCGGCGCTGGCGGTGGGCAGTGTGACCAAATCCGATGCGCTGTCCTCGTTCTCCGACCGCGGCCCGCGCGTCGGCGACGGCGCGGTGAAGCCGGAGATCGGCGCGCCAGGCAGCGACATCGTGGCTGCGCGCGCCAAGGGAACCGCACTGGGCAACCCGGTGGACGAGAACTACACCAGGCTCTCCGGCACCTCGATGGCCACTCCGCACACCGCGGGAGCGGCGGCCATCCTGGCCCAGGAGCACCCCGAATGGACTGGCGAGCAACTCAAGTCCGGGCTGGTCGGCACGGCCAAAGAACTGCCCGGCGTCGGGGTGACCGCGATCGGCGGCGGCCGGCTCGACGTGGCCGCCGCGGTGACCCAGGCCGTCCGGTCCGAGCCCGCGACGGTGAACACGGTCGTGCGGTGGTCGGACAAGCCCGGCAAGCGCACCGTCACCTACACCAACCCCGGTACCGCTCCGATCACGCTGAACCTGGCCTTCAGCTTGGCGGACAAGGATGGGCAGCCACCCGCCGCGAACCTGGCGAAGATCTCGGCGAACTCGGTCACCGTGCCCGCCGGCGGCAAGGCCGGCGTGGAGATCGCGTTCACCGCGAGGTCCGGCAAGCCAGGGACCTACACAGGTCTGCTGCTGGCCGGCACCGCGGACGGCAAGACCCGGGTGCGCACCCCGATCGGGGTGAAGGACGAGCCAGAACTGTACGACCTGTCGGCGAACCTGCTGGGCAGGGACGGCAAGGCCCCGGGCGAGCAGGACATCCAAACCTCGGTCGCGGTGAATGTCCACACCGGACAGAACTACCTGGGCTACGCCGGCAAGCCGCTGCGTGTGCCGCCAGGGGAGTACACGCTGAGTGCAGGGCTCACGGCCCGCAATCCGGGCGGGCCGCCGGAGATCACCGCGTTCGCCAACCCTGTCGTCAAGGTGGCCCGCGATACGAGGGTCTCCTTCGACGCCCGCCAGGCCAAGCCGGTGACGGTGCACACCGACCAGACGGGAGCCCTCGACGGCGGACTGGGCGCCCGGTTGGAGACCCGTCCCGAGGGACCGCACGAGCCGGTCTCGCTCGGGCTGGCCGCCGGCGCGCAGTTCCAGCGGCTCTACGCCTATTCGACCCCTGGCGCGAGCTCGAAGTACTTCCGCTTCACCGAGGACGTGCAGCTCTATCAGCCGTGGATCGAACTCGCCGCGGAAGGGACGCAGCCGCTGGCGGTGAGCGCGGGCTTCACGCGGTTCTCCGACAGCCTCCCTCCGTCCACTCAGCGGCTGGGCACCGTCTACGGCGGTGCCGGCACCCCGGCCGACCTGTCCACAGTGGACGCCAAGGACAAGCTGGTGGTGCTGGACTTCCCGGACGGCATGCCCGTCGTCGAGGCAGGCAAGCGCATCGACAACGTCAAGGCGGCAGGCGGGCGTCTCGCGGCCTTCCGGCTCGTCGATCCCGTCGCGTCGGCCAAGCTGCTCGGCAGCATGCCGGAGAAGTGGTCGCTGCCGACCCTGCAGGTGGACGGCTACACCGGCGACCGCTACGTGGCACTGGCCAAGGCCGGCGGGTTGACCTCTTCGCTGACCACGCGGGACCGCAGCGATTACCAGTACGACCTGTACTACCCGTCGGCGGGCAGCATCCCCGCCAACCTCACGCACGAGGCGAGGGCCGCGGACGTAGCCGCGGTGACCATGGCCTACCACGGCTACGCCAAGGAATTCCTGCCGATGGTGTACGCGATCGTGGCGGGTCCCGAAGGCGAAATCAACCGGGGCGGAGCGAGTGCCGCGCCGCAGTCCGAGCAACGGCGCTACTTCACCCCGGGCGACTGGCGGTTCGCGGTGCAGGGCGTCGAGTTCACTGAGGCCAGTGCTGCCGAGGGCGGCACCCTCGTCGAGGGACAGCGCACCCTGGCAGCGGGCAAGTCCTACCGCGTCGACTGGAACACCGCGGTCATCGGCCCCTCCTTCGCCGGGCCTACCGCGTCGGGCCGCCCGTGGGTGTGGCGGACCAAGGACTGGGCGCTCGACGTCACGGTGCCGGTGTTCTCCGACGCCTCCGGGCACAGCGGCAGCGCGGACTACCTCAACGGACTGGATGGAGGCACCACCTCGGCTTATCTCGACGGCCAGCTCCTCGGCACCCAGAACTCGCCGGGCCGCGGCGTTTTCCAGGCCCCGGCGCGGTTCGGCACGTACCGGATCACCGCGGAGGCGACCCGGGACAAGCCCTGGTGGCCGACCTCCACGAAGTTCAGCGGCGAGTGGACGGTCGCCCCGACGCTGTTCTCGGACGGCCCGCTGGGCATGCTCGCGGTCGGCTTCGCCCCGCCGGCGGACCTGCGCAACATCGTGCCGGGCGGCAAGGAGATCAGTTTCCCGGTGACCGTGACGCGGCAGGACTCGCCGCCGAAGGTCACCGAGCTGACGGTAGAGATCTCCTACGACGACGGCGCGACTTGGCAACCGGTGGAGCTGACTCCGGACGGTCCGCAGTGGACGGCCAAGGTCCGCAATCCGGCGAGCGGGTTCGCTTCGCTGCGGGCGAAGGCTGCCGACGACAAGGGCAATGCGGTGAGCCAGACGATTACTCGCGCCTATCAGATCGGTTGAGCAGGGCGGGGGTTCGTCGCGTCGGGCGAACCCCCGCCTCCGGCCGCTGGTGGCCGTCCAGGGTGCGCGGTGGCTTTCCGGTCTCAAAAGCCTGGCCGTGGCTGCGTGCCCTCCGGTTCTTCGAGGGTGGGTGCCACCGAGGCACCCTAGGTGACGACGACGGTGTGCTCGGAGCGGAGGCCGACCGGAACACTCGGTCCTCGGGTAATCCGGCAGGGCTCGGGCCAGGCTGACACGCGTCCGGTCAGTACTGCCGCAGCTTGACATTTTTCGGAACAAGAGATCTCCGCCTCGGGGTGTGGTGGTTCGGCGTGGTGAAGGGTTGGCAACTGACGCCGTAGCGCCCTGCCCGCAACGGGATGCAGGTGCTGCCACTGCCGGGAAAGGCGCGCTGGACCGTTCGTTTGACGACTGTGGCCGCGCCCAGCGGACAGGTGGCGATGTCCTTGTGCTGCCGCAGTTTCCGGTGCGGCGGCGCGGTCGTGGCACGGGCAGGGAGCATCCACGGGGCGGTAAGCCGCCAAAGCGGGCGCCAATGAGCGCGGGCGAAGGTCAGAAGGGTGGGGCATCGCCTGCCGTTACCGGGGTGTCGGTGATCCAGCCGTCGCCGGGCAAGGGGCTGTTGCCGTTCGCGGAGCGGGACACTTTGACGACCTTCGCGGTGGCATAACGCAGGGACGGGCCGATTTCGTCGACTAGCAGTTCGACTACCGTCCGGCGTTCGCCTTCTCTGGTTTCGTAGGAACGTTGCCGCAATCTGCCCTGCACGATTACCCGTGCGCCCCGCGTGAGGCTTTCGGCGACGTTTTCCGCGGGGTTCTTCCAGAGGCTGCAGCGGAGGAACAACGGGTCGCCGTCTTTGAAGTCGTTGGATTGGCGGTCCAGGAATCGCGGGGTGCTCGCGACGGTGAAGTTGACGACCGCGGCGCCGGACGGGGTGAAGGTGAGTTCCGGGTCGGCGGTCAGGTTTCCGATGACGGTGAGGACGGTTTCTCCGGCCATGGTGACGCTCCTCTGTTCGGTGCGGGCCCGGGGGGCGGGCGCCGCTTCGGGAATCAGGAGACCATCCGGGTACGACAGTTTCCGGGCTTTTCGGTCACTCCATCGGGTGGGACTGCCGCGGGTTCTCGCGGCGACGGCGGAGCGGTTCCCACCGTTCGGCTGTTGTTCCGGGGAGAGGCGGCGGGCAGCATGGGCGGCATGGCCGGTGGGAAGTGGGGACGGGCGGCGGCGGTGGTGGTCGCGGTCGTGGGGATTTCGGTGGCAGGACAGGCGATAGCACCTGCCGAAGCGGGGGCGAAGCCCGGTTCGGCGGCGGAAGGCAGAGCGGGCGGAAGCGGGCAAGAAGCGGCGGGAGGCACGCCGGGAGACTGCTGCGGCGGGCCGTCATCGTGGACAACCGGGGACAAATCCGCCCTCGGGACGGCCGCCGGTACGGCGAGCCCGTTGTGGTTCACGGTCGCGAAGGGCGTTGCGTCCGAGGTGTTCTATCCGCGTGCGGACGTCGCCAACATGCAGGACATGCAGTACGTCGTCACCGACGGGAAGTCCTTTGTGGACCTGGAACGCGACGCGACGGAACACGTCGTTTCGATGCCGGACGAGAAGGCACTCGAGTATACGGTCACGAACACCGCCAAGAACGGCCGCTATCGCATCGCCACGACGTACGTCACCGACTCCGGGCGGCCGACTCTCGTTACCCGAACGCGGTTTCAGGCGCTCGACGGCGGCCTGTATCAGGTCTACCTGCTGGCGAATCCCTCGATGGCGGGCGGCGCGGCGAATGACACCGCGGCGTGGGACGGGACCGGGCTGACGGCCAGCGGGACGGAGGACCTGTTCGGGGCGAGGACGACCGTGGCGTCGGCATTGCGGGCCTCGACCGGGTTCGTCGCGCACGACAACGGATATTCGGGTGCCGGGAGCGATTGCCTGGTAGACTTGCGGGCACATCAACGTCTTGCGAATCAATTCGATTCCACTGATTACGGCAACATAGTCCAATGTGGACAGATCCCGGTCGGGCAGGACACGACGTTCTCGGTCGCGCTCGGGTACGGGAGCGACGCTCACGGCGCGGCGGCGGCTGCGGACGGGTCGCTGGCGAGCGGGTTCGACAATCTCGAGCAGGCGTATCGGCGCGGATGGGAGGAGTATGCCGGCGGCCTGAAGGCGGCGCCGGGCAGCGTGGCGGGCGACGAGCGGCAGCGGAGGGCGTATTACGTCGCGCTGATGGCGTTGCACGCGGCGGAGGACAAGACGCATCGCGGCGCGAGTGTCGCGGGGCTGGCCACGCCGTGGGGCGACGTCGTGAACGGCGACGCGCTCAACGACGGGTACCACCGCGTGTGGGGCCGGGATCTGTACCAGCAGGCGACCGGGCTGCTCGCGGCGGGCGACGCGGCGCAGGCCAAGCGGATGGCGCAGTTCCTGTGGTCCTCGCAGTGGATTTCCGCGCCCACGCAAGGCGACGGGACGACGTATCCGGCCGGCGCGTTTCCCCGGTACAGCCCGGTGAGCGGGGTCCCAGGGGCGACGCCGCAGCAGCTCGGCTGCTGTGAGCAGCTCGACCAGGACTCCGACGCGATCGTTCTCGCCTGGATGACCGGGCTCACCGACGCGGCGACGTACGCACGGGTCAAAGTGACGGCCGAGCACATCCGGACGACCGGGCCCGCGACGACCGAGCGGTGGGAGGAGCAGTACGGCCGGTCGCCGTCGTCGATCGCGGCGGAGGTGGCCGGGCTCGTCACGGCCGGGGCGATCGCGCGGGCGAACGGCGACACCGCGGCGGCGCAGCAGTGGGAGTCCACTGCGGACTCGTGGCGGTCGCAGCTCGACGGCTGGACCCGGACGACCTCCGGGTACTGGGGCGGCCACACGTATTACGAACGGCTGGACAAAGGCGCCGACCCGAACGACAACGGCCAGATCTGCTTCGACGAAGGGTGTTTCTACGAGCACGACGTGGTCGACTTCGGATTCCTCGACCTGGTCCGGCTGGGGCTCCGCGCGCCGGCGGACCCGGCGGTCGCGGAGTCGGTGGCTCCGACGGCGGCGGCCCGCGACGGCAACGCGCCGATGCAGGTGACGACCCCGGACGGCGACATCTACTTCCACCGGTATCCGCACGACAACTACGGCGAGAGCACCTCGAACTGCACCGGCTGGCCGGCGAACGGGCCGCAGCGGTTCGGACGGCTCTGGCCGGTCCTGTCCGGCGAGCGCGGCGAGTACGAACTGGCCAGCGGACGTCCGGCGGCGGTGTACCTGAAGTCGATGGCGGACGCGGCGAACGACGGCTACTTCATTCCCGAGCAGGTGTGGGATCGCGCCGACGTCGCGTGCTTCGGGCTGGGCCGTCCGACCGGGAGCGCGGGGCCGTTGATGTGGGCGGAAGGCCAGTACCTCCGGCTCGCGCAGAACATGGACGCGCGGAAGAACCTGGAGACTCCGGAGGTGGTCCGGCAACGCTACGGCGGCTGACCCGCCCGTTCGCGACGACAGCCGCGACCAGGGCCAATCCGAGGCCTATGCCGGTCAGCACGGTGAACGGCTCGCCGAACAGCAGCGTGCCCCACACCGAGGTGACCGGTGCGATCAGGAACATCAGGCTGTTCACCGCGGTCATGCCGATCCGTCCGACGAGCAGCCAGTACAAGCCGTACCCGCCGAAGGTCGCCAGCACGACCAGCCAGGCCAGGGCGAACCAGAAGTGCCCGGACGCGGGCGGCACCGCGTTCCCGGTCGCCAGGGCGAGCGCGGTGAAGACGACCGCCGAGGCAGCGCAGTGGACGGCCAGCGCGCGCAACGGGGGAGCGGGGACGCGCGCCCGGCGTTCGAGGACTGTGGAGGCGACCAGTCCGAGCATGCCGGCGAACGGGATCAGATACGCCCAGGCCGGAGCGTTCGACGCGGCGTCCGACCAGCTGACCAGGACGACTCCGACAAGGCCCAGCGCGAGTCCGAGCCACTGCCGTCCGGTCGCCGCGACGCCGAGCAGCGGACCGGCGAGCGCGGCGGCGACCAGCGGCTGCACGCCGTCGATGAGTGCCGTCGTGCCGGTGCTGACGCCTTCGCCGATGGCCCAGTAGACGGTGAGCAGATAGCCCGACTGGGACAGCAGGCCGATCAGGATGTGCCTGCCCAGTTCGCCAACGGGCCGCACCCGCAAGAACGGTGCCAGCAGCAGGGCGAGCGGGAGGAACCGCCACATCAGCACGGTCGGCACAGAGGCGTCCGCCGCGCCGAGTTTCGCGCCGATGAACCCCGACGACCAGCACGCCACGAACAGGACGGCAGCTCCGACTATACCGATCGGTTTACTCATGGCACCGGACTATACAGATCGGTATACACTGGGGCCATGACGATCGACTGGACCCCGAAAGCGCAAGCGGTGCTGACAGCCGCGTCGGAGCTGTTCTACGAACGCGGGATCCACGCGGTCGGCGTCGACGTCATCGCGGCTAAGGCAGGGGTCACCAAGAAGACCCTCTACGACCGGTTCGGGTCCAAGGACCGGCTGGTCGTGGAGTATCTGTCCGCCCGGGACGCGCGCTGGCGGGAGTTCCTGGGCGAGTGGCTGGAGAAGGCCGGAACGGACCCGCGGGACCGGCTGGCGGCGGCGTTCGACGCGTCCGAGGCGTGGGCGAAGAAGTACGGCGGCAAGGGCTGCAGCATGATCAACGCGCACGCGGAGATCAGCGATCCCGCGCATCCGGCGTACGCGGTCGTGACCGAGAGCAAAAGGTGGATGCTCGGCGTTTTCGTCGAATTGGCCGGGTCGGCGGGCGTTTCGGATCCGCGTGAGACGGGCGAGCGGATCATGCTGCTGCACGAGGGCGCGGTCGTGATGGCGGGCATGCGGGTCGCGAAGGACGTCTTCGCGCGTGCAGCGGAAACGGCGGTGGTGTTGCTGGACTGAGCCGTCAGCGCGTCGACCGGACCTTTTCGTAATGCCGTGCGGCGCGCGCTCGGTTGCCGCAGGCGACGGAGCACCATTCGCGGCGCGGATGCGTCTTCATGAAGTAGAGCACGCAACCCGGCGCATAACAGGCGCGCAGCTTGGCCGCGTCCGGCCCGCCCAGAAGCGCGATCGATTCTCGCGCCACGCGGGCTAATCCCGTGACGACCAGCGAAGTGCCGCGCGTGGAACTCTCCTGCAATTTTCCTGCCACGAAGGTCAATTGGGGGACCGGCAGGCGGGTGACGAGGTCGTTCAAGTCGCTCAGCGCGGTGTCCAGGTCGACGGTCGGGGTCTGCCGGTCGTCGGCGGTGACTTGAGCGGCGAGGCGGCGGACGGCGTCGCGAAGCCGTCGCGCCTGCGCGAGTTCGGCGGCGGACGACGGCCGGTGCTCGATGCCGACGTCGTCGAGCCATGCGTCGAGGTCTTCGCGGGTGCGGAGGTCGTCGTGGAGCCCGCTCGTGTCGGCCCAGACGGTCGCCATCAGGCGGACCGGCACGACCTCGTCCGGCAGCATCCCCATGGCCGAGACCGTATCACGGATGGAACGGGTTGCATCCGTGAGAAGCGACTGCTAGAACTTCTCACGGAACATCGTCGCGCAACCCGTGAGAAAGGGAGGTGGCATGAACCCGCAGATCCAGCAGGCCTTCCACGCCGGCGAGCTGGCAGTCCAGCGCGAGGCCGGAGTCGAACGCCAGGCCGCGCGTTTGTCCCGGATGGCCGAACCCGCCGGGATTTCCGCGGGAATGGCGGGGTTCCTGGCCGAGCGGACACTTCTCGTGGTCACCGGGCGCGACGCTGACGGGCGGCTGTGGACGTCGCCGATCGTCGGCCCGCCCGGATTCCTCGAAACCCGATCGGCGACGACGCTCGCGATCCGCCGCGGGATCCCGGAGGGCGATCCGCTCCACGGGCTCCCGGCCGGGCAGAAGCTGGGGATGACGAGCATCGAGTTCGCCACGCGCCGCCGGGTCCGGATCAACGGCAGTCTCGCCATCGCCGCCGAAGACCACCTGATCGTCGACATCGAGCAGGCGTACGGCAATTGCCCGCAATACATCCAGCAGCGCGTGCTGTCCGAAGACGCCGTGCCGACGGCACCAGTGCAAGAGCGCACCGAACTGAGTCCCGGCGACGCCGAGCTGATCCAGGCAGCCGACACGTTCTTCCTCGGCACCATCAACCCCAGCCACGGCGCGGACGCGTCCCATCGCGGCGGCGCGCCCGGATTCGTCCGTGTCGAGGGAAATACCTTGTGGTGGCCCGATTACCCCGGCAACAACCTGTTCAACAGCCTCGGCAATATCGCCGCGAACCCGGAAGCCGCGCTGCTCTTCTTCGAGTTCGCCACCGGCCAGATCCGGCAAGTCTCCGGCGCCGCCGCGATCGAATGGGGCGAAGCGGGCCGTTCGGGCGACGACGGCTACACCGGCCGGATCGTCCGGCTCGAAGTGCGGCACGTCGTCTCCGGGCGTCCGGCCCCGCGCCAGGTCGCGCATACGCCGTATCCGCGCAATCCCCATCTCATCAACTGAAAGGACCCCGTCATGACCGAATCACGGCCACCGTTTCCGCCGTTCGACCTGTCCGCCGCTCTGAAGAAGGTTCAGGCCGCCGAGGACGCGTGGAACACCCGGGATCCCGAGAAGGTTTCACTCGCGTACACGCCGGATTCCGTGTGGCGCAACCGGGATACGCACGTCGTCGGCCGCGCCGCGATCGTCGAGTTCCTCGCCGCGAAGTGGGAGCGCGAGCAGGATTACGCGCTGCGCAAGGGACTCTGGGGATTCCGTGAGAATCGCATCGCCGTCCGGTTCCAGTACGAGAGCCGCGACGCGGACGGGCAATGGTGGCGCAGCTACGGCAACGAACTGTGGGAATTCGCCGAGAACGGCCTGATGAGCCGGCGCGAGGCGTCGATCAACGACCGGCGCATCGACGAAGCCGAGCGGCGCATCTTCGGGCCGCGGCCGGAGTCGGAGCACGGGGCCGACTTCCCGTTGTGGTGAAACGAAAGAACCCGGCCGCCCCTCCGGGGATACCGGAAGGGCGGCCGGGCCGGTCCCGCGTTCGAGGGGGTGAGGGAACGCGGGCTCCGCTCAGGCGCCGGTGCGCGCCTGCCGCCTGCGAGACACCAGCCGCCAGCCGACGGCGAGCACCACGACGATCGCCGGGATCGAGTAGAACGCGATCTTTTCGGCTCCGTCGGAGAATCCCATCAGCACCACGACCAGCACGAGGAAGCCGAGCGTGGCCCAGCCCGTGTACGGCGCGCCGGGCATGCGGTAGCTCGGCCGCTCCAGTTCGCCGCGCAACGACGCCTGGCGCATGCGCATCTGCGAGAACACCAGCGTCGCCCACGTCGCGACCACGCCGAGCGAGGCGATTGCGGTGGCGATGTCGAAGGCCTTCGACGGCACGATGTAGTTCAGGACCACACCGAGCACGTAAGCCACCGAGGTGAAGAGAATTCCGCCGTACGGCACGTGCCGCGAGTTCATCTTGCCGACGAACTTCGGCGCCTCGCCCTCGTCGGCGAGCGCGCGGAGGATGCGGCCGGTCGAGTAAAGGCCCGAGTTGCACGAGGACAGCGCGGCGGTGAGGACGACGGCGTTCATCACGTCGCCGATGCCGCCGATGCCCAGCCGGGAGAACACCGTGACGAACGGGCTTTCGCCGCCGTTGTAGAACGGCCACGGCATCAGCATCGCCAGCAGCAGCACCGAACCGACGTAGAAGACGCCGATCCGCCACACGACGCCGTTGATCGCCTTCGGCAGCACCTTGCGCGCGTCCTTGGTCTCGCCGGCCGCGATGCCGACGACCTCGATCGCGGAGTAGGCGAACACGACCGCCTGCAGCGTCATCAACGCGATGCCGACGCCCGCCGGGAAGAACCCGCCGTGGTCGGTCAGGTTGTGCACGCCGGCGGTGGTGCCGCCGATGTTCGCGCCGGTGAACACGAGCCCGAGCGCGGTCACCAGGAACACGATGATCGCGAGGACCTTCACGACGGAGAACCAGAACTCCAGTTCCCCGAACAGCTTCACGCTCAGCAGGTTGACCGCCATCAGCACGCCGAGCGCGACCAAAGCGGTGATCCACTGCGGCACGTCCGGCAGCCACTTGTGCACGTAGATGGCGACCGCGGTGATCTCCGCGATCCCGGTCATCGCCCAGTTCAGCCAGTACATCCAGCCGGAGACGAACCCGGCCCACGGCCCGATGAACTCGCGGGCGTAGGTGACGAAACTGCCGGAGCTGGGCCGGTGCATGACGAGTTCGCCGAGCGCCCGCATCACGAAGTAGGCCGCGATGCCGCACAGCGCATAGGAAAGGACCAGCGACGGCCCCGCTTCGTGGAGCCGCCCGCCCGCGCCGAGGAAGAGCCCGACCCCGATCGCCCCGCCGATCGCGATCATCTGCACCTGGCGATTGCCCAGTGCTTTCGTGTAGTTGTCGCCCTCTTTGGCGACCACTGTGGATTCCATGGTTGCGTGACGCTAGCGGTACCGCACCGCGTGACGCAGCACACCTAGGCTGGACTTAAGGTGTGCTCCAGATCACCGTGGAGGAACCGGGTAAATCGGGCAGGACCCGTTTGACTTCCGGAAATCGCGCTGGAGCTGCGCGGATGTCCACGGTGGACGGTCTCGTCGGAGACTTTCGGGTAACTCGGGGCGTCCGCAAGGGTATTCGGCTCCGGCGAGCCGCGACAGTCACCGGAACGGGCGACGCTCCGGCCGGGCGGCTATTCCACAGTGGACCGAGGTGATTACGTGGACGCGCCGGGAGCGGCCCGGCGCGGGCGCGCGAGGAGGAGCCGATGACGGCCACGGCGGAGGAGATCCGGGAGGAACCGGCGCCGGCGGCGCTCTCGCGGCGCAAGATCCACGCGGTGTTCGGTGCGGTCGTGCTCGGCATGCTGCTCGCCGCGCTGGACCAGACCATCGTCGGGACCGCGCTGCCCACCATCGTCGGCGACCTCGGCGGGGCCGGGCACCTGTCCTGGGTCGTCACCGCGTACCTGCTGGCCGAGACGATCATGACGGTCGTCGTCGGCAAGCTGGGCGACCTCTTCGGCCGCAAGCTGATGTTCCAGCTGTCGGTGGTCGTCTTCGGCGTGGGCTCGTTCTTCTGCGGGTTCGCCGACAGCATGACCTGGCTGATCATCTGGCGCGCGGTGCAGGGCCTCGGCGGCGGCGGGCTGATGGTCACCTCGACCGCGCTGATCGCCGACGTCGTGCCGCTGCGCGAACGCGGCAAGTACCAGGGCGCGCTCGGTTCGGTGTTCGGCGTCGTGACCGTGGCCGGGCCGATGCTCGGCGGGCTGTTCGTCGACCATCTGTCGTGGCGTTGGGCGTTCTACGTCAACATCCCGCTCGCGGTGGTGGTGCTCGCGGTCGCGGCGTCGGCGATGCCGAGCGTGCGCGCCGCGGTCAAACCGGTGATCGACTACCTCGGCATCCTGCTGATCGGTCTCGCCGCGACCGGGCTGACGCTCGTCACGAGCTGGGGCGGCACCACCTACGCGTGGGGTTCGCCGGTGATCATCGGCATGGCCGCGGGCTCGGTGGTGCTGCTGGGCGCGTTCGTCGCGGTCGAACTGCGCGCGCCGGAGCCGATGCTGCCGATGCGGCTGTTCCGGAATCCGGTGTTCACCGTCGCCGGGATCATGAGCTTCGTCGTCGGGTTCGCGATGCTCGGCGCGCTGTCCTATCTGCCCACCTACATGCAGTACGTCCAAGGCGTCTCGGCGACGACGTCCGGCGTGCGGCTGCTGCCGATGGTGCTCGCGCTGCTGGTCGCCTCGATCCTGTCCGGCACGCTGGTGAGCCGCACCGGGAAGTACAAGATCTACCCGCTCGTCGGGTCTGCGGTGATGACGGCCGGGCTGTATCTGCTGTCGCGGCTCGGCCCGCACACCGGGTTCTGGGAATCCGCGCTCTACATGGCGGTCCTCGGCCTCGGGATCGGGCTCGGCATGCAGGTGCTGACGATCGCGGTGCAGAACACGGTGGACTACAAGGATCTCGGCGTCGCGACGTCCGGGGTGACCTTCCTGCGTTCGATCGGCAGTTCTTTCGGCGCGGCCATTTTCGGCACCGTTTACGCGAATCAGCTCGGCCCGAATCTGGCGAAGGCGCTCGCCGAACATCCGCTGCCGCCGGGCGTCGACCCGAAAGCGGTCCAGGTTCCGCTGGCCTTGCACCATTTGCCCGCGACGGTTTCGGAACCGGTGATCAGCGCGTACGCGGATTCGCTGCACGTCGTGTTCCTTTATGCCGCGCCCGTCGGGCTGGTCGCCTTCGTGCTCGCGTTCTTCCTCAAGGAAATGCCGTTGCGCGACACCGCCCGCGCCGCCGCGCCGGACCTCGGCGACGGATTCGCCATGCCCGAAGCGCACGAACCCGACCGGGAACTCGAACGGGCGATCGCGACTTTGCTGTTCCGGGAACGCCGCAAAGCCGCGCCCGCGATCGTCGCGCGGGCGGGTTCGGAGCTGGACGTCGGCGGCCTGTGGTGCGTTCTGCAGGTCCGGCTCCGGCAGCGCGCCGGGCGGCCGGCGACGCTGGAAACGATCGGCGAGGACCACGGCGTCCCGGCGCAGGTGCTCGAACCGGCCTTCGCGCGGCTGGAACTGACCGGACACCTGAACTACGCGCGGGACAGCTGGTCGCTCACCGAATCCGGGACACGGGAATGGGACAAGCTCGTCCGCGCGTGGCACGACTGGATCGCCGAGCGCCTCGGCGACTGGGGCGCGGGCGACCGGTCCGAACTGGACGCCGCGATCACCCGCGTGGCGACCCGGATCCTCGACCAGGGCGCCGACCGCGCCGGCGGACGGCACGCGCTGGCGTGAAACCGCGGGAAATTCTCCCGTGCGGCGGGAAACCGTTGCGAAACCGGTACCGCTGGGGGAGAGGGTGCGGCGGCGCCGACGTTTCGGACAGCCCGTTAGCATCTGCCTGTCAGACACCCTCTACTGTTCCGGGATCATGTCGGTGGATGAATCTGTGCTCACGACTTCGGACGACGCGAACAGCGCGGAAAGCGCGCGCGTTCCCGTCCGGTCCCGCCTCGCCGCGTGGCTGCCACTGGCCGCCGCCGTGCTCGGCCTGCTCTCGTTCCTGCTCGTGCGCGGGAGCCTCACCGACGACGGGTACATCACCCTGTCCTACGCGAAGAATCTCGCGTTGCACGGCGAATGGGCGCTCGTTCCCGGTTCGGTCGCGAACTCCGCGACGTCGCCGCTCGACGTCCTGCTGCTCGGGTTCCTGACCTTCGTCACCCGGATCAGCGGCTCCGCGCACCCGGTGCTGGCGCTCGGCGCGCTCACCGTGCTGAGCAGCGCCGCGATCGGCTGGGCGTGGGCGCGGCTGACCCGCCGCTTCGGCCTGTCGCCGTGGGTCGGCGTGCTGGGCCTGCTGCTGGTGATCGCCAACCCGTTCCTGCTGTCGGCCACCGGCCTCGAGGTGCTGCTCGTCCCGACCGTCCTGCTGTGGCTCGTCGTGGCCGCGCTGGAGAAGCGCCCGGTGCTGTTCGGCGCGGTCGCCGCGCTGACCGTGCTGACCCGCCTCGACCTGGTCGTGTTCGTCCTCGTGATCGCGTTCTCCACCGCGGCGATCCGCAAGAAGTTCTGGACCGCGGTCGCCACCGCGGCGATCGTGTCCGCGCCGTGGTTCCTCACGAGCTGGTTCGCGCTCGGTTCGTTCATCCCGGACACGCTGGTGATCAAGCAGGACCAGGAAGGCCTCTTCGGGGCCTGGGGCTACTTCAGCGGCCCGATGATGTACTTCCTGTACCTGCCGTTCACCGTGATGGTCGCCTTTGCCTCGGCGCTGGTCGGCGTGACCGTGCTGCTCGGCTGGCTCGCCCTGCGCTTCGCGCGCCGGTGGGACGACTTCCCGCCGCTGGCCCCGGTCGTCGCGCTCGGCGCGGGCGGCGTCGTCTACTACATCGTCTACTCGACGCTCGGCGTCGGCCCGTACCACTGGTACTACGTGACCCCGATCGTCAGCACGGCCTCGTTCGCGGTCCTGATGCTCGGCGTCTGGCACGCCGAGACGAAGAAGCGGCCGAAGCTCAACCGCGTCCCGCCGCTCGTCGCGCTCGGGCTCGGCGGCGCGGTCGCGCTCGCCAACGTGGGCGTGGACCTCGCGCAGGGCGTGCCGTGGCCGTCGCCGGTCATCTTCGGCAACTGGGCGAGTTCGACCGATTACGCCCGGGTGGGCAAGGAACTCGGCGCGCGGCTGCAGGGCAAGTCGGTGGCCGGGCCGGGCGAGATCGGCACGCTGGCCTACTACTGCGACTGCCAGATCCTCGACGTCTTCTCCGACCGCAGCCAGGTCACGATGATCGTCAACAAGCGGCTCGCGGAGGACGGCTTCTTCAGCAAGACGATCCTGCGGATCAACTACCACTGGTTCAAGCGGCTGCCGCTGCGCAAACCGGACTACCGGCTGCTCTACGACCCGGGCCCCGGCCACGGTCCGGACCAGTGGACGGTCCATTCCGCGGCCAAGGGCGTCGGGCATTTCACCCTCGTGCCGTTCGACCGCTGACGCACCGGGCGATTTCCGGATACGGTCGGTTCCATGGCGAAGGGCGAGGCCGTCGAGCTCGAGGTGGGGGACCGGACGGTCCGGGTGTCCAGCCCGGACCGGGTCTACTTCCCGGCGCGCGGCGAGACGAAGCTCGATCTCGTCCGCTACTACCTGTCGGTCGGCGACGGGATCGTGCGCGCGCTGCGGGAGCGGCCGTGCATGCTGCACCGTTTCCCGTCCGGGGTGGCCGGGGAGAAGGTGCACCAGAAGCGGGTGCCGAACGGCGCGCCGCCGTGGCTGGAGACGGTGCGGGTGCAGTTCCCGCGCTATAACCGGCACGCGGACGAGCTGTGCGTGACGGAGCTGGCGCACGTGGCGTGGGCGGTGCAGATGTCCACTGTGGAGTTTCACCCCTGGAATTCCCGCCGCGCGGACACTGAACGGCCGGACGAATGGCGGATCGACCTCGATCCGATGCCGGAATGCGGGTTCGGCACGGTGCGCCGGGTCGCGCACGTGGCGGAGGAAATCCTGGACGAGCTGAACATCCGCGGCTGGCCGAAGACGTCCGGCGGCAGCGGCATGCACATCTACGTCCGGATCGAGCCGCGGTGGGGCTTCGCGGACGTCCGCCGGGCGGCGCTCGCGTTCGCCCGCGAGGTCGAGCGGCGGGCTCCGGACGAGGTCACCACCACCTGGTGGCGCAAGGACCGCGACCCGAAGAAGCTGTTCGTGGACTACAACCAGAACGCCCGGGACCACACGATCGCCAGCGCTTATTCGGTGCGCGGCGTGCCGGAGGCGCTGGTGTCCACGCCGATCCGCTGGGACGAGGTCGACGACGTCGACCCGCACGACTGCACGATCGCGACCGTGCCCGCCCGGTTCGCCGAACTCGGCGATCTGCACGCGGGCATCGACGACACGGCGTATTCGCTCGAGCCGTTGCTGGAGTGGGCCGACCGGGACGGGTTGGAGGCGGAAGACTCCTGAGCGAAGTCATTCGGGCGCCTGGCGTCATGGGGGAGTCCCCGCCGCGTCTCCCTGGGGACCGAGCGGAGGAGAGCACGATGGACAGTGCTGGGCAGAACGATCCGCTCGCCGTGCTTTATCGCCTGCACCACCAGTTGCGCGTGCTGTCGCCGGTGCTGACTGTCGCGCCCGGACGGCCGGAAACGAAAGCCATGCTGGACGGGCTCGCCGAGACCGTTTCCGAAGCGGCGGGCCTGCTCTCGACCGCGGAACCGGCCACGCTGGCCGCCCTGCGGCAGGCGTTCGACCACGCTCGCGCGGGACGGGGCAACGAGGCGACGTCGGAGCTGATCACCGCTTACGGGCGGCTGTCGGTGCTGCTGCGGAAGGACGCGCCGCGCCGGGACAGCACGGACGAGCCGACTGTGCGGTGGCGCTCGAGGTTTTGACTCGCTCGAGGTTTTGACTCCCGCGGTGCCCGGCGTGCCAGGATGGCGGACGAGAGCCGGCTGAGCCCGGGCGGTGCGGCAGCGGGAGGACCACGTGGCCGAGCAGATCCTCGTCACCGGCGGGACCGGACAACTGGGCCGGGTGGTCGTGGAACGGCTCCGCGCCGTGGAGGCTCCGGTGCGGGCGTTGAGCAGGCGGCGACGGTCCAGCGAAGGTGTCGAATGGACGGCCGGCGACCTGCGCACGGGGCGGGGCATCGACGTCGCGGTCGCCGGGGTCGGCATCGTGATCCATTGCGCGACGGACTACCGCCGCGAGGTCGAGACGGTCCGCACGCTCGTCGAGGCCGCGCGGTGGAGCGGGCAGACGCCGCATCTGGTGTACGTCTCGATCGTCGGCGCCGACAAGATCCCGATGGGCTACTACCAGGCGAAACTGGCTGCCGAGCAAGTGATCGCGGATTCCGGGATGCCGCACACGATTCTGCGGGCGACGCAGTTCCACTCGCTGGTGCGGACGATCCTCGCCGGCGCCGCGCGGCTGCCGGTCGTGCCGGTGCCGAAGTTCCGCTTCCAGCCGGTCGACGTGCGCGACGTCGCGGCCCGGCTGGTCGAGCTGGCGCAGGGCGAGCCGCAGGGCCGCGTCGCGGATTTCGGCGGACCGGAGGTGCGGACGACGGCGGACCTGGCGCGTGCCCTGCTCGCCGCGTCCGGGAAGGACAAACGGCTCGTTTCGGTGCCGGTGCCGGGGCGGATCGGCCGGGGTTACGCGACTGGCGCGAATCTGACCCCGAAGCATGCCGACGGCGTGGTTACCTTCGAGCAGTATCTGGCGGAGCAGGGCAAGCCGACCGCGTTGCGGTACCGCTAGCCGGCGGCGCGGCGGCGGACGGTGCGCTCCAGGATGCCGAGAGTCGCCTTGAGCGCGGACTCGGGGACGACCGGGAACGTGAGGCGCTCCTTCCACTCGTCGGACAGTTCCGACCAGTCGTAATAGGACGTGACGCGCGTGCCGCCCTCGGCGGGTTCGAGCCGGTAGCCGTAGATGTGGCGGACGTGCGGGCGGAGGCTGCCCTCGACGGTCCAGGCGATCTCCTCGTCCGGGACGAGCTTCGTGATGACGACCTCGACGTCGTATTTGCCGATGGGCCGGTCGCCGAGCGCCTGCCGGTCCATGTGGACCACGAACCGGTCGCCGGCCTGGGCGACGGGTTCGCCTTCGGCGTCCATGAGCATTCCGGAGGCGTCGATGTCGACGTGGCCCTGCGGATCGGTGAGGACCGCGAAGACGGCGCTGGCGGGGGCGGGGACGAGCCGCGAGACCTCGAGGCGTTCGGTGGTGGTCATGTCATCGACTATAGCAGAAATAATCGATGATTTGCCCGGGGCTAGCTCTGGACGAAGAAATGCCAGCCGACCCACCACCAGGCCAGCACGAGCGCGATCCGCGTGGACCGCTTGCGCATCAGCGCGGAGAGGACCCGGGTCAGCGGCGGGATCTTCTTCGGGAACAGGCGGCTGCCCAGCCACAGCACGACGGCGGCGGCCACGATCGCGCCGAAGCCGATTTCGGTGATCAGCCTGCTGCTCATGCCGTTCTCCTCGCCGCGGCCGCGGCACGCAGCATCGCCAGCCCGGCGGCGACCCAGACGCCGAGCGCGAGGGCCTGGACGACGCGGTTGTCGAGCATCGGGTCGACGAGGTCACTCATCGTCGGGTGGGTGAGCGAGAGTCCGCCCGCGGCTTGTTCGTAGACGAAGGAGACGAGTTCCCAGAGGCACCAGGAGATCGCGAGCGCGACCCACAGCCACCCGCGCCGCGGGACCGGTTGCGGCGGGAGCGACGGGTCCCGCCATTCGACGACCAGCGCGCCGATGCCGATCGCGGCGATGGTGAGGAACATCGGCACGGTCTGGCGGCCGAAGACCAGTGCTACCAGTGCGACGGCAGCTATCAGCGAGGCGCCGGGGAGCCGGGTGGAGGGTGCGAGGAGGGCGTCGGCGGCCATGCTGTGGCGTTCGGTGAAGAGCAGGAGGATCGCAGCGGCGAAGAAGATGACGCCGTCGGCGGGGGCGCCGCGGATCCAGTGGGCGAGGGACGCGATCAGGAGGGCGGCGATCGGGAGATCGACGGCCAGCCGAGGCGCCGGGTAGTCCGCCGCGTGCCGTTCGGGTGTTGCCATGCGACGCACCCCATTTCGTGCCGATCCTGCTTTGAGGACAACACGGAAGGGGGCGCTTGGCTTCCCGGACGGGCGATCTTTTCGGGGATCGAGGGAAACGGCGGTGCGGACTGGACGGTTCGGTGAAAAAAGCGCTGGCGGGAACGGTCAGATCGGGCGGGCTTCGTCGGCGCTGACTGGGGGATCAGCCGGAATGCCGTGGAGCACCGTCGCGAGGATCTCCGCGCCGCGCACTACACGCGGGCCCGGACGGTTGAAGTACGCCGGGCCGTCGAGGAGCCAGACCCGGCCGTTCCGGACTGCGGGCAGGTCGGCCCAGCCTGGGCGCGAGGTGAGGACGTCGAGTTCGGCCTCGGCGCGGTCCGGCGAGAAGCCGCAGGGGAGAACGAGCAGGACGTCCGGCCGGACGGCGACCACGTCGTCCCACGTCATCGGCTTGGTGTGCTCGCCTGGTTCGGCGAGGAGCGGCGTGCCGCCCGCGGCGGAGATCTGCTCGGGCACCCAGTGTCCGGCGGGCCAGAGCGGGTCGAGCCATTCCAGGGCGACCACCCGCGGCCGGGGGAGTCCGGCGGTTTGGCGACGGACAGCGGCGAGCCGTGTGCGGAGCTCGGCTGCTCGGGCAGCGGCGACGTCCGGGACGCCGAGTGCGTCGCCAAGCGTGGTCAGGCAGTCGAGGACTTCGTCCAGGGTGCGGGGTTCGAGGCTGAGCACGCGCGGTCCGGCGTCGAGCATCCGTACCGCCGCCGCGACGCGCGTGTAGGACACCGCGCAGACCTCGCACAGGTCTTGCGTGAGCACGAGGTCTGGTGCGAGTGCGGCCAACTGATCGAGGTCGACTGAGTAGAGCGACGATCCTTGGTGGGACGCTCCGACGGCGGTGGAGATTTCGCGGCTGGTCAGGGAGTTGGAGTCGAGGTCCGCGGCGGTCACCACCGGCACGGACGCGACCTCGGCGGGCCAGTCGCATTCGTGGGTGCGGCCGACGAGGTCGCCCGTCTTGCCGAGGACGGCGACCAGGTCGGTGGCGGCGGGCAGCAGGGACACGATCCGCATGCGTCCACGGTAGGTCAGGCGGCCTCGTGCAGCGCCGCCAGCAGCGAGGAAGCCCGGTGGTCGACGTCCTCGGCCTGAAGTTCGTTCGTCACGAAGGAAAACGCCAGGCCCCGCGACGGCCACGCGCCGTGGCGGCCTCCGCCGGCGCCGGAGTGGCCGAAGGCGGCCGGGTCGGCGCTGGCGGGGCCGTAGGTGCCGATCGGGTCGGCCAGTTCGAAGCCGAGGCCGAAGCGCAGCGGGCGGTCGTTGATCGCGTCGATGCCTTCGGACCAGGTGCGGGTGGCCTGGGCGAGGATGTCGTCCGGGACGAGCTTGCCGGAGCGGAGCAGGTCGTACAGGCGGGCCATCGCGGTCGCGGTGCCGACTGCGCCGCCTGCGGCCAGCGTCGCGCCGCGGTATTCCGGCGAGTTCATCGAGTCGCCGGAATCGAGAAGACCGCGGTACATCCGTTCGACGATCCGGCGGCGTTCCTCGTCCTGGAGGAACGTGCTGATCCGGTAGCCGGGCGCACGGCGGAGCGTGGCGACCGGGACGGTCGGCGGGGTGCCGAGCCGCAGGTCGAGACCGTGCGGCTCGGCTAGGAGGTCGCGGACGAGGACTCCAAGGTCCTCGCCGGCGACTCGCCGGGCCAGTTCGGTGGCGAGGTAGCCGTAGGTGAGCGCGTGGTAGGCGACTTTCGCGCCGGGAGTCCACAATGGACGCTGGGCGGCGAGGGCGTTCGCGTTCGCCGCGTTGTCCAGCATGGGCAGGTCGGGCTCGACGTAGGGCAGCCCGACGGTGTGCGAGAGCACCTGCGAGACCGGCACGTTTTCCTTGCCCGCCACGGCGAACTCGGGCCAGTAGCGGGCGACCCGCTCGTCCGGGTCGAGCTTCCCCTGTGCGGTCAGCATCGCCAGGACGGTCGCGACCACGCCTTTGGTGCCGCTGAACAGCACGGCCCGGGTGTCCTCGGTCCACGGCACGCCGTCCGCCGCCGAGCCGCCCCACAGTTCCACCACCGGAGCGCCGTCGCGGAAGACGCTGAACGCGGCACCGCCGGTGGTCGTGTCGATGATGTCGCCGAAAGCTTCCCGCACGCCCTCGTAACCGGGCTTTACCGCTCCGTGAACAGTCATGACCGGCTCCTCACAGCCTCGGCGTCGTAGCGAGAAGCTCGCTGGTGTACTCGTGCGACGGGGAGTTCAGCACCGTTTCGACCGTGCCCTCCTCGACGATCTCGCCGCCGCGCAGGACCGCGATCCGGTCCGCCACCTCCGGGGCGAGGGCGATGTTGTGGGTCACGAACAGCATCGCCATGCCGAGTTCCCGGCGCAGTTCGCCGAGCAGCTCCACGATTGTGGCCTGTACGGACACGTCCAACGCCGACGTGACCTCGTCGCACACCAGGACGTCCGGAGTGGTGACGAGCGCGCGGGCGATCGCGGCGCGCTGGCGTTCGCCGCCGCTGAGCTGGTCGGGCAGCCGGTTCGCGAGGTCCTGCCGCAGGCGTACCCGGTCCAACGTCTCGGCGACGCGCTTCCGGCGCTCGGTGCGGGAGAGGGAAGTCAAGCGCACCAACGGAACCTCGATCGACTGCGCGATCGTTTTGCGCGGGTTCAGCGACGAGAAGGGGCTCTGGAAGACGTACTGGATCCGCCGCAGTTCGTCGGTGCTGCGCTGCCGGGCGGCCGGGGCCAGCGGGGTGCCTTCGAGCGCGACGGTTCCGGTGAAGCCGCGGTTCAGCCCGGCGATGCACTGCGACAGCGTGGTTTTCCCGGAGCCGGATTCGCCGAGCAGCATCACGCTTTCCCCGCGCGTCACGGCGATATCGATGCCGCGCAGCACCTTCTGCTGCCCGTAGGACATCCGGATGTCGCGCGCGGCGAGCACTGCGTCGTCCGGCGGGGGAGCAGCGGCGGGTTCCGCGCCGAGGTCTGGCACCGCCGCGAGCAGACGCTTGGTGTACGCGTGCTTCGGCCGTCGCAACACGTCGTCGGCGACGCCGCATTCGACCAGGTTTCCCTGGTACATCACGGCGACCCGGTCGGCGAGCTGCGCCACCACTGCGAGGTCGTGCGTGATGTACAGCGCCGCCACACCGTGCTCGGACGTCAGCTGCCGGACGGTTTCCAGCACCAGCGCCTGGGTCTTCACGTCCAGCCCAGTGGTCGGCTCGTCCAGCACCACGACGCTCGGGCGGCAGGCGAAAGCCATCGCGATGCCGACCCGCTGCTGCTGTCCGCCGGACAGTTGATGCGGGTATCGCCGCTGGTAGGCCTCGTCGGAAGGCAGCCCGACCTCGGCGAGCACCTCGGCCGCCCGGTCGTTCGCAGAACCCGGATATCCGTGTGTTTCCAGTACTTCAGCGATCTGCCGCCCGATCCGCAATGCCGGGTTCAGCGACAGCGCCGGGTCCTGCGGGATGTACGCGACAGCGCTGCCGCGCAACTCGCGGCGCGCGGCGTCGTCGAGCGTCAGCACGTCGACCGGCTCGCCGTCGCGCGGGTGCAGCACCACTTTGCCGCCGCCGGACACCAGCCCGCGCCGGAAATGGCCGAGCGCGGCCAATCCGGCGGTCGTCTTGCCGGAGCCGGATTCGCCGACGAGCGCGAGGACCTCGCCGGGCGCGATCTCGAAGGACACCGAATGCAGCACCGGACGGCCCGCCGCGGTGTGCACGGCCAGTCCGGTCACCTCCAGAGCGGTCGTCATGCCCGTCCCTCCCGGGTCCGCCCGGCCGCGGCCGAGGCGAGCGAGTCGGCGACGAGGTTCGTGCCGACGGCCAGCACCGCGATCGCGACCACCGGGAGCAGCACGCCCCACGGCTGCACGACGAGCGCGATCCGGTTCTCGTTGATCATCAGGCCCCAGTCCGCGGCCGGCGGCTGGATGCCGAGCCCGAGGAACGACAGCGAGGCGATGTAGCCGATCGAATAGGTCAGCCGCAGGCCCAGCTCCACCATCAGCGGGCCGGTGATGTTCGGCAGGATCTCGCGCAGCAGGATCCGGCTGCGCGGGACGGCGTACATCTCGGCGGCGCGGATGTAGTCGTGGTTGCGCACCGAAACCGTCGCCTGCCGGGCGACCCGCGCGGTCCGCGGCGCGTGCGTCAGCCCGATGACCAGCACCAGCAACCAGCCTTTCGGGCCGATCACCGCGATCGCCAGCAACGCGATGACCAGCTGCGGGAACGACAGCAGCACGTCGTTGCCGCGCATCAGCAGGCTGTCCAGCCAGCCGCCGCCGTATCCGGCGATCATGCCGAGCAGCGCGCCGAGCACGATGCCGAGCGCGGTGGCGAGGACGGCGTACAGCAGCAGCGTGGTGCCGCCCGCCAAGAAGCGCGTGAGGACGTCGCGGCCGAGTCCGTCGGTTCCCATGAGTCCGTCGGGTTTGAACGGTTTCCCGGCGAAGTCCGTGGTGGTGTGCCCGGTGATGACCGGCCCGAGCCACGGGCCGAGAAGCGCCACGAGGACGACGACTCCGGCCAGCACGGTGCCGACTTTGGCCTGCGGGAACGCCCAGGCGGTGCGGATCAGCCCGGCCGCGCGCGGCGGCGTTTCCGGGACGGCGGGGACCACCTGTTCTTCTTCGACCGCGGTCATCGCACTGCCTCCGTCCGGAGCTTGGGATCGGCGAGGATGCCGATCACGTCGGCCAGCAGGTTCACCACGATGTAGACCGCGGCGATCAGCAGCGTCACCGCCTGGACCACGGCGACGTCGCGTTTGCCGACCGCGTCGATCAGCGCCTGGCCGATGCCGGGGTAGCGGAACAGGAATTCGACCACCACGACGCCGCCGGCCAGCCAGGCCAGCTGGATCGCGACGACCTGCGCGACCGGCCCGACCGCGTGCGGCAAAGCGTGCCGCAGCAGCACCGTCCGCTCGCGCATTCCCTTGAGCCGCGCCATTTCCACGTAGCCGGAATCGAGGACTTCGTTCATCGTCGCGCGCATCATCCGGGTGATGTACGGCGTCACGACCAGCACGAGAGTGAGCACCGGGAGCACGAGCTGACTTGGTTGTGCCCATACCGCTTCGCCTGGCGGCGTGAGCGTGACCGAGGGCAAGAAACGGAACACTGTGGTCGCGAAGAGAACGATGAGCGCCACGCCGATCACGAACTCCGGCAGTGCGGCGATCACCAGGCTGACTCCGGACACCACCTGGTCGCCGGCGCGACCGCGGCGCATCGCGCTCCACGTGCCGAGCGCGAGCCCGAGCGGGGTGGCGATCACCGCGGCGAGCACGAGCAGGACCAGCGAGGCCGACACCCGGTCCGCCAGCAGCGTCGTGACCGGGCCCTGGGTCGAGGTCGACGTGCCGAGGTCGCCGGTGAACAGGCCGCCGAGCCAGGAGAGATAGCGCTGCCAGACCG
This sequence comes from Amycolatopsis sp. NPDC114503, assembly GCF_055633655.1. NCBI lineage: Bacteria > Bacillati > Actinomycetota > Actinomycetes > Pseudonocardiales > Pseudonocardiaceae > Amycolatopsis > Amycolatopsis sp. NPDC114503. The sequence goes on along the minus strand of NZ_JBVKDT010000003.1, from coordinate 191,307 downwards.
GTTCGTCGAGGTACAGCTGGTGCTGCAGCGCGGCGATCCGCTCCGGAGTCGCCTGCTGGCCGAGGATGGCCCGCGCCGGATCGCCCGGCAGAAGCAGTGTCGCGACGAACACCAGCAGGGTGACCAGCCACAGCACCACGAGGCTCACGAGAAGCCGTTTGAGGATCAGCCGGGTCATGCCGCGCCGCCTTCCGCCGTGCCGAGCCAGACCTGCCGGAACTGGTAGCCCGACAGCGAGATCCCGGTCCGGTCCGGCACGAATCCGGCCACATAGGACTGGTAGGCGTCGACCTGGTCGACGAACCCCCACACGATCAGGCCGCCGCGTTCGTACTCGATCTGCTGGGCCTTTCGCAGCAGAGCGGCGCGCTCTTTCGGATCCACCGTGGCGCTCGCCCGCGTGGCGAGGCCGGTGAATTCCGGGTCGTTCCAATGGGTTTCGTTGTACGGCGCTTTCGGCAGCGAACCGGACGCGACCTGCGGCAGGTAGTTGCGCGTGTACCAGAAGTCCTGCGCGAAATCCCAGGACAGGTAGTTCTCGCCGTAGAACGTGGTGGTGTCGATCTTCCGGATCCGCACGTTCACGCCGGCTGCCTTGGCCTGCTGCTGGAACACCTGCGCGGCCTCGACCGCGCCCGCCTGGATCGGCGCGGTGACCAGCTCGATGTCGAGATTCGGCTTGCCCGCTTCGGCGAGCAGCCGTTTCGCTTCCGCGATGTTCTGCTTCCGCTGCGGCAGCTGCCGGTTGTACGCCGGGTCGAAGGGCGCGTACAGGTCGTTGCCGACCCGGCCCTGTCCGCTGAGCACCTGGTTGATCATCTGCTCGCGGTCGACCACCAGGCGCAGCGCCTGGCGCACGCGCACGTCGTTGAACGGCGGACGGTCCACGCGCATGGTGAACGGCAGCCAGGTCCCGGTTTCCGACCGCAGCACCTGGATGCGCGGATCGCTGCGGAGCACGTCCACGAGCGCGACGGGGACCTGGTCGATGGCGTCCACCTGGGACGAGAGGAGAGCGTTGATCCGGGCGTCGTCGTCGGCGAAGTTGATGAGCGACAACCGGTCCAGATACGGCTCGCCCGGCCGCCAGTAGTGCTCGTTGCGCACGAAGGTGCTCTGCAGCCCGGCGGTGAACGTGTCGGCTTTGAACGGTCCGGTGCCGATCGGCCGTTTGACGTCGAAATCGGCCGGGACGATGCCGAGGCTGTACTGGCCGAGCAGGTCGTCGAAGCCGGAATTCGGGGAGGTGAGCCGGAATTCGACGGTCCGGTCGCCGGTGGCGACGACCTCGCCGAGCATGGTCAGCCCGGCCGCGCCGCTCTTCGGGTCCTTCGGATCGGTGATCCGGCGGAAGGTCGCGACGACGTCGGCCGGGGTCACCGGGCGGCCGTCGTGGAAGCGGATGCCGGAGCGCAGCACGGCGGTCCAGGTGCGCGCGTCCGGCGAGGACTTCAGCGATTCGGCGACCAGCATCTGGAGCCGGTAGTCGTGATCGCGCAGCAGGAGTGGCTCGTAGAGGTTGAGCACGCGCGCGATGTCCGGGTTCGTGGCCGGGATGTGCGGGTCGAGCGTGTCGGACGCGCCTCCGCCGGTGACGCCGACGCGGAGGGTGCCGCCGCGTTTGGGCGGCCCGGAGGGCACGGCCGCGGCGACGGTGGAGCCGCAGGCGGCCAGCAGAGGAGCGGCACCGGCGAGCGCGGCGCCGGCGACGGCTGCGGTGAGGAATCGGCGGCGGGAAACGTTGGTCGGTTTACATCGGGCTTCCATGGGTGACTTTCGAGCGGGTGTCGTGAGTGGCAATGCCGGTGGGAACCGGCATTGCCACTCACGACACGGTGGGGGAGGGGATCAGGCGATGGCGCGTCCCGCGTAGTCCGGGACCGGGGCCAGGTGCGTGTCGAGCGCGGTGGCGATTTCGGCGGGGAACGGCGTCGCGCGACCCCCGGAAACGTGCAGGCACAACAGCTCTTCGGTGGCGACAAGCTCGCCGCCGACCCGCATCTCGTGGCAGAGCCGCACCTTTTTCGCGCCGACTGACAGCACGGAGGTCGTCACTTTGAGTTCGGCGTCCGCGCCGACTTCGCGCAGGTACCGGACGTGAGCCTCCACTGTGTACAGCGACGCCCCGGTTCTCTCGCGGTAGCCGGGACCGAGGCCGACGATGTCCATCAGCGAGGTGGTCGCGTCGCCGAAGACGAGCACGTAATACGGCTCGGAGAGGTGGCCGTTGTAGTCGATCCACTCTGGACGGACCCGGTCGCGGTACTCAGCCACGACGGGCCTGCCCGACCGCGCGCTGGATCGCGATGACCGCCCGGTCGCGTTCGGCGATCAGGTCGGCGATCGTGCGCCCGTCCGCCTCGTCGTCGCACCCGGCGACCACGGCGTCGCGCAGGTCCTTGGTGAGTTCCGGGGCTTCGAGGCGCGTCCACGGCGACTTCAGCGACGGTCCGAAGTGGTCCAGCATGTGCGCCATGCCGCCCTCGCCGCCGGCCAGGTGGAACGTGAGCATCGGGCCTTGGACCGGCCAGCGCAGCCCCGGCCCGTCGGTGATCGCGAGGTCGATCTGCTCGACGGTCGCCTCGCCGTTCGCGACCATGTGCAGGGCTTCCCGCCACAGCGCTTCCTGGAGCCGGTTCGCGATGAACCCCGGCACCTCGCGGTCCATCGTGATCACGGACTTGCCGACGCGCCGGTAGAACTCGGCGGCCCGCTCGACCGCCCACGGCGCGCTGAGCTTCCCGCCCGCGACCTCGACCAGCGGGATCAGGTACGGCGGATTGAACGGATGCCCGACCACGAGCCGTTCCGGGGTTTTCGCGGCGACCTGCATTTCGGTCATGCCGTAACCGGAGGTGGACGAGGCGATCACGACGTCCGGAGCGGTGACGGCGTCGATGTCGGCGAGCAGTTTCTGCTTGAGCGCCAAGTCTTCCGGCGCGCTTTCCTGGACGAAGCCCACGCCGTCGACGGCTTCCGCGAGCGTCGCGGTGACGGTGAGCCGGTCCCGGCTCGCGCCCGGCTTGAGGCCCAGTTCGGTGAGCGCCGGCCAAGCCGCATTGACGAGTCGTTCGAGTTTCTCGGCGGCGTCCGGCGCGGGGTCCCAGGCCCGGACGTCGAAGCCCTGGGCGAGGAAATGCGCGACCCAGCCGCCGCCGATGACTCCAGCCCCGATGCACGCGACGGTGTCCACAGTGTCCTCAGGCATTGGCACGCTCCTTCAACCCGAGGATTTCCCGCGCCCGGTCCGGGCTCGCGATGTCCGCGCCGAGCTTCTGGACGATGTCCACCGCGCGTTCGACGAGCTGCCCGTTGGTGGCCTTGACGCCGCGCGCGAGGTAGAGGTTGTCCTCCAGCCCGACCCGGACGTGCCCGCCCAGCAGCACCGACTGCGCGACCCACGGCATCTGGTCGCGCCCGATGGCGAACGACGCCCACTGCGCGCCTTCGGGCAGCAGGTGCACCATCGCCTGCAGCAGCCCGGGATCCGGCGGCGCGCCGTACGGGATGCCCATGCAGAGCTGGAACAGCGGCGGCGGGTCGATCAGGCCTTCCTCGACCATTTTCGTGGCGAACCACAGGTTGCCGGTGTCGAAGATCTCCAGTTCGGGCTTCACGCCCAGCTCCTGGATCCGCTTCGCGCCGGTGCGCAGCATGTCCGGAGTGGACACGTAGAGCTGGTTGCCCTCGCCGAAGTTCAGCGAACCGCAGTCGAGCGTGCAGATGTCCGGCAGGAGTTCTTCGACGTGCGGGAGCCGGTCGTGCGCGTTGACGAGGTCGGTGCCGTCGACCGGCTTGAGCGGGTCTTCGGCGTCGATGACGAGGTCGCCGCCCATGCCCGCGGTGAGGTTGACGACCACGTCCACACCGGACTCTTTGACCAGCCGCACCGCCTCGCGATACAGCGCGACGTCCCGCGACGGGGCTCCGGTCTCGGGTTCGCGCACGTGGATGTGGACCACGGCCGCGCCGGCGTTGGCGGCCTCGACGGCGCTTTCGGCGATTTGCGCCGGGCTGACCGGGACGTGCGGGCTCCGGCGGGTGGTGTCCCCCGCGCCGGTGAGCGCGCAGGTGACGATGACCTCGTGGTTCATCAGGCTCCTTGGACGATCGAGCGGTCGATGAAGTCGTGCAGGTGCGCGCGCATCGCGCCCACCGTGCTGCCGGGGCGTCCGGTCAGCACCTGGATGCCGAGGCCGTCGATCAGCGCGGTGAGCCGGGCGGTGGCGGCCTCGGGGTCGGCCAGGCGGAACGCGCCCTGTTCCTGGCCGGTGCGGATGGTCATGAGAATGGTCTGGTACCAGCGGTCGTAGGAATCGGTGTAGAGCGAACGCAGCCGCGGGTCGAGCGCGACCTCGTTCCAGACCTGCAGCCACACCGACCATTCGGCGCGCAGCAGGCCCTCGGTGGGCAGTTGGAGTTCGACCAGCTTGAGCAGCCGGTCGTGCGCGCCGGGCACCGCGTGCAGCTCGGCGACCTGCCGGTCGAACGCGAGCTTCACGTTGCGCCGCAACGCTTCGTCGAGGACTTCGGTTTTGGTGGGGAAGTGGTAGTGGATGGCGGCGGTGCTGGTGCCGCACGCCTGGGCGATGTCGGCGATGCGGACCCGGTGGTAGCCGCGTTCGGCGATGAGCTGCCACGCGGTTTCGAGGATTCGCCGTCTTGGCTCGGAGTGGGCGAGGTCGTCGGGGTCGCTCGCGGTTCCGGCGGCGGGGGCTGGGACGGCGGTGACGGTTTTGGCGTCGTCGCTGCCGTTGAGCAGCCAATTCACCGTGACGCCGGAGTATTCGGCTACGCGGACCAGTTCGTGCGGGGAGAAGCGGCGGGCGCCGTTGAGGGCTTTGGAGAGTTTGGTCTGGTCCAGGCCGATGGCGGCGGCGAATTCGCGCTGGGCCACGGGCATGGAGTGGATCAGCTGCCGCACCCGGTCTCTCAGCTGGTCCGTTTCGTCCATGGGGCGAGACGGTAATGCTGCGTTGCGAAAATCGCAACTCTGGTGGGGTTGGGGATGTAACGGTTTGTGGGAATGGTTGTGTGCCAAGGAGTTGCGATTGTCTGTTGACTGGCGGATCAGTCGGTGGCGGTTTGGGGTTTCGGTACTGCGTTGCGTTGGGGCACCCCGAACCGCAGGGAGGCTTCGTATCGGGGTGCGGGGGGAGGGGCTGGGCGCACCGCTGGGTGGGGTGCGTCGGCTGCGGTGGGGTGGTGGGGTTGCCGCGCCCGGGGTGCCGGGGTCGTGCGCCGCGCTGGGCCCGGAGCCCGGCGTGCCGCTAACGTGCTATGGCGGAAAGCCGAACGTGCCCGTCCATCAGCCGAACGAACTCGATGAGGTCCGGATGTTCGCCACTGTCGTCGCGCTGATCATCGGAGTCGTCGGCGTGTCCGGGACGCTCGCTTCCGCGGTTCTCACTCAGCGGCTCGGCCTGCGAGCGAAACTGCAGGAACTGGAACACGCGGACCGGCTGCGCAGCGCGGAGCTGGAGGCCGCGGAGAAGCAGCGGAAAGCCGAACAGCTGCGCGAGTGCTACATCCAGCTGACTGCGAACAACCGGAACTACCGGGACGCGATGCTGACCTACGCGCACGCGCTCAAGGCGGGAACCCCGGCCGAGGCCGAGGCCGCCGAGGTGCAAAACCGCCCGCCGCGCCCAGCGCGACACCCGGGCCGAGGCGCAGATGACGGCGAGCGACGAGGTGCTGGCTGCGGAGAAAGGGATGAACCGGCAGCTGACCGTCGCCTACCGGATGCTCAGGTCGGCCGAGCACGAGCCGGACGCGACCGCGCGGGCTCGCCTTCTCGACGAGGTCATCGACCTTCTCGACAAACTCGTCAAGCTGCATGCCAAGGCACGGCTCGCGATGCGGGTTGACCTGGGATCACGCGCCAGCCGCCGTGTTGACCCTTTCGCCGCGCCCGGTGCCCGGTTCCACTCGCCGGGACGACGGCGTCCTCTCGCGGCGGATGATAGGAATGGCCGGTGACCCAACCGAACTTGATCGACGCCGCCGCGGACGAGGCTGTCACGCTTACCAGCGAGCTGATCCGCATCGACACCACCAACACCGGCGACCCCGAAACCCTCGTGGGCGAGCGGGTCGCGGCCGAGTACGTCGCGGAGAAGCTGACCGACGCCGGATACGACGAGATCACCTACGTCGAGTCCGGCGGCAAGGACCGGCACAACGTCCTCGTGCGGCTGCCGGGGGCGGACCGCAGCCGCGGTGCGCTGCTGATCCACGGCCACCTCGACGTGGTCCCGGCGGACCCGGCCGAATGGTCGGTGCACCCGTTCTCCGGCGCGGTCCAGGACGGCTACGTGTGGGGGCGCGGCGCGGTCGACATGAAGGACATGGTCGGCATGACGCTGGCCCTGGCCCGGCACTACAAGATCAACAATATCGTCCCCCCGCGCGATCTCGTGTTCCTGTTCGTCGCCGACGAGGAGGCGGGCGGCAAGTTCGGCGCGCAGTGGCTGGTCGAGCACCGGCCGGAGCTGTTCGAGGGCGTCACCGAGGCGATCAGCGAGGTCGGCGGCTTCTCGATCACGTTGAAGGACAACGTCCGCGCGTACGTGATCGAGACGGCCGAGAAGGGCATCCGCTGGATGAAGCTGCGCGTGCGCGGCACCGCGGGCCACGGGTCGATGATCCACCGCGACAACGCCGTCACGAAGCTGTCCGAGGCGGTCGCGAAGCTCGGCACGCACCAGTTCCCGTTGGTGCTGACCGATTCCGTGCGCGAGTTCCTCGCCGGCGTCACCGAGATCACCGGCTGGGACTTCCCCGAGGACGATCTCGAGGGCTCGGTCGCCAAGCTGGGCAACATCTCCCGGATGATCGGCGCGACTCTGCGCGACACCGCGAACCCGACGATGCTCACCGCCGGCTACAAGTCGAACGTGATCCCGTCGGTCGCCGAGGCCGCTGTCGACTGCCGCATCCTGCCCGGCCGGATCGAGGCGTTCGACCGCGAGCTGGACGAGCTGCTCGGCCCGGACATCGAAAAGGAATGGATGGAACTGCCGCCGGTCGAGACGACGTTCGACGGCGCGCTCGTCGACGCCATGACCGCCGCGGTGCTCGCCGAGGACCCGGGCGCGCGCACCCTGCCGTACATGCTCTCCGGCGGCACCGACGCGAAGTCTTTCCAGCAGCTCGGCATCCGCAACTTCGGGTTCGCGCCGCTGAAACTGCCCGCCGATCTCGACTTCTCCGGCCTCTTCCACGGCGTCGACGAGCGCGTCCCGGTCGACGCGCTGAAGTTCGGCGTCCGCGTGCTGGACCGGTTCCTCCGCTCGTCCTGACATGCCAGAGTTCCGGCTCGCCGACGGCACGCCCCTGCACCTCGTGCGCAGGGGCGACCCGGCGGCGGCCGTGACCGTCGTGCTGCTGCACGGCTACGCGCTCGACCAGCGCAGCTGGAGCCGGATCGCGCCGGTGCTGCCGGAAGCGGTCGAGCATCCGCTCGCCGTGATCAGCTACGACCACCGCGGCCACGGCGAATCCGGCCGGGCCGCGCGCGGCACCGCGACGATGGGCAAGCTCGCCGACGACCTCGCCGAGGTGATCGAGCAGGCCGTCCCGCACGGTCGCGTCGTGCTGGTCGGACACGACATGGGCGGGCTCGCGGTCATGTCGCTGACCCAGCGGCATCCGGAGCTGTTCGCCGCGCGCGTCGGCGGGCTGGTGCTGCTGTCGACGTCGTCCGGGCGGATTGCCACCGAGGCGTCCGCGGCTTGGCCCAACGCGCTCGGAAAGCTCGCGCAGGACCTGGAAATGGTGCTGGGCGCGAAGCTGTACGGCCTGGTCCGCGAGCACACCAGCCGCGCGGTGAGCGCCGGGCTGCGCTGGTGGTTGTTCGGCGACGATCCCGACCCGGACCTCGTCGAGCTGACCGTCAAGATGATCCGCGGCAATTGGCCGCACACGATCGCGCAGTTCCGGCCCGCGCTCGACGCCTACGCGCGCGAAGCGGCGTTGACGCTGGTCGGCGACCTGCCGGTGACGGCGATCGTGGGGGAGCGGGACCGGATCGTCGCGCCCGCCGACGTCGAGCAGTTCGTCCGCGGGCTCGCCCAGGGATACGCGGTGGTGCTGCCCGGCGTGGGGCACGTCGTCCCGCTCGAGGCCGCCGCGCAGGTCGTCCCGCGGATCGCCTCGGTCGTCAACGAGGTCCACCGACAACAAAACCTGTCTTGACAATCTGAGTGTTCGAAAGCACGATGGGACGCATGTTTCCCGTTGCGGTGATCGAGGACGCGGCCGCGGCCGAGGTGTCGCTGGACCCGGTCCGCGCCCGGCTGCTGGCCGAACTGGCGCAGCCTGCCTCGGCGACGATGCTGGCCGCCCGCGTCGACCTGCCGAGGCAGAAAGTGAACTACCACCTGCGCGCGCTGGAAAAGCACGGGCTCGTGGAGCTGGTCGAGGAGCGGCGCAAGGGCAACGTCACCGAGCGGATGATGCAGGCGACCGCCTCGTCGTACGTGATCTCGCCGTCCGCGCTCGCGGCCGTGCAGCCCGACCCGGCGCAGTCTCCGGACCGGCTGTCCGCGCGCTGGCTGCTGGCGGTCGCGGGACGGTTGGTGCGCGACGTCGGAATCCTGATCACCGGTGCGGCGAAAGCGAAAAAGCGCGTCGCCACCTTCGCTCTCGACGGCGAGGTCCGATTCGCCTCGGCTGCCGACCGCGCCGCGTTCGCGGAGGAACTGGCGACCGCGGTGACCGCGCTGGTGGGGAAGTACCACGACGAAAAGGCCGAGAACGGCCGCGTGCACCGGGTGGTGCTGGCGGTGCACCCGAGCGTGCCGACGGGGGAGGAAAACGAGGATGGGTAAGGAATTCCGGGAGATCGACGTCGCCGAGGTCCCGGTAGAACCGGAGCAGGTCTGGGCGGCGATCGCGACCGGGCCGGGCATCGACTCCTGGTTCATGGGCCGCAACGAGGTCGAAGGCGGAGTGGGCGGCGCGGTGCGCGGAGCGTTCGCCGCCTACGAGCCGACGCACGCGATCACCGCCTGGGACCCGCCGAACCGGCTGGCCTACGGCGGAGAACCCGCGCCGGACGGACGCCGGATCGCCTACGAATTCCTCGTCGAGGGCCGCGACGGCGGCAGCTCGGTGATCCGCTGCGTCACGAGCGGCTTCCTGGCCGGAGACGACTGGGCGGACGAGTTCGAGGCCATGCAGGCGGGCGGTGCGCTGTTCTTCCGCAACTTGGTGGAGTTCGTGCGGTATTTCCCAGGCCGGACGGCGACGCCGGTCACCGCGTTCGGGCCGGCGGTGATCTCGGACTGGCCTGCGTTGTGGGCCGCGCTGGCCAAGGAAGTGGGCGTCGAAGCGTTGACCGTCGGCGCGCAAGTCCGGCTGGCCGGGGCCGACGGAGTGGTCTACGCGGTGAACGACCAGACCGCTGGGATCCGCACTGGCGAGGGGCTTTTCTGTTTCATGCAGGGCTTCCGCGGCCCGCTGGTGGCGACGCACCACCTCGTCGCGCCGGACGTCGACGTGGCGGCGGAGGAAGCGAAGTGGGCGGAGTGGATGGCCGCGCTCAGCTGAGCGGTGTCGAAAACCGGTGCAGCCCGTTCGTCATCCGGTCGAGAGTGTCATCCGGCCAGGAGGAGAAACCGTGCAGTACGCGATGCTGATCTGCGGCGACGACCGCGAATGGACCGCCTTGTCCCCGTCGGACGAGGAGGACCAGATGAAGCGGATCTACGCCTGGTTCGAGCGCTGGCAGCCGACCGGCAAGGTGGGCAGCGGCGTTGAACTGCAGCCCCGGGAGACGGCGAAAACGGTGCGGGCCGGGGCCAACGGGAAACCGGTGGTCACCGACGGGCCGTATGTGGAGCTGAAGGAGGTCGTCGGTTCGGTGATCCTGCTGGAATGCGCCGATATCGACGAGGCGGTCGAGGTCGCGGCGAGCTGGCCGCTGGGTCCGGGCGTGAGCGCGGTGGAGGTCCGGCCGGTGACGAGCCGCGAGGAGGAATGACGGCTACCGCCGGACGGCGAGCTCGTCCACGCGACGCGCCATCAGCTCGCGTTCGGCCGGATTCGCCGCAAGCTCGAGCGCCCGCTCCGCCGACGCCAGCGCCTCGGCCGGTCTGCCGAGCGCCGCAAGCAGATCGGCCCGAGCGGCGTGCCACAGCCGATAGCCGGACAACTGCTGGTGGAGCGCGTCGACCTCCGCAAGCGCCGGAGCCGGGCCGACGGCGTACCGGGTAGCCACCGCCCGGTTCAGCAACACCACCGGCGACGGGTCGAGCAGGGAGAGCCGGTCGTACATCGCCCGCACGGCACCCCAGTCGGTGTCCTCGAAACTGGCGGTGACGGCGTGCATCGCGGCGATGCCAGCCCGGGTTTGGTAAGGCCCGGGCTGGCCAAGCCGCACTGCCTCGCGCAACCGCAGCACCGCACGCTGAATTGCCGGACCGTCCCACAGCCGCCGATCCTGCCGTTCCAGCACCACGATCTGGCCCTGTGCGTCGAACCGTGCCGCGACGCGCGCGTGCTGCAGCTCCAGCAACGCGGCCAGTCCGGCGGCTTCCGGTTCGCGAGGCAGCACATCGGCGAGCTGCCGGGCCAGCTCGACTCCCTCGCTCGCCAATTCCTGCCGCCGCGCCGAATCGCCGCTGGCGAGATAACCCTCGTTGAACACCAAATAGACCACTGCGAGGACGGCTGGCAGCCGGTCGGCGTACTCGTGCGGCTGCGGCGGTTCGAATCCGACGCCGCGTTCCCGCAACAGCCGTTTGGCCCGTGAAAGCCGTTGCGCCATCGTCGGCAACGGCACCAGAAACGCGGCGGCGATCTCGGCGGTGGTCAACCCGCTCGCGGCATACAGCGTCAGCGCGACCTGCACCGGTTCCGGCAAATCCGGGTGGCAGCACGCGAAAATCATCGCCAGCCGGTCGTCGGACCCCGGTTCCGGCGGCGGTTCCGCCGCCGCCCGGACGGCTTTTTCCCGGCCGGCCGCGTCCCGGCGAAGGCGGTCGACTGCCTTGCGCCAGCCCGTCGTGACCAGCCATCCGGTGGGACTGGACGGCACTCCTTCGCCGGGCCAGCGCTTGAGCGCCTCGGCGATCGCTTCCGCCAGCGCTTCCTCGGCGCGATCGAAGTCGCCGAGCCGACGGCTGAGCGCCCCCAGCATGCTGGAGGCGTCCGTGCGCCAGATCCGCTCCGTCAGTTCGGCGACGTCGTTCACGAGGGCTCAGGCGCGGACGTACCGCAGCAAGGCGACGCCGCTGCCGAAGATCCGGCTCTCCGCCAGCTTGTAGCGGTCCACCGAGAACTCGGCGTCGAACAACGGCGCACCGGAACCGAGGACGACCGGGTTCAGCTTGAGGTGGATCTCGTCCACTTCGTCGCGCAGCGCACCGGCGAGCGCGCCGCCGCCGCACAGCCAGATGTCCTTGCCGTCTTCCTTCTTCAGCTCCCGGATCTTCTCGACCGGGTCGGTGCCGACCAGCTGCACGGCAGGGCCGGGAGCCTCGGTCATGGTGCGGGAGAAGACGTAGTGCCGCAGGTGCGTGTAGGCGTCCGCGACACCGAGGTCCACGGCCATCCGGTAGGAGACCCGGCCCTCCACGACGGTGTCGAAATGCCGGTGCGGGACGTCCTCGACGCCGAGCGCGGACCGGGCGTGCGCCGGCACCATCTCCGGGTACTCGCGGATCAGCGGCTCGGCGTGGTCGCCTTCGAAGGGGAACACCGAGCCGGTCGGGTCCTCCCGGGACGGCGCGGCGATGAAACCGTCGAGAGTGGACGCGACGAGGTAGACCAATTTACGCATAAGGGACAGCTAACCAGGTCAGGTGGCGAGCCCCGACGAGTGGTCGGCCGCCGATCGCTTGCGGCGCAGCCAAATCCTCCGCGTCCCGTCGGCATAGAGCCGGACCGTGCGCAGTTCCCAGCCCGCGAACTCCGCGTGGATGGAGAGCTGGATCATCGCCGCGCGCCGGGAGACCGCCGGGGGGAGGCGCAGGCGGCGATACTCCCAATCCCCTTCGACCACCGCCTCGTCGACTGTCGTCATGGCTGGATCACCTGGGTCCCTTCTCCCGCGGCCGAGCCGACGAACACGCGGCCGCTCTGGTCGTCGACGCCCACCGTGTCCGGCTGGCGCACGGTCGGGAATCGGTACTTCTCGACGGGCTCTCCGCCGCGGACGTCGTAGCCGACGACCTCGTTGCGGGCGGTCAGGGTGATCCACGCCAGGCTGCGTTTCGCGTCGTAGGCGATGCCGTACGCGCCGCCCGGAACCGGGTAGCGCTGGCGGAGGATCAGCGGGTTGGTGGAGAACGCGAGCAGCGCGCCCGCGCGCGCGTCGGTGACCAGCACGCGGCCGTACGAATCGGCGATCGCGTTGGCCGCGCCGTCGCCCGCGCGCAGGCCTTCGTCCATGGTTCCGGCTTGGACGTCCACGCTGAACACGGCGGTGCGCAGCCGGTCGAGGACGACGACGCCGTTGCCGGTGTTGACCACGTCGTCGGCGCTGTAGAGCTGTCCGGTGATGGTTTTCGCCACGGAGCCGTTGTTCAGCACCTCGACGGCCTTGCGGTCGCGGACCGCGACGAGCGTGTCCGGCCCGTCAGCGGTCCCGGCGGCGGGCTGTCCGGCGACCTTCTCGGCGGTCAGCTGCCCGCTCGGCAGCGCGACGCGGGCGAGCACGCCCTTGCCCGGGACTCCGGCGAGCGCCTGGCCTCCGGACACGCTGAGCGATTCCGCCGGACCGGGCAGAGCGACGGTTTTCTTCGGGGCACCGAGTGCGCCGAGGTCGTATAGCCGCAGCTCAGGCGGCTGCGAGAGAGCCACGACGAGAGTGTGGCTCTGCTGGTCGGTCGCGATCGCGGACACCACCGGCATCGGCAGCACCTGCCCGGCCGGCGGCACCGCGCGGGCGGGGGAGACGGCCGGTTTCGCGGCCGTCGGATTGGCCACGACCTGCAGGTTGTCCTTCGGCTCGGCCGAGGACGAGCAGGCCGACAGCGCGAGCGCACCGGCCAGCGGGATCGCGATCCGCGACGCGGCGGTGAGCCGACGCACCTTGAAACCTCCGGCAAAGCTCCGGCGAACAGATCCCTCCAGCATCCTCTCCGAACGCCGAACCGTCACGCCCGTGTCACCGACTCGACACCGGCGGCTCACCGGGTGCCCCGTTCCGGATAGCCGAACTCGACGCTGCTGACGTCGTCCAGCGCGCTGCGGATCGCGGGCGGGAGCGTCAGGTCCTCGGAGGCGAGCGACCCGGTGAGCTGGCCGGTGTCGCGCGCCCCGACGACCGGGGCGGCGACGCCGGGCCGGTCCCGGACCCAGGCGAGCGCCACCGCGAGCGGCGACGTGCCGAGCCCTTCGGCGGCGGTCACGACGGCCTGCACGATCCGCGCGGCGCGTTCGGTGCGGTGGTGTTCGACGTATCCGGCGTACTCGGCGGACGCGCCGCGCGAGTCCGCGGGCGTGCCGGTGCGGTACTTCCCGGTGAGGACGCCGCGGCCGAGCGGCGCCCACGGCAGCACGCCGATCCCGTGGTGCGCCGCGGCCGGGACGGCTTCGCGTTCGATGCCGCGTTCCAGCAACGAGTACTCGAACTGCCCGGAAACGAGCGGCACCGTGGCGAGCGAGGCGGCCGTGGCGAGCTGCCAGCCCGCGTAGTTGGAAACGCCCACGTAGCGGACTTTGCCGCTCGTCACCGCGTAATCGAGCGCGGACAGCGTTTCCTCGATCGGCACGCAGGAGTCCCACGCGTGCAGCTGCCACAGGTCGATGTGGTCGGTGCGCAGCCGCTGCAGCGAGCCTTCGAGCGCGGACAGCAGCGCGCCGCGCGAGGCCCCGCCGCCGAACGGGCCGTCTCCGCGGCGGGCGACAGTCTTGGTGGCCAGCACGATGTCCTCGCGCGGGACCAGGTCCGACAGCAGTTCGCCGAGCATCCGCTCGGCCTCGCCGCCGGCGTACAGGTCGGCGGTGTCCACGAGCGTGCCGCCCGCGTCGACGAACGCGACCAGCTGGCTGGCCGCCTCGTCCGGATCGGTGTCGCCGCCCCACGTCATGGTGCCGAGGGCCATCCGCGATATCCGCAGTCCCGACCGGCCGAGCTGTCGCTTTTCCACGACCGCCGAGCCTAGTGGGCGCACCCCCCGCCGACGGACGAAGGTGACCTCGTGTCGCACCGGCGCCCTCGCGGGAACCCTCGGGAACCACCCGATAGGTTCCCGACCGTGCGAATCGGACTGCGCCCCGTGCGGGCGGGCGAACCGGCGGGAGCGGCCTGATGGGATGGTTCGAGGCCCTGGTGCTGGGGCTGGTGCAGGGGCTCACGGAGTTCCTGCCGATCTCCTCGAGCGCGCACGTGCGGATCGTCGCGGCGCTGTCGGGCTGGGACGATCCGGGCGCGGCGTTCACCGCGGTCACCCAGATCGGCACCGAGCTGGCGGTGATCCTCTACTTCGGGCCGAAGATCGGCCGGATCCTGCGCGCCTGGTTCTTTTCCCTCTACCGCCCGGACTGGCGGCGCGACCCGGACGCTCGGCTCGGCTGGCTGATCATCGTCGGCTCGCTGCCCATCGTCGTGCTCGGCCTGCTCCTGCAGGACGAGATCGACCGCGCGTTCCGCGACCTGCGGATCACCGCGACGACGCTGATCGTCTTCGGCCTGATCCTGCTGTTCGCCGACCGCACCGCGAAGCAGCAGCGGACGCTCGACCACCTGAACGTGCCGCACGGCCTGGTGTACGGCTTCGCGCAGGCGCTCGCGCTGATCCCGGGCGTCTCGCGCTCGGGCGGCACGACGAGCGCCGGTCTGCTGATGGGCTACACCCGTTCGGAAGCCGCGGAGTACTCGTTCCTGCTCGCGGTGCCCGCGGTGTTCGGCTCGGGGCTGTACAAGCTCACCGACATCGGCAAGAACGGCGAGAACGCGCAGTGGGGCCCGACGATCCTGGCCACGCTGGTCGCCTTCGGCGTCGGTTACCTGGTGATCGCGTGGCTGATGGCCTACATCAAGAAGCGCAGCTTCGTGCCCTTCGTGATCTATCGCGTCGTGCTCGGCGTCGTCTTGTTCGGCCTGGTCTTCGGCGGGGTGCTCGACCCGAACGCGGGACCCGCCGGGGGCTGAACCCAATGGTCACCGGTTAGGGTGGCGTCGTGAGTACGGTCATCTTGCTCCGGCACGGAAAGTCCACGGCCAACGGCTCGGGCGTCCTCGCCGGGCGCACGCCGAAGGTCGGGCTGGACGACACCGGCCGGGCACAGGCCGCCGCCCTCGTCGAGCGTTTCGCCGGGGTGCCGGTGGCCGAGCTGGTGGTGTCGCCGATGCTGCGCTGCAAGCAGACCGTCGCGCCGCTGGCCGCCGCGCAGGGCCTGGAAAAGGTCGTCGAACCGCGGCTGTCCGAAGTGGACTACGGCGAGTGGACCGGCCGGGAGCTCAAGAACCTGGTGAAGGAACCGCTGTGGCGCGTGGTGCAGGCGCACCCGTCGGCGGCGGTCTTCCCGGGCGGGGAAGGGCTCGCCGAGATGCAGGCGCGCGCGGTCGCCGCGATCCGCGCGCACGACGCCCGGATCACCGCCGAGCACGGCGACCACGCGGTGTGGGTGGTGTGCAGCCACGGCGACGTGATCAAGTCGATCCTGGCCGACGCGCTGGGCCAGCATCTCGACGCTTTCCAGCGGATCGTCGTGGACCCGGCCGCGGTGTCGGTCGTCCGCTACACCGAAACGCGGCCGTTCGTGCTCCGGGTGAACGAGCACGGCGGCGATCTGGCCGGGATCGTGCCGCCGCCGCCGAAGAAACGCGGCCGCGCCAAGAAGGGTTCCAGCGACGCGGTCGTGGGCGGAAGCACGGGCCGCTGACGATCGACAGTCCTTCCGTCGGATGCCAAACCCCGTAGGGTGGGCGGAACCACGCGGAGAACCCTGTGGAGAACCAGGAGCGCAAACCCGAATGATTTCCCCGGACAACCCGTTCGCCGTCCCCAGCGACCTGCCGTACGAGCTGCCGCCGTTCGACCGGATCGCCGACGAGCACTACCGGCCCGCCTTCGAGGCCGGTCTCGCGGAGCACGCCGCCGACGTGGAGCGGATCGCCGACGACCCGGCCGAGCCGACCTTCGAGAACACGATCGCGGCGCTGGAGCGGGCCGGAGCGCTGCTGACGCGGGTGTCCGGCACGTTCTTCAACATCTCGGGCTCGAACGCGACCGACGAGGTCCAGGAGATCCAGGCCGAGCTGGCTCCGAAGCTGGCCGCGCACGAGGACGCGATCCACCTGAACCCGCGGCTGTTCGCGCGCATCGACGCGCTGTACCAGAAGCGGGCCGAGCTGGGGTTGAGCGCCGAGGCGCTGCGGCTGCTGGAGCGCCGCTACACCGACTTCAGCCGGGCCGGAGCCGGGCTGCCCGAGGCCGACCAGGCGAAGCTGCGCGCGCTGAACGAGCAGCTTTCGACGCTGCAGACCCGTTTTTCGCAGAACCTGTTGCGGGACACCAACGAACTCGCCGTCGTGCTCGACGACGCCGCGGAGCTGGCCGGGCTCGGCGAAAGCGCGATCGCGGCGGCGGCGCAGACGGCGGCCGAGCGCGGTCTCGAAGGCAAGTACGTGCTGACCCTGACGCTGCCCACCGCGCAGGCGGCTGTGGCGTCGCTGGAGAACCGCTCGGTGCGCGAGCGCGTCTTCACCGCTTCGGTGTCGCGAGGCAACCGCGGAAACGACTACGACAACAACGCGATCGTCGAGGAGATCACGCGGCTGCGGGCCGAGCGGGCCGCGCTGCTGGGCTACCCGAACCACGCGGCGTACGTGATCGCGGACGAGACGGCGAAAACGGTCGAGGCCGCCGGCGGACTGCTGGAGCGCCTCGCGCCGGTCGCGGTCGCGAACGCGCGCACCGAGGCCGCGGAACTGCAGAAGCTGCTGGAAGCCGACGTGCCGGGCGCGACGCTGCAGCCGTGGGACTGGGCGTTCTACGCCGCGAAGGTGGAGCGCGAGCGGTTCCAGCTGGACAGCGCGGCGCTGCGGCCGTACTTCGAACTGGACCGGGTGCTGCACGACGGTGTGTTCGTGGCCGCGAACCGGTTGTACGGCTTGACTTTCACCGAGCGGAACGACCTGCCGAAGTACCACCCGCAGGTGCGGATCTTCGAGGTCTTCGACGCCGACGGCAGCGGGCTCGGCCTGTTCCTGATGGACTACTACACCCGCGACTCCAAGCGCGGCGGCGCGTGGATGAACAACTTCGTGGACCAGTCGCGGCTGCTCGGGCGGCGCACGGTGGTGGTCAACGTGCTGAACGTGACCAAGCCGCGCGAGGGGGAGCCGACCCTGCTCTCGCTCGACGAGGTGCGCACGGCGTTCCACGAGTTCGGGCACGCGCTGCACTCGCTGCTGTCCGGCGTCGAGTTCCCGGCCTTCACCGGCACCAACGTGCCGCGCGACTTCGTCGAGTACCCGTCGCAGGTCAACGAGATGTGGATGTTCTGGCCGGAAATCCTGGCCAACTACGCCAAGCACCACGAGACGGGGGAGCCGCTGCCGGCCGGGCAGGTCGAACTGCTGGAGGCCGCGCAGCAGTACGGCGAAGGCTTCCGCACGACCGAGTACCTCGCCGCCGCGCTGCTCGACCTCGCGTGGCACCGCCTCGGCCCGGACGACCGGGTGGAGGACGTGCAGCGGTTCGAGGCCGAGGCGCTGGAGAAGGCGGGCGTGGCACTGGAAAGCGTCCCGCCGCGCTACCGGACGACGTACTTCAACCACGTCTTCTCGGGCGGCTACAGCGCCGGGTACTACTCCTACATCTGGAGCGAGGTGCTCGACGCGGACACCGTCGAGTGGTTCACCGAGAACGGCGGCCTGAAGCGCGAAAACGGCGACCACTTCCGGTCGACCCTGCTGGGCCTCGGCGGCAGCGTCGACCCGATGGAGGCGTTCGCGACCTTCCGCGGCCGCGCGCCGGAGATCGAGCCGCTGCTGAAGCGGCGGGGGCTCGCGGGCGCGTAAGCTGGGTGTATAACGACCTATACGGCGGGGCTGGGGCGACCGGCCCCGCCGTTGGCGTTCAGGCCCAGCTGGGGACCAGGCTCACCTGATCGCGAAATTCGGCAGCCATAGAGCCAACAACACAACGAACGTGACCAGGCCGGCGCTGAGGCCGATCGCCTTGGGATGTTTGCGCGGCAAGTTGTACGCGCCGACTCCCACGAAAGAAGCGATCCCGCCGCCGAACAGCACGGAGGCGACGACGGCTTCTCCCTGGTTGGAAGCGTGCATGGAGCCCGAAAGAGTGGCCGCGGTGAAGGCGGCGGCCATGACCAGGCCGAAAGCCAGCAGGATTGCCCCGGCGAGGAACCCGCGGGGAGTCCCGCCCTCGTGCGGTGTCTTCGGCCCGCGGTGGCGCCGTGTCGGCTGTGAGCCGGTCTCGACGAGGGTGTCGCGGGGAGCCGAGCCTGTCGCGGCGGCCAGCCGGCGGGCCTCGGGGAAGGAGGGCCGCCGGTCGGGATCCTTCTCCAGCAAGCCGGTGATGAGGCCGGTCAGCGCGCCCGCGCGGCGAGGCGGCGGAGGCTCTTCGAAGAGGATGGCGGCCATCGTCGCCTTCGCGGTGTCGCGGCCGAACGGGGAGACGCCCTCGACGGCGTGATAGAGGGTGGCCCCGAGCGAGAACAGGTCGCTGACCGCACCGCGGCCGTGGCCTTCCAATCGTTCCGGGGCGGTGTGCTCGACCGAGCCGATGAACATGCCGGTGGAGGTCAGCTGGGTGTCGGCGTCGTGAGTGGCGATGCCGAAATCGGCGAGCAGCACCTGGCCGCTCCCGGTCAGCAGAACGTTGCCGGGTTTGACGTCCCGGTGCGCGATGTCCGCGTCGTGCGCGGCGCCGAGCGCGTCCACCAGCGCCGCGGCGACCGGTCGCGCCTGCTCGGGGGAGAGCGGGCCGCCGGCGAGGCGGTCGGCCAAGGTCTGCCCGTCGACCAGGCGCATCACGATCCACGGGACGCCGTCCTCGACCACGACGTCGTGCACGGCCACGATGTTCGGATGGTCGCGCAGCCGGGCCGCGTGCCGGGCCTCCCGCTCGGCCCGCTTGAGCCGGTCGGCCTGCTCGGCGTCGCTGGACGACGGCGGCAGCCGCATCTCCTTCACCGCGACGGTCACGTCGAGAGTTTCGTCGTGGGCTCGCCACACCCGCCCGAAACCGCCGGAACCGAGTTCGCCGATCAGCCGGTAACGGCCGCCGATCATCGTGCCCGGTCGCCCCTCGGCCATGCCCACCGTCCCTGCGCGCTCGCGGATGTCAGCTTCGCCAGCGTAGGGAACGACGGCGTCTCCCGGTGCCGAACGGCCGGTTCCGGCCGCCGGTTTCCCGGCGTCCGTACCTCGGCGAAACCGCCTTTTCGTCGGATCCGCTGACGCTCGGGCCCGGGATTCGGCGAATCCGACGAAGCCGCGGAGGGGGTCCATGACCGGACAATGCGGCGTCGCCGAATCAAGGAGGATCCGACGGTGAGCATTCGCAGTTCCGCCCCGGTCGTACGGCGGACCGAACGGACCACGTTGGCGCTGCTGGTCGGCGTCTTCATCATCGACTACATCGACCGCGTCATGATCGCGGTCGCGCTGCCGCTGATCGGCGCCGAGTTCGGGCTTTCCAAGACCACGCAGGGCCTGGTCGTTTCCGCGTTCGCGATCGCTTACCTGCTCGGGCAGATGCCCGGCGGCCTGCTCGCGGACCGCGTGGGCGCGCGGCCGTTGCTGGTGATTTCCCTGGTGGCGTGGTCGGTGTTCACCGCCGCCACCGGATTCGCGCCGGGGCTGGTGGTGCTGCTCGTGCTGCGCGCGGCGTTCGGGTTCGCGCAGGCGCTCTTCCCTGGCGCGGCCTTCAAGGCGCTTGCCGAACGGACGACGCAGGAAGGCCGAAGCCGCGGTGCGGGGCTGTTGCTGGCGTCCAACTCGGTCGGAGCCGGGCTCGGGCCGCTGCTGGTCGCGCCGCTGGTGGTCGCCGCTGGCTGGCGGCACACGTTCTGGATCGTCGCGGTGGCCGGGCTGGTCGTCGGGCTCTTGCTGTGGCGGTTGCTGCCGGCGCCGCTGCCGCGCGAGCTGACCGAACCCGAGGCGCGCGTCGCCCCGGTGAAGGTGCCGGTGTCGCAGGTGCTGCGCAACCGGCTGGTGATCCGCTGCGCGGCGATGTTCGCCTGTTTCAACATGCTCGCCTACGGGATGATCACCTGGGTCCCGTCGTACCTGGTCGAGACGAAGGGCCTGTCGCTGGTCGCGGCGGGGATCTCGGCGGCGATCCCGCAGCTGGTCAGCGCGGCGGCGGTGCTGATCGGCGGCTGGCTGATGAGCCGGTATTTCGACCGCAGGCCGCGCTGGCTCGTGGTGCCCGCGCTCGTCGCCGCGGCCGGGGTGCTGGTCGCGATGCTGCTGTCGGATTCGGCGACCGGGTTCACCGTGCTGCAGACCGTCGCGATGTTCATCAGCGGCCTCGCCTCGATCGGCATCGTCGGCCTGCCGTTGCGCGTGCTGCCGCGCGATCTGGTCGGCGCGGGGATGGGCCTGGTCAACACCGGCGGACAGCTCGCCGGCGTGCTCGCGCCGCTGGTGATGGGCTGGCTCGCGGACAGGTTCGGGTTCGCCGCGGCGTTCGGCTTCCTGGCGGTGTCGACGCTGGCCGCGGCCTTGATTTCGCTGACCACGCGGTCGACGACGTTCGCGCTCGGCGCGCCCGCTCCGGCCAGGGAACAGGTGGGCTGACCAGTGGGTCTCGTGAGTGTTTGTGCCGGTTGGAACCGGAACAGGCACTCACGAGACCGGACCACCGGGCCCCGGTGGCGCCCGACGATCCGACCCGGCCGTTCGGCCGCATTAGTGGTCTAGACCTTGACGGGTGACTGGTCCAGTCCAATTCTGAGAAGGTTCCGGCCGTGCGCCGCCGCCGCACGGCCCCTTTTTCGGCACTGGAGCCCCGCATGCGACGAAGAAGTCACTTGTCACGATTGTCCGCTGTCCTGGCCGCCGCCGCGGCTCCGCTCGGCGTGCTGGTCGCCACCGCGGCCCCGGCGCACGCCGCGACGCCGCTGCCCAGCCACGTTTTCGCGCCCTACTTCGAATCCTGGAACGGCCAGAGCCCGGCCGCGATGGCCCAGGAAGCCGGCGTCAAGCACCTGACGATGGCCTTCCTGCAGACCGCCTCCTCGGGTTCGTGCACCGTGCTCTGGAACGGCGACGCGAGCCTGCCGGTGGCGGATTCGTCGTTCGGCGCGGACTTCCGCACCATCCGCTCGCGCGGCGGGGACGTGATCCCGTCGTTCGGCGGCTACACCGCGGACCACAACGCCACCGAAATCGCCGACAGCTGCACGAACGTCGACCAGATCGCGGCGGCGTACGAATCGCTGATCACCACCTACGACGTGCCGCGCCTCGACATGGACATCGAGGACAACTCGCTGACCAACTCGGCGGGCGTCGACCGCCGGAACAAGGCGATCAAGAAAGTCCAGGACTGGGCCGCGGCCAACGGGCGCTCGCTGCAGATCTCCTACACGCTGCCGACCACCACGAGCGGCCTCACCAGCGCGCTGGGCGTCCTGCAGAACGCGGTTTCCAACGGGGCCAAGGTCGACGTGGTCAACCTGATGACCTTCGACTACTACGACAACGCGACCCACAACATGGCTCAGGACACGCAGACCGCCGCCGCCGGGCTGGTGTCGCAGCTGGCGTCGCTGTACCCGGACAAGTCGCAGGACCAGCTGTGGGGGATGGTCGGCATCACCGAGATGCCGGGCATCGACGACTTCGGCGCGGCCGAAACCTTCACCACGGCCGACGCGGTCACGGTCTACAACTGGGCCGTGTCCAAGGGCATCAACATGCTGTCGTTCTGGGCGCTGCAGCGGGACAACGGCACCTGCCCGGGCACCGGCGCGCAGGACACCTGTTCCGGCATCCCGCAGGACAAGTGGTACTTCAGCCACACGTTCGCCCCGTTCACCGGCGGAACTCCGGTGCCGGGCAACGACTTCTCGGTGTCGGCCAGCCCCGCCTCGGCTTCGGTCGACCCGGGCGGCTCGGCGACCGGGAAGGTGACCACCGCGGTGACTTCCGGTACGGCGCAGCAGGTTTCCCTTGCCGTGAGCGGTGCGCCGGGCGGCGTGACTGCCTCGGTCAGCCCGGCCACGGTCAAGGCGGGGGAGAGCGCGAACCTGTCGATTGCCACGACGGCCGCGACTCAGCCGGGCGTCTACCCGCTGACCATCACCGGTTCGGTGGCGGGCGGCGGCAGCCACACCGCCACGTACACCTTGACCGTCAACGGAACCAGCCCGACCGGCAGCGTCGTCAACGGCAACTTCGAGACCGGTGCGCTGAGCCCGTGGACCGGGGGGACGATCGTGTCCTCGCCGGTGCACTCCGGCAGCCACGCGCTGCAGGTGTCGCCGACGGCGTCGACCACCGGGGAAGCGGCGCAGAACCTCACCCTCGCGCCGAACCGCTCGTACACGATGACGGCATGGGTGCAGGGCGGATACGCCTACGCGGGAGTCCGCGGGGGAGCGACGGCCAGCTCGTGGACGTCCAACACCGGCTGGACCAAGCTGTCGGTGCCGTTCAAGACCGGAGCTTCCGGCGCGGTGACGATCTACGTCCACGGCTGGTACGGCCAGAGCCCGATCTACGCGGACGACATCTCCGTCGGCTGATTAGTGTATAACGACCTATACAGCCGGGCGCTAGGCGAGAAACTTCGCCTAGCGCCCGGCTTGCGTTCAAAAGCGGAAAAACTCAATGACGGCCGAGGGCCGAGACCAGGCCGCGGTAGAGCCAGTACATCGGCTTCGGGGCGTAGTCGTCGGTCATCAGGCCGAAGTTGTCGAACGGGCTGGGGGAGCCGGTGACGTCGTCGCGGAGGTCGAACATCTCGTAGCTGGCCACGTTTTCCGTCACGCGGTCCTGGTTGACCGCCAGGATTTCCGTGGTGAGCGCACGGGCCTGGTCGGCGGGCGTGCGCTCGGCGGTGTGCGTCGCCCAGCCGTTCTCCGACACGCGGATCGGCACGTCGGCGCCGAGGCCGGCGATCGGCATCTCCTGGGTGCGGACGTTGTGCAGGGTCTGGTGGACGAATCCGGCGAGGTCGGACTGCGGCGGGATGCCGGGCAGCCCGGCGTCCGGGTAGAGGTCGATGCCGACGAAGCCGACCGAGCGGCTGAACTCCGCGCCGCCGAGCTGCGCGAGGTGCTGCCAGAACTGGGTGAACGGCTTGGTGAAGGCGACCTCGTCGAAGCCGATCTGCAGCCGGTCGAACCCGTCGCGGTCGGCGGTCTTCTTGCCGGCGATCACGCCCTGCACCAAGGCGGTGTCGCCGTTCGGCTTGGGCAGCACGTTCTGTTCGAGGGTCACCGAGATCGTGTCGGCGACCGGGCCGTAGCGGTGCACCGTGTTTTCCACGCAGGTCTGCCATTCCGGCATGCTTTCGCCGGAGTAGCTGAGCACCACGTCCAGCCGGCGGCCCGGGGCGAGGTACTGCATTTCGTCGTCGGCAGGGGCGCTGCCGCAGCCGCGGTAGTCGCGGAGCAGGAACGGCTTGTGCCCGGATTGCAGCTGCGCCAACGCTTTCCGCACCTTGGCCGGATTGTCGGGTTTGCCGGTGGTGGAGCCGCCTCCCGCGTATCCGCCCGGGTAGATGCCGAAGGTCAGGGGCGAGGTCGTGGCGTCGGCGGCGGCCGGGGCGAGCACGGAGAATCCTGCGACGAGGGCGGCGGCCGCGGCGGCGGTCCGGATCTTGTTCATGCCAGTGAGTATTCAGGACCACAGTGGACAGACCCGATGACGGATGTCATCTTCCGGCCGGGGTATTCGTCAGCAGTGCGGGGAAGGTTCCTTCGGGCGGGCAAGACCGTTCAGTCGCGGCCGGGGCGGCGCCGGGGCCGATGACGACCGGTTCTTCGCTGCCGAGGGCGGCGTCGAAGACCGCGGGATCCCATCGGCCCCACGCGATCGACACGGCTGGCAGGCTTTTCGCGTGCCGGTGCGCGGCGAGGGCGTCGAGGAATCGGTTGGCGGCGGCGTAGTTCGCTTGTCCGGCTTCGCCTAGAGCTCCTGCGACGGAGGAGAACAGCACGAAGGCCGACAGCGGCAGGTGTTTGGTGGCTTCGTGGAGGATCCAGGCGGAGTCGGCCTTGGCGCGCAGGACCGGGTCGAGGCGTTCGGGCGTTTGCTCCGCGAGGACAGCGTCCTCGAAGACGGCGGCGCAGTGGATCACGGCGGTGAGCGGCGGGTTGCAGGAGGCGATGAGGCTTTCGACCTGTCCCGGGTCGGCGGCGTCGATGGCGGCGATGCGGACGTCCGCGTCGAGGTCCTGCAGGTGCTCGGCATTGGGTGCGGCGGGCCCGCTGCGGCTCGCCAGCACGAGGTGCCGGACGCCGTGCCCGGCGACGAGGTGTTCGGCCAGCAGCGCACCGATTCTGCCGGTGCCGCCGGTGACGAGGACGGTGCCGGACGGATCGATGGGCCGGGCGGTCCGGACCGCGGCGGGGCGGATCCGGAGGGCGTGCGGGACTCCGTCGCGAAGGGCGAGCTGGGGTTCGGTGTTGCCGCCGACGAGGTCGAGGATCTTCGCGGCGGGCGTTGGCGCGTCGAGGTCGACGGCGGGGATCTTGGCCGAAACGACCGAACCCCAGACCGCGGCGCTCGCGAGGTCGGGATCGGGTCCGGTGGCATTGGTGGTGACGACGAGCCTGTCTTCCCGGTGCTGGAGCGCGTCAAGGGAGCGGAGGTCGGTGCCGGCCGGGATTTCGAGGATTTCGGCTGCGCCGGGCTTGGCCGGGACGGGGATCCACTGCGGACGGTAGAGCCTGGCTTCGGCGGGCAGGTCGACCTGCCGGGCGCCGCGGCCCGCGAAGACTGCGTTCCAGCTCACCGGGATTCCTGCGGTGTGCACCCGGGCGACCTCGGCGAGGAGGTCTTGGACGGAGGCCGGAGTGAGGTCCAGGACGAGGCTGGTGTCGTCCCAGGGCTGTTTGGTCAGCCGCGCGACTGCCTCCGGGTAGAGACCCCAGGATTCCAGCAGACGGCACAACGCGGCCTGGAAGGCGAAGAGGCGGTCGTGATAATCGGCGAACATTGCGTCGAAGGTGGCGACGAACAGCGGAAACCGTTGCGCGAATTCAGTTTCCCGTCCATGCGGAAGGTCGGTGCCGAGGGAGACGAAGGTCAGCCGGGGATGCTCGGACGCGGCTTGCCCGATCGTTTCGCCGCTCGCGACCGCCTCGAGAGCGGCCCGATCGCCGGCCGGGACCAGGACGCGGAGGGCTAGCGGGGGCCGGGTCGCGAGGGAATAGGCGAGGTCGAGGTCGGAGGCCGTGCTGTCGAGGATGCCCGCGGCGAGGGCGCGCAGGGCGACGCTGTCGGTCGCGCTGAGCAGCCAGGGCGGCGTGGGGAAGTCCGTGGGTTCGGGCATGGGAGTCTCTTCCGGAAGGACCTGCGCGGGTTCGGGGCGAGGAATGCCGGGCCGGTGAGGGGGAATGGCGTGGTGATTCCGGCGAACTCTCGGCCGCGGCGAAGCGGGACGGTGCTGGGGTCAGCCGCGATATCCGTAGCGGCCCTTGTCGCCTCGGATCCGGTCCGCGGGCGCACCCCGCCCTCGGCGAGGGTGCGCGCGGTCCGCCCGGCAAGCGGCGGCCGGACCGCGTCGGCTCTGTGTCCTGGCACTCCTCGACATATACCGCGCTCAGGCCGGCCTGGGCGGCGGGCTTCCCGTTTGGTCCCCGTTCCGTGCACTCGGTGCCTCCGCCGTTGCTCGGCGGGCAACGATCGCCGCGACGCTCGCGCACGTTTCGTCCGGGTCGAGGTGTTCGGTGTCCAGCACTGTGCACTGTGGACGGAGCGGGAGATACTCCGCGACGTGGTCGTGGATCCGGTCGAGCACCACCGGACCGCCCAATTCGGCCATCGCGTCGGCGGCCGCGTGGTCCCCGCGCGCGGCGAATCGGGTCTTCGCCTGCGGCCGGGGAGCGGTGAGCATGATCTCGAGGTACTCGCCGCCTGCCGCGCAGGCTGCTTCCTCGAACCGCTCGGCCTGCTCGACGCGCGTCACCAGTTGCGGCATGACCACGTCGTACCCGGCCCGCAGATGCGTTTCCGCCATGGCGAGCGCGAGCCGTCGTGCGGCGGGGAGCGTGTCCCAGAACGCGGTCCGCCAGCCGCCGATCATCGTGACCACCTGGTCGGCTTCGAGGGCGAGCACGCCGGGGCGGAGATCGGCGTAGCGCCGCGCGACGGTGGATTTCCCGATGCCGGACGGGCCGTTGAGATGGATCAGCCGGGCCATTCGTCCGACCCTAGCGGTCGAGCGGATGCCAGCGGCCGTCGCGGACGCGCCCGAAGACGACGTCGGCGAAGTGGTTGCCGAAGCCGATGGTGCCGGGCTCGGCGAGTTCGGCGGCGAGCTTCCGGCGGTGGCTGGCTGCTTCGACCGGATCGTGGTCGTACACGCAGGACCAGTCGGGATTTTCGATCTGCACCGGGGAATGGACGGCGTCGCCGAACGCGATCAGCCGTTGGCCGCCAGCCGTGATGACGTACTCGGCGTGTCCCGGCGTGTGCCCGGCCGCGAAGCGAACCTGCACGCCGGGAAACACCTCCTCGCCGTCTTCCACCGTGCGGACCTGCGGTGCCAGCGCGTCGATCTCTTCGGACGCCTCGCGCTGCGCCCATTCCGGCTTCGGCACCAGAAATTCGGCCTGTGCGAACACCGTGCGCTGCGAAGCCCAGCCGATGTGGTCCGAGTGCAAGTGCGTGAACGCCACCGCCTCGATGTCTTCCGGCTTCCGCCCGAGCTCAGCCAGATTGTCGAGCAGCGCGCCGCCGTACAGGACGCCGTTCGGGGTTCCCGGCACTGCGGGCACTGACTGCGGTCCGAATCCGGCGTCGATCAGCAGTGCCCGGCCGTGGCGTTCCACCAGGAGGCCGCCGATACTCGCGACGAGGTAGCCGTCGTCGTCCAGATACTCCGGACGCTCGGCCCAGGTCTCGGCAGTGCTGTCAGGCAGCCATTTGCGCGGATTCCCTTGCACGGCCCCGTCCGGCACGAAGGACACCTTCGTCTCGCCCAGGTTCACGGTCTGGAGCAGCGCGGGCCGGCGCAGTCGGTCGTCGAGCACGGTTTCGGTCCCTTCCCTCGGTCTTCCACCGACCATAAGCATCAAGCTAGAAACATTCAAGCTGTAAATATTCTGACTTGATGGAGTTGCTAGGATGGGAGCATGACGGAACCTCAGGCGATCGCCGAGCGGGAACTGTGCGGCCTGGTGAACGGGCTGGCGCAGCAGATCGCCGACCACGTCCGCGAGCGCGCGGTGACGCTGGGGCTGACCGCGGCGCAGGCGACGGCGCTGCGGGAGCTGACTGGTCCGATGACTATGCGCGAGCTGGCCGAGCGGATGAGCTGCGAGCCGTCGAACGCGACGTTCGTCGTCGACAAGCTGGAGAAACAGGGCCTGATCGAGCGTCGCGCGCACCCGACCGACCGCCGCGCCAAGCATCTCGTCCTGACCGAAGACGGCACGGCGTTGCGGGAGCGGCTGCTCGAATTGCTGACCCGGGATTCGCCGCTGGCCGGGCTCAATCCGAAGGAGCAGCGGGTGCTGCAGGGCCTTCTGGAGCAAGCGATCGTGCCGGGCGCAGGCCGTCGAGGATGATGCGGAGATTCCGCCGCCACTGGTCGCCGCCCGGGACGAGGCCGATCGTGTGGCCGGGCGGGATCGCGGTGGCGAGGGCGAACGGGACGTCCCGCCAGTCGAGGTCGGGGCGGAGCACGCCGGCCTTTTGCGCGCGCTGAACGAGGGCCCGCATTGCTCGCTGCAGCCGGGTGATGCGCGGCTCCAGGTCAAGCCGTTCGCCGAGGCCGGACAGTGCGTCGTGCAGTCCGCAGCTGGACGCGCGCAGCTGGACGTAGCTCTCAGCGAACTCGGCGAATCCCTGCCACGCGTCGGGGGAGTCGAGTGCGTGTGCGGCGCGGTCGGTCATCTCGTCGATGGTGTCGGTGAGGATCGCCGCGAGGAGTGCGTCCAGTGAAGGCACGCGCCGATACAGCGTGCCGAGGCCGACGCCCGCGCGCTGCGCGATGTCGCGCGTGGTGACCGCGAGCCCGAGTTCGTCCAGCGCCTCGCGAGTCGCTGCGACCAGCCGCTCGACGTTGCGCCGGGCGTCCGCACGCGGTTGGCCTTGGGCGAGCAGCGCTGCGACGGCGGAGTCCTGCATGCCCGCAGTCTAAATCAAGCGGGTCATGATGTTCCGCTTCTGGTAGCTTGACGGAAACGGAACACGTTGACCCGCTTACTGGAGGTGGGACTTGACCAAGCCGATCGGCGTCGGAATCCTCGGTGCGAACCCGGACCGGGGCTGGGCCGGGCGGGCGCACATTCCCGCGATCGCCGCGTCTCCGGGCTTCTCGCTCGCCGCGGTCGCGACCACTCGCACCAGTAGTGCGGAAGAAGCGCGCGCTCGCTTCGGCGCCCGGTACGCCTTCACCGACGCCCGGAGTCTCGCCGAGCATCCGGACGTTGACCTGGTTGTCGTCACCGTGAAGGTTCCCGCGCATGTGGAGCTGGTGACGGCCGCGCTTGAGGCGGGCAAGCACGTGTACTGCGAATGGCCGCTGACGACGACCGCTGAGGAAGCCGCCGCGCTGGCTGCGGCGGGGGAGCGGGCCGGAGTGCACACGGCCGTCGGGCTGCAGGCGCGGTTCTCTCCGCCCGTCCGCCGGGCCCGCGAGGCGATCGTCGAGGGCCGGATCGGCACCGTGCAGTCCGCGACCGTCTACAGCTCGCGCGGCAAGGGAAACGCGCGTGACGTCCCAGGCTGGACGGCCTACACCTACGACCGTCGTGCCGGGGCTGGACTGGTCGAAGTCCTCGGCGGGCACACACTGGACCTGGTGCAGCACCTGCTCGGGCCGATCCGCGAACTGGCCGCCCGCACCGCGATCCGGAACGGCTCGCATCGCGTCGCCGAGACAGGGGAGCCGATCGAGGTCACGGCGCCGGACCATTTCCTGGCACACGCGGAACTCGACGGCGGGGCAGTGGTGTCCGTCCATCTGCACGACGGGGAAGCAGCGGTGCCGCGGACGCGGATCGAGATTGCCGGCACCGAGGGGAGTCTTTCGCTGACTTCTGTGCCGGAGACCGATCCGTGGGCCGCGCAACTGCAGATCGGCAAGCTGGAGCTTCGCTTGTCGCGCCCGGAGAGTCCGGAGTGGACGGTGGTTCCGGTGAGCGAGCCCAGCGAGGTGCCGATCCAGGCGGCGAACGTAGGCCGGGTCTACGAACAGCTGGCGGCGGACCTCCGAGACGGCACGCGGACGGTGCCCGACTTCGGCATCGCCAGCCGGCTGCACGAACTACTCTCAACTGTATAACGACCTATACGGCGGGCGATCGGTAAAGACTCCGCTATTGCCAGGCATCCGAGTCACCGCACCGCTCAAACCAACCGCAAAGACGTCGAGAACGAACGATGGCCGCCCCGAAACCGGGGCGGCCATCGCGGAAAACGAACCTCAGATCAGGCCCAGCTTGCGGACCGCGTCGCGCTCCTCGGCCAGTTCGGCCACGGAGGCGTCGATGCGCGGGCGGGAGAACTCGTCGATCTCCAGGCCCTGCACGATCTCGTACTTGCCGTCCTTCGCGGTGACCGGGAAGGAGGAGATGAGGCCCTCCGGGACGCCGTAGGAGCCGTCGGAGACAACGCCCGCCGAGGTCCAGTCGCCCTCGGCGGTGCCGTTGACCCAGGTGTAGACGTGGTCGATCGCGGCCGACGCGGCGGACGCGGCCGAGGACAGGCCGCGGGCCTCGATGATCGCGGCGCCGCGCTTGGCGACGGTCGGGATGAAGGTGTCGGCGAGCCACGCCTGGTCGTTGATGGTCTCGGCGACGTTCTTGCCGTTGACCTCGGCGTGCTGCACCGACGGGTACTGCGTGGCCGAGTGGTTGCCCCAGATCGCGACCTTCTTCAGGTCGGTCACGGCCACGTTCAGCTTCTTGGCCAGCTGGGCCAGCGCGCGGTTGTGGTCGAGGCGGGTCATCGCGGTGAAGCGCTCGGCGGGCACGTCGGGGGCGTGCGACTGGGCGATCAGCGCGTTGGTGTTGGCCGGGTTGCCGACCACCAGCACGCGGATGTCGTCGGCCGCGCCGGCGTTGATGGCCTCGCCCTGGGGCTTGAAGATGCCGCCGTTGGCCTCGAGCAGGTCGCCGCGCTCCATGCCCTTGCTGCGCGGGCGGGCTCCGACCAGCAGGCCGATGTTCGCGCCGGAGAAGGCCTGCTTCGGGTCGTCGAAGATGTCGATGCCGGCCAGCAGCGGGAACGCGCCGTCGTCCAGTTCCATCGCGGTGCCCTCAGCCGCCTTGACCGCCTGGGGGATCTCCAGGAGCCGCAGCTTCACCGGGGTGTCGGCGCCGAGCAGCTGACCGGACGCGATGCGGAACAGCAGCGCGTAGCCGATCTGGCCGGCCGCACCGGTGACGGTGACGTTGACAGGGGCTTGGGTCATTGCGCTTCTCCAGCTTGAGACGACTTTGGCTAGTACCGAGGATGCTAGCCCTACTGGCGGGCGCCGTCCGGGTGCGTCCAGTCACGGTAGCCAAGGTCACGTTCGCGGCCGGTGCGATCCGCCTTAAGTCGCGCGCCGAAGGGCGTAACTCGAGATCACGATCTCGTTGCGGGCGGGGCGGGTCCGGCGCCGCGGAGTTCGGCGGCCGCGCACGTCATGGGCTGCCGTGCCGGCGCGAGCCGCCGAATCGCGCGGGAGGCCGGGGCCGGCGCGGAGGGACGCGCGGGCTCGAACCGTCCCAATTGCCCCGGTTTTCGGGCGTGTTTTCGGCCGATTGTCCGGACCAGCCGGGTCCGGTGGTTCTGCGTCGTGTATTTTTGTATCATTTTTGTTGATTCGTCAATTGTCCATAATAGCTTTTGTCAACGACTCGTCAACACGTTGCTGTGCGCAGCTAAGCAGTTACGTTGCTCCATTCAGTGGGACTCGGAGAGTAGTTCCCGCGCTACCCTGTCGAAACCCCCACCCGCATCGGAAGTAATGGGAAGGAACCCATGCTTACCACGATGGCCGCTGCACTTTTGGCCCTTTCTTCGACTATTACCCCGCATTCCTGGCCGCAGAATCCTCCGCCGGACAAAATTATCATCGACGTGGCGACCGTGAACGGGACCGGCTGCCCGCCGGACACGTCCGCGGTTTCGGTTTCCACGGACAACACCGCTTTCACCGTCACCTACAGCCAATACACCGCGCAGGTAGGCGTCGGCGCGCAGCCGACGGACTTCCGCAAGAACTGCCAGATCGGCCTGCGCGTGCACGTGCCGCAGGGCTTCACGTACGGAATCGCCTCGGCGGACTACCGCGGATTCGGGCACCTCGAAAAGGGCGCGTACGGCGTGGAGCGCGCGAACTATTACTTCCAGGGAAACTCGCCGACCGCGTACGAGACGCATCGGCTGGACGGGTTCTACGACAATGACTGGCAGTTCTCGGATTCGACGGACATCGACGCGATTATCTACGAACCGTGCGGCCAGGAGCGCAACCTGAACATCAACACTGAATTGCGGGCGTATGCCGGTTCTTCGGACCCGGCGAAGACGACGAGCTTCCTGACGATGGACTCGACGGACGGCAGTGTCCAGACGGTTTACCACTTCTCCTGGAAGACTTGCCCGACAATGCCGTAACCGCATTGACTCGGACCCGTGAGCGCTTCCTCGGAACGCTCACGGGTCCGTTTGCGTGACGTTTTCCGTGAGCCGGGACAGCAATGCGGCCAGGGTCGCGATCTCGTCGGCGGTGAATCCGCGGCGCATCCGTTTGTCGTGCGCGATCGCGGCGTCGGCGAGGCGGTGGAAGGTCCGTTCGCCGTATTCGGTCAGCTCGACCTGGTGCACGCGCCGGTTTTCCGGGTCGCGGGTGCGGGTGAGCAGGCCCGCGGTTTCCATGCCGTTGAGGTGGTGGGTGAGCGTCGCGCCTTGGATGCCGACGGCGTCGGCGAGTTCGCGCTGGCTGGCGTGCCGGCGGGTTTTGAGCGCGATGAGGATCTGCCACACCGGCTGCGATCCGCCGACCTCGGCCAGCGCGCGGTCGAACGCCTGGCCCGCGGTCTTGGCGGTGCGGGCGAGGAGAACGCCGAGCGGGGGCGTGGCGGGTCGGGGCACGGGGAGACGGTACCGCAGGTTCGTCGAACTCTAATCATTTGACGACGAATGATTAGATATCTAACGTTTGTGGTGTCTCATCGACAGTCACCGGAGGGCATCATGGACACCGCGGACATCGCTGAACTGGGGAAACGCTGGGTCGCCGCCGAGGTCGCGGGCGACACGGACACGCTGGGCGCCATGGTGGCCGACGGATTTCGGCTCGTCGGGCCGCTCGGCTTCGTGCTCGACCGGGAGCAGTGGCTGGGCCGCTACCGGTCCGGCGCGCTGGCGACGCTGCGGCTGGATTGGCGTGACGTCGAGGTGCGCGTGCACGGGGACACGGCGATCGCGATCGGCGTGCACGATCAGGAAGCGACTCATCAGGGGAACCGCGTCGACGGCACGTTCCGGGCGACGCACGTGCTCGTCCGCGGCGAGGACGGGTGGCGGATCGCGGGGATGCACCTCAGTCCGATGGGCGCACCGCCTGCTTTCGCTCGCTGATCCGGCGGAGGCACCGGTACGGGCCAGGCTGGTGTGGCTTGGAGTACCGCCTAGTTCAACGGTGGCGGGAGCATGGATCGAGCACTCCGTCGCGGCATTTGGTGCGGCGTCAGGGTTTTCGCCACAGGTGCACGGTCATGTCCGCCGTCGAGCCGGTAGTGGTGGCGATGGTTTTCCTGTCCGGGCTGACCGCGAAGCCGAGGATTCCGGGGAGACCGGCTCCGTCCTGTTTGCCGTCGAGGTCCCGGACCGTGACGGTTCCCGCCGCGATCGCGAGGAGGTGCTGGTCGTCCAGCCCGGCTGAGGCCATGAAGACGTAGGCGTCCCTCATCTCCCCGTAGGCGGAAGCCTGGACCAGGGAAAAGGCCGGACGTAGCTGCTCGTGCGTGGCGGTGTCCCACTGCCGCACCTCCGGCGGTCCACCGGCTCCGGCGCTGGTGGTGATCAGCGTCCGGCCGTCCGGCCGGAAGGCGAGGCAGCAGATCGGCTCGGTTTCGGCGAAGACGATCGGTTTTCCCGCTGGCTTGAGCGAAGCCGTGTCCCACAGGTCGAGCTGACTGGTGTGGGCGGAGTGGCCGTCCCACTGGTAGACGGCGAGGGTGCGTCCGTCGGGGCTGAATGCCGAGCTCCGGAAGGCAGCCGGCGTTTCGATGCTGCCGATGCGGGTGCGGTCGGCGACGCGCCACAGTTCGGTCCCGCGCGGGGAGGCCGTCGGCACCGCCGCGACGCTGCCGTCGGGACTGAGCTCGGGCCAGGCGCCGCCGCGGTCGATGTTTTCGAGCACGAGGGGCTCGCCGATTTCCCGGCCGGTTCGCGGGTCCCAGGTTCGCGCCGTGAACTGGTTGTCTTTGACCTGCGAGGTCACCAGGGTGATGCCGTCAGCGCGGAAGGTCATGCCGGGCAGGCCGGTTTCGGGGAAGGGGCCGATGCGCGGTCCGACCGGTTTGCGGGTCACGACGTCCAGGACGTCGATGGTGAAGTCGGCGTTCGCCGTGGCGAGGAGCCGGCCGTCGTTGTTGAACGTGGCGAATTGCGGATGCCCGCGCGCGACGAGGAACCCGGATTCGACGAGCGGCGGTGGGGGTGCGGGAGGAAGCGCGTCCGGTGCGGGCGGGTCCGGCCAGGCGATCCAGGCGGCGAGTCCGGCGATCACCAGGGCGAGCACGCTGATCAGGATCCGCCGGCGCGGGGCGGGACGGCGCGGGGGCGGCGGGGAGTCCGCGACTTGGTAGATCACCGACTCGTCCGGTGGTACCGGCTGGCCGTCGAGGAACTGGGCGAGTTCGGCGGTGCGCTCGGCGATGAGCTTCTCGACGGCGGGCGGCCACGGGTCGGCGGACGGACTGAGCGCTTCGAGCAGTTCGGCGGCCGTGGGCCGGTCGGCGGGGTTTTCCGCGAGGCACGGGCGGAGCGCCTCGGGAAGCGCGGACTTCGCGGCGAGAAGCGTGCCGAGCGCGAGGAGGTCGTCGGCCGGGTCGTCGCCGGTCGCGCGGGCGATGAGCCTCGCTCCGCTGCTGGTGAGCCGGATGTGGGACGGCGTCAGTCTGCCGTGCGCGAGCCCGGCGCTGTGGAGCTGGGCCAGGTCGGCCGCGATTCCGGCGGCCAGCCGGAGCACGGCGGGTTCGGGCAGGGCGTCGGGCACGTCCTGCAGTGAGGGACCGGGATGGAATTCCTGTGCCCACCAAGGCGTGGATGCGTCCGGGTCGGCCTCGAGCACCGCGCTCAGCGCCGCGGCTTCGCCGGACTGCCGGGGCGCCAGCGTGAGCGCGACCAGACGGTCGCCGGGTCCGCTGCCGAGCAGTGCCCGGGTCGTCTCGCCCCGGGCCAGTTCCGCGACCACCCGGTACTGCCCGATCCAGAGCGGGTCGTCGACTGCCGGTCTTCGCATCAGCTGCCTCCCCAGAAAGCTGTCCGAGAAGGAAGATCTTGCCAGCTCGCCGGCCGGGCAAGGCACGGACGGGCAGAATCTCCCGTCGGCACGGGCATGCCCGGGGCGGGGAGTGCTTGAATGCGATCATGGTCGCACTTCGCACACTGGGCTCATCCGACCTCGCCGTCTCCCCGCTGTGCCTCGGCGGGAACGTGTTCGGCTGGACCGCCGACGAAACGGCGTCGTTCGCCGTGCTGGACGCCTACGCCGAGGCGGGCGGGAACTTCCTCGACACGTCCGATTCGTACATGTACCACTTCCCGGGCAACGAGGCCGGGCAGTCCGAGACCATCATCGGCAAGTGGCTCGCCGCGCGCGGCAACCGGGACGGCGTGGTGGTCGCGACGAAGGTCGGGGACAGCCCGCGGTTCAAGGGGCTCGCTCCGGCGAACATCAAGGCCGCGGCCGAGGAATCGTTGCGGCGGCTGGGGATCGAGCGGATCGACCTGTACTACACGCATTTCGACGACGAGTCCGTCCCGGTCGAGGACATCGTCGCCGCGCTCGACGAGCTGGTGAAGGAAGGGAAGGTCCGCGCGATCGGGACGTCGAACATCAGCCCGGAACGGCTGGCCGCGTCGCTGGAGTTCTCCGACCGCGAGGGGCTGGCCAAGTACGTCGCGCTGCAGCCGAAGTACAACCTTGTCGCGCGGGAGTACGAGAGCGAGCGGCGGGGGATCGCGGAGCGGCACGGGCTGGCCTGCGTCCCGTATTTCGGTCTGGCGTCCGGGTTCCTGACCGGCAAGTACCGGCCCGGACAGCAGGTCGACAACATCCGCAACCTGCCCGGTCTCGCGGGCGGGTACGCGGACACCGAGCACGGCGTGAAGGTGCTGGCGGCGCTGGAAGAGGTCGCGAAGGCGCGCGGCGCGGAGATGCCGACGGTCGCGTTGGCCTGGCTCGCGCAGCAGCCGACGGTGGCCGCTCCGATCGCGTCCGCGCGCACCGTCGAGCAGGTTCCGGCGCTGGTCGCGATGCAGGACGTACAGCTGAGCGACGACGAGCTGCGGATCCTCGACGCCGCCTCCGCGTAGGTCAGCTGTGCCGCGGCGGGTCCTGCGCGCCGACGCCCAGCACGCGGCCGAGCGCGATGAGCCCTTCGTCGAGGTGGCTCAGGCTGGACAGCACCGCGCGGGTTTCGGCCTCGTCGATCCGGTCGGCGACCGGGGTGCCGTCGTCGCGCACGAGCTTGCGCAGCCGGGTGCTGCCCGGGTTGCTGACTGCTTCGTGCACGAGGTCGACGTTCGCGATGATCCGGCCGGCGAACTGGTCGAGCCGTTCGGAAACCGGTCCGGCGAGCTGGCCGGGCTGCGCGCGGGCGGCCACGTGCCGGGCGCGGAAGGCGATGCCCTCCAACGTGGTCAGGACGTGCCAGCCGTAGTCGCGGCGGGCGCTGCGCAGGTTGATCGGGTGGGTGAGCGGTTCGATCGTCAGCCGCACCTGCTCGACCGCCCGGTCGAGGTCGCGGGACATCTCGATGATGTTCACGTTCTCCCGGCCGGACAGCAGCGTCGCGGCGGACTCGACGAACTCGTGCAGTTCGTCGAGCGCGATCGCGATGTCGTCGAGCATCACCGCGCGCGTGCGGACCGGCAGCACCACCACGGCGGCGAGCAGCCCGCACGCGGCGCCGACCGCGGTTTCGGCGACGCGGATCCACAGCACTTCGATGCTGAACGTGCCGAGCAGGCTGTAGAGCAAGCCCAGCATGCTGGTCACGAAGAACGCCATCAGGAACTGCGAAACCCGCGCCGTGTAGACCATGCCGAAGACGCAGACCAGCAGCAGCGCGAGGATCGCTGGGGTGTTGCCGCTGACCAGCAGCGCCAGCGCGACTCCGCCGACGATGCCCAGCAGCGTCCCGCCGGTGCGGCGCATGCCCTTCACGAACCGCGCGCCCGCGCTGGACGTGCCGATGAACACGACGAACACCGTCAGCACCGCCCAGTACCAGCGTTGCGGCGAGATCAGCTGCCCGGCCAGCACGGCGAGCCCGCCGCCGAGCACGGCCTGGATCGCGCCGCGCGTCTGGTTGTCGTAGGCGAACGCCTTGGTCGGCTCGTCTTCCTCGTCCTCTTCCGCCGGGAAGTCCACTTCTGCCTGCAGGCTCGCGATGCGCTGCGCCCGGTCGTCCGCCACCGCCAGCTCGGCGATCGCACGGCGGACGCCGTCGCCGGGATGCGCGCGTTCGTCGATCCGGCTGCCTTCCACGAGCATCCGGCTGTATTCGCCGGTCTGGCTGATCAGCGGCAGGTCGCGCGGATCGCGTTCCATCAGCGACCGGAACCGGGACAGCCGCGCCACGAGATCGTCGGCGACGCCCTCGGGCAGCGGCTGCGAGCACGTCCGCCGCACGGTGATCACCAGCCACTGCACGGCCAGCTCGACCTCGATCACCCGGCGGCGCAGCTGGTCGGCGCGGCGGTCGTCGACCACGTCGGGAGCGTGGTCCTCGATCAAGAGGACTACCTCGTGCAGCCGTTCCACTGACGTGCGGATCTGCCGGTTGCTGCGGTCCGAACCGCCGGACGAGATGTACGCCTCGGTCGCGCGCACCGCCGCGCCGAGCCGTGCCCGGAAAGCCTGGCGGTAGCGGATCAGCTCGCTTTCGGCGTTGCGGCGCAACAGAAGGAACCGCACGACCGCGTTCGCCGCGACGCCGATCGCCAGCGCGATCAGCAGGTGCGGCACCTGCGCGAGGTGCGCCTGCAGGAACATCGGGAAGAAGAACAGGAAGAACGCCATCGACCCGAGCGCGATGCCGCGCGCGCCGAACCGCTGCACGTACACCGCGACGAAGATCAGCAGCACGAAGACGATGCTGTCGAGGGGCGCGTAGGCAGAGCCGAAACAGGCGGCGGTGATCGACGCGGCCCCCACCACGAGTGCGAGCAGCAGCGTGACGGCTTGGCCGCCGCTGGTGGCGTCGTTGACCGTGAACGCGCTCATCATCGCCGCGATGGCCGCGACGAGCGTGGTGGTGAGCGGGAAGTGCAGCGGCAGCATCGCGAGGACCGCGATGACGATGCCGAGGACTGCCGACGCGGCGAGCCGCAGCCGGACGAGGCCGGGGTCGGCTGCCGCCAGCCGGTCGAGGAAGGCGTTGCGTACGTCGGTGATCATCGGGCCAGCAGCTCCCACTGGGCGAGGGCGACGCGCCGCCGGGTCGAGGCGCGGACCCGCAGCCGGTAGTGCCGGCACGCGGCGGGGTTGACGAGCACGAACGGCCGGGTCTGGCGCCGCCAGCGGAACACCTCGCCGGAGCGTTCGTCCAGGGTCCGCCACTGCTGTCCGTCGTCGGAGCCTTCGAGCACCCACTCCTGGGGATCGCCCGCGCTGGCGCCGGAGGTGAGCGTGTAGAGGACGACTTCGCGCGGCTCGCCTTCGGCGGTGAAGGTGATGGTCGGCCTGGGCGTGCGGAAGACGGCCTGGGTGCGGCTGGTGTTGTCGGTCAAAGCGGCGATCCCGGCGCCGGTGAGATCGCTGAGCGGCGCGGGGGCGACCGGGGTGACCGGTTCGGTGCCCCAGTCGCCGGGCTCGGCGCGGACGTCGAACTCCAGCACCGCGCCGCGGGCGAGGACCGCGTGGGCGAGGGTGGCCGAAGGGTGCGGTTCGCCGTCGACAGTCAGGCCGTGCACGTACGGCGTGTCGGCTTCGCTGTCGGCGCTCGCGGCGCGGGGTGCTCGGATCACCAGGTCCTTTCCGTTCTCGAGGTGCACGGTGGCGGAGCGGAACAGCGGCGCGCACACCGCGTACCGCGGGCTGCCGACGGTCAACGGGTAGAGACCGAGGGCGGTGAAGACATACCAGGCCGACATCTCGCCGTTGTCCTCGTCCCCGGGATAGCCCTGGCCGAGTTCGCTGCCGAGGTACAGCCTGCGCAGCACCTCGCGGACGGTGCGCTGCAGTTTCGCCTGCGCTCCGGCGAAGGCGTAGACGAACGGGATGTGGTGCGAGGGCTGGTTGGAATGTCCGTACTGGCCCATCCGCACGTCGCGGGCCTCGGTCATCTCGTGGATCCGGCCGCCCTGGCCGGTCTCCGGGGTCCGGAAGAACTCGTCGAGTTTCGCCTCGAGACTTGCGGGGCCGCCGTGGAGCGCGGCCAGGCCGGGACCGTCGTGCGGCACGGAGAAGGCGGTGTTCCAGGCGTTGGTTTCCACGAAGTCCGGGCCCCACGCTTCGGGGTCGAACCCGGCGGCCGGGTGCCGCCAGCCGCCGTCGAGGGTGCGGCCCTGGAAGAAGCCGACCCGCGTGTCGAAATGGTTGGCGTAGTGCTGGGCGCGCTGGCGGAAGTAGACGGCGTTGTCGGCGAACCGGCGGGCCCGCGCGCCGCTGCTTTCCCGGGCCAGCGCGTCGGACAGGTTGGCGAGGCCGAAGTCGTTGAGACAGCCTTCGAGCGCCCAGGACAGACCGCCGCGCGTCGAGGCCGGCGTGTAGCCGAGGAACGCGGAACGGTCGAGCCCCTTGCGGCCCACACCCGCGCGCGGCGGGGTGACGGTGGCGTTCTTGAGCGCGGCGTCGTAGGCGGCCTCGACGTCGAAGTTCGTGACGCCCTTCAGATACGCGTCGGCGAACGCGACATCGGAGCTGGTTCCGGTCATCAGGTCGGCGTAGCCGGGGGAGGACCAGCGGGCGATCCAGCCGCCTTCGCGGTACTGCTGCACGAAACCGTCGATCATCCGGCCGCACTGGCGCGGCGCGAGGAGCGCGTACGCGGGCCAGACCGTGCGGTAGGTGTCCCAGAAGCCGTTGTTGACGTACAACTCGCCGTCGACGACCTTCGCGCCGGTGCGCCGCCGCGTGCTCGGCCGGAAACTCCGCACGACCGGGCTCGCGTGCCGGATGCCGCGCGGCGTGTTCTCGTGCGCGACGTTCGGGTACAGGAACATCCGGTAGAGGCTGGAGTAGAAGGTGGTCAGCTCGTCCTCGGACGCGCCTTCCAGCTCGACCCGCCCGAGCACCTCCTGCCAGCGTTCCCGCGCCTGGTCCCGGACCTGGTCGAACGTCGTGCCCGGCGGGATTTCCAGCGTCAGGTTCCGTTTCGCCTGCGCGAGACTGATCAACGACGTCGCGATCCGCAGCGTCACCTCCGGCGCGGAGAACTCCAGGCTCCCGGTCACCGTCCGCCAGAACGGCCGCCGGATCCGCCCGCCGCCGCACGGCTGTTGATCAGCCTCGGCGTAGACGAACATCCGCCGCGCGCCGGTCGACAGCCCGCTGCGCACCCACGTGTGCCCGGTGACGATCCCGCGCTCGGCATCGATCCGGAGGCTGCCGCGGTTGCGGGCATTGTCGAACAGCACCCAGCCGCGGCCGTCGGGGAAGGCGAACCGGAACATCGCCGCGTGCTCGGACGGCGCGACCTCAGCGGCGATGCCGGTGCGAAACCGCACTCGGTAATGGTGCGGCCGGTCGGTCTCGTCGTCGTGGCCGAACGCGAGCGAACGCCGCACGCGGTCCGGCTCGACCGGGCCGGCGCCGGGCATCAGGTGGAAGGTGTGCCGGTCGCCCATCCACGGGCTCGGCTGATGGCTGAGCCCGAACGCCTGCAGCCGCGGCTCGTTCCGCTCGTCGTTGTGCCGATGGTAGGAGTAGAACCAGTTCAGCGCCCGCGCGTCGGTGACCGGGGTCCAGAAGTTGAAGCCGTGCGGGACAGCGGTGGCCGGGAAGGTGTTGCCGCGCGAGAACTCGTTACTGGAATGCGTGCCGCGAGTCGTGCGGACCCAGTCGACCGGGTCGTCGCGCCGCGGCGGATGCTCGGCGATCCGGACGTCGTCCAGCCACCCCGTCGCGTCGCCGTCGAACCCGGTCGCCAGCAGGATCCGCCGCACCCGCCGTCCCGCGAACGCGCCCAGCGGACGGCGCACCAGGTTCCACTGGTCGACGTAGAGTTTCTTCGCCTCCGGCGAGAACCCGGCACGGCTGCCGTCGTCGAACTCGACGTCGAGCGCCACGTACGTGCTGCGGTAGCTCGGGACCGGACCGTCGGACGCCGGGAAGACCACATACGACAGTGCACTGTGGTCAGTGACCGGAACGTCCACCTCGAACAGCGTCACCGGCGGCCCGGCCTGGTAGTGCAAGGCTTTCGCCCCGGTGAACCCGACGCCGCTCTTCGCGGTCGGCGCCCGGCGCGGCCCGCTGTCCACCCGAGCCCCCGCGACCGGCTGCGGATCGCCCGCTTCGAACGAGGAGAAGAACGCAGCCGTGGTCACGGTCCCCACGGTAATCGCTCCCGCACCGGCGGTGCCGGATCAGCTCGCGGTGAGCCTGATCAACCCCGCGTCGGTGGAGAGGAACCCGCAGGCGTCGA
Source organism: Amycolatopsis sp. NPDC114503 (assembly GCF_055633655.1). Classification (NCBI taxonomy): domain Bacteria; kingdom Bacillati; phylum Actinomycetota; class Actinomycetes; order Pseudonocardiales; family Pseudonocardiaceae; genus Amycolatopsis; species Amycolatopsis sp. NPDC114503. Next base: position 150,375 of record NZ_JBVKDT010000003.1, on the reverse strand, counting down.
AGTAGAACGGGCGCAGACGCGGTTCGAAGTCCACGTGCAGCCATTCGCAGCCCGCGTCCCGGGCTGCCTCGCGGGCCCGGCGGACGAGTTCGGTGCCGATCCCGCGGTGCTGCCAGTCCGCGTGGACCTTCGGGTCGAGCAGGAAAGCGTGGTCCGCGCCGTCCCAGGCCAGGTTCGCGAAGCCGACCAGGGTGTCGCCGTCGTGCGCGCTGACCCAGCCGAGACTGTGCTGCCGCGCGCGGTCCCACCAGCCGGGTTCCGCGGTTCCGCCGTGCGCTTCGGTGAGGGTGACGAGCTGCGCGTCGGACAGGGCGGCCCGCCAGGCGTAGTTGATCTCCATCGGCCGACGCTCCCATGGCGTCGGATGCGCGAGCCACCGAATAAGCTGGTGCGGCGATGAAACACGTCAAAGTCGAAGCGACCGGCACGGGCAACTACCTCGATCCTCGACCGTATCTCCGCCTGTTGCCCGCTCTCTCGGCACAGCTCCCGCCTGGCGCACGAGCGTTCGCCGCCGACCCGGAGCACTACAACTTCCCCGGACAGCGGTGCGTCAAAGACCTCGTGCTCGAAACGCTGGTGCGCGGAACAACGGACGGCGAGGACTGGTTGCGGCTCGGCTTCCGCCACAACTGCTGGAAACACGAAGAAGACCTGACCATCCGCTACGCCGGCGTCAAGACTCTCGCGCACGACCCGGCCGACTGGACCGGCTTCCACCCGGTCACGCTGGACGAGATCCTGCCCCACGACCACGGATGCAGCCACGAGATCGGCTTCCTCGCCGGATCGCTCACCGTCGTCAGCCGCGACCTGATCGCGACCTGGACCGAAGCCGACTGCCCGGACAAATAGCCCGCCAAACACCGCAGGCCAGGCGCCCGGAACGAATCCGAACCCCTGGCCTGCGGCGATATGCCGGAAATCAGCCGATCAGAACTTCGCGCACTGCCCCGCGGACGGACCGCGGACCGTGTTGCCCAGGTCGTGATCGGTCGGAGCGGGGGAGTTGCCGGTGCAGGCCAGCGGCCCGCCCACGGTGCTGCTCGTGATCAGCGGCCCCTGGTTCCCCGTCAGGTTGACCGGGCCCGAGATGTCGGTCAGCTCGATCGACACCGGACCGGTGCTGCCGGTGATCGACACCGGCCCGGACACCTTCGTCCGGTTCAGCACCACCTGCGCCGCACCCGCCGCCGCGAGCGGTCCGGTGATCTGGCCGCCGCGCACGATCAGCGAAGCGCCGCGCGCCACGTTCACCGGACCCGACACCGTCGCGCCGTTCAGGCACACCACGCCGCTCGACACGGTCAGCGGGCCGTTCTGCACGCCGGTCAGCGTCTTGCCGCACGACGCGTCCGGACGGCCCAGCAGCTCGAACTCCGCCAGCGTCGCCGGACCGCCGGTCGTCGCGGTGACCTCCAGCCGGTAGTAGGCGTAGTGCGCCGGGTTCTTCACCGCGAACGCCCGGGTCTGCTGCCGCCACGGGAAGGACTGGTCGGTCTGCTGATCGGCGACGCTCCAGCTCTTCCCGTCGTACGAACCCTTCAGCGTCCAGCTCTTCGCGTCGCCCGCGCCGGTGCCGGAGGTGAGCGTGTAGTGCGTGACCGCCTCGTCGGTCGACTTCAGCTGGTACTGCACCGCACCCGTCACCTTCGCCTGCGTGCGCGAGGTGTTGTCCACCAACGCCGACGCGTCCGAACCGTCCGAAGTGGACAGCGTGCCCAGTCCCGGGCCGGTCTCGTCGTGCAACGGCGTCGGCACCGCGTCGCCGGTGGTGATCGACTTCGGCGCGTCGCCCGCGCCGGTGCCCCACGCCGACGGGTTCGGGCCCATGTCGAAGTCGAGCGTGGCGCCGTGGGCGAGCACGTCGTGCGGCAGCGACGTCGACGTCCAGTTCTTCCCGTTGACCTTCAGTCCCTGGACGTAGACGTTCTTCGCCGAGTTCTTCGGCGCGTTGATCACCAGGTCCCCGCCGGGCAGGTGCACGGTCGCCTTGGTGAACAGCGGCGACCCGATCGCGTAATCCGGGCTGCCCATCTGCAGCGGGTAGAAGCCCAGCGAGCTGAACACGTACCACGCGGACATCTCGCCGTTGTCCTCGTCGCCCGCGTAGCCCTGGCCCAATTCGCTGCCGGTGTACAGCCGCGACACCGCTTCGCGCACCTTCGCCTGCGTCTTCGCCGGCTGGCCCGCGTAGTCGTACATGTAGAGCAGGTGGTGCGAAGGCTGGTTGGAGTGGCCGTACTGGCCCATCCGCACGTCCCGCGCCTCCCGCATCTCGTGGATCACGCCGCCGTAGCTGCCCGGGAAGTCCGCGGTCTCCTGGTCGGCGAAGAACTGGTCGAGCTTGGCGCCCAGCTTGTCCTTGCCGCCGTAGAGATTCGCCAGCCCCTGCCCGTCCTGCGGCACGGTGAAGGCCATGTTCCAGCCGTCGGTCTCGGTGTAGTCCCCGCCCCACTGGCGCGGGTCGTAGTCGGCCTTGGCCTTCGTGAACTTCCCGCTCGCGTCCTTGCCCTGGAAGAACCCGGTGCTCGGGTCGAACAGGTTCACGTACTGCTGCGCGCGGCTGGTGAAGTACTGGTAGTTCTCGAGGTACTCCGCCTTGCGCGGGTCGTTCGCCGCGGCCGTGTCGTACAGCTTCTTCGACAGGTTCGCGATGCCGAAGTCGTTGACGTAGCCCTCGATCGCCCACGAGAAGCCCTCGCCGGTCGAGTTCGGCGTGTAGCCCAGGAACTCCGACTGGTCCAGACCCTTGCGGCCGACCGCCGAGTTCGGCGGCGTCACCGTGGCGTTCTTCAGCGCCGCGTCATAGGCCGACTTGACGTCGAAGTTCGTCACGCCCTTCTGGTAGGCGTCGGCGAACGCGACGTCCGAGCTCGTGCCGGTCATCAGGTCCGCGTAACCGGGGGAGGACCAGCGCGCGATCCAGCCGCCGTCGCGGTACTGCTGCACGAACCCGTCCACCATCTTGCCCGCCATGTCCGGCGTGAGCAGCGAATACGCCGGCCACGTCGTGCGATAGGTGTCCCAGAACCCGTTGTTCACATACGTCTGCCCGTCGACGACCTTCGACCCGGTCTGCGTCGCGGTGTCCGTGCCGGTCTTCGGCGACACCGGGCTCGCGTACTGGTACTTCGGCGCTTCCTTCGTGCCGACGTTCTCGAAACCCTCGTTCGGGTACAAGAATAACCGGTACAGGTTGGAGTACAGCGTCTCCGTCTGGTCCTTCGACGCGCCCTGCACCTCGATCACGCCGAGCTGCTTGTCCCACGCCTGCTGCGCCGCGTCCCGCACCGAGTCGAACCCGGCGTCCGGGGCGATCTCCTGCTCCAGGTTCTTCTTCGCCTGGTCGACGCTGATCAGCGACGTCGCGATCCGCATCGTCACGGTCTTGTCCGCGCCCGCGGCGAACCGCAGATACCCGGTCACGTTGTCCCGGTTCTGCCCGGTCAGCTTCCCGCCGGTCGCGACGGGCTTGTCGAACGTCGCGTACACGAACATCCGCCCGGCGCCCGCGGACAGGCCGCTCTTCGCGTCGGAATACCCGGAGAGCGTGCCGTGCGCCGGGTCGAGCGTGAGACCGCCGGAGTTGTTGACGTTGTCGAAGATCAGGCTGGAATCATTGCCCGGGAAGGAGAACCGCATCATCGCCGCGTGATCCGCCGGCGCGATCTCGGTCTTGATCCCGTTCTGGAACGTCACGCCGTAGTAGTGCGCCCGCGCCACCTCGTTGTCGTGCGTGAACGGCAGCGCCCGCTTGTCGCGGTTCGCGTCCGGCACCCCGCTCGCGGCCGACGGCATCACCTGGAAGCTCTGCCGGTCGCCCATCCACGGGCTCGGCTCGTGGCTCACGCTGAACGCCTGCAGCTGCGGGAGATTGTCCGCGTTGTTCTGCGAATGGTAGTTGTACAGCCAGCTCGCCGAACCCGCGTCCGTCACCGGCGTCCAGAAGTTGAAACCGTGCGGCACCGCGGTCGCCGGGAAGTTGTTGCCCCGGGAGAACGTGCCGTTCGCCATCGTGCCGCGCGTGGTGAGCACGTTGTCGCTGGGCCGCGTGCTGGCCGGCGGGGTGGGCGTCGCGGAGATCTTCAGATCGTCCAGCCAGCCCGCGAACTGCGCCGGGCCGTTCGCGTTGTCGTAGCCGATCGCGATCCGGTCGATCGTCTTGCCCGCGGCGACCCGCCCGATCGCCGAACGCACCAGGTTCCACTGGTTCGCGTAGAGGACCTTGCTCGCGCCCTGTCCCTCCGGCGTCAGCGGGAACCCGTACTGGTCGGTCGCGCCGAGATCGCGCAGATGCGTCCCGTCGGTGAAGTCCAGGTCGACCGCGACGTTCGTGCTCGGGTACTTCAGATCGCCCTCGACGAACTGCGGCTGCACCTTGTACGACAGCTCGGTCGTCCCGGTCACCGGCAGGTCGACGTCGTAGACCTTGTTGTAGGAGTACCCGTGCCCGGCCTTGGGCTGGCTGCCGGAGTAGCGGAACGCCTTCTTGCCGGTGAACCCGACCCGGTTCTTGTTGGTGTAGCCCTGATTCGGGCCCGAATCCACGACGCTGCGCATGTTCGGCAACGGCGGCGGGGCCGGATCGTCGTTGGCCAGCAGCAGCTCCGAGAACTGCATGATGTCGTCGCCGTGATTGCGCGTGACGTCCATCTGGTAGTACCGGTACGCGTCGCTCGGCGCGGACAGCTTGTAGTCGTTCTGCTGGAACCGCTTGTCGAACGACTGGCCCGACTGCTTGTCCAGATCGGTCCACTTCTGCCCGTCGTTCGAACCGCGCAGCGTCCAGTCCTGCGGGTCGCGGCCGGGCGCGTCGTTGGCCGAGGACACCGCGTAGTGCGTGATCTTCGTCGGCTCCGACAACGTGAACGTCACCGAGGCAGTCGGGTCCCACGACAGCCACTTCGTGCCGGTGCTGCCGTCGATCAGGTTCGCCGCGACCTCGCCGCCGCCGGTGTTCTCGCTGGTCGCGCTGAGGTCGGTGACCTTGCCCCGGATGTCGCCGGGGATCGAGGTCCCGTTCGCGCCGTCGACGCCCGAAGCCCGCGGCTTCCCGGCGGCATCGGTGTCGACAGCGTCCTGGACCGGTGGCGGATCGGTCGGCTCGAACGAAGAAACGAAGTCCGGCGGGGCGGCCTCGCCCGGCGCGGCGCCGGCCGCGGCGGGAAGGACGACCAGGCCCGCCGCCGCCACGGCCGCGGCGAGCACGACGTGGAACGGTCTGGCGCTTCGGGGCATCATTGCTCCCAGTTCGTCAGGGGGATCGGGGATCGGGGAAAGGGATCGGGACTCGGGGCCCCGGAAGCTCAACGCGCGGGTGACATCGATGTCAAGGCCGCCCCGCAAACCTGACCGGAAACGGACAACCGCGCGGGGCGGCGGCTGCGGCAACCGGGTGGCGCCGCACGGCCAGTCGAGCGCACCGGCGCCCAGGCCCGGCGGGTATAACAGAGCCCATGCCAGACGACGCCATCGATCCCGACGAGGAAGCCCGCCGCCGGGCCGGACTCGCACTCGCCAACGGTGACCCCACCGGGTGGTTCGAGCCCCTGTACGCGGCCGCGGAAGCCGGAGAGGCCGTCCTGCCGTGGTACCGCGGCAAGCCCTCGCCGGAACTCGCCGCCTGGATCGAGCAACGGCCCGGAGCCGGGCGCCGCGCACTGGTCGTCGGCTGCGGGATGGCCGACGACGCCGAACTCCTCGCCGCCTCCGGATACGAGACCTCCGCCTTCGACGTCTCGCCCAGCGCGATCAAAGCCGTGCTCAACCGCTTCCCGGACACCGTCGTCTCCTACCGCACCGCGGACCTGCTCACCCCGCCCGCGGAATTCCACTACGCCTTCGACCTGGTCGTGGAGATCATGACCGTCCAGTCGATGCCGAAGGACGTCCACGACCCGGCCATCGCCTCGGTCGCCGGGTTCGTCGCCCCGGGCGGCACGCTCGTCGTCGGCGCGGTCGCCGAGGAAAGCATCGACCTCGCCACCTGGGAAGGGCCGCCGTGGCCGCTCAGCAAAGCCGAGGTCGAGTCCTTCGGCCGCGACGGCGTCACCCTCGCCTCGCTGGAACGGGTCCGCGACGACAGCCGCTGGTGGGCGGAGTTCACCCGCTGATGCCCGAGGACCGTCCCGCGACAAGCCACGAACGCCAGGCAGGCCGTCCGTGGGACGAGTCCTATCAGGACGGTCCGGCCCCGTGGGACCTCGGACGCCCGCAACCGGCGATCGTCGAACTCGCCGCCGAGGGCGCGTTCCGCGGCACGGTCCTCGACGCGGGATGCGGAACCGGGGAGAACGCGCTGCATCTCGCGGTGGCGGGACTGTCCATTGTGGGCATCGACGTCGCGGAAACCGCGGTGGCGCAAGCGAAAGAGAAAGCCCGCGAGCGGGGGATCGCAGCCGAGTTCGCGGTCGGCGACGCGTTCCGGCTGTCCACTGTGGACCGGATCTTCGACACGGTCCTCGATTGCGGGCTGTTCCACACCCTCGACGCCAGGGAACGCCAGACCTACGTCGCCAGCCTCGCGTCCGTCACCGAACCGGGCGCGAGGCTGCACGTCCTGTGCTTCCGCGACGCAGGCGGCGACTCCGGCCCGCACCCGGTCGCCCGCGCCGAACTCGAAGCGCCTTTCCGGAGCGAAACCGGTTGGCACATCGAAACCCTGCGAGACAGCAGGATCGTCGCCCGGTTCGCGCCGGACGGTCTTCCAGCCTGGCTGGCGACCGTCCAGCGCGTCGACCCGTGAACCTCAGCAAGACTCCAGGAACCGCGTCAGCACCCGCGTCCCGAACCGCAGCCCGTCCACCGGCACCCGCTCGTCCACGCCGTGCGCCATCGCCCGGTACGGGAAGCCCTCCGGCAGCGCCAGGGGAGCGAAGCCGTAGCACGCCATCCCCAGCTGGGTGAACGCTTTCGCGTCCGTCCCGCCGCCCATGCAGTACGGCACCACGACCGCCTCCGGATCCTCCGCCCGCAGCGCGCCGGCCATCGCGTCGAACCACGGCGAATCGACCGGAGCCTGCACCGGCGGCTGATGCGCCACGAATTCCCGCGTGACACCCTCGCCCAGCAACGAATCCAGTACCGCGAACAGCTCGTCCTCGGTCCCCGGCAGCACCCGGACGTCGACCTGCGCGCTCGCCTTCGACGGGATCACGTTCACCTTGTACCCGGCGTCGAGCATCGTCGGCGTGGTGCTGTTGCGCACCGTCGGCACCACCAGCGACCCGGCCGTTCCCAGCCGCGCCACCGTTTCGTCGACCGCGTCGCCCGACGAAAGATCCACCGGCACGCCCAAAGCGGCGCCGGTCCGTTCCAGGAACGCGCGCACGGTCGGCGTCAGCTGCACCGGCCAGCGGTGGTCCGCGATCCGCTGCAGCGCCCCGACCAGCCGCACGACCGCGTTCTCCGGGTTCGGCCGCGACCCGTGCCCGGCGCGCCCGCTCGCGGTGAGCCGCAGGTGCGCGGTCCCGCGCTCCGCGGTGCCGACCGGGTACAGCCGCACCTTCCGGCCGTCCGCGGCGGGCACGTGATAGCTGTACCCGCCGGACTCGCTGATCGCAGCCGCGCAGCCCTCGAACAGGTCCGCGTGCTCCTTGACCAGCCAGTGCGCGCCGTAGTCGCCGCGGTCCTCCTCGTCGGCGACGAACGCCAGCACGACATCGCGCCGCGGCCGCAGCCCGGACGCGACGGCGGCCAGCACCATCGCGCAGAAATCCTTCATGTCGACCGCACCGCGGCCCCACAGGAATCCGTCGCGGACCTCGCCGGAGAAAGGCGGTACAGACCAATCGGCGGCGGCTGCGGGCACCACGTCCAGATGCCCCTGCACGAGAAGCGCGGGCAGCGTCGGATCGGTGCCCGGGATCCGCGCGACGACATTCGACCGCTGCGGTTCGGGCTCCAGAATCCGCGCCGAAACCCCGTACTGGCCAAGGAATTCGGCGACGTACTCGGCGGCGAGGCGTTCGCCCGCGGCCTCCCCGTCGCCCCAGTTGGTGGTGTCGAACCGGATCAGGTCCGCGCACAGCGAAACAACGTCGATCTCAGCCATAAATGCCCTGCACCGCCCCTGCCGCGATGGCCGTGACCACCTTGAACGCCTTCATCGCCTCGGTCATGCTCGGCGCCTCGAACGCGACCCGCCGCGTCCCGGTCTGCTCCACGGTCGGGATCACCGCGGTCGCCTGCGCCAGATGGCTCGCGTCGAACTCGACCTCGATCCGGTGCCGCCCCGGCGTCCGCTCGGCCCGCCCGGCCAGCGCCATCGACTCCCGCGCGCCGGTTTCCAGCAGCTTCGCCGTGCGCGCCGGCGGCAGGCAGATCGCCGCGTACCGGCTCACGCATTCCTTGACCTGCACCAGTTCCGCGTCCGGCGCGTAGTCGCGCGCGTCCTCGCAGGTCTGGTCGTCGCCGCTGACCAGCAGCACCGGCACGCCGTACTCGGCCGCCATCGCCGCGTTCAGCCTGCCCTCGCTCGCCGGCACGTCGTCCAGCCACACGCCGGTGATCTGGTTCTCCAGATACGTGTGCGACAGGACGCCGTCGAACCCGGCTCCGGCGTGGTAGCCGAGGAACACCACACCGTCCACACCGGAATCGATGCCCTGCATCATCGACAGCGGCTTGTGCCGCCCGGTCAGCATCCGCGCGCGTTCGTCGAGGTCTTCCAGCAGCAGGTTGCGCTGCGACGAGTGCGCCTCGTTGACGAGCACGTCGGTCGCGCCCGCCGCGTACAGGCCGGCCAGCACCGCGTTGACGTCGCCGGTGAACATGCCCCGGAACCGCTGCCACTGCGGGCTCCCGGGCACGACGTCGTCGGTCCAGGTGACCCCCGTGGCGCCTTCCATGTCGGCCGAGATCAGGATCCGCATGCCGGGCACTCTAGTGAGCCGCGCCGCGACCATAACGATCGGACACGCAGCGGCACCGTCACATATTGCGCGCTTCCCGCCGTATGTGGTTACTTTTCGTCTCTGGGGTCGGGGATTGACGATGGGGTGGTTCTCAAGTGCGAAATAAGCACAGGCGGCACGGGTTGCGCCGCGTTTTCGGTGTCGTAATGGCAGGAACGCTGGCGATTCTGCCGTTGGCGGGCACTGCGACCGCGCAGCAGCAGGCGCAGCCGAAGGTGCTGCGGGTCGCGTTGACCACTGGTATCGACCACTTGAACCCGTTCACCGCCGGGCTCGCCGCGTCGACGCAGGTCGGCCGTTTCATCTACGAGTTCCTGACGATCCCGTCGCAGGACAAGGCCGAGGCCGCCCCGGCGCTCGCCGAATCGTGGACGACGTCGCCGGACAAGCTGACCTGGACGTTCAAGATCCGCAAGGGCGCGAAGTGGTCCGACGGGCAGCCGGTCACCGCCAAGGACGCCGCGTTCACCTTCAACCGGATGCTCACCGACGCCACCGCGCGCACCGCGAACGGCAACTACGTCGCGAGCTTCCAGTCGGTGACCGCGCCGGACGACGCCACGCTGGTGATCAAGACCAAAACCGTGCAGTCGTCGATGGACCTGCTTGACGTCCCGATCGTGCCCGAGCACGTGTGGTCGCAGATCAAGGACCTCAGCGACCCGAAGACCGACACCATCCCGGTCGTCGGCGTCGACGACGGGCCGTACCAGATCACCGAGTACAAGCAGAACGAGTACGTCAAGTTCAAGGCCAACAAGGACTATTGGCGCGGCGCGCCGAAGGTCGACGAGCTGCAGCTGCTGGTGTTCAAGGACGTCGAAGCCGCCGTCAACGCCCTCAAGCAGGGCGAGGTCGACGTGATCAACCGGCTCACCCCGACCCAGTTCGACGCGCTCAAGGGCCAGCCGAACATCGAGCTGAACAAGGCTCCCGGCCGCCGCTACAACGAAATCAACCTCAACTTCGGCGTCGAGAACTCGGAGAACAAGCCGATCGGCAACGGCAACCCGGTGCTCAAGGACATCCGGGTGCGCCAGGCGATCGCGCAGTCGATCGACATCAAGACGATCGTGGACAAGGTCGCCGGCGGCTACGCCCAGCCCGGCGGCGGCGTGATCCCGCCGATCTATTCGGCCTACCACTGGGATCCGGCGCCGGGGGAGGCGCGCAAGTTCGACCTCGCCGCCGCGAACGCCGCGCTCGACGCGGCCGGCTACGCGAAGGGCCGCGACGGCATCCGCACCGCGCCCGGCGGCGCGCGCCTCGAATTGCGCCTCACCGGGCACGCGAACCGCGCGCCCGACCAGCGCCTCGCCCAGTACGTCACCGGCTGGCTGCACGACATCGGCATCTCGGTGAAGCAGGAACTGGTCTCCGACGACGAGCTGAACGACCGCACCAACGCGGGCAACTACGACCTCGCGATCTCCGGCTACGCGAACAACCCCGACCCGGACTACTCGCTGGCCCTGCACACCTGCGCCGCGCGGCCGAACGCCGAGGGCAAGGGCGGCACCACGGACACGTTCTTCTGCGACCCGCAGTACGACGCGCTCTACGCCAAGCAGCTCGCCGAAACCGACCCGGGCGTCCGCGCGGGCTACGTGAAGCAGGCTCAGGCGCGGCTCTACAGCCAGGCCGTGAACGTCGTCTTCGACTACGACAACTCGCTCGAGGCCTACCGCTCCGACAAGTTCTCCTCCTTCGGCAAGCAGCCCCAGCCCGAGGGGTCGATCCTCGAGCAGACCGCCTACTGGGGCGTCTACGGCGCGGTCCCGGCCGACGCTTCGGCCGCTTCGTCGGACAGCGGTTCCGGCACGACCGTGTGGATCGTCGTCGGCGCAGTGGCGCTCGTCGTGCTCGTGGGCGGCGGCATCGCGCTGTCCCGCCGCGGCAAATCCGCTGACGACCGGGAGTAAAGCGCGTGAGCCAAGCGATAGCTCCCGACCAGGCCTCGGTGCTCGCCGACCCCGACGAGCGCCGAGGCGGGACCGGGACGCTCCGGTTCGTCCTCACGAAGATCGCCGAGGCGGTCGCCAGCATTTTCCTGGTGATCGTCCTCGGGTTCTTCCTCTTCCGGCTGCTGCCCGGCGACCCGGTCGCGTTCATGGCCCGCGAACGGCCCACCGACCCCGGCCAGATCGCCGAACTGCGCGACCGGCTCGGCATCGACAAGCCCATCCTCGCGCAATTCGGGAACTACTTCGTCGGCCTGTTCCAGGGCGACTTCGGCGAGTCCTACATCGAACGCCGCCCGGTGCTGGACATGATCGGCGAACGGCTCTGGCCGACCGTGCTGCTCGTCGGCAGCGCGACCGTCCTGGCCGTCGCGCTCGGGCTGTGGCTCGGCATCCGCGCGGCGTGGAAGCGCGACAGCTTCTTCGACCGCGCGCAGACCGGGATCGCGCTGACGCTCTGGTCGGTCCCGCAGTTCTGGCTCGGCCTGCTGCTGCTCGTCGCCACCAACGGGCTGTTCCCCAGCCGCGGCATGCATTCGCCCGACGCAGGGCCCGGGTTCTTCGCCCAAGGCCTCGACGTGCTGCACCACCTGGTCCTGCCGTGCCTGACGCTGCTCGCGGTGTTCTACGCGCAGTACATGCTGGTGATGCGCTCGTCGCTGCGCGGCGAAATGGACGCCGACTATCTGACGACCGCCCGCGCGAAAGGCCTCCGCGACGACCTCGTCCGGCGGCGCCACGCGGTCCCGAACGCGCTGCTGCCCACGGTGACGCTGGTCTTCATGCAGTTCGGCATGGTGGTGTCCGGCGCGGTCACCGTCGAGGCCGTGTTCAGCTGGCCCGGACTCGGCCAGCTCACCTACGACGCGCTGCACGGCCCGGATCTGCCGGTGCTGCAAGGGGTTGTCGTCGTCCTCGCCAGCGCCGTCGTCCTGATGAACCTGTTCGCGGAACTGCTCTACCGCGTGCTCGACCCGAGGGTGCGTACCGCATGACCGCAGCCACCGGAACCCCCGCCGAAAGCGCCCGCGCGATCGCGTGGCGCCGCCGCCGCGCCGGAATCGCCCGCACCTGGCACGAATTCGCCACGCAGAAAGCCGCGCTCGCCGGGCTGTGCCTGCTCGTGCTCACTGTGCTGCTGGCTCTGCTGCTGCCGCTGATCAGCGACCAGAGCGGCCTCGACGTCACGCGCGTCACCGGCAAACCGCTCAGCCCTCCGGACAGCCAGTTCTGGCTCGGCACCGACATCGACGGCCGCTCGGTCCTGCTGATGACCGTGTGGGGCACCCGGCTCTCGCTGCTCGTCGGCTTCTCGGCGACCGTGCTCAGCGTCTGCATCGGCACCCTGATCGGGATCACCGCCGCGCACTTCGGCGGCTGGGTGTCGGCGATCCTGTTGCGGTTCACCGACTTCTTCCTCGTGCTGCCCTCGCTGGTGCTCGCGATCGCGCTGTCGGCGGTGCTGCGGCCGGGAGTCTGGACGATCGTGGTCGCGATCGGCGTCACCGCGTGGCCGAGCACCGCCCGGCTCGTCCGCGCCCAGACGCTGACCATCGAAAGCCGCCCGTACATCGAACGCGCCCGCGCGCTCGGCGGCGGACACCTGCACGTGGTCGCCAAACACGTGCTGCCCGGCGTCGCGCCGCTCGTGCTCGCCAACACCACGCTGGTGGTCGGCAACGCGGTGATCGCCGACGCCACCCTCTCGTTCCTCGGCGTCGGCGACCCGACCTCGATCTCCTGGGGCGCGATGCTGGAAACCGCCCTCAACAACGGCGCGGTCACCCGCGGCGCCTGGTGGAACCTCCTCCCGCCGGGCATCGCGATCGTGCTCGTCGTGCTGATGTTCACCCTCGTCGGCCGCGGCCTCGAAACCGTGCTGAACCCGCGGCTCAAAGGACGGCACTCGTGACCGCGCTGCTCGAACTGAAAAACCTCGGCGTCACCTACCGCACCGGCGGCGGCGACGTCCCCGCGGTCCGCGGCGTCGACCTGCGCCTCGACGCGGGCGGCACGCTCGGCGTCGCGGGGGAGTCCGGCTCCGGGAAGTCCACCGTCGCGATGAGCGTGCTCCGGCTCCTGCCGCGCAGCGCGAAGATCACCGGCGAAATCCTGCTCGACGGCGAGGACGTCAGCGAGATGCGCTGGGGACGGCTGCGCGCGGTCCGCTGGGCCGAGGCGTCGGTGGTGTTCCAGGGCGCGATGCACGCGCTCAACCCCGTCCGCCGCATCGGCGAGCAGATCGCCGAACCGATCCGGCTGCACGCGCCCGAGGGCAAAGCGCAGTCCGAAGCCCAGGTACAGGCGCGCGTCACCGAACTGCTCGAACAGGTCGACCTGCCGCGCTCGCGGGCGGGCGCGTACCCGCACGAGCTGTCCGGCGGCCAGAAGCAGCGCGTGATGATCGCGATGGCGCTGGCGTGCGAGCCGCGGCTGGTGATCGCCGACGAACCCACCACCGCGCTCGACGTCATCGTCCAGGCCCAGGTGCTGTCGGTGCTGTCGAAACTGGTCGCCGAACGCGGCATCGGGCTGATCATGATCAGCCACGACCTGTCCGTGCTCGCCGCCACTTGCGAACGCATCGCGGTGATGTACGACGGCGAAGTCGTCGAAGAACGCCCCAGCGCCGAGCTGATGTCCTCGCCACAGCACGAACACAGCCGCGCCCTGGCCGCGGCGTTCCCGACCGTCGGCGACCCGGTCTCGCGCTACGCCCCGGCCACCGCGACGCCGCTGCCGCCGGAACCGGAGGAACGCGCTGGCCCCGGCGAAGCGCCGCTGCTCGCCGCCGAGGACCTGCACGTCACGTTCCGTGACCGCAAGGGCAAGCGGATCCACGCGGTCAACGGGGTGAACCTCCAGGTCGGCCGGGACGAGATCGTCGCGCTGGTCGGCCAGTCCGGCTCCGGCAAGACCACCCTCGCGCGAACGCTGCTCGGACTGCAGAAGCCCGACTCCGGCGCGGTCCGCTACGCGGGCAAACCGGTGCCGTCGGGCGGGGCCGGGCTGCGCGCTTACCGGCGGGAAGTCCAGCTCGTGCTCCAGGACCCGACGAGCGCGCTGAACCCGGCCCACACGGTGTACGAGGCGGTCGCCGAAGGCCCGCGCATCCACGGTTTGCCGGACGAACGCGACGTCGTGCTCAAAGCGCTCGGATCCGCCGAACTGCGCCCGCCGGAGAAATTCCTCGACCGGCTGCCGCACGAGCTGTCCGGCGGTCAGCGCCAGCGCGTCGTCATCGCCGGAGCACTCGCGCTCGAACCGTCGCTGCTGCTCGCCGACGAGCCGGTGGCCTCGCTCGACGCGTCGGTGCGCGGCGAGATCCTCGCGCTGCTGCTCCGGCTCCGCCGCCAGCTCGGTCTTTCCGCGCTCGTCATCACCCACGACCTGGGCCTGGCCTGGAACATCGCCGACCGGGTCGCGGTGATGTACCGCGGCGAACTCGTCGAGACCGGTACCGTCGAACAAGTCCTGCTCGACCCGCAGCACGAGTACACGAAGTCGCTGCTCGCGGCGCTCCCCGGGGGCACCGCGCAGCGGACCGCGGCCGAGGCCTGACCGCAGTCCGCTCCGGGCGCGCGCCGAAGCCCCGCGCGCCCGGAGCCCGTGCGGGGCGGGCCGACTGCACCCGGTAATCTCCTGGATCGAAATGGCCACCACTACCGACAACGCGCAGCCGAACGCCGGCAGTCTCGACCGGCAGTTCCTGACGCCCGCGCGCTTCCCCTACCGGACCATCGCGATGGGCACGGTCGGAAGCGCCCTTCTCATGCTCGCCGCGCTCGGCGCGGGCGGCATCCTCATCCGCGACCCCGTCATCGGCCACGGCCCGCTGTCCTGGATCCGCTACGGCCACGGCCGGGCGCTCGCCAACGCGCTGCTCTACAGCGGCTTCGGCCTCGTCGTGTGGGCGTGGGTCCGGCTCGGCCGCTACGCGCTCGCCGGGCGCATCGGCAGCAAGCCGATCCTGATCGCCGCGCTGTGCTGGATGGCGCCGCTGATCGTGTCGCCGCCGCTGTTCACCCGCGACGTCTTCTCCTACCTCGGCCAGGGCGCGCAGCTGCTCTACGGGCTCGACCCGTACGCCAACGGCCCCGCCGAGCTGCCCGTGCTGCCGAACGTCGTGCAGAACGTGCACCCGCTGTGGCAGACCACGCCCGCCCCGTACGGCCCGCTGTTCCTGCTGATCTCCAAGGGCATCGTCGCGATCACCCAGGACCACATGATCGCCGGCGTCATCCTCACCCGGCTCGTCCTGCTCGTCGGGCTCGGCATGACGCTGTGGGCGCTGCCCCGGCTCGTCAAGCACCTCGGCGGGAAGCTCCCGGTCGCGCTCTGGGTCGCGGTCGCCAGCCCGATGATGGTCATCCACCTCTTCGGCGGCCCGCACAACGACCTGATGATGCTCGGCTTCCTCACCATCGGGATGCTCGCCGCGCTCGAGCGCAAACACGTCGTCGCGGTCGTGCTCGTGACGATCGGCATGCTGATCAAGCCGACCGCCGCCGTCGCGCTGCCGTTCATGGTCTGGATGTGGGCCGCGGACATGCGGGGCCCGTCGAAGACGAAGAACTTCTTCAAGGCCGGAGCCGCGGCGGTCGGGCTGTTCCTGCCCGTGTTCGTCGTCGGCACCTGGGTCTCGCTCGGGTCGCTCAACCTCGGCTGGTGGTCCGGGCTCAAGGCCCCGCAGCTCATCACCAACTGGCTGAACTTCCCCAGCGGCATCGGCGAGGCGGTCTACAACCTCGTCCACATCGTCGCGACCGTCCAGCCCTCGCCGTTCGTCACCGTCGCGCGCGCCATCGCGATGGTCGGCCTGGTCGTGTTCGGCGTCCGCCAGTGGTGGCTCGCCCGCGGCGGCGGCAAGGAAGCCGTCTACCGCGCCGCGATCACGCTGCTGGCCGTCGCGATCCTCATGCCGCCGACCCTGCCGTGGTACCTCACCTGGGGCTTCGTGCTGATCTCGGCGTTCCCGTGGGAACGGCGGAACCTGTCGGCGATCGTGGCGATCTCGGTGTTCGTGACCCTCGTGTACTACCCGACCGGGGAGCAGGCGCTCTACGACTGGTGGTTCATCGCGATCGTCGTCGTGGTCAGCCTGTACGCCGCCGCGTCGCTGCTGCGCCCGGACCCGCTCGGGCTCGTCGCCGCGTGGCGGAAGAAGCCCAAGGACGAGGAATTCCTCCCGGACGCTCCCGCCAAGTCCTCGTGAAGCGGTGGTCCCGGCTTCTCGCCGGGACCACCGTTCGCCCGGGCTACTTGCGGTCCGCGCGGTAGTTCCGGAACAGCAGGTACGTGTCGAGAATGTCCGCCTGGTCGCTCTCGACCGAGCGGTAGATGCCCCACTTCGGCCGCACATAGTCGCCCTGAGCCGGCAGCTTCACCCCGGTCTTGCTGCCCCGCGCGGCAACCGGCGCGCCCGCACCGGCGCCGCTGCGGATCACGCAGGCCGCCGCGCCCGCGTCGCCCGGCGTCAGCGTCCACTCGATCGTGATCCACTTGTCCCGCAACGGAGCCAGCTTCGCCGCCGCGATCGACGGCGAGCCCGGATTCGCGTACGCCCGCGCGGAAATCATCTCCACGCCGCCGTCCCGGACCAGATCGAGCGTCACCCACGGCCCCTCGTTCGTCGCCGGGGTCTTGGTCTGGAAGATGTGCGTGAACCGGCTCGTGCCGTGCAGGCTCGCCGGGATGAACATCTCATACGACAGCGTCCAGGTCTCGCCGTCGCGCATCTTCAGCGCGGAACCGTTCTGCACCATGCCCTTCGTCTCGGTCCGCTGCCGATCCCCGCCGCCGGTGGTGTCGCGGTCGTCGCGCCAGATGGCGAACCGGTAGTGATTTCCCTCGACTGTCACGTACTTCCGGTCCGGATGCAGCCCGCCGCGATCGGCCTCGACGCCCTCGAACGCCTTCAGCCCGTCCTTCACCGGGTCCGGATGCCACAACGGGCTCGCGGCGGTGGCGCAATGAGCGAGCGGACCGGTCAGAAGCGGGAGGGCGAGCGCCGAACCGACGATCGTGCGCAGCGCCGCACGGCGCGGGAAACCAGGAGATTCCGGCATCACGGAGTGTCCTTTCCGAACAGGAACGAAAGGGGCACATCGGCCGGCGGCGTCGTACATCCGATGTCTGGCAGGTCAAAGGTAAGAGTCTTTCCGAACGCGGTCAAGCGCACGATGTCACGCCGGCCCGGCCCGGAACGATGAACCGAGACAGCGGAACCCCGAGGGAGAAGCCGGTGCAGGAAACGGATCAGCACGAACTCGACGCCTTGCTCGCCACGTCCCGCATCATCCGCACCTTCAACAGCTACTACCGCGCGGTCGACGAGCGGCAGTTCGACGCCCCGCGTTTCCAGCGCATCTTCGCGCCGGACGGGAAAATCGTGCGCCCCAACGGCGCCGAGACAGCCGGACCGGCGGACATCGCCGACAGCCATGCCCGCAGCTTCGCCCGCTTCGAAGCGAGCCAGCACCTGCTGACCGGCCACGACGTCGAACTCGACGGCCCCACGGCGGAGGTGCGGGCGAACCTCGTCGCGATCCACCTGTGGAAAGACCGCCCGGTCACCGTGCGGATGGAGGATCGAGCGTTCACCGCGGGCGGCGTGGTCACCGCGGACCTGCGGGACACGGGGAAGGGCTGGCGCATCACCGAAGTCCGCACGAGGATCCTGTGGCGGACCGGGTATTTCGGGGCCCTGGCTCAGACCCGGTGACTCCGGCTCACCGCTTCGCCGCCCGGTACCGATTGATCAGCGCGGTGATCGTCGCGTGCTCCGCCCCGCTGTTGAGCGCGGCGACCAGATCGTCCGGGCAGAGCTGGTAGTGATCGCCCCACCAGCGGCGGGCACGGTTGTCCCAGATCTGGTACCCGCCGGGCACGCCCCGGGCGACGTAGCGTCGTTTCGCCATCGTCAGTCTTGGTCGAAGGCCGCGAGGAAGGTCGGGGCCAGCCGCGTCAGTTCGGCCTGTTGTTCTGCGGCATTCGCGCGCCAGCCGGCGGAAGTGAGCGCCAGAACGCGGTTGCCGTGGCCGAGCACCACCACGCACGCGGCCACTCTGGCCCCGACCTGACCGCAGAACCCGAACTGCGGATCGGCGACCCCGGGGAGCGAAAACCGGGTCCTCATCGCGAGTTGCTCGTCCTTGACCACTGCTTGCCCGCAGCTCAGCGCGGTGCGGAGGCCGGAAACGACCTGCTCGCCGGAATAGCCCCGGTACTCCGCGAGCAGTTCCCCGATCTGCACCTGGTCCGTCACCGAGATCGCCTGCGCGCCGTTCTGCACGGCGGAATCCCACGGCTGGTCCGCGCCGCACGCCCGCACGATGCGCAGGGGAGTGTTGGCGCCGACGACGTAGGGCAGGGGCTTCTGCTGACTGCGGACACGGGCCGCCGACAACTGCTCTTCGCTCGGAAGATACTTCGTCAGGTCCTTGACGGTCGGGGCGGCGGAAGTTGACGCTAGTGCGGAACTGGACGGCGGCGAGGATTCCGGCACCGGGGCCGCCGCCGGGGTTTCGGCCGCACACCCCGCGACCAGCAGCACAAGACCGGTCATTATTAGCGCAATCCGCATGATCCTCCCCATTTCGGGAGAAAGATCGTGAGACTTCGGTCCAGTGTTACGAACCCGCCCAACCCCGCCAGGCCCGCACCTCGGTCACGACCACCGCATGCTCCGGCGGCCGCTCCGCGTACTGCGGGTACTTCTCCGTCAACCACCCGACATACGAAGCCCGCGAAGCGTCAGAGACCATCCGCGCCACCCCGTCCGCACGGGCCCACCACAACTGCGACCAGTCCTCGTCGTACTCGTCGACCAGGAACGACACCGCCGGGTTCTCGGCGATATTCGCCAGCCGCCGCAACGCCGTCGTGCTCTTCGGCTTGTGGTCGACCGCGAATACAACCGTGTCGTCGCGCACCGCGAACGTTACCGGCACCAGATGCGGCGCCCCGCGACTGTCCGCTGTGGCGAGCCGGGCCACCCGCGCCGCCGCGAACCTCGCCCGGGTTTCCACAGTGGACAGTCGCATCCGGCTCAGTCCAGCGCGGGGGAGTCGAGGGTGAGGGTGCCCAGTTCGGTGTCGAGCGAGGCCGACACCCCGAGCGGCAGCGTCGGAGACCCCGCCACGTGCCCGAAGCCGAACCCGCTCAGCACCGGAACCCCGAGCGGCGACAAGCGTTCCGACAGCAGTTCCCGGACCTCCGCCGGGTCGCCGCACGCGGCCCACGAACCCAGCACGATCCCGCGCACGCCGTCGAGCCAGCCGGAACGCAGCAGTTGCGTCACCATCCGGTCGATCCGATACGGGCTCTCGGTCACGTCCTCCAGCAGCACGATCCCGCCCCGCGCGGACCCCTGCTCGGCCGTCCCGACCCCGGACGCCAGCAGCGAAAGGTTCCCGCCCACCAGCACGCCCAGCGCGCGGCCGGGCACGACCACGTCCGGCTCCCGGGCCCGAAGCACCCGCGCGTGATCCGGCTCGAACAACGTCCGCCGCAAGTGTTCGGACGCGGCTTCGTCGAACAGGACGCTCGACGGCATCGGCGAGAGCAACGTGGCGAGGTCCAGGTGCGTGTGCACGGCCCGGTGCAGCGCGGTGACATCGCTCGAGCCGGCCAGCACCTTCGGTCCGGCGGCGCGCAACGCGGCCCAATCCACCAGATCGATCATCCGCTGCGCCCCGTAGCCGCCGCGCGCCGCGAGCACGCACTGGACCTCCGGGTCCAGCCACGCCTCGGCGAACTCCGCCGCCCGCGCCTGGTCCGGCGCCGAAAGATAGGACTGGCCGGAAGCCCGCACTACCGCGCCGATCCGCACCTTCACGCCCCAGCCGCGGAGCACCGGCAGCGCGGCGTCCAGCAGGTCCTGCGGCACCGGCCCGGACGGCGCGACGAGCGCGACGGTGTCCCCGGCGGAGAGTCTCGCGGGCCTCATCGGGACAGCTCCAGCCGCGGCACGTCCGGCGTCTCGAAGCCGAACACCTGGCCGTAGAAGGAAAGTTCCGCCTCCAGCGCGGCGACGATCGTCTCCGCCTTCCGGAAACCGTGCTGCTCGCCCTCGAACCGCAGGTACGCGTGCGGGATCCCGCTGCCGTCGATGCCGGCGACGAACCGGTCCGCCTGGTCTGGCGGGCAGATCTCGTCCTCCAGGCCCTGCAGGAACAGCACCGGCCCGGCCAGCGAGCCCACGTGCGTCATCGGCGAGCGCTCCCAGTACCGGTCGGCCGCTTCCGGATACGGGCCGACCATGCTGACCAGGTACTGCGACTCGAAGTCGTGCGTTTCGCCGCCCTCTCCGGTCCAGCCCGCGAAATCGAGGATCGGGAACTTCACCGTCGCCGCCGCGTAGGTGTGGGTCATCGTGATCGACGCGGCCGAGGTGAACCCGCCCGCGCTGCCGCCGCGGATGCCGAGGCGGGCCCGGTCGGCGATCCCTTCCGCGACCAGCGCTTCGGCGACCGCCGCGCAGTCGCGGACGTCCACCACGCCCCACTGCTCCCGCAGCCGCTCCCGGAACGCGCGCCCGTACCCGGTGGAGCCGCCGTAGTTGACCGCGACGACACCGATGCCGCGGCTGGTGAAATACGCGAAGTCCAGATCGAGCGATTCGTCGCTGTGCCCGGTCGGCCCGCCGTGCACGTGGACCACATACGGCGGCAGTTCGCCTTCCGGCGCAACGAAGTCCGGGTTCGTCGGCGGGAACACGTACGCCGGGATGTCCGCGCCGTCCGGCCCGGTGAACACCCGCTCCTGCGGCACCGGCAGGTACTCCGCGGGCGGCAGCGAGGCCGGCTGCGGCGTGAGCGCGCGCCACTTCCCGGTGTCCGGGTCCAGCACCACGACCGCGCTCTCGTGCCGGGGCCCGCCCGCGATCCCGGCGATCCCGTCCGGCGTCGCGACCAGCCCGATCGACGACCACACGGTCAGCTCGGTGTCGATCCGCGCGACCGAACCGTCGCTCTCGTCGAGGATCGCCGGCTTGCCGGAGTCGAGGACCGCGTGCTTCCCGCCGCCCAGCGGGGCGAACCAGCTGGTGCCGAGCTTCCACATCGGCCCGCCCAGCTCGCGCTCCACCGGCGCGAGGTTGACCGTCGCGCCGTCGAGCCCGACCCGGTGCAGGTTCCACCAGCCGTCCGGGTCGGCGAGCACGAGCAGCTGATCCGCGGTCTCCCACGCCACCTGGCACACCGCGACCTCCGGCCCGCCCGCCAGCACGCGCGCGTCCCCGAACGAACCGTCGGCCGCGACCGGAGCGACGAACAGCTCGGTCCCGTCCCACGGCATCGCCGGGTGGTCCCACGCGATCCACGCGGCGTGCGCGCCGTCCGGCGACAGCTGCGGAGCGGTGAAGAACCGGTGCCCTTCGACGAGCACCCGTTCGGCGGAGCCGTTCAGCGGGATCGCGACCAGCTCGCGGGAGATGTCGGTGCGCCGCGGCCCGGTGCTGCGCTCGCGGACCGCCCACACCTCGCCCTCGCGGCCGGGCCGGAGGTCGCCGTACCGCACGCCTTGCGGCGAGGCCGGTTCCGGCGTCAGCGCAGTGACTTCGCCGTCCTTCAGCGCGTACACCCGCTGATCGGCCCAATGCGTGAACACCACGACGCCGTCGACCGCGAGCCACGGCCGTCCGCCGTACTCGTGCACCCGGTTGCGGACGTTCCACGGCGCGGGCAGCACGTCCTCGACGCCGCCGCCGGGCAACGCGCGCACGAGCGCGACGCGACCGCCTTCGGCAGGCCGCGCCTCCGCCCACCAGAGTGCGCCGTCGACCGCGGCGAGCCATTGCGCGCCGCCGCCGGCAGCCGCCGCGTCGGCCGCCGTGACGGGAGAGGTCCAGGTTCCATGAGGAGAGATGCGAGGCACCCGGAAAGCCTAACGAGGATCCGCTGCGTGTCCGGATCCGCACGCACCGCGCAGGAATCCCGCGCGAACTCCCCTCAACCCGGGGCGGCGGATGCCGATCATGCGTGCGTGGCCTAGGGTCGAAGACGCTATGTCACGCGTAATCCACGTCTTCCGCAAGCCCGACCGGTTCGTGGCCGGCACGGTCGGCGAGCCCGGCGACCGCACCTTCTACCTCCAGGCGACGGAGGACGTGCGGACGATCAGCGTCACCATCGAAAAGCAGCAGGTCGTCGTCCTCGCGGAGCGGCTCGGGTCGCTCCTGGAGGAGGTCGCCAGCCGGTTCGGGGCCGACGTGCCCGCACAGGCCCCCGACGACGAGGTCGACGTCGAGCCGCTCGCGGTGCCCGTCGAGGAGGAGTTCCGGGTCGGCACGATGGGGCTCGGCTGGGACGCCGACTCCGGCGCGGTCGTCGTGGAACTGCTCGCGATCACCGAGGGCGAAATCGACGAGACGGTCGTGCTCGACGACACCGAGGAGGGCCCGGACGCGGTCCGCGTGTTCCTCACCCCGGTCGCCGCCCGCGCCTTCGCCGAACGCGCCGACCGCGTCGTCAACGCCGGCCGCAAGCCGTGCCCGCTGTGCGGCGAACCGCTCGACCCGGCCGGGCACATCTGCCCGCGGCAGAACGGGTACCGGCGCGACGTCGACGTGACCGAGGACTGAGGGCGCCCGTGGCGAGCACTCCGCCGGGGCCTGCCGATCCGGCCGCCCGCGATTTCGTCTCCCGCGGCCGCATCGACGTCGAGGGCAGGCTGGTCGACGCCTCCAACGTCACGCTCTTCTGCGCGATCGAACTCGACGGCGTCACCGGCCGAGTCGTGTACAAGCCGGTGTCGGGGGAGCGCCCGCTGTGGGACTTCCCGGACGGCACCCTCGCCGGCCGCGAGGTCGCCACCGCGATGATCTCCGACGCCTGCGGCCTCGGCGCGATCCCGCCCACCGTGCTGCGCGACGGCCCGTTCGGGCCCGGCATGGTGCAGCTGTGGGTCGAGACCGACGAGGACGCCGAAGTCGTCGACGTGTGCCCGCCCGAGGAAGTCCCCGAAGGCTGGCGCACCGTGCTGCACGCACACGACCGGCTCGGCGAACCGGCGGTCCTCGTCCACGCCGATCACCCGGACCTGCGCGAACTGGCGGTCCTCGACATCGTCGTCAACAACACCGACCGCAAGGGCGGCCACCTGCTCGCCGCGACCGACGGCCATGTCTACGGCGTGGACCACGGCATCTGCCTGCACACCGACCCGAAGCTGCGCACAGTGCTGTGGGGCTGGATCGGCGAGGAACTGCCCTCCGAGGCCGTCGAGAAACTGCAGAAACTTCGCGCGGACCTCGACGGCCGCCTCGGTGCGGAACTCGGCGAGCACCTGACCGCCTTCGAGATCCGGGCGCTTTCGCAGCGCACGGACTATCTGCTCGCCGAGGCGGTGTTCCCCGAGCCCGGCGACGACTGGCGCGCGATCCCCTGGCCGCTGTTCTGATGGCGGAACTGATGGACAACGCTCTGATGGACGCCGCCGCCCGCGCCCGCCTCGTGGGCCGGTTCGGCCCGGCCGCGCAAGCCTGGTGCGACGCGCTGCCCGCACTGGTCGACCGGCTCTGCCGCCAGTGGGGCCTCACCGTGTCCGAAGCCCGGCCCGGCAACACCGGCCGCACTCTGCTCTGCCGCGACGGCGAGGGCGCGTTGAAGGTGCTCAAACTCTGCCCGGACCGCGCGATCGCGACCGCGGAGGCCACCGCGCTGGGCTCGTGGGCCGGACTGTCGCGGGTCGTGCAGATCCTCGACGCCGACCTAGACCACGGCGCCGTGCTGCTCGAAGGACTCGAACCCGGGGACACGTTCACCGAACGCGGCGCGGACGTTCCCTGGGACCAGATCGGCGAACTGCTCGCCGACGTGCACGGCGTCCCGGCCGCCGGGCCGTTCCCGACGCAGCTCGAACGCGTCCGGTTCATGTTCGGCCTCGCCGAGCAACGCCTGGCCGGATCGCCGGCCGAAGCGCACCTTCCGCTGGCAGCGCTGCGCACCGGACTGGCCCGGTCCGAGAAACTCGCCGCCAGCGGCCCGATCGCGCTCGTGCACGGCGACCTGCACCCGGGCAACGTCCTCGACGCCGGGCCGGAACGCGGAGCCGTCGCGATCGACCCGCGCCCGTGCGTCGGCGACCCGGCCTTCGACGCGGTCGACTGGGCAGTGCTCCCGATGGCCGACGGCGGCGAACTGGAGGACGGGATCGCCGAACTCCCGCATCTGGACGGCGACCGGGTGCGCGCGTGGTGCGTCGCGCTCGCCCCGCTCGTGGCGATGGGCCCGCTCCGCCGCGGCGGGCCGACGCCGTTCACCGACGCGGTGCTGCGGATGGCGAGCTGAGCCCGTCCCGTCGCCGCGCCGAGAACAGCCCGTCCCCGGCGTGGCGGCGGGACGGCCGGCCGCCGCGGGCGATAACGTGCCCGACCGTGCGCTATCACGACGTGCTGTCCGGCCCCCGCAGGCGGAAGATCCCGGAGGTCCCCGCCGAACCGGGCCTCGTGGTCGAAGACCCGGCCAGCGGCTACTGCGGCGCGGTGGTGAAGATCGAGTACGGCAACGTCGTCCTCGAGGACGCCAAGGGCCGTCACCGGGTGTTCCCGCTCGCGCCCGCCGCCTTCCTGCTGGAGGGCAAGCCGGTCACGCTCGTGCCGGTCAAGAAGACCGCCGCCCCCGCGCGGCAGGTGTCGGCGTCCGGTTCGGTCCGCGTGCAGGGCCTGCAGGCGCGGGTCGCGCGCGACTCCCGGATCTGGGTCGAGGGCAAGCACGACGCCGAACTGGTCGAACGCGTCTGGGGACACGACCTGCGCGTCGAGGGCGTGGTCGTGGAACCGCTCGACGGCGTCGACGTCCTGGCCGACCGGATCGCCGAATTCGGCACCGGGCCCGGCCGCAGGCTCGGCGTGCTCGTCGACCACCTCGTCGCGGGCAGCAAGGAGTCCCGGCTGGTGGAGCAGATCCGCGACGAGCAGGTGCTCGTGACCGGGCACCCCTACATCGACGTCTGGCAGGCGGTGAAACCGGCGTCGGTCGGCATCCGCGCCTGGCCGGAGATCCCGCGCGGCATCGAATGGAAAGCCGGCATCTGCGACGCGCTCGGCTGGGGCGAACCGTACGAGGGGTGGCAGCGCGTGCTCGCCGGGGTGCGCAGCTTCCGCGATCTCGAAACGCCGCTGATCGGCGCGGTGGAACGGCTCATCGACTTCGTGACCGAACCAGGCGACGACGCTCCGTAGTGTCCGGTTTGCCGGAAAAATCCAAGGTCACGCGTCGGTCACGTCGAGTAGTTTGCCCGGTGCGAAACGACGCGATCTGAGAGCATGAGGGCATGGCAGCGGCTCTGATCTGGCTGATCATCGGCATCGTCCTGATGATCGCGGAGGTGATCTCCGGGGACTTCGTGCTGATCATGCTCGGCGTCGGCGCGTTGCTCGGAGCCGGCTCGGAAGCGCTCACCGGCAACATCTACATCGACGTCGCCGTGTTCGCGGTCAGCTCGGTCGGGCTGCTCGCGCTGGCCCGCCCGGCGCTCAAACGCCGCTTCCTCGCCGGGTCGGGCATCCCCACCGGCATCGACGCGCTGGTCGGAGCCCGGGCCGTCGTGGTGTCCACTGTGGACTACGATGCCGGCCAGGTGAAAATCGGCGGCGAGGTGTGGTCGGCGCGCGCCGTGCACGAATCGCAGCCGCCGATCGCCCCGGGCACCAGCGTCACGGTCGTCGAGATCTCCGGCGCCACGGCCGTGGTGGACATCGTCTCGTGAGGCTCCGTCCGAGGAACAACGGTACTAGGTAAGGGGAAACGCTCTTGTCGACAATAGCGATCGTCGTGGTCGCACTGCTGGCTCTGTTCGTCATCATCACAGTGGTCAAGGCGATCATGGTGGTGCCACAGGCCCAGTCGGCGGTGATCGAGCGGCTCGGCCGGTTCCGCACGGTCGCTTCGCCCGGCCTGACCTTCCTCGTCCCGTTCCTGGACAAGGTGCGCGCGCGGATCGACCTGCGCGAGCAGGTCGTCTCGTTCCCGCCGCAGCCGGTGATCACCGAGGACAACCTGACGGTGAACATCGACACCGTCGTGTACTTCCAGGTCACCGACTCGCGCGCCGCGGTCTACGAGATCTCGAACTACATCATCGGCGTCGAGCAGCTCACCACCACCACGCTCCGCAACGTGGTCGGCGGCATGAGCCTGGAAGAAACGCTGACCTCCCGCGATTCGATCAACACCCAGCTGCGCGGCGTGCTCGACGAGGCCACCGGCCGCTGGGGCATCCGCGTCGCCCGCGTCGAGCTGAAGGCGATCGAGCCGCCCGCCTCCATCCAGGACTCGATGGAGAAGCAGATGCGCGCCGACCGGGAGAAGCGCGCGATGATCCTCACCGCGGAAGGCCAGCGGGAATCGTCGATCAAGACCGCGGAAGGCCAGAAGCAGAGCCAGATCCTCGCCGCGGAAGGCCAGAAGCAGGCCGCGATCCTCGCCGCCGAAGCGGAGCGGCAGTCGCGGATCCTGCGCGCGCAAGGTGAACGAGCCGCTCGCTACCTGCAGGCGCAGGGCCAGGCGAAGGCGATCGAAAAGGTGTTCGCCGCGATCAAGGCAGGCCGCCCGACGCCGGAAGTCCTCGCCTACCAGTACCTGCAGACGCTGCCGCAGATGGCGCAGGGCGACGCGAACAAGGTCTGGATGATCCCGAGCGACTACGGCAAGGCCCTCGAAGGCTTCGCCCGCGCGCTCGGCGCTCCCGGCGACGACGGCGTGTTCCGCTACGAACCGCCGAAGGACGACACCCCGGCCAAGCCGGACCTCGACGACGACGAGGTCGCCGGCTGGTTCGACACCAGCAGCGACCCGAAGGTCGCCGAAGCCGTCGCGGCCGCGGAAGCGGTGGCGCGCAAGGAGGTCGACGGTCCGCTGGGCGCGTCGGCGGAGCGCCGGGCGATCGGCGGGGCTTCGGCCGCCAAGCCCGAAGCCCCCGCGCCGGTCCAGGAAGAAGAGCCGCCCGCGCCGCCGGAGCGGCCGCAGCAGCCCGCCACTCCGCCGCCCGCTCAGCACCAGCAGTCGCTTCCGCAGCCCCATCCTCCGGCGGGGCCGCAGGGCGGGCCGTACCAGGGACCGCCGCCGCAGCAGTTCGGCGGACCGCAGGGACCCGGACCGGGAAGCGGGCCGTTCCCGCAGCAGGGCCCGTTCGGCGGACCTCAGGGCGGACCTCCGCCGCAGCGCTGACCGCGTCGTACCAAGCACCAAGGGGCTGCCACTCCGGTTTCGGAGTGGCAGCCCCTTTTTTGTGTCGGCTGTCGAATCCGGCGGACCCCGATCGACGCACCAGTGAAAGCGCGAAGGAGGCACTGGAATGAGGACCCTGCGCATCGGACTGCGGGTGACCGATCTCCCTCGGTCATTGGCGTTCTCCACGGCGATCGGCTACGAGACCGTCGGCATCGAACTCGTCCAGTGGCCCGCAGGCCACGGCGACGGCATGACCGCCGCAGACTTTCCCGAGAAGAGGATTGAGAAATGAGCAGGACACCACTGCGGCTGTACATGTCCATGTCGGTCGACGGCTATATCGCCGGACCGGACGACCGGCCCGGCCAGGAACTCGGTCGCGACGGATTCCGGCTGTTCGACTGGCTCGACCATCGGAAGGAAGAAGGCGTCAACAAGGAGGTGTACGCCGAGGCCGAGGCGACCGGTGCGGTGATCTCCGGACGCCGCACGTTCGAACTGGCCAGGCGGTGGCACGGCGACCACCACGACGGCGTCCCGATCCACGTGCTCACCCACCACGTCGACCCGGGCGACGAGCCGCCGGGCAGCGCGAAGTTCTACACCGACGTCAACGCGTGCGCCGACGAAGCCCGGGAGAAAGCGGGAGATCGCGCCGTGCTGGTCCACGGCGCGGGAGCGGCACAGGCCCTGCTGGCAGCAGGCCAGCTCGACGAACTGGAACTCCATCTCATCCCGGTGCTGCTGGGCGGGGGACGGCGGCTGTTCGAACCGACCGGAATTGGCCAGGTCGAACTGGAGCCGGTGCGTCGGCTCGAAGGCCGCGGCGTCACCCACCTCCGTTACCGCGTGGTCGATCGCGCCCGGTGAGTCAGCGGGTGTAGACGGTGAGATCGTCGATGTCGGCCTTCGAACGGTCCGGCAGGGCCAGTACGCACGCCACGGTCACCACGACCGAAGCCACGATGTAGATCGAAATCGAGTACGGCGTGCCGGTGGTGTGCAGAAGCCAGACCGCCAGCAGAGGCGCGGGGCCTCCGGCGAACACCGACGCCAGTTGATATCCCAATCCCGCGCCGCCGTAGCGCAGATGTGTCGGAAAGCTTTCGCCGATCAGGGCTGCTTGCGGGCCGTACTGCATCGAATGCGCCACCAGGGACACGATGATCGCCAGGAAGATCATCGCGTGGCCGCTGTGGGTCAGCACGGTGAAGTACGGGAACGCGATCACTCCGGTCAGCACCGCGCCGGTCAGATAGACCTGTTTGCGGCCGATTCGGTCGGAGAGCTGGGAGAACAGCGGGATCAGCACCAATTCCGCCGCCGCGCCGACCAGGACCGCGTCGAGGACGAAGGTTTTGCTGAATTCCGGTCGTTGCACTACATAGACCAGGACGTAGCTGGTGAACAGGTAGAACGGCATCTGCTCGCTGAACCGCAATCCGGCCGACAGCAGGATTTCTCGCCAGTGGTGGCGGACGACGTCCTTCACCGGGGCTTTCGAGGTGCGCTTGGCGGCGACCGCGGCGGCGAACATCGGGGTTTCCAGGATGCGCAGCCGGATGACCAGGCCGATCGCCACCAGGACCAGGCTCAGCAGGAACGGGATTCGCCAGCCCCACGAGGAAAAAGCGGCCGGGGACAGCGTCGCGGACAGCAGGGTCATCCCGCCGGTGCCCAGTACGAGTCCGACCGGGACGCCGACCTGTGCGAAACTCGCCAGCAGTCCTCGCCGGCGCTGGTCGCCCCATTCCATGGCCAGCAGGACCGATCCGCTCCACTCGCCGCCGATCGCGATGCCTTGCACCAGGCGCAGCAGGACAAGGATCAGCGGGGCCGCGACGCCGATGGTCGCCGCGCCGGGCAGCAGGCCGACCACCGCCGAGGACAGGCCCATCAGCAGGAGCGTCACGATGAGCGTCGCCTTGCGGCCGAGCCGGTCGCCCCAATGGCCGAAGATCGCCGCGCCGACCGGGCGGGCCGCGAAACCGACCGCGTAGGTGGCGAACGACTGCATGACCCCGGCATAGGAGGACGACGCGGGGAAGAACAGATGGGGAAAGACCAACGCGGCGGCGGTGTTGTAGAGGAAGAAGTCGTACCACTCGATGGTGGTGCCGATCGATCCGGCCAGGGCCGCCCGGCGTACCTGCACCCGGCGGTCGCCGGAGGAAGCTTGGACTGACTGGGTGACCTCGTTGTCGCCTAGAGTCATGGTCGTGCACCTCTCGTGACGGTCGTCACACTACAGTGTGAACGACCGGCAGAGGTTTGACGATTCCCGACGTCTGCTCCGGACGGGTTGTTTCCGGCCCTCCGGCACGCCGAACCCACCTGGATCGGGCGCCGCGCGGCCAGGACGCGCGACTACCATCACAGCCGTGACGGAGGACAAACCGCTGCGCGCCGACGCGCGGCGAAACCGCGCCAAGGTGCTCGAAGCCGCCGAGACCGTGTTCGCGGCGAAGGGCACCGGCGCGCCGACCGAGGAGGTCGCGCGCGAGGCCGGCGTCGGCATCGGCACGGTGTTCCGGCACTTCCCGACGAAAGAGGCGCTGCTGGAAGCCGTGCTCTACGCGCGGCTGCACCGGTTCGTCGACGAGGCGGACGCCGTCGTCGCGCAGAACGCCGAGGACGCCGGAGCCGCGTTCTTCACCTTCCTCACCAGCTGGATCGAGATGTCCAGCGCCAAAAACGCCTACTTCGAAGCGCTCACCTCGGCCGGCGTGTGCGTCCCCAGCACGGGTTCGGTGATCGGGGAGCGGCTGCGCGAATCCCTCGGCGTGCTGCTGCGGCGCGCCCAGGACAGCGGCGCGGTGCGGCGCGACGTCACCACCACCGAGCTGATCCCGGTGATCATCGGCACCGCGAAGGCGGCCGAGCACGTCGGGGCCGATCGCGAGCTGCGAGACCGCACCATCGCGATCCTGTTCGACGGCCTCCGCACCTGAGTCAGCGAAGCACGGCGGCCAGCAGATCGCGCTCGCGCCGCTCGGCCCGGCGCGCTCTGGGGCGGGCTCGCCGGAGCGACGCTGTTGTCCGCGGGCGCCGTCGCAGGGAGTGGGGGAGGCGCGCCTAAACTGAGCCAATGACCAACCGCTTAGTCTGCATTGGCGATTCGTTCACCGAAGGCGTCGGGGACGACGATCCGTCCGCGCGCAACGGGGTGCGCGGGTGGGCCGACCGGGTCGCCGAGGTGCTGGCCGCCGGCGAGCCCGGGTTCCGGTACGCCAATCTGGCGGTGCGCGGGAAGCTCCTGCCGCAGGTGCTCAACGAGCAGATCGAACCGGCGCTGGCGATGAAGCCGGACCTCGTCACCCTCTACGCGGGCGGCAACGACCTGATGCGACCGCGGGTCGACGTCGACAGCCTCGCCGATTCGTATGAGCGCGCGGTGGCCCGGTTCCGCGCGGCCGGCGCGCAGGTGCTGCTGTTCACCGGTGTCGACGGCGTGGAAGACGCGCTGTTCCGGCAGATCCGCGGGCGGGTCGCGATCTACAACGAGCACGTGCGCGGCATCGCGGCCCGGCACGAGACGCTGCTGGTGGACATGTGGTCGATGCGCCAGCTGCGCGACCGTCGCATGTGGTCGCCGGATCGCCTGCACCTCAACGCGGCCGGGCACACCGAAATCGCCATCGCCGTCCTCGACGCGCTCGGTGTCCAGCACAGCCTCGCGCACGCCGCGCTGGGACCGCGCCCTCGCCTGTCGGCGCGGGAACAGCGGGCGGCGAACCTGCGCTGGGGCCGGGAACACGCGTTGCCGTGGATCGGCCGCCGCCTGCGCGGCGAATCCTCCGGCGACACGATCGCCCCGAAATACCCGGAACTGCAGTCGTTCGAGGAGACCGCTGGCTGACCCGCGGCCTAGCCCGCGAGCTGCCGCGCGCGATGGTCGGCGACGTTGACCCGCGTGCCGCAGCGAGTGGAGCAGAACCGCCGACGCCCGTTGCGCGACGTGTCCACGAACGCGATGCCGCACCCTTCGCGCGCACAGACGCCGAGGCGGTGCGGCTCCTCGCACACGAGATGCGCGAGCCCGCCCGCGGTGTAGGCATAGAACCGCTCGACCACGCCAGCACCTTCGCTGGAGTAGTGCAGATGCGGCGCTTTCCCGTCGTGGCTGGCGATGTTCGGCCGGCACGCGGCGACGGCGAGCAGCTCGTTCAGGAGATCGATGCGCTCGGCCGTCGTCTCCGCGACGAACACCTCGTGCAGCCGTCGCCCCCACGCGAGGATCCGCTCGGCGTCGTCCGCCGTGATGCGCGGGAGCACCATGTCGCGCGCCTGCCCCGCGTCCCGCACCTCGGCGGCGGTGACGTCGTCGCGCTGGGCAAGGGTGGCCAGGTCGGCGGCTACCTGCGCGCCCGCGCCGCCGTAAGGGTTGAAGTGCACTCGTCCATTACAACACGATCCGCCTTCCGGGGACAGCGCGGCCGAAAACATTTCTCCGGAAAATAAGATTGACGCGCCGCTTCGGTGTAGGTGAAGATGAATCCACTACAGCGGATGAAGGAGCGGTCATGACGAACATGCGGAAGCGGGAGATGCGAGGCCGATATCCGGCCGCGGTCCACGCTGTCCGGCGTTCGGTTCATCAGCGCCGCACCGGCCGAAAAGGCGGATTCCTCGGCGGTATTCGCTCCCTGACGTGACGCAGTAGTCGTCGCGCACCGGGAGCCGCCCGTCGGGAAACCGACCCGGGCGGCTTTTTTCGCCAGCCTCACCAATCGCGGTGCCTTCTTTTCGCCAGCTCCACTGACCGCGGTGCCTTCTTTTCGTCAGGTCCACCGACCCGGGCGGCTTCTTTCGTCAGGTCCTCCGAATGCAATTGAGTTTCGCGGTCGCGATCTACTTTCGCGTCGGCTTTTCCCTGCTGCCCATTTTTTGGCGCGGCGAGGTTCTTTGACCACCGCCTAGCGGTGCAAGACATTTCCGAGACTCGTCCCCGTCGCCTCACCCGCGGCCAGGACGAGCGCCGGGTCCGGCAGCCGCGCGCCGCCGGACCCGCACGGTGAAGACGGGGCGGTGGCGGCCCCACCCGGCTGTAACCCGGGCGCCTCCTTGAGGCAGTGAGGGTTCGACTCCCTCCTTCACCACTGCGCCCCGATCAAGGGGCGTCCTGCGGTCGTGGTGAACTCGGCGGACACGTCGGTCTTCCAAACCGAAGAAGAGGGTTCGATGCCCTCCGGCCGCTCGCGGTCCGGCCCCGTGCCGGACGCACACCCCTGTAGCTCAGCGGGAAAGAGCGCCGCACTACGAATGCGGAGGCGCCAGGTTCGAGTCCTGGCAGGGGTACGGGCCCGGCGCCGAGGGGGCGCCGGGGCCGCTCGCCAGGCGGGTCCGGCCCGCATCCCGGATGCGAGGGCGTCGGCGACCCCGCCAGGTCCGCGTTCTGGACCGTGGCCGTTTGTCCAACGCCGCGCTCTGGACGCGGCGAGGTTCGCACCCTCGGCGGTCGGCTGTTCCTGCACCACCGCGGGCCGTTAGCTCAATCGCGCAGAGCAGCCGGCTTTTACCCGGCGGGTTCAGGGTTCGAATCCCTGGCGGCCCACTCTCGAACCCCCGGTTGCCGGAACCGGTGACCTGGTGTTTTATGCTGTCCGGACGAGTTTCTCCTGGGCCTGCACTGTCCATTGTGGTCTGATGGGAGCCCGAGGGGAGCCCGAGAGCGCGGGCACGGTGCAGCGCGGCCCGCCGGGGGATCGCCGACGCGAGTTTCCGAATGCCACGGACTTCCCGATGAGCTTCCCGAACGCCGGCTGCGACAGCTTCAGCCTCGTCCGCCCTTCCCTGATCACGGCACCGATGCGCCGCGAGTCCTCGTCACTCACCCGTGACGCCGCCCTTGGCGCTGACGGGCCGCAGGAACTCGACCCGGTAGCTGTCGACGAACTGCGTGCGCTCCTTGAGGAACCGCCGCACGTGGGGCTCGGTCTCGTGAACCTCGAAGGCGGCTTCGTCCTGGTAGACCTCGTAGAACACGCGCGACAGGGGTGCGCCCTCGACGGTGTGCACGACGTACTGCAGCGTTCCGGGTTCCTCGGACTCGATCAGCGGCAAAGTCCGTGCGACCAGGTCGTCGAATCCGGCCGCCGCCGCGTCGTCCTTGAGTTCAAACCGCACCACGAGCGCGTGCATTGCCGTCCTTCCGCCGAGAGACCCGTACGAAGCGTACGGGTCTGCAGGTCGCGGCATGATCGAGTACAAAAAGTATCAACGTGAATGCTAGTCAGCGGGGCAGCTCGCGCGGAGGCGAGCCTGCGCATCGCCGAACACCGTCGAGGCAGGGCGAGCGTCGGCGACCGCCGCGTTCACCGGGCATCCGATCGACCGCCTGGCTCAGCCTGTGCCGATGTCGCGGCTGCATGACGATCGTCGGCGAGAACGGCCCGGTTGCCGGCTCGATCAGTTCCCGGTCGGCGCTTCTTCGTCGGTGCCGAGTGATGACCACCACGTTCCCTGATGTCACATTCGCCGCGCTGGCGTCGTCCTGGAGTCGTGAAGGCCGATCAGGCGGGAGACGATCGCAGGTTGCGCGTGCTGATCCGGCACGGCCGTGAAGTCATAGAAGCGAAGGGGACAACGTCATGAAGTCCGTCATCGTGTGCACCTCCGTGTCGCACGGCAACACCAAGAGGATCGCCGACGTCATGGGCCGGGTACTGGACGCCTCGGTCGCCGCTCCGGACGAGGTCGACCTGGCTGGACTTGCTGCCTGCGACCTCGTGGGATTCGGCTCGGGGATCTTCCTGGGTTCCTTTCATCCGCAGCTGCGCGAGTTCGTCCGGTCGCTGCCGCGGGAGCGACGGGGCGCGGCGTTCGTGTTCGCCACCAGCGGTTTTCCCGAAGCACGGTTCCAGCCTTTCTTCCGTCCGATGACACAGCTTCTCGAGCGGAAGGGATTCGGCGTGGTCGACGCCTTCTCGTGCCGCGCGTGGGACACCTACCTTCCGTTCAAGCCGATCGGCGGCATCAGGAAGGGCCGACCCGACGCCGCCGATCTGGAAGCGGCACGCATCTTCGCCGAACGGCTGCGAACCCGGCCGGGCGCCGCGTCCTGACCGAGTGCCGAAGCCGCAGCGCGAGAGTTCCCCTCGGGCGGCCGGGCCGTTGCCGACCTGGGATATGCCGCTGCCGCGCCCGCCTCCCGCCAGTGGATCTGGGAAACCGCGTGCGTGCAACGGGTGCTGACTGTCCAACGCAGGACAGAAGATCGCCGACCTCAACGCCCAGACCGCCGTGATCCTGGCCGGCCGCAACCCCGCCATGCTCGACATCTACGGGGTCGGACCCGACACCGCCGCCACGCTCCTCATCGCCGCCGGCGACAATCCCGAACGCCTGCGCAGCGAAGCGTCGTTCGCCGCGCCGTGCGGTGTCGGCCCGGCGGAAGCGTCCTCGGGCAGGACGCAACGCCACCGGCTCAACCGCGGCGGCGATCTCCAGGCGAATTCCGCCCTGCGCCGCATTGTGCGGGTCCGCCTGCGCTGGGACAAACGCACCCGCGACTACATCGACCGACGAGTCCGCGAAGGCAAGGCCAAACGCGAAGCCGTCCGGTGCCTCAAGCGCTACATCGCCCGCGGACTCTACCGAGTAATCACCGCGCCCGATCCACGGACAGCACCGGCACGCCAGGCTGCTTGACGAACAAGATGGGCATCGAGACCTGCCCGAAGGCGGCCGTGTCCTGAGCAGCGGTCCCTCGATGCCGCCAAACCCGGTGACACCCCCCGGATCATGGGTTCGACTGGGGGACTAAGTCGTGCCGGGTCCGGCGACCACGAACTCCTTGATCAGGAGCTGCGAAGAAGGTAACGGGGGCCTGCCAGTCCAAAGGCCGCGACTGACCCGCTGGCCGCGACGTCAGGCCCGGTCGGCGGGCCGCCGTGTTCGCAGTGCTGCCCTGCGTTCGTGCCAGCGACCCATCATCGCGCGGGTCTCCTCCCTGAGGAACTGGATGAGTTCGAGCGTCTCGTTCAGCCGGTCGGCCGCCGATGAGTCGCCCAGGACGGCGATGCCTTCTCGCAAGTCGGCTTCGCCTCGTTCGAGGAACGGGTTCGCGCTGACGGTCGACTCGTACCACGAGCCGTCGACGACGTAGGCGTGGCGGCGCGTTCCTGGGTCCCGTTCTGTGCGGATGAGGCGGACTTGGACCAGGTAGCGGACGGCACCCGAAACCCCGCCGGTGCTGGCGTGCAGCGATTCCGCGAGTTCGGCTGCGGTCATCCGCCCGCTCTCGCTGACCAGAAGCGTCGCGAAGACGCGGGCGGCGAGACGGGGAAAACCGGCGGCAGTGAGGGTGGAGGCGAAGCGCTCGACGAATCTGCCGATCTCGTTCATCTCGTCTTCGCGCACGGAACTTCCCTTCGGTCGCCTCGCCATCAGGGTACTGCAGTAGCACTAACTTTCAGTAATTTCTGAAAGTTAGTGCTAGATTGTGGCTGGACGGCAGGCGGGCCGGGTCGAGCTCCGCTGGCCGGCGTGGTGGATGAGGCGACGGGAGACGCGCATGGCCAAGCACGTGGTGTGGCGCGGAGGAGGGAGATGAACCGACGAGCCAAGGATAGGACGCTCGGGCAGCGGCTCGTCGATCTGCAGTGGACGAAGTACGCTCGGCTTCCCGTTCCGACGAGCGACTACGCCGTGATCCGCGAAGTGCGAGTCCCGATGAGAGACGGCGTCGAACTGCTCGCGGATCTCTACGAGCCGAATGAGCCGGCGTCGGGAACGATTCTCGTCACCTCGCCCTACGGCTGGAATCTGGTTGGCGCGGCCATGACGGGTGGAATGTTTGCCAGCCGGGGTTATCGGGTCGTGCTGGTCCGGTGCCGGGGAACGTTCGGCTCGGGTGGGACGTTCGAGCCGTTCATGCGGGAAGTCGACGATGCGGCCGACATCGTCGCGTGGATGCGCGTGCAGCCGTGGTTCGACGGGCACTTCGCCACCCACGGCTATTCCTATCTCGGCTTCACTCAGTGGGCGTTGCTGATGGATCCGCCTCCAGAGCTGGTCACTGCGGTCATCGCGTGCGCGCCGCACGACTTCGGTGCATTCGTCTACACCGGCAGGGCTTTTCTGCTCAGCACAATGTTCGAATGGTCGTTCGTGGCGACCAAGCAAGAGAAGCCAATCCTGCCTCGCATCTTCGCGGTTCTGTCTGCCCGGGGCCGAATCAAAAAGGCCCTGGCAATGATTCCCCTGGCCGCCGCCGACGAAGAATTGATGGGCGGGAAGGCGCCGTGGTACCGCGAGTGGATCAGCCGGCGGGATCTGGGCGACCCATGGTGGAAAAGCGCCGACCTGACCGCAGCGCTGGATCGGGTGCGCGTCCCCGTGTTGCTTCAGGGCGGCTGGCAGGACGGCTTTCTTCGCCAGACGCTGGCGGGATACGCGCGGCTGGCCGACCGGGGCGTCGATGTCGGACTCACCATGGGTCCGTGGACGCATGCTCAGGGAGGCGCCGCAGGCACCCGCATCCTGCTCCCCGAAGCGCTCGCCTGGTTCGACGAGTATCTGGCCGGATCCGACGTCCGGCGTCGCGAGATGCCGGTCAAGGTCTTCGTCAGCGGTCGGGACGAAGGGTGGCGCGACCTTCCGGCCTGGCCGCCGGCAACGGTTGAGCAGATCCTTCGTCCCCGCGCCAGCGCACACCTGGGCGCTCAACCGGCCGACCCGGGAGAAGCGAGCGAGTTCGCCTATGACCCAGCCCAGCCGACCCCCACGTACGGTGGCGCGTTTGTCACCCAAGTCTCCCCGGGGTTGACCGCGGGCTACACGGACGACAGCGCGCTCGCCTCGCGTTCGGACGTGCTGGCCTTCACCTCAGACCCGTTGACCGCCGACCTCGAGGTCCTGGGCAGCCCAGTCGCGGAAATAGGTCACAGTTCCGACAACCCCTTCGCCGACCTGTTCGTTCGCGTGTCGGAAGTGGATACCCAAGGCCGCGCACGCAACGTCTGCGACGGGTTCGTCCGGCTCGACCCGTCGGCGTGCCAAGGCGTGGTTCGGGTGGAACTCGACGCCGTCGCACACCGGTTCGCACGAGGCAACCGGATTCGGTTGATCATCGCGGGCGGGTCGCATCCCCGCTGGGAGCGCAATCTGGGAACAGGCGAAAACCCGGCTACCTCGACGAGGATGCTGCCGTCACACCGGACGATCGACCTGTCGAGCTCACGGCTCGTCGTTCCGGTCACCCCACCGCCCGGGCATGCAGATGGGCCGTGTCGCCAAACCGGTGATCGTTAGCGGTCACCGCACGAGCCGCCGGACCGGGCTGGCGCGCCGAGGAGACATCGCGGACTGTGCCCTCGGTGTACGCGCCGCTGCTGCGTCGCTCGCGTTCGGCCCGGATCGTGAACGTTGCGAGCGATTCGGCGATGTTCGCCAAGTCCACCGAACCGGGCTCGATGTTCGCGCGGTCTCACGAGTCCTTTGTGTACTCCGCGGTGAATATGCTGACGGTCAAGTACGCCAACGCATTCCTTGACGATCCGGAACTCGCGCACCTCAAGGTCAACGCGGTGACGCCGGGCTATGTGGCGACGGATCTGAACAACTTCAACGGCGTCCGCACCACAGCGGAAGGCGCGCGGGCACCGGTGCACTGGGCGACTGCGGGCGACGACGCCGAAACGGGCGGCTTCTTCGGCGACGAAGGCCGGTGGCTTGGTGAGTCGCGGGCGGACAGCGGCCCGTGGGATCAGTCCGTCAACGAGCATCCGGGGTCCGCCTCGTACACTTTCGTGCGAGCAGGGAGCCGACGGAGCCGAACCGGCGTCGCGCTCGCTACTTCGCACCGAAGCGAGGCAGTATGGGCCAGGAATACGCACTGACGTGCGAAGCGATCGATATCGTCCTGTCCGACTCGCCGCTGAAGGCGAAGCGGCTTCTGCTGGGCGATGTTCTGCGTCGCATGCTGAGGGCGGACGTCTTCGCCTCCTATGTCTGCGATTCGTCCGGGCCCTACGCCGATCCGGTCCAGCTCGATCTCGGCGACGACGCTCTCCGCGCCTACCATCGGCATTTCCGGCACGTCGACGACCTGACCCCGAAGCTTTACGCGCGGGGGAGCGCTTCGCGGATCACTCCGGCGGCCGGGATCTCCGCCGAGTTCGTCCAGGACTTCCTGCATCGCGGCGGCATGTACCACGGCATGAACTATTTCCCGGCGAGCGCCGGTCCCGGTTCGGTGGACCTGCGGCTGTGGCGGGGACGCGGCGGCCGCGCGTTCACCGAGGCAGATGCGCGGGTTTTGCGGTCTTTCGGGGATCTGGTCGCCCGGACCTGGCCGCGGGAGGTCCCGTCCGGTCAGAAGCCGTTGTCCCGGCGCGAAGCCCAGGTCGCGGAGCTGGTCGCGGACGGGTACAGCGACAAGCAGATCGCTGCGGCCCTCGGGATCGCACCGCCGACGTTGCGGACCCACCTGAGCAACGCGTTCGCCAAGACCGGCGCCCCTAACCGGGCTGCCCTGGCGGCGCACCACCTCCGCCATCGTCAGAAATGACGATGGCGGAGACCCCGCGGCATGCAGAGACTTCCGGACAAGCCTCATTCGCTGCAAAGGAGCCCCGGATGCCGCTTTCTCCGGCGGGCGTCACCGCCCGCCCCGCTGTCCTCGGGCCGGTCGAACGACCGGAACCGGGCGAGTGGACGCAAACCTGTACTGCCGGGGAAATCGCGGCCCAGTTGCCGTTGGCGGGCGGGAAGCCGTATCCGCTCGCGGTGAAGGCGAACATCGCGGTGCGCGGACTGCGCCGGTCCGCGGGGTGCGAGCTGCTGGACCTCGGACCGGAGGAGGCGGACGCCCCGGTGGTTGCGCTGCTGCGCCGCTCCGGCGCGGTGGTCGTGGGCATGGCGAACATGCACGAACTCGCCTTCGGGATCACGTCGCAGAACACCTCCTACGGCGCGGTGCGCTTGCCCGGCCGCCCGGGCTATCTGGCAGGGGGATCCTCGGGCGGCAGCGCCGCGGTCGTCGCGCGCGGGCATGCCGAGGTCGCGCTGGGCACCGACACCGGGGGATCGATCTCGATCCCGGCCAGCCTGTGCGGGGTCGCGGGATTCCGCCCCAGCACCGGACGCTGGCCGACCGCGGGCATCGTCGGCCTGTCGTGGACGCGGGACGCCCCCGGGATCTTCGCGCGATCGGTGCGACGCCTCGCCGAGATCGACCGGACGATGCTCGGCGGAGCAACGGACCAGGACCGTGCACGGCCCCGGGTCGGGGTGCCCGCCGAACTGGTCCGCGAGCTGCACCCCAGCACGCGAGCGGCGGTCGAACCGGCCTTGGAGGCGCTCGCGGCCGCCGTCGAGCTGGTGCCGGTGAACCTCGCGGAAATCTGGGAACTGAGCCACGCGGCGGCGATGCCGATCGTCTGCTGGGAAGCCCGCCGGCTGCTCGGAGACGTTGCCGCTCGCGCGCTGGGCGTGAACGCGGAACAGGGGTTCGCCCGGCTGG
Organism: Amycolatopsis sp. NPDC114503; assembly: GCF_055633655.1. Lineage (NCBI taxonomy): Bacteria > Bacillati > Actinomycetota > Actinomycetes > Pseudonocardiales > Pseudonocardiaceae > Amycolatopsis > Amycolatopsis sp. NPDC114503. The sequence continues at coordinate 110,855 of NZ_JBVKDT010000003.1, read as the reverse complement.
TCGAGGGAGTGCGCAGTCCTGACGTCCGGCAGATCCTCGAAGCGGAGGCGTCGTCCCCGGTGTCGCCCGACGAGTACGCGCTCGCCCAGCGGCGAACCGAGCAAGCGAGAGCGAGCTACGCGGAACTGCTGCACAGCCACGGACTCGACGCGCTCGCGTTCCCCGCCACGCCCGCACCGGCTCCGCCCGTTGACTGCGACGGGACGGTGGAGCATCTGGGCAGCCGCGTCGACGCTTTCGAGCTCTACACCCGGAACACGACACCAGGCGCGATGCTCGGGGCGCCCATGGTCACCTTCCCGCTGGCCGTCCCGGCGACAGGTCTTCCGGTCGGGCTGACGATCCAGGGAGCACGGTTCGACGACCGTCGGACACTGCGCCTGGCCGAACGAACGGCGGAGACGCTGTCGAACACCGCCGACCTGGCCGGCTCGGAGTGATCAGCGCGGCGGCAGACTTTCGAGGGTGAACACCGGGCTGGCCGGCGGGTCGCCGCGCATGCGGGCGTTCGTCTGCGAGTCGGTCACCAGCAGCCGGTCCCCGCTCACGGCGACGCCCGTGGTGTCCGGCTGGCACCCGAGTCCGGAAAGGACGCCACCGGACCACGAGCTGGTCGTCGCATCGGACCGCTGTCGCGTACCGACTGCAATCTCGGCTGTGGAGGCATCGGGTGCCTCTCGGGGTCGCAGCCAGCTGCCTTGCGCATGGGATGGGAAGGAGTTTGCGGTTTGCCGCGACCGCTTTCCGGGTTGCCTGGGATTCGACCTCGGAAATTCGCTGCAAGCCGACACCTTGAGAGCCGGGGGCGTATTTTCCGGGGATGTTTTTGTGGTGCGGCCTCGGAGGGAAGGTCGTGTCGGCCAGTCCAGTGCGTCGCGAAGATGGGCGGCGACGTCGCCGTGCCGTTCGACGAGGCCGGGTTGCCCGAGCGCGTCGAGAAGGTCGAGGCGCTGTTCGGGGTGAACGCGGACGCGGCGATCAGCGCGTAGACGACGACCGCGGCGGACACGCCACTCCGTCGCGACCACTACGACAAACAGCAGCCTCGTTGCGGGTGATGATCGACCTGGCTCCCTAGCGCTCTGGCCCAGGGAGAGGCTCTAGGGCGCGTCGGTCGGGAGGCTCTCGTCTTTGCGGACGGTGGCCAGGGGGCAAAGCGCGATTCCGGCGCGAAAGCGACGTTACGGTGCGGCAGCTGGGCGTACAGCCGAAAGGATGATCGCCGCTGGTATGCCAGGAAGCGCCGTTAGGGTGGGCCTGATCATCGAACGGCAGTGCACTGGGGGCTCAGATGACGGTGAACAGGCGTGGTTTTCTGGCCGGAGTCGCGGGAACGGCCGGGGCGGTGGGGCTCGGCGTGACCGGCCCGGTGTCCGGCGCGCAGGCGGAATCCCTTGCCGTGCAACCCCTTTCGGTCCGGCGGGGGACGAATGTGGCGGCCCAGCTGTCGCCGGACGGCCGGACCGTCGCGATCGACCTGCTCGGGGTGCTCTGGCTGCTGCCGGCGCGGGGCGGAACGGCGAAACGGCTTACCGGGGACCTTTTCGACATCGGATTGCCGTCCTGGTCCCCGGACAGCACGACGCTGGTGTTCCAGTCCTTTCGCGAAGGCGTCTTCGACCTGTGGACGATCCGGGCCGACGGCGGCGGCCTGCGGCGGCTGACGAGCGGGCCGTTCGATCACCGCGAACCGGTCTTTTCCCCGGACGGCCGCGCCGTCGCCTACTCCTCCGACGAGGGCGGCAGTTACGGCATCCGGGTGCTGGACATCGCTTCCGGGGCCAGCCGGGCGATCGCCGACAGCCCGGAGGAGGAGTACGAACCCGCCTGGTCGCCGGACGGGTCGAAACTCGCGTTCGTCGCGGGCGCGAAACGTGTCGACGTCGTCTCCGTCGCCGACGGCGCCCGTTCCACGCTGATCAGCGAACCGGACGCGGTGCTGCACAGTCCGATGTGGACCCCGGACGGGAAGGACGTTGTGTACACCCGGATCATGGGCGGCCCGGTGCCGCTGCCGCCCGCAGCCGTGGAGCTGGCGCGCGCCGGGAAACCGTTGTTCTCCGGGGAGGACGTGTTCCCGTTCCGGGTTTCCTGGCTCAGCGACGACGAATACCTCTACACCGCCGACGGTGCGCTGCGGCGCCGGAAGCTCGACGGCGGCACGGCGACGGACATCCCGTTCTGCGCCCCGGTCACCGTCGCCGAAGGGCCACTGCACGCGCGTCCGCGGGATTTCACCTCCACCACACCGAAACCGGTGGTCGGGATCGGCAGCCCGGTGCTGTCGCCGGACGGCCGCCAGGTCGTGTTCCGCGCGTTGAACGACCTTTATCTGATGGAGCTGGGCCGGTTGCCGCGCCCGCTGACCCGCGACACGTGGTGGAAAAGCGACCCGGCGTTCTCGCCCGACGGAGGCAGGCTGGTCTACTCCACCGACCGCGGCGGCACGCTCGACCTGTGGATCCGCGATCTGAAGACCGGGCAGGACCGGCAACTGACGAACCTGCCGGATCTGGCCGCGACGTCGAGCGCCTGGTCGCCGGACGGCTCCCGGGTCGCGTTCCTCGACCAGAGCGGCGCGCTGCACACCGTCGAGGTCGCGACCGGCGCCGTGCGGCAGGTATTCACCGCGACCTTCGAGCCCGGGCGTCCGACCTGGTCGCCGGACGGCAAGGTCATCGCGCTCGCCGCGGTGAAACCGTACTCGACGCGCTTCCGCGAGGGGTTGAACAAGATCCTGCTGGTCAACACCGAAACCGGTGCCGGCCGGTACGTGGACCCGATGCCGGAGCGGTCCATCCAGACCCGCGGCGACGACGGTCCGGTGTGGTCGCCGGACGGGCGGCGGATGGCGTTCGTGGCGGCCAGCGTGCTGTGGGTGGTCGACGTGCACCCGGACGGCACGTTCGCCGGCGCGCCGCGGCAGGTCACCGACGAGGTCACCGACGCGCCGAGCTGGAGCGGCGACTCGAAGACGCTGCTGTACCTGAACAACGGCCGGTTGCGGCTGATCGCGGCGGGCGGCGGCGCGCCCCGCACCGTGCCGACGCGCCTGACCTGGACCAACGCCCGCAACCGCGGCCGGGTGATCGTGCGCGCCGGGCAGATGTGGGACGGCACCTCGCACACCTCGCGCGCGGACGTGGACATCGTGGTGGACGGCGGCCGGATCGCCGGGGTGGAGCAGGCGGGCAGCGGACTGGACGGCGAGATCGTCGACGCACGCGACGGCGTGGTGATCCCCGGGCTCGTCGACATGCACAACCACCGCCAGATGCAAGGGTACGGCTACGGAGACCGGCAGGGCAGGCTGTGGCTGTCGCTCGGGTTCACCACGACGCGATCGCCGGGCAGCCCGGCGTATCACATGGTGGAGGAGCGAGAGTCGATCCAGTCCGGCGCCCGGCTCGGGCCGCGGTACTTCGCCACCGGCGAGGCGATCGACGGCTCGCGCGTCTTCTACAACTTCATGCGGCCCACCTTCGACGAGCGGCAGCTGGAACTCGAGCTGGAACGGGCCGAGAAGCTCGACTACGACCTGCTCAAGGCCTACGTGCGGATCAGTCCGGAAATGCAGCGCCGGGTGATCGAATGGGGTCACCAGCGGCGGCTGCCCGCGACCTCGCACTACCACTACCCGGCGCTCGCCTTCGGCGGCGACGGCATGGAGCACATGGGCGCCACCAGCCGGTTCGGCTACTCCCGCACGTACTCCATGCTCGGCGCCGGATACGACGACGTAGTGGACCTGTTCCTGCGCCGCGGCGCCGCGCGCACGCCCACTCTGTTCGCCGCCACCGCGCTGTTCCGCCACGACGAGAGCCTGGTGACCGACCGGCGGGTGCGGACGCTGTATCCGGCGTGGGAGTACAAGTCGTTGCAGAAGACCGTCGAAACCTCGAAGACCGCCGATCTGACCGCGGCGCTCAACAGCCTGGCCCGGCAAGTGAAAGAGGCGGCGGCGATCCTGCGCGGCGGCGGCCGGATCGTCACCGGCACCGACTCGCCGATCGACCACACCGCGGTCAGCACGCACATGAACCTGCGCGCGATGGTCGCCTACGGCTTCACCCCGTACGAAGCGCTGATCACCGCGACCAGCATCCCGGGTGACGTCCTGGGCGAACCGCTGGGCCGCGTCGCCAGGGGTTGTCACGCCGACCTGGTGGTCCTCGGCAGCGACCCGCTCGCCGATATCAAGGCCGCTGCCGACGTCCGCCAGGTCCTCGCGAACGGGCGCGTGCGCACAGTGGACGAACTGCTCGCCCCGTTCACGTCGGCCAGCTCAGCCGTGCCGGCCAGCGCACGGCTGACGCCGATTCCTGATCATCCGGACAACGCGGCCTTCTGGTGGCACGACCCGCACTACGTAGAGAGCGCCCGCACGTCCTGCTGCACCGGCGATTAGCGGATTTTCGGCTTGGTCTCGGCGTTCGCGGTGCCGAGACCAAGCCGTTGCGCGGCTCTCTAAGAGCGATCGAAGAGAGCGACCACGCTCTGCGGCGCCTCCCGGCCGAAGAAGTTCTCCAGGTTCTGTGCCGAGAGGCCGGCGACCTCGCCACTACGCGGGAACAGCCGATCCTCGTAGGCGGCGAGCGCGCCCTCGACCTCGGATTGCCCGACCAGTTCGCTCGCCAGGTCGGCACCGTCGTACATGGCGAGGTTCGCGCCTTCGCCGGCAAAGGGGGACATCAGATGCGCGGCGTCGCCGATGAGCGTCACGCCGGGTATCCGGTCCCACTTGACGCCGACGGGGAGGGCGTAGATGGGCCGGAGCCGTGGCTCCACGTCGCTTTCGGAGACGAACGCCGTAAGCAGCGGCGACCAGCCGGCGAACTCGGCGCCGACTTGACGCAGGCCCTCGGACGGGTCTCCGAAGTCGATCGAGTTCGCCCACTCCTCGGGCTTGTTCAGCGCCACGTAGCCGGATACGCGCCCGTCGGCGTAGCGATGGGCGATGATGCCTTTGCCCGGCTCGACCGCCATCAGCGTGCCGGTGCCGATCGCCTCCACGCTCGCCCGGTGGTCCGGGCCGCCGGAGACGAGGCCGATCTCGATGAAGCAGGTTCCGCTGTAGAGCGGCTTGGCGGGGGTGAGCAGCGGGCGCACCTTCGACCAGGCCCCGTCCGCACCGATGACCAGTTCGGCGTGCGCGGCCGCCTCGGTCGCGAAGGCGAGGTCGTAGCCGCCCTCCGGGCGGTGCCGAATCGAGTCGAGTTTGTGCCCCCACTTGACGGTGCCGGGTGCGAGCGACTCGATGAGCAGGTCCCGGAGTTCGCCGCGATCGACCTCCGGGCGCGCCGATCCGGGATTCCCGGGCGCGTCGAGCAGGACCGTGCCGGCGTGGTCGACCACGCGCTTGGCGTCCTCGCCAGGACGGACCAGGCTGAGGAACTCGTCGTACAGACCGGCTGCGCGGAGAGCGGCTTGTCCGGTCTCTTCGTGAATGTCGAGCAAGCCGCCTTGCGCGCGGGCGGTCGCCGACGCCTCGCCCTCGTAGATCGTCGCGGTGACACCGTTGACCTGAAGCACCCGGGCGAGCGTCAGGCCGCCCAGCCCCGCTCCGATGATGGCGACGGACTTCTGCATGGTGCGCTCCTTTGTCGAGCCGGCACGCGCCGGCAAGGGTGTTCGCCGAGAAGGGGCGGGAAGACCGGATCTCGGCAAGGAGCCGCTGACCGAGCAGAAACGTCTGCGTCGATGTGTGCGCGATGTTCGGCGGCTTGAACCGCGGAGCATCGTTTTTCGCGACACCGTCACCATAGCTCAGCATCCGGCGACCAGCGACCGGACGGTCTCGGAATCCGGTAGGCCTGCTGCCGCTTCGGGAACGCGTGTCGTGGGGCGCAGCATCCGGTCGAGACGCAGGTGCCGAGACGCCGGTGGCGCGATCGGTCAGGATCGGCGGAGGAAGAGGTCGAGTGCGGTGGATACGTTGGCGCGCGCGAACTCTTCGGGTTCCGCGGTCAGCGCTGCCTGGACGGGTTCTACGTTGTTTTCGGGTCCGGGCAGGTCGAACACGGCGCGGCCGCGGTGGTGCGGACGTTCCAGTCGTCGTCCTCGGCGGCGTCGTTCGCGGTCGACAGCGGGAACGGTTCGAGCACTGGCGAATCCCGTTTACCGGGGACGAGCAGCCGCCGTGTCCGGAAACGGTTGTCGGGGGTCATCCGGCCGAAGCGGTTGACCAGCTCGCCGCTTCCCCCGTCGGGGTGTGACGACGGGCTGGAACGGCTTTGGGCCGGTAGCTTCCTTGCACGGACTGTCCGTACGGGGAAAGCAGGGATCGGATGACGGGGTCGGAGTCAGCAGTGGTGGTCGGTGTCGACGGTTCCGCGGCCGCTCTGACAGCAGTGCGCTGGGCGGCACGGGTCGCGCGGGAACGTCACCGGGGTCTTCGCCTGGTCCATGCGTTGCCTGAGCTGCCGGCGTCCTTTCCCGCAGCAGAGCTGTCGTTCGAGCAGATGCAGGAAGCTGCCGGCGCGCGCGGCGCTCGAGTGCTGGCCGAAGCGGGCGACGCGGCTGCCCAGGCCGCGCCGGGCGTCGAGGCGGCGACCGCGGTGCGGGCCGAAGGGCCGGCGGAAGCATTGCTGGCCGAGGCGGCCGGCGCGAGCATGATCGTCCTCGGCAGTCCAGGCCGGAGCACGGCGGGCCGCGTCTTGCTCGGGTCGGTGTCGGTCGCGCTGGCCGCACACGCGCCGTGTCCGGTCGCGGTGGTCCGGCCGCACGTCGGCGAGGACGAGGCTCCGGCCGAGGGGTCGGTCGTGCTGGGCGTCGACGGCACCCCCAAGGGCGAAGCGGCGATCGCGGCCGCGTTCGAAGAGGCGACCTGGCGGAATGCGCGGCTGGTGGCGGTGCACAGCTGGAGCGAGACGTTCCTGGCCGAGATCTTCGAAGAGGGCCGGCGGGGAATGGACCGCACGGCAGTCGAGGAGCACGAGCACGAGCTGCTCGCGCAGCGGCTGGCCGGCTGGCAGGAGAAGTATCCGGACGTCGTCGTCGAGCGGGTCGTGCGGGCGGGGCGCCCGGCCGAGGTGCTGCTCGATCTTGCCGACCGGGCGCAGTTGCTGGTCGTCGGCAGCCGGGGCCGGGGCGGGTTCAGCGGCCTGGCGCTGGGATCCACGAGCCAGGCGCTGATCTCGTACGCGCTGTGCCCGGTGCTGGTCGCCCGCGGCGGGACTCGCCCGGGTGAGTAGGGGAGCAGCGCACCGGCCTGGAGCGGGCGATGTCGGCTGGGCGGGCGGCGACGGACTGGTTTCCCGGACGAGGAGTTCGACGCGGCCGAGTTCGGCGAAGCGGGCCGTCGGCGGAAGCGACGAGGAAGATGCGGCCTCCGGCGGTGCGGACGTGGCTGGCGTGGGAGATTGGCGCGAGTTCCACGGCGTCGGGGCCGGGCCGTACGGGCAGCGGGGCGATGCGCAGCGAGGCCAGCGCGCCGTCGCCTGTGTCGGGGACGGCGGCATAGGCGGCGACGGCGTGGTGTCCGGGGCCGACGGGTTCAGGGTTCGAGTCCTTGGCGGCCCACTCTCGAACCCCAGATCGACGACCACGCCGCACACGGTCGTGCAGCGACCCGCGAGGCGGACACCACCTCGCGGGTCGGTGCGCCGCGCGGAGGGCTGAGGCGGCGGCAAGGCACAGCGGCCCAGGATCCTCCATTGTGGACGAACGTGAACCTGGTTGGCGCCCCGTCAGCTCGCGTCGCGGCAATCAGGCGCGGCGGCGCGGGTCCAGCCGGTCGGCGTTGCGGGCGGCGAACTCGACGAGGGCGGCGGCCCGGTCGTTCAAGCGGACCTCGCGAGGCCACATCATCACCACGTTCGCGGCCGGGTCCGCGGGTTCGAGGTCGCACAGCGCGAGCGGCAGGTCCTCGTACGACCGGTTGACCGTGGGGCGCTGGATCAGCACCGAATAGCCGAACCCGCGGGCGACGAGGGAGCGGGTCAGTTCGAAATCTGCGGTCCGGTGCGCGACGCGAGGCTCGAACCCGGCCCGCTCGAACAGTTCCCGGGTGTGCTGGGCCGCGGGCGGGAGGTCCAGCATGATCATCGGCTCGTCCGCCAGTTCGGCCAGCGGTACCGTGCCGCGGCCGGCCAACCGGTGCCCGGCGGGCAGCAGGGCGTACGGCGGGGCGCTGTACAGCCGGACGGAGTCCAGTCCGTCCGGCAGTGCCATGTCGTAGCCGACGGCCAGGTCGAGCCCGCCGGCCAGCAGCCGCTGCGGCAGTTCGGCCTGGTTGCCGGTGACCACCGACAGGTCCACGCGCGGGTGCTGGTCGCGCACCCACTCCATCAGGATGGGGGCCACCGTCGGCGCCACCGTGGAGTAGCAGCCCAGCGCCAGCGGCCCGGCGAGTTCGCGCCCTCCGCCCACGGCTGCCCGCTCGAGTTCGTCGGCGTCGCGCAGCAGCCCGGCGATGCGCTCTCGCACGTACTGCCCGGTCGGCGTCAACGTGATGCCGTGCGCCTTGCGGCGGACCACCAGTTGGGTGCGCAGCACGCGTTCCAGTCCGGTGAGCGCGGAAGCCACCGCGGTCGGAGTCACGTGCAGCGCCGCCGCGGCCGCCGAGATCGACTTCGCCTCCGCCACCGCCGCGAAGTATTCGAGCTGGCGGAGGGTGTAGCCAGGCATAACCAAACCTCAGCTGTGGTTGTTCGCAGGTTATTTGAACTTTACCTGTCGTGGTGGCGTGGCTCACGCTGGGAGCGAGGAGGTCGACGATGACAATCGACACGACAGCGACCCGCGAAATCCCGACCGCGGACTGGGTGGAGATCCCCGCTCTGTACGCCGATCCTTACCCGATTTACCAGCGGCTCCTGGCACAGTCTCCGATCCATTGGGTTCCGGCGCTGGACCGCTATCTGGTGGTCGGCCACGAAGCCTGTCACACCGTCGAACTCGACCAGGAGCGGTTTTCCGCCGACGAAGCGCAGTCGTTGATGAAGCGCTCGATGGGCCACAGCATGCTGCGCAAGGACGACCCCGAACACGATGCCGAGCGGAAAGCGTACGGCGGGCTGTTGCGGCCGAAGGCGGTCAAACAGCAGTGGGAAGCGGTCTTCGAGCGCAACTACCGCACGTACGCGGAGCAGTTGCGCGCCGCGGGCCCGGGCGCTGATCTCGTCGCCGAGTTCGCCGCACCGTATGCCGCCGACAATTTGCGCGCCGTCCTCGGGTTCCGCAATGCCACTCAGCGGGATCTGCAGCGGTGGTCGCAGACGCTCATCGACGGCACCGGGAACTACGCGGACAACCCGCAGGTGTGGGCCGCCGCGGAACGCTCGTCCCGCGAGGTCGACGAGGCGGTCGACGAACTGTTGCCGACCCTGCGCGCCGAACCCGACGGCAGCCTGCTGTCCGTGCTCGCCGCCTCCGGGATGCCGATAGATGCGTTGCGCGCCAACGTGAAAATGACGATCGGCGGCGGGGTCAACGAACCGCGCGACGCGCTCGCGACCACGGCGTGGGCGTTGCTGACCCGTCCGGCGCAGCTGGCGGCGGTGCTCGCCGGGCAGCGATGGCGGGAAGCCTTCGAGGAATCCCTCCGCTGGGTCGCGCCGATCGGCATGTATCCCCGGCAGGCGACGCGGGACACCGAACTGGCCGGGCTCGCGGTGCCCCGCGGCGCGCGGCTCGGCGTCGTGATCGGCGCGGCCAACCGGGATCCCGCGGTGTTCGGCGATCCGGCGGTCTACGACATCGACCGGCCGCGCAAACCTCACCTCGCCTTCGGCGGCGGCAACCATTTCTGCGCCGGTGCGTGGGTCGCTCGCGCGTCGGTGGTCGACGTCGCGCTGCCGCGGCTGTTCGCCGAATTCCCGGGGCTGCGGCCCGATCCGGCCCGGCCCGCGACGGTAGGCGGCTGGGTTTTCCGCGGCGTGCTCTCCCTGCCCGTGCACTGGGACTGAATCCTCGAGGAGAACCGAATGCCCAAGGTCACCTTCCACCACGACGGGGTTGTCAGCACAGTCGCGGTCGCGGCGGGCAGCACCGTGATGCGCGCCGCCGTGGAAAACGGGGTCGACGGGATCGTCGGCGAATGCGGCGGCCAGGCGATGTGCGCGACCTGCCATGTCTATGTCCGCGAGCCCTACCTGACCGTGGTGCCGCCGCTGTCCGAGGACGAAATGCTCGAGTGCACCGCGGCGCCCCGCGACGAGAAGCGCAGCCGTCTCGGCTGTCAGCTGAAGCTGGGCGGTGCCTTGGAAGAAGTCGAAGTGGACGTGCCCGACACCCAGCTCTGACTTCCCGGTGCTTGTCAGTCCACAGTAGACATTCTGTGCCCGGCGGCACGCAGGGCTTCCTCGGCCACTTCGGCGAATCCGGCGATGACGTCGTTGGCGCGCGTCGGCACCCAGACGACCGAACTCGACCACCGCAGCCGGTCCTCGTCGAGCGGGCGCCAGGTCAGGCCGTCGGGCAACGGGTGTTCCTCGTTGAAGTGCACACCCATTCCGGCCAGCACGAGCCCGTGCGTGAAGTTCGGGTTTCGCGCGTGCCGGATCGCGCCGGGCAGGAAGCCGTTGTCGCGGCAGATCGCGAGGATGTGGTCGTAGAGCCGCGGCGCCATCTCGCGCTGGAAGATGACCAGCGGGGCGCCGTTGAGGTCGCGCAGCCGCACGACGTCCGAGGCCGCGAGCCGGTGCGCCGCCGGCAGCACGACCCCGAGCGGCCGGGACAGGACCGGCCCTGACTCCAGTCCGACGGTGTCGGAGGGATGGCGCACGAGCCCGACGTCGAGCTTGCCCTCCCGCAGCCGGGCGATCTGTTCGTCGGTGCTCACCTCGTGCAGCTCCAGCAACACGTCCGGCGCCTTCGCGGCGAACGCGGCGGCGATCGTGCGCAGCACCGTGGGAGTCGTGTCCGGGGGAATTCCCGCGCGCAGCGTGCCCGACGTGCCGGGCAGGATCCGGCGCATCGCCTCCCGCGCGCTGTCCACGCCTTCGAGCACCGGACGCGTGTGTTCGAGCAGCAGCGCCCCGGCCTCGGTGAGCCGCACGCCGCCCCGGCCGCGATGGAACAGTTCGACGCCCAGCTCGCGCTCCAGGTCCCGGATCCGCTGCGACAGCGGCGGCTGCGCCATGTGCAGCCGTTTGGCGGCCCGGCCGAAGTGCAGCTCCTCGCTCAGGACGACGAAGTACCGCAGATGCCGCAGTTCCATCGGCCGAACCATACCAACCTGATATCGCCGCAGGTCGCAGTTGGTGTTGGCCAGCGACGGCCCTCCGCTGTTTTTCTTGTCCGCGACGCAGACCACGAGCGAAGGAACGACCTCCATGAGTGAAACAGTGCTGCTCGACCGCCGGGGCGAGATCGCGGTCCTGACGTTGAACCGGCCGGAGAAGCTCAACGCGTGGACCCACGCGATGCGGGAGCGGCTGATCGGGCACCTGCGCGAACTGGACGAGGACCCGACCTGCCGCGGTGTGGTGCTGACCGGGGCCGGGCGGGCGTTCTGCGCCGGGCAGGACCTGGCGGAGACGGCCGCGATCCGCCCGGACGACCATGCCGCCGCCGAGGCCTGGATCGACGATTTCGACCGCCTGTACCGCGCGGTGCGCGAGTTGCGGAAGCCGACCGTCGCCGCGGTCAACGGCGTCGTCGCCGGTTCCGGCTTCCAGTACGCGCTGGTGGCCGACCTGCGGATCGGGCACGCCGGCGTCACCATGGGCCAGCCCGAAGTGGCCTCCGGGATCCCCAGCATCACTGGGATCTGGGCGATGTGGGACATCCTCGGCCGCGCCAAGACCGCCGAATTCGCCCTGACCGCCCAGCTCGTCGACGGTGTCGAAGCGCACCGCCTCGGCCTGCTCACCCGGCTCGTCGCCGAGGACGAGGTGCTCGACGCCGCCGTCGCACAGGCCCGCGCGATCGCCGCGCTGCCGCCGGGCGCGGTCGCGCTCACCAAGGCCCGGCTCCGCGAGCTGGACGACGAGGCGCTGGCGGAGGCGGTGACCGCGGCCAAGAAGATCCACGCCGACGCATACGCCACCGGGGAGCCGCAGCGGGAGATGGCGCGCTTTCTGGCCGCGAAGCAGCGCTGAAGGAGCATCGGGTGACCTACGACGAACTACGCGCCGGACACGACTGGGAAGTCCCGCCGCGCTACAACATGGCTGCGGACGTGGCCGACCGCCACGACCGCGCCGCCACCGCGCTGATCTTCGAAGACCACCTCGGCGCGCACCGCGAGATCTCGTGGGGCGAGGTGCAGGACCGCTCCCGCCAGGTGGCCGCGCACCTGTGGAACCTGGGAGTGCGGCCCGGCGACCGGGTGGCGGTGCTCCTTCCGCAGCGGCCCGACACCCCGGCCGCCTACCTGGGCGCGCTGCGGACCGGCGCGATCCTGGTGACCATGTCCCTGTTGTGGGCCGACGAGCCGATCCGCTACCGGCTGGCCGACTCCGGAACCACCGTGCTGGTGACCGAATCCGAGGCGCGCGGCCGGGTCAGCGGCTTCGCCGGGGACATCGTCGAGATCGACGACCCGGCGATCGAAGAGCTGCCGCCGCGATTCGCCACAGTGGACACCGCCGCGGACGATCCGGCGCTGATCTTCTACACCTCGGGCACCACCGGCAAGGCCAAGGGCATCGTGCACGCGCACCGGACGTTGTTGGGGCACAACGAGTTCCGCTACTGCCACGACCTGCGCCCCGGGGACGTCTTCTACGGCGCGGGGGACTGGGCGTGGTCGATGGCGAAGCTGCTGGGTCCGCTGCGCGCCGGCGCGACTCAGCTGGTCTACCGCCCGGCCGGCGGGTTCGACCCCGAAGGGCTGCTCGATTCCCTGTCCCGCAACGGAGTCACCACCGCACTGGTCAACCCGACGTTCCTGCGCAAGATGGCCGCCGACGTCCCGGACGCGGGCCTGCGCTTCCCGCACAAGCTGCGGGTGGTGTGCTCCTCGAACGAACCGCTGACCGCCGACCTGATCGACTGGTTCACCGGGCAGTTCGGCGTGCCGCTGCTGGACTACTACGGCTCCACCGAGTCCTACCCGCTGGTCGGCAATTTCCCCGGTGTGCCGGTGAAACCCGGTTCGATGGGCCGTCCGCTGCCGGGCTGGGACGTGGCGCTGCTGGACGCGCAGGAGCGGCCGGTGCCCCAGGGCGAACCGGGCGAGATCTGCCTGCGCGCCCGGTCGAACCCGCAGTACCCGCTCGGATACTGGAACCGGCCGGAGGACTCCGAAGCGGTCTTCGGCGGCGACTGGTACCACACCAACGACCAGGCTTTCGCCGACGAGGACGGCTATTTCTGGTTCCTCGGCCGCACCGACGACGTGATCAAGACGTCCGGATACCGGGTCAGCCCGTTCGAGGTGGAACACGCCCTGCGGGCACACCCGGCGGTCGCCGACGCCGGGGTGGTCGGCGTCCCGGACCCGGTGCGCGGCCAGGCGGTCAAAGCCTGGGTGCAACCCGCGCCCGGCTACGACGGCGGCGACGCGCTCGCCGAAGAACTGCGCGCTTTTGCCAAGGAGACCTACTCGCGTTTCGCCTACCCGCGGCACATCGAGTTCGTGCACGTGCTGCCCCGGTCCGCCACCGGCAAGATCCGCCGGGCCGATCTCCGGGACCGCGATCGCGGCCCCGGCACCGACTGACGAGGAGCCGGCCAATGACCGTCCGGACCGAACAGCCCGCGCGCCTTTCCCGCGGCAGGCGGAAGATCGCGCTCGCCTCGGGCATCGGCAATTTCACCGAATGGTTCGACTCCGCCGCCTACGCGACGATGTCCTCCACTATCGCCGCCGAGTTCTTTCCCAAGAACGACCCGTCCGCGGCGCTGCTGGCCACGTGGGCGATCTTCGCGGGCGGGTTCGTCGCGCGGCCGCTGGGCGCGGCGTTCTTCGGGCACTACGGGGACCGGATCGGCCGCAACCGGACGCTCGCGCTGAGCGTGCTGCTGATGAGCGGCGCCACGTTCCTGATGGGCGTGCTGCCGACGTACTCCGCGCTCGGGGTCGCCGCGCCGATCCTGCTCTTCGTCCTGCGGACGCTGCAGGGTTTTTCCACCGGCGGCGAGTACACCGGCGCCTCGGCCTTCATCATGGAGCACGCACCGGACGGACGGCGCGCCCGTTTCGCCAGCACCGTGCCCGCGACCGTCGGTCTGGCCAGCGTGGCCGGATCGGCGGTCGGGGTGCTGCTGACCTCTGCCTTGTCCTCGGGTGCCCTGCACACCTGGGGCTGGCGGGTGCCGTTCCTGCTGGCCGGCCCGCTCGGGCTGATCGGGCTTTACCTGCGCCGTCGGGTCGAGGACAGCCCGGTGTTCCGGCAGCTGCAAAGCGAGAACTCCGTGCAGCGCAAGCCATTGCGCGACGCGCTCCGCTCGCACAAGCGGCAGATCTGCACGCTCTTCGGCTACAGCATCACGAACGCGATCGCGTACTACCTGATGAGCAGCTACATGATCACGTACATGGCCGACGAGTTGCACTACTCGCGCACCCAGGCGCTGATCGCGAGCGTGGTGTCGATGCTGTGCTACAGCGCGGCGTGCCCGTTCATGGCGTCGGCGAGCGACCGGTACGGACGCAAACGGATGCTGCTGGTGTCGTGCGTCGGGTTCGTCGTGTGCACGCTGCCCGCGTTCGCGCTCATGCACGCCGGATTCGCCGGGGCGCTCGTCGGCACCGCGGTGCTCGCCGTGCTGGTCGCGGTCATCGGCACGTCGAACGTGCCCGCGATGGTGGAGATGTTCCCCGGCCCGGTCCGCGCCAGCGGCTCGGCGATCGGTTACACCGCGGCGTATGTCCTCTTCGGAGGGACCGCGCCGTTCGTGGCGACCGGGCTCGTCACGCTCACCGGCAACTCGCTGGCGCCGGGGATTTACCTGATGGCGATCGCGGTGGTGTCGTCCCTGGTGGTCGGGTTCGCGTTCCGGGAGACCAAGAACCTGGACCTGGCGAGGCGGTGAAGCTGCGGCTGGGCAAGGGCTGGGTCCAGGCGGGTCCCCGAGATCGAGGCGTGCGGCGGTTACGATCGACGAGTGCCGACAATCAAGGATGTAGCGCGCCTGGCGGGTGTGACCCACGCTGTGGTTTCGCGCATCCTCAACGGCGACAAGGCGTTGCGGGTCCGGTCCGAGACCCGCGAGCGCGTGCTGGCGGCCGCCGCTGAGCTGGAGTACATCCCGCATCACGCGGCGAAGGCGCTTCGCGAATCTCGCGCCGGCGCGATCGGGCTGGCGGTGCACGACCTGAGCAACCCGGTGTACAGCGAGGTCATCAAGGGCGCGCAGGAGGCCATCAACCGGCACCGCTCGGTGCTGATGCTGGCCGACGCCGCCGAACTTCACCGGGACGCGGCGACCTTCCGCCGTTTCGTCGCAAGCGATGCGATCGACGCCCTCCTGCTGCTGCCCGCGGGCGACGATTCCGACGCCGCGATCGCTCGCGCCGCCGCAGCGCGCATTCCGACAGTTCTGGTCAACGAGCGCTCCGCCGACTACCAAAGCGTGAGCGCGGACGAACACACGGCCGGAATGCTCGCGGTGCGGCACCTGGCAGACCTGGGACACCGGGAGATCGGCCTGCTGCACCTGGACGGGGCGACTCAGCGCGGCGCGGACCGGGTCGGCGGGCATGTCGCCGGGCTGCGGGAGCTGGGCCTCGAGCTGGACGACCGCTGGGTCGGGGACGGCGGCCACGAGCCGGAGTCCGGACGACGTGCGCTGCTCCGGCTCGCGGAAAGCGGGCCGCTGCCGTCGAGCATCGTCGTGCACAGCGTGCAGGCCGCGGTGGGCGCGCTGATCGCGGCGAGGGAACTCGGCATCGAGGTGCCGGGGGAGCTGTCGATCGTCGGATTCCACGACATGCCTTACGCCGCATACCTCGAGCCGGCATTGACCGTCGTCCGGATGGGGCTGCGCGAGATGGGCGCGGTCGCGGTCGAGACGGCGATGCAGCTGCTCGACGGCCAGACCGTGGACAAGCAGGTCATGGTCACGGAGCCGGAGCCGCGGGTCGTCGCGCGCGAGTCCACGGCACCGCCGCGTACGTCCGGCTCACCGGGCGGTTCTGTCGCTCGGTGACCGGGGTCGCGAAGCCTCGCCATTCGCCACGAAGGTCTGAAACAGTCTCTTTGCCACGGTGGTAACACGTGTTACCGTCGCGTTGTTCGTGCTTCTCGGTGCGCTCGCCGGACCGTTCCCGACACGTCAAGGAAGACGCCTCATGCCGACCTCACCCAGCAGCAGGCCGCGGATCGTCGCGGCTGCCGTCGCCGGAAACTTCGTCGAGTGGTACGACTTCGCGATCTACGGGTACTTCTCCGCCGTTCTGGCGAAGGTCTTCTTCCCGGAGAGCGAAGGGTTCGTGGGCTTGCTCGCGACCTTGGCGATCTTCGCGGCCGCCTTCGTCCTGCGGCCGGTGGGGGCGCTGGTGTTCGGGCACCTCGGGGACCGGCACGGCAGGCGCTGGGTCCTGTCCGTCGTCATCCTCATGATGGCGGTCGCCACCGCCTTGATCGGCGTCCTGCCCACCTACGACCAGATCGGGGCGCTGGCGCCGATCGCGCTGACAGTCCTTCGGCTCGTGCAGGGGTTCTCCGCGGGCGGCGAGTTCGGGGGAGCCGCCTCCCTGCTGTTCGAGTCCGCCGACCGCCGCCGCCGAGGGTTGATGGGCTCGGCGCAGCCCGCGAGCATCGTGGCCGCACTGGCCGTCTCCGCCGGTCTGGGCACCGCGCTCACCTCGGCGATGAGCGAGGAGTTCCTCCACGGCTTCGGGTGGCGCATCCCGTTCTTGCTCTCGCTGCCGCTCGGCCTCGCGGGGTGGTACATCCGCCGCCGGATCGACGAGTCGCCCGCCTTCACCGAGCTTCAGGCCACCGGCACACTGGAGGAGGCTCCGATCAAGGAGGTCTTCCGCTCGAGCTGGCGCATGATCATCGCGGGCACGGCGGCGATCGTGTCCTGGACGGCGGGCGGCTACGTCACGCTCCAGTTCCTGCCGACGTTCTTCGAGGGCGTCCTGAAGCGTCCGATCAGCCAGGGCCTGACCGCGTCGCTGGTCGGCCTCAGCGCGTACGCGGCGTTCGTCGTCCTCGGCGGCTGGCTGTCCGACAAGTTCGCACGCTGGAAGGTGATGCTGGCAGGCGCGGTCCTGCTCGCCGTCGTGGCGGTCCCCGGCTATCAGCTGCTCATCGCGGGATCGACTGTCGCGATCGGTGCCGCGGTGCTGTTGTTCGCCGCGTCGCTCGGCTTGGTGGCCGGCCCGACGCCCGCGCTGCTGGCGGAACTCGCCCCGGGCAGCGTGCGGACCTCGTTCCTCAGCATCGTCTACGCGGTGGCGAACGCGGCGTTCGGCGGCGTGGCCCCGTACATCGTGGTGGCGCTCGTGTCGTCCACGGGGTCGCTCCTCGCTCCCGCGTACTACCTCGTCGTGCTGCAGGTCGTGGCGATCGCCGGCCTGGTCGCCGTCGGCATCCACCAGCGCAACCGAGCGCGCAATCCGGTGGCGCGGGCAGCTCGCCCGTCCAGCCCCGTCCATCACGACTGACAGGAGAAACCAGGCCATGACGCGCCTACGGGGGCTCACGTGGGATCACCCCCGCGCCATCGACCCCATCGCCGGAACGTCCGCGGAATACGAGGTCCGCACAGGTATCTCGGTCGAGTGGACCGCGCGGACGCTCGAGGAGTTCGAGGACGTCCCGCTCGACGAGCTGGCGGACGAGTTCGACATTCTGGCGATCGACCATCCGCACGTGGGCAACGCCGCGCGCGCCGGCGCTCTCGCGCCGTTGCCGTCGGAGCTGATCGAGAAGCGGACAGCGGCCTACGTCGGGCCAAGCCTGCGCAGCTACGTGTGGGACGGCCGGCTCATGGCCCTTCCAGTCGACGCGGCCTGCATGGTGAGCGCGGCCAGGACCGGAACCGACCTTCCGCGCACGTGGCAGGACGTCGTCGCGCACCTGGCCGCACTCGGGCCCGCTCGCACTCTCCTCGCCGCGAATCCCACGCATCTGTGGGGCACTCTGCTGTCGATGTGCGAAGCCGTCCGTCCGGGCGAACGGGCGGGGGACCTGCCCGCCTGGTGGGGTGACCACGGACTGGACGCCGACACAGCGTTAGAGGCATTGGCGTTGCTGCGCGAGGTGCTGGCGCTGCTGCCCGAGAGGTCGCTTGACGCGAACCCGATCCAGGTGCTCGACGAACTCGCGGGCGCCGGGCCCGCGCGGTACACGCCGTTGGTCTTCGGCTACAGCACCTACGCGCTGGACCGGCGCGTCGTGTTCTCAGACGCGCCGGTCGCCGCGGGGACGGCCACCGGGTCGCTCACCGGCGGGGTCGGCCTCGCTGTGTCGGCGCGCTCGGCTCTGCCGCGCGAGGCAACGGACTTCGTTGTTTTCGCGACGTCCCCGGAGGTGCAGGCCGGGGCTTACCTGGCGGCAGGGGGTCAGCCCGCCGCCGCTCGTGCCTGGCGCGACCCGCTCGCCGGGGGATTCTTCAGCGGCACGCTCTCGACCATGCAGCAGTCGTTCCTCCGCCCCCGCGAACCGGCCTACCCGCGATTCCAGCGCGTGGCGGCGTCCGCGCTGCACGACATGATCCGCGGAGGAGCCGACGACGCGCGGATCGTGGTGCGCCTCAACGACTTGTGGGCCGGTGCGCATGTCGGCTAGCCCCGGCACGCTGCCAGAGATCCTCGAGCGCACCTACGAGACACACGAGGCTGCGCCCGCGCTGCTTCACGACGGACGCTGGCTCACGTTCGCCGAAACGGCCAAGCTCGCGCGAGGCATCCACGCCCTGCTCGTCGAACACGGCGCTGCCAAAGGAGATCGCGTCGTCGTGCACCTCGAGAACGGCGTGACGACCCGGCTCCTCGATCAGGCGCTGCTCGGCTTCGGCCTGGTCCGGGTCGCCGTTTCCGCGAAGCTCCACGTCCGGGAGGTCGCGGCGATCTGCCTCGACGCACAGGCTTCCGTCGTGTGCGCCGACCCCGGGCAGGCCGACCCGCTGCGGGCCGCGCTGCACGACGCTGGCGCTCGCACCGTCGTCGTCGGCCTCGACGCCGACCGTCCGCCCGACCCCACCGACGGACGGACAGCAGCACCGGTGCGCCCGCGCGACGACGACGTGGCAATGCTGATGTACAGCTCCGGTACCACTGGCGCACCGAAAGCAGCGGTAGTCACGCAAAGCGCCTGGGTAGCGCGGACCCGGCACTCGCTCGCGTATCTGCCCCCGGTGACGGAGTCGGACACGGTGGTCCTCGCGGCTCCGGCGGCGCATTTCGCCGGATCGGTCGCGCTCGACTGCTTCATCCAGGGCGCTCGGACGGTGATCGAGCGGCGATTCGACGCCGGAGCCGTCCTCGACCTGATCGACCGGCACGACGGCACGATCGTGCCACTGGTGCCGGTCCTGCTGGCACGCCTCGTCGAAGCAGCCGCCGCACGGCCCGCCAGCGGACGGCACCTCCGCTGCCTCCCATACGGCGGTTCCTCCGTGAGCGCCGACGTGCTGGTCCGCGCGTCCCGTCGGTTCCCGGGCGTGCTCACCCAGTTCTACGGGCTCGCCGAAGCCCTCGCGCCGCTTTCCGTGCTGACACCGGCCGATCACGACGAGTTTGCCGCCATCGGCTCGGACTCGATCCGCCTCACGTCGGCGGGCAGGTTCGTCGACGGCGTCGAGCACCGCGTGGACGACGGCGTTCTCGCGGTGCGGGGCTCTGTCGTCATGCCGGGCTACTGGCGCCGGCCCGACCTCGACGCGAAGGTGCTGTCCGACGGATGGTTCGCCACCGGCGACCAAGCCCGGGTCGATGACGACGGCTACCTGTACCTGGTCGGGCGCAGCTCGGACGTCATCGTCTCCGGCGGGTACAACATCCAGCCGCGCGAAGTGGAACAGGTCATCGAGCGAGTCCCCGGGGTGGCCGAGGTCGCCGTGGCCGGCGTGCCGGACCCCGAGTGGGGCGAGGCGGTGCACGCGTTCGTGGTCGTCGGCGAGGATTCGCCGCAGGACCCGGAAACCCTGGCAACGGCCCTGCGCGACGCGTGCGTGAGCGCCATCGCCTCGTACAAGAAGCCGCGGCACGTCCACGTGCGAAACAGCTTGCCGCGCAACCACTACGGCAAAGTCGACCGGCGGGCCCTGCGGGACTCCGTCGCGCCCGTGCCGCCGACGAAGGAGACAGAAGCATGACCCAGGCGCTCGAAGGGATCCGCATCCTCGACTTCACGCAGATGATGCTCGGCCCGTACGGGACGCAGATGCTCGCCGACCTCGGCGCGGACGTCATCAAGGTGGAGCGTCCCGAAGGGGAGTGGGAACGTTCGCTCGAGATGATGGGCGGCCTGGTCGCCGGGGAATCGGCCGCGTATCTCGCGATGAACCGCAACAAACGGTCGCTCGCACTGGATCTCAAGGACCCCGCCGCGCGAGACGCGCTGCTGCGCCTCGCCGCGACGTGCGACGTCGTGGTGGAGAACTTCCGCCCCGGCGTCATGGACAAACTGGGACTGGGCTACGACGACATCCGCGCGGTGCGGTCCGACGTCGTCTACTGCTCCGGGTCGGGCTGGGGGCAGGACACGCCGTTCGCCCGCGAGCGCCGCCCCGGGCAGGACCTCCTCATCCAGGCGATGTCGGGCCTGGCAGCGGCCACCGGCCGGCGCGGCGACCCGCCGACGCCCGCCGGGACGGCGATCGTCGACCACGCCACCGCGCTCACCCTCGCGAACGGGATCCTCGCGGCGCTCGTCGCGCGGGAGCGGCACGGGATCGGGCAGCGCGTCGAAGTGGACCTCTACTCGACCGCCATCGCCATGCAGTGCCAGGAGATCTCCGCTTTTCTCAACCAGGGCGGCGGCTACGAGCGGTCCGAGGAAGGCATCGGCCAAGCGTGGCTGTCGGCGCCGTTCGGCGTCTACGAGGCACAGGACGGCTGGATCGCGCTGGCGATGGCCCCGCTGGACGTCGTCGCGGACGTAGCGGGCGACCCGTCGCTCGCCGATCTCGATCCCTGGGCGGACCGGGACGAGGTCAAACGTCGCCTGGAATCGCTCGTGCGCCAGAAGTCCGCGGCGCATTGGGTCCAGACTCTGGGTGCCGCAGGACTCTGGGCGGCGCGCGTGCGGACGACCGAAGAGGCCGTCGCCGAGCTGCGGGAACAGGATTCGGACCTCCTGATCACGACCGATGGCCCCGACGGATCCCCGATCTCGCTGATCGGATGCCCCGTCACCCTCAGCGAGACGCCCTGGCAGCTCCGCTCCGCCCCGCCGCGGGCGGGCGAGCACACCGCGGAGGTGCTGCGCGAGGTGCTCGCCGACGACGAGATCGCCCGCCTCACGACTGTCCGGAGTTCCGCCCATGACTGACGAACGACACGTCCACCCCAACCTGGTCGTGCGCGACGAGGGCGCGGTCCGGATCCTGCGGATCGAGCGCGAGGACAAGCTCGGCGCCTTCTCCGGCTCGCTGATCGCCGCTCTGGGGAACGAGATCACGACCCTGCGGACCGCCGCAGCAGTACGCGCCGTCGTCCTCACCGGCACGGGCCGGGGCTTCGTGGCGGGAGCGGACATCGGCGAGTACGGCACTTCCTCGCGTGCTGAATTCGAGGCATACCAACGACGCTCGCGGGTGGTCTTCGACGCGCTCGGCGCACTGCCGCAACCGACCGTCGCGGCGGTGAACGGCTACGCATTCGGCGGCGGCTTCGAGATCGCCCTCTGCTGCGACGTGATCTTCTGCTCGGAAACCGCCCGGTTCGGCTTGCCGGAAATCAAACTCGGCCTCATCCCCGGCGGAGGCGGTCCGCAACGACTGGCCCGCCAGGTCGGCCCGAGGTGGACGAAGGAGCTGGTCCTGACCGGACGCACCGTCTACCCCGACGAGGCGCTCGCGCGCGGGGTCGTCGCGAAGGTCGTCCCCGCAGACCACTTGCCCGCTGCGGCGCTGGAACTGGCCACGACGCTTGCGCTCCTGCCTGCCGAAGCCGCCCGCGCCGCGAAGCGACGCATCGACGAGGGAGCGGAGCAGGATCTGGAGACGGCGCTCGCCGACGACCAGGCAGCGCTGGGCAGGCTGTTCGACACGCCGGACGCGAAGGAGGGCATCGACGCGTTCATCCAGAAACGCCCGCCTGCGTTCGGACGTCTCTGACACTGCCGGGCTCGTGGTCCGGAGCCGCGTCCCCGGAGTGTCCACTGTGGAATATCAGCACCGGCCGGTCAGCGCCACAGGGCTGCCGCGGCACGGGCGTAGTCGGCGAAGGAGACCGGCGGCCGGCCGGTGATCCGCTGGACGTCGTCGGTCACGTCGGCGGCCCCGTCGTTGCGGATCCCTTCGTACATGGCGGCGTAGAAGTCGGCGACATGACCAGGAGTGCCGCCGCCGAGCAGGGCTTCGCGGAATTCGGCCGGGTCCATCGCCCGGTACCGCACCGGTTTTCCGGCGGCCTCGGCCACGATCGCTGCCATGTCCGAAAAGGACAGTGAATGGGGTCCGGTCAGGGAGTAGGTCTGGTGCTGATGGCCACCCTGGGTCAGCGCGGCCGCGGCGACGGCGGCGATGTCCTCGACGGAGATCGGCGCGACCCGGCCGTCGCCCGCGGGAACCGAGACGACACCGGTGCGGATGCCCTGCAGGATCGCGGGGTGCTCGGAGAAGTTCTCGGCGAAGACGTTGGGCCGCAGAATCGTCGCGGGCACCGGCCCCGTTTCGAGGAATCGCTCGATCCCGTGCATCGGGAAGCACTCGCCGGACAGCTGCGCCGTCATGTTCGACAGGTGGACCACCCGGCGAACCCCGGCGGTCTTGGCGTCGTCCAGCAGCGCCGCGACCTCGGTCGTGGTGTCGGGGCTGATCGGGAACCACTGGTAGATGGCGTCCACGCCTTCCAGCGCGGGCGGGTAGGTCGCGGGGTCGCTCCAGTCGAAGCGGACCGGCGTCACCGGACCCTCCGGTCTCCCCGGGGCCCGGCTCGCCGCCCGGATCGCGTGTCCCCGCTCGGCCAGCAAGGACACCACCCGGCGCCCGGTGCGGCCGGTCGCGCCGAGAACAAGAACTGTGGTGGGCACGCGTTCCTCGCAAGGTAGGGTCGAATCGGCAACAACATCACCGTATGAACGGGTTATCGACGCACGCCATGACAGTTCTCGACAGATTCATATCCGATCGGCATCACGCCGGAGCGAATCGGATATGGCGGTGACGGGCAGAGCGGTCGGTCGCGAGCGCGACCACGTGGCCGACGTCGTGGGCGACATCGTCGCCGCCCTCCGGCGCGGCGGCGTCGTCTACGGCAGGGCGCTGCTGCGCGCCCCCTGGGGCATGGCGTTCGAGTCGCGATCGATCGCCACGATCTACGTCGTGATCGCCGGCTCCTGCGTGCTCGTCCCCGACGGCGGAGAGGCTCTGCATCTCGCCCAGGGGGATGTCGCGTTGCTGCCGTCCGGTGCCGGGCACGTCGCCGCCGACGCCCCGGGCCGGCCGGCTCCCACTGTGCGAGCGCTGTTCGGTGCCGACCTGGAGGAGCTGTCGGCCACCGACCTCGTCATCGAGGGCGATGGTCCCGAGACCGTTCTGGTCTGCGGCGCGTACCTGCTCGAACCGGCGCCGCAGCACCCGTTCATCGCCTCCTTGCCCGACGTCGTGCACGTCACGGCGGGCCAGATGCGCGGCACCTGTCTCGCCGCCGCCGTCCACTTGCTCACCACCGAGGTCGACCACGCCGGCCGCGGTACGCCCGCCGTGGTGGCCTCGCTGCTCGACCTGCTGTTCACCTACACCCTGAGGTCCTGGTTTCTCGGCCAGCCGGACCAGCTGGTCGGGTGGGCCCACGCGCTCCACGACCCCGCGGTCGGCCCCGCGCTCGCGCTCTTGCACGACGACCCCGGCAAACCCTGGACGGTGGAGGCGCTCGCGCACGCCGTCGGCTTCCCGCGTGCCCGGTTCAGCCGCCGATTCGCGTCGACGACCGGTCACACCCCTATGGAATACCTCGGCATCTGGCGGATGACCGTGGCGGCCCGCCTGCTGCGCGAGGGCCAAGCGCCCCTGCGCCAGATCGCCCGGAAGGTCGGGTACGACTCGGAATTCGCGTTCGCCCGCGCTTTCAAACGGGTCGTCGGGCTCGCCCCCGGCCGTTATCGCGCGATGCACCGTCGCGATGAGGGCGCCGCTGATCCGCGGCGATGACTCATGGCCGGGCGCCTTCTCGCGTCCTGCCGCAAACGCGATTGCCACCCGGACGATCGTCAGCATATGCTGACGAGCATGTCGATGCTCGCCGATCTCGACCAGGCCGTTCACGGCGCCGACCCCGACGCGGGACTGCGGGCGGTGGCCCGGCTTCGCACGCTGGTCGAGCAGCTGGAGACCGAGCAGGTAGCGGCGGCGCGGCGGAACGGATGGTCCTGGCGGGACATCGCCGTCCGCCTCGGCGTCACGAAGCAGACCGTGCACCGCAAGTACCACCGCGTCGAGGGGGCCTGATGTTCCGAGGAGATCACCCTGAGCTGAGCCAGGTCGTGGGCCAGGCGATCACGCTGGCGCGCGGCCTCGAACATCCGCGCACGGGCAGCGAACATCTTCTGCTGGCCCTCGCCGCGGGCAGCTCCGTCTCCGCAGTGCTGATTAGGCACGGAGCGACCGGGGAGGCGATCCGCCAGGCCGTTCTTCTAGCCGCTCCGGCAGGTGCTGGCGCGGCTGCGGACCGAGCTGTCCTGGCACCGCTCGGGATCGATCTCCAGGGCCTGGCCGGGTCGGCACTCGACCGCCCGCCCGCGCGCGAACCGTTGCTGCCGCTGGGAATGGCGGAAGCACGCCGGCGGTGCGCCCGGCAAGAACCTCCGCTCGGGCTGGACGCACAAGCGGCGTACGCGGCGTCGTTGCGGCTCGCCCTCGCCCGCCGGGAACGGGAGCACCGGACCGAACATCTCGCCTTCGTACTGGTCACCCTCGATCCCGGCACGTCGTGGGTCTTCGACGTCGCGGACATCGATCAGCGGGCCCTGCTCGCCGACCTCGCCGCGGCCTTCCCGGTCCCGCAGCGCAATCCGGTGCTGCGAGCCGAACGACGGCTCGGACGGCGGGTCCGCCATCGCGACCTCGTCCGGCGCTACCAGCACACGACAGGACGGACCGCTTCCGCGGGCGACGCCGTCGGCGCACTCATCGCCAGCTGACTTCCGTCCTCATCGGACGGTCCCGGCGCGCGGCTTGACAACCAGCGGAACCGCATCAGCCCCGCCGACGTGGATGGACGCCACGGCGCGACTCCGACCCGCCGTCACGACGGTCAGTGGCACGGCCTGCATCCCGAGAGCGTCTCCGCGACGTCCTGCTCCGCCGCACGGCGAGCCGTAAGGGTTGAACCGTACTGAACCATTACCGCACGATGGCGGCATGGAAGAAAACCGTTGCCCCCGTTGCGGCTGGCCCCTGGCCGAGCTGCCCGCGTCCGCTGTCGTCCCGGCGTCGGCGAGCAGCCGGACCGAATACGTGCGTTGCGTGTGCGGCAGCTGGATCGCCCGGCTCGGCGGAGTGGTCGTCGGGTCCACCCGGCCGCGCTGACTACCAGTGGCCAGGACGGGCCAGCCGTGAAGGCAGCTTGGTCGCGGCGTCGCCGCGGGCGGCGTTCACCTGGGTCTGGGTAAGGAAAAGGCTGTCGGTGAAGTCGGCTCCGCGGACGTCGGCGTCGCGCAGATCCGCGCCGATCAGGTCGGCGCGGCGCAGGTCCGCGCCCCGGAGATCGGCCGCGATCAGGTACGCGCCGCGCAAGTTCGCGCTGCGCAGATCCGCTCCGGCCAGTTTCGCGCCGATCAGGTCGGCGCCGCGGCGGTCCTTCTTGCGCCCGGCTCCGGCGCGGACCAGTTCGCTGGTGCGGACCAGCAGCGGGTTCACCTGGGCCCGGCGCGCGTCGACGTCGATCGCCAGCACCGCGTCCGCGTCCCCGGCCGTCACCTTCTCGATCTCGGCGATCGCCGAGTCCAGTTCCGCGTGGATTTCGCGGGTCGCGGCCAGCGAACGCGCCTCGGTGAGATACCAGAGCAGCTCGTGCAGGTGCCGCATCACCGGAAGCGCGGCGAACATCTGTTTGCGGGTTTCCGGAGCCTCGCGCCAGCTGCGACCGCCGAAGGTCACCTGCGACACCTGCTGCCCGGCGCCGAAGCAGTCGTACCCGGTGCAGCCCGCGAAACCCTTGGGGCGCAACTGATCGTGGATGCCGCAGAGGAAGTCGTGCTGCAGATTCGGGCACGGGTCGCCGGCGCGCTTGTCGATGGCGAAATCAGCTGATTTGGTGAAGGTGAGCGCGACGCAGCAGAGCGCGAAACAGCTCGTGCAGTCGGCAGTCAGGGTACGGCGGTCGGACAAGGTCTCTCCAGCGAAGGCGGGTGAACCTCTCCAGCGTAGTCACCGCTCAACTGCCGACAACGACCACGACGCGTCGGCGGCGCGTGCGCGAACCTCGCCGCCGCTCTCGACGCTCCAGTTGCGCACGCGCGACCAGTGGGCCGCCATCAGCTGGCAGGTGCCGAGCCGACGGCGGATCCGGCAGTCGATATCGCCGAGGAACCTCTCGTTTCTGGCCGACCAGCCCGGGCCGGGGGAGTCAGGCCAGGGGCTGGTCGATCTGCTCGCGCAGGATGTCGCCGTGTCCCGCGTGCCGGGCGAATTCCTGGATCATCGCGAGCATCGTCCAACGCATGCTGACCGTTCCCTCGCCCGGGAATTCCTTGGTGTCGTCCAGTTCGAAGCGCGCCGCGATCTCCCGTGACCGCTGGCTGGCGCGCTCGTACTCGGCGATCACGTCGGCCACGGTCTCGTCGTCGGTGACGGCGAAGGTGCCGACGTCGCGCTTCGAGTAACCGTCGCATTCGGACTCTTCGAGCCCGGCCCAGAACCGCTGGAACCAGATCCGTTCCGCCGCGGCGGCGTGCTTGACCACGGAAATCGGCGTCGACAGCGACGCGACGAGCCGTCGTCGGGCGTCGGCTTCGGACAGTCCGCGAAGGGTCTCGACGAGGGCTTCGCGGTTGCGGTCGAGCGTGTTCTCGAGGAGTGCTCGCTCGGTGCCGTTGGTGAGGCGTTCGGTGGGCATGGTTCTGCTCCGTTTCGTGGGCATGGCTGGGGACGACCTGACGAGGC
This sequence comes from Amycolatopsis sp. NPDC114503, assembly GCF_055633655.1. Classification (NCBI taxonomy): domain Bacteria; kingdom Bacillati; phylum Actinomycetota; class Actinomycetes; order Pseudonocardiales; family Pseudonocardiaceae; genus Amycolatopsis; species Amycolatopsis sp. NPDC114503. The sequence continues at coordinate 83,741 of NZ_JBVKDT010000003.1, read as the reverse complement.
CGGGATCGGTGAAGTGCTCGCTGCAGGAGCGCGCCCGATGCGGGCCAGGAAAAGCACCGCGGGCGAGAACAGTCCGCCGGGAAGACCAGGCGGCTGAGGCCATTGAACCACAACCCGGCCTGGCGTGCGGCAGCGTCAGTGCCCCGCCACCTGCTCTTCCGCCTGCTCCTCTTCCTCGGCCTTCTCTGCTTCGCGGAGCCGTTTCAGCTCGTCCAGCTCAGCCTGCTGCGCACTGACGCGAGCACGCAGTTCCCCCAGCTCAGCGTGCAGCGGCGCCAGCGTTTCGGCATACCCCTTCGTCGCCTGGCTCAACTGCGCCGCTGACTCGGCAACCCGCTGGTCGGCCGCGAGCTGGACCCCGCGTACCCGCTCGTCCGCCTCAACCGCCTGCTCGCGCATCCGCTGTTCCTGGTCGCGCAACCGGCTTTGGTGCTCGGCGGTCAACGACGTCCGCAGTTCCTGCTGCGCCTGCGCAGCGTCGCGGCGGGCCTGTTCGAGATCCTCGACCGCCGTCGCGCGCAACGCCGAGATCTCGCGCTGCAGCGCGGTGACCCGGTCATGCGCTGCGGCCGCCTGTTCGAGCGCACGCTGACGGTTGTTCTCCGCCTCATCGCGAACAGCCAATGCCGCTTCCTGCGCTTTCCTTGCCGCAGAAGCATTCGAGAGCGCACTGTCGCGCTCGGCCCGGTCCACTTCGGACTGCTTTTTGGCCTCCGCCTCCGCCTCGCGCGCCTCCTCCGCGGCGGCCACCGCGTGCGCGCGTTCAGTGTTCGCCACCCTGGCCTGCTCCACCGCCTCGTCGCGGGCCGCCTCAGCCTCTTCCCGCGCCTTGAGGGCCGCCGCGGTCTGGTCGGTGACGTGCGTGCGCAGCGCGGACAGCTCCGCGTGCAGCGGGTCCAACGCCGACAGCGCCGACCCGAGCTGCTCGTCGAGCGCCTGGGTGTCGAGCAGGGTCATCGGCTGGTCGGGACCGTAGACGGTCACCCAGATCTCGCGCTGCTCGTCGAGCATCGCGCACGTGACGACCTTCGCGCCCCACTTTCCGTACCGCTCGGGATCGGCCGGACAGTACGGCGTCGGCCGCCCGCCCTGCCGGGGGATAGGCGGCAGCGGCTCACCGCAATAGGCGCACCCCGCCTCGTCGCCCGCGGCCAACGCGCGCACGGTCGCCTCCCGCCGTTCTTCCCGGCTCCCGCGCCGTATCGGCGGCCCACCCGTCTCCATCGATGCCCCTTTCCGCAGGTGAGACACACTCTACAGTTAGAGTATTGATACTGAAACAGTAGGTACTAGATTCAAATCTGAAACCAGTGGAAGCATGTGACGGTGCTTGTCTATATGGATAACTGAGATTATTCATATAGTCGTGCTCCGGGCCGCTCGGAGAGCTAGCGAAGGTCCTGTCCTGGCTCAGCGAAGCTGACACCGGCTCGCTCTAGATGACCCCGCAGCTCAGCTATCTGAAGCCCGGCTCACTGAACCTGCTCGGATTGCGCGACGGGCCGCGCACCGGCGGCGCCTGCGTACCCGGCTGACGGCTCTACTCCGACCCGGCCACCTGCCCTGCTGACCCCGGACAAGCGGTCAGCGCAGCGCCCGGAGTTCTGCCGGCTGGCCGGCAACCCGCCGGCCCTGCCCGCGCCCTGGCCGCCGAGAACGAGCTGAACGACGCCCTCGGGGAGTGGGAGCAGGTCCCGGCCACCGGCGATGGCCCGGTCCGCCTGGACGACGGCGGCGACCTGGTGATCTCTCCGCTCACCGCCGAGGACGTCCCCGCTGAGGCGGTGGCCCTCAAGGCGGAGCTCACCGAGATGTTGCCGTTCGCACCGATCGTGTCGCTGCTGGCCGGACCGGACAAGCGCACCGGGTTCCTAGACTGCTTCACCCCACGCCAGCCCGGAGCTCAAGCGGAACCTGATCGCGGTGCTGATCAGCCACTCCGCCAACCTCGGACTCACGCGGACGGCGGGGCGCGTGCGGGATCTCCTACAACATCTTGGCGTGGACCGCGGAGTGGTACGTGCGGGAGCAGACGCTACGGGCGGCGAACCTGGCGATCATCGGCTACCACGGCACGCTGCCGCTGGCCCCGGTATTCGGCACCGGCACCCTGTCCTCCTCCGACGGGCAGCGGTTTCCGGTGCGCAGCAAGACATTGACCGGCCGGGACATGGTCATCCACGACGGACAGGTCCTCTCGGCCTACACCCACGTGACCGACCAGCACACCACCTACGGCACGAAGATCATCCTCGCGACCACACGCGAGGCCCACTACGTTCTCCACGAAACCCTCGGAAACGCCACCGACGTCCCCGTCACCGAGCACGCCACGGACACCCACTGGGTGACGCTGGTCAACTTCGGGCTGTTCGATCTGCTCGGGTTGCGGCTGTCCCCGCGCATCCGGGACCTGGGCAAGATCCCCCTCTGCCGCGCCGGGTCGCGGGCGCAGGCGGAGGCCGACTACCCGCACACCGGACCGCTACTGACCCGCAAACGCAACACCGACCTGATCGCCGAGCACTACGACGATCTGCTCCGTGTGGCCGGATAGTCGAAGTTCGGGCACGCAACCGTCTCGCTGCTGATCGGCAAGCTCCCGGCGTCGCCGAGGGCGCGCGACTGCCGCCGTTGCGCAGCCAGCGATGGGCGTGATCGGAGCGCGGGACCATGACGCCGGCCCAGGACTCCCGAAGACGGCCAAGCGCAAAGTAGAGCGTTATAGCTGGTCACAGGCTCGGCGCAGGGTAGCTGAGGCCAGCCCGCAGCCCGCGCGTTCTGTCAACTCTGACACTCTCGCCACTCCCAGATGCTGATCAAGGTGGCCAGGGTTGGCCCCATCAATGCCGCAATGATCACGATCGGAGTCTGCGTCGAGTCCGGCGCGGGAAAGGCAATAGCCAATGCGGCACCCACCCAAGCGAGCCAGGTACTGGTTATAGGCCGCAACAGCGGGTGGCCACCCTCGCTGAAACCGTTGTGATGCATGAGGTACAAGGAGCACAAGAAAAAGATGGCGAACCATATTGCCAGCACTGACAGGACTATCGCCAAAGGTACGATCAGAAGAAGCAACGCTGGCGATATGTCCATTGCCCATGCCGCGAGACCGACGAGAGGGTTGCGGTAGCCGTCCGGACCAGGCGTGGTCACCAGCGATGTCAACGCCAGGCCCGTCCCCATCGCCAACGCCAAGAGCGCGAGCACGCACGGCCGTCGTACAGCACGCCGGGTTGCCCGGCGGTGGTTCGGGCGGGCGAGCAGCGTGAGCGCGGCGGCCCCCAACCACAGGCCGAATGTCCTTGAGCGTCACCCCGCCGATCAGTTCAAGGTCATCCGAGGCGGCCAACCGGAAATGCTTGGACAATGTGTACGGGCCATAAAGTCGCCGTGCGACTTGCCATGGCATCACGGAACGCGTTCGCCGCCGGCCTGGGGGCACTTGCGCGTTCCGCCGCGCCCAATCATGTGGGTCAGACATCAGGATTGCCCTCCCTCTCGCTCGACATGCGGCTGGCGGGGGAACTCCGGTTCAGCCACGAATTCTCCTGTGCATGACGAGACGAATCCGGTCGACGGCCGAGCGTATCGGGGTTGGATGAAATTTCGATGACTGTCAGATAATGACGTATTATCTGGCGAGCCGGCGGGTTGCTCCTGGGACGACGTCTTCGGCGGCGTCACCCCCCTTCGTGCGTGTTATCTGACAACCGAGGAAGTGGGGCAGCGATGGCCACCGAATGGCACCTGGCCGCCGTCGCCGAGCGGCGTGCCGGCCGCTGAAGCGCTTGCCTCGTTCCTGCGCATTGTCGATCCGGGAGAGCAGGAGATTCTGCACGTCTTTCTTCGACGTGGTCAGCAGGGCACCGCTGGGTGATCCGGACTCGGTTCCGCCGGATTCGGTTTGGATGAGACCGCTAGTTCAGGGCCGTCTCATCCAAACTGAATCCCCCATCTCAGAAGAGGGAAGTTGGGATCAGATAGAACGAGACAGGACACCCGCTCCGGCCGCCTACCGCCAGTGCAGCGAGGTCTTCCGCCGAATCGACACCTGGACCGGCAGCGAAGTCAGCCCGCGCAGGGTCGCGGTGTCCTCCCAGTCCGGACAGCCTGCCAGCGTCAGCGTGATCCCGTTGTCCCGCAAGCAGTCGAAGAGCGTGCGCAGCTGCAGGTTGACCAGCGCGGCGCCGAGGCAGGAGTGCGCGCCGCGGCCGAATCCGAGGTGCAGGCCGCGCCGGGGACGCGGATTCACCTCGTCCGGGCAGGCGAACACGGCGGGATCGCGGTTCGCGGCGGCGAGCAGCACGATCACGACGTCGCCGCGCCGGATGCGCTGGCCGCCCAGTTCGCCGTCGGCGACGCAGATCCGGCCGTCGGCTTGCACGGAACCGTCGAGGCGGACGAGTTCGTCGGCGAGGTCGTCCGCACCGTCCAAAGCGGACAACAGATCCAGCAGGCCCGGACGGCGCGCCAGGCGCAGCAAAGCCGCCCCGAGCAGACGGCTGGACGACTCGTAACCGGCGTGGAGAACCGCGCGGAGCGAGTTCGCCAGCAGGTCCGCGGAGATGCCGGGGCGGGTGTACCGCGCGCGGCGGGCGGCGGCGACGAAACCGGCCTGATTGTCGTCGGCCAGCCAGCCTGCGACGAGTTCGCTCAGCGCCGCCCGGGCGTGGTCGCCCGCCTCGGCGCGGGACGGGTCCAGACCGGCATCCATGCTGCGCACGATGGCGTTGGAGTAACGCTCGAACTCCTCGCCGTCCGGCGGTTGCACGCCGAGATAGCGGCTGATCGTGTCGAGCGCGACCGGGCGGGCGAAGCCCCACACCAGGTCGGCCGGGCAGGCGTCGGCGAGCGCGAGCAGCCGGGAGGTCATGGTCGTGCGGAGGTGCTCGGCCATCGTGCGTTGCGGCACTTGGTGCAGCGCGCAGACCAGCAGGCGGCGGATTCCGGTGTGCTCCGGCGGGTCGAGCTGTTGCAGGTTCACCGCCGGGGCGGGAACGTCGATCCCGCCCCGGCGGAAGTCCGAGGCGTAGCGGGCGGTGTCGGCGAGCACCTGGCGTCCGGCGGCGTGTTCGGTGACGACCCAGGAGTCCAGCATTCCGTGCCAGTACACCGGATGCGCCTCGCGCAGCCTGCGGTAATACGGGTGCGGATCGGCGAGCACGCGCGGGTCGAGCGGCTCGTAGTACGGGTCGTCGTGCGAGGCCAAGACGTCCTCCGGTTTCCCCGGCGAGCACGCCGCGGTCGGGTCGGAGCGGGCGCGTCGCGGCCTTCCCGGCCACGCCGCGCCCGCGATGCGCTTGCCGGGTCAGTGGCGGTACAGCATGGGCTTTCACCTCCCGATTTCCGTTCGCAGCAGCGAGAAACCGCGCCGGGGCGGGCGAAAGCCGGCGGGCGCGTCCCCGATGCGGGGCGACGCTGCCCGGGCCGTGGCCCATCGTGGCCGGGGCACCTTGTCGAAACCTTGCCGCGACCTTGAAACCGCCGCGGCGGGACTGGTATCCCGGAAACAACCCAGGGAGGTTCCGTGAGCGGCACCGAGGTGAGGGTTCTCGGAGAGGTCGAAATACGGGTCGGCGAAAGGATTCTCGCGCTGGGCCCGCCGCGGCAGCGCCGGCTCCTCGCGGCGCTCCTCATCCAGCCGAACGTCCAGATCTCGGCCGGCGAGCTGATCAGCCGGGTCTGGAACGGCTCTCCGCCGGCGCGGGTGCACAACGCGCTCTACAGCTACGTTTCCCGGCTTCGCGGGGTGGTCCGGCACAGCGATCGGCTGGTTCTGACGCGCGGGCACCGCGGATACGTGCTGATCGTCGACGAGGACGACATCGACCTGTGCCGGTTCCGCGGGCTGGTGTCCCGGGCGCGGAAGTCCGGCGGCGACCGGCGGCGGGCGAAACAGTCCTACGAATCGGCGTTGTCGTTGTGCCGGGGCGTTCCGTTCGTCGACGTCGACGCCGCGTGGCTGGTCGATCTGCGCGCCCGGTTCGCCGGCGAACGTCTCGGGGCGGAGCTGGACCTGTTCGACATCTGCCTGCGGGAGGGCAAGTCCTCGGAACTGCTCGGCCCGCTGAACGACTACGCCGCCGAGCATCCGCTGGACGAACGGATCGCCGCGCAGCTGATGACGGTGCTGTGCCGGCACGGCCGCCAGGCGGACGCGCTTCGCCGGTACGCCGGGTTGAGCCGCCGCCTCCGCACCGAGCTGGGCGTCGACCCCGGCGCGCGGTTGGTGGAGCTGCACGGCCGGATCCTGTCCGGCGCGTGTCCCTAATCCGCCGACGAAGCCCGCAGCAGCAGATCCCGCAGCGAGAGTGCGACTTCGGACGGATTCTCGGGCAGGAGGACCACCTGGTCGGCGGTCGTCGAAGGACCGGTCAGCGGGATGATCCGCAGCCCCGGCGGCTGGTGGTCCAGTGCCGATCCGACGGTGATCCCGATGCCCGTTCCGGCCGCGACGTGGGCGGCGATCGCCTGCACGCTGTCGGCCGTCCGGATGATCCGCAGGTCCGCACCGCTGATCCGGAACGCGGACAGCAGCCGGTCGCACAGCCCGCTGTTGATCTGATGCGGCCAGGTCAGCAACGCGGTCGACGACAGCTCGGCCGCGCTCAGTTCGACATGCCCGGCAAGGGGATGCGCCGCGGGCACGAGCGCGACGAACCGTTCGGCGGACAGCACCCTCGCCCGCACGCCGTCGATCCCGCCGGTCGCCCAGCCGATGCCGAGCCCGACGGTTTCCGCGCGCAGGGCGGCGAGCTGAGCGGTGGTCGGCATCGGTTCCGGCACGATGGCGACGTCCGGGAACCGCTCGCGCAGCTGCGGCAGACAGCGCATCAGGACCTGGTGCGCGGTGTACTCGGCGTGGGCGACGACGAGCGTGGTGCGCGCCCGGTCGCCGCCGGCCAGAGAACGGCCGCGTTGCTGGAATCGGCGCAGCTGGGCGAGGGTGGCGTGCGCGTCGGGCAGGAGCGCTTCGCCGAGGTCGGTCAGCGAGACGCGGCGGCTGGTTCGGTGGAAGAGCTTGCCGCCCAAGGTTTTCTCGAGACGGCGGACGGCGTCGCTCACGGTCGGCTGTCCGCGGTGCAGGCGTTCGGCGGCGCGGCCGAAGTGGAGCTCCTCCGCGACCGTGACGAACGCTTCCAGCTCGATCCTGTCCACCGGATCAGGCTAGCCCGATCGATCGGTCTCACCGATCGCTGGGTGCCGGAGAACGGCGTTGATGGCGCCCGGCGATCGGGATGAGATGGGAAGCAAGCCGGGGCTTTCCCCACGAACGGAAGAAGTTTTCGCATGACAGCCAATGCCGTTGACGGCGCACCCAACGTCACTGCGACCGTCGTCTGCCATTCGGTGCACGGGCACACCCGCCTTGTGGCCGAGCACCTCGCCGAAGGAGCGCGGCAGGTGCCGGGCGTGCAGGTGCACCTCGTCGACATCCGGGCCGAGGACGTCAACGCGGGCCGCTGGCACGACCGCGAGGTCATGGCGCTGCTGGACCGTTCCGACGCGATCGTCCTGGGCTGCCCGACGCTGATGGGCAGCGTGTCGGCGGTGTTCAAGGCGTTCATGGAGGCCGCGTTCACGCCGTTCACGACGCAGGCGTGGAAGGACAAGCTGGCGGGCGGGTTCACCATGTCCGCGTCGCAGAGCGGCGACAAGCTGACGGTGCTGCAGCAGTTGTCGGTGTTCGCGGCGCAGCTGGGCATGCAGTGGATCGGCGTAGGCGACATGCCGGGCAACAACTGGAGCGGCGGGACCCGCGACGACGTCAACCGGCTCGGCTCGTGGCTGGGGCTGATGAGCCAGAGCCACGCCGACCTCGGCCCGGAGGACGCCGGTTCGCCCGGCGACCGGATCACCGCCCAGCGCTACGGCGAGCGGATCGCCCGGCTGACGCAACGGTGGGTCAACGGCGTGCCGTACGAAACCGGCCGGATGACCGAGCACGAGGCCCGCGCGCTGTCCGCGTCGCTGCGGGAAGCAGTGGCCTGACGGCGGCTTCGGCTCCTTGAGGGAATCGGGTTCCCCCAAGGAGCCGACCGGAAGGCCTTACGTTCCGGCGACGAACTCGGCGAGCAGGCCGTGCGGTGCGTCGGGGCCGAACATCTGCCGTTGCAGGTGCGCGCCCTCGGCGGCGGTTTCCTCGCCGCGCGGGAACATCGCCTGTTCGTACTCGGCGAGCGCGGCCTCGACGTCGCCGGGGTGGGCGGCGAGCGCGATCCCGAGTTCGGCACCGTCGAGCATGGCCAGGTTCGCGCCTTCTCCGTTCGGCGGGGCGAGGTGCGCGGCGTCGCCGATCAGGGTCACGCCGGGCACCCGCTCCCACCGCTGGCCGATCGGCAGGCCGTAGTGCGGCCGCAGGACCGGCGCGGTGTTGCTTTCGGTGATCAGCGTGGTCAGCGCCGTCGACCAGCCCTCGAACTCCGCCGCGATCCAGGCGGTGGCGGCGGACGCGTCAGCGAAATCGATGCCGTCGAACCACTCCAGCGACCGGACCAGCCCGACGTAGGCGTGCAGGATTCCGTCTCGCTCGCGGTGTGCGGTGATGCCGTGGCCCGGCGCCAGCGCCAGCAGCATCCCGCCGCCGACCGCTTCGGCCGTGGCGGGGAACCGGCGGTCGGAGTCGTGGACGAAGGTCTCGACCGAGGCCGTGCCGGTGTACTCGGGCTTCGCCGAGGTCAACAGCGGCCGCACCTTCGACCAGGCGCCGTCCGCGCCGACCAGCAGGTTCGTGGTGACCGTGCTTCCGTCGGCGAACGCGACCTCGTACCCCTGCGCCAAAGCGCGCACGCCGCTGACCTTGTGTCCCCAGTGGACAGTGCCCTCCGGCAGCGAGTCGATCAGCAGTTGCCGAAGCTCGCCGCGATGGACTTCGGGACGGCCGCCGGTGCCGTCGTCGGGTTGTTTGAACAGCACTGTCCCGTCCCGGGCCAGCAGCCGCAGTTCTTGTCTCCCTTCCAGGATGAGGCTGCGGAATTCGGCGGTCAGCCCGGCGGCTTCGACGGCGAGCTGACCGTTGTAGTCGTGGATGTCGAGCAGGCCGCCCTGGGCGCGCGAAGCCGGGGACGGCTCGGCTTCGTAGACCGCGGCGGGGATTCCGTGGACGTGCAGGACGCGGGCGAGCGTGAGACCGCCGAGCCCGGCGCCGACGATCGTGACGGGTGTGTTCATGACACGGCTCCTTCGGGAGAGAGGTTCTGGTACGCCATTCCATATTGGAACGGCGCTCCAGATGTGTCAAGATGGACCCATGGCTACGGGGACGCGCCGGGCACAGCGGCGCACGGAGGCGCTCTCTCGGGAGCGCATCGTCGCGGCGGCGGTGGAACTGCTGGACGCGGCCGGCGAGAGCGGCTTGACCTTCCGGGTGCTCACCGAGCGGCTCGCGACCGGTCCCGGGGCGATCTACTGGCACGTCGCGAACAAGGGCGAACTGCTGGTCGCCGCCACCGACGCGGTGGTGGCGGACGCACTGGCGGCGGAGTCGGCCGGATCGCCGCGCGAGGAAGTGCACGCGGTCGCGCTCGGGCTGTTCTCCGCGATCGACGCGCATCCGTGGCTCGCCGCGCAGCTTCTGCTCCAGTTGTCCCGCAGTCCCGGGGGGCCGGTCACGCCGCGGATCCTCGAAAGCCTCGGCCGCCGGGTCCGCGCGCTGGGCGTGCCCGAGGAGCACTGGTTCACCGCGACGTCGGTGCTGATGCACTACGTCCTGGGCGCGGCCGGGCAGAACGCGGCGAACAGCCAGGTCGCCGAGCCGGAGGCGGACCGGGCCGAATTCCTGGCCGCCACGGCGGAAGCGTGGGAGGCGCTGGATCCGGAGGAGTACGAGACCACCCGGGCGATGGCGGGCCAGATGAGCGAGCACGACGACCGCGAGCAGTTCCTCGCCGGGATCGATCTCGTGCTCGCCGGGGTCGCCGCACTGTATCCGGGCGGGCGCGCATGACCCTCGCGCTCACCGATGCCGGGGGAGCGGGCAAGGACGCGCACGAGCGGTTCGCGGAGTTCCTGCGCGTGTACGCGTCGGTCAACACCCGCGTCGCGTACGCGACCGATCTCGGCATCCCGCTCGACTGGGTGCCCGGCTACCAGCCGCCGGACCCGAGCCGCCGCCGAGGCCGGGCGCGGCGGACCGATCCGGAGGCGCTCGCGTGGCTGCCGTGGTGTCTGCGCAACGGGTTCACCTCGTTCGCCGACGTCCGGGTGGAGCACGTCGAGCAGTGGCTGGACGAGCTGGCGCGGGCCGGGTACCGCGACGCGACGCGCGGCCGGATGCTGTCGGCGGTGTCCGCGTTCTACCGCAAGTACCTGCTGCGGGAAGGCTTGGCCGGACACAATCCCGCAGCGCTGGTGGACCGGCGCGCGCAGCATCTCAACCGTCCTTCCGGCGTCCCGTCCCAGACCGCGCGCTGGTCCTTCGACGCGTGCCGGGCGTTGCTGCTCGCCGCCTGGCTGCTGGTCGACCACAGCCGCAACGGCCTGCGCGACCGGGCGATGGTCGAGATCCTGATCGGCACCGGGGTGCGCGCAGAGGAACTCGTCGGCGTCGATCTGGGCGACTACCGGCGGCCGACCGCGGGCGGCATCGGCGTGCTTCGCGTGCACGGCAAGGGGTCCAAGGACCGCGAGGTCGCGCTGGCCGCGCCGGTGGCGGACGCGCTCGACGCTTATCTCTCGGACCGGATCACGCCGCAGGTCCCGGCACTGCGCGGGCAAGTCGGCGCGAAGCGGGCGGAGCCGTTGTTCGTCACCAGCACCGGCGCGCGCGTGCACGTTTCGCACGTGACGGCGTTGCTGCGCCGGTTATGCGCGACGTTCTGCCAGCCGCCCAAGACCGCTCGGCTGAAGGAATTGCTCGACACCGCCGAGGCCCGGTTCGTCGCGACCCACCTGCAGCCGTTGTGCGACACCATCCACCCGCATTCGGCGCGTCACTCCTACGCGACGCACGCGATCGAGCGAGGGGTCCCGCCGCGGCAGGTGCAGCGCGACCTCGGGCACGCCGCGCTGTCGACCACGGAGGGATACCTCCACGACGAGAACGCCATCCGGGATTCCGCCGCGCACGAACTGGCTCCGGCGCTGCACCGAGGCTGGCTCAGCCGCTGATCCCGGCGATCTTCCGGGCTTGCCCTCGGTGCAGATCGGCGACCCACTCCCAGCCGGGCTTGGCCGACGGGCCGATCCGCGGGTCGACGGGTTCGCGGCCGTCGCGCAAGGCCTCCACGTACGCGCGGTCCAGGTCGATTCGCGCGCGCACCTGATCGGATCCGCCGACGGATCCGTGCCCGGGGACGAGAACGTCGACGTCGTCCGCCACGGCTTCGAGCGCCCGCAATCCGGCGAGGTAGTCCTCGATCGGGTCGGCGGTGTCGTCGAACATCGGGACCAGGACGTCGGAAAGCATGTCCCCGGCAACAAGAACTCCGCGTTCCTCGATCAGCAGAGCCGCGTGGCCCGGGGCGTGAGCCGGATGTTCGATGATCCAGGCCCGCGGGCCGTCCCAGGGGAGATACGCGGTTCCGGCGGGCAGACCGGTGACGCGGCCGAACAGGTCCAGCGGCACGTCGTCGGCGATTTCCGGCGGCAATCCTTCGGCGAGAAGGGTTTTCCAGTCCGCTTTCGCCAGCAGATCGCGCAGGTAGGCCGCGCACCGGGCGGTGCCGTAGCGCGGCGCGTCGCCGAATTCGGCGTGCCAGAGCGCGTGGTCCCAATCCGGGTGCGTCGCGAAGCCTGCCGCTACCGGCTGACCGAGTTCGCGCAGATCTCCGGCGAGACAGGTCAGTTCGTCGTTCGTGAGCCCGGGATCAATGAGCAGCACCCCATCCCGGCCCCGCACGACGACCGCGTTGTTCTCGAGCACCTCGCTCTGATGGACCAGCACGCCCTCCGCTGCCTGTCTCAGCATGACGACCCCCTCCGCTCGTGATGCGCGACGGTAGCCCGAAGTGATAGCAAAGTGCAAGCACTAAGGGTTGTCGCGGCAGCGGTCAAGCCTCGATGAACGGTTCGGAGCACACCGTGCAGGTGATCGGCCCCAGCTCCAGGATCGAGCGGGCCGCGCGGATCCGGCGCGGCGGTTCGCAGCGGCAGATCGCCGCGACGTAGTTCGGCCCGCCGCGGTGCGCGCCGCGGCCGTCGACCGGGGCGATCACCACCGGCGGCGCGAGTGGTTCGGCCACCTCGTCCGGACCTTCGGGATCGTCCGGCGGGGCCGCCACGGCGCGACGCGCGACCTCCTGTTCGGTGTGCCGCCACACAGTCAGCGCTTCTTCGAGACGGGAGAGTTCTCCTTGATACGCCTCGAGAGTCGCCGGCAGCGCGGTGGTCGCGGACCAGCCGATGCGGTCCGCCTGTTCGGCGCGCAGGCCGAGTTCGGCGGCGAGCGCGGCGAAGCGTTTGTTGTGGTAGCGGCCGTCGCTGACGTCGACGATGTCGCGGGTGGCGGCGAGTCCGTGCGCGGCCTCGTGGAGCGTGGTGGAGAGGACCTCGGCCGCGCCGCGCCGGAGGCCTTCCGCGCCGAGGAAGAACTCGGCGCGCGGTTCGACGCCGTCGCCGACGTGCCAGCGGGACCGCGCGAAGTGGCCGTGGATCTCGGTGGTGGTGCCCATCGTTCCCGACGCCAGCACGAGGATCGCTTCGGGAACGTCCGCGTGCCGCCGCCGGATTTCGGCCCACAGCTGTTCCATCGCGTGCATGACGCGGGTCGTCGGCCCCAGCGCGGCGGTGTTCATGCGCCCATCTTGCCGCTTAAGCGGTAACTAGCTCAGGGAGAGTCCGGAGAGCACCCGGTCGAGGCCGGCGGAGAAGACCGCGTCGCCGTCGGGGTGGACGGCGTCGCGTGCGGTGCGGAGGAGAGTGGGGTAGCGGCCGGAGTCGAACATCCGCTGCAGGTACGGCGCGGCGGCGCGCTGCCAGCTTTCCTCGTCGAGACCGGTGTCGCTGATGAGCCGCCGCTCGCGGATCTCGCTGCGCACGGCGCCGGTGACGTAGGAGTGCACGGTGAAGACCGTGATCATGGCGTCCTCGATCGGCCCCGGACCGGCCGCCGCGGCGAGCGACGCCTCCAGGTAGGCGAGCGCGTTCGGGCCGAGCCCGGGCCGTCCGCCGATCAGGTCCGCGAACCATTCGTGCCGCTGGACCGCCGCGCGGCAGCCGTGGGCGAGCGCGCGGAGGGCGGCGGGCCCTTCGGTTTCCGGGTCCGGCAGCGGGATCTCGCCGTAGACGGCGTCGGTCATCAGGTCGAGCAGTTCTTCTTTGGTGTCGAGATAGCCGTACAGCCGCATCGGCCCCGAGCCGAGCGCGGCCGCGACTTTGCGCAGCGACACCGCTTCGAGCCCGCCTTCGTCGGCGAGCGCGCAGGCGGTCTCGACGATGCGGGCGCGGCTCAGTGGCGTCGGCGCCGCGCGCGCCGGCGGTTCGGGCCGTTCCCACACCAGTTCGTCCATGCTCGCTCCTTTTTCGGGTGACAGTACCGGGGCGGTTCCGATACGGTGTATCTCGTCAATACAGTGTATCGAGGGGAAGTCATCATGCGAATCGTCATAGCTGGGGGCGGGCTCGGCGGGCTCACCTGTGCGCGGGTGCTGCGGGCGCACGGCGTCGACGCCGTGGTCTGCGAACGCGACGCCGGCCCGGAAGCCCGAGTGCAGGGCGGCACGCTGGATCTGACGGTCGACGGGGGCCAATGGGCGCTGCGCGAGGCCGGCCTGGAGGCCGGTTACCGCGCGATCGCCCGTCCCGAGGGCCAGGACATGGTCCTCTACGACTCCGCGGGAACCTTGCTGCGGCAGGAAATCACCCCGGACGAGGGAGACGCGCGCTGGGGCCGTCCCGAGGCGGACCGGCCGGCTCTGCGGAAACTGCTGCTCGACGCGCTTCCGGAGGACACTGTCCACTGGGGACACGCAGTGACTCGCGCGGAGCCGCTCGGCGACGGACGCCACCGCGTCCATCTTTCCGGCGGCGAAACCCTGGAGTGCGATTTCCTCATCGGCGCGGACGGCGCCCGGTCGAGAATCCGCCCGCTGCTCACCGACGCGGTACCGGCGTACTGCGGCGTGCACGGGGTGGAACTGGTCATCCACGACGCGGACCGAGCGCACCCGGCCGCTTCGGCGCTCGTCGGACGAGGGAGCTTCTCCTCGCTCGGGGATCACCAGACGCTTTCCGCGCAGCGCAACGGAGACGGCACGATCCGAGTCCACCTGGCCCGGCGATGCGCCGAGAACTGGCCGGAGACCTCGGGGATTCCGTTCGACGACCCGGATCGCGCCCGCGTAGCGCTCAAGGAGCTGTACGCCGGGTGGCCCGAGGAGTTCCTGGCGCTGCTGGACGCGACGTCCGGGCCGATGCTGGTGTATCCGCTGAACGCGCTGCCGGTCGGGTTGCGGTGGGACCCCACGCCGGGCGTGACGCTGGTCGGCGACGCGGCGCATCTGATGTCGCCGTTCGCCGGACAGGGCGCGAACCTCGCGATGCGCGACGGCGCCGAGCTTGCCCTGGTTCTCGCTCAAGGCGGTGACGTGCGGAAGTTCGAGCAGGCGATGTTCGAGCGTGCCGAACCGGCGGCGCAGATGTCGGCGGACAACCTGGAGCTGTTCCTGTCCGACGGCGCGGCGGAGAAGGTGCGGAGCTTGTTCGCCCGGATGTTCGGGGAGGAGGACTGAGTTAGCCGAGTGGCACCGGGCATGGGCACGTCGCCTTTCCGGCGATTGCCGGGCCGACTCGTTCACCTTCGCGGGTGCGCGTCGGTGTGCGGGGACTGGTTTCGATCGCGTCCGCAGCGGTGACTCCCCGTCGGCACGTGTCCCGGAGTATGTGCTCAGGCGGGTTCGCGCAGGCGGTAGTGCTGCGGACTGCGGCCGTACTCCCGTTTGAACGCGGTGCTCAGCGTGAAGGGGCTGCGGTAGCCGACCTGCCGGGCGATCGCGGTGAGCGTCGCGTCGGGTTGCTGCCGCAGGAGATCGGCGGCGAGGGCGAGCCGCCAGGTGGCGAGGTAGGTCATCGGGGGCTCGCCGACGGCGTCGGTGAACCGCCTGGCGAGCGCGGCGCGGGAAACGCCGGTCGCGCTCGCCAGGCCGGCGACGGTCCAGGGGTGCTCGGGCTGGTCCTGCAGGAGACGCAGGGCGTGCCCGGCCACCGGGTCGCCGTGCGCGCGGTACCAGGCGGGCGCGGCCGGGCGGTCGAGCCATTCCCGCAGGACGCGCACGAGCAGGAGGTCCAGCAGCCGGTCGAGGACCGCTTCCTGCCCGGGGACGTCGCGCTCGATCTCGTCGGCGAGCATCGAGACGAGCGGATCCGGGCTGGTTCCGGCGCGTGCGGTGACGACGTTCGGCACCGCCGCGAGCAGCCGGCGCGAGACCTCTCCGACGGTCGGGTAGGTCCCGGTGAGCAGCACCGTCGGACCGTCCGCGTCGGCGCCCCAGGTGCGGACGCCGAATTCGGTCAGGTCGGTGAGATGCCCGCCGTCCGGGGTGACGCACTCCTGTCCCGGACGGATCACCGCTTGCGGAGGCGTCCCCGGATCGTCGGCGACGAGGTACGGCTCGGGTCCCCGGACGACGGCCACGTCGCCGGTGTCCAGGCGCACGGCTTCGGCGTTGTCGGGCACCAGCCAGGCGTCGCCGCGGACCACGGCGAGCACGGTCAGCGGCGCTTCGTCCTCGATCCGCAGGGACCACGGCGGGCGCAGGACGGACCGGAGCAGGAACGCGCCGTGCGCGCGGGGTCCTTCGAGCAACGCGGTGAGCGGGTCCACGCCGCTGAGAATAGCGCTGCGGCAAGGGAAATCCGGCCGGTTCGGGTTGCCGCGCTGGCCGGGATCGCGGGGCGGCGGGTGGCAACGCGGCGGAAGCACGAATCCCCCTGGGCAGTTGGCCATTCCGCGTCGGGCACCCGCGCTGGTCGAAACCGCGGCGCATTCAGACCGCGGCGCGCTGCGGAAGCAAGGCTCCCGCTGCCCACCTCCTCGCCGGGGCCTGTCGCCACTTTCCGGGCCGCGGCTCCCTATCGCCGTTGTCCGGCAGCGCAATCGTCAGCCCGCACGCTGGCTCAGCGTTCCAGGGCAAGCTGCCAATTCCGAGCCCGACCGGCATCGCTCCGGTCTCGGTCGCGCTGGTTGCCGTCGGGCCGCACCCGTCCGGCGGACGTTCAGGCGGCGAGCATCGCTTCGGCGATCTCCTCGGCGGCAGCGTCCGGAATCGCGCTCGCGGCATCCTCCACGACGACCAGCCGCGCGCCGGGGATCTCGCGGGCGAGGGCTTCCCCGTTGCCGACCGGGAAGAACGCGTCCCTCCGGCTGTGCAGCACGACCGTCGGGATCGCGAGTTCCGGCAGTCGTTCGCGCCAACGCGGCGTGCAGTCGAGCTTGGAGAACACCATGCCCAGCTGATTCGCCAGCTGCACCACCGGCTCCGTGCTGGCCGCGCGGTCGAAAACGCGTTCTGCGGCGGTTCGCGCCGCGCTGGGGTCGTTGCCGAGGATCTCGGCGCTGGCGGCGGCGCGTTCGGCGACGGCGGCGCGGTCTGACCAGTCGGGCATTGGCAGCGCGAAGACTTCGTGCATGGTCTTCGCGTCGTGATCGGGCAGGTCGGGATCGACGGGGCCCGGCGCGACAGGGCGCGTTCCGTACAGCGTGAGGGCGGAGAAAGCGGACGGGTGGTCGAGGGCGGCGACTTGGGCGACCATCCCGCTGACCCCGATCCCGGCCAGGTGCGCGGGCCGGTCGTCGAGTTCCCGGGCGAGCGCGGCGGCGTCGGCGGCGAGGTCGCGCAGCGTGTAGGCCGGGGCGTTCGGATCGAGAGTGGTCGAGGTGCCCGCGTCGCGGAGGTCGTAGCGAACGACGTGCCGTCCGCCGCGGGCGAGTGCCTCGCACAGAGCGTCTGGCCACGACAGCATCGTGGGACCTCCGGCGAGCAGGACCAGCGGCGCGGCCGGGTCGCCGAAGTGCTCGGCGCCGAGCGTGACGCCGTTCGGAAGGGTGTGCTGCATGGAAGTCTCCCGCTGAGACGATCGCGCATGGTTCCGAGCGGATAACCGATGGATCGTCTCGCGATCTTTGGATTGACTGGGGGCGTACTGGGGGACAAAACGGAAGGCAAGACGATGGTGATCGTTTCGAAGGCGGTTCTCGTGGCGGCAGTGGTCGCGGCGGGGCTGATCGCGGGGTTGTTCTACGCGTACACGGTGTCGGTGATGCCAGGCCTCGCCCATGCCGACGACCACACGTTCGTGACCGCGATGCGCCGGATCAACGACGCCATCGTGAACGGCTGGTTCATGCTGTCGTTCCTGGGCGCGCCGCTGCTCGCGGTCGCGGCCGTGGTCCTGCACTTCACGAGCGGCTCGCGAGGCGGGCTGCCGTGGCTCATCGCGGGCGCGGTGCTTCTGGTGGCGATGGTGATCGTGACCGGCGCGATCAACGTGCCGATGAACAACGCCCTCGCCGTCGACACGGTCGACTTCGCCGCGCTGCGGGCCCGGTTCGAGGAGCCGTGGGTGCGGTGGAACACGGTGCGGACGGTGGCGTCGGCGGCCGGGTTCGGGTGTCTCGTCGGCGCTTTGGTGACCCGGAGCGCGTGACTCCGGGCCACCGGCCGGTCAGTCCGCGAGCCGGAAGCAGAGGTCGGTGTCCCAGTTGTTCGGGTCCGGCTCGATCTGCGGGTTGGTGCGGTAGATCTCGAGCCGGGCGGTCCAGTGCTCGCCGTCGGCCTCGACGGTGCGGTCCCAGCGCACGTCCTCCTTCTCGCCCCAGGCGAGCAGGTCCGCGGTGGCCGCGAAGAGGCCGCCCGGCGGGCCGTGGTGGGTGGCCTGGGCGTATTTCCCGGCGGGCAGAACGTCGTTGAAGTACTCGTCGCCGAGGTCGAGGGCGTCCTTGACCGGGACGCCGGCCTCGACGGTGACGGTCTCCATGTCCGTTCCGAGCACCAGGTAACGGAAGAACGGCGCGCAGGCGGGTTCGAGACCGCGTTCGGCGAGCGCGCCGATGATCGCGGCGATCCGGTGCGCGACCTCGGGCATGCCGTCGAATCCGACTGTCGCTCGGTAGCCGACGTAGCGCTGTTCGTTTCTCTCCACGATGGAGGGCATGAGGGTTCCTTTCGGTTCGGGGGCGCGCGCCTCAGCCGAGGAGCGGGCGTACTTCGATCGTTCCGTATGCGGCGGCCGGATGCCGGGACGCGTGCTCGACGGCCTCGTCGAGGTCGGCGCATTCGAGCACGGCGTAGCCGCCGATCTGGTCCTTGGTTTCGGCGAACGGCCCGTCGCTGAGCAGGACCTCGCCGTCGCGCACGCGCACCGTGGTGGCCGTCGCGGGCGGGTGCAGTCCTCCGCCGCCGACCAGGACGCCGCGTTCCGCCAGGTCCTCGGACCAGCCGCCGCAGCCGATCGCGAGCTGTTCCTCGGTGGGTTCTTCGGACCCGGCGATCATCAGGAGGTAGCGCATGTGTTCTCCTCGTTGAGAGTTCCGGCGAGGCGGGCGGCGAATGCCTCGGGTTCACCAGCGAAGCCGGCGTGGTCTCCCGGGAACCGGACGGGCTCGCCGCCGAGCGCGCGGGCCAGCCCGACGCCTGCTTCGTAGGCCGGGGTGCCGATCGCGTCGCCCACCGCGACGACGATCCGGGTGTCCGCGGCGGCGAGCGCTTCGAGATCGGGTTCCCAGGCTCCGATGGCGCCCATCAGCTTGCCGAAGAACACCTCGAAGTTGCCGCGCATCTGTTTGCCCTGCTCGATTTCCGCGGCGGTGGGGTGCTCGGGCGGCGGAGGGATCTCGAATCCGCTGGCGGCCATGAACGCCCCCACGGCCGCGTCGACGCCCTGCTCCCGGTAGATCGCCGGGATGTCCGGGAAATCGGCCAGCAGTTCGCCGAGGTAGCGGCTGACCGGCGGTTCGTGCGCGACGAGCGTCCGCACCGCGCCGGGGTAGCGGGTCACGTGTTCGAGCATGGTGATCGCGCCGCCGCTGTTGGCCAGCACCGAGACTGGCCCGCCGTCGAGTTCGGTGAGCAGCCGCTGCACGTCCTCGGCGTGTTGGCCGACGAGGTCGTCGTCGAGTTCGGTGGTGCGGCTGCGCGAAATGCCGCGCGGGTCGAACGTGACGACGGTGTAGCGGTCGGCGAGGAAGGGGCGCAGCGCGGTGAACGCGGTGGCGTCCGCGGGTCCGCCGGGCACGAGGAGCAGCAGCGGTCCGGAGCCCGCGACGTCGTAGTGGAGCTCCGCGCCGGGCACGCGAAGGGTTTTGGTGATCATGGCTGTCCTTCCGGAGGCTGTTTGCCCTCCCGACGAACGGAAGAGACCGAGACAGACACCTCCGGCGAAGAAATTTCCGAAAGTCGTCTCCGGAGGTAGCTGCGTTCGGCTCCGGTGCGGGCCAGCGCGAGCGCTTCGGCGTAGGCGACTTGGGCTTCTTCGGTGCGGCCGAGGCGGCGGAGGAAGTCCGCGCGGGTGGCGGGCAGCAGGTGGTAGCCCGCCAGCTCTTCGCTCAGCCGGTCGGCGAGGGCGAGCCCGGCCTCCGGTCCGACGGCCATCCCGACCGCGACCGCGCGGTTCAGCTCGACCACCGGACCCGGACGGAACCGCCGCAGCTCGTGATAGAGCCCGGCGATCTGCGCCCAGTCGGTGTCTTCGGCGCGCGCGGCGGCGGCATGACACGCGGCGATCGCGGCCTGCACCTGGTACGGCCCGGGGCTCCGGCGGCGCAGCGCTCCTTCGAGCAGCGCGGTTCCCTCGGTGATGGCCGCGGCGTCCCACCGGCTTCGGTCTTGTTCGTCGAGCGGGATCAGTTCGCCGTCGGGCCGGTTTCGCGTGCTGCGGCGGGCGTGGTGCAGCAGGAGGAGGGCGAGCAGGCCGGTGGCCTCGGGTTCGTCCGGCATCAGGGTGCACAGCAGCCGGGCCAGCCGGATGGCTTCGCCGGCCAGGTCGGGCCGCTGGAGATCGTCGCCTTCGCTGGCCGAGTAGCCCTCGTTGAACAACAGGTACAGCACGCCGAGCACCGCGGCGGTGCGCTCGGGCAGCAGGTGCGCGGGCGGCACCCGGTACGGGATCCCGGCGGCGCGGATCTTGCGTTTCACCCGGACGAGACGCTGCGACATCGTCGATTCGGACACCAGGAACGCGCGCGCGATCTCCGCGGTGCTGAGCCCGACGAGCGTGCGCAGCGCGAGCGCGACCTGCGCCTCGAACGCGAGCGCGGGGTGACAGCAGGTGAATATGAGCCGGAGCCGGTCGTCTTGGAATCCACCGGTTCCGCCGATTCCACTGTGGACAGCGGCTGGTTCGTCCGGGAAGGCCAGGCTCGCCGCCTCACGGAGTTTTTCCGCGCCTGCCGCCGCCCGCCGGAGCCGGTCGACCGCGCGGTTGCGCGCGGCGGTGGTGAGCCATGCTCCGGGGCGGTCGGGAACGCCGTCGCGCGGCCAGGTCCGCACGGCGAGCGCGAATGCGTCCTGCGCGCATTCCTCGGCAAGGTCCCAGTCGCCGGTGACGCGGATGAGCGTGGCCACGACGGAGCCCCACTCGTCGCGGAACGCCTGCGCGACAGCGGCTTCGACCGCGTCGTGCTCCCCGGTCACCGCGCACTCCCTTCTCGTGCCCGCCGGCGAACCAGTTCCGCCGACACCCTCCGCACGGTAAACCGCGCCACCGACAATTTCTCGCGTTCAGGCTCCGGCGAGCTGCCCGATCCCGTCGAGGATGCGGCCGAGCCCGAACCGGAAATGGTGCTCGGGATCCGACGACCCGCCGTAGGTCTGCCCGGCGGTCGTGCCGACCCGGCTGGCGCGCGGGAAGTGCGCCGGGTCCGCCGCCGGGATCTCGGCCAGCACCGGCGCGGAGCGGTTCCACCAGTCGAGGTCGGTCATCCCGCTGCGCCGCGCGGCGCGGGTCGCGTCCACCGATCCGCGCGCCGCGCCCGCGACCAATCCGTTGAGCAGGCTGACGATCGCGTCGAGCTGGACGTCGTCGAGGCCGAGTTCGTCCATCGCGGCCAGCTCGCGCTCGTATTTGGCGAAGGTGTGCGGGCCCAGGGTCGGACGGCCGACGCGGATCTCCAGCAGCCAGGGATGCCGGTGGTAGAGCCGCCACAGGTCTTCGGCGACCGCGGCGAGCCCGGCCCGCCAGCCTTCCGGCAGCTCGCCGGGGAGTTCGCCGTGCGCGTGGTCGAGCATCAGCTCCAGCAGTTCGTCGCGGCCGGGCACGTAGGTGTAGAGCGACATCGTCGCGACGCCCAGCTCGTCGGCGATCCGGCGCATGGTGACCGCGTCGAGCCCGTCCGCGTCCGCGACCCGGATCCCGGCCGCCACCACGTGCTCGACCGTCAGCTTCGGTTTCGGGCCGCGGCGCGGGGGACCGGGCACGCCCCACAGCAGTTCGATGGTCCGCCGCGGATCGCCCGGCCCGGTGTCCGTTTCGGTGTCCACTTCGCTCCTCGTACGCAGTACAGAGTTTTCCGGTAGACTATCCCGGACAGGCCAGCCAGGGGAGGGCGGAGCACTGAATTCAGCAGTGGTGGAGCCGGGTCGGATCGTGTTCTGGAGACCGGACGGCGCGATGCCGGACGGTCCTGGGGCGCCCGGCACGGTCGAGGTCGTGTTGCCGGACGGGGTGCGCACGGTGCCCGCGCTGCGGGTGCCGACCGCGGATGCGGTTCCGGTGCTGCGCGCGCTCACGGACCCGTCCGCGAGGTTCTGGGCGCTGGCGGCCGAAGCCGCGGAGCGACTCGCCTCGGCCGGGTGGACCGGACCGCTCGACCCGGCCGAGGAAGCGTGGCTGCGCCGGCTCGCCGACGCGATGCCGCCGCACGCCCACGCGACGCCGATCCCCGGGGACCCGGCGCGGTTGCCGGAGCCGTACCCGCTGCTGATGCGGTTCCTCGGCGATGTCGCCGGAGTGGAACCCGCGCTGCGCGTGTCGCTGCGGATCGAGTCCGACGATCTCGCGGGCGGCCGGTTCCGCGCCGTCGTCCAGGTGCACGGCGGGACCGAGCCGCTGGTCGACGCGGAAGAGCTGTGGCGCACCGGAAGCCAGGAGGCGCGGCACGAGGTTCTGCTGGCGTTGCGGCACGGAGCGGAGGTGTGGCCCGCGCTGGCTCCGCTGCTGTCGGCGGCGGTTCCGTCGTCGGTCGCGCTGGGAGACCGCGAGATCGCCGAACTGCTCGCCGGCGCGCTCGACGCCGCCGAACTGGCGGTCCACTGGCCCGCGGAGCTGACCGGGCTGGCCGCGCGCGCAGTCGTCCGGCCGGGCGACGCGCCGTCCGACGCGCGGTCGTTCTTCGGCGGCGACCGGGTGCTGCAGTTCGACTGGCAGCTCGCGCTCGGCGACAGCGAGCTGAGCGTCGCGGAACTCGACGCGCTCGCCGAGGCCCAGCGTCCGGTCGTCCGGCTGCGGGACCGGTGGGTGCTGCTGGACAGCAAGACCGCCGATCGCGCCCGGGATCGCACGCTCAAGCCGTTGACCGCGATCGAGGCGCTCGGCGTCGCGCTCACCGGCCGCACGGAGGTCGACGGCGACCTGGTCGACGTCCGCACCGACGGCTGGCTGGAAGATCTGCGCGCGCGGCTGTCGGCCGATCCCGAGCCGGTGCCGCAGCCGGCCGGGCTGGCCGCGACCCTGCGCGACTACCAGCTGCGCGGTCTGCGCTGGCTCGACACCGTCACCGGGCTGGGTCTCGGCGGCTGTCTCGCCGACGACATGGGGCTCGGCAAAACCGTCACGCTCATCGCGCTGCACCTGCACCGCGGCGCCGGGCCGACGCTGGTCGTCTGCCCGGCTTCGCTGCTGGGCACGTGGGAAACCGAGATCCGCCGGTTCGCGCCCGGGGTCGCGGTGCGCCGGTTCCACGGCGCTTCGCGGTCGTTGGACGAGCTCGACGGCGGTTTCGTCCTCACGACCTACGGCACGCTGCGCGCCGACCCCGCGCCGCTGGCCGAGGTGGGCTGGGATCTGCTGGTCGCCGACGAGGCGCAGCACGTGAAGAACCACCGCTCCGACACGGCGAAAGCGTTGCGGCTGCTGCCTTCCTCGGCGAAGGTCGCGCTCACCGGCACGCCGGTGGAGAACACGCTCACCGAACTGTGGGCGATCCTCGACTGGACCACGCCGGGTCTGCTCGGCCCGCTCGCCGAGTTCCGCCGCCGCTGGGGGAAGCCGGTCGAATCCGGCGCCGATCCGGCGGTTGCCGAGCAGCTGTCCCGGCTGCTGCGGCCGTTCCTGTTGCGCCGCCGCAAATCCGACCCGGGCATCGCGCCCGAGCTGCCCGCCAAGACCGAGACCGACCGGCCGGTGTCGCTCACGACCGAGCAGGCGTCGCTGTACGAGGCCACCGTGCGCGAGCTGATGGCGGACATCTCCGCGAGCGACGGCATGGCCCGTCGCGGCCGGGTGGTCAAGCTGCTCACCGCGCTCAAGCAGATCTGCAACCACCCCGCGCAGTACCTCGGCGAGCCTGGCGACAGCACGCTCGCCGGACGGTCCGGGAAGCTCGAGCTGCTCGACGAACTGCTCGACACGATCCTCTCCGAGGACGGCGCGGTGCTGGTGTTCACCCAGTACGTGGTGATGGCTCGGCTGCTGGAGCGGCACCTCGCCGCGCGCGGCGTCCCGTCGCAGCTGCTGCACGGCGGAACGCCGGTCGCCCGGCGCGAGGAACTGGTCCGCGGCTTCCAGAACGGCGACGTGCCGGTGTTCCTGCTCTCGCTCAAGGCCGCGGGCACCGGGCTCACCCTCACGCGTGCCGATCACGTCGTGCACTACGACCGGTGGTGGAACCCGGCGGTCGAGGACCAGGCGACCGACCGCGCGTACCGGATCGGGCAGACCCGGCCGGTGCAGGTCCACCGGCTGGTCGCGGAAGGGACGGTCGAGGACCGGATCGCGGCGATGCTGCGGGAGAAACGCGCGCTCGCCGACGCGGTGCTCGCCTCGGGCGAGGCCGCGCTCACCGAACTCACCGACGACGAACTGGCCGAGCTCGTGACCCTCCGGAGGCAGCGATGACCGACCGGGTCCGCGGATTCCCCGCGTTTCCCGCCCGCCCCGGCCGCGGTCCGTTCGCCCGCAGCTGGTGGGGCCGCGCGTGGCTGCAGGCGATGGAGGACACCGCACTCGACCTGCGGCAGCTGAAGAAGGGCCGGAGCTACGCCGCGGCGGGCCTGGTCGGCCCGATCACGGTCAGCCCCGGCCTCATCACCGCGACCACCGAGGACGCCGACGACGGCCCGTACCGCACCGGCGTGCACCTGGCCGAACTGTCCACAACGGACTGGGAGCTGCTGCTGGACCGCGCCGCCGACCATGCCGGGCACCTCGCCGCGCTGCTCGACCGGCATCTGCCGCCGGAGCTGGCCGAGGTCGTCCCGCTGCTGCCCGGCATCGGCGACCTCGACCCGGACTGCGACTGCCCCGGCTGGGAACTCCCGTGCCGGCACGCCGCCGCGCTGTCGTTCCAGGTCGCCTGGCTGCTCGACGCCGACCCGTTCCTGCTGCTGCTCGCGCGGGGCCGGACCGAGCAGGAAATCCTGGACGAACTCGGCCGCCGCACGGCCACCCGGGTCACCACAGGTGTGCTGGCCGCGGACGCGTATGCGCGGGAGGTGCCGCCGTTGCCGGATCTCGCGGAGTTCACGCCGCGCGTCCGCTGAGCCGAGTTCTGCGGAGCCGGGGTCCCCGCAGCGCTCGGAAAATCGGGCGTTATCGCTTTGCCAGCCAGGCTTGCCGGCTTCCGGCAGGGATCGACGTCTGGTGGTTTTGACGTCGACCGCTGCTGGGCTGCCCGCTGCTTTCCTTGCCATGCACCGAGTTTTCGTCCTGGCCCGGCGGCGGGATTAAGCCCCGGTTTCGGTGAGGTTCGCGCGCGTCGACGAGAGCGCTCACACCTGTGCGAAACCGCCGTCGGCGAAGAACTCGGCGCCGTTGACGAAGCTCGACGCGTCCGAGGCGAGGAACGTCGTCACGGCGGCGATCTCCTCGGGTTCCGCGAGCCGGCCGAGCGGGACTTCGCCCTCGGCCTGCCGGAGCGCCTCGGGCGGGACCAGCTCGAGGAGACCGGGGGTGCGCGTGCCGCCAGGGGACACGACGTTGACCCGGAAGCCGTGTGTGCGCGAGCTGAGAGCCCAGCCCCGGGCGAGGTTGCGGATCGCCGCCTTCGATGCCGCGTAGACCTCGAGTCCCTGGCTGGGCCTGGTCGTGGCGGTCGAACCGGTGAGGATCACCGAGGCGTTCGCGCTGAGCAGCGGCAGCGCTTGCTGCACGGTGAAGATCGTTCCCTTGACGTTGGTGGCGAACACCGAGTCGATCAGCTCCTCCGTCACCTCGCCGAACGCGGCCGCGGCGCCGACGCCTGCGTTGGCGACCAGTACGTCGATGCGGCCGGCCTGCTCGCGCACGGTTCGGTAGAACGCGTCGAGCTCCGCGAGCGCCGAAACGTCGCAGACCACGCCAGTCACGTCAGGCCCGAGTTCGGCGACCGCCGCGTCGAGCGCGTCCTTGCGGCGGCCGGTGATGAAGACCTTGGCCCCCTCGTCGCGGAACGCCCGTGCGGTCGCGAATCCGATGCCGCTGCTGCCCCCGGTGACCACGGCGACTTTGTCTGCCAAGACGGCCATGCCGCCCTCCTTCACAGTTATTGACCGTAAGGTCCATAACTGTCGCAGATCTGGACTGGGCGGTCAATAACTGTGGCCGACGAGAAGAGCGCGGGCATGCATGGACCTGGATTCGTCAGGCAGGAACCCGTTCTGCCACGGTGATCCTTGGCAGGAGCGGCGGGGTGCAGCCGGAGGGCGCGCCGTTCCCGGTCCGGCCGCCTGCCAGCGAGTTGTCGCTACCGTGTTGCGGCGGGCAGCAGCCGCACGAGGGCGGACTGGGCCGCTTTCGCGAGCACGTCGACGTCCATGCCGGTGCGCCCGAGCGCGATCAGGCCGAGCTGGGCGACGAGCACCGCGCGGGCGGTCTCGGCGGGGTCGGCGTCAGGGGAGAGGTCGCCTTCTCGCTGGGCGCGCTCCAGTGCCTCGGCGAGAATGTCCGCGATCGCGTCATAGCTGCGACATGCCTCCGCGGCCACGTCCGGAGTGCTGGTGGCCAGTTCGGCGTTGCTGTTGGCCAGCAAGCAACCTCGACGCGCAACTGCTCCGGTCGGGTCGAGGGTCGGGCCGAGCAGAAACGCGCGCACCACGTCGATCCCGCGCGCCGCGGACGCCAGACTCTCGCGCAGCATCAGCAGGTTCGCGTCGTCGTAGTCGCGCAGCACTCGCAGGAACAGGCTTCGCTTGTCGCCGAACGCCCCGTACAGGCTGCCCTTGCCGAGCCCGCTCACGCGCAGCAGATCCCCCAGCGACGTCGCCCCGTAGCCCTTGTCCCAGAACTCGTCGCGGACGGCGAGCAGCACGCGATCTTCGTCGAACTCGCGAGGCCGGGCCATGCGCCGACCATACTGGTTCTGGACCGTACGGGCCACAATGCGCCTGGTCCGCGCGCCTTCAGGAAATCACGACCTCGGTTGAGGGCTGTCGGCGTCGGCGAGCCCGCGGAGGAGGGCGTCGACGATGCGGGCAGGCAAGTCCGGTTCGAGCGGCTCGCGGGTGAGCACGATCCTGAAATGCAGCGGCGCGACAAGCATTTCCAGCACGAAGCGGGGGTCGGTGGCCTCGGGCAGCTCTCCGCGCTTGATCGCCCGTGCGGCGATCTGGCCGGACTGGGCGAAGCGGGCCTCCCAGTACTGGTCGCGCAACTGCCGGGTGATCGGGTCGTCGCCGGCCGAGGCCAGTGTCCGGTCGAGGGCGTTGCCGGCGGGCGAGGTCAGGTATTTCGCGAGCGAGGTGGCGTAGGCGACCAGGTCGCCCCGCAAAGTCCCGCTGTCGGGCACCGGGAGCTGTTCGGCGGCGTCGGCGAGCAGGGCGTCGATGACGAGGTTCTCGCGGGTGCCCCACCGCCGGAAGATCGACGTCTCGTTCACCTGCGCGCGCCGTGCCACCTCGGACACCTTCAGCCCCGTCAGGCCCTCGTCCCGCAGGAGCTCGTTGGTCGCCTCGAGGACGGCGGCGCGCACCCGGGCCGCCCGTCCGCCGGGCCGTCGCCGGACGTCCGAATCGCTCACGGGGCACCACTCTAATACAAGTTCGCTTGCTTTAGCGCGCGCCAGTCGCCATACTCCTTGACGCAAGCTGACTTGCTTTAACGGTCACCCCCCTGGAGTACTGAGATGCGCATCGAACGGGACATCGAGGTCCCCGCCCGCACCGGCCCGCCGATCCTGGCCGACGTGTTCCTTCCCGACGGCGACGGCGAATTTCCCGTGCTGGCGTCGATCAGCCCGTACGGCAAGGACGTGCACTGGCCGGACCGCTATCCGCTCTACGACCTCGTGCCGCACAACGAGCACATGGTCTGGGAGACCCCGGATCCCGAGTGGTGGACGGCCCGCGGCTACGCGGTGCTGCGCGCCGACACCCGGGGCACCGGCAAGTCGCCCGGCCGGATGGACCTGATGAGCCCGAGCGATTCCGAGGACTTCTACGACGTCGTCGAATGGGCGGCCGGACAGCCGTGGTCCACCGGCAAGGTGGCTTCCAGCGGCATCTCGTGGCTGGCGATGATGGGCTGGCGGGTCGCAGAGCTCCAGCCGCCGCACCTCGCCGCGATCGTGGCCTGGGAAGGGGCGACCGACTTCTACCGCGACTTCATCTACCAAGGCGGCCTGTACGCCAACGGGTTCGTCGGCTTCTGGTGGAACCGCCAGATCACGCCCCAGCGCAACGGCGACGACGGAGACGACTGGCGCGAGGTGCTCCCGCGGCGTCCCGTGCTGGACGACTACCACCAAGCCCGCATCGTCGATCTCGACCGGGTCACGGCGCCGGTGCTGTCGGCGGGCAACTGGGGCGCGCTGCATGTCCACCTGCGCGGCAACATCGAAGGCTGGGCCCGTGCGGCGTCGCGAGACAAGTGGCTCGTGGTGCACACCGGCACCCACATCGATCCCTACTACGCCGACTGGGCACTGGATCTGCAGCTGCGCTTCCTCGACCGTTTCCTGAAAGACCAGCCCGGCCGGATGGACGGCGTGGCCCCGGTGCGGCTGGCGATCCGGCACGGGCGCGAGGTCGAATGGCGGGACGCCACGGACTTCCCGCTCCCGCAGACGCAGTGGCGCGAACTCCACCTCGGCGAGGGAGTCCTCGACTGGGACCCGCCCGTCGACGCCGCGACGGTGGCCTACCCCGCGAGCTTCGACACCGCCCCGGTGTCCGAGCCGCTCGAGCTGACCGGTCCGGTCGCGCTGCGCCTGTGGCTCAGCGCGGACCAGGACGACCTCGACGTCTTCGCGCGGGTGCAGCACATCGGCGCCGACGGCGAGCCGATCCCCGGTGTCGGCCCCCAGGGCGATCCGGTCCCGATGACCATGGGCTGGCTCAAGGCTTCCCACCGCGAGACCGATCCCGAGCGGTCGCTGCCGCACCGGCCGTGGCACACCCACGCCCGCGAGATTCCCCTCGTGCCCGGCGAGCCGACTCTGCTCGAGGTCGAGATCTGGCCCACCAGCATCACCCTCGCGCCGGGCGAGCGGCTGCGCCTCGAATTGGTCACCGGGGACAGCGACCTCGGCTTCATGACCCACGACCATCCCGGTCTCGCCCGCCCGGCGGCCGACGCCGTCATCCACCTCGGCGGCGACCACGCCTCCCATCTGCTCGTCCCCGTCATCCCGCGCTGAGAGGCAAGGAGTCGCCATGCGACAGCTCGTGGACATTTCGGTCCCGCTGCGGGGCGGGATCGCCTCCGACCCGCCCGGCCACCGTCCTTCGATCACCTACATCGACCACCGGCAGTCGGTCCCGGACCTGCTCCGCTTCTTCCCGGGCGCGACGGCCGCGGACCTGCCCGACGGCGAAGGCTGGGCGATCGAGCGGATCGAGGCCACCACGCACACCGGCACTCATCTCGACGCCCCGTACCACTACGCGTCCACTATGGACGGAGGCCGCCGGGCCATGACGATCGACGAGGTGCCGCTGCACTGGTGCTTCCAGAAGGGAGTCAAGCTGGACTTCCGGCGCCTGCCCGACGGGCACGTCGTCACGCCCGCCGACATCGACGCCGAACTCGACCGGATCGGCCACCGGCTGCGCCCGCTCGACATCGTGGTGGTCAACACCCGGGCAGGCACCCGCTACAGCCAGGACGATTACGTCGATTCCGGCTGCGGAGTCGGCCGCGCCGCCACCCTGCACCTGCTCGAACAAGGGGTGCGGGTGACCGGAACCGACGCCTGGAGCTGGGACGCCCCGTTCCGCTTCACCGCCGAGCGCTACGCCCGCGACCACGACGCCTCGGTGATCTGGGAGGGCCACCGGGCCGGCCGCGAGATCGGCTACTGCCACCTCGAGAAGCTGCACAACCTGGAGAGCCTCCCGGCCACCGGATTCCAGATCGCCTGCTTCCCGGTCAAGATCCACGCGGCGTCGGCAGGCTGGACCCGCGCGGTGGCGATCTTCGACGAGGAGACGGAATGAGAATCGGCTCCTTGGTCGTCGACGGCGTGCAGCGCTACGGCGTCGTCAACGGCGACTACATCGATCTGCTCCCCGAGACCGCGGACGTCTTCGAGATGCTCGCCACCGGGGATGCCGCAGCGGCGACCCAGCGGTCGGCCTGGGATGAAACCGCGTCGATCGCCGTCCCGGCGCCGGTCGCCACCATCCGCGACTTCATCACCTTCGAACAGCACACGGCCGGCTCGCTCCGCGCGATCACCGGAAACAGCGAAGTCCCGGACGCCTGGTACGAAGCGCCCGCCTTCTACTTCACCAACCCGCACGCGGCGATCGGCTCCGGCGCCCCGGTCCCGATGCCGCCCGGATGCGACGTGCTGGACTTCGAACTCGAAGTCGCGGCCGTGATCGGCACGGCGGGTTTCAACCTGTCCGTCGCCGAGGCCGCGGACCACATCGCCGGGTTCACCATCCTCAACGACTGGTCGGCGCGCGATCTGCAGAGCCGCGAAATGCGCGTCGGACTCGGACCGGCCAAGGGCAAGGACACCGCCACCACCCTCGGCCCCGTGCTGGTCACCCCGGACGAACTGGCCGACTGCGAGAGCGGCGGCCGGTACGACCTCGCCATGGAGGTCTTCGTCAACGACACCCGCGTCGGCGGTGACACCCTCGCGAACATGGCCTGGACGTTCGCCGAGCTGATCGCCTACGCCAGCCGAGGCACCTGGGTCCGGCCCGGCGACGTGCTCGGCTCCGGCACCTGCGGCAGCGGCTGCCTCGCCGAACTGTGGGGTTGGCGAGGCGAACGGCAACCGCCGCCGCTGCGCATCGGCGACACCGTCCGCATGACCGTGCAAGGGATCGGCACTGTCCACAACACCGTGGTCGCCGGCCCGCCCCTGCACGACGTTCCCCCTGCCCGCCGCACAGGTCGGGGGAGAGGCCCGGCTTGACCGGCAGCGGGCGGCGGATCACTCGATCCGGTGGACTCGAATCGAGTGTCTGTGCGGCCTGACCAGCGGCACCGGCTCGTCGGGCAGCGCGCAGGGCGATCATGCTTTCAGCAGGATTTCATAGGTTCTCCGTAATTTTCCGAATGCGCTCAGTAACGTTCTGACCATTCGACGCGGAGGGGACCCGATTGTGAAGAAAGCCAGGAGGATCGCGCTGATCGGCGCTGTCGTCGCGACGCTCGGCGCGGGATTCGCCAGCGCGCCGCCGGCGTCCGCCGACGGCGCGCACTACTACATCCTGATCGGCGGCACCTGCGACGGGAAGGCGTCGGTCTACCGGCCGGAGTGGCTGCAGGGCGGCATCGCACGGGTCGTGGACTACCCCGCCGGAGCGGCCGGCGCGCCGAACTGCGACCAGACCCCGATGGACCAGAGCGTCGCGATCGGACACGACCGGGGCCGCCAGGTCGTCCAGGACGCCTACCGCGAGAACCCCGACGCCGAGTTCACCGTCGTCGGCTACTCGCAGGGCGCGATCGTGGCGAACATGGTGCTCAACGACATCGCCGACGACCAGCTCGGCGTCGACAAGGCGAAATTCAGCGCGAAGCTGTTCGCCGACCCGATGCAGCCGCCCGGCCCGGCCGGAACCGGGATCAGCGCGACGCTCCCGCCGGGCACCGGCCTGCCGTCGCCGTTCGGCGGCTACGTGTCGTTCGGCGCGGGCCGTCCGGACTTCGCCGGCGTCCGGTCCATCCGCTACTGCATCCAGACCGACGGCATCTGCGATTTCGACCCGATCCAGGCGGCGGGCGGCTACTTCGCCCAGCACTGGTGCTACCAGTGGCCGCGCCCGGCCGACCAACGGTCGATCATGGGGGACACCATCGCCGACGGCGTGTACACCAACACGTCCGTGCGGCTGGGCAAGCAGGACTGCTGGGGCGGTCCGGTCCATCCCTGACCGCGGCCCGAGCGGGTTTCCCGGCACCCCCAGGGCAGCCGGGAAACCCGCTCGGGCCCCGCTACGTCCTCATCGCCCGGCGCCGAACCATTGCAACATCCGCATGTCCAGTTCCCGCTGATCTTCGCCCACCCAGACCACGTGCCCGTCCGGACGGAGCAACGCGGCCGGGACGTCGAGGTCCTCGCTCACGTCCACGACGCGGTCGACCCGGTCCGCCCAGCCTTCCGCCGACAGCTGCCCGTTCTGGTCCAGCAGCAGCCCGCGGCCCTGGTGCATCAGCTCGTACAGCCGTCCTCGCTTGAGCGCCAGGTCCGGCATCCGCCGCCCGAGCAGCCGGTGCCCGTCGCCGAAGTCGTAGCGGATGTCGAGCGCGAGCACCTTCTCCAGCAGCAGCCGGTTGACCTCCTGGAAGCCCATCAGCTCGGTCATCAGCCGCCGCATCGCGCGCCCGTCCGGATCGGGCGACATCACCACCGCCTGGGCCCGGACGTTGTCCAGCACGGCGTCCGCGACCGGATGCCGTTCGGCCTCGTAGGTGTCCAGCAGGCCCTCCGGAGCCCAGCCGTTGACCTCGGCGGCGAGTTTCCAGCCGAGGTTGAACGCGTCCTGGAGGCCGAGGTTGAGCCCCTGCCCGCCCAGCGGCGGGTGGACGTGCGCCGCGTCGCCTGCCAGCAGCACCCGGCCGACGCGGTAGTGCTCGGCCTGCCGGGTCGCGTCCCCGAACCGCGAAAGCCAGCGAGGGGAGTGGACGCCGAAGTCCGTCCCGGCGTATTCCCGCAGCTGGTGTTTGACCTCCTCCAGCGTCGGCGTCCGCGACTCCCGGTCCTCGACCACGCCGGCCGCGGGCACGACCACGCGGAACATGCCGTCGCGGAGCGGCCCGACCCCGAACCACAGCTGCGTCTTGCGGATTTCCATCACCAGCGCGGCAACTTCGGCGGGATCCGCCGTCGCCTCCATCTCGCCCAGCAGAATCTCGCGCCGCGCGGGCTCGCCCGGGAACGCGACGCCGAGCGCCTTGCGCACCGTGCTCCGTCCGCCGTCGCAGCCGACGAGGTAGCGCGCCCGCAGTTCGCTGCCGTCGGCGAGAGAGACGCTCACCCCGTCGTCGTCCTGGCTCAGCCCGACGACCTCGCATCCGCGCCGGATCTCCGCACCGGCCTTGACCGCGTGCTCGGCCAGCAGCCGGTCGGTGATGGGCTGCGGGAGCCCCAGCACGTACGGGTGCGAGGTGTCCAGCCGCTCCGGCGCGGGACGCGGGATGCCCGCGAAGAACCCGCCGACCGGATGCGTCGAGCCCTCGGCGAGGAACGGCTCCAGCATTCCCCGCTGGTCCAGCACCTCCATGCTGCGCGAATGCATCCCCAGCGCGCGCACGAACTTCGGCGGTTCCGCCTCTTTCTCCAGCACGACCACGCGCACCCCGTGCAGCCGCAGCTCCGCGGCCAGCATCACGCCCGCCGGCCCGGCCCCCACCACGATCACGTCCGTCATGAACTTCTCGTCCCCTGTACCGAAGCCGAGTTCCGCCCGCGGTCTTTCCGCAGGCAGCGGCTCCGGCGGACGATTGTGGAGCACCACCCGGGCCTTGCCGCAAGCCCCGGGGTCCGCTATATGTTGAAGGGGGCAGGGAAAACTCCCGCCCCCTTCTCTGCCCAGCGGAGCTCCTCAGCCCTCCTTGCGGGCCATCAAGTACGCCTGCTGCGTCGCTTCGTAGCTCGGGCCCGGTTCGCGCACCAGACGCGCGTCGACCACGAAACCGGCGTCGGCGAGCAGTCCCGCGACGAAGTCCGGGTCCAGCCGGTACGCGTTGGCCGTGATGTCATGGCCGTAGGCGTTCTCGATGCGGCGGCGCTCGTTGTCGCCCACCTGGAACGCGGTCAGCAGCCAGCCGCCGGGCCGCAGCACCCGCGCGAGTTCCTTGGCCAGCACCGGAAGCTCCTCGGGCGGCGTGTGGATCAGCGAATACCACGCCAGCGCCCCGGCGAGCGAGCCGTCGGCAAGGTCGAGCGCGGCCAGCGAGCCCACCTCGAAACGCAGGTGCGGATGCGTCCGGCGGGCGACCTCGACCATCGTGGGGGACAGGTCGACGCCGAAGACGTCCAGTCCCAGCGAGGCGACGTACCCGGTGAGACGGCCGGGGCCGCAGCCCAGATCGCCCACCGGGCCCTCGCCGGTCAGCTCCGCGAACGCGCCGAGCATGGTCCGGTCCCAGGTGCTCGACTCGAGGAAATCCTTCAGCATTTCGGCGTACGACTCGGCGACGGTGTCGTACGCGGTCCGCGTCTCGGTTACGTAAACAGGTTCGGTCACGGGCAGGGACAGTAGCGCCGCCCGCCGCGCCCTGTCCGGCGAAACACGCGGACTAGACGCGCGCGCGGGCGATGATCGCGGAAGTGTCGGTTCCAGCGGGCAAAGTGCCGAAAGCCAAGCCCCAGTCGCCGCCGAACCGCGTGCCGCAGAACGCGTCCGCCACCGCGCGCGGCGCATGCCGCACGAGCAGCGAACCCTGCAGCACCAACGCCATCGACTCGACCACCCGGCGCGCCCTGAACTCCAGATCGTCCACATCGGACAGATCCTTCTTGAGCCGGTCGACCGCGTCGTCGAGCCGCGCGTCCCCGCCCGCCGCGAGCTCCACCTCGGCGAAGAACGCCGCCACCGACTCCGGCTGCCTTCCCATCGCACGCAACGCGTCGAGCGCGGCGACGTTGCCGGAGCCCTCCCAGATCGACATCAGCGGAGCTTCCCGGTACAGCCGCGGCATGCCCGATTCCTCGACATACCCGTTGCCGCCAAAGCATTCCAGCGCCTCGGCCGCGTGCATCGGCGCACGCTTGCACACCCAGTACTTGGTCACCGCGAGCCCGAGACGCCGGAACGCCTGCTCCTGCTCGTCGCCGGGCCGGTCGCCCGCGGCCGCGAGCCGCATCGACGCCGCCACCGCCGCTTCCGCCTCGATCACCAGGTCCGCCAGCACGTTCGCCATCAGCGGCTGGTCCACGAGCGCCTTGCCGAACGCGTACCGGTGCGTCGCGTGATGCACCGCCCGCACCGCGCCCAGCCGCATGCCCGACGAACTGCCGAGCGCGCAGTCGAGCCGCGTGTTGTTGACCATCTCGATGATCGTGCGGACCCCGCGGCCCTCCTCGCCGACGAGCCACCCCACCGCGTCGTCGTACTCGATCTCCGACGACGCGTTCGACCGGTTCCCGAGCTTGTCCTTCAAGCGCTGCAACCGGATCGGGTTCCGGCCGCCGTCCGGGAGCACCCGGGGGAGCAGGAAGCACGAAAGCCCGCCGGGCGCCTGCGCGAGGGTGAGGAACATGTCCGACATCGGCGCGCTCGTGAACCACTTGTGCCCGACCAGCCGGTAGCTGCCGTCGCCCGCCGGCCGCGCTGCGGTGGTGTTCGCGCGGACGTCCGACCCGCCCTGCTTCTCGGTCATCGACATGCCCGCGATCAGGCCGCGTTTCGTGCTCGGCTCGCGCAACCCGAAGTCGTACTCGGTCGACGCCAGCAGCGGCTCGTACTTCTCGGTCAGCTCGGCATTCGCGCGCAACGCCGGAACCGCCGCGTACGTCATGGAAATCGGACAGGTGTGCCCGGCCTCGGACTGGCTCCAGACATAGAACTTCGCCGCCCGCGCCGCATGCGCCCCCGGCCGCTCGTCCCGCCACGGCGCGCCCTGCAACCCGTGCGACACCGCGATGTTCATCAGGTCGTGCCAATGCGGATGGAACTCGACCTCGTCGATCCGGTGGCCGAACCGGTCGTGCGTGCGCAGCACCGGCTCGTTCTCGTTGACCAGCCGGCTCCACTCCTGCACCTGCGCGCTGCCGGCGAGGCGCCCCAGCTCGTGCATCTCGTCGACGACCCACGTCGCCTCGGTGCGCCCGACCGCCTCCGCCAGCGCCGGATCGGCGGCGACATCGTGCTCCAGCGGCGGAACCTGATTGACGACCTCATGCGTTGCGGGCATCCGAACCTCCCAGTGACCGCACGACGAACGTGCTCAACTCGCTGACTTCCGCCGACCCGCCGCTGGTCAGCGGGCCGATCAAGACTTCTGCCGCGGCACCGACCAACGCCGCCGCGCTCACCGCCGCGTCCTGCGCGGGCAACATGCCCGTCCGCACCCCTTCGGCGACATGCTCCGCCACGACGTCCCGGAACACCCGCCGGAACTCGAGCCGCTCCGCGTCGATCACCGCGTCCACCGGCTCGGCCAGGAGGGCATACGCGAGCCGCGGCGCCTTCAACGCCCGCACCGCGAACGTCTCGAACACCGCCACGACGCGCGCGACCGGATCGACCGGCCCCGTCGCCGCCGACCGCACGGCCTCGACCTCGCGCGAGACGACCTGCCGGAAGACCCGCACGACCAGGTCGGCCTTGGTGGGGAAGTGCCGGTACACCGTGCCGACCGCGACGCCCGCCCGCTCGGCGACAGCGGCTACCGAGCAGCCGGAATAGCCGTGCTCGGCCAGCTGCTGCACGGTGGCGTCCAGGATCGTCTCCCGGAGCGCGTCGAGGCGCTCCTGGACTTTGGGCGTTCTGCGGTAGGCCACGGCAAGAAGTGAACCATCGATTCACAACTTGCGTCAACGGGCTGCGCGGGCCCTTCGCCAAGCGGGGCGCGCCGTTCGCCTCTTATCCGCTTGCCCGGCCAGGGACACTTTGACCAGACCGCGTACGACGACTTCTTCGCGGGCCAGCGCGAAGACGAGGTTGTCAGGACCGGGCGGCCGCGAACATCCCCGAGGTGACTCTCCTGTGGCCGATACCCCCAGAACCCGGCTGGCGCAGGGCCTTGTGCCTCTGACCGGCTTCGCGTTCCTCACCGCGGCACTCGACGTCTTCGCAGGCAACCAGCTTCAGGCGCACGACCCGGCGACAGTCGCCGCCATCTCGTTCACGCTCGCCGCCGTGTTCTTCCTCGGCAGCGACATGGTCAGGCGCGGGCCGGCGGCCGCGCTGCGGCCACTGCGGGACCACCGCTACGACGTAATCATGATCAACGTGACGACAGCCGTGACGTGGCTGTCGATGCTGTACGCGCTGAAATTCCTCGAACCGGCGATCGTGAACGTAGTCGGGCTCGCGCTCGGCCCGCTGCTGACCGTGCTGGTCGGCCCCGTGCTGCGCCCTGGGACGAAGGTGCTGCGCACCGAGGTCGTCGTCTCGCTGTTCATCGGCGTGATGATCGCGATGCTGGTCTGGGGATCGTTCACCGGGCACAGCGCGCTGGGCGAACGGTCCGCCGCGGACACCGCGATCGGCATCGCGCTCACCCTGCTCACCGGCTTGGGCTCGGTGACGAACGTGATCTACTCCAAACGGCTCAGCGAGGCGGACCTGAAACCGCAATCGGTGCTGGCGGTGCGGTTCTTCCTGATGCTGGCCGTGACCTGGACGCTGGTCGCGGTCAACGACCATCCGGGCGTGGCGACAGCCTTCCTCCCGTCCCTGACGATCGCGGTCGTCGGCGTCGCGGCGCCGCTGTACCTGCTGCAGGTCGGCATCAAGCACACCGAGCCGATCACCGCGTCGGTCCTGCTCACGCTCTCGCCGCTGTTCGCGTTCTTCCTGCAACTGCCCGACCAGCGGCTCACCCCGTCGGCGATCACCTTCGCAGGCGTGGCGGGGATCGTCGCCCTCGTGGCGATCAGCACGGCGGCACGGACCAAGCACGACGCGAAGGCCGCGGCTCAAGCCTCGGAAGAAGCGGGGACCAGCAAGACGAAACGAACCTGATCAAGCCGCTTATTCGCTTGCCGCACCAGCCCTCGCGCCGGGACCATGCCCGGTATGCGCTTCTCGATCAACATCCCGAACTTCGGCGAGTTCGCCGATGCCCGGACAGTGGCGAGAGTGGCCGCAGCCGCCGAACAAGAAGGCTGGGACGCGCTGTTCCTCTGGGACCACGTCGTCCACGACAAGGAAACCCGCCGCGGCCAACCCTTCGGCGATCCCTGGATGCTCCTGACCGCAGCCGCGCTCGCGACCTCCACGCTCAAGATCGGCACACTGGTCACCGCGGTGCCCCGCCGCCGTCCCGAGCACCTCGCCCGCCAGGTCGCCACCCTCGACGCCCTCAGCGGCGGACGAGTCATCTTCGGCGCCGGCCTCGGCGGACCGATCCAGGACGAATTCGGCAGCTTCGGCGAACCCACCGACCCGGTCGTCCTGGCCGAACATCTCGACGAAAGCCTCGGCCTCCTCGACCGGTACTGGTCCGGAAACCCCGTCAACCACGACGGCAAGCACTACCAAGCCCGCGACGTCACCCTCCTGCCCGCCACGGTCCAGCAGCCCCGGCCGCCCGTCTGGCTCGCCGCCGTATGGCCCAACCGCCGGCCGGTCCGCCGCGCCGCACGCTGGGACGGCATCGCCCCGCTGTTCAAAAACGCCACGCACGGCGTCGTCCCGGCAGCGGAAGACGTCCGCGATCTCGTGTCCTACGCCCGAAAACACGGCGCGGGGGAGAAGTTCGAATTCGTCGTCGGCGGCCGCACCCCAGGCGACCCCGCCCGAGCCCGCGACCTGATCGCCCCGCTCGCCGACGCCGGCGCGACCTGGTGGGACGAACGACAGCTGATCACCACCAGCGACCTCGACCGCCTCGAACCCACCCTGCGCCGCATCAGCCAAGGCCCGCCCAGGGGAGTGGACTAGACCTCGACCACCAACACCCCGCTCAACCGCTCCGCGAGCGGCCGCACCGACTCGGCGGAGACGCCGTCGCCGAGACCGGCGGCCGGAAGGAAACGAACGGTCGTCCCGGTAGTGCCGTCCGCCGGCACCGCAACCAGATCGTCAGCCGGGACGCCGTGGCGATACCGCTGCGTCCACGCGCCCTCCGCACGGCGATTCGTGTGCACCAACCACTCGCTCAACGCCGCGACCACCGACATCCCGTACCGAGGATGCCCGTCCGGGAGGGGAGTGGCAGGCGGAGAATCGAAGTACCGGAAGTCCTTCGTCGCCATCACCGGCTTCCGCACCGGCCGCCCGTCGTCGCCGACCGCCATCTGCGTCCCGCGACCGTCGTCCGAGATGGAAACCGAACCGTCCGGGTGAAACTCGACGACCGCCCGGCCCGCACCAAGATCCTCGGCCTCGTCCGCGGCGTAGGCGAGCACCTCGAGAATCAGATGCCTCGCCCCAGACGGCGCATACTGATCCGGGTTCTCGCGGATCAACCGCAGGTGCTCAGGATCGTGATCACGCGACCAGTCGTGCGTCGTCGGCTCAGGCAGCGGCATCCGCCCATTCTGCCACCGATCTTGACCTGGTCCGCGCTCCAGCACCTACCTTCGCGGCCATGACCACAACGCTCATTACCGGTGCCACCAAAGGACTCGGCTACGAAACCGCCCGCCGCTTGGTTGCCGCCGGACACACCGTCTACCTCGGCGCACGCGACGCCGCCCGAGGCCAACGGGCCGCGGAGGAACTCGGCGCACGAACCGTCCAGCTCGACGTCACCGACGACGCGTCAGTCCTCGCCGCGGCGAAAACCGTCGAGGCTGACGGGGGACTGGACGTTCTCGTCAACAACGCAGGCATCGCCATCGAACTGGACAACGACGGAGAACCGGTCGGCGCACCGGAGGTGACGGCCGACCTGATGCGGGAAACGTTCGAGACCAACGTTTTCGGCGTCGTGCGCGTGCTCCACGCGTTTCTGCCGCTCCTGCGACGTTCCTCCGCGCCGGTCGTGGTGAACGTCAGCAGTGCACTGGGGTCGCTGGGCAGGATGACGGACGAGGCGACACATCAACACGCGTACCGCGGCGTGGCGTACCCGGCGTCGAAGGCGGCGGTGAACATGGTGACCGTGCAGTACGCCAAAGCGTTCCCGGAGATCCGGATCAACGCCGTCGAACCTGGCTACACGAGCACGGACATCAACGGACGCCGCGGCGGACAGCCGGTTGAGCAAGGCGCGGAGATCATCGTCCGGATGGCCCAGGTGGGAACGGACGGACCGACTGGCACCTACGCGGACATCAACGGTCCGCTGGCGTGGTGAGCGGCGTCGGCGCACGGGGCAGCGCGTCACGTCGCTTACTTGACATAATGTACATTATCGGCGTTTTGCTGACCTGCTGATCAGCATGCCGAGGAGGGGTTTCTCCAGAGCTTCCGAGGACTGTGTTGCACGACTTTGTCTCTGCACGCGTCCGCCTGGGACGCTCCTGGCTCGCCGGGCATCGACTGACGCGTCTCTCGTCGTGCGTGGACGCCTGAGCCTCAGGTGCAGTCTCGGCGAAAGAGCCTGGAA
Organism: Amycolatopsis sp. NPDC114503; assembly: GCF_055633655.1. Taxonomy (NCBI): domain Bacteria; kingdom Bacillati; phylum Actinomycetota; class Actinomycetes; order Pseudonocardiales; family Pseudonocardiaceae; genus Amycolatopsis; species Amycolatopsis sp. NPDC114503. The sequence goes on along the minus strand of NZ_JBVKDT010000003.1, from coordinate 44,045 downwards.
TCCCCGACGGGATCGACCGACTCCAGTCGTGCTTAATTCGTCACCGTGACGAATTAAGCACGACTGGCTGGACGTTGAGGTTGGAGCACAACAACTTTCTCCAACGCGCTGAGGCTGATTCAGGCGGCTTGTAGATCCACTCGACCAGATGAACGCGTCAAAGATCCAGTCTGACGTCAGGCCAGCTCGCGGCACTGAAGCACGTGCGATCACTGACTTTTCACGCCAAACAGGGAGCATTCAGCCGCGAGAGGGTTGATCGAAAAGCGCTGTCCCCCAAGGGGATCCAGCCCCTTCTCCAGCCCCGTCGAACCCCTTCCGCAGCCATGTTTCATGCATAATCGCTATTATGCATCATATATCAGACAACGGCCAGCAATGGGCAGCGTCGAAATTGTCGGTGCTGTGCGGTACAAGATCACTATGCTCGTTTCCGAGGCACAGCAAGCGTTCTTCGCGGCACGGCGGCCGCGCAAGGACTCGCCGCACACCACTGCCGCCTATCGGCGCGATCTCGCCGGGATCACCGCTCTCCTGCTGGCGGAGCTGGGTCGCGACGAGGTGGACGTCGAAGAGCTGACGGCGCCGGTGCTGCGGGCTGCCTTCGGCGCGTTCGCCGACAACCACGCGAAAAGTTCGGTGTTGCGGGCGTGGTCGACGTGGAACCAGTTCCTCACCTTCTGCGTGTCCGACGGACTGCTCCCGGGCAATCCGATGGGCGCCGTCGCGCGGCCCAAGACTCCCCCGCTCACGCCGAAACCGTTGCGGGGCGAGGAAACTCCCGAGCAACTGCTGACCGCGGCGGCCGACGGCACCCGGCGCGCGCGGGATCCTTGGCCGGAGCGGGACGTGCTGGTTCTGGCGCTCGGACTGGTCGCGGGCCTGCGGGCGGCGGAAATGCGCGCGCTCACCCCGCGGTCGGTGGTAGGGCGAGACGGTGAGCTTCGGCTGCACGTCCACGGGAAGGGCAGCCGGGATCGCTCGATCCCGGTGCAGCCGGCGATGGCGAAGCTGATCGAGGACTATCAGGCTTCGTGCCGTCGGCGCTTTCCCCGGCACCGTTTCCCGTCAAGCGAGCCGCTGCTGCGGGACCGGGCGGGCGATCCGATCGGCCGGGGTGCGCTGGAGTATCTGGTGAAGTCGTGTTACCGGTGGGCGGGCCTGCACGACCGCGTGCCGGCGGGCGCGAATCTCCACGCACTGCGGCACACCTTCGCCACGCGTTTGGCAGAGGACGGTGCGACCGCTTCGGAGATCATGTCCTTGCTGGGCCACGCGAGCCTCGCGACGAGTCAGAACTACATCGAAGCGACCGGCCGGGAACAGCGAGCCGCGGCGGCGAGCAACCGCACTTATCGGGCGCTCAACGGGTTGGCTCGGGAGGACTCTTCTGAAGAGGGCGCTGCGCGGGAGGCCGATGTGATTGCATGAGCGGGTGACTGACGAACCTTCGCGCGTCGTGCGCGCCAGCCGTGAGATCGAGGCCCCGGCGGAGCGGATTTTCGAGCTGATCGCCGATCCGTCGCAGCAGCCCGGATGGGACGGCAACGACAATCTGGCCGAGGCGAAGCCGGGTCAGCGCGTCCACGCGGTCGGCGACGTGTTCACGACGACCCTCACGAACGGCTGGGTCCGGGAGAACCGCGTCGTGGAGTTCGAGGAGGCCCGCCGGGTGGCGTGGCGTCCGTCGGAGCCGGGCAAGGTACCGCCGGGGCATTTGTGGCGCTGGGAACTGAATCCGCTCAGCGAGACGCGCACGGCGGTGACGCACACCTACGACTGGACCGACCTGGACCCCGAGGACACGATGCGCAACACCCGGGCCCGGGCCATGACGGCGGGCAATTTGGCGGCGTCGCTGGAGAATTTGGCGAAGGCGGCGGAACTTCCGCAGTCGTAAGTCGGGATTTGCACGGCTGACGGCGAGTGCACGCTGGAAGCCACAGGCGATCCGGGCTCGGATGCCGCGACCCCGTTGGGAACTGAGTCACGCGGATGCTGGCACCCCGGCGCGTCAAGGAACCGCTGCCCGCCGCGGAGACCACCATCGGCCTCTCCCCTGTGCCGGGCGCAGCTGAACAGGAGTTTCGACCGAAGTTCTCAGTCGTCCTGTTCAGCCGCCCTGTCCCCCGCGTTATCGGTGTGCGGGCAGCGCGGCGGCGAGCCACGTGAAAGCAGGAACGCTGCGCGGACCCGGCGGGCGGTTGTCGATCAGGCTCAACAGCTCCCAGTAGCGTTCGACGCGAGGCTCCGCGACCAGATCAAGCCATGCGAGCACCTCCTGGGACTCAGCGTCGCCAAGATCGGCGGGCACGATCCGGTCGAGAATCGTGCGGCCGGTGTCTGATTCCGGTGCGATCCCCTGTTCGGCGGCGGGTCCGGCGTGCTCGAGGACCAGCGGCCGGATGGTGAGGCCGAAGTCGATGCGGTGGTCGGATGCGCCGTGGAGCACCATTTGCCGCATGGTGTGCCGGAAGTCGTCGTCGGAGACGAGTTCGGCGAGCTCGATCCAGGCGTCCACTTGCGCGGACGTCGGGTCGTCTGGCAGCTGCGGCGGCATTTCTCGCATGAACTCGGCGATGACGAGAGCGTCCGGGTCGTCCACGCCGGAGAAGATCTTGCCGACGAAGCCGTCGATGAGCTTTTGCCGTTCGCGGGCAGGCAGTCGGGCGAGTTCGTGCATCAGGGCCAGTCCTTCGGGTGTGTTCTCGCGGCGGAGGGCGTTGCGCAGGACCGCGCGGTTGACCCGCAGGATGCGGATCTGGGTTTCGAGGGCTTCGACGTGGCTCGCGGCGACCTCGGCCAGCGTGGAGTGGCGGTCGAGCACTTCTCGGACCGCGTCCAGGCCGAGGCCGAGTTCGCGCAGTGTTCTGACCAGTTGCAGGCGGCCGACCGCGTCGGCGTCGTAGAGGCGGTAGCCCGCCGCGGACCGTTCGGCGGGCGTGATTACTCCGCTGTCGGACCAGAACCGGATCGTGCGCGCGGACAGTCCGGTGCGGCGAGCGAGTTCTCCGATCGGGTAGCGGTCCTCGTTCATGCCGTCACCGTGCACCTTCCACCCGCTGGAAGGTCAAACCCATTCTCCGCGGACGGCGATCCGGGAGGAGCGTCAGCGAAGCTGTTCGAGATCCTTCGCCGCAGCCGCGATCTCCTCGGCCAGCTGCCGCAACTCCCCCGCGGACGCGCCGTCCTGGGCCGCGGTGACGATGTCCTCCGCGGCGCAGCGCAGCTGGAAGAGCCGGTCCTGCAGGGCGGCGATCTCGGTGTCCGACAGCACGACCGCGTCCTCGGGCAGGCCGCTGCGCTGCAGGGCGGTCCGGCGTTCGTACGCGCGCTGGCGGCAGGATTGCCCGCAGTAGCGGCGGCGGCGTCCGACGTTGCCCGCTTCGGGCAGGCGGCGTCCGCACCAGCCGCAGTGTTTCGGGGCGTTCGTGCGGCGCGGCACGACGCGTTCGTCGCCGGTCAGAGCGTGTTCGGCCAGTTCCCTCACCCGCCGGACTCTAGCTGTCCATCACGTTCTCGCGCCGGGGCCACACCGATGGCGCAGACTGGAAGCATGCGTCCACCGTTTCCGTACCTCGCCGACTCGCTCCCCCGTGCCTTCGCCCACCGCGGCTGGCATCTCGGCGATCTGGAGGGGCTGGAGAACTCGCTGCCCGCGTTCCAGCGCGCGGTGGCCGAGGGATATCGCTATCTGGAGACCGACGTGCACGCCACGTCGGACGGGGTGGTGGTCGTCCATCACGACGCGACGCTCGATCGGACGACCGACGGGCGCGGGGCGATCGCGACCCAGGCCTGGGCGCAGCTCAAGGACGTGAAGATCGACGGCCGGGCGCCGTTGTCCCGGCTGGAGGATCTGCTCGAAGAGCTGCCGGACGCGTTTTTCAACATCGACGTGAAGGCCGACAGCGCGGTGGTCCCGTTCGTGCGGGCGTTGCGGCGGACCGGGGCGATCGACCGGGTCGCGGCGGCGTCCTTTTCGGACTCACGGCTCGCTCGGCTGCGGCGGTTGGCGGGGCCGAAGCTGCTGACCGCGATGGGGCCGCGGTCGGCGTTCCTGGTGTGGGCGAACGGGTGGGCTCCGCTGCTGCCGGTGAGCCGGTTCGCGGCCGGCTGGCTGGCGCAGGTTCCGGTGCGGCAGGGGCCGTTGACAGTCGTCGACCGTTCGTTCGTGAAGACGGCGGTGCGGCGCGGGTTCGAGGTGCACACGTGGACGATCGACGACGCGGACCAGATGCGGACGCTGCTGGACCTCGGGGTGCACGGGATCGTCACGGACCGGCCTGATCTGCTGCGCGAGGTGCTGCGGGAGCGGGGTGCGTGGAAGTAGCGGACAGAACCTGACCGCTACTGAAGGCAGGATCGACGGCGTGCCGAAGACCTCCGCGCGGCTGTTGTCGCTGCTCTCGTTGCTTCAGGCTCGGCGGGATTGGCCGGGTGCGCTGCTGGCACAGCGGCTGGAGGTCAGTCCGCGCACGGTGCGCCGCGACGTCGACCGGTTGCGGGAGCTGGGTTATCCGATCGTCACGACGAAGGGGCCGGACGGCGGTTATCGGCTGGACGCCGGTGCGCGGCTTCCTCCGTTGCTGTTCGACGACGACCAGGCTGTCGCGCTGGCGATCGCGTTGCAGGCGGCGACCGGGGCTGGGATCGAGGAGGCGGCCAGGCGGGCGTTACGGACTGTGCGGCAGGTGATGCCCGCGCGCTTGCGGCATCGGGTGGACGCGTTGAGCTTCACCGCCGTCGAGCGTCCTGCGCCGAGCGCGGATCCGCGGACTCTCGTGGCGTTGAGCGCGGCTGTGCGTGCCCGGGAGGTGCTGCGGTTCGACTACGCCCCGACGGATACGCCGCCTCGGCGCGTGGAGCCGCATCATCTCGTCACGTGGGGCCAGCGGTGGTATCTGGTCGCGTGGGATCTCGATCGCGAGGACTGGCGCATCTTCCGCGCGGACCGGATCACGCCGCGTACGCCGACCGGGCCGCGGTTCGCCGAGCGCGGGCTGGACGACGTCGCCGCGTTCGTGGCCGCGAAGTTCCGCGGGACGGATCTGTCCGGCGAGTGGCCGTGCCGCGGCGAGGTGATCCTGCGTCTCCCGGCGACCGAGGCGGCGAGTTACCTGGCCGACGGTGTCATCGAGGCGCTCGGGCCGGACCGGTGCCGGGTGAGTCTCGGTGCTTGGTCGTGGCGCGGGCTGGCCGCTTCGTTCGGCCGGGTCGACGCTGATCTCGAAGTCGTCGGCCCGGCCGAACTGAAGGAAGCGTTCCGGCAGCTCTCCGCGCGCTACGCCGAAGCGGGGCGGGTCAGCGCGGAGCCTTGCCTTCCCACGCGGCCTTCCACGTCTTCGGACCGAGCCGGCCCGAATCGTTGATGCCGTTGGCGCGCTGCAGGTCCAGGACCGCGGTGCGGGTCTTGTCGTAGTAGCAGCCGGTGCCGCTGAAGCCGTAGCCGAAGGCGTTCATCCGCAGCTGGAACGTGCGCAGCGCGGGCGCGCAGTCGCCGTAGGCGTAGACGAGGCCGGGCCAGGCGGGTGTCGCGCCGGGCGGTCCGGGAGGCGGGGTGGGCTGCGGTTTGGGCGCGGGCGGGGTCGGCAGTCCGCCGCCGCCGATGTAGGCGGCCTCTTCCCAGGCCGGGACGCGTTTGCTGCGGGCGTCGCCGTCGTTGGACAGGCCGAGCATGCCGCCGCATTCCCACGGCTGCCAGCCGCGCATCCGGTACAGGTAGAGCGCGCGGTAGTCCTGCTCGCGGGGGCTGGCCTGGTCGGGGCGGCCCTGGCCGCCGACGCTGCGCCAGGTGGAGAGGTCGAACTGGTAGGCGCCGTAGTAGCCGTTGCCGGTGTTGATCGAGTAGCGGCCGCTCGACTCGCACATGCGGAGCTTGGCCCAGGTGTCCGAGCGGGGGTCCGCGGACGCGGCGCCGGTGACGACGAGTTCCATGCCGAGGACGGCGACCACGAGCAGCAAGGCTCTGGCGGCGGCCCGTCTGGCAGTGCGAACGCGGTTGGTCATGCCACGCACACTAAGCACGTGACCCATCGACCACAAGAGTCACACCACGCACAGCAGTCTCACATGACACGCCCGGATATCGCGGCAGCGACACGCCCGGCCCGGCGTGTCGTTTGTTCCTGCGCGCGGCGTGGCGGAAACCGGAAGCGACGAACCGGACACGGTTTGCCCCCTTCGGCGGTACCGGTTGCCCTCTCGGCAGTAATGTCCGGCGCGACCTGGAGATTCATGACCGAACGAGGAGCCGTGGATGACGCTGGCCGGGACCCGGGACACCAAGCGGGAACGGTGGGGCTGGTACTTCTACGACTGGGCCAACTCGCCGTTCTATTCGTCGGTCACGACGGTGTTCGGCGCGCTGTATATGAGCACTGTCGCGGCCGCGGACGCGAAGCAGAACATCACCCTTAACGGGGACAGGGCTTGTCTCAACGCGTCGGGAGTGGACGACAAGCTCAACCACTGCGACGTGTCGCTGTTCGGTCTCCACTTCCCCGCCGGTTCGCTGTGGGGCTACCTGCTGTCGGTGGCGACCGTGGTGCAGGTTCTGGTGCTGCCGATCGCGGGCGCGGTGGCCGACCGCAGCCGCAACAAGCGCAAGATCCTCGGCGGGTTCGCCGTGCTGGGCGCGGTGGCGTCGGCGCTGATGTTCTTCATGGCCGGTTCGGACTGGCAGCTGGGCGCGGCGCTGTTCATCGTCGCGAACATCGGGTACGGCGGTTCCCTGGTCGTCTACTACTCGTTCCTGGTGGACATCGCGACGCCGGACGAGCGCGACGACGTTTCGGCCAAGGGCTGGGCGTTCGGCTACCTCGGCGGCGGGCTCGCGCTCGCGCTGCAGCTCGCCTTCTATCTCAGCCGCGAGTCCCTGGGCATCGACACCGGCCTCGCGGTGCGGATCTGCTTCCTGACTTCGGGCATCTGGTGGGCCGTCTTCACCATCCCGACCCTGCGCCGGCTCCCCCGCATCCATGTGCCGACCGCGGCCGAACGCGGCGTCTCGGTGCTGCGGTCGGGTTTCCGCGAGCTGCGCCAGACGCTCGGCGAGGCGAAGGCGTACCCGCTCACGCTCGCCTTCCTCGGCAGTTACCTGCTCTTCGCGGACGGGATCAACACCGTCGTCACGGTCTCGGCGCAGTACGGGAAGGACGAGCTGCGGTTCTCCGACGAAGTGTTGATCGTCACGGTGCTGGTGATCCAGTTCCTCGCCTACGCGGGCGGAGTCCTGCACGGCCTGCTCGCGCGACGCCTTGGCGCGAAGCGGACGATCCTGGTCAGTCTCGTGCTCTGGGTCGTCGTGCTGGGCGGGGCGTACTTCGTGCAGCCGAGGCAGCCGCTGCAGTTCTTCGCGGTGGCGATCGGCATCGGACTGGTGCTGGGCGGGACGAACGCGCTGGCCAGGTCGCTGTTCAGCCAGATGATCCCGGCCGGGAAGGACGCGCAGTACTACTCGCTTTACGTCGTGGGCGAGAAGGGCACGTCGTGGCTCGGGCCGCTGGTGTTCGCCGGCGTCGGGCAGGCGACCGGGTCGTTCCGGCTGGCGATCATCGCGCTCGTGGTGTTCTTCGTGCTCGGGTTCGTGTTCGTCGCGCTGGTGCCGGTGCGGCGCGCGATCGGGGCCGCCGGCAACCGTCCGCCGGAGGTGCTGTGAGGCCCAGATAGGGTCGGGCGTCGTGACCGCTGCAGACGACGTTGTTCTCGAGGACCCCACCGACGCGCTTTCCGCGGCCCCGCCCGCCGGAGCCCGGCGCAACGGTCCCCCGAGGGGACGGCTGAAGTTCTGCTACGGCCCGATGGACTGCGGGAAGTCGACGCTCGCGCTGCAGATCGACCACAACCACGCGCGCCAGGGCCGCCGCGGCCTCGTGCTGGTCCGCCACGACCGGTCCGGCGCGCCGCAGATCACCAGCCGGATCGGCATCGCGCGGCGGGCGACCGAGGTCGCGACCGGCACCGACATCCGGGACCTGGTGCGCGAGCAGTGGGCGCACGGGCAGCACGTGGACTACGTGATCGTGGACGAGGCGCAGTTCCTCTCCCCCGTTCAGGTCGACCAGCTCGCGGAACTCGCCGACGAGGCGGGCATCGACGTGTACTGCTTCGGCATCGCGACCGACTTCCGCAGCAGGCTGTTCCCCGGGGCCGCCCGCCTGTTCGAACTCGCCGACGAACTGCAGCCGGTCCAGGTCGAGGTGCTCTGCTGGTGCGGGCTGCCCGGCCGGTTCAACGCGCGGGTCCGCGACGACGTGATTCTCCGTGACGGAGATACCGTTGTGGTAGCAGATACCGAACACTCCGTAGTTGAATCTTCAGCTTCACCACGGTCTGATGCCGAAACGGTCACGGTCCGTTATCAGGTACTGTGCCGTCGCCACTTCCGCTCGGGGGATCTGGGACCCGCTGCCGCCCAGTACGGTCAGTTACGGTTGTCCTAGAGCTAACCTAACTAGCCCGACTGGGGGATATCCGCACTAAGAAGGCGGTATCCGCGTCACGTCAGAGGGCGAACGGACTCCCTCTGGAGGAAGCTGAAGACCACGGGTGACGCAGCTCATCGTGAGCAGCGACATGGGGCGCCGGGAATCCCTCGGATGTCTCGTTCGTTGCATAGGGTGAGCATCACCCTGGCTCCACCCGGAGCTGACTGAAAGGAATCCCACTATGGCCGACCGTGTTCTCCGTGGAAGCCGGCTGGGAGCGGTCAGCTACGAGACCGACCGCAATCACGACCTCGCTCCGCGCCGTACCGTGCGCTACTCCTGCCCCAAGAACCACGAGTTCGAGGTGCCGTTCTCCGACGACGCCGAGATCCCGACGGTGTGGGAGTGCCGCCTGCACGGCAGCGAATCCGAGATCGTCGACGGCGGGCAGCCCGAGCAAAAAAAGGTCAAGCCCCCCAGGACCCACTGGGACATGCTGCTGGAGCGCCGCTCCATCCCCGAGCTCGAGGACCTGCTGAACGAACGTCTCGCCGAGCTCAAGGGACGCCGGACCAGCCGGTCCGCTTGAGCCTCGGCCAGTAGCTGGCTCCCACACCGAACAGGAACGGCCCCCGCGACCTCCCCCCGCGGGGGCCGTTTCGCGTCCGCAGAAGGCCGGGGGCGGCTCTCGGAAGGGTTCGCGCCTGCAGAGCGCGACCAGGCGGTCCGGTGCGGAGGTCGTGGCGGACGCTTCGACCTTGCCGAACGCGTCCGCTCGATGGACTCCATCGGCCTTCCATGCTTAGCGCACGGCTTTCGCTGGTCAGGCGGCCGCGTCGGCGCGCGCCTGCCGCCACCGCGGGCTGTCGACGTAGTGGTTGTCGTACTGCTCGGAGGACGCGGCGATCTCCTTCGGGTCCGCTTCGCCGCGTGCGACGCGGTCGAGCAGCCGGTAGTAGTCGAAGCGGTCCATGCCGGGAGTGAAGACCACCAGCACGTCGGCGGCGGAGCCCGCGGCCGGGCCGAAAGCGTGCGGGACGGTCGGCGGCACGGCGAGGAAGTCGCCGGTTTCCAGGGTGTGCAGGTCGTCGCCGGCCAGGACTTGGAGGGCGCCGCCGAGCACGTAGAAGAACTCGGTCGCGCGGGTGTGGAAGTGGGCCGGCGTGCCGAAGACGCCCTCGTTCAGGGTGGCTCGGTTGGCGGTGAACCGGTTGCCGGTGGTTCCGGAGTCGGCCAGCAGAGAGATCAGGCTGCCGGGGGCGTCGGAGAGGACTTCGGCGGCGGCGGAGCGGATCAGGGCGGTTTCGGGCATCGGTTCCTCCGTGGGGTTTGACAAGGACTACTTTTCCGCCGCTGAGCTGGGCGAACAACGGAGAAGTCCGCATCGGTTGATAAGCTCTGGGTTATCGATCGGAGGCGTGGGTGGAACACCGGGACATCGAGGTTTTCCTCGCGCTCGCCGAAGAGCTGCACTTCGGCCGGACCGCGGAACGGCTGCGCGTGTCGCAGGCGCGGGTCAGCCAGTCGGTCAAGACGATGGAGCGCCGGATCGGGGCGCGGTTGTTCGACCGCACCAGCAGGCGGGTCTCCCTGACCCCGATCGGCCGCGGGCTGGAGGCCGACATCCGGCCCGCCTACCGGCAGCTGCTGGCCGGGATCGAGCGTGCGGTCGCTGCCGGACGCGGGGTCGAAGGCACCCTGCGGCTCGCTTTCGAAGCCCCGGTGGTGGCGAACCTGATCTCCGACGTCACGGCCGCCTTCCGGGCCCGGTACCCCGGCTGCGAGATCGACCTCAGCGAGGCTCCGTTCGAGGATCCGCTCGCCACGCTGCGCTCCGGCGAGGCCGACCTGGCCGTGGTCCTGCTGCCGGTCGCCGACCCCGCGATCACGACGGGACCGGTCGTGCACACCGAGCCGATGGTGCTCGCGGTCGCGTCCGGACATCCGTTCGCCCGCCGGGAATTCGTCACTTTGGAGGATCTCGGCCGCGACACGGTCCTGCGCGCCGCGCACCCGCCGCCCGCCTACTGGCGCGAGCCGCCCGAACCGTGGACGACGCCCGCGGGTGTCCCGGTCACCCGCGGGCGCGCCTGTCGCACCTTTCAGGAACTTCTGCTGGTCATCGGCGCACGCGAAGGAATCTGCCCGCTCGCCGCGCACGCCGCGGAGTACTTTGCGCGGCCGGGCATCGCCTTCGTGCCGTTCCGCGACACGCTTCCGGCGCAGTGGGGATTGATGTGGCGCAGCGCCGGGGAGACCGCTCTGGTCAAGGCGTTCGCAACGACAGCCGCCGAGCACCGGCCCTAGCCGCCGCCCACACCACGAACGCGCACCCGGCGAACGCCGCGCCCAGGACGCTGGAGCCGGTCCAGCCCGCCGCCGCGAAGGCGGTGGTCGTCGTGGCCGCGCCCAAGGCCGAGCCGAGCGAGTAGAAGATCATGTAGCCGCCGATGACGCTGCTCGTGCGGTCCGGATGCGCCGCGGTGAGCAGGTGCTGATTGCTGACATGCACCGCCTGCACGGCGAAATCGAGCACCAGCACGCCCAGGCCCAGCAGCCACAGCGACGGCTGCCCGACCGCCAGCCACGACACCGCCAGCAGGACAAGCGCTCCGCCGGTGACGAGGCTCGCGTGTCCCCGGTCGGCCCAGCGTCCGGCGCGGGCGGCGCCCAACGCGCCTGCCAGGCCGACCAATCCGAAAAGGCCGATCTGCGCGGTGCTCAGGTTCCACGGATCCGCGGCGAGCGGGAGCGAAAGACCGCTCCACAGCGCGCCGAACGAGGCGAACAGGAAGAACGCGATCAGGCCCCGCGAGAGGAACAGCGGCTCGCGGAACAGGCTGCCGAGCGAGGCCAGCACCTGCCGGTACGTCGTGCCGTCGCGACGCGGGTCCGGCGGCATCGTCTTCAGCACGAGGCCGGCGAGCGCCACCAGCAGCACCGCGAGCGCGATGTAGACGCTGCGCCAGCCCCATAGCTCGGCCAGCGCACCGGCGGCGACGCGTGCGCCGAGGATCCCGATGACGACACCGGAGGTCACGACGCCGAGGGTCCGGCCGCGTTCGTCCGAAGTGGACAATGCGGCGGCGTAGGCGACTGTCGTCTGCACGACCACCGCGAACAGGCCCGCGAGCACTAGCCCCGTCAGCAGCAGCCAGGTTTGCGTGGCGGCCGCGGCAACCGTGGCGCCGACCGCGGTCAGCAGCAGGTGGCCGGCGATGAGCTTGCGGCGGTCGACGAGATCGCCGAGCGGGACCAGCACGGCGAGCCCGGCCAGGTAGCCGAGCTGTCCGGCGGCGACGATCCATCCCAGCCCGGCGTCCGGTACGCCGAGGTCTCCGCCGATCTCGGCCAGAACCGGCTGAGCGGCGTAAATGCTCGCGACGGCGACCGCGGCCACCGCGGCGAACACCGTCCGGCGGCCCGTGGTGAGGCCCATGACTCCCCCAATCAGTAGCGAATTGCAACTGATCGCACCGTACGGCAGAATGGTTTCAAAGAGCAACCCATCGAGGAGGCACGCGATCGTGGGCGAAACCCCGGCCTGGACCGACCCGTCGTGTCCGGTGGCCCGCACCCTGGACCTCGTCGGCGACCGGTGGAGCCTGCTGATCGTCCGCGACGCGATGGACGGCGCGCGGGCGTTCACCGACTTCCAGCAGCGCACCGGCATCGCCCGCAACATCCTGACCGACCGGCTGCGCCGCCTGGTCGAGCGCGGCGTCCTCGACCGGCAGACCGCCGAGTCCGGCAAGCGGCAGGTCTACTCGCTCACGCCCGCCGGGCGCGACCTGTTCACCGTCGTCGTCGCACTCCGGCAGTGGGGCGAGCGGCACGCCTTCTCCCCCGGCGAAGACCACTCGGTGCTCGTCGACGAGGCCGGACAGCCGGTTCCGCCGCTCAAGCCGGTCGCGGCGAGCGGCGCGGCGGTCGACGTCGGGACGACTTCAGTGCGCAAGAACTGAATCCCGCTTGCCTCTTGCCCCTGGGACGCGACGGGCATATTGTCAACGTACTGCTTGATAAAGAGATCGGTTGATAAAGATGTCCGTTGACAACGTCGAGGACCGGCTGGACCGGGCGTTCACCGCGCTGGGCGACCCGATCCGGCGTGCGCTGATCGCCCGGCTCTCGCGCGGAGAAGCGACCGTGAACGAACTGGCCGAGCCGTTCCCGGTGACGAAGCAGGCCGTGTCCCGGCACGTCCAGGTGCTGGAGGCGGCCGGCCTCATCACGCGCAGCCGCGACGGCCAGCGCCGCCCGTGCCACCTCAACGCCGCCGCTCTCGAAGAACTGACCAGCTGGATCGACACCTACCGGCTGACCCGCGAACGCGAATTCCGCCGCCTCGACAGCATCCTCGAAAAGACCAAGGAGCAGGAAAAATGAGCCCCACCACTATCACCTCCCAGCCCGGCAGCCCGTTCATCGAGGTCGTCCGCGATTTCGACGCCACCCCCGCGCAGCTCTTCCGCGCTTACACCGACCCCGACCTGATCACCCGCTGGCTCGGTCCGCGCGACGTCGAGATGCGCCTCCTGGAGTTCGACGCGCACTCCGGCGGGGCGTACCGCTACGTGCATCTCGACACCGACGGCGGCGAGCACGCGTTCCGCGGCGTCTTCCATGCCGTGGAGAGAGCCGAGCGGATCGTCCAGACCTTCGAGTACGAGGGCGCGCCCGGCCACGTCAGCCTGGAGACGCTCACCTTCGAGGAGCTGGACGGCCGGACGCGGCTGCGGACCCGGTCGGTCTTCCCGAGCGTCGAGGCACGCGACGCCATGGTCGCGAGCGGGATGGAGCGCGGGATCCGCGATTCGATGGACCGGCTCGACGAACTCGCGCGCGACGCGGACCGGCCGGCAACGAGCCGGGTGGTCGTGGACATCTCGATGTCGCTGGACGGCTACGTCACCGGCCCCGGAGCCGGTCCCGACCACGGGCTCGGCATCGGAGGAGAGCCGCTGCATGCCTGGCTTTCCGACCCGACGCCGCGCGACTCGGAGATCCTGCACCGGTCGTTCACCGACACCGGAGCGGTGGTCATGGGCCGCGCCATGTTCGACGTCGTGGACGGCCCGAAGGGCTGGGCCGACGAGGACGGGTACGGCGAGGGCGAGGACCGGATCCCCGCGCCGCCGGTGTTCGTCGTCACCCACGCCCGTCCCGAAAAAGTGCGGCTGGGCGAGCGGTTCCGGTTCGTCACCGACGGCCTCGAGCACGCCGTCGAACAGGCTCGCGCGGCCGCGGGCGGCAAGGGCGTCATGGTGATCGGCGGCGGGTCGACCGCGTCGCAGGTCCTGCACGCCGGATTGGCGGACGTGCTGCGGATCCACCTCGCGCCGATCGTCCTCGGCGACGGAACTCCGTTGTTCCCCCCGGGAAATCCCGGACCGGTGCGGCTGGAAACGCTCGGTGCGGTGTCGACGCCGGGCGCCGAACACCTCACCTACCGCGTCCTGAAGTAGAAACTCCTCAGCCTCGGCCCAGCAGCTTCTTCAGCTGGGCCAGGCGGCGCTGCACGCCCCACTCCGCGACCCGGAAGAACGCCTCGGACATGATGCCGCCGCTCATCTTCGACACGCCGATCTCCCGGTCGGTGAAGGTGATCGGCACCTCGACGATGTCGAACCCGGCGTCCGCGGTGCGGCGCGTGAGGTCGATCTGGAAGCAGTAGCCGTGCGAGGCGACCTCGTTCAGCGCCAGCTTCTCCAGCACCGGACGGCGGTACGCGCGGAACCCCGCGGTCATGTCCGCCACCTTGATCCCGAGCGCGATCCGCGAATACAGGTTCGCCCCGCGCGAGAGCAGCGTCCGGCGCAGCGGCCAGTTCACCGTGCTGCCGCCGGGCACGTACCGCGACCCGATCGACAGGTCCGCGTCGCCGACCGCGTCCAGCAGCCGGGGCAGGTCCTCCGGCGCGTGCGAACCGTCGGCGTCCATCTCCACGAACGTCGCGTAGCCGCGTTCCATCCCCCAATGGAACCCGGCGATGTAGGCCTTGCCGAGGCCCTCCTTCGCCGTGCGGTGCAGGACGTGCACCCGCTTGTCCGCGGCCGCGCGCTCGTCGGCCAGCTCGCCGGTGCCGTCCGGGCTGCCGTCGTCGACGACGAGCACGTCGACGTCCGGGAGTGCCTTGTGGAGCCGGTCCAGCACTGGGCCGAGGTTCTCCCGCTCGTTGTAGGTCGGGATCACCACCAGCACCGGTTCGATCGTTTCGGCCCCCCGCGGCGCCTGCGCCATCCGTCTCCTCCGCATCCGGCGAGTCAGCCCGCCGCTTCCCCTGCTGTGGTCCCCGTCTTCGCGGCCGTCACTGCTTTGCCGCGCCGGGTGCGAAAACGGAGCACGAACCCGCCGGCGACACCCGCGATCGCCAACGCCAGCAGTCCGTACTCCGTCCACGCACCGATTCGATCCGACAGCGTAGTCTGCGTGCGCAGCGGCACGCGCCCGACCAGGGCATCCGCCGTGAAAAGCCCGGTGGAGCTGGTGATCGTCCCGTCCGGGGCGACGAGCGCGCTCACCCCGGACACCGCCGACACCACCACCGCGCGCCCGTGCTCGACCGCGCGCAGCCGCGCCATCGCCAGCTGCTGGTAGCTCATCTCCCCCGGCCCGTACCACGCGTTGTTCGTCGGCACGACGAGCAGTTCGCCGCCCGCGTTCGTCGCGTCGCGCGCGGGACCGTCGAACGCCGACTCGTAGCAGATGAACACGCCGATCTTCGTGCCCGCGACCGACAGCGCGGCGTTGGAACCGTCGCCGGGACGCATGTCGCGGGTGTCGTCGATGAACGGCGTGACCAGCCGCGCGACGGCGCGGGCGGGCACGTACTCGCCGAAGGGCACCAGATCCTGCTTGACGTAACGCTGCCCCGGCCCGGTGTTCGGATCCCAGACGACAGCGGAGTTTTCCGCCGCCCCGTCCGGCGTGCGCACGAGCGCGCCGATGATCCCGGGCGCCCCGAAGGCCGACACCATCTGGTCGACGCCCGGGTCGTCGCCGTCGAGCGGGGTCGACGTTTCCGGCCACAGCACCAGATCCGGCTTCGGAGCCTGTCCTGATTGGACCTTCTGCAGCAGGCGGGAGCTCTCGGCGAGGGCGTTCGCGCGCAGGACTCCGCGCTGTCCCTGCAAGGCGAGACCGATGTCCGGCGCGTTGCCCTGCACGGACGCGACGGTCAGCGAACCGTTCTGCGCCTCGGTGCCGATCGTCGGCCACACCGCGAGGCCGGCCGCGGCGGGAAGAACGGTGAACACGGCAGGCCACACCAGCGCGCGGTCCCAGGCTTTGCGCGTGCGCCACAGCCTGCTTATCACTGCGGCGAGGCCGAAACCGGTGAGCACGACGGCGAAACCGACCAGCGGCGCGCCGCCGACCGACGCCAGCGGCAGGAACGCTCCCTCGGGCTGGCTGAACGCGACCCGGCCCCACGGGAACCCGCCCATCGGGAACCACGTGCGCGGCGTTTCGAACGCGATGAACACCAGAGCGCCCCAGAGCGGCGCCAGCGGCAGCCGCGCCACGACCCGGATCAGCCACCCGGCGAGTCCGAAGTAGAGCGACAGCGCGAACGACAGCGCCAGCCACGGCAGCGGCCCGAAGTCGCGGCCGAGGAAATCCTGCAGCCACACCAGCAGCGGCACGAAGAACGCCATGCCGAACACGAAGCCGTACCCGAACGCGCCGCGGAACGACCGTCCACGAAGGACCAGCGCGAACGCGGCGAACGCGATCGGGGCCAGCCACCACAGCGGGCGCGGCGCGAAGCTGAGGTAGTAGCCGTAGCCCGTCGCCGCCGTCACCGCGACGCGCGCGAGCCAGGGCTTCCACGCCCGCTTTCGCTTGGTCTTGTGCGGAACGCCCGAATCGGCGTCCGTCACGCTCACTGCCACACCCGGAACTCTAAGCGGCCGGTGTGAACTCGTCGTAGATGACCGTCCCGCCGCGGACCGTGCGCAGGCAGCGCGGCAGCGGCACGCCCGGCTCCAGCCTCGGCAGCGGCGGCACGCCTGAGCGAGGGTCGGTGGACCAGCGCTGCACGCGGCTGTCGGCCGTGGCGACGACGAGGTCGGCCGCGTCCCAGATCGCGTAGTGCGCGGGCGCGCCGGGCACGAGGCTGCCGGTGACGCCGTCGTTGACGCCCGCCGCGCGGTGTCCGGCGCGCGTGTGCGCGGTGAACGCGGCGCGGGCGGAGAGGCGCGCTTCGGGAGTGTGGTGGTGCACGGCCGCGCGTACGGCGGCCCACGGGTCGACGGCGGTCACCGGCGCGTCGCTGCCGAAGGCGAGCACGACCCCTTCAGCGGCGAGCTGCGCGAAGGGGTTCAGCGCTGTCGCGCGGGCACCGAGGCGCTCCGAGTACATGCCGGAGTCGCCGCCCCAGGCTTCGTCGAACAGCGGCTGCACGGACGCGACGACGCCCCACCCGGCGAGTTGCCGCGCCTGGTCGGCGGTGACCATCTCCAGGTGCTCCAGCCGGTGGTGCCGCGCCGCGAGCGGACGCTGGCCGACCTGCTTCTCGGCGAGCCGGAACCCCTGGACCACCTCGCCGACCGCGGCGTCGCCGATGACGTGGAAGCCCGCCTGCAGCCCGGCTTCGGTGCAGGCGACGAGATGGTCGGCGATGACCGCGGCGTCGGCGTAGAGGGAGCCGGAGGTGCCGGGCTCGTCGGAGTACGGCGCGGTGAGGGCTGCGGTGCGGGAGCCGAGGGCTCCGTCCACGAAAAGGTCTCCGGCGACGCCGTGTGCGCCGAGGCGGCGGGCGGTGTCGAGGGCGTTCAGCTCGCCCCAGTAGCCGACGACCTCGGGCAGGTTCGGGTCGGCCAGCGCCAGGAGGTCGGCGAAGTCTTCCTGGCCGGAGATGTCCGGGCCCGCGCATTCGTGCACCGACACGATCCCGCGCGCGGCGGCAGTCTGGAGGAACGCGCGCTGGGCTTCCTGGCGCTGCGGCCGGGTGACCGCGTCGCGGGCGGCTCCGCGGACGAGGTGGTGGGCGGCGCGGGTCAGCGGGCCGTCGGCGGACCATCCCGCCGCGGACTCGACGCCCGGCGCGAGTTTCGCGAGTGCGCTCGAGACCAGCGCGGAGTGGACGTCGACCCGGCTCAAGTAAACGGGCGTGTCCCCGGCGGCGGCGTCGAGTTCCGCGCGGCTCGGCAGCCGCTGGTTGGTCCAGGACGACTCGTCCCAGCCGTGCGCGAGGAGGACCTGTCCGGGAACGACGGCCCCGCGCACCGCGGCGAGCAGATCGGCGGCGCTGCGGACGGCGGTCAGGTCGAGGCCGGTCAGGTGCAGGCCGGTGGAGGTGGCGTGCACGTGCGCGTCCACGAACGCCGGCGCGACGAACGCCCCGTCCAGGTCGACCACCTCGGCGTCCGGGTGCAGCGCGCGGGCCGGAGCATCCTGGCCGACCCACACCACGGTGCCGCCGGAGACCGCCATCGCGGTGGCGTCCGGGGAGGACGGGGTGTAGACGCGGCCGCCGAGCAGGAGCGTGGTGCTGTCGTTCACTCGCCGAGTCTCCCGCCTGGCCTTCTGAGCAGGGCAGACCGGGTCATCGTGCAGAAAGATTTACGGTCGTCTAACGTTATGGCAGGATATTTTCACGCGTTCCCGACGACTTGGAGTACAGATGACTGCGATCCAGGAACCTGTGCCGACTGCCGCCGCCTTCGACCAGCCGTACGAGTACGTCCGCGCAGAGTTGGCAGAACCCGACTGGCGCCGCTTCCCCGGCTGGCACGACGTCACCGAAGCAGAGTGGCGGGACGCCCAGTGGCAGCGCGTGCACTGCGTGCGCAACGCCAAGCAGCTGCGGGCCCTGATGGGCGATCTGCTGGAGGAGCGGTTCTACGAGGACCTGCTCGCCGACCAGCGCGAGATGGCCACGATGTCGATGCTGCTGCCGCCGCAGATGATCAACACGATGGCCCCGCACGCGGGCACCGACCCGGCGAAGGTGACCGAGGCGTTCTACGCCGACCCGATCCGCCGCTACATGCTCCCCGTGCGCAGCGACCGGCACTCGGTATGGCCCAGCCATCCGCACGCCGAGCGCGACTCGCTGCACGAGGCCGAGATGTGGGTGGTCGAGGGGCTCACCCACCGCTACCCGACGAAGGTGCTGGCCGAGATGATCTCGACCTGCCCGCAGTACTGCGGGCACTGCACCCGGATGGACCTCGTCGGCAACTCGACCGAACAGGTCGAGAAGCACAAGCTCGCGCTCAAGCCGGTCGACCGCCAGGACGCGATGATCGACTACCTCAAGCGCACCCCCGGAGTCCGCGACGTGGTGGTCTCCGGCGGCGACGTGGCGAACGTGCCGTGGCCGCAGCTGGAATCGTTTCTGATGCGGCTGATGGACATCGAGACGGTGCGAGACATCCGCCTGGCCACGAAGGCGCTCGCGGCGCTCCCGCAGCACTGGCTGCAGCCGAAGGTGACCGAGGGCCTGCAGCGGGTCGCGTTGACCGCCCAGGCGCGCGGGGTGAACCTGGCCATTCACACGCACGTGAACCACGCGCAGTCGGTCACGCCGCTGGTCGCGGAGGCCGCGCGGACTGCGTTGCAGGTGGGGGTGCGGGATGTGCGGAATCAGGGCGTGTTGATGCGCGGGGTCAATGCCACTCCGGCTGCGCTTTTGGATCTTTGCTTTGCATTGCAGGGCGAGGCCAATATTCTGCCGTACTACTTTTACATGTGCGACATGATCCCGAATGCGGAGCATTGGCGGGTTTCCGTGCATGAGGCGCAGGAATTGCAGCATTCGATCATGGGGTATTTGCCGGGGTATGCGACGCCGCGGATTGTGTGCGACGTGCCGTATGTGGGGAAGCGGTGGGTGCACCAGCTGGCGGAGTACGACCGGGAGCTGGGGATTTCGTACTGGACGAAGAACTACCGGACCGGGATCGAGCACGAGGACCCGGAGGCTTTGCAGCGGAAGTACCCGTACTACGACCCGATTCAGACCCTTCCTGATGCTGGGCAGAAGTGGTGGGCTGAAGAGAAGGGTCGCTGACCTGAGCGCATGATCTCGCGTGCTTTCCGGTGCGAGGGAATCGCTGACCGCGGCTAGCTGTCACGGGATCCCCGCCTTTGTCGCAGGCGGAATGCGCGGCGGCAGACTGCAATGCGGTGCCTGACCAGCGGAGATAATGCTGGTCAGGCACCTGCGGACGTGCAGGAGAAACCCGCGCTCGATCAGCAAGAGGCGATGATCGACGTTCTGGACGACGCCTTCACCGAGCACTTCGGCCCAGGAACGGACGCTGATCCGCCGCTCGACGAAGAGATGGCCTGTCTTCTCCTCGCCGACGCACGGATTCCGCTGTAACGCTAAAGCCGCCTTTCGACCATTTCCCGAGAATCC
This sequence comes from Amycolatopsis sp. NPDC114503, assembly GCF_055633655.1. Taxonomy (NCBI): domain Bacteria; kingdom Bacillati; phylum Actinomycetota; class Actinomycetes; order Pseudonocardiales; family Pseudonocardiaceae; genus Amycolatopsis; species Amycolatopsis sp. NPDC114503. Next base: position 24,245 of record NZ_JBVKDT010000003.1, on the reverse strand, counting down.
GGCGGCCACAGCACGCGGGCCGGTCGGACGGTCGAAAACCGACCTCGGCCGACAATTCTGACATCGTTCCCACAGCGGCGAACCGTGTCCGCGGAAGGGACACAGGGTTGGATACGATGGGCAGGAACCCGCGCGACACAACGGCGAACGGAGTGCGCATCGTGCTGCCCAGTCTGGTCCAGCGAATCGTCTACGGCATTTATACGCAGCGGTTGCGAAAGCAGCTCGTGGGCGCCGAATTGCCGGGGCACATCGGGATCATCATGGACGGCAACCGGCGCTGGGCTCGCCAGATGGGCATGGCCGACCTCAGCATCGGGCACAAGCGCGGCGCCGAACATGTCGAAACGGTGCTGTCCTGGTGCGAGCGCGCGGGCGTGCAGCACGTGACGATCTACCTGTGCTCGACCGAAAACCTCGCGCGCCGCGACGACGCCGAAGTGTCCTACCTGATGCACCTGATCGAGCAGGTCATCACCGACAAGCTCGCTCAACCCGGCGCGGGCTGGCAGGTTCACGTCGCCGGTCTTCTCGATGCCCTGCCGGACACCACCGCGCACGCGCTGAAGAACGCCGTCGAAGTCACCCGCGACTGCGACACCGGCCACCACATCACGCTGGCCATCGGCTATGGCGGCCGCCAGGAGGTCGTCGACGCGCTGCGCGCCCTGCTGACCGAACACGCCGCCGCCGGGACGCTGGACGAACTCGCCGACACCATCACCATGGAAGACGTGTCCCGGCACCTCTACACCGCCGGGCAACCCGATCCCGACCTGGTCATCCGCACCAGCGGGGAACAACGGCTGTCCAACTTCCTGGTCTGGCAGAGCGCCTATTCCGAGCTCTACTTCTGCGACACCTTCTGGCCCGCTTTCCGCGAAGTCGACTTCCTCCGGGCCCTCCGCAGCTACGCGCGACGGAACCGCCGCTACGGCCGCTGAGCATTTTCGTCGCATCGCGAGCCGGGTGCGGGTTCGCCCCGGAAATTGTCGGTGTCGCGTGCGATGCTGATCTCGTGGAAGTGCACTTCGACGCCGAACTGTGGATCTGGGAAGCGCGGCGGACCGACACCTGGACCTTCGTCAGCCTGCCCGGCGACATCTCGGACGAAATCCGCGAACTGGGCGGGCCGCGCCGCGGGTTCGGATCGATGCGCGTGCAGGTCCGGGTCGGCGCCACCACCTGGCGAACCTCGATCTTCCCGGACAGCACGCGCGGCTACGTGCTGCCGGTCAAACGCGCGGTACGCAAAGCCGAGAAGCTCGATCCCGGCGACGTAGCCCAAGTGACCGTGACGGTTCTCGATCTCTGATCTCGGCGAAGCCGGTCTGAGCTGATCACCGCCGAAACCACGGCTCGCCGACAGGGCAGTTCTCGCGTAAATGCGGCATCAACCGCAGAGAACGTGGCCTCGCACCGAACGCGACGCTGAAGATCTCCTCCGTCACATGAGTTCGTCCGACAAACCGCGCGCCTCGACACACCTTGAACGCGGCGGTCGAGGATCTCGCGGCCCGTCGAGCACCGACAACAGAAATCGTCCGCACACTTCCCCTGCCTGGCACCGACATCACCGGGCACCGCGACCCGCTGAACCTCGGAGCGGGTCCGGTCGGATCTCCGCCCGCACACTGCTCCACGAACTCTGCTAGACCACGGACGACTGGTTGAGTATCAGCGCGTTCGCCGACACCTCGTCCTAACCAGAAACCCGAACGGAACATATTCCGCCTGAAACGTCTACTTCATCCTGCTGCCGCACTCGGCCAGGCAGGCGGGCGGCATCGAGACCGGCGGTGCGTTCCCCTGGCCGACGCATCCCGACGGCCACCCACTTGCCTCCGGCATCTCGACGAAGCCGGAAGGAGCCCCGCCTTGTGCGCCCTCCAGATACCTTGTGCCTTCGCCGCGATCCCGCTGGAGGGCCGCGCGTACAGCCGCTCTGCGCCGGCTAGCAGCTTTCAACGGCGATCCGAACGGGCTGCTCCAGACTCTTCCTCGAAGGCAACGCGGTGGATCACGACATCATGCCGTCACTTGCGACCGAACGGTTGTGCGCCACCGGGCATCAAGGCACCGCGAGCAGCGCTTCTGCCTACCCGCTGGAATAAGGCCTGGTCAAGAGAAGGTTACCATTCAGCACAATCGGCAAACGCTTGTAACGGCAGACGGACCCGCCGCGACGAATGACGTAATTATTCGGGTAAAGCTGTGGCCACGACTTACATTTTAAGGCCGTGATTCGTGTTCGGTACGGCTTATTTCGTCAACAGATAACTGAAGCGTCTGCCAACGAGAAAGAGGATGCCAGTGCCGAGCGGGACGGTTGCGGGGACAGCGGCAGCAAATCATGCGACAGCCCGAATCAGCAGAGTGCGCCGCGGCGACTACGCGGCGTATGTCCGCTGCGAGTCAGGAGACTTCTGGTTGCCCGAGGCAGAGGCGCAGGCGTCCGCGTGGCTCCGAAGCCGGAAAGGCTACGACGTTCCATTGAGCGTCTCCGCAGACTACGCGCAGCACAATTCGACTCTCTCAGTCCGCCGTCTCGCGGACAACGGCCGCCACGACCTTCGCATCCGGCTGGTTGAAGACCAGGGAACAAGCGGTACCTGGACGACTGACCTCATCGCGCACGACGAGCCCGGCGACCGCGACTGGATAAGCTTAACTGTCCGCAACGACCAGGGACGTTTCGTCAATGTACCCGGGCTGGCCAAGTTCTTGGTAGAAGCGCTGCCCCTCCGGGACGGCAGCATCGAATTCTCCGGGAGACCCGAGGTATATCGCGAACAGGACGTCGACCGGCTCGTGTCGCTGCTCGCCGACGAACGTCGGCATGGCCTGGTGCTTGTCGCAGGGAGCGGGTCCACCGACGGACTGCCGTTCGACCCGTACGTCCGGAAAGTCGGGGAATGGTCGCAAGAAGTCTGCGGGCTCGCCCAGGTGGCGGTCCTCGACCCCGCTGCGACGAAAGCTTTCGCTCTCAACGCCGGGGACCGGTACCGTGCACCGGCCTGGACAATCCGAACCTATCGGCCGGGCGTGGTCTTTGGAGACGAGAAAGATCATCGGCGGCACCGCATTCTCGGAACGCAGCGGCTTGCCCAACACCCCGACTCCTCAATCCGCCGGCTGCTCGGCGACATCGTCCGAGAGCAGGCCGCGGCCCGCCTAGCCAACCCCGAGGTGCTGCGAGTGCAGCGCCGGTTCGACCGGCACGAGAACCGCCGACTTGTCGAGGCAGTGGAAACTGCCGAGCTCGCGCCCGCGGTGGACGGCGCTGCGGCAATCAAAGCTTCCGCCGTCATCGACCTCCGGCCGCTCGTCGAACTGTCGTCGAAGGAGAAGCCTTCGGTGGCCGCGCTCAGGGCTCAGATCTCCGAGCAGAGTGAGCAGCTCGCGCTCGTGAGACGCGTACTCGGCATAGCTTCCGTCACCGAGCACGCGTTGTCCGAAGCGACGGCTCGGATCACCGTCCGACATGCGGACCCCCAAGCCATCCGAGCACTGGACCTGCGCGTCGACAACCTCCTGCTCGCCAACTTTGAACTTGAGGACCAGAACGAGAAGCTGCACAACGCACTCGACGAGGCCCAGACTGAAACTGAGATTGCCCAGCTGGAGCTGGACGATCGCAATGCGCGGATTCAGTGGCTCGGAGCCCGGCTCAAAGAACGCGGCGATTACGAGTCACCTTATGCCGAGGTACCAGAGGACTTCGGCGAATCCTCCCCGGAAGACTTCGAAGAACTTCTGCAGCGGCTGGACCAGATCCGCTGCCTAGTGTTCACCGGCGACCCGGCAGAAGTCGCCAAGCTCAACCAGATCGACACCAACAACGCCGCCCTGAGGACCGCGTGGGAATCGGTACTGTGTCTCAAAGACTACGTCGACGCCCGGAAAACCGGCGACTGGAACGGCGGACTCGACCAGTACCTCGCGAACCCGCCTTCCGGCTACCGTGCGATCGGCAAGAAAAAGTGGGGCCGCTCGGAAACCAGGGCCACCATGAACGCGTACGGCGAGGACCGCGTGTTCCCGGTGCCGGAGTACATCAATCCTGCCGGATGGATCGCGATGACCTCACATTTCAAGCTCGCAAGGATCGGCATGCGCAGCCCCAGAATGTACGTCTACGACGCTCACCCAGGCACGCCGTGTGTTTACATCGGCTACATCGGCGTGCACCTGACCAACACTCAGACCAACTGACGAAGCCGCGCCGCAGCGATCACGAGCCACTAGGTCGAGGGTGCCTGCTACCTTCTGAGGTGTCTTCAGCGGGCTCCGACAGCGAGCAGGCGAGTCCTGTGCCGCGTTGCGGCTCGGTGGCACTCACGACAGGCGGCCTCATCCGCGAGACGCGAGTCGAGGAAGGTTGAAGACTCCGCTTCCCCACTGCACACTGGCGTGCACGATCTGTGACCTTGGGGAGGGCTCACGCGATGGACGGACCCGGCTTTCACGTCGACCCGGAAGAAGCCGCACCGGGGATTCGGGAAAGCGTCGACGGCCAGCAGAACTTCGAGCTGCGCGGATTGTGGCGGCGACACCGACCTCTAACGGCTACACCGGCGTGCACGACGCGCTGATGGACCTATGCGTCTGCTGGAGCGACGGTCTCGACACCCTCAACAACGATGTAGGAGCCATCGCCGACACACTGGCACGAGCAGCCGTCGCCTACCGCCTCGGCGACGGAGCCGCAGCACGCACGTTCACCGCCGCCCCAGGCGAAGAGGCGGTGAACGGTGGCTGAGCTTGGGCGAACCCAAGACCCGACCGAACTGGTCAAGGGGAAACCTGCCGCCATCGACGAAAACGTCCGCGTGCTGTGTGGCCGCGCGGACAGCGCCGGCCGCGCCTCGGACGGACTCAATTCCATCGACACCGGTGCCTGGCAAGGCCCCGCCGCCGGGACTTCCACGACAAGTTCTCGTACGAACTCGCGAAGTGGTACACCGCCGCCGACTCCCTGCTGTCAGCAGCCGACGCGCCTGCCGACTACGCCAGCACGCTCCGGTGGGCTCAAAGCCAAGCCACCGAAGCCCTCGCAGCATGGAACGAGGCACAAGCAGCGACCCAGCAAGCGCAGCAACAGCACAACGAGGCCTCGGCTCAGGCAGCCGCGAATGGCCAGCTGCCACCGCCTTTCTCCGACCCGGGCGAGGCAGCACGAAGAGCAGCTCAGGCCACGCTCGACAACGCCCGCCGCCAACTCGCCGACGCGGGAGACGACGAGCCGCAGCCATCAGAGAGGCCGCTGCTGGCGCACCCGAGGATTCGAGCTGGCTCGACGACGCGGGCGACTTCCTCACCGACGCCGGAGGGCACCTGGTCAACGGCCTGGCATCGTTCGGGAACCCCATGATCAACCATCCGGGCGAAGTCGCCGCTGCCGCCGCCGGAATCGGGCTGACCGTGATTAGCTCGGCCGGGGAGGGCCTTGGCACCGCGCTGGATGCGACGGGAATCGGAGCAGCCGCCAGTGTGCCGCTCAACGTCGTCTCCGCCGCGGGCATCGCCACCGGCACTACGGTGGCCGGCACCGCAATCGGGAATCCCGCAGCCCACGCCGCAGGCGACGACCACGTCTCGCCCAAGCAGACCAACCAGAGCACCAGCGGTGCGGGAGCGGATGCCGAACCGCCGTTCTCCGCGCTGAAGGAGATCACCGGCAAGACCGACCACGGAGGCAAGCAGATGGCCGAAAGCGACGGCCACGGCGTCAACGACGCCGTCGCCAACCCGACCAAACCGCCCAAGTTCAAAATGGACAACTACGGCGGGAGCTACCGCTACGTCGGCAAAGGACGCCACCGTTAGAGATCACGACAGCGTGGGCACGAACACGAGCAGGCTGGAGGCAGGAATGAGCACGGTGATGGACAGCCTCCCCGACCGGTTCCGGCCGACCGTGATCAGTCTGCTGGAGCAACGCGACTCTGAACTACTGGCAGCGTTTCGAGTGCAGGAGAGACCCACACTCGACCAGCAAGAGGCAATGATCGACGTCTTGGGCGACGCCTTCACCGAGCACTTCGGCCCAGGACACGAACCGACCGAACAAGGCAAGCTCATCGACGACACGCTCGGCGCGTTCCTCACCCGCTGGCCCTCCGAAGACCTCACCGAGGACTGACCTGCGACCACGCTGATGATCAGCCAGGACACCGTGCTGAACGCAGCAGACATTCTCGGCAGGACGGCGGCGACACTGAAGAAGCGTTCGAAGACGCCTTGCAGCGCTGTGTGGAGCTCGTCGACGATCTCGGACCCAGACGTTTCTGGTCCTGACCGACGTCCCCGCACACCCCGTCGAGCGTTGTCCATACGGGATCGCCGTGCGAGAAGAAGCTCAGGCACTGCTCGATCGCGGCTGCCTCGGTTTGGTCGCCGCCGGAATGCACCAGCACGCCGCCGACAGTGATATGGGCGGCTCTCTGCGGTTCACGGGCAGATGGCACGCACGGTCGACGACGTCGCGCAACTGTGGGCCGTCAACCGGTTCCGCCGCGCACACCACGTCCAAACGATCTTCGGCCAGGACGGTACGGGCAGTAAAAATGGACCGCCCGCACCGTGCGTCATTCCGGCGTGCCAGGCATAGCCGACGCGTCGTACGAAAGCAGCTCCCAGCTGTGGCCGTCTGGGTCGTCCACCGCGCGGTTGTAGAGCCAGCCCATGTCCTGAGGCGGGCGCGGTTCGGACCCGCCCGCTTTGACGGCGGCGTCGGCCAGCCGGTCGACCTCCTCCTTCGACTCGACGGGCAACGCGAGGATCGACTCGATCGCACCGGAGGCGACCGGCCGCGAGGTGAACTGGCTGAACTGCTCGTGCGTCATCAGCTGCACGGTCACCGTCTCGCCGAGAGCGACCTGCGCGGAAGTCTCGTCGGTGAACTGCGGGTTGAGCTCGCCGCCCAGCGCCGTGTAGAACGCCGTGCTCGCGTCCAGGTCGGTGACCGGCAGGTTGACATAGATCTGGGTGAAAGGCATTGGCGCTCCTCGGTTCCGGCAGCCGGGCGTTCCGGCTGACTTCGAACCTACGGCGCTACCTCGGCGTCAGTCTTGTACAGGAGCGACACCATCTCGCCGGCGTCGGGCCGTCGCAGCTGGGTCGCCGTCCGGCCGACGAACCGGGTCAGCGACCGCGCCAGATGCGGCTGATCGTGATACCCGACCAGATGCACGACCTCGCTCGCGGCCACGCCCCGGCGCAGCAGCATCGTGGCCTGCCGCACCCGCTCGATCTGCCGGATCGTGCCCTGCGTCAGTCCCGTGGCCGCGGCGACCCGGCGCTGCACCGAGCGCGGGGTGACCAGCACCGGCCGCTCCCCCGCGAGGACGTCGGCCACCAGCGGGTCCCGCACCAGCAACCCCGCCCGGACCAGGCGGTCCACGAACGTCTCCGCGTTCTCGTAGGTGGGAATCTCCCACTCGCTGCCCTGCAGCACGAACGAGCGCGGCGTCGTGTACGGGCTCGACACACTGCCGTCCACAAGCCCGCCCACGGGCAGATTCCTCAGGAACGCGCCGTGCCGGAAGATCACTCCGAAGGCGCTGCCCAGGCCGCCGCCCAACGGAACCACGGTGGGCCGCGTCTCGGGACCGCGGACCGAAACCGCGGTCACCCCGGCCGACGCCCAGACCAGCAGCTCCCAGTTCGAGTTCACGACCGACACCATGCGCTCCGGCGCGAAACCGACCCGCCCGCCGTCCGGAGCCACCCGGTACACGCCCTCGACATAGGGCGAGTCCGACACCCGGTACTCCAGCCCTGGAATCTCCTCAACCCGGTCGAGCGGCACGTCCGGCATCGTAGCGCGCAGCGACCGGGGCGCTCCGGAGCCGGACACGGGCGTCTAGCGCGCGGTCAGCTCCCGACGAGCACCCGCAGGAAGAAGAACGAGCCGACGCAGAACACAGCCATGACGACGAACGAGCACCGCCGCTGTTGGACCGGGCGCAATAGTCGCCGGTCACGTGCGCGGCGGATTCGACTACCCGCGAACTCCTCGGCTGCCCAGGAAAGCCGAAAGCAACCCTCGCGGTCTGCACAGTGGTTCTGCTGGAAGGTGGCCCGGACACGAATTACCGCCCCTGGAAAACTCGCAGCTGAGCTGATCAACGCCGCCGCCGAACTCGGATTGCTGAGCTCGGTCATCGTGCTCGGCGCCGGAACCTGCGTCGGGCGAGAACTCGCCACAGAGGCTCGCGTACTTGACTGCGTCGGGGCCGTGCAGGCTCATCAGCATGGGGTCGATCATCTTGCCGGGGCGAGCACGTCGTCTTGGATGGCGGTGCCTGACGAGATAACGCTCGCAGTCCTGCGTCGTCAGGCGACAGCGAGGACTGCCTGTGCTCCCGCTACGGGGAGTCCGCGTCCAGTACCAATACCGTCATGTCCAGGAGTCTTTGGTAGTACTCGCGACCGCCGGCGTCCAGTTCGGGGAGAACCCGAATGAGTCGCTGTTCGCATTCGGCGAGGACGTTCCATCTCCAGTCATCCAGGAGACCTTGTCGCGTCAGCCAGGTGGAGACGCAACCGGTTGGGTTTGCGTCAAGCATCACCATGTCGAAGCCTGCCACGTCGACGCCTCTCCACCGGCTCGGGAACGGCACCTTGATGTGGGCCTCGAAAATCGTCTTGACTGCTTCCAGCCGATCCGTGAGATCCAATGGCTTCCTCTCTCTGGACAAACGACGCAAGGGTACGGTCGCCCGCTCATCGGCCATGGGCGGGCGACGCCGTCGATGCGAGCGCCTGAACCGCTTTGCTTGGATTTTGCCAGCTTTGCTCTGCAGGGCGGACTATCGTCGCGTCCGCCGGTTCGGCCGGTGGCGCGAATGGCTCGGGTTCGCACGCCGGACGTCATCCTGGATGAGACAGAACAGCTGTTCGCGAAGCATCTGGCCGCTCAGAATCCAGGCCGGCCGCCGGGCGGGGTCTCGGCGTGACTATCGGCAGTCCTCCTGACGGCCGTGCGGTTGGCAAGCGCGATCGTGGCGCTGGCCAAGAGAACGGCGAGAACGGCGCCGATGGTGTTCATCGCCCAATCGTTGGTGTCACAGGCGCGTCCGATGGCCGGCATCAGGGCCTGGAGGGCCTCGATCGCAGCGGACAGGCCCGCACCGGCCGCGAGCATCAGCAACGGTCGCCGCGTGGCCAGCACAGCGAAAAAGACCGGAGGGAAGAACAGCGCCACGTTGGCCAACAGTTCCACACTGGTCAACGTGGGCGCGGAGAACTGGACCACGCAGGCCACATAGTCCACTCGGCTTGAGGTCGGAACAAGGGTCAGCGCAACGACCGGCAGCACGGACAGCGTCACGAACGCCCGCAGGATCCGGTGCCTGTACTTGATCCTGCGGGCGCGCAGGATCAAGTAGCCGACGCCGACACAGACGACGGCGATCAGTAGCGACGCCACCGGCACCAGCGCCGAGTTGTCCAGCAGGAAGTCGGTGATCATAAGGGGGCTGATCGTACGGTTGGCGGCACCGCCCGATCCTCGTGGACTGACGGTCCGCTCGTCGGCCGAAATCGTTCGGTCTGGTGACAAATACAGCTGTCCTTGGCGGCAACTGCCGCTGGCGCTTCCTGTCGAACCTCACGTCACGAGGACCGGAGGCGTTGCAGCGGAAGTACCCGTGCTGCAACTCGATTCAGACCCTGCCCGAGGACGGACAGAAGTGGTGGTCCGAACAACCTCGCCCGGCGAAAAGGTCAACGGTCACGCGACGGAACCGTGCCTGACCCGCCACGAATCGCCCCCCGCGGTGGCTCCGGCGAGGCCCTCCAGGTTGACGAGTCCGACGAGCGCGAGGGTGCGAGGGTCGCCGATCGCCGCTGTCGCCAGGGTGCGGTCCGGGCTCCAGCGGGTGGACCACAGGAGCCGTCGGGTCATCTGCGCCCAGCCGGTCGCCGGTCCGGTCATGATCCACAGATCAGGGTCCGCGGCGGCGAAACGCGAGGCGGGGCGCAGCCAGGACGCCCCGGTCTCGGGCCAAGCGAACGTGCCGAGAATCCGGCCGCCTGCCCGGTCCCAGGCGGATTCGATCGAGCGCGCGGTCTCGACGGCGCGGGCGGTGCGGCCGGAGCCGATCGCGATGTCCCTGGCGCCGCGGGCGCGGGCGAGCCGGACTAGGGCCTCGACCTCGGCCTCGGTGGCCGCCAGATCCGAGTCGTGCGACGCGGGTTCCCTCAGCAAGGGGCTGGTCAGGATTTCCATGGTTCGCCGTTCTCCCGCGCGGTTTTCCATTTCCGGTACTGGCGTTCGCAGCAGCACCCGCACGGGCGGAAACCGGCTGCGGCCGCGGTGGCCTTGTCGGCGAAGAAGACCCGCTGCCGGACGTAGCCGCCGGAAGCGATCGCGCGCAGTGCGGACGGGCAGTCGAGCCGCCCGTAGATCTTCGAAGCTCGGTGGCCGCCCCACCGTCCCTTGGTCCGGGACGCGTAGCGTCGGCCGTCCGGCCCGAGCAGCGTGTAGGTCTTCGTCATGCCGCGTCGTGGAAAACGAGCGCCAGGGTGTGCCGTTCGCCCGACCTGATGGCCGACACCCCGTGCCGGACCGGCGCGGCCGACCAGCCCCTGGCGGATTCGACCGGCCGGTCGCGAGTGGTGAACAGATAGCCGTGCCCGTGCGGCAGCAGGGTCGCCGTGCCCCGGGACTGTGCGCGGGGACGCTGTTCCAGCAACAGGAATTCCCCGCCGGTGTGGTCCACGCCCGGCTCGTTCAGGTTGATCACGACCTGCAGCGGGAACACGAGATCGCCGTACAGGTCGCGGTGGAGCGCGTTCCAGTCCTTCTCGGCGTAGCGGAGCAGGATCGCGGTTGACTTCGGCTGGCCCGCCTCGTGGCACATGCGGAGCCACTCGTCGAGCGTGTCCGGCCACGGAGCGGGGCGGCCGAGTTTCGCCCACCAGTCGCGGGCGATCGGCAGAAGACGCGGATACAGCGCCTGTTTGAGCCGTTCGACCGGCTCCGGGTACGGCGCGTGGAAGTACCGGTACTCGCCCCGGCCGAAACGGTGCCGTCCCATGTCGACCGTGCTGCGGAACAGTTCGTCCCGCTCGTACAACGCTCTGATCTCCTCGGTCTCCTCGGGCGCCAGCAACTGCGGCAGCAGCGCGCCGCCGTATTCGTTCACCTCGGCGGTGATCGCTTCCCAGTCGCCCGATTCGACGCGGTCGCGCCAGCGGTCGGGCTTTCGCCGCGCGGTGCTCATGCCGCCTCCAGATTCAACAGCGCGGTCTTGGCCTCGATCCCGCCGATGTATCCGCCGAGCGTGCCGTCGGAACGCAGCACGCGGTGGCACGGGACGACGATCGGCAGGGGATTGGTCGCGCAGGCGGTGCCGACCGCGCGGACTGCCTTCGGACTGCCGACGAGTTCGGCCACGTCCCGGTAGCTGCGGGTCTCGCCGTAGCCGATTTCGGGCAGATGGGTCTGCACGAGCCGCCGGAAGCCGCGCGACAGGGACAGGTCCAAGGGCACCTCGAACGTCCGGCGGCCCCGGGCGAAGTACTCGCCGATCTCCCGCGCGGCCTCGTCCAGCCGCTTCGGCGCGCGCAGGATGCGCGGGCTCAGTTTCCGGCCGAGGGTCTCCAGCACCAGGTCGTGGTCCTCGCTGGCGAACGCCACGCGGACCAGGCCGGCCGGCGTCGCGGCCAGCAGCAGCTTGCCGACCGGCGAGTCCACGGTGGAGTAAGCGACGTCGACCAGGCCGGATTGCTCGGCTTCCCGCTCCAGGCGGCGGTGCAGCCGTTCGAGGAGATCGGCGTCCACGCGCGGAGACAACAGCGCGACCAGGTCGTCGTCGCGGATGCTGTTCATGACGATGCTCCTCTCGCGATCGCGCCCGTACGGTTCTTTCTCAGGTTCTTGATGCCGTCCGCGACGGCTCTGCGCGCGGCCTCGGCGGTCCCGCCGACGATCTCCGCGATCTCGGCGTAGGGCAGCCCGGCGACGTAGCGGTACGCGACGGCTTGCCGCTGCTTGTCCGGCAGACCGCTCACCGCGGCCCACAGCTCGCGGTCTTCGAAGTCGGGGACCTCCCGCGGACCCGGCTCCTCCGGGATCTCGCCGACGGGCAGCGGATTCCGCTTGGCGGCACGCAGCACGTCGACGGTCTTGCGGTGCGCGATCGTCACGAGCCACGCCTCGACGTTCGCCGTCTCCGGCAGGTCGGGATAGGCGCGCAGGGCGGAGAGAAAGGTCTCCGACCACGCGTCGTCCGCGTCGTGCGGGCCGAGGACGACCCGGCAGACGCGCAGCACGGTCGCGCCGTGCCGCGCGACTATGTGCTCGAAAGGCAGTTGCATGTCCATCCCGCTGAAGACGTGTTCGTGGCAGCCGCGGTGAGATCGCCGGTCGCCACGAGCGTGCCGGAATCCCCCGCGCACGGCGACCGGCCCGGGCCTGACGGCGATGCGCTCACTTGCGTCCCCTCTCTTCCGCCTCGTAGACGCGCGCTGCCCGCGAAACGTGAGATGCGGGGACGAAAATGAGCGAAGTCGCCGTTCGGACCTCTGCGGAAGCGGTCCTCGCCCGACCCGCGCGGCCCCCTGACAGCTGGCCGGGTCGCAGTCGTCGGGATGGTTGCCGGTGATGGTGGCGTGGTCCAGCTTCACCGTGTTGCCGGAGCCGACGTGCATCCCGCCGCCCCGGACTGCGGTGTTCCCGGTGACGACGGTGTCGGCCAGAACGTGGGTCGCGGCGCCGTGGACGCTGGAGATCGCGATTCCGCCGCCGTTGCCGCCCGCGACGTTGTCGGCGATCCTCGCTCCGGTTATCCGGAACTGCGCGACCGGGCGCTTCCGAGTGCTGTGCAGCGCGACGCCTCCGCCGTCTTGTCCGGCGCGGTTGCGGGCGAGCTGGCCGCCGGTGACGGTCAGCTCGCCGATGTGGTCGTAGACCCCGCCGCCGGAGCCGGGGGTTCCCGGCCGGACGGCGCCGGGCGAGCCGGTGCGATTGTCGGCGACTGTCGTGCCGTCGAGGGTCGCCGCGCCCGAGCCGGTCCAGATGCCGCCTCCGTCGCCCGCGTTTCCGTCGTAGCCGCGGGTCGCCCCGGTGCCTCCAGGGCCCGCGTCGCCGGAGGTGTTGCGGCAGACCGTGCTGCGGGCGAACGTGGTCTCGCCGGCGATGTAAACCCCGCCGCCGTTTCCGCCGGGACCGCCATGGCCGGCGGATCCGCTGGGCGAGCCACCGACCGGCCCGCCGATCCCGCCGGTCCCGGCCTTGTTGTCGCACACGGCGCTGTCGGTGACAGTGGTGTGCTGGGTGCTCCAGATCCCGCCGCCGTTTCCGCCGTGCGCCCAGCTGTCCCCCTCTGCGCCGGGAGCCGTCGAACTGTCTCCGCCGCCCCCGGTCCGGTTCCCGCCGACCGAACTGTGCTCGACCCGCAAGACGCCCTGACGGACCCCGATTCCGCCTCCGTTGCCTCCCGAACCGGGGAAACCGCCCGTGCCGACCCTGGCCCAGGGTCCGCCGTTGCCCGTGGCGTTGCCGGTGACCGTGCTGTCGGCGATCGACAGCGTGCCGCCCGAGCTGAACACGCCGCCCCCGGACCCGCCGTCCGCGGCGGGCGGGCCGTCGCCGGTGGAGTTGTCGCGGATCGTCACCCGGATCAGTGCCAGCGAGCCGCTGTTGAGGATGCCGCCGCCGTCTTCGCCCGGCGCGGTTCGGCCGCCGGCGACTGAAAGGTCGGAAATCGACACCCCTGCCGCGTCGGTGCGCAGAATTCGGAAGGGCGCGGCCGTCTGCGTGCGGGCGAGAGTGGCGTGATGGCCGTGGAAGGTCGTCGGCGCGGTAATCGGGGGCAGTGCCGCGGTGAGCTGGTAAGTGCAATTCTCCGTCAAGTCTATCGAGCTGCCCGGATGCGCGTTGGCGACCGTGATGGCGGAATTCAGGCTGGCCGCGTCGCAAGGGACCGGCGCGACGGCCGTCCCGGACGTCGACAGCACCCCGGCCGCCAGCACGCTCGAACCCAGCAAGGAAAGAATCACCACGACTTATCCCCTTTGATCGCGAAGACTTTCTGGCGGCCCGAGTTCACCACAACCGGGGATCGGCAAAAGAGATTCCGCGCCGAATTGGGCCGAGTGGCTCAGGAAATCCGTTCCTTTTCGCTGGCGTTCGCATTGTTCTCGATCACCATTTCTTATCGTCGGCCGGTCGCGGGGCCGAGCCGCTGACACCGGCCCTGACACCGGCCCTCCCCCATGTCTGAGCCGTGACAGCCGCGTGTCCGCCCGGCAGGCGAATGTGGTCACAACGAACCACCGACCCAGCCAGGGAGACCGAAAATGTCCACGTTCACCACCCCCAACCCCATCACCGCGGCCCTCACCACCGCCGGCGCCCGCGTCCGGATCGCCGCCAGCGAGCGCACCGACACCGTCGTGCGGGTGCAGCCCGTCAACGCGGCGAACTCCACCGACGTGAAGGTCGCCGAGAAGACCAAGGTCGAGTTCGCCGACGGCGTGCTGTCGGTCAAGACCACCAAGTCCGGCGGCCAGACCGGCTCCGTCGAGATCGCGATCGAACTGCCCGCCGGGTCCGCGTTGATCCTGAACACGGCCTGGACCGAGGTGCAGGCGGACGGCGTCCTCGGCGAGTGCGAGGTCAACATCGGCTCGGGCCAGGTTCAGCTCGACCGCGTCGCCGCCCTGCGCGGCAACCTCGGCGCGGGCGGGCTCGCCGTCGGCCACGTCTCCGGCGAAGCGGTCATCGAGGGCAGCACGGCAGGCCTGCGCATCGGCGAGGCCGAAGGCGAGATCCGCTACCAGGGCACGAGCGGCAAGGTCTGGATCGGCCACGCCCGGTCCGACGTCGACCTGGGCGGTTCGAACGGCAGCTTCGACATCGGGACGGCCGACGGCAGCGTCGTCGCCAAGGCGGCCAACTGCCCGATCCGGATCGGTCGGGTCACGCGCGGCCAGGTGGAGCTGTCGAACGCGGCAGGCGGCATCGAGGTCGGCGTCAGCGCGGGCATCGCCGCGGACGTGGACGCGAAGAGCACGAAAGGCCTGGTCCGCAGCACGCTCGGCACGTCGGACAGCTCGGGCGCCTCGCTCAAGGTCCACGCCCGGACACGGCTCGACGACATCGTTCTCTATCCCGCTGCCTGACCACCCGATCGGATGGCAGGATCGACCAGGTGCAGATCAAGATCCTGGGTCCGTTCGAGGTCCTCGACGGCGCCGTGGCCGACGTTCCGGGCGCGCGGCTGCGCGGACTGCTCGTCGCCCTCGCGCTCCGGCCGGGCCAGGTCGTCCCGAAGGCGACGCTGATCGACTGGATCTGGGGCGAGCACCCGCCCGCCGACGCCGCGAATGCCTTGCAACGCCTGGTTTCGCGGCTGCGCAAGGCCTTGCCGGGGGCCGTCGTCGAAGGGCTGACCGACGGCTACCGGCTCGCGCTCGACCCGGACGAGGTCGACGCGGTGCGCTTCGAGCGGCTCGTCGCCCAGGCCCGGGAAGACCACGGGCCTGGGCGGCTGCGCGAAGCGCTGGAGTTGTGGCGCGGTCCGGCGATGCAGGACGTCGGCTTGCAGGACAGCGAGGCGTTCGACGCGGCGGCCACCCGGCTCGAGGCCCTGCGCCTGGCGGCCATGGAAGACCGGTTCGAGGCAGAACTCGATCTCGGCCGCGGCGCGGACCTCGTCGCGGAACTGACCGACCTGGTGGCCGCGCACCCGGTGCGGGAGAAGCTCGTCGCCGCGCTGATGCGCGCGCTCGCCGCCGCAGGCCGCAACACCGAAGCGTTGCAGGCTTTTCAGCGCCTCCGGGAAACGCTCGTCGACGAGCTGGGCGCGGACCCGTCGCCCGAGCTGTCCGCGTTGCACGTCGCGTTGCTGCGAGGCGAGGTGGGACGGCGCGAGGAAAGCCGCAAGACCAACCTGCGCGCCGAGTTCACCAGCTACGTCGGCAAAGAAGCCGATGTCGCGGCGGTCCGCGACCTGGTGTCGCGACACCGGCTCACCACCCTGACCGGCCCCGGCGGTTCGGGAAAAACCAGACTGGCGACGGAAACTGCCCGCACGTTTGTCGAAGGCCTGCACCACGGCGCCTGGCTGGTGGAGCTGGCCGCCGTCGGGACCGGCGACGACGTCGCGCAGGCCACGCTGTCCGGGCTCGGCCTGCGCGACGCGCTGCTCGGCGAAGCGTCCTCCGCGGATCCGGTGGACCGGCTGGTCTCCGCGATCCGCGACCGCGAAACGCTGCTGGTGCTCGACAACTGCGAGCACGTCATCGAGTCCGCGGCCGCCCTCGCGCACCGGCTGCTCGGCGAGTGCCGCGGGTTGCGGATCCTCGCGACGAGCCGGGAACCGCTGGGCATCACCGGCGAGGCGTTGTGGCCGGTCGAACCGCTCGCACAGGCCGAAGCCGTCCAGCTGCTGCGGGACCGGGCGACGACGCGCCGCCACGATCTCGCCGACGACCGGACGCTGTCGCGCATCTGCACCGCATTGGACGGGATGCCGCTCGCGATCGAACTGGCGGCGGTCCGGCTGCGCACGCTGTCTGCCGAACAGCTCGCGGACCGCCTCGACGACCGGTTCCGGCTCCTGACCGGCGGCAGCCGCACCGCCCTCCCCCGGCACCGGACGCTTCGCGCGATGGTCGACTGGAGCTGGGAGCTGCTCAGCGACGGCGAACGTCTCGTGCTGAGCAGGCTGTCGGTGTTCGCCGGCGGCGCGAGCCTGGAGGCAGCTGAACGGGTCTGCGCGGGAGACCTGGTCGACGAGTACGAGGTGCTGGACCTGCTCACCGCGCTCAGCGACAAGTCCTTGCTCGTCGCGTTCGGCGAAGGCGAGCCGCGGTACCGGATGCTCGGCACGATCAAGGAGTACAGCGCGGCACGGCTCGCCGAGGCCGGGGAGACCGAGCTGGCCCGGCAGGCGCATCTCGCGTACTTCACCGAGCTGGCCGAGACCGCGGAACCCCGGCTGCGCCGCGGCGAGCAGCTGGAATGGCTCACGGTTCTCAAGGCAGAGCACGACAATCTCGTCTCGGCGATGCGCGGCGCGCTCGCCGCCCGCGATGCCCACGCGTCGATGCGGCTCGCGGCCGCCTGCGGCTGGTACTGGTGGCTCGTGGGCCGCAAGGCCGAGGGCATGGAACTGATCAGCGCCGCGATCGCGATTCCCGGCGAGGTCCCCGACGAGATCAAGGCCGTGGTGTACGCCCTGACCTCGATGTTCGTCAACTCCGGACCCGGCGACGTGCCGGAAGCCGCGGAGTGGATCCACCAGGCGTACGAGCTCGGCAAGCACGGCAGGCACTATCACGCGGCGCTGCGGCTGGCGGTGCCGCTGGAAATGATGCTGAGCGACCTGGACGCGCTCCTGCCGGCCTGGGAGTCGCTGCTGGACGACGAGGACCCGTGGGTGCGCGCGTTGTCCCGGCTGCACATCGGCAAGCTGCGGATGATGCTCGGCCAGGACTGCGAATCCTGGTTCGACGAATCCCTGGTCGAGTTCCGGGTGCTCGGCGAACGGTTCGGCATTTCCTTCGCACAGAACGAACTCGCCGAGTGCGTCGCCATGCGCGGCGAATTCGCCGAGGCCAGCGAACACCTCGAGCAGGCGATCGCCGTCGTCACCGAGCTGGACGCGCTGGACGACGTCGCCCAAATGCGGATGCGGCAGGCCCGGCTGCACTGGCTGGCGGGCGACAAAGACGCCAGCGCCGCCGCGGCGGCCGAGGCGGAAAGCCTCGCGGAAGGCATCACGTGGCCGGGAACGCTGGCCGCGCTCGCCCTGGTCCGGACGGAGCTCGCCCGGTGGAACGGCAACGCGAAGGACGCCTTCGACCAGTTCGGCCAGGCCATGAGCCTGCTGGGAGAGGAATCGCGGCAACCGCATCTGCGGGCCGCGAGCCACGACCTGCACGCCTGGTTCGCCGCCGATCTCGACGAGGCGCGCGAACACCGTGCCGCAGCCTGCGACGCGGCAGCGGAAACCGGGCGCGCGCCCGTGATCGCGCAGATGGTCGTCGGCGTCGCTGACCTGGCCGCGCGGCGCGCGCAGTACGACCACGCCGCGCGGCTGCTGGCAGCGAGCGCCAAGGTGCTCGGCCGGAAAGACCTGTCGAACCCGGACGCGACGCGGATCGAACAGGAGACGCGCGGCCACCTCGGCGACGAAGCGTTCGACCAGGCCACAAGGGAGGGCGCAGCCGGCGAGTGGACCGAACTGACCGCGGTGCCGCTCGCGCGCTGACGCGGGTCCCGGCCCGTGTCAGCGCCGTGACGGCTCGGTGTCTGGGCTCTCCGCGATCGTGGTGACACCAAGCCACCACGAGAGGATTTCCGATGAGCCAGCAGCTTTCCCCGGTCGACGGCCTGCCGATGGACCGCGACGCCGGCCCGTTCGACCCGCCCGCCGCGATCACCGCGCTGCGCGAAACCCGCCCGGTCAGCCCGATGCGCTTCCCGGACGGCCACGAAGGCTGGCTGGTCACCGGGTACGACGCGGTCCGCCAGGTGATGTCCGACGCCCGGTTCAGCAGCCGCCAGGACCTCGGCGTGGTCCACGTGCCGTACGAGACGCCGGGCATGCCGGTCGCCACCGAGCCGTCCCCGCAGATCCCCGGCCTGTTCGTCAGCATGGACGCCCCCGACCACACCCGGTTGCGGCGCAAGCTCACCGGCGCGTTCACCGTCAAGCGGATGAAGCAGCTCGAAGACGGCATCGTCGCGATCACCGAACAGCAACTCGACGCGGTCGCGCAGCTGGCGCCGCCGGTCGATCTCGTGCGGGAGTTCGCGCTCCCGGTGCCGTCGCTGGTGATCTGCGAGCTGCTCGGCGTTCCCTACGCCGACCGCGAGACCTTCCAGGCGAACTCGTCGAAGTTCATGGAACGGGACGTGAACCTCGACGACAAGATGGCCGCGTTCGGCGCGATGATGGGCTACCTCGGCCAGCTGTGCACGAACAAGCGCGCCGAGCCTGGCGACGACATCCTCTCCGACCTCGCCCGCGACGAGGACATCAGCATCGAAGAACTGACCGGCATGTCGTTCCTCCTGTTGCTCGCCGGGCACGAGACCACCGCGAACATGCTGTCGCTGGGCGCGTTCGCGCTGCTCGAGAACCCAGCGCAGCTGGACGAACTGCGTGCCGACCCGGCGCTGTTCCCCAACGCGGTGGAAGAGCTGATGCGCTACCTGTCGGTGGCCGACATCTTCTACCGCTATGCGACCGAGGACATCGAGCTTGGCGGCGAGACCATTCCGGCCGGTTCGACTGTGGTCGTCTCGCTGCTCGCCGCCAACCGCGATCCGGGTCGCTTCGAGAACCCCGACACGCTTGACGTGCACCGGAAAGTTCGGGGGCAGGTGGCGTTCGGGCACGGGATCCATCAGTGTCTCGGGCAGCAGCTGGCCCGGATCGAGATGCGGGCCGGGTTCGAGGGGCTGGTGCGCCGCTTCCCGGACCTGCGGCTCGCGGTTCCGGCGGCCGAGGTGCCGTTGCGGACGAACATGAACATCTACGGTGTCCACGAACTTCCGGTCACCTGGTCTTGACTGTCCGCGGAGGAGCGAACGATGAACGGGACGTCACCGGTCGACGCGCGATACCGCCTCGATCCCGACTGGGCGTGGCTCGCCGCCCCGGCCGGTGTCGTCCTCGACGGCGGAGCCCTGACCTTCGTGCGCGGCACGGCCCCGGCCGAGGTGTTCCGCACGTTCGACCTCGACCCCGGCTCGGCACGCGTGATGACCGCGGAGCAAGCACTCGCCGACCCGGTGCTGAGCACGGCCGGGTTCTTCGACGGGCCGCAATGGATCCGCGTCGCCGAGTCGGGCGAGTGGACCGTCGTCGTGGAGTACATCCAGCAGAAAACCCACGTCGACGGCATCGCCGGCGACCTGGCCCGGAACACCGACGTCGTCTTCATCGCGGCGAACGAAGACGATCCGGCGGTGGTCAGCTACCTTTCGCACGGCGATCTCGTCTTCACCTTCACCTGCGGAGGCGGGTACGACTCCCGCGGCGGCACGCATCCGCACTTGTTCGACGACGAGATGGTCGATTCCGGCCTCATCGACTTCGCGTCGGACGCGACGATCGCCGACAGTTCGATCGCGATGATGGCGATCCTGGGACGGCGCCTCGGCTTCGCCATCACCCCGGAAACGGTCACCGGCCCGCTCCCCACCGCCTACCGCAGGTACCGCTACGCACCCCTCCGGCCCGGCGGCAAGCTCCGTTGATCTCTCCGGCGGCCAGCGAAATCGAGTTCTTCCCGAGAACAGGTTTTCCCTAGGCTGTGGGCCATGGCGATGCGACGGCGGACTTGGCGCGAGGCGGACGGCGGGCGCGTCGAGGGAACCTGGCGGCCGGCGTTCATCCGCAACTCGGACACGTACTACCTGACCGACCTGATGATCTACGCCGACGGAATGATCGACTGCTGGGGCCTCGTGACCGTCGACGAGTTCGCCGCCAAACTCGCGTCGGGCTGGGTGGCCACCGAACTGGCCGAGGGAGCCCGCGCCTCGGTCCACGACGTCGCGTCGTGGACGTTCGCGAAGCCGCACGTCTGGCTGACCCCGGACATGCTGCTCGGCGAAGTCCGCGACCTCATCGACCAGCTCAACGACCGCCCGGATTCGACGGATCGGTGCCTGGCCGTGCTCGACGTCTTCCTCGGCCAGCCGACCGAGGACAACCGCGCGGCGCTGCGCGAGGCCTACGAGGCGATCCCCGAACACCGGCGGACCTACGCGCTCGGCGACCAGGACCGCCAGGACCACCCGCTCCGGGTGCTGGTCGCCGGGCCGGGAAACCTCCTCGACGACGAGATGGTCACCGAAGAGGATCACGCAGAGGCGCTGGCCTACTTCGCCGAGCGGGAGAAAGAACGTCGGCAATACGCCGACAAGGCGCCCGCGGACGGCCCGGCCGAGCCGGTCGAGACCAGCATTGTTCTCAACCAGGTGGCCTTCCCGCGCGGCTGGCCGCGAAATCCCGGCATCCTGGTGCTGCGCAACGACTTTCCCGCGCCCATCGCCGTCGGCGGCAAGACCTATCCGACTGTCACGCACGCCTACTGGGCGCTCGCGGTCGCCGACGACGGGCAGCAGGAAGCGATCCTTCGGGCCGCCACCACTTTCTCCGCGCAGGAGATCGCCGAGAACTCCGGTCTGCGCGACGGCTGGCCGACGACACGGGCCGCGGTCATGGGGTACTTGCTGCGCATGAAGTTCAGCCAGCATCCGGAACTCGCGGCCGTTCTCGTGGCGACCGGCGCGACCCGTCTCCTCTACACCGAGGTGTTCTCGCCGTTCTGGGGCCAGCACGGAACAGAAGGCCGGAACTGGATGGGACGGCTGCTGGAGCTGATCCGCTCCGAGATCGCCTTCGCCAACGCGGGAATCCTGCCGTAGCGGACCTTCGGTGTTCGCCTCGAACCCCGAGCCTTCGAGGCGAACACCGATCCCCCTACTCCGGAGCCTGGAACCCGCCGATCCGCTCCTCCAGCAGCTCGGCCAGCTTCAACGGCGTCCGGTCCTCGAACATCGGCCCGACGACCTGCACCCCCACCGGCAGCCCCTCCGGAGACAGGCCGGTCGGCATCGCGGTGGCGGGCAACCCGGGCATGGTGGCCACACCGGCCCAGACAAGCTGATCGAAGAACGGGTATTCGACTCCGTCGATGTCGAGACGGCAGGCCAGCAGATCGGGATTGTGGTCGTGCGGGAACGCGGGCGTCGGCGTCACCGGGCACACCACCGCGTCGAACTCGGCGAAGAGTTGCCGCCAGCCGTGGCGGTGCAGTTCCCGGCGGTTGTTGACCTCCATCCAATCGCGGTGGGTGAGCACCATTCCGCGCAGGCGCGAGGCGTCGAGGGACTGGTCCTCGGCGCTCAGTCCGGCAGCGCGGGCCTGCAGCTGTTCGTACGCGTCGACGGGGAAACGCGCTACGGAACCGGAGAACAGCAGCTGCGTGTAGAGGGTCGCGGCTTCGGTCAGGTCGGGCAGCAGCGCGCTGTGGCGTTCGACGCGGGCCCCGCCCTCGGCCAGGGCGTCGGCTACCCGGTTCACGCCCGCTCGGACTGCGACGCCGGTCGGGATGAGCGGATGGTCTTCGAGGATCAGGACCTTGAAGTCGCGCAGCTGGTCATGGCGTGCGGGCGGCAGGGCCAACTCGTGTGCCACACCGTACGTCAGCGGGTCCGGTCCGGCCATGACGTCCAGCAGGAGCGCGAGGTCACGGGCAGTGCGCGCCATCGGGCCGACGACGGCGAGGTCCAGGTCGACCGGCAACGCCGGCCCGGGCGGCGCGACCATGCCGCGGTTCGCCACCAGTCCGAGGGACGGCTTGTGTCCGTACACGCCGCAGAAATGCGCGGGCGTGCGCAGCGAACCGCCGATGTCGGAGCCGATCGACAGCGCGCCGAAGCCGGCCGCGAGGGCCGCTGACGAACCGCCGGAGGAGCCGCCGGGGGTTCGGTCGTGGTTCCACGGGTTGTTGGTGGTGCCGTAGACCGGGTTGAAACTCTGCAAACCTTGCAAGCCCAACGGCACATTGGTTTTGCCGAGGATTACCGCGCCCGCAGCCTTGAGCCGCGACACCTGGACCGCGTCCTCCGCCGGCATGAAGTCCCGGTGTTGCGGCATGCCCCAGGTCGTGGGCAGCCCGGTGACGTTGTAGCACTCCTTGACCGTGACCGGGATGCCCAGCAGCGGCCGGTCCTCGCCGCGGGCGCGCGCCTGGTCGGCGTCGCGGGCAGCGGCGCGGGCACGGTCGAAGTCCGGCACGCAGATCGCGTTGAGCGCCTTGTCTTCCCGCTCGATGCGGGCGATCGCCTCGTCGGTCAGTTCCGCTGACGTCACTTCGCCGGCGTGCAAGGCGGCCGTGAGTTCTTCGGCCGAGTGAAAGTTCCGCTCCATGAATTTGACCGTAACGGGTACCCGGAGAAGCCATAAAATGCGAATTTGCACAACGGGGCGAACGCTCGTGGCGAGTGATCGTCCACACTGGACGGGCGAAGGTGCTCACGGTCGCCCGCGGAGCGCAGATCGTCGACGGCGGGGTGCGACCGCCGCCGAACTCGCGCTCCGCACCCAGCTCACCACCGCGCAGCCGGTCAGCGGTCCCAGAATCCTTGCGCCTCAAGCAAAGCGACCGCGCGCTCGCCCGCGTCGGCGAGGTGTTTCTCCACGAGCGAGCGCGCCCGGGCGGCCGAGCGCGCGGACAGCGCGTCGAGGATCAGCCGGTGGTCGGCCCGCGCCTTGTCCGGCCAGTCCTCGTGTGCCTCGTAGAACCCGTGCGACACCGTCTTGCCCAGGATGCCGAGGAGCGAGAGGAGCCGGCGGGAATCGGCGGCGTAGTTGATCCTCCGGTGGAACTCGAAGTTCAGCCGTTCCTGTTCGGCACGGTCCGCTGCGGACTCCATCCGGTCCGCGAGATCGTGCATCGCCTGAAGGCTTTCCGGGGACAGGTTCTTCGCCGCGCGCTCCGCGGCCAATCCGGACACGACGCCGAACACGCGGAAATGGTCCCGGATGTCGTCGCGCGTCATCCGGGCCACGAACGCGCCTCGCCGGGCGATGTGCTCGACCACTCCCTCGTGGTCGAGGGTGATCAACGCTTCGCGGACGGGCAGTTTGCTGATGCCGAGTTCGTCGGCGAGCGCTTCCTGGTCGATCTTCGCCCCGGCGCGGAGCTGGCCGGAGAAGACCCGCCGCCGGATCTCCTGCGCGGCCATCGCGTTGAGGTTCGCCGGGCCGGTGCGGCGCGGTCCGGCACTCGCGGTTTCGGGCATCGCCACGACCTTCTCCCATCCCTGCGCCGACGGCTGCATCGGATGAAGTATTACACGACCGTGGCACTCTCAGACTGCCACTTCCACCCTCGTGAGCCGCGTCTGCCGCCGCCAAAATCCCCTGTTCACCTGCTGGTTCACCGCCACCAGGCGGCCGGTCGGCAGTGTGAGCCATTCGATGATTTCTGATAAAGTATTTTCTGTGCGGGGCGGCTGGGTCATAGTGGGAGGCATGGCAGCAGCGGTGACTCCCGAGGACTTCCGGCCGATTCTGGAGCTGGTGCGCGACTTCGTCCGGGCGAAGGTCGTTCCGCGCGAGCAGGAGATCATGGACGGCAACGCCATCCCCGACGACCTGCGCACGCAGGCGGCGGAGATGGGCCTGTTCGGCTACGCGATCCCCCAGGAATGGGGCGGGCTCGGGCTCGACCTGACCCAGGACGTCGAGCTGGCGATG
>NZ_JBVKDT010000002.1:688696-1051191 GCF_055633655.1 Amycolatopsis sp. NPDC114503 | reverse complement strand
TTAGGTGGGTGCGGGGGGTCGCCTTGGGGGGTGGGGGCGCGTGGCTTGGGTGTTTTGGTGAGTGGGGTTCGCGGGTGCGGGGGTGGTGGGTGTGCGGGGGTTGGGTGGCTTGGTGAGTGGGTTTGCGCGGGTGCGGTTTGGCGGGTGTGTCCGGCCTGGGTGTTTTTGGCGAGTGGGCTTGCGGGTGCCGGTTTGGGTGGGTGTGCCCGGGCTGAGTGCTGTGGCGAGTGGGCTTGCGGGTGCCGGTTTGGGCGGGTGTGCCCGGCTTGGGTGCCCGGCCGTGCTCTGCGCCTTGCCATCGGTTTTGCGCCTCGTTGCGCGGCAATCGCTTGCACCGCTGTCGATCGCGCTGACCGGGTGCCAACGGGAGAAGAGGCCGAATGCGGCGTTGGATGCGTCGCGGCGGCGCGCGGGATAGTCCGGCCCGGTCCGTGAAGGCCCCCTTGCGGGAATCCGGGTCCGTGAAGGGGCCCCTCACGGCGCGCGGCGGGTCGTGAGGGGAACCCTGGGGGAATCAGGGTCTGTGAGGGGAACCCTCACGGAGCGCTGGCCATGCGGCGAAGGGTGGCGAACCCACGCGGAGGTCTGGTCTGTGTAGCGGTTCTTGCGGCGCTTAGGTTCCAGAGCCCCTCACGGAGCTAACTGCAGTGAAGGCACCTCACGAAATCGCTGTCCTGAAAGGCGTCACTGACCGGCGCAGCGAGCGTGAAAGGCCGGTGTAGCTGGTCGCAGACCATGCGGAAACGGGAGTCAGGGGCGCTGCCGCACTCCGGCCAGTACTGCGCTCACGCTCGGCAGCCAGCGGTGCCTCGGGTCGGGGGCGGTCAGCCATTCCGGGCCCATTCCGGGCGTCTGCTGTCCGATCGGCAGGGGCAGGAGCGCGCCGCTGTCCAGGACGGTTACGTCTGCTGGCAGGGTGCCGCGCAGGAGGAGTTCGCCGTCGGTTTCGGCGAGGATTGCCAGGCGCGGGCCGTGTTGGGTGGGGAGGATCAGGGACGGGCTGTCGCAGCCCAGGGCGGACAGGTGGGCGAGCACCGGGCCCGAGGTGAGTTTCGGCAGGGTGACCGCGCACAGACCGTTTTCCAAGGCCAGGAACAGGCGCGCGCCTTGCCGTCGGACTGACCAGCCGAACACCCCGCCGTAGTACGCGTCGGCCGGGTCTGGGCCGGTGTGGTGGTCGGGCCGCAGTTGCTGGTCGAGTGTCATCGTCGACGCCTTCCGCTCGCATGGGGTGCGCGACCTATGCTAACGGCACTGAGTGCCACTAGCAACCCGGGCTGCTACCGTTCGGGGATGACGGAGACGCCGCGCACCCGGGTCGGGGCTACGCCGGCCGGGCGGCGGCAGTTGCGTCGCGCGCTTGCCACGGCGGCCGTGGATCTGTTCGCCGCCAACGGGTACGAGGCGACGACCATCGACGACATCGCCGCGGCCGCGGGGGTCGGGCGGCGGACGTTTTTCCGGTACTTCGACAGCAAAGACGACGTCCTCTTCGCCAACCACGACGATATCGTCGCCGAGATGGAGCAGGTCTTCGAGACCGCAGGCCCGGCGCGCGATCCGATCGAGGTGGCGACCGCCGCGGTGTCGCTCGTGCTGGAGTCTTACGCGGCGGAACTGGACGTCTCGCTCAAGCGGTTCAGCCTCACTCGCACAGTGCCGTCGTTGCGGGACAAGGAAGTCGCGACGGTCGACCGTTATCAGCGCGTCCTCGCCCGTTACCTTCAGGATCGCTTCGCCGCGGCTGGGGACGAGGCCGCGACTCTCCGCGCGGCGGTGGCTGCGGCGGCGATCGCGGCGGCGAACAACCACGTCTTGCGGCGCTGGCTGCGCAGTGGCGGGCGCGACGACATCGAGGCTGCGGCGACGGAGGCGTTCACCCTGGTCGCGGATGCATTCCGGACGTCCGGCGGGAAGCCGTCGGGGGAGGCGGAGCCGGGGACGGTGGTGGCGGTGCTCAGCACCGCGACGCCGTTGCACGAGGTGGTTACCCGGATCGGCGCGGCGCTGCGCGAGGCCGAGTCCGGGTGACGTGCTTGCCGGTCGGCAAGTGAAGTGCACTGAGTGCCATTGACGGCCGCGGCGAGCGTGGCGGTGTTGCTCAGGCGGTGAAGAAGGCGCGCAAGGCTTCGGCGACTCTGCGGGGATCGCCGTCGTCGTCCGGGCCGGAATGTCCCAGGCCGGAGAACGTGATTCGTTGTGCGTGCGGGATTGTGGCGGACAGTGCGTCCAGTGCGGTTCGGAGAAACAAGGGGCTTTTGGCGCCGCCCAGCAAAAGAACTCGCGCGCGGAGATTCGCGTAATCCTGTGCGGTGCCGGCCAATTCCTCGACCAGCCGGACGTCGAAGCGCTGGGTCGGGACGAGTGCGGGAATCGGCACGTCGGCCTCAGATCGGCTGTGTTGCAGACGCGCGCCGATCGCCATGAAGGGCACGAGCGCGAAGCGCGGGATCCGGCCGAGCGCCGGCTCGACCGCCAGCCCTTTCAAGACCGTGGCCAGTGCGGAAGCGAGCTGTCCCTGGGCGACCTCCTGCTCGAAGCGCGGCACCCAATCCAGCGGCACTGAGCCGTTGACGGACAGCGGTGGTTCATACAGGGCGACCGCGCTGATCTCGGGGATGGAAAGTGCGCTTCGCAGCGTGATCAGTGCGCCGGAGCTGAGGCCGAAAACCTGTGCCGCGCCGGTTTTCTCGACTAACGCGCGCAGATCTTCCGTTTCCCGCGCGATCCCGTAATCAGCGCCGTGCGGCCCGCTGAGTCCTCGGCCGCGCCGGTCGGGCGCGCAGACGCTGAATTCGGTCGACAGCTCGGCCGCGAGCTTCATCAAGTGCTGCGCCGCCTGCATGCCTCCGTGCATCAGCAGCACGGCCGGACCGCTGCCCAGCCGGCGATATCCGATGACGGTCCCGTCGGCGGAGCTGACCGACCCGGTGCGGTACTCGGTCACCGGTCTTCCCCATTACCCGGGCACAGTGTTCGCATAAAGCCGACTCTAGCTAACCGCGTACGGTGTTCGCAATAATGGAACCCATGGTTGACGACGCAGCGCCGCCGGACGAGGTGCGCCCGCCGATCTGGCTGCGGCCGGAACGCGGTGCGCGGGGACCGCGTCCGGCCTACAGCCGGGCCGACCTCGCCGCCTCGGCTATCCGGGTCGCGGACGCGGAAGGCCTCGAAGCGGTGTCCCTGCGCCGCGTCGCCAGCGAGTTGGGCAGCGGCACGACCACGCTGTACCGCTACATCGCCACGAAGGACGAGCTGTTCGACTTGATGATCGATGCCGCCTTCGGGGAACGCGAGCCGCCGTCGCCGACCGGGGACTGGCAGGTGGACCTGCGGGCGGTCGCCGACGAGTACCGGGCTCTGGTGCTGCGGCATCCATGGCTGGCCGCGTTGCCCGCGACCCGTCCGGCGCTCGGGCCGAACAGCCTGGCGTGGCTGGACGCGGCGTACGCGACGGTGGACGGGTTGGGCCTGGCCGCGGACGAGGTCTTGGCCCAGGTGAGCACGTTGCTGACCTTCGTCCGCGGCCACGTCCTCGACGAATTGGCCGAACAGGAAACGGCTCGGCGTTCCGGAACGGACATGCCGACCTGGTTGACGGCGCAGGCGCAGTACGGCGAGGTGCTCATCGGCAGCGGCGATTATCCGCATCTGAGCCGGATCATGGTCGAAGCGGAAACGCCGCATGCCGATGACCGTTATGAACGAACCTTTCGCCGCGGTCTGGACCACATCCTGACCGGGCTGGCCCGCAGCGGCCGATAGGCGGGCCGGATCAGGCTTTGTCCACCGCGGGCTTGAGGACTTCTTCGCACCACTGCCGGAAAGTCGTGGGAGTCTCGACGGCATGCTGCGGCGTGCGGACGACGCCCTCGTCCAGGTGGTTCAGCTTCGCGGTCGCCATGTCCATCATGGACTGTGCCATCGCCTCGGAGAGACCGTTCGCGAGGACTTGCGCGCCGAGTGCGGAGACCGGGATCTGCTGGTATTTAACCGAGATCCCCAGCACTTCGCTCACGATCTCGGCTTCCTGGTTCGGCGACAGGTCGTCCGGGCCGAGGATCGGGATCTCTTCCCGCCCAGTCCACAAAGGATCGAGCAGAAGCCGGGAGGCGACCGCGGCGATGTCGCGCGTGCAGGCGGTCGGGGCGGCGTAATCCGGCGGCAGGACGTCGTAGAACGTGCCTTGTTCTTTGATCACCGACGCTTGGCGAAGCAGATTGTCCATAAAGGTCGGATTCGCCAGCGCGCGGAAGGCGACGCCGGTGTCGGCGATGAGGTCGTCCATGGCCAGGGTGGCGGTCACGTGCCCGGCCCGTTCGGCGAAGGCGGTGCCGCGGCCGAGTGCGCTGACCGACACGACGCGGCGGACGCCGTGGGTGCGGATCGCCTCGACGGCGGGGCGGGCGAAGCCGGAGTAGGCCTCGTCGGCGCTCGCGGCTCGGCGGTCGGGCGGGACTAGCCAGAACACGGTGTCCGCGCCGTCGAAGGCGCGGGCGAGGACTTCGGGATCGCTGTGCGAGCCCTGGTGGACTTCGACACGTTCCCGCAGGTCGGCGGGCAGTTTCGCGGGATCGCGGACGATCGCGCGGACGGGGCGTGAACCGTCGGCGATCTCGGCGAGAACGCGGCTGCCGATGTTGCCGGTGGGGGCGGTGACGACGATCATGCGGGCACTCCAGGAGACTGTCGAAGAGGCGGAGGAGGAAGTAAACTCCACCGTACCGTTTACTTTTGGCGGAGGCAAGATGGCGCGTGAAGGCGGTTCGCAGCTGCGGGGTGCGGAGTTGCGCAAACACATCCTGCTGGCGGCGAAGAACGTGTTTCTCGAGACCGGGTTCGAGCGCGCGTCGATGGACGTGGTCGCGACCAGTGCGGGGACGTCCAAGCGGTCGCTGTACGCGCACTTCGAGAGCAAGGACAAGCTGTTCCTCGCGGTGCTCGACCTCGTCCGCGAGCTGTACCTCGGCAAGCTGATGACGCCGGACGTCTACGCGGCCGACCCGGTCGAGGCGGTCGCGCTCTTCTGCGGCCGGTTCCAGCAACTGCTGACCTGGGAGCCGCAGGCGCGGACGTGCCGGCTCTGCATCTCGGCTGCCGAGCGGCTGCCGGACAGTGCGAAGGCGTACTACGAGGCGATGTTCGCGGTGATGTACGCGCGGCTCGCCGAATATCTTGCTGCACAGTACAAAATGGACAGTCCGGAGGCGGCGGCGCTCGCGGAGGACCTTGTCGGGCGGACGGTGTTGCCGCGGGTCTTTCGCGTTCTGTTGAAGGCTGAG
This sequence comes from Amycolatopsis sp. NPDC114503, assembly GCF_055633655.1. Classification (NCBI taxonomy): domain Bacteria; kingdom Bacillati; phylum Actinomycetota; class Actinomycetes; order Pseudonocardiales; family Pseudonocardiaceae; genus Amycolatopsis; species Amycolatopsis sp. NPDC114503. The sequence continues at coordinate 1,045,906 of NZ_JBVKDT010000002.1, read as the reverse complement.
CCGACGATCGAGGAAATGCCCGGGTCCGAGGCGACAGTGGAAAACGTTGAACTGGAACCGATTCGACGGGTCGTGTCGGCGGCGCTGGGGTCGCGGGCATGAAGATCGCCGAGGTCGACGTCTGGGTCGTGAATCTGCCGTTGACGAATCCGTTCACCAGTTCTTTCGAAACCAAGACCGGCGAAACTCGTACGGTGGTGCGGCTGCGCACGGACACCGGCGCCGAGGGCTGGGGCGAGACGATGTGGGGGCGTCCGGTCGCGGAGCTGACCCGGAAACTGGGCGCGGAACTGATCGGGACCAGTCCGTTCGCGCTCGAAGCGTTCCATCGGCGGCAGCACATGGTGCCGTTTTTCCACGGCTATCTGGGTTATGCGGCGCTGGCCGGGCTGGACGTCGCGTGCTGGGACCTGATCGGGCGGGTCACCGGGCAGTCCGTGACCGACCTGCTCGGCGGTGCGGTGCGGACCGAGGTGCCGATCACCGCGTTGATCACGCGTGCGGACGCGCCTGGTGCGGAAGGCGGGGAACTCGCTCAGGGGTTGGCCGAACACGCGGCGAGGGTGGTCGCCGAGGGCGGATTCTCGGCGGTGAAACTGAAGGGCACCCGGGACGTTCGCGGCGATGTCCGGATCATGCGGGCGCTGCGGGACGCGCTGCCGGAGGTCGAGCTGCGGGTCGATCCTAATGCCGCGTGGTCGGTGCCCGATTCGATTCGCGCCGGAATCGCGTTGGAAGAGCTGGATCTCGAGTATCTCGAAGACCCGTGCGCGGGGATCGAGGGGATGAGCCAGGTTCGCGTGAAGGTGCGGATTCCGTTGTGCACCAACATGTGTGTGGTCCGGTTCGAGGAGTTCGCTCCGGCAGTGCGGCTTGGTGCGGTCGACGTGATCCACGGTGACGTCTACAAATGGGGCGGCATCGCGGCGACCAAGGCACTCGCCGCGCATTGCGAGACGTTCGGGCTCGGGATGAATCTGCACAGCGGCGGCGAACTCGGTATCGCCACCGCTGCGCATCTGGCGGTGGTGGCCAGCACGCCGGTGCTGTCGCGGGCGATCGACAGCATGTACTACCTGCACGCTGACGACATTGTCGCGCCGCTGCGGCTTTCCGGCGGCCGGTTGCAGGTGCCGTCCGGGCCGGGGCTCGGGGTGGAGGTCGACGAAGAGAAGCTGGCCTTTTACGCGGCGAAGAACGAGCGGGAAGGCGACCTCACCGGATGACGGTGCCGCGGTCCGCGAAGGACCGCGGCACGTCTTCGGCTCAGCGCAAGGCGTTTACCGTGATGGTGAGCGTGTCCGGGTCGCCCGCCTGGACTGCGCCGCTGAAATCGGGCCCGGGGGAGACGTCGTCGTACGGGAAGGCGTAGCCCCGGTTGTCCGGGAGTTTGCTGTGCACGATCCGCGCGTAGTGGTTGGTTTCCGGGTTCTGATAGAACTTCGCCGGGTCCTCGCCGGTCGGCTGTTTCGGGTTGTCGCGCAAAGTGGTGCGGTTCAAGGCCGCCGCCAGCCGGGGAATGATCGCCTTGCGGGCGTCGCTGTCGCCTTGTTTGATGGCGAACGGGCCGCTGTCGCAGCTCCATACGTCCGGGGTGGCGGGCTTGTCGAATCGTTCGCCGTTGTCGAAGGCGAGCACGCCGTCCGCTCCGACCTTGCCGGTGAACGCGCCGAGTCCGGGCACCTGGGTGTCGACGGTAAGCGTCTCGGTGGCGTATTTCTTCCACACCTCGTCGATGTAGCCGTCGAGATAGCCGCCGAATTGGTCGGCGCGGTAATGCGCGGACAGGGCGCGCAGCGGTTTGCCGTCGCCGCCGGTTTCGATGAGCGTGCCCCATTTGCCGCCCTGGGCGTTGAGCGCGTCGCAGATCGGGTCGAGCGAGCGGGCCGGAAGACCGGGCACGGTCTGGTCGCCGGAGCCGGTCGTGGTGAGGTGCAGGCCGATCGGGATCGCGACGAAGTCGACGTAGCTGATGTTGGCGAACAGCACGTCGTTGTTGAAGGTGAATTCGCAGAACGACCAGTTCCGGCCGTAATTCGGATCGTCGGCGGCGAGGAAGCTCGGATGCACGAGCGCCGGGCCCTGATTGACGAAAAAGTCCAGTTTGCCGTCGAGGACGACATAGATCCGGGCAGCGTACATTTTCGGGACGGTGACCTGCGAAAGCGACTTCAGCGGGATCGCGCAGTCCTCGCCGAGCGGGGTGTGGTCGCTGCCCGGGGAGGGCGGATAATAAGGCGTGCCATCGGCTTTCAGGATGACGAGCCGGTTGTCCAGCGTCGTGCCGGTAATGTACGCGTAGGCCTCGCTGGCGCCGGATTGGTCGTTGAACGCGACCTTCGCGGTGTCGGGAGTGGTCGCGGAGGCGAACGCGGCGTTCCAGAGTGGAAATGTCGCGGCTGCCGCGGATGCGCCGAGGAATGCCCGCCGGGAAATCAAGGAAAACCGCCTCCTGGAGTCGTGCCCTTTTCCGGTGACCGGCACGCTAGTCACGGCCGGGAGACGGGGTCAACGAATGCGGGGGATATTGGCTGGTTTTGTCATTCCCGGAAAAAACCGCGGACGCGCACCGAGGCACGGGCCGCCGCCACGGCCCGTGCCTCAGTGTCTGATGTGGGCTTTTCGGGTCAGCTGACCTGCAGGTCGATGCAGGCGTAGAAGGCGTTCGCGGTGTCCGCGATGTTCCAGACGGCGAGCACCGTCTGCCTTCCGGTGTGCCCCTTGAGGTTCACGTTGTGGGTGACCGTCGCCGGGGGCTGCTGGCCGCCGCCGTCCACGGTGGCGATCTTGTCGTTGCCGATCCAGTATTCGTAGTTGGACGTGCGGTGCCGGGCGGTGAACTTCCAGGTGAAGGCCACCGAGGAGCCGACCGGCGACGCCTTCCAGCCCTTGTTGTTGTCGTTCAGCTCGGCGAACTGGGCGTTGCCGCCGCTGCAGCTGTGCAGCCCCTTCGGCCCTTCGACGCTCTGCGGTTCGTACTTGATCTGGCCGCAGGAAACGACTCCCTGCGCGCACTGGGCCTGCCGGCTGGCCGGCGCGTTGACGTATCCGTGCGCGCTGGCGATGCCTGCCGGGCTGATCAGCACGAGGACCGGGGCGATCGCCGTGCCGACCGCGGCGGCGACGAGTTTCCGGTTCGCTTTCATGGACAGCTCCTTCGGGGAATGCTCGTTTCCTTGTGCGGGTACGACAAAACGACGCACCGGCTTTCCGGGAGCCGGCCCGCGGAAGGTTCGAGCGAAGGGGTGGGCTTCTTGGTCTAGACCATACGCCCGGGCTGCCGGAAAGGTCAACAGCTGGCAAAGAAAGGCGGAGTCCCGGTTATCCGTCAACGTTGTCAGGCAAGACCACTGTCTCTTGTGGTGCTTGCCGGACGGGTTTTGCAGAGATTGCGCCGGACGGGTGGCGCCGGTGCGGATCGCGGACACGCAGCGTGTTCTGAAGTGTCTACTATGGACAGTGAGAATCTGCGCGGGCGCAGGGAAAGAGGCGGAGCGGGGCGATCTGGTGCAGCGATTCTGCCCGGTCTTCGGAATCACCGACTTACGGAGGGTTGAACAAATTGGATTGGTAATGCTCAACTGGACGGTTGGGCGTTCGCGAGGTCTGAGGGTGGTTTCGCATTCGCCGCCGCGGCATTTCGCGCAGCCGGCAATAGCCCGGGACAGCCCCTGCCGTCTCGCGCAAGCGATAGGGGCTGCCGCCGGTCAGCGCCGGTCTTCGATCGTCAAGTCGCCGCGGGTCGCCGTGCGGAGATGGTCGCTGGCGAGCACGTCGTGCGGCATGCCGAGCTGGATCGCGCTGGCCTCGGCGAGGCGGGCCAGCTGGGGCTCGGTGAATTCGACGGTCAACGCCTCCAGATTGTCTTCCAGCTGGTCAGGTGTGCGAGCGCCGATGATCGGCGCGGTCACGGCGGGATTCAGCAGCGTCCAGGCCAGTCCGGCCTGTGCGGGCGTGCAGCCGATTTCCCTGGCGACGCCGGTCAGAACGTCGGCGATGCCCAGGCTGCGTTCGGTGACCGCGCCGACGGCGAGATTGAAGCTCTTGCGCGTGCTCTCGCCGGGGGAGGGGTCGGCCGGGGTCAGGTCGGCGCGGGTGTACTTGCCGGTCAGGACGCCGCCGGCCAGCGGGGAGAAGGGGACCACGCCCAGCCCCATCTCGCGGGCCATCGGGAGCAGGTCGCGTTCCCCGGTGCGCTCGACGAGGTTGTACTCGACCTGCAGCGCGACCAACGGCGACCATCCGCGCAGGTCGGCGATGGCCTGCATGCGCGAGATCTGCCAGGCGGGGGCGGTGGACATCGCGACGTACAGGATTTTGCCCTGGCGGACGAGGTCGTCCATGCCGCGCAGGATCTCCTCGACCGGCGTCGTGAAGTCCCAGACGTGCAGGTAGAGCAGGTCGAGGTAATCAGTGCCAAGCTGCCGGAGGCTGGCCTCCACCGACGCGAAGAGGTTTTTGCGGTGCGGGCCGCCGGAGTTCGGGTCGCCGGGGCGGCGCTGGGTCGTGTACTTCGTCGCCAGGACCAGGCTTTCGCGGTTGCCGCGGGTCAACTCGCCGAGCATGCGCTCCGCGCTGCCGTCGGTGTAGGTGGGGGCGGTGTCGATGAAGTTGCCGCCGCGTTCGACGTAACGGTCGAACAGCCGGCGCGCGCCCTCCTCGGCCACGCCCCAGCCCCATTCGGTGCCGAAGGTCGCCGTGCCGAGCGCCAGCGGCGAGACCCGCAGTCCGGACCGGCCCAGCAGCCGGTAGGTGTCGAGAGTGAGCGGCATGGGTCCTCCTGTGCTTGTGCTCCAGTGCCGCTGACCAGCCTGTTCTCGTCGCGGGCCCGGGGTAAGGGACGGAATTGCCTGGGAAAGCGAGTCCTACCCTCGGGTAGAGTCGGCCGCGATGACTCGCGCTGTGGACCGAACTCAAGAGCTGGCCGCGTTCCTGCGGACCCGCCGCGAACGCCTCGACCCGGACGAGTTCGGCCTTCCCGCGCGGCGCCAGGCCCGGCGGACGCCCGGCTTGCGCCGCGAAGAGGTCGCCGAACTGGCCGGCGTGAGCATCGACTACATCGTGCGGCTGGAACAGGCGCGCGGGCTGCGTCCGTCGGCAGAGGTCGTGGAGGCGCTGGCCGGAGCGTTGCGGCTGAGTGCCGGCGAGCGCGCTTACCTCTACGGTTTGGCCCAGCAGCAGCCTCGTTCGGCGGACAAACCGGCTGCCGTCGCGGCGGAACCGCTGGCGCAGCTGATCGCCGATCTTTCTCCGCTCCCGGCCATGCTGCTGAACCATCGCTACGACATCCTCGCGTGGAACCGCGAAATGACGTGCCTGCTGGTGGATTTCGAAACGCTGCCGCCCGCTCAGCGCAACGCGATGTGGCTGTGCCTGCGCCACCCGGAACTGCAGACGTTCTACACCGACCGGGAAACGGTGGTACGGCAAGGCATCGCGCACCTGCGGGCGGCCTGGGCGACGCATCCGGACGACTCGGAGCTGGGCGGCCTGATCGCGGAGTTTCTCGCCCAGGACGAGGAATTCGCCCGGTGGTGGGCGGAACGGGACATCGCGGTCAACGGCCGGGGGCTCAAAGTGCTGCGGCACCCCGAGGCCGGAGAGCTGACGGTGCGGTTCGAAGTGCTTGCTCCGGTGGAGAATCCGGACCAGCGCGTGCTGATCTACCGTGCGGCGGACGACGACAGCCGCACGGCGCTGACTCGATTGTTCGCCGGCTGAAGGCGGCCTCGTTCAGGATTGCCGAGAGGGAGTCAACGGCGGATTTCCCCTTTGCCGTGCTCGATAAGCCGCCGCTTTCATTTTGTTTCCGCAGGTAGCCATCGCGCACCATTCCCGCCGGGACCCGCGCGAATGGTCTAAGTACACCTGCGTGCACTCCGGCCGTCCGCATTCCTTCAGCAGGTCCGCGTCCGGCCCGCCCAGGATCGTCACCGCGGCCCGGGCCACGGTCGACAACGCCTGCCCGGCGGTCGCCCGGACCTGCCGTCCGGCCCGGCTCAGCTGCGGTACCGCGTCCGGCTGCGCGGCGGCCTCGTTGAGCAGCGTCAACGCGCCCGGGTCGTACTCGTGGCCGACGAGCCGGGCCGCGACCAGCGCGTAGATCGCCTCCCGGACCGCGATCGCCCCGGCCAGGTCCGCGGCCGTGCTCGCCGGGTCGGTGTCGGTGACCCCGGATTCGCGGAACCAGGCGTCCAGGCTGCGCGGCGACCCCAGCATCTCGGCCGGTTCCTCGTTGCGGCGGGCTCGCAGCGTGCCGACGAAGTCCAGCGCCGGGTTCCCGCAGGGGAAGGCGTGCTCCATGCGCACCAGTCTGACAGGTGACGAATCAGCATGCAAGCTCGCCTAACCCCCTTGAGGGGTTATGAGCAGCGGGTCACAGAAATACGTAACCGTCTTGACCGGTGACGAATCTGCGTGCGAAGGTTCTCTCGTCGCCGAGACCGGAGGACAGCGCCCCGGTCGCCTACCGAAAGGCCAAGTCCGATGGACCCGATCACCCGGGCGTTCCGCGAAATTCTCGGCGCGCTGGCGGCGCTCACCGGCACCGCCCTCAACGGATTCTGAAAAGTGTTGGAAGGGAAAGTCATGTCCGAAACCACTTACACCGCCGTCGTGACCACCACCGGCGAAGGCCGCAACGGGGGACGCGCGGTTTCGTCCGACGGTGCGCTCGACCTGAAATTCGCCATCCCGAAGGAACTGGGCGGCAACGGAGGTGCGACGAACCCGGAGCAGTTGCTGGCCGCTGGTTGGTCGTCGTGCTTCATGGGTGCGGTTCGGATTGCCGCCGCACAGCGGAAGGTGAAGCTGGAGGATCTGGCGGTGGTCGCGGATGTGACGCTGCACCACGACGAGGCGAACTTCTGGCTCAGCGCTGCCTTGCACCTGGAGTTGACGGGCGTCGATCAGGAAACTGCCGACACGCTGGCTGCGGCCGCGCACCAGACCTGCCCGTATTCGAAGGCGCTGGGCGGGAGCATCGAGGTCACGGTGGATGCGACGGTGGCCTGATCAGGTCGAACGGTCGAGGGCGCGCAGTGGTGCCCTCGACCTGGTGATTCTGGGCTGATCGGGTTCGCGTGCGGCTTCGGCGGTGATTTTGAGGTCGCGCGGGGCGGAGGCGCTCGATCCGGCGGGATCGTTCGGGAGAATCCGGCCGGTGTCGGGTCAGGTCCGGGCTGTCGGGGCCTGCTGAGCCAGCTCGCGGGCCACTTCCACGGCGACCTCGATCGTGCGCGCCGCCAGCGGGGACTGGTCGCTGCGGCCCCGCGGCCAGTGCAGGTAGATCGCGCGCGTCGGGGCGGGGTCGAGGTCGTGCACCTGCAGATCCGGCCATCCCTCCGGACCGTGGATCGCGCCGCAGTCGCGGCAGACGACCTGGTGGATCGCCAGCCACGGCAGTACGGCGAGACCCATTCCGGCGCGCACCATCGACAGGATCGTTTCGCTGCCCGCGGACCGGAAGACGACGCGCGGCCGTGCGCCGGCGTCCGCGAGGGACTGTTCCACTCTCGGCTGGTCGCAGGTCGCGGGCCAGGCGACCATCGCCTTGCCGTCCAGTTTTCGCGCGGAGACCGGGCCGGCGGGGAGGCCGCCGGGAGGGGCGACCACCAGGTAAGGGTCTTCCATCAGCAGGACGTGGTCCGTGTCGTCGCTGAGGAGTCCGTCGTAGAACAGCAGGTCGAGTTCGCCGAGCCGGGGCTCGTCCGGTTCCGAGAGCCGGATTTCGCAGCGGGGGTGTTCTTCCCGGAGCAGGCGCAGCACGGTCGGCAGGATCGCGTGGGAGACGCTTTGCAGGGTGCCGACGTCGATCCTCCCGTCACCGGCCTTGAAACGGTCTACCGCTTGGCTCAACGCATCGGCTTTGGCCAGTACCTCTCGGCCGTGTTCGAGGACCACGGTGCCCAGGGGAGTGATCCGCACTGGGCGCGGGCCGCCTGGGCGGTCGAAGACTGCGCCGCCGACGGCCCGCTCCAGGGCGGCGATGTGCTGGCTCACGCTTGATTGCGTGTAGCCGAGCCGGTTCGCGGCTCGGGAGAACGTTCCCTCTTCGGCGATCGCGACCATCGTCTTCAGTTGCCGCAGGTCTAGGTCGGCCATGGCTCAATGTATCGCAAAGTGCGATGGATATGATCGTGAACAATCGCTTTTCTTAATCTCTTGGCGCTCCTAGCGTCGATGCCATGACAGTCACAGCGATCACCGCCGAGAGAACCCCCGCGCGTCGGCTGCCGTCGCTCGCTTGGGCGCTCGGTGCGTGCCATCTCGTCGCTCGCGGCGGGTCGTTCGTGCAGCCGATGTTGGTGCTGTACCTGACACAGGAACACCGGATGACCCCGACGGCGGCGGGCGCCGTGGTGGCGGCGGTCGGCATCGGAGACTTCGGGTCGCAGCTGCTCGGCGGCTGGCTCGGGGACCGGATCGGGCGGCGGAGGACGATGCTCCTCGGGTTCCTCGGGACGGCGATCGCGTTGGCTGCCTTAGGGTCTGCCGGGGCTTCGCCGGCCATCTGGGCTACGGCAGTCGGGTACGGTCTCGCGGCCGGACTCTTCCGCCCGGCGGGATCCGCGGCCGTGGCGGACCTTCCGCCGGAGCAGCGGGTGCGGGCGTACAGCCTTCTCTATTGGGCGGCGAATCTCGGATACGCCTTCGCCGCAACGGTTTCCGGCGTGCTGGCGAGTCGCGGATACGGTCTGTTGTTCTGGTTGAACGCAGTCGCGATGCTGGCCGCGGCGTGGATCGTGGTGGCGGCGGTGCCGGAGACGCGTTCCACCGCTCAGCGCTCGAGACGTCCTTTGCTGCCAGTGTTGCTCGCCGATCGTCTGATGATCACCATGACGCTGATCCACGTCGGCTGCTTTACCTTGCTCATGCAGGCGTTCGCGACCTTGCCGTTGCTGATGACCGCGCAGCGGCTCAGCTCCGCCGCTTATGGCTCCGTGCTCGCGCTCAACGGGCTCGCCATCGTCGTTCTTCAACCGTTGGCGGTCGCCGTGCTGGCGAATCGCGACCGTGGGACGGTGCTCGCCGCCTCGATGCTGCTGGTGGGGGTTGGCGGCGGTCTGGCTGCCATGACACAGGGCATTGCTGGTTATTCCCTTGCGATCCTCGTTCTCAGCCTCGGGCAGATCGGGTTGGCGGTCCAATTCGGTGCGACGTTCGCTGCTCTCGCGCCGCCTGATCTGCGTAGCGGGTATCTGGGCGTCGCGTCGAGTGCGTGGAGCCTCGGCGCGGTGCTCGGCCCGATGATCGGCACGGCGTTGCTGGAGCAAGCTGGCCGGACTTGGCTGGGTGTGGTGGCGTTCGCTGTCGGGCTCCTGCTTTTCCTTGCCCAGAAAGCCATTGCGGGAAACCTTCGTCAGTCAACCGAGAAAGGAACACAGCGATGACCACCATGACCGACAGCGAATGGCGCGCCTTCCTTGCTGAGGGAACGAGGCTTGCCCAGTTGGCCCTCACCCGTGCCGACGGGCGGCCGCACGTCACGCCGATCTGCTTCGTTCTCGACGACGACGAAATCGCCCTCGCTCTGTCGCCGGGGAGCGTCAAGGGAAAAAGCCTGGCGCGGGATGGGCGCGTCGCGGTTTGTGTCAGCGATGAGCGCCAGCCCTACAGTTTCGTCGCCATCGAAGGACAAGCGCGAATCTCCGCCGAGCCGGACCAGATCAAGCGCGTCGCGGTGGGGATCGCCGGTCGGTACTACCCCGATCAGTCCGCAGTGGACCTTGCCGAGTCATTCGTCCGCAATGGATTTACCGCGGTTCGGATCAGTATCGCGAACGTCGTCGCTCGATCTGGCCTCGGCTGAGTTTCAGCGCAACCGGGTCCCCGCCCTCTCCAGTGCGGCCAGCACCGTGGAGCGGGCGGTGGCGATTTCGCCCGCGGTCAGTGTCGCGGACTGCGGGCGGAGGGTGATCCGCAAGGTGAGCGATCGGTGGCCGGCCGGAATCCGCGAACCTCGGTATTCGCCGAGGTAGGTCACCCGCCGCACCAAAGCGTGGGCCTGGGTCGCGGTGTCGGCGACCTGTGCCCACGGCACCGTGTCGGCGGCGAGGACGGACAGGTCGAAGTCCGACTCCGGCAGGTCGCCGACCGGGGTGTAGCGATTCTCGCGCGACGGGTGCGTGCGCAGTGCGTCGAGATCGAGTTCGACGCAGGCGATCGCGCCTCGGTCGATGCCCGCAGCCCGGAGCACTGCCGGCCGCACCAGCGCCAACGCGCCGCCTGGATGGATTGCCAGTCGCGCTGACTGGTCAGCCCAGGCCTGGCCGGGTGTGCCGGACAGGTCCAGTGCGGTGAGATGGCAGTGCCGGCGGATCAGTTCGGCCAGTCCCTTGGCCCGGCGGAACAGGTCGGCCCCGTCTGGTCCGGCGAGCAGGATTCCGGCGGACGTCCGCTCGGTCGCGGCGAAGACGGCGCCGACTTCGAAGATGCTGAACTCGTCGTGATAGCGCAGGTTCGCGGCCGCGGCTTCGAGGAGATTCGGGACCAGCGACGGGCGCAGGCGAGCGCGGTCAGGGGCTGGCTGGTGGTCGAGGGTGAGGGTGGCGTCGAGTCCGCACGCGGTGAGCAGGTGGTCGGCGGACCACGGGTAGGTCAGCACTTCCGTCGCTCCGCCGCGTGCGGCGAGTACCTCCCGGACTTGGCGGCTCACGGGGAGCCGGGAGGGCGGGGCCAGCTCCACGACCGGCCGTCGCGCGGGCAGTGCGTCGTAGCCGTGGATCCGGGCCAGCTCCTCGACGATGTCCACGGGCAGCGAGAGGTCGCCGGTGGAGCGCCACGTCGGGGCGACGACCTGCAGCAGGTCGCCGGTGATCTCGGCGGTGCAGCCGAGGGCGCGGAGGATGCGGAGGATCTCGCCCGGGAGAAGCCGGAGGCCGATCCGGCGTTCGATCTCTGTCAGGCTCACTTCGATTTCCGCGCGGAGCGTGGGGGCGAGGACGAGGTCTTCCTCGCCGAGAGCCGCGGCCGACGGGTCGGTTTCGGTCAGGAGATGGAGGAACAGATCGGAGGCTTGGTCGGCGCGTTGAGTGTCCAGGCCTTTCTCTTGCCGCACCGAAGCTTCGGTACGAGCGCTGTGGCGGGCTCGGCTCGGGATCAGGGTGGGGATTTCCAGCACGATCGCGTCACCGGAAGTGCGGACGTCGCTGGGCTGTCCGACGGAGAACATCACGTAGGCGCTCAGGTCGGCGCACAGGTTCCGGCTTGGTTCGCCGATTCGCCGGAGACGGTCTCGTATCAAAGGCGGAGTTGAGACGGAACTGTCCACTGTGCACTGAAGAGCCAGAATCCTCCGGTGCAGGGCGGGATCGGCCCAGCTGACGAGGCCGGTAGCGCTCGGCGGGCGGGCGACGCGGGGGATCGGGGCCAGTGGAAGTCCATAGAGGACAGAGAACTCGCGCGCGATTCCGTAGTGTCCCCACAGGTCGGGGCGGTTGGTGAGCGATTTGTTGTCGATCTCGAACACGACGTCGCCGCCGACGGTTTCGTACCCCTCGACTTCGACGGTCTTCAAGGTCAGATCGTGCGCCAGCTGCTCCGGCGAACGGTCGGGCAGCGGCACGTAGTCGGTCAGCCAGTCCCGGGAAATCTTCACGACGGCGGGCCTTTCAGGCGAATTGGGAGAGGAAGCGGAGGTCGGCGCCGTGCATCAGCCGGACGTCGTCGATGCCGTACCGCATCATCGCTAGCCGGTCCAGGCCGACGTTCAGATAGCAGCCGGACCATCGCGCCGGGTCGAGTCCGGCGGCGCGCAGCACGTTCGGGTGCGGGCTGCCGCCGGGCATCAGTTCGAGCCAGCCGGTCCGTCCGCAGGTGCGGCAGCCGCGTCCGGCGCACACGCTACAGGCCATGTCGATCTCGAAACCCGGCTCCACGAAAGGGAAGTAACCGGCGCGCATCCGGGTCCGCACCGGTTCGCCGAACACCGTGCCGAGAATGGCGTCGACGAGGAACCGGGCGGTGGCGAGCGGGACGGTCTCGTCCACCACCAGCACCTCGTACTGGAAGAACGCTCGTTCGTGCCGGGCGTCGGTGCTTTCGTTGCGGTAAACCCGGCCGGGGTAGGCGATCCGGATCGGCGGTTCTTGCGTGCTCAGGCAGCGGACGCTCGTGCCGGTCAGGTGCGGGCGAAGGCAGCGGCCGTCGGTCAGCCAGTAGGTGTCCATGCTTTCGCGCGCGGGGTGGTCGGCAGGGAAGTTGAGGCGGTCGAATTCCCTTTCCGCGGAACTGATTTCCGGGCCGTCGACGATCTCGAAGTTGAGCGCGCGGAAGGCGTCGTCGAGGTCGTATCTCAGCTGGGTGACCGGATGCAGCCCCGCGGTCGGCGGCGGGAGGCCGGGAATCGTGGGGTCGAGCGGATGCTCCAGCGCGGGTTCGACGGTCCGCCGCTCATCGAGTGCGGAGTTGATGCGTTGGTGTGCTTCGGAAAGCGCGAGGCCGAACTGTTTGCGGGAAGGCGGGTCGTAGCGGCCGAGTTCGCGGCGTACCGCGGCGAGAGGGCTGGATTTGCCGAGCGCGGAACGGCGCACGGAGGCGACTGCGTCCGGTGTGCTCGCCTTCGCGAGATCGGCGAGTGCGTCCTCGGTCAGCGCGGCGATCCGGCGCAGCATCGAGGCTGGGTCAGGGGTGTCCATGGGAAGGGTTCCTCACCTCGGAGCGTGAAGTTCTGGACTTCACCCCCGGGCAGTGAGGGGAGACGCGGACGTCAGCGGGCGGAACCCGGCGCGCACGCGCAGCCCCCGGGCACTCCCCGGGGGCGAAGAAATCGCTGCGTACGCATGAAGTCATCATGACACGACCGGCACGGACTCGGCAAACCCCTTGGCGCGCGGCCGTGAGGGGAGCCGCGAAGTCCCCTCACGGCTGGCGGGTCAGTGTCCGACGGCGGCCCGGACGGATTCCTTGAGCGAGCCGAGCGTGGCGATCACCGCGGTGGGTTCGTAGCCGCAGTGCGCCATGCAGTTGGCGCAGCGCGGGTCCTTGCCGCGGCCGAAGTTCTCCCATTCGGTGGTTTCGATGAGTTCCCGGTACGTCTTCGCGTAGCCGTCGTCCAGCAGGTAGCACGGGCGCTGCCAGCCGAGCAGGGAATACGACGGGATGCCCCACGGCGTGCATTCCAGGTCGCGTTTGCCCTCGAGGAAATCGAGGAACACCGGCGAATGGTTGAGCCGCCAGCGTTTCCGGTTGCCGCCGCCGAAGGCCTTGGCGAACAGTTCCCGGGTCTGCTGCACGCCGAGCCAGTGGTCCTGGTCCGGCGCTTTTTCGTACGCGTACCCCGGCGAGATCTGCATGTTGTCGACGCCGAGGTCGTTGAGGTAGTCGAGCACGTCGATGACGTCCTGCGGGGTGTCCCCGGTGAAGAACGTCGTGTTCGTCATCACCCGGAAGCCCTTTTCCTTGGCGAGCTTGATCGCGTCGACCGCCGCCTGGAAGCCGCCCTCCTTGCGCACCGACGCGTCGTGGCGTTCCTCGAGGCCGTCGATGTGCACCATCCACGCGAAATTGCGGTGCGGCTTGAACTTGTGGATGTGCTTGGGCAGCAGAATCGCGTTGGTGCACAGGAAAATGATCTTGTTGCGGTCGAGCAGCTGCCGGGTGATCTCGTCGATCTGCGGGTGCATGAGCGGTTCGCCGCCCGCGATCGACACCATCGGCGCGCCGCTTTCCTCGATCGCCCCGACCGCCTGTTCCACCGGCATCCGCTGTTTCAGCAGGGTGTGCGGCTGCGCGATCTTGCCGCAGCCGCCGCATTTGAGGTTGCACGCGAAGAGCGGTTCCAGCTCGACCAGGAGCGGGAACTTCTCCTTGCGCAGCAGCTTCTGCTTCATCAGGTAACCGCCCAGTCGAAGAGACTGGCGCAACGGCATGGCCATCGCTCAGAGCACCTCCCGAGGTAGGGTGAACGTCATTTCTTCCTCCGTCAGCGGGTTTTCCACGACGCTGACCGGCCCCAGTCCGCGCAGGGCCTCGACCGTTTCGGTCACGAGATGCGGCGGCGCCGACGCTCCCGCGGTGAGCCCGATCCGCCCGGCTCCGGCGAGCCGGCGCAGGTCGATGTCGGCGCACCCGTCCACCAGCACCGCCGGGGTTCCCGCACGTTCGGAGACTTCCACCAGGCGGCGCGAGTTGGACGAATTCCCGGATCCGACCACCAGGACCAGGTCTGCTTCGTGCGCGATCGCCCGCAGGGCCTGTTGCCGATTGGTGGTGGCGTAACAGATGTCGTCCTTGCGCGGGGCGGAAAGGCCGGGGAATCGTGCGCGCAGCACGGACGCGATCTCTTCGGCTTCGTCGAGCGCAAGGGTGGTCTGCATGGTGTAGGCGGTGCGCGACGGGTCGCGCACGGTGACCGTCCGAGCGGCCGCGACATCGCCGACAACCACGACGTTGCCGGGCGCTTCCCCGACGGTGCCTTCGACTTCCTCGTGCTCGGCGTGTCCGATGAGGAAGACCGTCTCGCCGCGCCCGGTGTAGCGGCGGACTTCGTTGTGCACCTTGGTGACCAGCGGACACGTCGCGTCCACTACGGACAGTCCGCGATCCGCGGCGGCCCGCCGGACTGCCGGGGAGACTCCGTGCGCGGCGAACACGAGCGTCGAGCCTTCCGGGACTTCCTCGACCTCGTCCACGAACACCGCGCCGCGGCCCTGCAACCGGTTGACGACGTGGGTGTTGTGCACGATCTGGCGGCGCACGTACACCGGCGCACCGTGCTTCTCCAACGCCCGTTCGACGATCTCGATCGCCCGCTCCACCCCGGCGCAGAACGAACGCGGGCTGGCCAGCAGAACAGTTCGCGGTCCCACCGCTGCAGTCCATGCGGTGAGCGCCGGAGCGGCCCGACGCAGACTTCGCAACCCGGCGAGTCCATTCGAGACAGTCGAAGGGTGAAGCAGTGGCTCGCCGACAGTGTCCACAATGGCTCGAACCACCGCGAACGGTTCACCGCTGGAAGCAAGCCACGCAGACTCCATATCGACAGCCAGCGCACCGCTTAAGGCCAGCGAAGCCCGTTCACGCTCCCGCACCACCTGCGAACTGCCGACCACCGGTCCGAGATGGACAGTGAGCCCAAGCCTCCGCAACGCGCCCGCCAGCAATGGCGCGGACGGCACCGGCACCACGCCGGAAGGTCCGCGCACCTCGGTGGCGACGACGACCTCGCCCGGCCGCACCTCCGGAGCGAGCCCGCCGCCGAGCCCCGCCACGATCCGCGGCCCGGACGGGAGCCGGGCCGCAGCGGCGGCGGCCCGGCGAGGCCCGAGTCCGGTGCGGACCGTCCGCTGGCCGCGCAACGCGGCCTGCTCGATCCGCAGCGGGGTGCAGACGATCGGTGTCATGACCCGCCCCGGACGTACCGGCCGAGCGCGGACAACGGAAACACCACGCGGTACAGGTGATACGACAGGTAGAAGTCGCCAGGGAACCCGGTTCCGGTGTGCTTGTCCTCGTCCCAGCCGCCGTCCGGACGCTGCCGTTCGCACAGCCATTCGACGCCCCGGGCGACCGCTTCGGACTCCCGCTCCCCGGCGGCGAGCAGCGCCAGCAACGCCCACGCGGTCTGCGACGGCGTCGAATCGCCCCGCCCGGCCCACGCCCGATCGTCGTACGACCGCAGATCCTCGCCCCAGCCGCCGTCGGAGTTCTGGTGCTCCGCCAGCCATTTCACCGCGCGCCGGATCCGCGGCGAAGTCACGGGAATCCCGGCGGCCACCAGCGCGGGCACCACCGCACCCGTGCCGTATACGTAATTCGCGCCCCAGCGGCCGAACCACGAGCCGTCGTCCTCCTGGTTGTCCAGCAGCCACCGCACTCCGCGACGGCATTCGCGCGTGTCGGATTTCCCTTCTGCAGCAAGCATTTCGACCACATGTGCGGTCACATCGGCCGACGGCGGGTCGATCACCGCGCCGAAATCGCAGAATGGCAAGCGAGTGGTGAGCACCTGCGTGTTGTCCGCGTCGAACGCGCCCCATCCGCCGTCGCTCGACTGCATCCCCTCCAGCCAAGCCACGCTCCGGTCGACCGCCTCGCGGATCCGCAGGTGGTCCGGTTTGCCCATCCGGCGCAGCGCGAGCACCACTTCGGCAGTGTCGTCGGTGTCGGGATAGCCGTCATTGGCGAACTCGAACGCGAACCCGCCCGGCTGCAGAGAAGGCCGCCGCACCGCCCAGTCGCCGGACACCCGGATTTCCTCGCCCAGCATCCAATCCGCGGCGCGGACCAGGGCTTCGTCGCCGGGGGAGACGCCCGCGTCGAGCAGCGCGGTCATCGCCAAAGCGGTGTCCCACACCGGCGACTGGCATGCTTCGAGCCGCCGCACCCAGCCCTGGTCGGTCTTCTCCCGGATGGTGAACCCGTCCAGCCCGGCGATCCCGGCCTTGAGCGCGGGATGGTCGAGCGGGTAGCCGAGCAGGTGCAGCGCGAGGATCGAGTACACCCACGGCGGCTGGATCCCGCCCCACGAACCGTCGGCTTCCTGCCGCGCCAGGATCCACTCCGCCGCTTGGTTGAGCGCGAGCTTGCGCACCGGGTTGAGCGGAAGTTTCGCGTACGCGTGCAGCGCGGTGTCGAGGTTCTGGAACACGCCGTCCCACGTCCACGGCGCGCGTGTCTTCGGCGGTCGCTTGCCGGTGCGCAGTTCGGCGACGTCGAACGGCAGCTTCCGCACCGGGCGCAGCGTGCCGACGACGGTCAGCGGCACGACGGTCTGCCGGGCCCAGCAGGCGAAGTCGTAGACGTTGAGCGGGAACCACGACGGCAGGAAGATCAGCTCCGGCGGCAGGCTCGGCAGCTCGTCCCACGACCACTGGCCGACCATCGCGAGCCAGATCCGGGTGAACACCCGCGTCGCCTCGATCCCGCCGTGCTCGCGGATGTACTCCGCGGCCGTCGCCAGCCACGGCGCGTCCGCCGGGTCGCCGGCCAGCCGGAGCGCGACCCACGCCTCGACCGTGGTGGACAGGTCGGCCGGGCCGTCCGGGAAGTTCGCCCAGGTGCCGTCGGCGCGTTGCTGCGAGCGGATCCAGCGGGCGGACTCCTCGGCGACCTGCGGGGCGAGGATGCCGAGGAAATGCCGGAGCAGCAGGTCTTCGGCGTCCATCGTGACGTTGGTGGCGAGTTCGCCCTTCCACCATCCGGCGCGGTCCTGCTCGCGGCGCAGGAATTCAACGGCGGCGGAGACAGTGTCGGCAGCCGTGCGGGCGGCGGGCGCGGACGTCCGGGGAACGGTCTGGGTCATCACGCCTCCCTTCCGGCGATGAAACGGGCGATGGAGACGAGGTCGGCGCGCGGGCCGGGCGGGATGGCGGCCAGTGCTTGCTCGGCGGTCGCGACGTGCCGCGCCGCCTCGGCGGTGGCCCACTCACGGCCGCCCGCGTCGTCCACCAGCGCGGCGATCCGCGCGAGGTCGGTGTCGTCGTCCCCGGCGAGCCATTCGGCGAGCCGGCGGCCCGCCGCGCCGCCGTGCGTGGTCGCGTAGGTGATCGGCAGCGACTTCTTGCGCGCTCGCAGGTCGGAGTACACCGATTTCCCGGTGACCGCCGGGTCGCCCCAGATGCCGAGCACGTCGTCGACGAGCTGGAAGGCCAGGCCGATCTCCTCGCCGAACACCGCCAGCGCGTCGACCACCTCGGCGGGCGCGCCGGCGAGCACCGCCCCGATCGCGGCGCTGGCTGACAGCAGCGCCCCGGTTTTCCCGGCGGCCATCGTCACGCATTCGGCGAGCACGACGTCGTCTCGCTGCTCGAACGCGACGTCCAGGAACTGGCCGTGGATGAGCCGTCGCGTGGTTTCGGTGAGCAATCGACCGGCTGGGACCGCGTGCGGGGAACCGCTGTCCAGCACCACTTCCTGGGCGAGCGCGAGCATCGCGTCCCCGGTCAGGATCGCGCTCGCCGCGCCCCACAGCGCCCACACCGTCGGCCGGTGCCTGCGCTCGGTGTCGCCGTCCATCAGATCGTCGTGGACGAGCGAGAAGTTGTGCACCAGCTCCACCGCGACGGCACCGGGCACGCCGACCTCCACCGGCGCGCCCGCGGCCTGCGCGGACACCACGGCGAGCGCCGAACGCACGGCCTTGCCCCCGTTGCCTTGCACCGGCACGCCGTTCGGATCGGTCCAGCCGAGGTGGTAGGCGCTGATCGCGCGGCTGGTGTCGTCCAGCCGGTCGACGGCGGCGCGCAACGCGGGCTGCACGACGTCGCGAGCGCTGCCGAGCACCGGCGGCGCCGCGGAACGCGTTTTCTCGGCAGTGAACAGATTGGCGGTCATGCTCCGACTCCCTCCCTCTTACCGTTGTGCTGAAGAAGGGCGGCGGCCGCAGCTGCACCACTGCGCGCGGCTCCCTCCATCGTCGCGGGCCATCCGGTCGCGGTCCACGCACCCGCCAGGTACAGCCCGGGCAAGGCGGTGCGCGCGGGCGGGCGCAGCGAGGCGGTGCCGGGACCGGGCCGGAACGTCGCGTGCCGCTCGCGGGTGACGAAGAAGTCGAGCACCCGCGCGTCGCGTGCTTCGGGGAGCAGGGACAGCAGTTCGGGCAGCAACCGTTCGCGCAGTTTCGCGGTGGGCAGGTCGATTTCGGAGTCGGCTGCGGACAACGACATCGCGAGGTACTGCCCGGAGTCCAAACCGGACTGTCGCGTTCGGTCGAACACCCACTGCACCGGGGTGCGCACGCCCGCGACGAACGGTTCGCCGAGCACCTTCCGGTCGAGCACCACGTGCACGTTCACGATCGGCGAGCTGCCGAGCCCGCCGGACCAGCCCGGCGGCAGCCCGATCGCCCCGGCGGGCGCGAGCTGTTCGGTCACCGCCGGGGGAGTGGCCAGAATGACCTGGCCGAACGTTTCCTCGCCGCGGTCGGTGCTGACCTGCCAGCCTTCGCTGATCGCGCGGATCTTCGTGCCGACCCGGACGTCCGCCCCGGCCTCGGTCAACCGGTCGAGCGCGGGATCGCCGTGCAGTTCCCGCAGCGGCACCAGCGACCATCCGATGTCGGCGGCGGCCGGATCGGTGAGCAGACCCTCCTGGAACACCGTCGCGGCGAGGCTGAGCGACGCGTCGTCGGCCGTCGCGTTCAGCGTCGCCACGCCGACCAGATCCCACAACGCTTCGATCGCCGCCGCGCTTTGCCCGTGGCGGCGCAGCCATTCCCCGAAGGACTGGCGATCCGTGCGGTCCGCCTTCGGATCCACCCGGCGCAACGCGAGCGCGGCGAGCGCGAACCGGGCCCGGTCGAGCGGGCGGAGCGGCTCGTACCGCAGCAATGAGCCGGCCAGGTGCAGCGGCGCGGGCAGGTCGTCGCGCCGCAGCCAGGTCGGCTCGGTCGCGCCCGGCAGGCGGATCGGAATCTCCAGCCGCGGCTGCAGCGTCACCCGGTCGGCGACGCCGAGCCGGTCGAGCAACGCGCGATAAGCCGTGCAGCAGCGCAGGAAAACGTGCTGTCCATTGTCGACCCGAAGCTCGCCGCGAGCGAACGAATGCGTGAGCCCGCCAAGGTAAGGCCGCGCCTCGAACAGCGTCACCGGTCGTCCGGCGTCGGCGCAGGCGAGCGCGGCGGCGATCCCCGCGAGCCCGCCGCCCACCACCGCGACCGCGGCGGTCATCGGCCGATCCCGGTCAGCGCCCGGAACGCCACCACCGCCTTTTCCCGGCCGGACAACGAAAGCCGCCGGTCGAACACGCGCGCGGGCTGCTCGTCGATCCGGTCCAGCAGGGTGCGGTAGATGCCCGACATCGCGGTGCAGCACGCGGCGCTGCGACTGTCCAAAGAGGGCACAAGCCGAAGACCGCGGGAGTACCAGTCGCGAGCCCGCGCGGCGCTGTCGTGGATCAGCGCGGTCAGTCCGCCTTCGGGGTCGGCCAGCCTCCCGTCCGGCCCGACCGACAGCTCGACGCCGAACCGGTCGAGGTCCTCTTTGGGCAGATACACCCGGCCGTTGAGCAGGTCTTCGCGGATGTCTCGCAGGATGTTGGTCTGCTGCAAGGCAATTCCCAGCTCGTCGGCGTACACCGGCGCGTTCGGCTCCGGACGGCTGCCGAACACGCCGAGACACAGCCGCCCGACCGAGCCGGCGACACAGCGGCAGTACTCGACCAGCTCCTCGAACCGCACGTACTCGCGGCCGGTCACGTCCATCTCGACGCCGTCGAGCAATTCCTCGAACGCGCCCAGCGGAATCGGGTACCGGCGCGCCGCGTCGGCGACCGCGACGTACACCGGATCGGTGGTCGCGGACAGGTCGCCGAGCGATTTCCGCACCCCGGCGAGGCCTTGCAGCTTCGCCTCGGCGGACGCGGCGGTGTCGTCGCCGATGTCGTCGATGATCCGGGCCAGCGCGTACACCGCGCACAGCGCCGAGCGTTTGTCCGGCGGCAGCAACCGGATTCCGTAGTAGAAGTTGCGCGCCTGGTCTTTGGTGACCTTCGCGCAGTGCGCGTAGGCCTCGTCCACTGTCGTCACTGTCATCCGGACCGCCTCCTCGTGCCGACTTGCAGCCACCCCAGCCAACTCAGCAGTCCGGCCCGGCTCGGCCGGACCGGCGCGGACAGCACGTCGCCGCCGCTCGCGCGCAGCGCGTCGACCGTCGCGAGCCCGCCGGCGAGGAAGCCGCTCACCGCGAACCGCCCCCAGCCGGACAGATGCCCGAGCAAATCCGCGCCGTCGCCCAGCAGGGCGGCGGCGCGGCCGGTTTCCCATCGCATCAGCGCTTTCATCCCCGGCGACGCGTGCGCGGCGCCCAATTCCTCCTCGGCCACGCCGAACTCGGCGAGATCCTCCTGCGGCAGGTAGACCCTCCCGTTGCGGTAGTCCTCGCCGACGTCCTGCCAGTGCTCCACCAGCTGGAGCCCGGTGCAGATCCGGTCGGACAGGACAGCCGCCGCCGGATCGTCCACTCCGAGCAGGTCGAGCACGATGCGCCCGACCGGGTCGGCGGAAAGCCGGCAGTACGCCAGCAAGTCCGCGAAGACCGGGTAGCGGCGCACCCGCTGGTCCTGGATGTTCGCCTGAACGAGTCGCTGGAACGGTTCCTCGGTCAGCCGTCCGGCGCGGATCGCCGGGAGAAGTCCACGGACAGCGGGATCTTCCGGTTCCCCGTTGCCGAACGCCGCGGACAGGTCCGCCGAGAAGGTTTCGAGCTGCGCGACCCGGTCGCCCTCGGCCTCGTCCCCCAGATCGTCCACAGTGCGCGCGACGGAATAGACCGCGACAAGGTCGGCGCGCAGCTTTTCCGGCAGCACCCGAAGGGCCACCGGGAAGTTTTCCGCGCGCCGTTTCTCCCGCAGCCCGGATGGCTCCGGAGCGTTACGGACGGCCGAGGTTGATCTCATCCCCGCCAGTGTCGCGCCCCCGGTCGGGCGGCTTCTGCCGCCGGAAGACGAATTTCGCTGGCTTCGACTTGGCACGAGAGGCCAAAGTGGGGACAGGATGTCCCAAAGCGACCCGAGGACCGCTGCCTGCGACGGAAGGACTCCCGGACACATGGGACCAGATCAGGTGACCCGGCTTGACGAACTGGAGAGGGTGGTGACCCGCCGGCTGCCCGCCATGCTCAACGAGGTCCGCGACCAGCTCGCGGACGAGCATCCCGACTACGCGGAGTTCCTGACCGAAGAGCTCGCCGACCTCGTCGCCGCCAGCGCGGGATTCGTCCGGCGCCTGATCGCCATGGCGGCCGAGCCCGACGAGCGGCTGCCGGAACTGGGGTCCGGCGTCGAGCAGACGGTGTTCGAGGAAATCGGGCGCGCGCAATACCGGCAGGGCAGGCGCGTCACGAGCCTGCTTTCCGCCTATCGGGTGGGCGCGCGCGTGGCGTGGCGGCACGTTTCGGAAGCCGCGCTCGATCTCGACGTGCCCGCCGAACTGTTCGCCTCGCTCGCCACCACCGTGTTCGCTCTGGTGGACCAGCTTTCGGAATCGTCGCTGCGCGGGTATCTGCAGGAGCAATCCGACGCCGTGCGCGCGCGGGAACGGCTGCGCGACGAACTGACCGCGCTGCTGCTGTCGGACCGTGCGGACAAGGCCGCGGTGCGCGCCGCCGCGCTGCGTGCGGAGTGGCGGTTGCCGAAGCACGCCGCGGTCGTGCTGGTGGAGGATGACAACGAGCTGGGCCGGGAATTGGTGTTCCGCCTGGAAGACAGCTGCCTGCGGCTGCGTCGCCCTGGCGTGGTCGTGGCGATCGTGCCGGACCCGAGCGGCCCGGGCCGGCGGGCGTGGCTGGCTCGCGCGCTGCGCGGCGGCGGCGCGGTGGTCGGCGCGACGGTGCCGCTCGACCGGCTCCCGGCCAGCCTGCGCATCGCCGAAGTGACCGCGCGATTGCGCCGCGACCACCTGCTCAGCGACGATCCGGTGTTCGCCGACGAGCATCTCGACGCGATCATCGTGCACCGCGACGACCGGCTGCTCGACGTGCTGCGAAGACAAGCCCTTGCCCCGCTTGACGAGCTGAACGAATCCGCGCGGGAACGCCTGTCCACCACGCTCACGTCCTGGTTGCTGCATCTGGGCGACCGCAAGGCCGTCGCGGAGGATCTGCACATCCATCCGCAGACGGTGTCGTACCGGCTCGGCCGCCTGCACGACCTGTTCGGGCCCTCGCTGGACGAGCCGGCCGTGCGCGCGACGCTCGTGCTCGCGCTGGCCTGGGGGCCGCCCGGGGAAGCGGACGAGATCGCCTGATGGGGGAATTTCCCTGATGCGGCAAGACAGGGGACATGATTGGGTCTCGTGAGTGGCTGCGCCGGTGGGAACCGGCATTGCCGCTCACGAGGTACGCGGGGGAGGAGGTTTGGGTGGGCCCGTCAGCTTTCGGCGCCGAAGCGTGCCGCGAGTGCGCGGTACAGGCCGGGCGCCGCGCCGCGCAGCGCGACGGGGATGCGCAGCCAGCGCGGCACGTAGTAGTCACCCGGATGCGCGGCGGCGCGCACGACGGCGGCGGCCACGCGTTCGGCGCTCACCGGCCGGGGCGTGCCGCGGGTGTACGGACGGCCGCGCCGCTCGAAGAATTCTGTGCGCACCACACCGGGAACTACGATTCCGACCGTTACTCCGGTGCCGTGCAGCTCGAATCGGAGGCTGTCGGCGAAAGCGTCCACACCGGACTTAGCCGCGGCGTACACCGCTTCTCCGGCAACGCCGGTGCGTCCGGCGATCGACGAGACGAAAACGATCTGCCCACTGTTGCGCTCCAGCATCGCGGGCAGCAGCGCGCGGGTCAGGTCGAGCGGTGCGGTGAGGTTCACCGCGACCAGGTGCCGCAGCCGCTCCGCGGACAGTTCCGGCAGGGGACCGGCCCAGCCGAGGCCGGCGTTGTTGACGAGCAGATCCACCGATCCGGTGATCGCCAGCGCGCGTGCGGCGAGATCGGCTGCGGCGTCGGGGTTCGCGAGGTCGGCGGCGAGCACGGTGCCGCCGGTTTCCCTGGCGAGGGCGGCCAGCCGCTCCTCGTTCCGGCCGTGCAGCAGCACGTGGACGCCGGAGCGGGCGAGTTGTGCGGCGGTGGCGGCCCCGATGCCGGACGATGCGCCGGTGACGAGTGCGGTGCGGGCCATCAGGCGGCGGGCAGCGCGGCCGGACGGTGGCCCATGCGCAGCGTGATGCCCGCCGAGCGCAGCGAACGGCGGAACCACCACAGCGAACCGGCGATGGCCAGCCCGATGATCGAATACGAGCCCGCGGTGCTGACCATGAGGAAGTTGCCGACGGTTTCACGGGCGAGCATCAGCAGCGTCACGCCGCCGTTCACCGCGAACACGAGCCCCCACAGCACCGACACGCGCTGGAAGAACCTCCGCATTCCGGGGTGTCCGGACAGCGTTTCGGGGAATGCGCAGAAATCGCCGGCCAGCCGCGCGAGAAGCGGTTTGTTGAACGGCGCGGAGATCAGGAACAGGCCCGCGACGAGGAAATTCTGTAGAGTCGGCTGGAGGAAGTACAGGAAAGCGCTGCCGGTGACCAGGCCCAGCACAGTGCGCGCGACCAGCAGAGCCGTGGTCAGCAGCAGCACGGCGGGGATCTTCTTGCGCAGCGCCAGCCGGGTGCCGACGACGGCGACCGACCAGCACAGCGCGGCGATGACCCCGCTGTCGAAGCTCACCAGGGTCAGCAGGAGATAGAACAGGCCGGCCGGGACCAGCGTCGACTCCAGCAGGTGCCGGCCCCCGCCCACAGCGAGGTTGCGGAACGAGGGGAGGTCGATCGTATGGGGGTGTCGCATGCGGGTTCTGCTGCCTCCGGTGCCAACCGGGCGACTCGGCCTCGGACAAGGCTCGAGCATAAGCACGGGGGATGGGGACGGTGTGAGGTGAAGAGTCCGTGACAGTTACGGGGATGTCGCTGGTCGTGGCTGTCCCCGCCGCCGTCGCCGGCGCGGCGTGCATGGGACTCGCGAGCGCAGCGCAGGCCAGGGCGACCAAAGAAGTGGAAACCGGCAAGCCGCTCGACCTGACGCTCTTCAAGCGGCTCGTCGGACGCCCATTGTGGCTCATCGGGATCGCCGCGACCATCCTGGGTCTCGTCCTGCAGCTCGTCGCGCTCGCTTTCGGGCCGTTGCTGCTGGTCCAGCCGCTGCTCGTGACGTCGCTCATGTTCGCCGGGCTCGCGTCCGCGCGGCTGGAGCGCCGCCGTCCGGACCGCACGATGACCCTCGGCGGCCTGCTGTGCGTGGCCGGGCTGGCCGCGTTCCTCGTCGTCGCCCGGCCCAGCGGCAACAGCGAGACGCTCGTCAGCGGCGGCGACCTGCTGCCGCTCGGCATCGCGCTCGCGGTGCTCACGCTGGCCTCGCTTGTCGTTGCCGCGTCAACGAATTCCGGATCTTGGCGGGTGCTCGGGCTCGCGGTCGCCACCGGCGTGCTGTACGGCCTCACCGCCGGGTTGATGAAGGTGGTCGCGGGCCAGTTCCGCGCCGGGATCGACGAACCGTTCCGGCACTGGACGCTGTATCTGGTGTGCGTGGTGGGGCCCCTGGGATTCCTGTTGAGCCAGAACACGTTCCAGCAGGGCCGGTTCCTGACGCCCGCGCTCGCCGTGATCACCGCGCTGGATCCGCTGGTCGGCGTCGCGATCGGGCTGTCGTGGATGGGCGAATCGGCGGACGGGAGGCCGATCGCGCTGTTCGGCGAGGCATTGGCCGGGCTGGTGATCGTGGTCGGGATCGCGCTGCTGTCCACGCGCGCGTCGCATTTGTCGGCGGAATCGGAAATGTCGCCCGCCGAAGGGGAAACCACGCCGGACGAGCCCGGCGAACGGCCTGATTCGGACCCGGACGACGGGTACGGCCTCGCCGGGACCGCCTGCTAGCGATAGGGGGAAGTGTTGGTGCGCGTGCTGATCGTGTCCGCGAACATGGGGCAGGGGCACAACGCCACCGGGCGCGCGCTCGAGGACGCGGTGCGGGAGCGCTGGCCGGACGCGACCGTTTCGTGGCTCAACGCCCTCGAACGGCTCGGCCCCGGTTTCGAGGGGCTTTTCCAGCGGATTTACGTCGCCAATGTGGAAAGCGTCCCGTGGCTTTACGAGTTCTTTTACGGCGCGATCTGGCGGATTCCGTGGTTCGCCGCCGCGTCCCGGTGGTTCACCGCTTCCTGGTGCGGGGCGCGGCTCGCGAAACCGGTCGCCGCATTCGCGCCGGACCTGGTGCTGTCGACGTATCCGATGGGAACCGCGGGCCTGGCCTGGCTGCGCCGCAAAGGAAAACTCCCGGTGCCGATCGGTGCGTGGGTTTCGGACTTCGCGCCGCATCCGTTCTGGGTTTACGGCGCGGCCGACCTCACCATGGTGATGCACGACGTCGCGGTCGCGCCCGCGCTGCGCTCGTCGCCGTCGGCGCACGTCGGGGTGTCCGCGCCGCCGGTGCGCGCGGTGTTCCGGCCCGGCGACCAGCCGGCGGCGCGCCACGAACTGGAGCTGCCGCCGGACGCGTTCGTCCCGCTGGTTTCGTGCGGGTCGCTGGGTTTCGGCGAAATCGAGACGACGGTGCGGGAATTGCTCGCGGCGGACCCGTCAGTCGTGCCGGTCGCGATCTGCGGGCGCAACGACGCGGTGGCCGCCCGGCTGCGGGCGCTGGACGAACCGCGGCTGCGCGTGGTCGGGTGGACGGACCGGCCGGAGTTGTACACGCTGGCGGCGGACGTCGTCGTGACCAACGCGGGCGGGGCGACGTCGCTGGAGGCGCTGGCGTGCGGGCGGCCGGTGCTGATGCATCGCCCGATCGCCGCGCACGGCAAGGCCAACGCCCGCTTGATGGCTGCGGCCGGGCTCGCTCTGGTGTCCACAAAGGACGGTGAGCTGGCGGAGACGGTGCGGGATCTCCTGGCCGAACCGGAACGGCTCAAGGAGATGGCCGAAGCTGTCGCCCGGCACTGCGAGACGGCCACCCCGTTGGGGAAGGCGCTGGAATCGCTCGTTTCCGCGCCGTTGAACCCGCCGACGCAGCGGTTGCGGCCGGAGGACGCGTTGTTCGTGCACGTGGCTACCCCGGAGGTGCCACAGCAGGTGGGGGCGGTGCTGGTGTTCGACCCCAAGGCCGACGGCACGCCGGTCACTCACGCGGACGCTGAGCATTTGCTGGCGGCGACGCCGGGCTTGCGGACGCGATTGCTGCCCGGCAGCGGGTTGTGGCGGGCGCGCTGGCAGGAGGAGCCGGGGCGGACGTCTTCGGATGTGCTGACGTCGGTGCGGGTCGGGCCGGAGGCGCCGTTGGACGCGGCTTTGACGCGGGAGATGGACAAGTTCTTCTCGGAACCGGTGTCGCCGGAACGGCCGGTGCGGGCGCGGCTGGTGACCGGGATCGAGGGGGAGCAGGGGGCGTTGCTGATCGCGCTGCACCACGCGGCCAGCGACGGGATCGCGGTGATCAGTGCGCTGGTGGGGCAGGCGCGGGGGAAGGAACCGCTGGTGCCGGTGGCGGTGCCTCGGCGGAGGAAGTGGCGGAGCGGGCCCAGTGTGGCATCGGGTGCGTCTGATGTGCCGCGTGCCGCGTGGGGTGCGTCTGACGCCTCGAACTCCGCGTTGGGCGGGTCTGACGCGCCGGACGCCGCAGTGGGGGTGTCAGACGCGCCGAGCGCCGCGTCGGCTGCGTCTTGCGTGCCGGGTGCCGCAGCGGGTGTGTCAGATGCGCCGAGCGTCGCTTCGGGTGTGTCTGGCGTGCCGGGTGCCGCGTTGGGTGCGTCTGACACGCCGAGCGCCGCATGGGGTGTGTCAGATGCACCCCATGCCACTCTGGGGCGCAACCGGTCTCAACCCGAGCGGAGTGCGGTGCGGGCGGGACTCGTCGCGCTGGCGGCACCGGTGCGCCAGGCGCTCGCTCGCGTGGCGGGCCCGGTGTGGCACGGGCTTGACCGGCCCGCGGAATCGACCGGTGGTTCCGGCGTTGCCAAGCCCGCTCGTGCGAAGCCCGGTGCCGGAACCCGCCATCAAGCCACCGACCTGGCCCGTGGCATCTGGACCCTCGCCCGAGCCGGCACCGCGCCCCGGGTCCGCTGGAACAAGCGCATCGACGGCCCCCATCGGCATTTCGCGCGGGCCCACCTCTCCGCCCCCGAGGTCCGGAAAGCCGCGCGCCGGGCGTCGGTGCCGACGACCAACCTCGTCCTCGCGCTCGTCGCCGAGGCTTTGCATCGCGAGCTGGGAGGGACCGCTCCGGAGCAGCTTCGGGTGCTGATCCCGATGTCGGTCCGCGACACCGGGACGTTCCGTCAGCTCGGCAACCACACCGGCGCGGCGTCAGTCGACCTTCCGACCGGGGCGATGTCGCTCTCCGAACGGGTACGGGCGACGGACCGCATGCTGTCCGACCAGGTCGGTCACGGCGCGCCCCGTGCGGGCAACGCGGTCGTGCGCGTCCTCGGGATTCTGCCGCCAGCGCTGCATCGCCGGGCGGCCAAGCTCGTCTACCGCGGCACCTGGTTCAGCGTCATCGCTTCGGTGCTTCCGGGCGCGCGATCGCCGGTGGTGCTCAACGGCGCTCTCGTCCGCACGGTATACCCGGTCTTGTCGCTGGCCCCGGGCGTTCCGGTGGCGGTCGGCATCATGACGTGGGCGGACCGGTTCACCGTCTGCGTCACGGTGCCTGCCGGACAAGAGGAGCGCGGCGATCGGCTGGCGGCTGCGGTCATGGAGGCGTTCGGCCGGTTGTAGTCACTGCGAGAAGTGCGTGCGCGGGCGCGGGAGAAGTTCGCCGTCTACTTCGATGTCGACCATCTCGTTGTAGAACGCCACGAGTCCGGCGATGGGCTGGACTGCCGCGGCCGGATAGGCGTACGTCCACGCGAGGTGCTCGCGCAGGACGTCGCCGACGCGGACGGACCAGTAGCCGGACGTCTCGCCCTTGTACGGGCAGGCGGTGACCATGTCCGGCTCGGCGACGAGGTGCGTGAAATCGACTTCGGTGCGGTTGAAGTAATACCGCGTCGGGAGGCCGGTTTCGAACAGCAGCACCGGTGACGACGATTCCGCCAAAGTCACGCCGTTGAGCCGCACTCGGACGTGCCGGGTCGAGCGCAAGGCGTCCACCCGCGTGTACGGGTTGCGCGGGTGGACGAAAACCTGTTCGTCTTCCTCGAACCAGGCATCCAGCGCGTCCCAGGCGAACCGGACGTGTCCGGACAGGACAGAGTCGTTTACCCAAGCGGCGGCGGGCTTTTCGACCTCGCCGGCGCGCAGCGAGAGCCGCCCCTCGTCCCCGGAGACCAGCGCGCCGGGGAGAACGTCGTCGATCGGGAAGTAGAACTGCGGGTAGTAGGGCCATTCCCAGACGTATTTCGCCCGCGTACTGTCCACAATGGTCTTCCCGGCGAGCACTCCGCGCACTCGCCGGGGGACTGGTTCGACGTGTCCGGTTTGGACTGCCGCCGCTGGATAATCGGTCATCCGCGCCTCGGGAGTTTCCAGCCGGGGCGCGGGAAGTGGCAGGTGTAGCCGTGCGGGTAGCGCTGGAGGTAGTCCTGGTGCTCCGGTTCGGCTTCCCAGAAGTCCCCGGCCGGGGTGACTTCGGTGACGACTTTGCCGGGCCAGAGGCCGGAGGCGTCGACGTCGGCGATGGTGTCTTCGGCGATCTGTTTTTGCTCGTCGGTGGTGTAGAAGATGGCGGAGCGGTAGCTGGCTCCGATGTCGTTGCCTTGGCGGTTTTTGGTGCTGGGGTCGTGGACCTGGAAGAAGAATTCGAGCAGGGCGCGGAAGTCGGTTTGGGCGGGGTCGTAGGTGACTTCGATGGTTTCGGCGTGGGTGCCGTGGTTGCGGTAGGTCGCGTGGGGGACGTCGCCGCCGCTGTAGCCGACGCGGGTCGCGGTCACGCCGGGCTGGTGGCGGAACAGTTCCTCCATGCCCCAGAAACACCCGCCGGCCAGGATCGCTTTTTCCGTCATTTCCTTCTCTCCCGTCGACAACTCCGTGTACAGGATGACGCTGCGGCGCCGGTCGCTATTCCGGTCGTCCGGGGCCCGGTCAGAACTCCGTAATATCTCCCTCCCCGGCGGCCGCGACGAACAGCTCCAGCAGTGTCCGCAGAGCCTGCGACGGCGGACGTTTCGCGGAGACGACGACGGTGAGCGGCCAGGTCAGCGAGGTTTCGGCGAGCGGGATCGACACGACGCCCGGCATGGTCAGCCGGGCAGTGCCGGGCAGGACGGCCACGCCGAGCCCGGCGGCGACGTAGCGCGGGACGGTCCGCAGGTCGGCGACCTCGGCGGCTACCCTCCGCGAAAGCCCGAGCGCGGCGAATTCGCGGTCTACCGCCAGCCGGTTCCCGAAGCCGCGCGGACAGTCGACGAACAGTTCGCCGTCCAGCTCCGGCAGCTTGACCGAGTCGCGCTCGGCGAGCGGATGACTGTCCGGCAGCACGGCGTAATACGGCACGCTGGCCAGTTGCGTCGCGTCCAGACCGCCCAGTTCCGCCAGGGAAAGGCCGAGCAGCGCGACGTCGAGCCGGCTGTGGCGGACGTCGTCGGCGAGCCCGGACGAACCGGTGAGGGACACCGTCAGGTGCAGGTCGACCAGCGGATGCCTGCGGTGGAACGCGCCGAGCAGCACCGGAAGATCGAACGCGTTCATGCTGGTCAGCGTGCCGATCCGGAGGCTCCCGCGCAGCCCGGCGGACGCCTGCTGCACCACCTCGCGGGCTCGCTCGACCGAGTCCAGCGCCGCTTTCGCCTCGGGCAGGAAGAGCTCGCCCGCGGTTGACAGCGCGACCCGGCGGGTAGACCGGTCGAACAGCGTCGCGCCGAGGTCGGTTTCCAGGGCGCGGATCGTCGCCGAGACCGTGGACTGCGTGGCGAACAGCCGCTGCGCCGCCCGCGTGAAGCTCAGCTCCTCGGCGACCGCGACGAAGAACTCGAGCTGGCGTGTGTCCATTGCCCAATTATCGCCGATCCAGATAACTCTGACCAACACTTTTCGTTGGACTTGATGAGTGAGGCGGGGGATCGTTTCAGACGTAGGTTCCCGCTCGGAAGGTCGACATGGTCACCACAGCTTCGCCCGTTTTCTCCGCCCCGGCCGGATGGCGTGTCAGCCACGGCTGGGGGTTCCGGGTCATCGCGTTCGCGTTCGCCGCGTGCCTCGCGTTCTCCACCGTGCCCACCCCGCTGTACGCGATTTACCAGCAGCGGGACGGGTTCCCGACGTTCCTGGTCACCGTCATCTTCGCGGCGTACGCGGTCGGTGTGATGGCCAGCCTCTACCTTGCCGGGCATGTCAGCGACTGGCTCGGCCGCCGCCGCGTGATCCTCGCTTCGACGCTCGCCGAGGCACTGTCGGCAGTCTTGTTTCTGCTCTGGCCGGAGGTCCCGGGTCTGCTGATCGCGCGGTTCGTGTGCGGCGTGGGCATCGGCGCGCTGACGGCCACCGCCACCGCGCACCTTTCGGAACTGCGCGCGGTGACCCGTCCGGACCAGGATCTCGGCCGCTCCGGCCTGATCGCCACCGTGGTGAACATGGGCGGCCTCGGGCTCGGGCCGATCGTCGGCGGGGTCTTCGCGCAGTACATCGACGGCCCGCTGACCAGCACGTTCGTCGTGTTCCTGGTCGTGCTGCTGGTCGCCGCGTTCGCGGTGTGCCTGGTGCCGGAGACCGTCGAACGGCGCGAGGAGCGTCCGGCGTACCGGCCGCAGCGGGTGTCGCTGCCCGCCGGGGCGCGGCCCGCGTTCGTCGGCGCGGCGATCGGGGTGTTCGCCGCGTTCGCGATCACCGGGCTGTTCATGTCGCTCGCGCCGACGCTGCTCGCCGAAGGGCTGCACCAGCACAACCGGATGCTCGCCGGGGTCACCGCGGGCTCGATGCTGGGCGCGGCGGCGGTGTCGCAGGTGGTCTTCGCGTCGATGGCGTCGCGGGTGCAGCTGCGGCTGGGGTTCGTGCTGATGCCGGTCGGGCTGGCGGTGCTGTCGGTCGCCGCGTTGCTGCCTTCGCTGGCGTTGTTCCTCGCCGGATCGGTGATCGCCGGGGGCGGGATGGGGCTCGGGTTCCGCGCCTCGGTCGCGACGGTGGCGGCGCTGGCCGATCCCATGTCCCGGGGCGAGGTGCTGGCGGGGATCTTCCTGGCGGCTTACGCAGGGCTGGTGGTGCCGGTGCTGCTGGTCGGCATGACGCTGCTGTGGGTGCCGAGCCCGCTCGCGCTGGTCGGGTTTTCGGCCGCGGAGCTGGTGCTGCTGGGTTTCTCCGCGTGGCGGGTGCTGCGGACTGCTTGAGCGGCTTCGACGGTCACGCTGCCGGTCCAGGGCCGCCGGAGGTCCGTGAAGGGCTCCTTGAGGGAATCAGATTCCCTCAAGGAGCCCTTCACGGACAGCGGCCCGCGTCAGGCGACTTCGGTGGACCGGGTGCGGGCGGCGCGGGCGCTCCACCGCCCGTCGTGCCGGTCCACGCGGATCGGATGGCCGAACGCCCGGCTGATGCTGGCCGTGGTCACCGCCTGGTCGATCGGCCCGGACGACACCGCCGAACCGTCCGCGATCAGGAGCGCGTGCGTCGTCGTTTCCGGCAGCTCCTCCAGATGATGGGTGACCACGATGGAGGCGAGCCGGGGATGGGTCCGGGTGAGCAGGTCGATCGTTTCGAGCAGCTGCTCGCGAGCCGCGACGTCCAGGCCGGTGGACGGTTCGTCGAGCAGCAGCAGCCGGGGGTCGCTGATCAGCGCACGGGCGATCAGGGCGCGGCCGCGTTCGCCTTGGGACAGCGTCGGCCAGCGTTCGCCGGTCTTGCCATCGAGGCCTAGCAA
The DNA here is from genome assembly GCF_055633655.1 of Amycolatopsis sp. NPDC114503. Classification (NCBI taxonomy): domain Bacteria; kingdom Bacillati; phylum Actinomycetota; class Actinomycetes; order Pseudonocardiales; family Pseudonocardiaceae; genus Amycolatopsis; species Amycolatopsis sp. NPDC114503. The sequence goes on along the minus strand of NZ_JBVKDT010000002.1, from coordinate 1,013,696 downwards.
GCCGATGAGTTCGTCGGCCTGCTCGAGTTGCGCGGGGGTGGGCTGCCAGCGCGGCGGCGTGTCGATGCTTCCGGTGATGCCGGTCAGCACGACTTCCCGGATGGTGAGCGGCGAACGCAGCGGATGCCGCGGGTCGACGTGCCCGATGCTGCGGCGCAGCGCCTGCAGTTCGACCCGGCCGAGCCGTCCGCCGAGGACGTCGACGGTGCCGGTGGTCGGATGCGTGACGGCGCCGCAGAAACCGAGGATCGTGCTCTTGCCCGCGCCGTTCGGGCCGAGCAGCGCCCAGTGTTCGCCCGCCCGCACGGTCAGGTTCACGCCGTGCAGGATTTCCTTGCCCTGCCTGCGGAACACGACGTCGGTCAGCCGCAGCACGACCTCGCTCACGAAAGCGCCTCCTTCAAAGCGGTCAGGTGCGCCCGGCTCAGTTCCGCGGCGGCGGACGCGTCTTTGTCCGCGATCGCGTCGACGAGCGCCAGATGCGCGGCTTGGTCCTCTTCGGGCGCGGTGATCGGCCGGGCGCGCAGCATGTCGGTCATCGCGCGGTGGACGCGCGGCACGAAGCTGTCGAACAACTCGATCAGCACGTCGTTGTGCGCGGCGACGAGCACCGTGCGGTGAAATGCGGTGTCGGTGTCCACCAGGAATTCGACGTCCGGGTCGCCGAGCGCGCGGGCGGCGAGCGCTCGGCGGATCGCGCGCAGGTCGGTCGGCGTCCGCCGGTGCGCGGCGAGAGCGGCGGCTTCCGCTTCGATGGCGATGCGCGCCTCGATCACCGCGCCGATGGTGGCGCGGCGCAGCACCGCGTCCCAATCCTCGGCGATGTCCAGCGAGGTCACGAAAACGCCGGATCCCTGGCGGGAATCGAGCACGCCTTTGCCCGCCAATTCGCGGATCGCTTCGCGCAGCGTCGACCGGCCGACGCCCAGTTGCGCGGCCAAAGTCGTTTCCCCGGGCAATTTGTGGCCGAGCGGCCATTCGCCGGCGCGAATGCGTCCCAGAAGGACTTCCGCGGCCTGCGCGGCGAGCGGGTGCCGGTGCACGAGAGGGGGCATCAGGAGGGCTTTCTGATCGGGCGGGGCTGCGGGATCGAGGCTACTGGGGGACATTCTTCCGGCGGGGCGTCGAGTGTGGAGCGTCACTAGTCTACTTGTCTGAGGAGTAGGCGATTTTCTGACCCGTTCGGGTGGGTTACGGTGTTTCGATTGCCGGATTTCGCCCGCGCCGGGTAAGGATCGGCCGCATGCGTGCCAGGAAAATGGCCGTCGTCGGCGGAGCTCTCGCCGCGGCGGTGTGTGCGGTGGCGTTCGTGGCCGGTCCGGGCGCGAGCGCCGCTCCGTTGCCCGGGGGCTTGGGGCCGTGCGTCGGCGACGCCTGCCCGGGCAAGTACCCGCCGGTCAACAACGGGTCGTTCGCGGGACGGGACAACGGCATCAACGTCTTCGCCGGCGGCGATTTCCTCGTGCGCGAAGGCGCGGCCGAGGCCGAGGGCCGGGTCGTCGTGCTCGGCGGTTTCGACATGGCGAAGCGGGCAGGCGCGTCCTCCATCTACAACGTCGGCATCGTGGGCGTCGGCTCGCGGGTGCCCCCGCCGGACGGAGGCGACTTCCTGACCACCGGCAAGGACGTGACCATCGCGCCGAACCAGCGGCTGCTCGCCGAGGGCGGCGTCGTGCGGTACGGCGGCACCGTCACCGGAACCGTGGTCGGCACGCTGAAGCAGGACCCGAACGCGGCGGACCAGTACAAGCAGCTCCGGCCGCAGCTGCAGGAGGCCAGCACCTGCTACGGCAAGTCGGCGGCGACCGGGACGGCGAAGAACGAGGGCTACCGCACGCTGTTCACCGGAGACGGGAAGTCCGCGCTGCAGGTGTTCAACGTCGACTTCGACCTCACCGGCCCCGGCGGCGGCATGCAGGGACTGGAGTTCGCCGGCATCCCGGCGGGCGCGACGGTGCTGGTGAACCTCGTCGGCGGCAACCGGGCGATCAACACCTACACCGGCGACCTCGCCGACCAGGACCCGATCAACCGCCTGCGCGAGAAGCTGCTGTGGAACTTCCCGGACGCGTCGAAGGTGAAGATCGCCGGACAGGCGCAGTTCCAGGGCAGCGTGCTGGTCGGCAACCCGTCCAGCGACACGGCGGTCACCGCGTCGGGCACCAACGGCCGGTTCTTCACGGCGGGCAATCTGCTGCACACGTCCGAGGGCGCGGCGGGCGGGCAGGAGTTCCACGCCTATCCGTTCACCGGGGATCTGCCGGATTGCACTGCTCCGACGACGACGCCTACTACTCCGACCAGCACGACGTCCACGTCCAGCACGACGACCAGCACCACGACGTCGAGCACCGAGCCGACCAGCTCGACCACCACCAGCACGTCGAGCACTGAGCCGACGCCGAGCACCACGTCGAGTTCCTCCACGACGTCGACCACGACGACTGAGCCGACCAGCACCATGTCGTCCAGCACCACGTCGTCCAGCACGACCTCGTCGAGCGCCACCTCGTCCACGAGCTCGACGACCTCCAGTTCCACGGCGCCGACCGGCCCGTCGGAGACGTCGTCCTCGACCGCGCCGACGTCGTCCAGCGCGACGTCCTCGAGTTCGCAGCCGACATCCTCGGCCAGCAGCACGAGCCCGACGACGTCCAGCTCGTCCTCGGAGGCTCCGGCCCCGATCACGACCACGAGCGACAACTCCGGCGGCGTGGCCCCCGGAACCGGCCCGTCGGACCAGGGTCCGCTCGCCTCGACCGGCGCGGACATCCGCGGCTACCTGATCGGCGGCGGCGCGCTGCTGCTCATCGGCGGCGCACTGGTGGCGGCAGTGGCGGTTCGCCGCAAGCGCTCCTGACGTAGGCCGTGAAGGGGTCTTTGAGGGAATCTGATTCCCTCAAAGACCCCTTCACGGCGTTCGGCTACCGGGCGGCAGGCGTGCGTGAGGCGCGGTACTCGGCGGCCCGAGCCTCATAAGCGCGGAGTTCTTCCTCCCGATCCGGCACGTCCTGCGAAGCGTCGGCCGGTCGGTCGGCGAAGAAGCCGCGCAACGCCTCGTTCGCGTCAGCGGCGAGCTGGCCGGTGCGGGCGAACATCGCCGTCTCGTAGCGGGTCAACGCGGCTTCGACGGTCGGCTCCTCGTGCAGCGCGTGCGCCAATTCCGCACCGTCGAGCAGCGCCAGGTTCGCGCCGTGTCCGCCGAACGGGGCCATCGCGTGTGCGGCGTCCCCGAGCACGGTGATGCCCGGAACCCGTTCCCACGTCAGGGGAGCGGGCAGCGCGGTGAACGCGCGCGCCACGTAGTCGCCGTCGTTGTCGGTCAGCAGCGGACGCACCGTCGAGCCCCAGTCGCGGAATTCGCGGAGCAGGAACTCCCGCACTGAGTTGCGGTCAGCGAGGTCGACGCCTTCCCTCTCAGCCCAATCTTCTTCGGCGCGGAAGGCCACGTAGCCGCGGATCACTCCGTTGCTGTTGCGCTGCACGATCACCGCCCGGCCCGCGCCGTCGGCGGTGAACAGCTGTCCGTTGCCGACCAAGGCCGCGATCTCCGGGTGGCGGGTTTCGACGTCGTCGAACCGGACGTCCAAAAAGGACACTCCGAGGTAGTTCGGCATCGCGTCGGTGAGGCGGCGACGCACCTTTGACCACGTGCCGTCCGCGCCGATCACCACGTCGGCGTCCACAGTGGAGCCATTGGCGAATTTCAGGCGGTGGACGCCGTTTTCGGTCGTCAGGTCGGTGAGTTTGTGTCCCCAGTGGACGGTCCCGGCCGCGAGCTGTTCGTACAGCATGACGCGCAGCTGGCCGCGGTCGATTTCCGGGGCGGCGGTGTCGTCGTCGGCGGGCTTGAATTCCTTCAGCAGGGTGCCGTGGTGGTCGCGTCTGGTCATGGCTTGGCCTTCGACGCGGGCCAGTGCGTGGAAGGCGGGCAGCAGCCCGGCGTCTTCCAGTGCGATCTGCCCGCTGTCGGCGTGCAGGTCGAGCGTGCCGCCGGGATCGCGTGAATCCACGGCGGTGTCGGCGTCGAACACAGTTGCGGCGAGGCCGTGCCGGTGCAGGACGTGCGCGGCGAGCAGCCCGCCCGGGCCGCCGCCGACGATCGCGATGCGCGGTGTCTCTTTCATGGTTTCCCCTCTCGTGCCGGTGTGGTCTGACACCCAGCATAAGTGGAACCATGCAAAAAGTGCAACCGTACAACTTAGTGAGCCATTACACCCCTGCTAAGGCTGCTTAGCCTCGAGTCCGGCGAGCACGATGCCGAGGGCGTATTCGAAGCTGTCCCCGACAGTGCTCCCGGCCGCCTGCCGTTCCCGCAAACCCTCCGCCATCAGCGGAAACGGGATGGTCTCGATGGTCGCGTCCAGGTCGTCCGGCCAGGTCTGGTCCTCGACGGCGCGGCCGAGGATGAAATGCACGTACACCCCGGCGCACCGGGTCGCGTCGGCGAGCGGGAACCCGGCGCGGTGCAGCACGTCCACCGCTCGCTCGGCGAATTCGCCCAGCGAGCGGGCGATCCGGAGGTCTGCTCCGAGTGCGATGCGGGCGCCGTCTCGATGGCCGAGGAGGGCGGCGTGCAGGGCGATGCCCGCTTGCTTCAGCCACGACAGCCATGGGGCGTCGAGTGGCGGGAGATCGTTCAGGGCTGGGGTGACGAGAGCGTCGGCGAGGTGGTCGAGGAGGACTCGTTTGCTGCTGAAGTGCCAGTACAGCGCGGGTGCTTTGACGTCGAGTTCGGCGGCGAGGCGGCGCACGGTCAGCTTGTCGAGGCCGTCGGCGTCGACAAGGGCGAGTGCGGTCCGGACCGCGGCGGGGATCTCGATCGGCAAGGCGGTTGCCTCCTTAACTAGTTCAGGGCAGTCTAGTCTTTAACAAGTTAAGGAGAGTCATGGACGCAGATGTGGTGATAGTCGGGGCCGGTCCGGTCGGCCTGTTCCTCGCCGCCGAACTCCGGCTCGGCGGCATCCGGCCGCTGGTGGCGGAGCGGCTCGCGCGGCCCGCGACGGAACAAAAGGCGCGCGGCATCGGCGTGCTCGCGACGGAGGCGCTGACCCGGCGAGGGCTCGGGCCGCAGCTGGCCGCGGCGCACGAGGAGGGGATGCGCGATTTCGCCCGCGACCACGGCAGTTCGCTCGGCCACTTCGCGAACATCCACAAACTCCTGCCGGACGAGGACCGCCCGCGTACGCACATCTGGCAGCCGGAGCTGGAGCGGCTGCTCGCCGGACACGCGGACGCGCTCGGCGTCCCCGTGCGGCGGGCGCATCGGGTGACCGCGATCGAGTCCGATGTAGACGGAGTGACGGCGATTGTCGAGACGCCGCAAGGAGAAAAGAGGATCACTGCGGCTTACCTGGTCGGGTGCGACGGCGGCCGGGGGAAGGTCCGAAGCCTCGGCGGATTCGGGTTTCCGGGCACGCCGCCGTTGTTGCGGACGCTCGCGGGCCAGGTCCGGTTCGACGGGCCGGTGCCGCCCGGCGGACGGTACCCCGACGGGACGTTCATGCACGGCGGAAGCATGGCTGGCGTCACCGAGTTCGCCCGCGACGGCGAACCCGACGGTCCGGTGACTCCGGCGGAGCTGGCGGCGGCGATCCGGAGGGTGACCGGCGAGGACGTCACCGTGACGGAAGTGCGCGATTCCCGTCGGTTCGCCGACCAAGCGCGCCAGGCGGACGACTATCGTCGCGGACGGATTCTCCTTGCGGGCGACGCCGCGCACGTCCATTCGCCGAGCGGCGGGCAAGGGCTCAACCTCGGTCTGCTGGACGCGGCGAACCTCGGCTGGAAGCTGGCTGCGGTCGTGCGCGGAGAAATGCCGGAGACGTTGCTGGACAGCTACTTCCGCGAACGCGGCCCGGCCGGCGCGGCAGTGCTGCGCAATACGCGGGCGCAGTCGGCGTTGCTCGCGCCGGGACCACATGTCGACGCGTTACGAGAGATCGTCGCCGAGCTGATGGATCTGCCGCAGGCGAACCGGTACTTCTCGGAACTGCTGTCCGGAGTGACGGAGCGGTACGAATTCCCTTACCCCGCTGAGGAACCTGTCGGGCGGCACAGTCCGGAAAGGTCCCTTGTGGACGATGACGGCCGGGTCACGCGGCTGTCGGACCACACCCGCACGGGGCGGGGCGTGCTGGTGCTCGATCCGGAGAGCCGCGAGCTCGCCGCGCTGGCGGCAAAGCGGGTCGAGGTGGTGCCGGTGACGAACACCGGATCGTTCCTGCTGCGTCCGGACGGGGCCATTGCCTGGGCTGGGGGAGAAGCCGAGTTGAAGATCGCGCTGGACACTTGGTTCGGCTAGGCGTTCGCGCGGCTCCGCCACAGCAGCCAGCCGAAATACGGCGCCCCGATGAGCGCGGTCACCAAGCCCGCCGCGATCTGGGTCGGCGCGAGGACTGTGCGTCCCACTGTGTCCGCGACGCACACCAGCACCGCACCCAGCGCGGCGGCCACCGGCAGCGAGCGTGAATGCCGGGAACCCACCAGCGCCCGCGCGGCGTGCGGGGCGACGAGGCCCACGAAACCCAGCGCGCCCACGGCACACGCAGCGGCGGCGGTGAGCACCGCGGCGAGTGCGGCGAACGCGAGGCGGGACCGGTCCAGCGGGACGCCGAGCACGCGCGGCACGTCCTCGTCGAGCGAGACCAGATCGAGCGTCCGCGCGCTGGACAGCGCGATCGGCAGTGCGATGACCAGGCACAACAGCACCGGCAGGACCTGGCCGAGCTCCCGGCCGTAGGTCGATCCGGCGAGCCAGGTGAGCGCGAGGTGCGCGTTCCACGGCGAGGTCAGCACCACGACGAGCGTCGTGATCGCCTGCGCGCCCGCGCTGACGCCGATGCCGACCAGCACCAGCCGGTCCGACGACAGCCCCCGGCCGCCCGAACCGCGCCCGGTGGCGAGCCAGTGCACGAGGGCGAACGTCGCGAACGCGGCGACGGTCGCCGCTCCCATCATCGGCCAGATTCCGATGCCGGGCACTAGAAGCACGACGCTGATCGCGCCGACGCTCGCGCCGGGCGTCACGCCGAGCAGGCTCGGTTCGGCCAGCGGATTGCGGCAGATCGCCTGCACCAGCGACCCCGCGACGGCCAGCGCCGCCCCGCCGAGCAGCGCGGCGAGCATCCGCGGCCAGCGCAGGTCGAGCGCGAACGACACCTCGGTGCCGGACACCCCGCGCAGCCAGTTCAGGACGTCGCCGAGCAGCACGATCCGGTCGCCGAGCAGGAGCGCGGCGATCACCGCGCCGACGAGCGCGATCGCCAGCACGACGCCGGTCCCGGCGACCCAGCGGCGGGAGCGGACGGTGCCGTGCGTCCCGCGCGCGGACGGTGTTCCGGACGGCTGCCGTCGCGCCAGCCAGACCAGCACGGTCGCGCCGGCGAGGGTCGTCACGACGCCGGTCGGCACCGAAACCGCTTTGTCGGCCGGGACGAGAGCGCGCAGCAGGACGTCGGCGGCCACGACGACCAGCGCTCCGGTCAGCCCGGCGAGCGGCAGCAACACCGGATGTTTGCCGAGTCCGGGTACTCGGTTGGCGAGTAACCGCGCGATGACCGGCGCGCACAGGCCGACGAATCCGATCGGCCCGGCGACGGTTACCGCCACAGCCGAAAGCAGCACCGCCACGATGACGGCGAAAGTGCGCGTGCGACGCACGTCGATGCCCAACACGCGTGCGTGGTCGTCGCCGAGGCTGAGGACGTCGAGCCGGTGCGCGAGCAGGAGCGTGGCCAGGATGCCGATCGCGATCACCGGTGCGGCAAGGGAAACCTGCCGCAGTCCGGATTGGACAGTCGTGCCGCTGCCCCAGCCGTACAGTCCGGCGGTCCGCTCCTGGAACAACATCAGCAGCACGGAGGTGAGCGCGGTCAGCGCAAGCGCGATCGCGGACCCGGCGAGCACGAGCCGGGCCGCTCCGCCGCTGCTGCTGCGAGCGACGAGCAACACCAGCCCAGCAGCCGCGAGGCCGCCGATGAAAGCGACGATTCCGTTGACGTAGAAGGGAAGCGAGATCCCGAAAGCCGCGACGCCGACCACCGAAACATAAGCACCGGCGTTGACCGCGAGCGTGTCCGGCGAGGTGAGCGGGTTTCGCGCCACCGACTGCAGCACGCAGCCCGCGAACCCGAGTGCCAGCCCCACCAGCAGCGCCGCGGCCAGCCGGGGGAGCCGGCTGGCCACGAGCACTGCCACCGCCTGGCTGCGCGCGTCGTCGTCCGTGCCAGGGAAAACTGCGCGCAGAAGTTCGCCGAGCCCGACGTGCGACGTGCCTTGCAGCAGGTGCACGGCGGACAGGACGAGCAGCGCGACGATTCCGCTGAGGAAGACGACGGACGCCGTGAGCCTCGGTACGCGCGGCCGGGCGGGTGCGGGGGCTGGTGCGGTCATCGGATCAGCGCGTCAGGGCGCCGGTGAGCGCGTCCACGTAGGCGATCGCCGACTTCGGGCCGCCGAACATCCAGATGCCGTCCGGAATCCGGTGCAGCTTCCCGGCCTTGACGAACGGCAGCTGCTTCCACACGGCGTTGCCCGCGAGTTCCTGGGTGAACACGTCGGATTCGGCGGCGTTGGCGGCGTAGACGAAGGACGTGGCCGGATCGGTGATCTTGGTCAGGCCTTCGACGTCGGTCGGGGCGAGGCCGTAGACCTTGTCGCCCTCGCCGGTCCACTGGTTCGCGGCGCCGAGCTGATCGGCGATGCTGCCGAGGAACGAGCCCTTCGTGTACATCCGGACGGTGACCGTGCCGGAGGTCGAGTAGCCGTCGGTCATGACGAACTTGGCCCCGGTTTTGCCCGCGTCGGCCAGCTTCTTCTTGCCCTCGGAGACCTTGGCGTCGAATTCGGCGAGCAGCTTGCGGCCCTGCTCCTGCGTTCCGGTCGCCTCGGACAGCGTGGTGACGGTCTTGCGCAGATAGCCGATCGGGTCGGCCGAATCCGAGCCGCGCAGCGTGAGCACCTTCGTCTGCTTCGAGAGCTGCGCGATCACGTTTTCCGGCAGGTCCGTGGTGGTGACCACGAGATCCGGGTGCAGCGCGGCGATCGCGTCGAGGCTCGGCTCGCCTCGGGTGCCGACGTCCGGAGTGGACGCGGCGAGCGGCATCACCTTGTCGTAAGTGTTGTAGCCCTTGACGTCCGCCGCGCCGATCGGCTTCACGCCCAGCGCCAGCAGGTTCTCGGTGAGGCCCCATTCCAGCGACACGATCTTGGCGGCAGGCGCGGGCAGGTCGACCTTGCCGCGTTCGTCGGTCAGCTGGACCGGGCCGGACGGCTTCGCGGCGGCGGGCGCGTCCCCGGCGGCGGGGGCCTCGGTGGTGCCGCACGCGGCGAGCGCGAATGTGGCGAGGACGGCCGCGGCGGTCGTCAGGACCGTTCTGCGGGCAGGGCGAGAGAACACAGCGGACACGGGGTTTTCCTTTGAACTCGGGGATGGGTCAAGCTGAGCGGACCGGCCGCGGCCGGGAGGTGTGCCGTCCGACCGGGCGCGTGCGGACGTGCCCCTCGTCGTCGACGTGGACGTCGATGCGCAGGCCGTAGACGTCGCTGAGCGCCTCGGCGGTCAGCACGTCGGCCGGGCGGCCGGTCGCGCGGACGGAGCCGCGGCACAGCAGCACCACCTCGTCGGCGACGGCGGCGGCCTGGTCGAGGTCGTGCAGCACGACGCCGACCGCGACGCCGTGCTCGTCGGCGAGGTCGCGGACGAGATCCAGCGTTTCGATCTGGTAGCGCAGGTCGAGGAAGGTGGTCGGCTCGTCGAGCAGGACGACGCCGGTGTCCTGGGCGAAGCAGGTCGCCAGCCAGACGCGCTGCAGTTCGCCGCCGGACAGTTCGTCCACCGGGCGCTCGGCCATTCCGTCGACGCCGGTGTGCCGCATGGCCCGCTCGACCAGCTCCGGTCCCTCCGGATCGCCGGAGCCGAAGCGGCCGCGGTACGGATGGCGGCCGTAGGACACGACGTCGCGCACGCGCACGCCGCCGGGCGTGGGGCGCGACTGGGTCAGCAGCGTGACGTGGCGGGCGAATTCCTTGGGGGACAAGGCGAGCGCGTCTCGTCCGGCCAGGGTGACGTCGCCCGCGGTCAGCGGGTGCAGCCGGGCGAGCGAGCGCAGCAGGGTCGACTTGCCGGAGCCGTTCGGCCCGACCAGGACGGTGACCGCGCCCGCGCGCAGGACGATCTCGGCGTCCTGGACCACCGGCTTTCCGCCGTAGCCGAGCGCGAGCCCGGCGCCGGCGAGCGCCGGTGCTTCCGGCCAGGAGTGACTCATGAAGGTTAGCCTAACCTGATCGAGTGATATTCCGAAACCGGACACCGCGGCGGTGTCGGACGTCACGGGCGTTTTGTACCGGGCGGGCCCGCCAGGATGTGAAACGCCTTTGCCGCGTGCCGTTGCCGCTCTAGCTTCTGATCGGGTCAGAGGTTTTCGGATTTCCGGGTGACGAGGGGAGCCGGTGCGTGGCCACGGGCGAACTCGCGACGACGACGCTGCCGGTCGGGGCAGGCTGGCTCGGGTCCCGCATCGGCGAGCGCACCGCGCGGGGCGTGGCCGGCACGGTGTCCGGCCTGATCCGCGAAGGGGAGGTGCCTCCCGGCACGAGGCTGCCCACCGTGCGGGCGCTGGCCGCCGAGCTTTCGGTGAGCCCCACGACGATCGCCGAGGCGTGGTCGCAGCTGCGCGCGGCCGGGTTGATCGGCACGGGACGGCGGCGCGGCACGATAGTGCTGGAACCGCCGTCGAGCCCCCCGCCGGAGCGCGCGTTTTCCGGCTGGCAGACGGTCGATCTGGAACACGGCCTGCCGGATCCGGGACTGCTGCCGCCGCTGGAGGACGCCGTCGCGGCGGGTGTCCACACGGAACGGTTCGGCGGCCCGGTCAAGAACTCGATCACGCCGCAATTGCGTGCCGCGGTGAAGCCGACATGGCCCTTCGCCGCCGAATCGTGGACCGTCGCGGCCGGCGGGCAGGACGGGATGATGCTGGCCTGCCAGGCGGTCGCGCGGCCGGGCGACGTGATCGCGCTCGAAGCTCCGACCGCGCCGTGGCTGCGCGAATTGCTGCGCCGGTCGCGGATCCATGTGGTGCCGGTGCGGTGCGACGAGAACGGGCCGCTGCCGTCCTCGCTGGCGGCGGCGTTGGAACATCGGCCTGTCGCGTTCGTCTATCAGCCGCGCGCGCAGTCGCCGCTCGGGCACTCGGTTCCGGCGGACCGTCTCGCGGAACTCGCCGCCGTACTGTCCGAAGAGGACATCACGGTGATCGAGGACGACGATTTCGGGCCGTTGGCTTCGGCTCCTTCGCTGAGCCTCGGCACGAACTTGCCCGGTCGGGTGTTGCTGGTGCGGTCGTATTGCACGGCGTTCGGGCTTGAATTGCGCAGCTGCGTGATCGGCGGGTCGGCGGTGCTGGTGGAGCGAGTGCGGCAGCAGCGCGGGCCGGGGTCGGTGTGGTCGAGCCGGATTCTTCAGGACGCGCAGGCGTTTTTGCTGACAGACCCCGGCAGCGCGGAACTGCTGAACCGGGCTCGGCACCGGTACGCGCAGCGGCGGTCGGCGTTGACGGAAGCGTTGCGGGAGCACGGGATTTCGGTGCGGGCACGGGACGGGTTGACGTTGTGGGTGCCGGTTCCGGAGGAGTCGCGGACGTTGATGGCCCTGGCGGCTAATGGGGTTTCCGCGGGGTCGGGTACTCGCGCGGGCAATCCGGGGACGCCGCATATCCGGATAGCGACCGGGCAGTTGCCGGATGATCCGGCGTTGGTGGCCGACTTGGCGCGGATGATCGCCCGGGCCGCTCGGCGGGCTTGATGTCTGTTTTGGACAATGCCGCGTGGGCGTCTCTGACTGGCCCGCACGCCGGGTTCGCGGAGCGGGTCGGGCAAGCCGTGCGCTACCCGGTCGATGTTTCGGTGTTTCTGGCGGTGCCTGACGAGCCCTCCGCGGGAGTGTGGGACGACATCGCCACGCTCGCCGGACCGGGTGCGGTGGTGCCGGTTCTTCCGCAGGCGGGGTCGCCTCCGCCGGACTGGGAGCTGCTGGAGAAGATGGCCGGGGTCCAGTTGGTGGACGCCGGGGTCGAGGCCGCGCCCGACCCGGAGGCGGTCCGGCTGACCGTGGCTGATGTGCCGGAGATGCTGGATCTGGTCGCTCGGACGAAACCTGGTCCGTTTTTGCCGCGGACTGTGCTGCTCGGGACTTATCTCGGCATTCGTCGCAACGGTGCGCTCGTCGCGATGGCGGGGGAGCGGTTGCACCCGCCGGGATGGACGGAGATCAGCGCGGTGTGCACGGATCCGGATTATCGCGACCGGGGCCTCGCCGGGCGGCTGGTGCGTGCGGTGGCCGCGGGGATCCGGGACCGGGGAGAGACGCCGTTCATGCACGCGGCGGCGGCGAATGTGAATGCGATCCGGCGGTATGAGGGGATGGGGTTTCGGTTGCGGCGGAGGAATTCGTTCGGCCGGGTGCGAATTCCGGAGGGCTGGCGGGCGGCGGCTTGAATCAGCTTTCGATTCCTGCTCGGCGCAGGTCCAGCATCGTCTCGGAGAACGCGGCCAGGTCCCGCGAATCGATGACGGGGGCGAGCCCCTCGCCCCGTGTGGCAGGCCTCCGGCGGGCCGGAGACCTGCCAGGCGTTCAGGAATCGCTCAACGGCAGGCCCGGCGGATTGACCTCCGCCTTCTTCACCGCTTCGTTCTCCAACCCGTACGCGGCAAGCCATTTCGCGTACTGGCCGTGCTGGATCAGGTAATCGATCGCGGCAGCCACCGGCTTCACGAGGCCGTTGTCCTTTTTGGTCGTAGCGGCGATCAGCCCCTGCAGCGTGGCCCCAGCGCCGGAGTACGTGCCCGCGCTGCGGGTCGGGTTCGGAGTCTTCGCGGTCTGCGCGGCGTGGTAGGCGATGCCCGGGTTCGGTGCGAAGTACGCGTCGATCCGGCCGGACGCCAGTGCCAGATAAGTACTGTTCTTGTCCGCGAAATTGCGCACGTCGAGTTTCTTGCCCTCGGCGGTCAGCTTCCGCTGCCATTCCTTGAGGATTTTCTCCTGGTTGGTCCCGCTGTCGACGGCGACGGTCTTCCCTGCGAGGCCCTCGTAATTTCCGTCGAAGGTCCACGTGTTCGCGCGGTTCGTCTCGAAGCCGAGGTTGTCCTCGCGGTAGGCGGCGAAGTCGAAGCCTTGCTGTTTGCGCTGTTCAGTCACCGTGATGTTCGAGAATCCGGCGTCGAACTGGCCGCTTTGCAGGCGTACGAACAGGTTTTGCCAGGAAGCGTTCTGGACGTCCGGCTCCAGTCCGAGCACTGCGGCGACGAGACGGCCGAGGTCCGGTTCGGCTCCGGTGAGCGTGCGCTGATCGGTGCCGACGTAGGCCAGCGGCGGGAATCCGGACGGCAGCGCGCCGATGCCGATCGTCAGCTTGCCCTTGTCCAGAAACTTCTTCGGCAGTTGCGCGCGAATCTCGGCGACGACGGGCACGGTCAGCGAAACCGGGTGCGCGTCCGCGGTGTTCGCGGCCACGGCGACGGTCTGCGAACCGTTCGCGCTGGTCGACGCCTGAGTGTTGCTGCCGCACGCGCCGGCGAGCAGTGCGACTGCGGCGAGGACGGGCAGGATCGTGCGGGTTTTCATGCGTGCTCCGGGGTTTCGAGGCGGGCGACCTTCCCGAGGAAGGCTCGGGTCCGGTCGTGGCGGGGACGGTCGAGGACGGCCGACGGCGGTCCTTTTTCGATGACGCGGCCGTCGTCGAGGAAGACGACGTGGTCGGCGATCTCGCGGGCGAATCCGATCTCGTGCGTCACCACGATCATCGTCGTGCCGGAGCGGGCGAGTTCGCGGATCACGGCCAGCACTTCGCCGACGAGTTCCGGATCGAGTGCGGACGTCGGTTCGTCGAGCAGGATCAGCTGCGGTTCGAGCGCGAGCGCCCTCGCGATGGCGACCCGTTGCTGCTGTCCGCCGGACAGTTGCCGCGGGTATGCCCTTTCCTTGTCCTCGAGACCCACGCGGGCAAGCAATTCCTTCGCCCGCGTTTCCGCGTCGGCGCGCGCGAGCCGCTGTGTGACGATCGGCGCTTCCACGATGTTGTCGAGGATCGTGAGATGCGGAAAGAGATTGAAATTCTGGAACACAAACCCGATCCGGGACCGCTGGCGCAGAATCGCGCGCTCGCTCAGTTCCTTGAACCGGTCGCCGTGCACGCGCACGCCGACGAGTTCGCCGTCGATGCTGACGTAGCCGCTGTCAAGGCGTTCCAGATGGTTGATCGTCCGTAACAAGGTCGATTTCCCGGAACCGGACGGCCCCAGCACCACAGTCACTTTCCCGCCGGGCGCGGTGAGGTCGGTCTCGTCGAGCACCCGGATTCCGTCGTACGTCTTGACCGCGCTTCGAACGCGGACCTCGGCGCTCATCGGGCCACCCCCAGCGTGCGCAACCGGGCGCGGAACCGCTGGAACGGCGTCGGCGGGACGGTGCGCAGCGCGCCACGGGAGAAGAAGCGTTCCACGTAATACTGGATCACCGACAGGACGCTGGTGAGAATGATGTACCAGACCGTGCCGACGAGCAGCAGCGGAATGATCTGCCCGCTGTTGGTGCTGGCCTGGGTTTCGACCACGCCGAACAGTTCCAGCAGCGACGTGATGTAGACGACCGAAGTGCCTTTGAGCAGGCCGATCAGCTGGTTCGCGTAGGCTGGCACGATCGCGCGGGTGGCCTGCGGCAGGATGATCCGCCGGTATTGCCGGGATCGCGGAAGCCCCAGCGCGGCCGCCGCTTCGAGCTGGCCTTGGTCCACCGAAAGCACGCCGGCACGAACGATTTCCGCCGCGTACGCGGCCTCGTTCAAGCTCAGGCCCAGCACTGCGACGACGAAGAAACTCAGCACGTCGGTGGCGCTGAAGCTGAAAAACGACGGGCCGAACGGGATGCCGAGGCTGAGCGTGCTGTACAGCGCGGTCACGTTGGCGAGGAACAGCAGCAGCACGATCAGCGGAATCGAACGGAAGATCCACACATAGGCCCACGAAACCGCTTGGAGCAGCGGGTTTTTCGACAGCCGCAGCAACGCGAGCACGACGCCGCCGACGAGCCCGAACACCGCGGCGAGGCCGGTCAGCTCAAGGGTGAGCAACAGCCCGTCGAGGATGACCGGACGGAAAAACCAATAGCCGAAGACGTCCCACTGGAACACCGGATTGGTGATCAGGGCGTGCGCCAGTTGGGCGAGCAGAACGAGTACGACCGCCGCAGCGACCCATCGGCCGGGACGGCGCAACGGGGCGACTTTCTTCGCGGCCAGTTCGCGCAGCAGCGCTTCACCGGGCGGTTCGGGACCAGCGGACGGCGCCGGCACGGCGCGCAGCGTCGGAGGAGAACTCACAGTGGCTCCTGGGGATCGCGGAGAGGGCGATCGCCACTGTGACCCGCCGAGTTCCCGGCTGTCGAGTGTCCTCTTGGGACTCCCACATGGTGAGCGCGGTGGTACGGAAGGGGTTTTTGTACCGCCTTTGTTACTGACTATCCACTGTGGACTAGCGGAGCAGGTGCCGTTCCAGGAACGGGTTCCGGAACTTCCCATCCGGGTCCAGCTCGGCCGCCAGCTCCCGGAACTGCCGCACCCCTTGGTGGTCGAGGTCCAAAGCCGCGCCGTGGAGCAGCTTCCCCCAATGGGCGCGAACGCCAAAGGGCGCCAGCTTCTCCTCGATCAACGGCAGCACCGCCTCCACCTCCGGCTGGCGCTGCTGCCAGGTGAAATGCACCGCTACCCGATCACCGCCATACGCTGGGCTCAGCCAGAGTTCGTCACCGGCGACAGTGCGGATTTCCGACACCACCAGCAGCGGCGCGATCCGGTCTCCGATGCCGCGCAACGCCTCGAACGCGGCAGCCGCATGGGCGCGCGGCACGAAGTACTCGCTTTGCAATTCCGCCCCGACGCTCGGCGCGAATTCCAGGCGGAAATGCGGCAGACGGGCGTACCACGGTCCGGGAACGCCGCCTTGCACTGTGGTGTTTTCCGCCGAAATGCCCGCTGCATGGGCGGGGTGGCGCGGACCGTCGGCGGGAAGTGCGCCGAACAGCGCATCGGGGATCTCGGCCGGGACGCGGTTCTTCAGCAGGACTTGGTCGACGACGTCGCGCGCCCAGTTCGTGAACAGGCTGACGCTGTAGCCCGAGGCCTGGATGTCGTCGAAGTGGTCGAGCGCGGCGGACCACGGGAGAGCGTCGAAAACGTCTTGGCGTACCGAAAAAGTTGGCTCTAGGTCGAGGGTGAGCCGGGTGAGGACGCCGAGTGCGCCGACGTTCACGACCACTCCGGGGAACTCGGCGTCGGCGCGGGAGAAGGTGCGCAGGGAGCCGTCGGCGGTGAGGAGTTCGACGGCGGACACTGCCGAGGCCAGGCCTGGCAGTCGCTGTCCGGAGCCGTGGGTGCCGGTCGCGACGCTGCCGGCGACGGTGATGTGGGGGAGCGACGCCAGGTTGGCCAGGGCGTACCCGGCTTCGTGCACCTGTGCGACCACGTCGCCGTAGCGGGTCGCGCCGCCGATGGTGAGCGTCTCGGCGGTGATTTCCGGGGCGATGTCGAGCGCGGAGAGATCGAGTTGGACGCCGCCCGGGGTGTCGGCGACCGTGTTGAAGCTGTGTCGGCTGCCGAGCGCTTTGACTCGGGTCGCGCTGGCGACGAGTTCCTGTGCCTCGGTAAGGGTGTGCGGGGCGAGGATCTCGCGGGCGCGGTAGGTG
Source organism: Amycolatopsis sp. NPDC114503 (assembly GCF_055633655.1). Classification (NCBI taxonomy): domain Bacteria; kingdom Bacillati; phylum Actinomycetota; class Actinomycetes; order Pseudonocardiales; family Pseudonocardiaceae; genus Amycolatopsis; species Amycolatopsis sp. NPDC114503. The sequence continues at coordinate 996,958 of NZ_JBVKDT010000002.1, read as the reverse complement.
AGATTGCCAGCCCAGTTTTCGATCACGAACGCCGAGCCTAACCGGCCCCGGCGCGGCAGACTGGGGGCAGGCCGAGGCGAGGAGACCCGACATGCATTCCGCTGGACTCGTGCTGCACCCGCGCCGCGACTCGAAAGCCGCGGTCGACGCGGTGCTGGGCTGGGCCGCCGGACGCGGGATCGAGATCCTCGGCATCGCGGACGAGATCGCGCGGGTCGACTGTTCGGCGACCGGCGTCCAGCCCGCTGAACTGGGCAAACGGTCGGATCTGGTGGTCAGCCTCGGCGGCGACGGCACCATGCTGCGCGCGATGCGGCTCGCCGACGGGCAGCACGCGCCGGTGCTCGGCGTGAACCTCGGGAAGCTCGGGTTTCTCGCCGAGGTCGACGTCCCGGACCTGCCGCTCGCGCTGTCCGCCATCGACCGGGAAGAGTTCACCGTCGAGCCCCGGATCGCGGTGGACGCGCGGTTCGGCGGCCGGATCGAGACGGCGTTCAACGACGTCGCGGTGGTGCGCGTGCCCGGCGACGGGAGTGCCGTGGTCGCGGTGCTGGTGAACGGCGAGCAGTTCGTGAGCTACGCGGCGGACGCGGTCGTGGTCGCGACGCCGACCGGGTCCACCGCGTACAGCTTCTCCGCCGGAGGCCCGATCACGAGCCCTGCGGTGGAAGCGCTGCTGGTCACGCCCGCCGCGCCGCATTCGGCGTACAGCCGCGGCGTCGTGTTGTCGGTGCACGACACCGTGACGCTGCAGGTGCTGCCGTCGAGCGGGCGGCTCGCGGTGGAGGTCGACGGCCAGGTCGCGGGGTACGTCGGGCCCGGCGAAACGATCGACCTGCACGCCCGGCCGAACGCGGCCCGCGTGGTCCGGCTCGGCATGACGACCTTCTACCAGCGCGCCCGGCGCAAGCTGCGGCTGACCGATTCGGCGGAGATTCCGCTGTCCTGAGCAGGCCGCGCGTTCGCCTGGTAATCGCGCGCTGACCTGCAGTGTTCTCGTTCGTGCTGTGCCTGCCGTCACTTGTCGGTGACATTGCCGTGTCCTGTTCGTAATGTCGTGGCGGCTTTGCGACCGAACGAGGAGATGGTGGTGCGAGGTGTCCGGTAGACATCGGGACGGATCGAAGTCGTGGCGGCTGCCGGCCGCGGCGGGCGTGCTGGCCGTCGGCGCGCTGGCGGTGCCGGTGTGGCTGACCGCGGGCGCGGTCGAGCCGCAGCAGTTCCCGGCCGCGGCCGCGGAGATGCACGCGTTCAGCGCGCCGCGGGCGTCGAGCACCGCTCCGTCCGCCACTTCGACGCCGCCGGCGACGTCTTCCAGTGCTGCCCCGACGACGTCTTCGTCTTCGCCTTCGCCGACCAGCAAAACGACTTCGAGCACTCCGGCGGCAAAGGCGTGTTCGTCCACTTTGGGCGGTACGCAGCCCGCGGTGGCCCAAGCGGGCAATTACCTCAAGGAGAAATTCTCGGTGGAGACGGTCGGCGGCCGGGCCGGACGGTCCGGCGCGAGCGACCATCCGGCCGGTCTCGCGCTGGACTTCATGGTCGACACGAAGACCGGAAACGCTTTGGCCGCTTACGTTCTCGAGCATCAGAGCGAACTCGGCGCGAAGTACGTGATCTGGCAGCAGCGCTACAACGACGGCGGCGGCTGGTCGGCGATGGAGGACCGCGGCGGCGAGACCGCGAACCATTACGACCACGTCCACGTTTCGTTCGAGCGCGGCGCGAAGGTGTCGGTCACCTGCTGACACCCGACTTTCGGAGGTGGGCCGGATTCGTCGCGGAGAGCACACTGTGCGCGGCCGATTGGTCACCGTCCGCGCGTGGTGACCTTCCTTCGCTGCGTGAGGAGCTCCGATGGCGGGCAAGTTCTCGATCCGGCTCACTCTCAGCGTCGTCGGAGTGCTGGTCGCACTCGGCGGCACCACGACCGCCGCAGCCGCCGCCGCGCCGGACGATCCGGTTTCGTGGCGCGTACCCGCTACGCCCGCGCAGGCCGCTGACCTGGCCCGCGCCGGGTTCGATGTCACGGGGACCAGCCCTGGCGTGGCTTACGTGGTCGGGAACCAGGCTGTCGCCGGGCAGCTGCGGGACCGCGGTTATGCGCCGGAATTCTTCGACACTGTCTACAAGGGAGTGACGACGCGCGCCGCGGGCGACACGTTCTACGGCGGCTACCGGACTGTTCCGGCGCAAGAAGCCCACCTCGCGAAAGTCGCGGCGGCGCACCCGGATCTGGCGACCGAGTACACGCTCGGCCAGTCGTGGCGGAAGACCCAGGGCCTGGGCGGCCACGACATCAACGCGATCTGCCTGACGAAGAAGCAGGACGGCGACTGCACGCTGTCCACGAACTCCCCGAAGCCGAAATTCGTGCTGATGGCGCAGATCCACGCCCGGGAAATCTCCACCGGAGAGGTCGCCTGGCGCTGGATCGACTACCTCGCCGACGGGTACGCCACCGACGCCACCGCGAAGTCCATTTTGGACACCACTGAGGTGTGGGTGGTGCCGATCGCGAACCCGGACGGCGTCGACATCGTGGCTTCCGGCGGGAATTCGCCGAAACTGCAGCGCAAAAACGCGGACACCAGCCAGGGCAACTGCGGCGGCACGAACAACGGCATCGACCTGAACCGCAACTCGACCTTCCGCTGGGGCGCGGACTCGGACTCGCCGTGCGCGGAGACCTACCAGGGGCCGAGCGCCGGTTCGGAACCCGAAGTCCAGGCACTGGAAAAGCTTTTCCGCTCGATCTACCCGGAACAGCGCGGCAGCGGCGACAACGATCCCGCGCCCGACACCGCCCGCGGCACGATGATCACGTTGCACAGCTACGGAAACGACATCATCGTTCCGTGGGGCTTCACGTCCGACCCCGCGCCGAATGACGCCGCGCTGCGCAAGCTCGGCGCGAAGTTCAGCGACTCGAACGGATATCTGGTGGGGACGAACACGGAAACCGTGGGCTATTCGACCAGCGGCACGACGGACGACTTCACCTACGGCGCGCTGGGGGTCGCGAGCTACACGTTCGAGATGGGCGGACAGAGCGGCAGCTGCGGCGGGTTCTTGCCGCGGTATTCGTGCGTGGACGGCACCTTCTGGCCGAAGAACAAGGGCGCACTGATCACGGCGGCCCAGTCTGCGGCGGCTCCGTATCAGCAGTAGGCGCGGCGCGGTGCGCCCAGGCGTGTGACGCCTGGGCGCACCGTAGCGTGTCTGGAGTGGACTACCTGCGGTGGCGCGACGACATGCGCCAAGCGATCGACGGCTACCTGCCCCGTATTCAGGCCGTCTTCAGCCGCTTCGGCGAGCTTGAGCCGGACACGGTGACGGACGAGGTCGATTCAGCCGCGCTGCGGAAAGCCGAGGAGACCGATCCGCCGCTGCCGCGGGCGCTGCTTGAGCTGTACGGGTCCATCCGGGAAGCCAGCTTCGCGCACCTGCACAACGCTTACTTCATTCACTCCCTCGCCTTGGTGCTGGACAGCCTGCACCGCAGCGACACTCCCGCCTGGGCGCCCGAAGCCACCGATGAGCGGCTTGCCGTCTTCGCCTCGGACGGCGGCGGACGCCTGTTCGCGGTCGGATACCGCAGCGGGACCGTGTTCAGGCTGCCGGTCGGCACCGTCGTGGACCAGGTCTACGACGGCTCGATCGACTCCGTCGGGCCGGGCGAGATCGCGAAGGACGTCCCGGATTTCCTGGACCGGCTTCTGGGCCTCGCGCGAGCCTTCGGCGACGAGCCGGACGAGGAATACGACGTCATGTGACGGCTCGTTACCTTCAGTTAACTCGTCGGGCGACCTATCTCACCCTGCTATCCGGAAGAACGTCACGATCCTGGTGATGTCATATGTACGTACATCCCGTACAGTAGTTCTGTAGCAGAACTACTTGAGCGGGAGGCGGCAGTGACGATCGGCCTGGAGCGGGCTCGGCCGGCGGTCGTGCGGGACCATCCGAACGCAGGCTGGTTCGCCGTCGGCGCGGTGTGTTTCGGGGCCTTCATGGGGCAGCTCGACGCCAGCATCGTCACGCTCACCTTTCCCGCGCTGCAGCACGAATACGGGGCTCCGCTGGCCGCCGTCCAGTGGGTGTCGCTGTCGTATCTGCTCGCGCTGGTGGGATTGCTGGCCGCGGTCGGGCGGGTCGCCGACGCGGTCGGGCGCAAGCTCACCTACGTGCAGGGGTTCGGCGTGTTCACCGTCGCGTCGATCGCGTGCGGGCTCGCGCCGACGCTCGGCTGGCTGGTCGCGTTCCGGGTGGTGCAGGCGATCGGCGCGGCGATGTTGCAGGCCAACAGCGTCGCGCTGGTGGTGCGCAGCGTGCGCGAGGACCGGGCGCGCGCCGCGCTCGGGGTGCAGGCGGCGGCGCAGGCGCTCGGGCTCGCGCTCGGCCCGGCGGTGGGCGGGCTGCTGGTCGACACTGTCGGCTGGCGGTGGGTCTTCCTGGTCAACGCGCCGGTCGGACTGGCCGGGCTGATCGCCGGGCGCTACCTCCTGCCGCGCACCCGCGAGCGCACGCCGCTGGGGCGCTTCGACGGGGCGGGGGTCGGGTTGCTGGCGACCGCGTCGACGGCGTTGCTGCTGGTGATTTCCGGGGTGTCCGGGCTGGAGATGCCGGGGTGGCTGCTCGTCGCGCTGGCCGGGGCGGCGGTGTGCGCGGCGATCGGGTTCGTGCTGCGGGAAAAGGCGGCGAGCAGCCCGATCTTGCAGCTGTCGGTACTGCGGCCGCCGGTGGTGTCGCTGGGGCTGGCCGGGGCGCTGTGCGGATACCTCGTGCTGTTCGGGCCGCTGACGTTGCTGCCGCAGGTGCTCGGCACGGCGGGCGGGACCGGCGCGGTGCTGACCTGTCTTCCCGCCGGGTTCGCGGTCGCGGCGGTGCTGGCCGACCGGGTGCTGCCGAAGCGGCTCGGTTCGCGCGGACGCACGGTGCTGGGCGCGCTCGTCGCGGCGGCGGGATGCGCGGCGCTGGGGCCGGCGTCCGCTCCGTGGGAGGTGGGCGTGTCGCTGGTGGTGGCCGGGCTCGGTCTGGGAGTGTTCATTCCAGCCAACAACTCGGCTGTCATGAGCGCGATCCCGGCGCGGATGTCGGCCACCGGAGGAGGACTGGTCAACATGGCGCGCGGATTGGGGACGGCGCTGGGCGTTGCGCTCGTGACACTGTGCCTGCACACCGGCGGCGAAACGGCCGCGCTGGCGGTCCTGGCCGGCGCCGGCGTCCTGGCCGCGGCGACCGGACTGGCGGCGCGCCCGGAGCGGGCCCGGTGACCGCGCCCGAACCCGCGCTCGCTGATGTCGTCGCGCGGCTCCGGCGAGCGATGCGACGGGCCGCGCGCACTGCGGATCCGGACAACACGTTGTCGGTGGCGCAGCTGGAGTTGTTGTCGTGCCTCTTCGAGAATCCCGGTGCGCGGCCGAGCCGGATCGCGCAGTTGCTGAAGCTCGCGCCGAATTCGGTGACGACGATGGTCACGGGGTTGCGTTCGCGGGACCTCGTGACCCGCACCAGCGGTGGCGACGACCGGCGGACGGTGGCGCTCGAACTCACCGATACGGGCCGGGCCGCGGTCGAGCGGTGGCAGGGGCACAACGCGGCGATCCTGGCCGCGGCGCTGGACGGAGTGCATCCGGCGTGGCGGCATCTGATCGCGGCGGCGGTGCCCGCGTTGAACGAGCTGGTGGGGGCGATCGACGCGTTGGCGGAGTCGGGGCAGCCGCACTGAACCGGGCGAGGTTTCGCGGCGGCGGGGTCATCGGCTTCGCTTTCCGCGCTTGAGTGGTGCCCGCGTTGAGCGCGGTCGATCGCACGGAATCGGCGCGCTTTCTAGTAGGACCGGCTGACGGCAGCCGGTTTCCGCGATCCGAGCGGCGGTCCCGTGGCTCGCGTCGTAGCCGGAACAACGGAGTTCACCGCGGGCCGGTCGGCTGTCGCGTCGCATGAGTCCGGCCAATCGCGCTGAGCGGGCCTAAAGCGCGGGCGGCCCGGCCTCGACCCGGCGCAGCACGTGCTCCAGCTTGTCCTCCTCCGGGCTCCCGAACGGAAGGCTCTCCTCCCACCACGTGACACCGGCCTCGGCGAACGGTTCCACGACGCTTCGCGCCTGGACCGGGTCGGTCGGGCTCGTTCCGCCGAAGACCACGTCGAACGGCGCGTCGGTCTCCCGCTCGCTCCGGATGTAGCCGATCATGTCCCGCACTTCGGACACCTCGGGCAAACCCTTGGCGCCAGCGGATTCGAAGATCGGCACCACCCCGTCCCAGCGAGCCGCGCGGCGCATCGGGCGGCGGTTGGGCCATCGGCCCGCCACCCAGACCGGCGGGCGCGGGCGTTGCACCGGCGTCGGAAGCAGCGTGATGTCGCGGGCGGTGAAGTGCTTGCCGGAGAACGTCACCGGGTCGCCGGTCCACAGCTGGGCGATCAGGTCGATGCCCTCGTCCAGCTTCTCGGCGACCGCCTTCGGGTCGGCCGATTCGCCGAAGTCGCCGAACTCCGCTTCCAGCGGCGCGCCCAGTCCGACGCCGAACACCACCCGGCCGCCGGACAGGTTGTCCAAAGTGGACACCACGCGGGCGAGCTGCTGCGGGCGGCGGCGCGCGACGGGCGTGACCATCGGGCCGAGCCGGATCCGGCTGGTGGCGAGCGCGGCGGCGGCGAGCAGGATCCACGGATCGCCGAAGAGGCGGCCGGGACGTTTGTCCAGCACCAGGTGGTCCCAGACGAACAGGCCGTCCCAGCCTGCCTCTTCCGCGGCCGTGGCGACCTTGGCCACCGCGCGCGGGTCGGCGAAATCGCCGAAGTTCGGGATGCAGACCGAGAAACGCATGATCGCAACCCTGCCCAGCCCGCGCGAACGCGTCAAACGGATTTGCCCGCCACGAAGGTCTGCCGCACCTTCGCCCGTAGCAGAGCGTCTGGCGCTTCGGCGAACGGATCGACATCCAGCACGACGAAATCCGCCGCCAAACCCGGCGCGAGCTGACCGGTCAGCCCGTCCCATCGGCACGCGTACGCGGCATCGCGGGTGCCGTGGGCGAGGGCTTCGGCCAGGGGGAGGGCGAATTCCGGCAGGTTGGGTTCCAGGTCAGGATTCAGCGCGGACCGGCGGGTCGTCGCGATGTACATGTTCGGCAGCGGCGGATGCGGCGCGGTCGGGGCGTCGGAGCCGAACGCGAGGACGCCGCCGGCGGAAGTGATCTCCGGCCACGGGAAGCCTCGCCGCACCCGGTCGTCGCCCAGTTTCGCGCGCCAGTTTTCCTGGATCGCCGGGTCGGCGTGCACCGGCTGCATCGACGCGACGGCACCGAGTCCGGCCAGCCGTTTGACGTTTTCCGCGGTCACGGTCTCCAGGTGTTCGAGCCGATGCCGCCGGTCGCGCGGTCCGTTCACCTCGATCGCGTGCTCCAGCGCCGACAGCGCGATGTCCGACGCTTCGTCGCCGATGGCGTGCATCGCGACCTGCAGACCCGCCGCGTCCGCCGCCGCCACGACCGGGGCCAGCGCTTCCGACGGCCACAGCGGTCCGGGGTGACTGCCGTCGGCGAACGGCTTTTTCATGGCCGCGGTGCAGGTGTCGATGACTCCGTCGACCATCAGCTTGATCCCGGCCACCCGAAGCCACGGCCCGGACAGCCGCGCGCTCAGCTCGGCCGCGCGCTCGACCTGCCGGAGATCGTCCCGGGTGTTTCCGGTGCGCTCGATCAGCCAGTGTCCGGCGACGCGCATCGGAAGCCGCCCGCCTTCGAGGGCTCGTTCCAGGGTGGCGAGATCGGCCTCGGTGAGCGCCATGTCGACAGCGGTCGTGACGCCGTCCGCGAGGTATTGCGCGAACGCGGATGCCAGCGCACGGTCGCGGTCGGCGTCGCTGGTCTGGTCGTCGAGGAAGTGCCGCATCAGTTGCAGCGCAGCGGTTTCGTACAGCATCCCGTCCGGTTCGCCGGTCTCGTCGCGGCCGATCCGCCCGTCGAGCGGGTCGGGTGTGTCGCGGTCGATGCCCAGCTCGCGCAAGGCGGCGCTGTTGACCCACGCGGAGTGGACGTCGTTCGCGGCGAGGTAGACCGGCCTGTCCGGGATCACCGCGTCGATCAGCCGCCGGTGCGGAGCTTGGCCGCCGAGTGCGTCGAAAAGCCAGCTGCGGCCGAGGATTCGCGGTGCCGCCGGATCGTCCGCCGCGGCGCGGGCGAGCCGGTGCTGGATGTCTTCGGGGGAGGTGGCGGAGAACAGATCGACTTGCTCCAGCGCTTCGCCCATCGACACCAGATGCGTGTGCGCGTCGACGAAACCGGGCAGCACGAAGGCTCCGTCCAGTTCGACCACTCGCGCCTCGATCTGGTCGGCCTCCGCGGTGCTGCCCACGTATTCGATGGTTTCGTCGCGCACGACCATGGATTCCGCCCATCCGGACGCGCTCGCGGTGAAGATCCGGCCGCCGCGGTAGTGCACCGGGGTCATCGGGCCACCACCGTTTCCGCCGCGGCGAACGTGCGCCAGCCGGTCAAGGTGTTCGGGTTGCCCGCGTGCACCCGGACGGTGCGGGCGGCGGGTTCGATCAGGACGGTGGCCAAGGTCGCCCACCGGTCGCCGAACGCGGCGTCCGGATCCGGGACGCAGCACAGCTTCGGTTCGCCTGGCCCGGAGCGAAGGAAGGCGACGAGATCGACGGCGTGCGTGGGCGTCGGGTAGTCCTGCAGCCGGGCGGTTACCAGCGCGTGCCGAAGCTGGGAATCCGGTTCGAACAGTCCGGGTTTCTCGCGGGCGGCGGTGTGAGAGTCGAGGAAGTGGTTGGTGTGCACCAGAAAACCTGCTTCGGGGTCGAGGGTGGTCACTCCGGCCGGGCTCAGCTCGGCGCAGACTGCGGAGTCGGGATCGAGCAGCGTGAAGGCTCCGGAGGTGCGGATCGGGGCTGTCCGAAGCAGGTCGAGTGCTTCGGCGGTGCTGCCTGCCTCGCCGAGGACAGCCGCGGCCAGCACGTGGACCGGGACACCGGCGGCGGAATCGTCCTGGTGGCCGAGGATGGTGAAGAACAGGCCGAGACCTGCGCTGTTGACGCCGATCTTGCCGAGGATGCCGTGTTCGGTGATCCCGGCGAAGGCGTATCGCGTGCCGCGTACTTCCTGGGTGTGCCAGCAGTTCGACAGTTCGGTGTGCCAGTCCCAGGTTTGGATTCCGAACGGCGAACTGGAGCCGGGAACACACACGAGGGTCGAGCATTCCGGCTGCGTGCGCGGCTCGGCGGCGATGATCTCGGTCCGTCCGTTGAGTGCTGCTGCTTGCCACAGCTCGATTCCGGCGCCTGCGGCGATGCCAGTGATTTCGTCGGCGTAGCAGCTTCGCCACACGGAGACGTTGTCCAGCAACCGGAGCGCGTCGGTCCGGATCTGCTGTTCGGGAATGCCGAGGGTGTCGAACCAGCGCAGGTACAGCTCCAGCGCGTCGGCGAGGCCGGCTCGCAGCTGGGTGCCGCGCGAAACGCCGCGGGCGTGCGGATCGGAGTCGTTGACGAGCAGGTGCATTCTGTTCCTTGCGATCGAGGTCAGGCCGTGGCGCGGGGACGGCCGGCGAGCAGGTAGACGGCGGCGGCGAGCAGCATTCCGGCCGGCAGCGAGAAGTCGATCCCGCCGGCCGCGCTCGCCACGAATCCGGTGTACATCCCGGGAACGGCGAGGCAGGAGGCCGACGCGGTCGCGCCGAGGACAAGGGCCGCGATGCCGGGCCAGTGCACGCCGCCGACGTACCAGAACGGACCGCCGCGGCGTTCGTCGGCGAGCGCGTGGCCGTCGTAGCGGTTGCGGCGAAGGAGAAGGTCGGTCGCGTAGATCGCCATCATCGGGCCGAGCACGACGACCATCAGCTGCATCATGTCGTTGACTGCCTTGAGAAAATCCGACACGAGCAAGGCGTACAGCGTGAGCAGCACTCCGGCGGTGCCGTCGAGCAGGACGCTGCGGGAACGGCGCAGGCGGACGCCGATCGCCTGCAGTGCGAGGCCGGAGCTGTAGACGGTCATCGCGTTGTTGGCGATCGCGCCGAGGATCACCGCGATCAGGAAGATCGGCGTAAACCACGGCGGCAGAACGGATTCCAGCGCGGCTTGCGGGTCGCTCATGTCCAAAGTGGTCGCGGCGAACGCACCGAGCGCGGTGAACACGATGCTCGGCAGGAAGGCTCCGGCGGCGGTCCAGGCGGCGACGGCGAACGGTTTGGTGTCGCGCGGAAGATACCGCGCGAAGTCCGCACTGTTGTTGTAGGACAACGAAGCGGACGCGACCAGCGCCACGCCGCCGGCCAGCGCCGCCCACAGCGCGACGCCGTGCAGCGGCGTCGCGGGCTGGTAGCTCCACGCGGTGTGCCGGATCAGGAAACCGCCCAGCACCAGGAAAACCGCGGTCGTCACGATGGCGAGCGGCAGGTAGAGGCGCACGATCACGGAGTGGCCGTAGACGCTGATCGCCAGCGTCGCGGCGGCGATCGCGACGATCACGAGGACTTTGCCCAGGGTGTTCAGCTCGATGCCGAGCCGCGAGCACAGGCTGAACGCGGTCACCGAAGCCGCCGACCAGCTCAAGGCCACGTAGCAGACCGAAACGAGCCAGCCGTTGAGCCCGATCACGAAGCGGTTGCCGCGCGTGCCGAACATCGCCCGCATGATGACCTCGCTCGGCGCGCCCGCCGCCGGGCCGCTGACCGCGACGAGGCCGACCAGCACCCAGCACAGGTTGCCCACGACGATCGCCGCGAGTGCCTGCAGCAGGCTCAATCCGCTGAGCACCAGCGCGCCGCCGACGACCAGGCTGAGGTAGCTGACGTTGGGCGCGGCCCACACCCCGAACAGGTCGCGGGCCCGGCCGTGCCGCTCGTCGTCGCCGATGACGTCGATGCCGTGGGCTTCCACCCGGGGGCCGCGCCCGGAGCGGGCCGGGGGCGGCGCGGCCGTGCCGGGCGACACGGGCGGGGTGGCGGGAGCGGTCATGGCGAACCTCCGGACCGGGGAAGTGACCCGGGCCACGGTAAGGACCCAAATCGATTTGGGCAACGGTCGGTTTCCGGGAGGTGCCAAAACGATTTGGACCAGGTTAAGATCGTGCGTCATGGCCGGGAAAAGAACGCGCGCGACCATCAAGGACGTCGCCCGCCGCGCCGGGGTTTCGGCGACCACGGTGTCGCACGCCTTCAGCGGGAACGGGACAGTCGCGCCCGGCACCGCGGAGCAGGTCCGGGAGGCAGCGCGCGAGCTGGGCTACCGGCCGGACGCGATCGCGCGCGGGCTGCGCTCCAGCAGGCTCGGGGTGCTCGGGCTGGTGGTCCGGCCGCTCGATCCGCTGGACACCGCGTTCCTGGAAGGCGTCGACTACTTCCTGCGGTTCGCCGGGTCCGCCGCGCTGGCCGCGGTCGAGCGCGGGTACGGGCTGATGCTGGTGCCCGATCCGGCGCGCGCCGACGCCTCGGCGGTCGGGCTCGCCTGCGACGGATTCCTGATCACCGAACCGGTCGAGAACGATCCGCTGATCACGATGCTGACGCGGGATTGCGTGCCGTTCCTCGGCGTCGGCCGGGATCCGCTGCGCCCGCCGTCGGAGGATTACCTCGACCTCGCCACGAAACAGGTCGTCACCGAGGTGCTGGACCATTTGGCCGAGGCGGGCGGCAAGCGGGTCGCGGTGGTGCTGGGCACCGACCCCAACGAATGGAACCGGGACGCCGAAAGCGCTTACCTGGCTTGGGCTTCAGAGCGCGGACAGCAGCCGCTGGTAGCGGCTCGGGCCGAGGTCACCGGCGAGGCGGGAGGAGTTTCGGCGGGCGAGGAGCTGCTCGGACTGGCCTCGCCGCCGGACGCGGTCTACTGCCAGACGGGACGGCACGCGGCCGGAGTGCTGGCCGCCGCGCGGGCTCGAGGGCTTGCGGTGCCGGGAGACCTGCTCATCGCGGGAGGATCGGATTCCGAGCAGACCCGCTCGTCGGTCCCGCCGATCACCTCAGTGGACTTGCGTCCAGTGCAATTGGCGCGCACCGCGGTCGCGGTGCTCGCCGATCGCATTGAGGGCGTTGAAAAACCGCTTGTCCCCGGGCCGGCGGAGTACGAACTGGTAGTGCGCGGATCGACCCGGGGACAAGCGGCTGTCTAGTCGTGCGTCAGGCGTGCGGGACCGCTCCGACGCGCGAGTCGCGCGGCCGCATCGCCGTGAGCGCTCCGCTGAGCGCGAGCCGGCCGGGGCCGGTGAACGCGAGCAGCAGCAGCGCCCAGCAGAACATCGCGGCCGCTTCGCCGCCGTTCTCGATGGGGAAAAGCCCTTGTGACACATGGACGGAGAAGTAGGCGTACGCCATCGAACCGGACCCGATCAGGGCCGCGATCCGGGTGGCGACGCCGAGCAGCACGAGCCCGCCGGCGACGAGCTGGATGAGCGCGGCCCACCAGCCCGGCCAGGAGCCCACCTGTGCCGCGCCGTGCGCGCCGAACACTCCGAACAGCGATTTCACGCCGTGGCAGGCGAAAAGGAACCCGACGACGATGCGGAACAAACCGAGCGCGTAATCCTGTGCCGCGTCCAGCCGGTGCATGATGCCTCCACATAGGACGACTCAGGCGGACGGCGACGTCCGTTCGGACACCATGACCAGTCCGCAGAGTGGTCCAGACCTTTCCTGGACCGGTGTCAGGTATACCGGTGACCGGAGTCTCGGCGATACCTGCGAAAGTCAGGTTTCGCCTGATTCAGGGGGTGTGGTAAGGGTCGGGGAACGGGGTGACGTCCGGTTCGGGGAAGGAGCAGGTCCGTTGGGAGCAACGGGGTTTCCGGCATCTGCCGGACGGGCGGCGGCAGGCGAGACGAAGCCGCGGCGCGCGGATTCCGCGGCGGGCAAAGCGGTTTCAGGGCCACGGGGGAGCGGCGGCCCGAAAACCAGGTCCGGACCTGGTTTTCGGATTCGGTGCTCCCTTTACCGGTTCACAGCGCGATGACGATCTTGCCGTGGACGTGCCGCCCGGCCTGCATCGTCACGGCTTCGCGGATCTGCTCGACTGGGAAGGTCGCCGCGATCGGCACGGTGAGTCCGCCGGAACTGATCGCATCGGTGATCCGTTCGAGGGCGCCGGACTCCGCGTCGAACGCACCCGTCGCGCGCACGCCCGGAAGGGCGGGACCGTCGGCGACGGTGGAGATCCGCTCGGGCGGCACGCCGAGTTCGAGTGCGGTCTCGGCTGTTTCCCGGCCGAACAGGTCGGTCGCCGCGGTGATCCCTTCCGGTGCCAAGGCTCGCACTCGGGCCGCGAGGCCGGGGCCGTACGCCACGGGTTCGGCGCCGAGTTCGCGCAGGAAGCCGAACGTGCGCTCGGAGGCGGTGCCGAGCACCCGGGCACCCGCCAGTTTCGCCAGTTGCACGGCGAAGACGCCCACGCCGCCCGCCGCCCCGCCGATCAGGACGGTGTCTCCGGCGCGGAGCCCGATCGCGGCCAGCGCGGCGGAGGCCGTCAGTCCGGCGACCGGAAGCGTGCTCGCCACCTCGTCGCCGATGCCGTCCGGAATGCGCCACAGCGTCGTGGCTGGGGTCTTGACCACGACGAAATCGGCGACGGATCTTCCAATCGCGCCCCCGTAAACCCGGTCGCCCGCCGCGAATCCGGCGGCTCCGTCTCCGACCTCGTCGACTACTCCGGCGAAGTCGCTGCCGAACCCGGCGGGCAGGGCGATGCCGAACCGCGCCGCCATCTCGGGCTGGGCGGCGATCTGCCAGTCCATCGGATTCAGCCCGGCGGCGGCGACCCGGACGCGAACCTCGCCCGGTCCGGCGTGCGGTTCGGGCACCTCCTCCAGTTCGAGTGCTTCCAGACCGCCGAATCGCCGGTAGCGGACAGCTTTGCTCATCTCGTGCTACTCCTCGGGGCAGTGATGGGACTTGGTCTCATCAACCGTACCCGAGTGACGGGACCAAGTCCCGTAGACTTCTCTCATGGCTCGCTGGCAACCCGACGCACCAGGGCGGCTCGCCGCCGCGGCCCTCGACCTGTTCGAGGAACGCGGCTACGAGAACACGACCGTGATCGAGATCGCGGAGCGCGCGGGTCTCACCAAGAGCACGTTCTTCCGGTATTTCCCGGACAAGCGCGAGGTGCTCTTCGGCGAAAGCGCGATGACCGGCCTGCTGGTCGAGGCGATCGCCGCGGCTCCGTCCTCGGCCGGGCCGCTCGAGGCGGTGGCGCACGCGCTGGACGTGCTCGGCCGGGAGGTTTTCACGGTCGACCGTCGCGAATTCAGCGCCCGGCGTCAGGCCGTGCTGGACGCTAATCCGGAGCTGGGGGAACGCGAGGCGCGGAAGAGGATCGGTCTTACCGGTTCAATGATCGAAGCGCTCGAACGTCGCGGTGTTCCGGAGCGGACCGCGCGGGTGGCCGGAAAACTGGGCGCGCTCGCCTGGGAGATTGCCCATGACCAGTGGATTGCCACGAGCGGCGGCGAGGAGTTCGGTTCTTTGGTGCGGCAGGTGCTCGCCGAGGTGCGTGAGGTCAGCGCCGCCTGCTGAGGATGCCGGTCGGCATCGAACGCCAGGGGTGCCTCAAATCAAGACTGCGGCGGCCAGCCGGATTCCAGCAGTGAGAACACGGACGCCAGCGCCGCAGCGGGATCCGGCGCGGTGCCCGTGAGATCCGGGATCTCCAGCACGAACCGCGCCAGCGCGCGCACCGCTGGATCATCCGGCGACAGGCCGCTCTCGTCGGCCAGGGCAGCCGTGAGGTCGGGTTCGCAGGAATGCCACAGCTTCCGCGCGTACTCGCGCAGGGCGGGCGTGTGCACGATCAGGTCGCGTTTCGGGGCGTGTTCGGCTGGGATGTCCGTTGAGTACGGGCCGCGGGCGGCGAAGAATCGGTGCAGGGCGGCGAGAATCGGCTCTTCCCGGTCGCGGACCGCGGCGACGATTCCGGCGCGGCGTTCCGAACCGTCGTCGAAGATCAGGGCGTCTTTGCCGTCCGGGACGTGGGCGAAGAGGGTCGCGACGGAGATGTCGGCCTCCTCGGCGATCTGCGCGACGGTCACCCCGTCGTAACCGTGCTCCAGGAACAGCCGCAGTGCGACCTCGTCCAGCCTGCGCCGGGTTTCGAGCTTGCGGCGTTCGCGCCGTCCCGTGTTGACCACGACCCCCACTGTACCCAAAACTGAATTGGGTTTAAAGTTGGAATCACT
The DNA here is from genome assembly GCF_055633655.1 of Amycolatopsis sp. NPDC114503. Lineage (NCBI taxonomy): Bacteria > Bacillati > Actinomycetota > Actinomycetes > Pseudonocardiales > Pseudonocardiaceae > Amycolatopsis > Amycolatopsis sp. NPDC114503. Next base: position 981,776 of record NZ_JBVKDT010000002.1, on the reverse strand, counting down.
TTAGTTTTAGGAGGGTGTCATGGCGGTGCTGGTGACCGGGGGCAATGCCGGGATCGGCTACTTCGTCGCGGAGCAGCTGGCCGAGGCAGGTACGGAGGTGGTGCTCGGCAGCCGAGACTCGGCGAAGGCGGAGGTCGCGTTGATGGTTCTTCGCGAGCGGGTGCCGGGGGCGCGGGTGTCGTGGGTGCGGCTGGACCTTGCGGACTTGGCCTCGGTGAAGGGGGTCGAGGCCGGGGAACTCGAGGCGGTTGTGCTGAACGCGGGCGTGTATCTCGACGGGCCGCAGCGGCGGGAGACCGAGGACGGGCACGAGATGACGTTCGGGGTCAATCACCTCGGGCACTTCGCGCTGACTGCGGCGCTTCAGGATCAGCTCAAGCCGGGCGCGAGGATCGTGACGACAGGGAGTTTCGCGGCGAAATCAGCGAAGCTCGATTTCGAGGATCTGCAGAGCACGCGCGACTACCAGCCGAAAACTGCCTACGAGCGGTCGAAGCTCGCGCAAACGCTGTTCGCGCTGGAGCTGGATCGACGGCTGAGGGCGGCGGGCAGCAGCAGGCTGAGTGTCGTCGCACATCCCGGCGGGGCGCTGGACAGTCTGACTCCAGACCGGCCGCCGCTGCACGTGCGCAGCACGAAGCACAAGCTGAGCCTCGCGCGAATCGCCTTGCAGGGCAAGGACGGCGGCGCGCGGCCGGCGGTGCGGGCGGCGGTCGGCCCGGATGTCCACAGTGGTCAGATCTGGGGTCCGCGCGTGTTCGGCCTCAAGGGACGGCCTCGGCCGGAGCCGGTGCGCGGGCCGTACGCGGACGCCGAAGCCGCCGCCCGGTTGTGGGCGGCGAGCGCGGAACTGACCGGGGTCGAGCCGGCGGTCAGCTGACGTCGATCAGCACCTTCCCGGTGACGCCCTTCTCCGACGCCTCGTGCGCGCGAGCGGTTTCCGCCAGCGGGAACCGGTGCACGGGCAGGCCGTGATCGGGGCCGAGCCGGAGGCCGCCGTCGACCAGGGCGGCGTTCAGGTCTTCGGCACCGGCGCGAAGGCGGTCGAATCCGACGGTGTAGAGCACCAGGAATTGGTAGCGGCTGTTGAGGAAAACGTTCTGTCCGAAGTCGACAGTCACGGTCCCGGTGCCGCGGTCGTCGCCGTAGGCCGCGACCACCCCGCGCGGGCGGAGCACCGCGGCGTGCAGGGGAGCGTTCACGCCGACGGCGACCTCCACGATCACATCCACGCCGTCCGGCGCGATGTCCCGGATCGCCGCGGCGACGTCTCCTTCGGTGTACCGCACGACGTGCTGAGCACCGGCGCCGCGCGCGAGCGCGGCTTTGTCCTCGGTGCTGACGGTGGCGATCACGGTCGCTCCGGCCCAGCGCGCCAGCTGGATCGCGGCGTTGCCGACCGCGCCCGCGCCGCCGCTGACCAGAACAGTCTTGCCGGCCAACGCATTCGGCGCCAGCCGCTGCGGTCCGTCCTCCGCGACGGTGAGCGCGCGGTGCGCGGTGAGTGCCGGGATCGCGAAAGCGGCGCCCTCGTCGAAGCCGACTCCGTCGGGGAGCGGCACGAGCCGGTCCGCCGGAAGCACGGTGTACTCCTGCGCGGTCCCGGACAACGGCGAGTGCGCGGCGGCCAGCAGCAGCCACACCCGGTCGCCCACGGAGAATCCGTCCACCCCGGCGCCGATCGCGTCCACGACGCCGGCTCCGTCCTGGTTGGGCACGGACAACTCCGCCTCGACGCCGAAACGAGAGCCGGAACGCGCCTTCCAGTCGGTCGGGTTCACCGCGGACACCGCGATCCGCACGCGCACCTCGCCCGGCCCCGGCTCGGGCACGGCGAGTTCGGACAACGTCAGCACTTCCGGGCCGCCGAACTGGCGGTAGGTCACAGCTTTCACCCTCGGTGCAATTCCCCGGCGGCCGCGGCTATTCCCGCCGCGTGCGTCAGCGGCCGCTGAGCCGCGCGATCACCGGGGCGAAGTCCTCGAGGAAAGCGCCGTTGACGCTGTAGTACGACACCCCGAGTTCCTCGCGCCGCCGCTCCAGCTCCTCGGCCATCGCGGCCGGGCCGCCGCGCAGGAGGGTGAGCGAATCGTGCTCGACGAGGGTTTCGAGGTCGTACCCGATGAAATTGCGGATCCACGGCGGGATTTCCTCGCCGACGACGAAAATGTTCATCGCCAGCTCGACCTCCCGGCCGCCGGCCGCGGCCCGGACCTCGGCGGTGCACTCCGCGGTCTCCGCCCGGCTCGCGAGGAGGCTGTGGGAGAGGGTGACGACATCCGCGCGTTCACCCGCCAGCCGGCGCGCTTTCGGCCCGCCCGCGGCGACCATCACCGGTGTGTGCTCGTCGCCGTCGAGGCGGCGCAGGTGCGAGATCGTGTCCGACACCTGGGCCAGCCGCTCCGGGCCGGTGCCGTACGGCAGGCCCAGTTCGGCGGCGGCTTCGCGCATCGGCGGGATCCCGGTGCCGATCCCCATCTCGAACCGGCGTTCGGTGAGCACGCTGAGGCTGTGCGCCTCCCACGCGGCCGCGCGCGGCGTGCGGAGCGGACTGGCGTACACGAACGTCCCGACCCGCAGTTCGGTCGTCACCGCCGCGGCGATGGCCAGCGAAGCGGTCGGGGTGGGGAAATGGAGATTGTCCGGAGACAGCAGGGTCGAGTAGCCGAGGTCCTCCGCCCGCCGGGCGGTCTCGCGCCATTTCGCTCCGCCCTCCTGCGCCGCCGCGACCACTCCGAACCGAAATGTTTTTCCCGCCATGGCACCAGAAAACCACGGCTGCCGCACTCGCGCCAGCAAATGCGGCAGCCGGGTTGAGTCAGCCGCGCTGGTACTGCTCCCAGGTCAGCTTCGGGTTGACCGCGGGGCCGTCGTCCTTGCCGTGGTCGGCCAGTCCGTTCTGCCCGAGGTAGTAGGCGCCGACCTGGTGCTGCGCGCCCGAGGACAGGTCCGGGTCGTTGACCGCGATCGCGTGGATGTGGTAGCCCCAGTCGCCCTGCGCGGGCGTGCGCACCCAGGCCGCGAACCCGACTTTACGGAGGTCCTTGGCGAATTCGGTGCGGGTCGCCGACGACATGTTCGCCACCGAAACGTCGAAAGCGCCGCCGCCGTCGTGCGTTCCGGCCGACGCGCCGACGCCGCCCGGGTTGTACGAACCCTGGGTGAGGCCGACCTCCTTGCCGTACAGCTTCTCCGCCGCCTGGAGCATCGCCTTGGTGCGGGTGTTCAGCGTGACGCCGTGATATGTCACGTGGCTGCCCGCGGATACCGGATTCGACACGCTGTACTTGCCGGCGCCGAGCTTCTCCAGCGACGTCTTGCCCGGCAGGCCGGAAGCGTCGATTCCGGTGTAGCCCAGCGACTTCTGGTACTTCGAGTAGGCGTCGATCGTGGTGGTGCCGAAGTAGCCGTCGACGTACTTGGCGTCCAGCAGCCCCTTGGCCTGCAACGCCTTCTCGACCAGCAGGACGCTGTCGTGCGCGCCCGGCGTCTGAGTGCTGTCGGCGCGCTGCGGGTCGATCTGGGCCGCCAGCAGCACGGCCTCCATGTTCGCCGCCGGCAGCGCCGCGGCTACGCCCGGAGCGGCGACGGCGACCGTGGCCGCCGCCGCGGCCCCGGCGGTGAGCACTGCGAGTTTCCTGAGCATCCGTGTCCTCCCGGTCCTGGTCGGTCCGGGCCGAGCATCGCCGAGCGGGATACACGGGACGTACAAATGCGCCTTGACCTCACTCCAGCCACTCGGTGACGAACCGGTCGTTCTCGTGGATGTGCACGGCCTCGTACGGTTCGGGCCCGAGCGAAACGAACTTGTGCGGCGTGTCCGGCGGCGCGACGAGCACCTCCCCGGCGACGCCCTCGCGCTGCTCGTCGCCGATCGTGAACAACGCGCGCCCGCGCTGGATGACGAAGGTTTCGCGGTAAGGGTGCCGGTGCAGCCGCGGTCCGGTGCCGGGCTCGGTGGCGTACTCGCGGATGACGGAGACGCTGGAGCCGACCTCGTAGCCCTCGACGTCCCGGGTGGCGGGTTCAGTCATGTCCGTGGACGTTAGCCCGCCGGAGAGGCTGCCGGGGCGAAACCGGCCGGATCCCGGCTAGGCGATGGTGCCGTTGGCCCTGGCCCGCCAGAGTTCCGTTCGCGCTTCGCGGGTGTTCTGCCGCTTCAGCCCGATGACTGCCCAGTCGCGCAGCAATTCGTCGGTGCCGTTGAGCTGGGCCGCGAGCACCGGCAGCGCTTCGGGGGATTCGGCCGTCCCGATGAGTTCCAGCAGCCGGCTGCGCAGGCCGCGGTGTTCGCGTTCGGCCTCGAACTCCGCGATCAACGCGGGGAGGTACTCGGCGGCGCGGTCGCGCAGCAACCCGAAGCCGTCCTCGGCGCGTTCCGGATCCCGGCTGCGCATCATGCGCATCGCCTCGTCGAAGCCTTTCGCCATGGCATCGAATCTGTCGGGAGATCGCAGGTCTCAGAGTTTCAAACCGAGCCACGCGGCGTAGCTCGTCAGCGTCTCTGATTGCCGCCGTGCGGAACGGACGAGCGCCGAGACTGTTTCGCGGGCCATCGGGTGCCTCCGGGCTTGACCCGGCGCGACCGTGCGTGCGCGTTGCAGCTGCTTCAGCGCTTTCTCCGGTTGATTCAGCCAGCGGTACGCGCGGGCCATGTCCAGATGGTGATGCCCGATCCGGGTGGGAAGCCATCCGGTCGGGATCTGCAGCCCCCGGCCGGCTTCGACAGCCAGGCTGTGCTCGCCGAGAGCGCCGAAGGTCACCACGCGGTGGACTTGAACGTTGGCGGGCCCGAAGCCGAGCCAGAAGGTTTCCGGCTCTTCCCCCGTCAGCGCGGCGATCCGGGCTGCTTCCTCGAGGTGGCCCGTCATGGCGTCGCGGTCCCCGGTGCGAGCTGAGATCACCGACGCGCCGAGGTGCAGCTGTCCTCGAGCCACCAGTGCTCCCGGAGCGTCCTCCGCGTCGTCCAGGAGCGCTGCGCCTGCCTTGTTCAACCGCCAGCACGTCTCATAGTCCTCGTCTCGAAGGCATGCGGTCACCCGCAGGTATTCCCGGGCAGCGCGGAGGCCGGGCGCGCGAGCCCCGGCCTGCCGCGCGGCCCAATCCATTTTGCCGAGCGCGTTCACGGACAGCATGTTGTCTCCGACGGCGATCCCCGCCGAATGGCCGCAGCGAGTCGTCAGTGCGAGGAGCGCCCACGCTTCATGCCCGTCTCGCCCGGTACAGCTCTCGGCGGCGATGTGCAGCTCGGTGACGAGGGAGGGCAGCAGTGCGACCATCGGCTCGTACTGCGCGGCCTGCGCGAGCTGGTTGAGATACCGGACATCGGCCTGAAGCACGGCGAGCGGGCGCGGCGCGATAGCCGAGTCCGGCGGGAGATCGAGCAGATCCAACGCGGCACGGACAGGCGACAGCCGGGCGGCGAGTCCGTCGTCCTGCCGCTGCCACTCGAATCTGTTCCAGGCCAGCCTCTCGACGCGGATTCCGAGGGAGCCGGCGACCCGTCCGAGGAACTCGGGCGTCGGGACTTCCGCCTCGCGTTCCACCTTCGAGAGCATGCTCGTGCTGTAGCTGATCCTGCGTGCCAGAGCATGCTGCGTCAGGCCGGCAAGCTTCCGGGCCGCAGCGATCCGCCCACCGATTCCAGAGTCCACCAGAGTATCGTTCCGCAATTTCCCGATGCTTGGCCAGTGCTCTATTCGGGTTGCCATTTTATTGTCCCTTCCCGGGAGGGACGTGTCGTAACGTCGCGGCCGAGTGCAGGAAAGACGTCAGGGGCGACGCCCTCGTGTCGTCTCGAAGCAGAGGGGAAACAACATGACTTTCGCAGTCGACGACCTCACCTGCAAGGGGCTTGTCCCGGAAGCGCTGTTCGCTCGTCTCGTCGCCCGGACCGCGAAAGAGAACACGTGGTCGTGTGAATATGCAACGCGAGTCATGGACCAGGCGCTGGCTTTCCTCGCAGCCTGTGCGCGGACTGCCCGGCCGCTGGCTCCGAGCGACATTGTCGATATCGGGTGGCACGCGTTCATCTTTATACCCGTGACTACGCGGATTTCTGCGAGCGGATCTCGGGAGGATTCATCCATCACGTGCCTGATGACGAGGCCGGGGGCGGAGACGCGGTCCTCGCCGAGAAGATGAATCGCACGACGTCCGCGATTCAGGCGGCAGGTTTCGCCGTGGATCCCGAGCTGTGGTTTACTTCGGCCGCCAAGTGCGCGAAGTGCTCACAGTGCAAGAACGGATGCACCGACGATCCGCCGCCGCCGTCGTGCTGACGCGAAGGGAAGGCAATGTCCAGCCAAGCCTGGGAGGACATTCCTGCCACGGTGCGGCGGGCGGTCGAGAAGGAAACGGGAAAGGTTTCGAGCTCCGTTTCTCCGTCCGACGGACGGAACTCGGACTTTCTGGCGACGCTTCAGACCGAACGGGGACGCTGCTTCGTCAAGGGGGTCCTGAAGAGCTCCCGCCGTGAGCGGATGCAGCGGATCGAGGCCAAGGCGAACCCGGTCCTGCCGCATTCTGTCGCTCCGCGCCTTCTCTGGGAAGCCGAAGCAGACGGATGGTCCTTGCTGGGCTTCGAACATGTCGCGGGACGGCACGCGAACCTCGAGCCTGGCTCTCCCGACCTCCCGATGGTCGCCGACACCGCGGTCACGATGGCGCAAGCGCTGGCGCGATGTTCGCTCGACCTCCCGTCCGCCTCCGAGCAGTGGGCTTGGTCGAGTCCGTGGCGGCGGCTGTCGAAGCAGGCCGACGACAAACTGGACCGGTGGGATCGGCGGCATCTGGACGAACTCGTGGAGTGGGAGCGCCAGGGGATCGACTGGGTGCGCGGAGACAGTCTTGTGCACGGCGACCTTCATCCGCTGAACATCCTCGTAGCCGACCGGGCTCGGGTCGTCGACTGGGCCTGGTCGAGCCTCGGCGCGCCTTGGCTCGACGCGGCGTCGCTGGTCCTGCGGCTCGTCGCGGACGGCCACACCCCGGCGCAGGCCGAAGAGTGGGCTCGGCGGATTCCGGCCTATCGCGGCGCCCCGGACCAGGGAATCACTGCCTTCTCCGTGCTCGTGCTGGGCATGTGGACGTATCGGGATGCCTTTCCCCAGCTGACCGAGGTCGCCAGGCGCTACGTCCGGCATCGCCTGGCCCGGTGACCGCCTTCCGGGCAACCTGTCGGATGTCTGTCCGCACAAAACCGGCCAGATCTCTGTCATCCGGTTGACCTCGCCGCCCGCCAGCCGGAAAGGTCGGACAACACGAGGTCTGGGAGGCGGCGTGCGGTATTCAGTCGTGGCAGCGTTGGTGACGGCGGCGGTCGTCGGAGCGGGAACCGTTGCGGCGGCCGCTCCGCAGACGCCGCTCATAAGCGATCCGGCGGCGTACGTCGATCCGCTCGTCGGCACCGGGCGCGGCGGCACTTCGGTCGGCGAGATCAACAACTTCCCCGGGCCGGCCGCGCCGTTCGGGATGATGCAGTTTTCGCCGGACACCGACGGGTCGTATGCCGGCTACCAGTACCACAGCGACAAGATCCGCGGCTTCAGCCTCGACCACGCGTCGGTCGGCTGCAACGCGTTCGGCGACGTCCCGATTCTGCCGGTCACCGGCGACGTCGGCGCGAAGCCGTGGGACCGCGTGGAGCGGTTCACCCACGACGGAGAGCAGGCGGAACCCGGCTACTACGCCGTCACTTTTCCCGATTCCGGCGTGCGTACCGAGCTGACGGCGACCACGCGTACCGGGTTGGCGGCGTTTGCCTTCCCCGCCGGACAGAACGCACAGGTGCTCGTGAAGGGCGGCGCGAGTCTCGCGGGCAACTCCGCGGCCGGGCTCAGGATCACCGGCGACCGTGAGGTCAGCGGGCAGGCGACGACCGGCCACTTCTGCGGGAAGCCGAACACCTACACCGTCTACTACGACATCGTCTTCGACCGTCCGTTCACCGCGCACGGCACCTGGGACGGCAAAACCGTCCAGCCGGGCAGCGATCAGGTCGACGCGCCGAAAGCCGGGGCGTACCTGACGTTCGGCGACGCGGGCACAGTCCACGCGAAGGTGTCGATGTCCTATGTGGACGTTCAGGGCGCGAAGAAGAACATGGACTCCGGCTGGGACTTCTCCGCGATGCGCAAGAACACGAGAGACGCCTGGGGTGACGCTCTCGGCCGGATTCGCGTGGCGGGCAAGGATTCCGGGCAGCTCAAGACGTTCTACACCGCGCTCTACCACAGCCTGATGCACCCCAACACGTTCAACGACGTCGACGGCCGCTACCTCGGCTTCGACAACCGAGTCCGCACGCTCCCGGCCGGGCATTCGCACTATGCCAACTTCTCCGACTGGGATACCTATCGCTCGCTCGCGCCCTTGCACGGCATGCTCTTCCCGAAGGAAGCCAGCGACATGGCGCAGTCGCTGACCAACGACGCGGTCCAGGGCGGCTGGTGGCCGCGCTGGCCGATGGCCAACGGCTACACCGGGCAGATGACCGGCGACAGCTCGGTCGCGCTGCTGTCCAGCCTCTACGCCTTCGGCGCGCGCGACTTCGACGTCAAGACCGCGCTGAAGTACCTGGTCAAGGGCGCGACCTCGGTGGACGAAACGCCGGGCGCGTACCAGGAACGCCGGGGGATCGCGGACTATCTCGCGCGCGGCTATCTGCCGAACAACGACGCCTCCCGAGGCGACCACGCGCGCGTCGGCGCCTCGATCACGCTGGAATGGGCGATCGACGACTTCGCCATCTCGCAGTTCGCGGGCGCGATCGGCGACCGCGGCGTCGCCCGCGACTTCGCGAAACGCGGTCAGAACTGGCAGCACCTGTTCAACCCGGCCACCGGCTACCTCCAGCCGCGCGGCCAGGACGGACGCTTCCCGGACGGTCCTGCGTACCAGCCGCCCGCGCCCGGCACCTTCGGCCAGGACGGCTTCGACGAGGGCAACGCCGCGCAGTACACCTGGCTCGTGCCGCAGGACACGGCCGGGCTGGTGACCGCGATGGGAGGTCCGGCCGCGGTGTCCGCGCGGCTCGACACGTTCTTCCAGAAGCTCAACGTCGGCCCGAACGAGCCGTACATGTGGGCGGGCAACGAGCCCGACTTCGGCGTGCCCTGGCTGTACAACCACGTCGGCCAGCCGTGGAAGACGCAGGAGGTGGTGCGCCGGATCGCGACCACGCTGTTCAGCGCGACCCCGGACGGCGAACCCGGCAACGACGACCTCGGCGCGCAGTCGTCCTGGTACGTCTGGGCCGCGCTGGGGCTGTACCCGTCGACTCCGGGCACGCCGGATCTCACCGTGCACAGCCCGCTGTTCGAGCGCGCGGTGCTGACGCTGCCGGGCGGCCGCACCCTGGACCTTCGCGCGCCGGGCGCGTCGACGACCACGCAGTACGTCCACGGTCTGGCGCTCGACGGGCACCAGTGGGATCGGACGTCGCTGCCGCGGGATCTGGCGCGCAACGGCGGGCGGCTCGATTTCGCGCTGTCCGCGCAGCCGGACCGGAACTGGGCCGCGAACACGCAGCCACCGTCCTATCGGGACGGTGAGGAGCCGTACGTCGCCTCGGTGGCCAACCAGGTCACCGTCGAACCGGGCGGCTCCGGCACCGTCGCGGTGAACGGCCAGCGGCTTGGCGGACACCTGCGCTCGCTGAACATCGCGACGTCGGCGCCGGCCGGGATCAGCGTGTCCGGCTCGCGCTCGGTGTGGCTCGACGACCGCACCGGAAGCGGGAAAACCGAACTGACCGTGACGGCTGCGGCGGGAACGAAGGCGGGTTACTACGAAGTGCCCGTAATGTTGCGCGGAGCCGGACATTCGGTTTCTTCCTCGGTAATTGTGTTGGTCGCGCCGAAGGGAAGCCTGGCCGGCTCGTTCGGCAATGTCGGGATTTCGGATGACGGCGACGGCGGTTCGGCGAATTTCGACGGCGCCGGAAACAGCTATTCCCGGAAAGCGCTGTCCGACGCCGGTCTCGCTCCGGGCTCGACCGGACACGCAGCGGGTACGACGTTCGTGTGGCCCGCTGCGCCGTCCGGTCGCCCGGACAACGCGGTGGCGTCCGGGCAGAAGCTCGATCTAGGTGGAACTTCAGCCAGTCGCCTGCTTTTCGTCGGCTCCGCGACGAACGGCGACCACCGGGGGAGCGCGACCGTGGCGTTCACCGACGGCACGACCGCGACCGCCGATCTTTCGTTCGGTGACTGGGTGTTGCCGGGAGGAAATACCGAACCAGTGTTCGGCAATACGCTCGTGGCCCGTACCGCGCACCGGAATCAGCCTGGCGGCCAGGGAATCGGCGCCTCGGTTTATGCCACCGCGCCGCTGGAAATCCCGGCAGGCAAGAAGATCGCGACGGTGACGCTTCCGGCCGATCCGGACCTCCACGTTTTCGCCCTCGGCCTCGGGTGAGCTTGTCAAGCAGGATTCCCACGGTGTGATCTATTCGCGGGTTCCGGAATTTCTCGGCCGTCTTCTTCGTAGGTGCTCAAGTGCTCACGACGAAGGGGAGTGGCGTGAACGAAACACGCGAAGCGCCGACCGCCGGGAGCCAGCTGAAGCTGGTGCTCGTGCTGGGCGTTCTGGTGGCACTGGGGCCGCTGTCCATCGACATGTATCTGCCGGCCCTGCCGGACATCACCCGCGAACTGTCGACGACGGAGTCGACGATCCAGCTGACCCTCACCGGAACGGTGCTGGGGCTCGGGCTCGGCCAGCTGATCGCCGGCCCGCTTTCGGACGCGATGGGGCGGCGCATCCCGCTCGTCGCGGGAAGTGCGATCCACGTGCTCGCGTCGCTGCTGTGCTTGGTGGCTCCGACGGTCGAGCTGCTGAGCGCGGCCCGCGTGCTGCAGGGGCTGGGCGCCTCGGCCGGCGCGGTGCTGGCGCTGGCCGTGGTGCGCGATCTCTACACCGATCGCGCCGCGGCGAAACTGCTGTCCAAGCTCATCCTGGTGATGGGCGTTTCCCCGGTTCTGGCGCCGACGCTCGGCAGCGCGCTGCTGGCGTGGACGCACTGGCGCGGGGTGTTCGTGGCGCTCGCCGCGATCGGGCTGGCGAGCGGGGTCGCGGCGGCGCTCGTGCTGCCGGAGACGCTGCCGCCGGCGCGGCGGCAGCCGTTCCGGTTCCGGTCGACCGTGCGGTCCTACCGGAGCCTGTTCGCCGACCGCTCGTTCGTCGGGCTGGTCCTGGTGGCCGGGTTCGCGATGGCCGGGCTGTTCGCGTTCGTCAGCGGCGGGTCGTTCGTGTTCCAGCAGCAGTTCGGGCTGGACCAGCAGCAGTTCGGCCTGATGTTCGGGGCGAGCGCGGTGTGGCTGATCGCCGCGACGCAGATCAACGCCCGGCTGATGAACCGGTTCGAACCGCACCAGGTGCTGCTCGCGGCGAGCGTTGCCGCGGCGGCCTCGGCGGCGGTGCTGCTGGCGACCGCGCTGACCGGCTTCGGCGGCATGTTCGGCGTCGCGGTGCCGGTGTGGGCGGTGCTGTTCTTCGCCGGGCTGATCCTGCCGAACGCGCCCGCGGTCGCGCTCGACGCGCACGGGAACAACGCCGGAACGGCGGCGTCGCTGCTGGGCGCGGTGCAGTTCGGCGTCGGCGCGGCGGTGTCGCCGGTGGTCGGCCTGCTGGGCAACAACGCGGCCGCGATGGCCACGGTGATGTTCGGCGGGCTGGTGGTGTCCGGGCTGGTGCTGTGGCTGATCGCGCGGCCGTGGCAGGGCCGGGCGGCCGAGCAGGACGAAACGGTCGACGTCCGGGTGCCGGTGGCGGTCGACTAGGGCCGGGGGGCTCGTGAGCGGCGATGCCGGTTTCCCGGCGTCGCCGCTCACGCGGTCACATGCTGCGGAGCACCGAGACGACCACGCCGAGCACCGTGGCCCGGTCGCCGTCGATCACGTCGTAGGCCGGGTTGCGGGGCTCGAGGTAAACGTGCCCGTTGCGGCGGCGGTAGACCTTGACCGTCGCCTCCTCGTCGATCATCGCGGCGACGATCTGCCCCGAATGCGCCTCGGGCTGCTGCTTCACCACCACGATGTCGCCGTCGCAGATCGCCGCGTCGACCATCGAATCGCCGCGCACGCGAAGCCCGAAAACGGTGCCGCGGCCGGTGAGCCCGCGCGGCAGCTGCATGACGTCGTCCACGTGCTCCATCGCGGAGATCGGCGTGCCGGCCGCGATGTCGCCGACCACCGGCACCGGCACGGAGTCGCCGCCGTCGCGCGAGGGGATGTCGCGGAGGAAGGCGCGCACGTCGATCGGCCGCGACATCGTCGAGCTGCGGCGCAGGAAACCCTTGTCCTCCAGTGCGGCGAGATGCTTCGAGACCGAGGACGTCGACCGCAATCCGACCGCTTCGCCGATCTCGCGCGTGCTCGGCGAGTACCCGTGCTGGCCCACCCAGTCCCGGATGGTGGCGAGGATGTGCTGCTGCCGCTCGGGCAGGGCCGAAGCGTCGAGGTGGTCGAAGACGTCGTCGTAGGCGGTCACGGGCCGATCGTAGAGGGCGTCCGGGCCGGTCGCGGGGACCGGGGGCGTTGTTCCGGCAGTTGTTCCACTGTGGACTGTGGATGCGCTTGGCAGAGTATTCCCTCCGGAGGGTGACGGAGGGGACCGGGGATGACTCAGCCGGTGGTGCGGCCGAAGGTGACGGGAATCGGCATCGCGGTGGCGGTGTTCCTCGCGCTGCTGGAGGTTTACGCGGCATGTGGGGGATGATCTTCGCGCGGCGGCAGCCGATCGGGCGGATATTGCTCTGGGCCGCGCCGGTGCAGCTGCTGTGCGCGCTCGTCCTGGTGATCTTGTTCCATTCCTGGTGGGACAGCGCCGCGTTCGGCGTGATGACTGTCCTGGCGGCGGTGCTGTGGCTGCCCGGGGTGTCGGCGAAGACGCCTCCGCCCGCGGGATACGGAATGCCTTACGGGGCACCGGTTCCGGGGATGCCGCAGTATCCGGGACAGGTTCCGATGGGGGAGCAGTACCCAGGACAGCCGTATCCGCAGCCGGGGCCGGTTCTGCCGCAGTATCCGCCGCAGTACGGCGCTCCGGGAATGCCGCAGCAGTACCCGCAGCAGCAGCCTTATCCTCAGCAGCCGATGCCGGGGCAATGGCCTGCCTCAGGTCCGCCGCAGCAGAACTGGCCGGGCCAGTGATCACTGCCCGGCGAAATGCCGCTGCTCGTCGGTGACCTCGGCGAGCACCCGCTTGAACTCCGCGTACTCGCCCCGTCCGAGCCGCTGCGCGTGCCGGTCCTCGATCCCGGCGAGAACGCGGGCCGAGGCCGCGATCATGGCCTGTCCGCGTTCGGTCGGGCAGACGAGTTTCGCGCGCCGGTCGGCCGGGTCGGGGCGGCGTTCGACGTAGCCGAGCGTTTCGAGTTCGTCGACCATCGTGCCGATGACCTGCTTGCGCCGTCCGGACAGCCGGGACAGCTCCGTCGCGCGCGCACCGTCCGGGCCGAGGTAGGCGAGCACCGCGCCGTGCCGGGGGCTCAGGTCGCCGAAGCCTTCGGCGGCCAGCTCGGTGAACAGTTCCCGCTGCACCGCGAACAGCAACCGCCCGGCGAGCATCCCGAGGTCGGGACGGGCGGGCACTCGGGAGTCGGGCACGGCGAAGATCGTAGCCCCCGGCCGGATACGGGTCAGGACCGCCGGGGCAGCACGCAGAATTCGTTGTCTTCAGGGTCTTTCAGCACGATCCAGTGGTCGTTTTCCGGATCTTCCACGACTTTCGCGCCGAGCGTCACGAGGCGGGCCACCTCGTCGCGCTGTTCCACCGTATCCGGCGCGATGTCAAGGTGCAGCCGGTTCTTGACCGTCTTCCCCTCGGGCACCGGCTGGAACAGCAGCGACGGCCGGTCCGGGGCTTTCAGCTCGACGTAGCCGAGCCCGTGGCTGTCCGGCCACTTCTCGGCGGGCGGATAGCCCAGCGCTTCCCGCCAGAATTCGGCGAGCGCCTCGGCGTCTCGGCAGTCGACGGCGACGGCGATCAGGTGGCTGCTCATGACCGGTGGCTACCCGCGATCCGGCCCGGGTACTCATCTGTCCATAGTGGACATCAGTGCGGGTGGGCGAGAAGGGCGCCGAGACCGGGTCCGGCGGCCGGTCGGCCGAGCAGGGTGAGGCAGTGCCAGAGCGTCACTTGGGTAGCGGTGAGCACGGGCTTGCCCGCGCGCTTTTCGAGTTCGGCGAGCAGCGGCGCGGTGTGCAGGGCGGTCTCCGGGACCAGGACGGCTTGGGCGTCCGAGGAGCCCGCGGAATCGACGAGGCCCCGGATGCGGTCGCTGTCCCAGGCGGCCAGGTCGCGGTCCGAACCGGCGTCGGCCGACACGGCGTGCACGGTGGCGATGTCTTCCTCGGCCAGGAACGCCGCGAACTCGTCGGTGATTTCGGGCGCGTACACCGAGGCGAGCGCGACTCGCTCCAGCCCGAGCCGGTGCGCCGCCGCGAGGAACGCCAGCGACGTGCTGCTCGCCGGGACGTCCAGCGCCTTCGTCAGCGCGTCGGTCTGCGTCTTGGCCACGGCGACGCCGTCGAGGAAGCTGCAGCTCGTGCACGCCCAGCTGACCACCCGCGGGGACGTCGTGAAGGCCGCCGCAGCCTGGACCAGCCGGTCCGGTTCGCTCAGCTCGCGCACGGCGGCCTGGACGTTCTCCCGCTCGACGGTGCGGCGGGCCCAGGGCACGTAGGCGAACTCCACGCCTGGCCGGGCGTCCAGGCATCCGGCCAGTGCGGTGAAGTCGTCTTCGGCGCAATCGCGAGTGGGATACAGCAGACCGATCATCTCGGGCAGTGTCGCACTCGTTCGCTTCGGCGGCAGAACTTCAGGAGCCGGGACCGGAGTAGATCTCCGCGGCGGGCGGGGCCTGGGCCGGGCGGGGCTCGCCCAAGTCGAGGTCCATCGCGCCGTCCTTCGGGGACTCGTACCGCATCAGGGAGTAGGTCGTTCCGAAGCGCCCGAGGTAGATCGTCTTGCTGCCGTTCCGGTACCGCACCGCCGGAGTGCCCGCCAGGTCGACGGGTTCGCCCGCGGAGTAACCGGGCTGGCCGAGATCGTCGGTGGCGGCGCCGAGGAAGGCATCGCAGTCCAGGAGGCGCTTCAATTTCGCGCCGCGACCGTGCATCAGCGGAGCGTCCACCGACAACCACTTGCCGTCCATCTTCGACAGGGCTCCGGCGGGCAGTCCGGCGATCTTGGCCAGCGCGTCGGTGACTTTGATCCACATCTTGTCGCCGACTCGCACGAGCGACACCGCCGCGCCGTCCTTCTCGATCGAGCCGCCCGCACTGTCGTGGTTGAGCTGCAGGTCGACCGTGATGCCCTCGGCGCTCGTGCCCTTGACGTGGACAGCCCTGGCCATGCCCAGCTCGTCCGCGACGGTGTCGCCGACCGTCGCGGCGTCGGGCGGCGCGTCGAACGGCTTGACCGGCGAACTCGCGGCCGAGCCGGCGAGCGACGGGGCGGGAGCGCCGCCGGAGCCGGAGCAGGCGGCGCACACGAGCACAGCTGCGATTGCGCCGCAGCGCAGGAGAAAACGTTTGTGGACCGGGCGAATCATGCGGTTTCCGTTCGGGACAGGCCCGGGACACCCCCGGGCGCATCCGCTTATCGCCTGGTCCGGCGGTCCGTTACGGCGCGCCGGTTCCCGTCATGGATTCGTGCCGCGTGGTCCACAGTGGACGAAGGCCTCGCGCTCCCGAGCGGCGCGGGAACGCGAGGCCGTCCGATCAGGAGCCGGGGCCGGAGTAGATCTCCGCGGCGGGCGGGGCCTGGGCCGGGACGGGCTGGTCCCAGCCGCTGAACTCCATGGTGCCTTCCGACGGGGATTCCAGCCGCAGCAAGCGGTGCGAGCCGGCAGCCTCGAGGAAGATCGTCCGGCTGCCGTTCTTGTACCGCAGCGCCGGGGCGCCCGCGACGTCGGCGGGTTCGCCCGCGGAGTAGCCGGGCTTGGCGGCGTCGTCGGCCATGGAACCGACGAAGACGTCGTAGTCCAGGAACAGCTTGAAGGCCTCGCCGAGGCCCTGGCCGAGCTGGGAGTCGAGCGACACCCACTTGTCGTTCACCATCGCGGCGGCCTCGGCGGGCAGGCGGGCCTCCTTGGTCAGCGACTTGCTGAACCGCATCCAGACCTTGTCGCCGACGCGCCGCACCGGGACCTCGACGCCGTCCTTCTCGATCGAGCCGCTCACGCTGTCCTTGTTGAACTGCATGTCGACCTTCATCTTGCCGTCTTCGCTCTTCGAGCCCTTGACGTGGACCGCGGTCGACTTCTTCATCGCGGCCTTGACGGTTTCGCCGACGGTCGCGGCGTCGGGCGGGGCGGCGGACGGCGCGGCCGGCGAGCTCGCGGCCGGGCTGGCGGCGGCGGGCGGCTGCGCGGCGTTTCCGCCGGAGCCGGAGCAGGCGGTGCACGCGAGCGCGGCGGCGGCCGCGACGGCGCCGCAGCGCAGGAGGAGACGGTTCGAGACCGGGCGAATCATGCGATTTCCGTTCGGGACAGGCCCAGGACACCCCCGGGCTCATCCGGTTATCGCCCGGTCCGGAGGTTTGTTACGGCTTGCCCGATTCCGTCATGTATTCGTGACCTCGGTCCACTGTGGACGGACCAGGGATCAGCTGGCGGCGCGGGTGGTGGCGTAACCGGGGTGCGGCAGCCGTTGCGGGCGGCCGTTCGGGTGGTACTCGAAGTGCCACCATTCGTTGTCGTACACGCGATACAGGCCGAACCGTCCACCGTGGACTTCGAGCCACTGCGCGCCTTCGTACGGCCGGACGTCGAGCGCGACGCCTTGCACGTGCTGCGATTGCGCGGGCGGGAGCGTGAGGTGCAGGGCGAGTTCGTGCGAACCGGCGCGCTGCACTTCGGCGTGGAACAGGTCGGCCTGCGTGGCGGCGTCGCGGTGGCCGGACGTCAGGCCGAGCAGGATTCCGTGCCGCCACAAGGCTTCGGTGCGCGCCGCGGTGAACGCGGCGTACGTGCCGGGCGTGAGCCCGGAGAGGTTTTCGGCCGGATAGCGGGCCCCCAGCGCCCACTGGCACGCGACGTGCCGCGCCCGGCCCCGCGCGACCACCCACGCGACGGGCACGAAAAGCGCCGCGAGCACGTGGGTGACCACTCGGTAGATTCCGGTCACTGCAAGGCCTTCACGACCGCGGCCGCGGCCTGCGCGATCAGTTTGTCGTCGGTCTTCGCGTCTTTCTTCGCGTGGTCGGACAGCACGGCGAGCACGATCGGCGCGCGGTTCGGCGGCCACACCACGGCGATGTCGTTGCGCGTGGCGTAATCGGCGGACCCGGTCTTGTCCGCGACCTGCCAGTCCGCGGGCACGCCGGCGCGGATCACGTTCGCGCCGGTGGTGTTGGCGCGCATGATCTTGGCGAGCACGGCCTGCTTGTCCGCCGGGAGTCCCGAGTCGAGCGCGACGGCGCGCAGGTCCTTGGCCCAGACTCGCGGGGTGGTCGTGTCCCGGACGTCACCAGGGCTCGTCTCGTTGAGAGCGGGCTCGATGCGGTCCACGTGGGTGACCGTATCCCCCAGCCTGCGGACCTCCGCCGCCAGCCCGGCGGGACCGCCGATTTCGCGGAACATGACGTTATCCGCTGTGTTGTCGCTGTAACGCAGCGCAGCGTCGAGGACGCTCAGTAACGACATTGGCTCCCCGATGTGCTTCTCCGTAATCGGGGAGTTGGGCACGAGATCGCTTTGCCGAATCGTGACCGTCCGGTTGAGATCGTCCCCTCGGTGCAGGATGGCTGCCGCGGTGAACACCTTGTGCGTTGATGCGTAGGCGAAGCGGTCGTCGGCGTGATAAGCGACCTC
Organism: Amycolatopsis sp. NPDC114503; assembly: GCF_055633655.1. Lineage (NCBI taxonomy): Bacteria > Bacillati > Actinomycetota > Actinomycetes > Pseudonocardiales > Pseudonocardiaceae > Amycolatopsis > Amycolatopsis sp. NPDC114503. The sequence goes on along the minus strand of NZ_JBVKDT010000002.1, from coordinate 963,955 downwards.
GCGGCCGTCGCCGGTGTCGATCGCGTAGACGCCGAGCCGGGCGTCGAAAGCCTTTTCCAGCGCGGCGAAATCCGGCTGGACGACAGTCTTGGCCGCGGCCGGCGAGGCGGGCGGCGCGGTGGCGACCGGTGGTGCTGGTGTGGCACACGAGGCTAGCGCGACCAATGCGAACGAGGCCAGGGTCAGCCTGCGGAACACGGGGTTCTCCCTCCGAAGTCGATCAACTCCCCAGCAGCGTGCCCCTGGCCGGTTCATGCGGTCCAAGACACTTCTGTGCGAGATGATGCGAATCTGGCATAAGCTCTGGTCGTGGACCTGGTCGGCTGCTGCAAAGCGTTCGTGAGCGTGACCGAGGCGGGGAGCTTCACCGGGGGCGCGGCGATCGCGCAGATCCCGCAGCCGGTGGCGTCCCGCCGGATCGCCGCGCTCGAGCGGCACCTGGGGGAGCGGCTTTTCGACCGGTCGACGCGGCGCGCGCGGCTCACGCCGTTCGGGCGGGACCTGCTGCCGTCCGCGCAACGCCTGGTCCGGCTCGCCGAGGCGATGGAACACGACGCTCAGCGCGCGCGCCGGCGGCCGTTGCGGCTGGCGGTCCCGGACACGTCGACCACTCGCGATCTCGCCGAACTCGAGGCGCAGGCGCGGACGGTCGAGGTGTTCCTGGAGTTTCGCGTCGCCGGGCCGGTCGAGCGGGCGGAGCTGGTCCGGACGCAGGAGGTGCGGGCCGCGCTCGTCGCGGTGCCGCCGGAGGACGGGGTGTGGACGGTGCCGCTCGGGCTGGCGAGCGAGGCCGAGCCGGACGAAGCCGTGGTGCACCTGGAAACCCTGCGCGCGGGCCGGGCGGCCGGAGCGCGCCGCCGGGTGTGGGTGCAGCCGGAGGACGACGTGCCGCATGTCCGCGACCGGGTGTTCCGCGCGCGGGACGCGGCGGGGCTGCTGCCCGCGCAGGTCGAGGTCGCGGCGACGCTGACGACGGCCGCGGCGAGCGTGATCGGGTCGGCGGATCTGCTGCTGTGCTCGGCGGATCAGGCGCGGGAGCTGGGGCTGGCGTGGCGTCCGGCGGGCGGCGTCCGGCTCGCGCGCGGGTACGACGTGGCGGCCGGGCTGGGCGATGACGTCGACCGGGTGCGGGCACCGCTGCGGACGGCGATCGCCCGCTGTCTCGGCGCGAGCGTTGCGGCAGACTGACGCCGTGAACACTGAGGCGCTGCTGGCGCGGCTGCGGGACGAACTCGACGAAGGCGGGCTGCGCGGTTCGTTCCTCGTCCGGGATCTCGGGTCCGGCCGCGAGATCGGGATCGAGCCCGATCTCGAGTTCGCGACCGCGTCGCTGGTCAAGGTCCCGCTCGTGGCGGTGACACAGGACCGGATCCGGCGCGGCGAGCTGGACGGCGCGCGGCAGGTGGAGATCGAACCCGACCGCATCGACACCGCGGGGCCGACCGGGCTGTCGCGCTTCCGCCATCCGGCGCGGGTGGCGGTGGCCGATCTGATGTACCTGGCTTCCTCGATCAGCGACAGCGCCGCCGCCGACGAACTGTTCGCGCTCACCTCGCCCGCGGAGGTCACGCGGACGGTGCGGGACTGGGGCATCACCGGCATCTCGGTGCGGCATTCGGTGCGGGAGCTGAGCGACACGCCGGTGGAACGATTCGCCGCGGCCGACGTGCATCTCGCGCACTCGCTCGCGATCGGCGCGGTGACCGAGGGACAAGGGCATCCGGTGCGGCAGCTGGACGTTTCGCGCGCGAGTTCCGGTTCGGCCCGCGCGTTCGCCGACCTGCTGACCGCGCTGTGGACGCCCTCGAAGATCGATCCGGACGTGTCGGCGCGGGTGCGCGAGCTGATGGGCGACAACCTGCTGCGGCAACGGCTCGCGCCGGATTTCGCGTCGGATTCGGCCAAGTGGTCCTCGAAAACGGGGACGCTGCTGAATTTGCGGCACGAGATCGGGGTGGTGGAGCACGCGGACGGCCAGTCGTTCGCGGTCGCGGCGCTGACCGAATCCCGGGTGCCCGCGGCGGTTCAGCCGGAGGCGGAGATGCTGATGACGCGGGTCGCGCGGGCGTTGCGGGACCATTTGCGGGCTCGCGGATAGGCGGGTCCGGCCGGATCCGCCCTCGCGACGAATCCGGCCGGTTCCGCGTCAGGCCAGGCCCAGCAGCGTGAGGATGAGAACGATTCCGTGCGTCTGCATTTCCGCGCACCTCCCTCCCGGATCCGGGCACGGAAAATCCCGGCCGCGAAATGACGTGATTTCGCGGTTTTCGGTTTTCCGTGATTCTCGGCGAACCGCCCGGAACGAGCGGCGTGCACCCAGAATGCGGTCCGGGAACGAGAGCGGACAAGGGGTTTCCTGTTTCCTCGAAAGCAGGAAACAGCGCCGTCGAGCGTCCGTGAGGGGAACCCCGAGGGACGCTGATTCCCCCAGGGTTCCCCTCGCGGACTTGGCCCGGGCGGTCAGCGCAGGGTGGGATTTCCCCAGGCCAGCGCGGCCGGGCGAGTCGTGCGGGCGGCCGGGCCCGCGGGGGAGACGCCCGCCGCCGGGCGGCGGATCTCCAGGCGCAGCCGCCGGACGCCGGTGACGTCGAGTTCGGTGTGCCGCGGGCTGCCGAACGCGGAATGGTCGAGGTGGCGGATTTCGCCGTCGAGCCGGATGCAGAAAAGGCCGGTCTGGAAAGCCGCGTCTTCGGCGTCGTCAAGCACGCCGGCGACGGCGGTGAAATGCGCGTACGCGCCGCCGAGGTCGATTTCCGCGAACGCCCACGCCCCGGAAGTCGGCCCGGCCGTGCGGAAAACGACGCTGTGCTCGTAGCCGATCCCGTCGATCCGCGCCGAGCCGGCCGTGATGTCCGCGCTCTTCTCGCGCCAGGGAAGCTCGGTCGCCAGGACCGGTCCGGCCGCGGAATCCGGTGCCCCGCGCCATATCCCGCGCACCGGGCGTTCGTTCTGGCTGCGTCCGGTGATCGCGGAGACCATCCCGGCCACGCCGTCGTCGGTGAATGCCGAAATCCGGAAATGCGTGGTGGAATACGGGGTGAGAAACGCCGGGATGTCTTCGACGGAAGCGCCCGGCAGCACCACCGGCAGGATGCGGCGGGTCTCGCGCTCCAGGTCGCGGGTGAGCGCGTCGCGCATGATCCGCGCCTCGAACTGGGAGCCGCGGCCCTCGTCGAAGGGAGCCTCGCCGTCCGCGCGCCGCTGGTAGTTCGGCGAGGCGACCACCAAGACGAAATCGGCGGCGCGGATGTTCCGGATCGCCCAGGCGGACCAGTCGAGCCGGGAGGCGTCGTCCCATTGGTCCAGCCGGACGTCGAGCCCGATCCGGGCGCGGAGGAAGGTAGCGAAGGTCCCGACCTGCCGGTAGTGCTCGGCGGCGGTGTCGTGGGCGTAGCTGATGAAGATCCGGGGTGCGGCGGGGGCGGACATCGGGCTCCTCGAATTCCGGCGGCGGCGACCGGTCCAGTTTCGGGTCCGGTTCGCGGGTCCCGCCCGCGGGCGCGGGTTTTCGGCCACAAAGTGTCCAGAATCTGTCCCTTGTCCGGGCGTGCGCCAAAGGTATCGTCGGGGCCGAGGTCGGATCGCCAGGACGCGGAAATCGACGGGGAGCGCTGCCCAGGTGTACCACTATGACGTTTTCATCAGTTATCTGCGGACCGCCGATCCGATCGCCCGGTGGGTGCGCAACCATTTCCAGCCGAGGCTGCGCGAACTGCTCGACGGGAACCTCGACCGGGAGGTCCGGGTGTTCTTCGACGGTTCGGTCCGGGTCGGCGACCGCTGGCCGGACGAACTGCGCAACGCGTTGCAGCGCACCAGGATTCTCGTCCCCGTCGCGTCCGGGCAGTACTTCTACAACGAATGGTGCCTCGCCGAATGGGCGTCGATGGCACACCGGGAGAAACTCGCCGGCGGCGACCGTCCGGCCACGCTGATCTATCCGGTGATCTACGCCGATTCGAAGAATTTCCCGCCGTTCGCGCATCAGCGCCGGTGGCAGAACCTGACCGACTGGAACCATCCGTACGAGCATTTCCAGGTTTCGCCCAAGTACATCGGTTTCCACGACAAAATGAACGAGATCGCCGCGGAGGTGGAGGAATTGATCAGCGCCGCTCCTCCGTGGCAGTCGGACTGGCCCGTGCTCACCCCGGTGCCGGACGACCCGCCGACCTCCCGCGTCCCGAAGTTCTGAACCGATGACCGGCACGGTGATCACGTTCTACTCGTTCAAGGGCGGTGTCGGCCGCAGTTTCGCGCTGGCCAACATCGCCGTGCTGCTCGCGCGCTGGGGGCACCGCGTGCTGTGCGTCGACTGGGACCTCGAAGCGCCCGGCCTGAGCGACTACTTCCGCCCGATGCTGGACCGCGAACCGGACGGCGGCGTGGTGGACCTGGTGGCCGACTTCCGGGCCGGAACTGTCCAGCCGGACCGGCACATCCTCCGGCTGGCCGCGGGCGACAACACGCCGGGGACCCTGGATTTCCTCGCCGCAGGCCGCGACAGTCTCGACTATCCCGCGCAGGTGCAGGGAATCGACTGGGAAAGCCTGTACGACAACCGGTTCGGCGCGTATCTCGAAAAGTGCCGGGAGCACTGGACCTCGAACTACGACTACATTCTCCTCGACAGCCGCACCGGAATCTCCGACGTCGGCGGCATTTGCGCGGCGCATCTGCCGGACCGGCTCGTCGTCCTCTACACCGCGAACCGGCAAAGCGTCCGCGGCGCGGTCGACATCGCGAAACGGGCCAACGCCGCCCGCAACGCCCTGCCGTACGACCGTCCGCAGCTGCCGGTGCTGCCGGTGCTCTCGCGGTTCGACACGCGCGAGGAGTACGACCGCTCGGAGAAATGGCGGAAGTTCTGCGTCGAGGAGACCGAAAGCCTGTTCGAACCCTGGCTGGACCAGGACGTCGCGCCGGAAACGATGGCCCGGCACCTGACTCTGCCGTACGTGTCGTACTGGACCTTCGGCGAGCAGCTTCCGGTGCTGCACGAGGAAAGTCCCGGCGCGGACCAGGTCGGCTTCGCGCTCGAAACGGTCGCCGCGGTGATCGCGCATTCCTTCGACCGCACCGAGTTGCTGGAGGAGAACCGCGACGCCTACGTGGCCGCGGTGCGCCCGCAGAAGGAGGATTTCGCTTACGACATCCAGGTGAGCATGCCGCGCTCGAACCTGACCGCGTCCAGGGCGGTGGCGGAAGAACTCGAAAAACTCGGGATCCAGGTAGGGAAATCGCTGTCCGGCGACCGCTCCCGGCTCGGCCGCGCGGAAGCCGAAGCGCAGCACCTGTGCCTGGTGATCGACGGCAAGGCGAGCCGGTGGCAATCCGCGGAGGCGGAACTGTTCCTGCACCGCACGCTGGGCCACGACCGCAAGCTGATCCTGGTGCTCACCGAGGGCACCGACCCGCGCGACCTGTCCGGCTATCTCGGCAGCGTGCGGTACCTGCGACTCGGCCCGGCGACCGGCCCGGCGAAGGTCGCGCGCAGCCTCGCCGACGAGATCGGCGCCGGCCGGTCACTGGTCGACACCGGCCAGTCCGATCTGGTTTCCCTTCTGCGGCAAGCGGTGCATGCCCGGCTCCGGCCGGGACTGTGGGACCTCGTCGACGATCTCGCCAGCGAAATGCCGGCCGCGGTCGGAGCCGGGGACAGCGTGCGCGCGCAAGAACTCGGCGCGGACCTGGCCGTGCTGCTGCGCCCGCGCCGCGACGACGACGGCGCGGTGCCGCCGCCGCAACGGGTCCGCAACGCCTTGGCGTGGGCCCAGCGAGTGCTCGACGTGCGGGTGAACGGCTAGACCCGCTCGACCCCAGAACGCCCCGCCCGCGCCCGCGGCCGGGATGCCCCGAGGAAGGACGGCGGATGCACGAAAGACTGAGCCACAAGCAGTCCGCGGCGATGATCGCGCTGATGGTGCACGGCCGGGAGATGTCGAACCCGGACCTGCGCAGAACCGCGGGCTTCGCGCTTGACGGAAGGGACCGGCTGAAGCTCAACGAAAAGTACGTCAGCAGCAAGAAATCCGGCCGCGCGTTCGTGCACCAGCTCACCGACGACGGCTGGGAATGGTGCGAGGAGGAACTCGCCGCGCTGTCCCCGCCGCAACCGGTGCGGAGCACGTTGACTGTGGTGGCTTATCAAGCGCTGCACGGGTTTTTCGAGTATCTGCGGTTGCACAAGGTTTCGCTGAAGGAGGTGTTCGCGGGCAGCGACGCTCCGCAGGCGGCGGACTTGGAAGAACTGATCCGGACGGCGTACCGGAAACTCGCCCGCTCGCCCCGCGACTGGGTCGGCCTGGCTGATCTGCGCCCGTTGCTGGGCGACGCGGCGGTTGCCGAGGTCGACGCGGTGCTCAAGCAGCTGAGCCGGACCGGCCAGGCGCATCTGGTGCCCGAGTCCAACCGCAAGGCGCTCACCTCCGAGGACAAGGAGGCGGCCGTGCGCATCGGCGGTGAGGACAATCATCTGCTTTCCATCGAGGTGTCATGATCGAACACCTGGCGGTATTGGCGACCCTGCGGTTCGACTGGGCGGACACTCCTGACCACGTGTGGCGGGATTCCCCGTACCATGTGGACGGTCTGCACCCCGACGTGATGGCCGCGATCGACGTAGGCATCCGCGACGCCGCGGCGAGCGACGGGCCGAGCCCCATCGGACTGGTCATGCAGGGCATGAAGGGGGTCGGCAAAACCCATCTGCTCGGCATGGTGCGGCGGGCGGCACACCGGGCGGGCGGCTACTTCTTCCTCGACGATCTCACCGCGGGCGACGCTTTCTGGGAGGACACCGCCGACGCCCTGCGGCGAGGCCTGCTGCGCTCGGACGATTCGGCGGAACCTCAGGTGCGCAGCTTCGTGCGCCGGGTGTGCGAGCGCGGCGACGTGCCGTGGGAAAGCACTTCGGCGCTGATCAGCGGACGCGGACTGAGCCGGTCGCACGTCGACGCGTTCCTGATCGGACTGCGGAAACTGGACCGGCAGGTCGCGGTCGAATGCGCGGACACCGCCCGCGCACTGGTGCTGTACGCCGCCGAAGACCTGACACAGAACGAGGTCGGCGACGATTACCTCGGCCGCTTCGAGGAATCGAGATCCGGGGCCCGGCGCAAGTGGGGGATCAGGGCGAAGCCGAAATCCGCCTCGGACCAGGTGCACGACATCACCCGGCTGCTCGCGCTCACCGGGCCGGTCGTGATCGGCGTCGACCAGCTCGACACGTTGCTGGCCGTTTCCGATCTGCAGGCGAAGGAGGTCGGCCGCCGCGAGGACAACAACCTGCTCGTCGCCCAGATCGCCGACGGGCTGATGGAACTGCGCGAGATCACCCGGCGGACGCTCACCGTGCTCGCCTGCCTGCCCGCGACCTGGCAGCAGATCAAGGGGAAAGCCGCGGACACGGTGCCCGACCGGTTCCGGGAAACGCTCACGCTCGGCCGGGTGCTGGACGCCGAGGTCGGCAGGCAGCTGGTGGAACGGCGGCTGGGTTTCGCTTACGCGACAATGGATTTCACCCCGCCGCACCAAACCTGGCCAGTCGCGGCCTCGGCCTTCGACGGGCCGTGGGAGGAGAACACGCCGCGGGAGATCCTCAAGCGGATCGGTTCGCACATCGACGCCTGCGTACGAGCGGAACGCGTGCAGGAGTTGACCACGTTCAATCCGGACACGCCCGCGGTGCTGCCCGCGCGCCCAGAGCCGAAGCCCGACCGCTTCACCGAACTCGACGCGTGGTTCGACCAGCTCCGCGCGGACGCGGACCCGTCGGCGCTGCTCGACCACAAGGTCGAGGACGAGGTGATGCCCCGGCTGCTGTCGGCCGCGCTGCGCGGCTGGATCACCGAGGTCGGCGACGACGAGATGGAATGGGACACCCGCGTCAGCGAAGACGAACTCCACGCCTGGCTCACCCACACCCTCGACGAGGCCTCGGATCTCGAAGAACACTGGGCGTTCCGCGCGATCTCGGCGAAGAACCCGATCGCCGTGCTCAGCCGCTTCCGGAAGGCCCGTTCGGCGGCGGGACTGCGGGCAGGCGCGGGGAACCGGCATCTGGTGCTGATCCGGAACTCCTCGTGGTCCAAAGGGGAGAAGACCCAAGCCGAGCTCCGGGCCTTCGAAGCCGCGGGAGGGAAGCGGCTCAAGATGTCCGAAGCGGACGTCCGGACGTTCTGGGCGCTGGACGAGATGTTCGTCAAGGGCGGCCCGGACGTCCACGAGTGGCTCATCGACCGCAGGCCCGCCCGGCGTTCCCAGCTGCTGTCCGGGGTCCTGCCCGATGCCGTCCCTCGTCCCGACGGCGCCGCGGACGCGACCAGTCCGCCGGAGGTCCCGGGACCCGCAGCTCAGCGGCCCGCGAACCCGGTACCGGCAAAGCAGGCACCTGCATCCCAGGCACCCGCATCCCAGCGACGGGCAACCCCCGCACCCGCATCCCAAGGACCGGCAAACCCGCCACCCCAGTCCCCGCGGCCTGCGAACCCCGCACCCCAACCGTCCCTCTTCCCCCAACCCGCCCCGCCACCAGCGCAAACTCCGCGATCCCACCGCACCGGAAGCGCCCAAGCCCCCCGTTCCGACGGAACCCACCCGCCCCCGGACGGCACCCTCGCCCTCGGCACCGAAACCGGCTCCGGCAAGCCCGTCCGCATCGAACTCTCCGCTCTGCGCAAGCACGCCGCGGTCTTCGCCGGTTCCGGGTCGGGGAAAACCGTGCTCCTGCGCCGGATCATCGAGGAATGCGCGCTGCTCGGCGTCTCGTCCATCGTGCTGGATCCCAACAACGACCTCGCCCGCCTAGGCGACGCTTGGCCGAGCCCGCCGAGCGGCTGGGGACCCGAAGACGCCGAACTCGCCGAGCGCTACCTCGAAGGCACCGACGTCGTCGTGTGGACGCCGGGCCGGGCCACCGGACGTCCGCTGGGGTTCGAGCCGCTGCCGGATTTCGCCGGGGTGCTCGACGACGAGGACGAGTTCTCCGCGGCGGTCGAGGTGGCGGTAGCCGCCCTCGCGCCGCAAGCCCGGCTCACCGGCAGCACCGCGAAGGCCGACATCGGCTTGGCCGTGCTGCGGCAGACGATCGTGCACCACGCCCGCACCGGCTCGCGAAGCCTGCCGGAGCTGATCGACGTCCTCGGAGATCTGCCCGAGGGAGTCACGAATCTCAACGACGGCAGGAAAATCGCCGCGGAAGTCGCCGAGCTGCTCAAGGCCGCGATGGTGAACGACCCGCTGTTCGCCGGAACCGGAACGCCCGTGGATCCGGCGTTGCTGCTCACCCCGAAAAGCGGCAAGCGGGCGCGGATCTCGGTGATCAGCTTCGCCGGGCTGCCGTCCGAGGCGCAGCGGCAGAGTTTCGTGAACCAGCTGCAGATGGAGCTGTTCGCGTGGATCAAGCGGAATCCGGCGGGGGACCGGCCGCTGGGGGCGCTGTTCGTGATGGACGAGGCGCAGACGCTCGCGGCGTCGGGCTCGCTCACCGCGAGCACGCGCAGCACGATCGTGCTGGCCGCGCAGGCCAGGAAGTACGGGCTGGGGCTGCTGTTCGCGACGCAGGCGCCGAAGGGCCTGCACAACCAGATCGCCGGCAACGCGACGACGCAGTTCTTCGGGCGGCTCAACAGCCCGGCGCAGATCGCCGCGGCGAACGAGATGGCGCGGGCGAAAGGGAGCCCGGTGGCGGACATCTCGCGGCTGGAGCGGGCCCAGTTCTACGTGTCCGGCGAGGCGTTCGGATTCCGGCGGGTGTCGACGCCGCTGTGCCTGAGCCACCATCCGGCGAGCCCGCTGCGCCTCGAGGAGGTGCTCGCGCGGGCCAGGGCGGGGGAGGGAAAAGGGGAGGGATGAAACGGCGGCCCGGGCCCGGGGATCCGTCCGGGCCCGGGCCGTCCGCGGATCAGACGCCCGCGACCGACTGGATCCAGTCGCGGTACTGGGTGACGTTGATGTAGGCGGTGTAGGACTGGCGGTCGCTGGTGGAGGCGACGCCGACCTGCTTGCCGTTGGCGTACATCGGGCCGCCGGAGTCGCCGCCGGCGGTGATGCCGTCGCCGCGGTTCGCGCACACCGACACGCCGGCCGCGCCGTCCGGGCAGTCGACCGAGGTGACCTGGACGTTCGCCACCTTCAGCACCTGCGACTGGCAGTTGATCTCCGGCTGGTCGGTGCAGGTCGCGCCCCAGCCGTAGACCTGCGCGGTGTCGCCGACGTTGACGTCGCTCGCGGTGCCGAGCGGCGCGTACTCGGTCTGCACCTTCTGGTCGATCTGGACCAGCGAGATGTCGGCGTCGGGGGAGTCGTGCACCGACGTCGCGGAGACCTCGGTGCCCTGGGTCTGGTCGAGGCTGCCGACGTGGAAGGTGATCTGCTTGCCGCCCGCGCCCTGGGTGCAGTGGCGGGCGGTGAGGATCCAGTCGGGCGCGATGATCGTGGCCGAGCAGAGTTCCTGGCCGCCGGCGAACATGCGGGCGGCGGCGTGCAGGGAGTCGGCGGTGCTGCCGTCGATGATGGCGGGCTGGGCGGGAGCGGCCGCGGCCGGGGAGGCCGCGGCGACGGCGGCGAAAGCCAAGCCGGACAGGACTGCGGCGGTACGCGCGATTCGCACTGGTGATCATCTCCGGTGGGTACGGGGAGCGAATGGTCAGGTACTGACCCACCGTCGTGAATGTCGGTAAATGACGGAACCCGCCGAAGGTCGGGCTGACACAGTTCCCGACTTTCGTCGTAGGACGAGCGGAGCAGCCGCCGTTCGCGGTGTGCGGACGTGGACTGTGAGCGCGGTCACCATGCCTTGAGGTCCAGAATGGTGTCGGGTGGACGAGCGGGCGCGACGGGCCCCGCCTGGACAGGGAGCGCAGCACGCGGATGGAAGCCGGCTCACAGGGAACGGCGCGGCTGAAGTCGTCGTACCGCTACGACGACCTCGACGTGCTCACGCTGCTGCTGGCGGGGGAACTCGACGCCGGCACCGCGCTGGTGGTGGTGCGCGCGGTGACGTTCGCGCTGGCTAAGCGCCCGATGGCGCTGGTGCTGGACCTGACCGGGCTGACGCAGCTGAGCGACGCGGGCGTCCACGTCCTGCGGGCCGCGCAGGACCGCGCGGCCGCCGAGGGCGTGGTGCTGCGGCTGCTCGCGCACCCCTCCGGAGAGGCGGGCCGCCGGCTCGCCGAAACCGGCATGACCGGCGTGTTCGACATCTATCCGGACCGCACGGCAGTCCGCGTGGAGACCGACCGGATCGCGTTCCTGCGCCGGATGAAACGGCGTCTCGACGCGGGCTGAGCCGGTCCGGATCCGGTCGTTTCGGGCCCGCCCGCACCGGCGAGGTGGCCCGAGCGGGTGAACTTCGGAGATTTTTTCGCGAGTGGTCCAGACCACCTTGGAGGATGTTGCGAGTTCACGCGAGCAGCGCTTCGGCCAGCCCCTGTTCCTGGATCGACTCCCGCAGCTTCGCCAGCGCGCGGCATTGCGTCACCCGGACGTTGCCCGGCGAGATCCCCAGCGCCTTCGCCGTTTCGGCCGAAGTCAGGCCGACGACCACGCGCAGCGTCAGGATTTCCTGTTGCAGCTTCGGCATCCCGGCCAGCAGCCTGCCCAGCGACGCGCCGAGGTCGGCGGTCAGCGTGTGCGATTCCGGGCCCTCGCGCAGATCCGGGTTCTCCGGGACGTCGGACACCGGCCGCGAGCGGTCGCGCGAAACCGCGCGGAAGGCGTCGGCCACCTTGTTCGCGGCGATCGCGCGCACCAGGTGCAGGAAGGATCCGCCGCGGTCCTCGTAGCCGGCGACCGCCTGCAGGACCGCGATGCACACTTCCTGCGCGACGTCGTCGGCCGACAGGTACGACAGGTCGCGTCCGCCGATGCGCGCCCGGCAGTACCGCGCGATCACCGGTTTCAGCAGCGCCAGCAGTTCCGGAGCCGCGCCGGGGACGCCGTCGCGAGCCGCGCGGACCACGGTTTCCAGGCGCTCGGACAGCCCGGAAGGGCGCGGCAGCGCGGCGAGCGGGACGTAGCCTTCGGCCGGTTCGGGCACGGTGGCGGTGGGCATAGGGGTCGTTCCTTTCCTACGGGCGGCCGCGGTGGTCTCGCCCGCTCGATCCGGGAGTCGGCGGTCCGGCCCCGGATGTTGCGCATGCGCGGGTGTTGTCCAGCTTCTGTCCGTTGCGCGGCAACGAGTTCCGCGCGGACCTGGACAGATCTTGGACAGCTTCGCCCCGCCGGTAGCGCGTCCGGGCACGGCGGCGATCCCGGTGCGGTCGGAGAATTGTCCCGATCGGGAAGGGGAATCGCGATGATCACGCACTGACCGCGGCCGCGGGCCCGGCCGGCGCAGGAGGTTCAGCCGGCCGGGTCCCACCGGATGCCATAGGCGAAGCCGGGCGCGAGATGGTCGAACCGCAGGTGCACCTCGCCCGAACCGTCCGGGCTCACCACGTCTCCGCGTGCGCCCAGATCGCGTGCGTCGTCTTGAAACACGCGGTCCAGCCGCACGATTTCGGTCGGCGGCGCGGCCGGGAAGCGCACGTGCAGGTCGAACCGGTCGACCGGATGGCGCGGCACGCACACGTAGTGCGGATGCCGGAATTCCGCGCGGAAGCGCAGCGCGAGGTCGTGCGTTTTCCCGCGCGGCAACGGCTCGGCCAGCTGCAGCGCCAGCCCGACCCGGTCGTTCGACTCCATCGCGCGGCGCACGAGCGTGCCGCCGTGGAAGACGTCGACGTCCAGGTCGCTTTCCCGCACCGGCCCGGAGGTCGCGGACGTGGTGGTGAGGGTGAGCGCGAGGTCCAGTTCGGCGATCTCGTCGGCGTCGGCGACGATCCGGCGGAACTCGAACACCTCCGGCCGCTCCTGGTCCAGGGCGAGGGACACGCGCAGCAGTTCGGTGTGCCAGCTGCCGTCGGGCGCGGGCCGCCGGTCGCCCTCGCGCGGGCCGGCGAGCGCGAGATGCGCGACGTGCTCGATGCCCTCGTCGATGCGCCGCCGGATCGTGCGGTCGTCGCGGTCCAGCTCGCGCGCGGCCCAGTGCACCCGCTCCTGGTAGAACGGCTTGCGCGCCGGTTCGTGCATCGCGAACGCGGCGAGCACGGCGATCCGGAGGTCGTCCGGGAGCGTCTTGGCCAGCGGTTCCAGCACGTGCGCGAGGCGGTCGCGGATCTCGACGTTTTCCGCGTGGTCGGGAATCCCGCAGACCTCGCGCAGGACCGGGCCGACCCGAATCCCGAGCGGAGTGGTGAATACGCCGCGCCCCTTCCGGAGAACTTTCAATTCCGCGACCAAGTCCGCCGCGTTCGGTTCCACCCGTTCCTCCCTCGCGTCTCCCCGCCCGAAGCCACTGTTCCGCAATGCGGGCGGGGATGTCCAGCCTTGCCCGGCACTGGCGCACGGACTGTGACCGGAATGATTTCCCATTCCCGCATCCGGCTGGCGCGGCCGGGTTTATCCGCGCCGGAAATTCGCTCGGATGGCGCCTTCCCGAAACGGCGGGTGACTGCTCCCTATTGGCGACGGGCGGTTCGTCCGCGCTGCTGGCGGACGTTCAGCTGGCCGGTTTTCGATCTCGCAAGCTGCGCGGCAGGCGTCTTGGGTCTACTGTGCTGGTTGGCTCCCGGCTCGCCGAAGCCGAATATGCCCTTTCGCCCCAGTCCCCGGCGGCCCGGGGTAATGCGGCGCCCGCGTTGCCTCTTGTTCCCCGTTCACGCGATTAAGGCGGAAACAGGAAACTCCTTCCCCGATTGCCGCACGGTCCCGCATTCTCGGGACAAGCCGCCGATCAGGCGGGCGAAAATCCCCCGAAGGAGCTGCCGTGAAGGTCGTCTGTTCGTTTTCTCTGCTGGTGCGAGCGGCGTTGTGGCTGACCGGGGTCGCGCTCGTGTCCGGGCTCGCGCTCGGCCATCCGGGCGGGCCCGCGCCGGTCGCGCCGCCGGTCTCGGTGCGGACCGCGCCGTGACGAAACCACGGCCCGGCGTCTGCCGGATCGTCATACTGGGAGCGAGAAGAGGGTGGAGGCGGATGACAGCGCGCGCGACGTTCGGGGCGGAACTGCGGCGGCTGCGCACTTCGGCCGGGCTGTCGCTCACCGATTTGGCCGGACGGGTGCATTACAGCAAGGGATACCTGAGCAAAGTCGAAACCGGCCTCGCTTCTCCGAATTCCGCACTCGCAGCCTTATGTGAAGCAGAATTCGGCACTCCTGGAGCGCTCACTGCGCTAGTTCCCGCGGAAACCGGGAAACGCCGGACCCGGCCGGACGTCCGCCCGTCCGGCCTCCCTCCGGTGACCGCCGACTTCACCGGCCGCGACGCCGAATCCCAAGCCGTACGCGAGATCCTCGAGTCCGACGGCGGCGTCTGCGTTATTTCGGGGATGGGCGGGGCAGGGAAAACGGCGCTGGCGGTGCGCTGCGCGTACCGGCACGAAGCGTCCTTCGCCGACGGCAGCCTCTTCCTGGACCTGCGCGGCACTTCCGACGATCCGGTCACGCCCGCCGACGCCCACGACCGTCTGCTGCGGATCCTGGAGGTGCCCGCCGAACGGATCCCCGCCGATGCCGACGACCGCGCCGCGCTCTTCCGGACTTGCCTGCGCGGCCGGAGTTTTCTGCTGGTGCTGGACAACGCGGGCAGCACGGGGCAAGTGCGCCCGCTGCTGCCCGCCGAACCGAAATGCCGCGTCGTGATCACCAGCCGCTCCCGTCTGCCCGCATTGGACGAAGCCAAGCACGTCTCGCTGGGCGTCCTCCCCTCCGCTTCCGCCGCTGAGCTGGTCGCGGCTTTGACCGGCGCGACCCCCGACGCCGCCCTGCGCATCGCCGGCCGCTGCGGCCGCCTCCCGCTGGCAATCCGGATCGCCGCCGCCCGCCTGCGCGCCCACCCGGCGTGGGATGTCGCGGAGCTGGAGCGTCGCCTGGCCGACGAGACCCGCCGACTGGGCGAACTGGACGACGGCGAACGAAGCCTTGCCGCCGCGTTCCGCTTGTCGGTTCGCCAACTGGACCAGCCGGAAGCGCGGCTGTTCGGCCTGCTCGCCCTGCACCCCGGCCCGGACTTCGACGTCACCGCCGCGCAGGCGCTGGGATCCCTGGATTCGCGGGAGGCAGAACGCCTGCTGGACCGCCTGCACCAGGCGTACCTGCTCACCCAGCCGGAACTGGGCCGGTTCGGTTTCCACGACCTGGTAAGGGTTTTCGCTGCTTCAGGCGTGACCGACGAGGACGCATTCCGCCGCCTGGCCGATTTCTCCGTCGCCGCCGCGGAACGCGCCGACCGGACGTTGAGCGGCCCGCGTTACCGCCCGGAGGTGATCTGCCCGGAGGGGCTGCCGGAGGTCGAATTCCCGGACCAGGAAAGCGCGATCGCCTGGTTCCGCGCCGAATGGCCGAACCTCGTCGCGCTCTGCCGCCGGGCGGGCGAGACCGACCGATGCTGGCAACTGGCCTTTTTCCTGCGCGGTTTCTTCTACCTGACCAAACTGTGGGACCCGTGGATCGCGACGCACCGCTGGGCGCGCACCGCCGCCGAGGCTGTCGGCAACAGATGGGCCGCCGCCACGACCACCGCGAACCTGGGCATCGCCTACGTCGACCGCGGCGATCTGGACGAGGCTTCCCGTTGCTACAGCCAGGCTTTGGCGGAGTACCGGCAAATCGGCGATCGTCACGGCGAAGCGACCGCGCTGGCGCATTCCGCCTGGGCTGAGCACTACCGCGGCAATCACGAACAGGCCTTGCGGGACTTGCGTTCCGCAGCTGATTTCTACGACCTGACCGGCAACCGGCGCAGCGGTGCCATCACGACGCGGGGTGTCGCGCTGGTCCTGACGGCATTGGGACGTCCGGCCGAAGCTGCGCAGCTCGTCGAGGAAACCCTGGCGGTGTTCGAAGAGCTGGGGCTGGAACTGGACGTCGTCATGGGATTGAACTGCCTCGGCTGGGCGCGATTCCGCTCCGGGGATCATTCCGGCGCCGAGTCGGCGTACCGGGAAGCCGCGGCTCGCGCAGAGTCCTGCGGGAGCACCCATGAGGCGGCGCGGGCTTACCTGGGTTTGGGAAATGTCGCTGCGGCGCAAGGGATCGAGGGAGAGGCCGCCTCGCTGTGGGAACGAGCTGAGGCCGCGCACCCCGGCCTGGACCCGGTGACCGTGGGCGAGGCGGCTGCGCGCGCTGAATATCCCCGGAGTGCGTGAGCTTCCCGGACGGCGGGTGTCCTCCTGACGACGTGTTCATCCGACGAGGGAGAGACGATGACCGACTCGACTGCGAGCAAGACGGAACCGCGGAAGCCCGGACTCGCCGCTGACCAGGGCCAGACCGCGATCGCGGACGTCGTGGTCCAGAAAATCGCCGGGCTGGCCACCCGCGAGGTCCCCGGAGTCCACGCCCTCGGCGGCGGTGCGGCGCGGGCCTTCTCGGCGATCCGGGACCGCATCCCCGGCGCGACGGCGTCAGCGGGCCAGGGCGTGTCGGTCGAGGTGGGGGAGAAGCAGGCGGCCGTCGACCTGCAGGTAGTGGTCGAATACGGAGCCTCGATCGCCGACGTGTCCCGCTCGGTTCGCCGCGGGGTGGTCACCGGGGTGGAACACATGACCGGGCTGGAGGTGGTGGAGGTGAACATCGCGGTGACGGACCTGCACTTGCCGGAGGACGGGGAGGAGGGGGCGGCGGAGTCCGGGAGGGTGGAGTGAACCAGCCTGCAGCTGACGGTACTGGCGGCGGCGCGCTGCTCCTGCTTGGCCGGGAAGTGCGCCGGAAGTATTTGCCGGGAGGAACGTTCAGGCTGTCGCGGCTGAATGCGCCCGCGGCCGCACTGGCTGGGTCGGCGGCTGCCCTTCCCTCCGGAGGCTAGGCGTTTCGACGGCGGAGCCAGACCGAGGCGCACTTCACGCCCGCAGTGTGCCCGTCGTCTCTGGCTGGTGCGGCCGGGGTTTCGGGGCGGGCGGCGGCGTGTTGGGATGGGCGGATGGGATCGCCCGAGCCGGTTGAGCAGTTGCCTCGCGTGGCGGGGTTTCGGGCGCTGATGTTCGCTTTGCCGCCGGTCGGAAGGCGATGGTCGGCGGGGTTGCGGGCTGCCGCGGCGGTGGCCGTTCCGGGGATCGCGCTGGTGCTGGCGGGTGCGTCGGCGTCCGCGTTGTTCGTCACGCTCGGGACGTTCGCGGTCTTGTACGGCGAGGGGCGGCCGTACCGGGTTCGGGCGGGCGTTGTGGCGACTGCCGGGGCCGGGTTGCTCGCGGCGGCCGCGTTGGGTGCTTCGGCGGGGACTGTGGTTCCGCCGGGGCCGGTGTCCGTCCTGGTGGTTTCGGCGGTCGCGGTGCTGGCGACCTACGTCGTCGACGCGTTGCGGCTCGGGCCGCCGGGGCCGTTGTTCTTCGCGCTCGTTTGTGCGGGTGCGCAGGCGGCGGTCGAGGCCGGAGCCCGGCCGTGGGCGGTGCTGGGGTGCGCCGCGGCGGGGGTCGGGTCGTCGGTCGCGGTGTCGATGGTCGGGGTGCTGGCCGATCGCACGAAGCCGGAGCGGACAGCCGTCGAACGTGCGGTGCGGGCGGTCGACGCGTTCATCTCGGCGGAGCGGAAGACGGCCGAGGCTCGGCACGCTGCCGGTGCCGCGGTGTCGGCGGCGTGGACTGCGTTGCACGACGCGGGACATCCGCGCCGGGGCACGAAGCCGGATCTGGTCGCGACGTTGCTTGCCGCCCACCGGAGGTTTGCGGACGCTTCGCCGGGCGAGTCCGTCGAGCTGCCGCCGGGGAAGCTGCCGTTGCCGCGACCGAGCATCGGGTACCGGTTGCGGCGCGCGGTTCCGTTGCGGTCGCATGCTGCGCTGACGGCGTTGCGCGTCGGCGCGGGGTGCGTGGTGGCCGGGGAACTGGCGGTGGCAGTCGGGTTCGGACGGCCGCATTGGGCGGTGCTGAGCGCGTTGGTGGTGCTGCAGCAGGGATTGGACCGGCGGCGGGCGAATGTGCGTGCGCTGCACCGGTTTGTCGGGACCGCGGCCGGGCTGGTGCTGTTCGGATTGGTGATGACGATCGCGCCGTCCGGGATCGTGCTGATCGTGATCCTGGCGGTGCTGCAGTTCTGTGTGGAACTGGTGGTGCCGCGGAATTACGCGGTCGCGACGGTGGTCATCACGCCGCTCGCGCTGCTGGCCGCCGGAGTGGCGAGCGCACCGGGCCCGGTGTGGCCCGCGGTGGCGGACCGCTTCGCCCAGACGGCGATCGGGGTCGCGGTGGCGGTCGTCGTGCAGTACGCGGTGGTGCCGCGGGCGCACCGGAAGACGTTGGCCTGGACCGGATCTCGCGTTCGCGCCGCCGCGCGTGCGGTACTGGCCGGTGCGCCGGTCCCGCGTGCGGCTGCGCGCCGGGACCTCCAGTTCGAACTGGAGGGCGCGACCCGCGCGGGAGTGGATTCGGTGCACAACGAACCCGGCTGGGCCGCCGAGCGCTGGCCCGCCCACGCGGCCCTGGTCCACGACGGTTATGACTTGCTCCAGTCCTGCTGGTCCGCGCCGGACGACGGGGTGCGGGACGTGGAACGGTGGAGGAGCGCGTTCGGCCGGTGAGGCTGGGGCGGTGGCTCGGGGTCGCGCGGGTTGCTCGGGCTGCGCGGGTTGCCGTGTTCGGTGAAAGTGCCCGTGCCTGGCTCGCCCGACGACGGATACTCGGCGGGGATGCCCCTCGGGAGGCTGATACACGGCCGGGATGCCTCTGGGGAGGCTGATACACGGCCGGGATGCCTCTGGGGAGGCCGGTGGACGTGTCTGCCGAATGTGCCTGCAGATGGGTGGGTTGGCGAGGTCCAAGGCTGCGCTGATGTTTGCCGAGCTCCCTGAGGCTGGTCGGCGAAGCTCCGCTGGCCAGTCTTGGACGACGAGCACCGCAACCTCGGGTTGGCTCGCGCGAGACTGCTGCCTGGCGAGGTGGGCTCGGGCTTGCTTGCCTCCCGGAACCGGAACCCCGGCCCGGCCATCCGGGCACCGGGCATCCGGGCGCTCCTGCACCGGAACTCCACAACCCCGGCACCGGGCACCGGGCCGACGGATCTGCCTGTGGCCGGTCCGCCGACCGACGCGTGCTGACCAGGCCGCTTCACCGTCACTGCCCGGCTGTCGTCCGCCGCCCCAGCGAGCGCCTCGAAGCCAGACCGCGCACCAGCCACGCACAGACTCCGAGCCACCCGCTCCAGCGTGCAACGCCCGCAACCCACCGATCACCGAGGACGCAGCGCCGCCTCGATTTCCTCCCGATCCGCGTCGCCCGGGGTGATCGTCAGCGGGCCCGCGACCTCCAGCAATCCCGGATGCCGGACCGTCCAGCTCAGCACCGGCAGCGAATCCTTCGTGAGGTCGTGCGCGGAAGTCAGGGTGATCCCGGGCGTCGGGCCGCACGTGACCACGTCTGCTGACGAGCCGCGGCCGTCGCTGTGGCAGAAGGCGGCTCGACCGTCGGAGGACAGCGCCAGCAGGGCCGGGGTGCCGTCGGCGGTGACGGTGGGCAGGACGTGGTCGTAACCGGCCAGCCAGCGCGTCACCAGGCGGTGCACGCGTCGGCCTCGGATGCTGGTCATCGACGCGGTGTAGGCGCGGGCAACGGCGTCTAGCCGTTCTGGGTCCACTGGTGTCAGGCCTCCGTCTCTGCTGGTGCCGGGCGCGGTGACCGGACGAACCACGCCCCGGCAACCGCGGCCAGTCCGATGCAGCCGGCGACGACGAAGGCCATCTGCAGGCCGTTGGCGTCGGGACTGACGGCGGCGTGTTCGGTGCTGCTGACGGTCGCGACGCTGACGAACACCGCGGTGCCCAGCGCGCCGGCGACCTGCTGGAGCGTGGACAGGATCGCGCTGCCGTGCGAGTAGAGGTGGTCGGGCAGTGCCGACAGCGATTCGGTCATCAGCGGCGTCATCATCAGGCCGAGGCCGGCCATCAGGACGATGTGGATGCCGATCACCGCGATCAGCGGCGAATCCGGGCTCAGCAACGAGAACAGCCACAGCGAGACCGTCATCGCGAGCGCGCCCGGCAGCACCAGCGGACGCGCGCCGACGCGGTCGAACATCGCGCCGACCGGACGGCCGAGCAAGCCCAGCACCAGGCCGCCGGGCAGGACGGCCAGGCCGCTGACGAACGTGGACTTGTGCAGGACGGTCTGCAGATACAGCGGCAGCAGGATCGCGCCCACGCCGATCAGGCACATGAACAGCAACGCGCTGAGCGCCAGGGCGACGACGAAACTGCGGTGGGTGAAGGGCCGCAGATCCAGCAGTGCGCGGTCGCGTCGCTGCAGGCGGAGCTGCCGCCAGCCGAACACCGCCAGCGAGACCGCGCCGACGACGATCGGCAGCCACGGCGGCATCAGCGCGGTCTCGGCGGATTCGCCCGCTGACGACAGGCCGTACAGCACTCCGCCGAAACCGACGGCGGACAGGATCACGGAGAGGACGTCGAGCGGAACCGGGCGGGTTTCGCTGTCGATCCGCAGCTGCAGCATTCCGGTGACCAGCGCGGCCAGCGACAGCGGCAGCACGATGAAGAACATCCACCGCCAGCCGAGCGACGACAGCACCGCGCCGCCGATCGTCGGGCCGATCGCGGGCGCGACCGCGATGACGATGCTGATCGTGCCCATCGTCGCGCCGCGGCGCTGCGCCGGCACGAGCCGCATGACCGTGGTCATCAGCAGCGGGATCATCACCGCGGTGCCGCACGCCTGCACGACCCGGCCCGTCATCAGCAGGCCGAACCCGGGCGAGACGCCGCACAGCAGCGTGCCGAGGCTGAACGAGGCGAGCGAGAAGACGAACACCTGGCGCGGCGTGAACCGTTCGAGCAGGAACCCGGTCGTCGGGATCACTACTGCCATGGTGAGCAGGAACCCGCTGGTGAGCCACTGGATCGTGGTGGTCGGCACGGAGAGGTCGACGGTGAGGTCGCGCAGCGCGATGCTCAGGATGGTCTCGTTGAGGATCATCACGAACGCCGACAGCACGAGGACGCCGATCAGCAGCCCGGGCTTGGCGGGCGGCCGTCCCGGGGCCTCCGTGGCGGGGGACGAAACGCCGCTCATGCGCGCACCTCGCCGGCGGAGGCGCGGACGAATGCACGGGTCGCGAGCCGGGCGGCGTCGCCTCGGGCGCTCGCGAAGGCGATGGGTGCGAGGTCGGCGGCACGAACGGAACGGGCATCGGCCGACGGACGGCCGGGGAACGTCGGGCGGCTGCCGGGGGAAGCTCTGCGCGCGGCTTCACCGGCCGCAGCGGACGGGGTCGGGGACTGCTGGATCTTCACCCGGCCAGGATACGGATGAGCACCGACAAAACCGGCGTCCTTTTCCTCCCGCAGCCCGCGCCGGCACGGGGAATCGCGCTTCGGCCAGCGGCAGAAAAAGCGGCTCGACCAGCGGCCGGACGGGTGCTTGCGAGTCCGCTAAGCGAACCGGGAATCTCGCTCGCGGGCGAGGTCCGCTGGGAGCCACCTCAGCCAGTACGACCGCGGCCAGGCAGGAATCCGGTCAGGCGAACCAGGTCCTCCGCCGGAAAGCGCCGTCAGCGCACCCGCAGCCAGACAACCTCACGGATTCATCGCCAGCACCAGGAATCCCGCCAGCAACACCAGATGCACCCCGCCCTGAAGCCGCGTCGCCCGCCCCGGCACCACCGTCAGCACACTGACCACCACGGTGAGCGCGAGAAGCACGATGTGCGTCGGCCCGAGACCCAGCAGCAGCGGGCCCTTCAGCCACACCGAAGCGAGCGCGATGACCGGAATCGTCAGGCCGATGCTGGCGATCGCGGACCCGTACGCGAGGTTGAGGCTGATCTGCATCCGGTCGCGCCGTGCCGCGCGGACCGCCGCGAGCGTTTCCGGGGCCAGGATCAGCAGCGCGATCACCACGCCCACAAAGGATTGCGGCAGCCCGGCCGCCCGCACGCCGGCCTCGATCGCCGGCGATTCGACCTTCGCCAGGCCGACGACGGTGACCAGCGCGATCAGCAGCAGGCCGAGGCTCACCAACGTGGTCCGGAGGCTCGGCGGTTCCGCGTGCTCTTCCTCGCGGGTCTCGCCGTCGGCGTCGACGGGCAGGAAGAAATCGCGGTGCCGGACGGTCTGCGTCATCACGAAAGTGGCGTACAGAACCAGCGACGCACCGGCCGCGAAAGCCAGCTGCGGCGCGGAGAAAGCCGGACCGGGCGTGCTCGCGGTGAACGTCGGCAGCACGAGGCTCAGCGTCGCCAGCGTGCCGACCGTCGCCAGCGCCGCGCCGCTGCCTTCGGGATTGAACCGGGTTTCCCCGTACCGGCGCGCGCCCACGAACAGCGACAGGCCGACAATGCCGTTGGTGGTGATCATCACTGCGGCGAACACCGTGTCGCGCGCCAGCGTGTCCGCGTTGTCGCCGCCGGAAGCCATCATCGTGACGATCAGTGCGACTTCGATCACGGTCACCGCGACCGCGAGCACCAGCGATCCGTACGGTTCGCCGACGCGGTGCGCGACCACCTCGGCGTGGTGCACCGCGGCGAGAACCGTGCCCGCCAATGCGATCGCCACCAGCGCGACCGGAACCGGACCCAGCGTGCGGCCCCAGGTGAGCGCCAGCAGGACCAGTGAGATCAACGGCAGCAAAGTGGTCCAGGACAACAGATAACCGCGGACGCTCGCCATGCGCACACCCTGGCATATCGGACCCTGCGTCGCCTGGCATGCCGTCCTCGCGGGGGAGTGTCGCGTCCGAAATGGACACTCCAGGTCGCGCGGCCCGGCGCGAAGTTCACTCGTTCGGCGTAGTAAATGCAGGGTTCCGCAGGTCGGCGGCGGGGTACGCGCGGCGCACAGGGGTGGTCGGCGCGGAAAGGAGCCGGAAATGACCCGCGAAATGAAGATGGCCGACCGCGCGATGCCGGCAGGCGGCGACGGCGCGGAGTATTCGTTCTGGCGCGAGCACACGCACATCAACCTGAGTCCGGTGGCCGCACCGTCGATCCTGGGCCTCGCCGGGTTCGCGGTGTCGACGTTCATGGTGGCGGCCAACATGGCCGGCTGGTTCGGCGACGAGACGACGACGCCCCTGCTGCTGGCCCCGTTCGCGTTCGCTTTCGGCGGCGTCGCGCAGTTCCTCGCCGGGATGTGGTCCTACCGGGCCCGCGACGCGCTCGCCACCGTGATTCACGGGGCGTGGGGCGCGTTCTGGCTCGGCTACGGGGTCTATCAGCTGTTCGTCGGCCTCGGCGGACTGCCCTCGACGACGGCGAGCCCGGTCGCGGCGGCGGCGATCGGCTTCTGGTTCATCGGGCTCGCGGCGATCACCTGGACCGGCGCGCTCGCCGCGCTGGCGGAAAGCCTGGTGCTTTGCACGCTGCTCGCGGTCCTCGCCGCCGGGGCGACGCTGCTGGCGATCGGCCTGATCGGCGACGTCGGCGTGGTGCGCACGATCGCCGCGTACTTCCTGCTCGCGTCCGCGGTGCTGGCCTGGTACGCGTGCAGCGCGATGGTGCTCGAAGCGGCGCATCACCGGGTGATCCTGCCGATGGGCCTGCGCGCTCCGCGGCCTGCCCGGACCACGACGGTGCCGTTGCACCAAGCGATCCAGTTCGACCACGGAGAGCCGGGAATCAAGGCCGGGCAGTAGTCCGGCCAGGAGGTGACCACGGATGAAGATGAGCATGGCGCTCACCGCGTTGACGCCGCAGGACCGGAAGCTGCGGGAAAGCAGGCTTCCGCTCACCGCCGAGTTCCTGGCCGGGGCGTGGCTGGTGTTCGCGGCTTTCGCGTACAGCTACTCGTTCACGCTGTCCGCGACGGCCGGGTTCTGGAACAGCCTGGCGTGCGGGATCGCCGTGGCGGCGGTCGCGCTGGTCCGGTTCGGCCTGCCGGAACGGGCGCGCTGGCTGGGACTGGTCAACGTCGCGATCGGGTTCTGGCTCATCGCCGCGCCTTTCGCGTTCGGCTACCCGGTCGACGGCCATCGCGACGCGATCCGCACGAATTCGTTGATCGTCGGCGTGCTGCTGGCGATTTTCGCCGTCATTTCGGTGACCGTCGCCTACCGCAGGCACAGCGGCGAATTCCGGGAGTGAGGAGATGTACTGGCCAGTGCTGACGGTGCTGGCGATCGGCGTGCTCGCCTTGGGCGGCGCGGGATTGCGTGCGCTCAAGGCGGCGCCGCCGGTGCGGAAGGAGACGCTCGTCGGCGCCTGGCTGGTGGCCGCTTCGGGCGTGGTGTGGTGGGCGTCCGCACCCGCGGCCGGGGCGGTGTTCCTGGTGATCGGCGCGGCGGTCGTGTTCGGCGCGGCGCTGGCGAACGGACAACTGCCGTCTCGCTGAGAAAGCCGGGTTTGCCGCGGGTTCCGGCTGGCTACCCGCTCCGGGTGAGGCCGGGCTGCCTTCGGCTGCCCGGCGATCGGCGGGTGCGCGGGAGGTCGGTCATGACGCAGCTGAAGCCCCGGCCAGTGGTGAGCGGCGGAGCGCCCCGCGGCAAAAAAGGCTCGGTGCTGCTGGGCATCCTGCGCACCACCGACCACAAGCAGATCGGGCTGCTCTATCTCGGCACGTCGTTCGCTTTCTTTCTCATCGGCGGTGCGATGGCCCTGCTGATGCGCGGCGAATTGGCCCAGCCGGGGCTGCAATTCCTGTCGCAGGAGCAGTACAACCAGCTGTTCACCATGCACGGCACGATCATGCTGCTGCTGTACGCGACGCCGAATGTGTTCGGATTCGCCAATTTCGTGCTGCCGCTGCAGATCGGTTCGCCGGATGTGGCGTTCCCCCGGCTGAATGCGTTTTCCTACTGGCTGTACCTTTTCGGCGGATTGATCGTGCTGAGCGCGTTCCTCACGCCCGCCGGCGCCCCGGATTTCGGCTGGACCGCCTACACGCCGCTGTCGGATGCCGTGCACAGCCCCGGCACCGGCGGCGATCTGTGGATCATGGGTCTCATCGTGTCCGGTCTGGGCACCATTCTCGGCGCGGTCAACATGACCACCACGATCCTGTGCCTGCGCGCGCCGGGAATGACCATGTTCCGGATGCCGCTTTTCACCTGGAACATCCTGTTCACCGGGATTCTCGTGCTGATCGCGTTCCCGATCCTCACCGCCGCGCTGTTCGCGCTGGAGGCCGACCGGAGGCTCGGCGCGCACGTTTTCGACCCCGCCAACGGCGGCGCGATCCTCTGGCAGCACCTGTTCTGGTTCTTCGGCCATCCCGAGGTGTACATCGTCGCGCTGCCCTATTTCGGGATCGTTACCGAGATCATTCCGGTGTTCAGCCGGAAACCGCTTTACGGCTACCGGCTGATGGTGTTCGCGACGGTCGGCATCACCGGGCTTTCCGCGACGGTGTGGGCGCACCACATGTTCGCCACCGGCGCGGTGCTGCTGCCGTTCTTCTCGATCATGACGTTCCTGATCGCGGTGCCGACCGGGCTGAAATTCTTCAACTGGATCGGCACGATGTGGAAGGGGACGCTGTCGTTCGAATCGCCGATGCTGTGGTCGGTCGGATTCCTGGTCACGTTCCTGCTCGGCGGCCTGACCGGGGTGCTGCTGGCCGCGCCCGCGCTGGACTTCCACATCACCGACACGTATTTCGTGGTCGCGCACTTCCACTACGTGCTGTTCGGCACGATCGTGTTCGCCACGTTCGCCGGGATCTACTTCTGGTTCCCGAAGATGACCGGCCGGATGCTCGACGAATCGCTCGCGAAATGGCACTTCTGGACCACGTTCATCGGCTTCCACACGACGTTCCTGGTGCAGCACTGGCTCGGCTCGCAAGGGATGCCGAGGCGGTACGCGGACTACCTGCGCAGCGACGGATTCACCTTGCTGAACACCATTTCCACGATCGGCGCGTTCGTTCTCGGCGCCTCGGTGCTGCCGTTCGTCTGGAATGTGGTGAAGAGCTACCGGTACGGCGAGCGGGTCGACGTGGACGACCCGTGGGGCTTCGGCAATTCCCTGGAATGGGCCACGTCGTGCCCGCCGCCGCGGCACAATTTCACCGAACTGCCCCGGATCCGCTCCGAACGGCCCGCTTTCGAGCTGCACTATCCGGAGGCGGTGGAGCGGATCCGGGACGAGCAGCACGTCCGCTGGGGGCGCCGGTCGCGGGAGAAATCGGACGCCTGACCAGGGCTGGAACCCCTTGACCAGCCCGGCGGCGAACCGGTCGTCGCCGCTTCCGGCCACGACGCCCTGGGCGCGAGATCGGCGAGCGCGCTGGTGACCAGGCGGTTGACGACCGCGCCCAGCAGGCGCGGGCGTCAGCTCTGCTGGCGGCGGAATTCGTCCAGCACCCGGCGTTCCCGCTTCGTCGGGCGGCCCGCGCCGCGCTCGCGCCGGGCGACCGGGATGGCCGCTTCCGGCGGAGGCTTCGGCGTGCGGTCGATGAGGCAGGTGGCCGCGACCGCCGCGCCGACGCGCTTCTGGATCACCTGCACGACCTCGACCACGCGGGTCGTCGTGCCGATCCGGGCGCGTACCTCGTCGCCGGGAACCACCGTCGTCGCGGGTTTCGCCGGGCGGTCGTTCACGCGCACGTGCCCGCCGCGGCAGGCAGCGGCGGCGTCGGCGCGCGTTTTGGTCAGCCGGACCGCCCAGAGCCAGCGGTCGATCCGCGTCGATTCCATGCGTCCATCATGGCGCGTCCCATTGCCAGCGCAGGCCGAGGATCCCCGGGGTGACCGCGGCCGACATGACGTGCGCGGGAAGGCCCTGGGTGATCGGCAGTTCGGCGACGGTCGTCTCCGGCCCGGCAGGGGAGTCGAGCCGGTAGGCGTGGCAGGCCCGCGGCTCGAAACCGGGCGCGAAATGCAGTTCCAGCAGGTGCTCGTGCACGGCGTTGCGGAACCGCCGCTCGTACGACCGGTCCGGGCGGTCGTCGGTGAACTCGAACTCGTACTCGGCGATCGCGGTCTCGCCCCGGTCCAGTCCGCGGCCGAGGACGAGTTCGGCCACCGTGAACCCCTCCTCGGCGAGGGTTTCCGTGCGCCCGGGCGAGCAGTAGCGGGTGCGCACCAGCTTCGGCGGGCAGCCGGGACCGACGCCGTGCGCGGTGACCAGCCGGATGTGCGTGTCGTCCTCCGTCGCGCGCAGGACCTCGCGCACTTCCAGCCGGTGCAGCCGCCGGTCCGGGCCCACGTGCACGGCCTCGTGCAGGCTGACGACCACCAGCGACGTCCGGTACGCCGTCTCGAACGAGTTCAGCACCCGCAGCAGGGCGCCACGCCGTCCCCACAGCCGTTCCCAGCGCACGACGGGAACCGGCGGCGGCTCCGGATCGCGCTCGATCAGCCCGGTCAGCGAGCCCGGCGGCAGCTCGAGCACGCCTTCGAGAATCCGCACCGCGACGCGCGAGCGGGCGCGGGCGGGCACGGTGCGGCCGGTCCGCCAGTAGCTGAGCGTCGTGGTGCTGACGGCCGCGCCCGCCGCGGCGAGCCGGTCGCGCAGCCGGTCGAGGCCGAGCCCGCTGCGGTCGATGGCCAGCGTCAGGGCGCGGCTGAACGGCCCGTCCGCCAGCGCGTCGGCGAGCCGGTCCGGCTGGGTGCCGGGACCTGTCGAGAACACCTGCGTCCTCCTCGGGTCGTCCCCACCCATTCGCCTCCGGAACGGGCGGCGGCGCAACCGTCGGAGGTCGGGTCTTGGCCGGTCAGCGCGGTTCGTCGACGAAGGGCTCGCGGAGTTCGACGACCCATTCGCGTTCGTCGCCGGAAGTGTGCAGGTAGACCTCGCACGGGAAGCCGTCCGCGCGGAATCCGTGCTCGTCGGTCCACCGGGCGAGTTCCTGGTAGCCGGAGAGAAATCCGCTCGCCGGGCCGTGGCGGACGAGCGTCGCGGCGCGGGCGGCGGGCAGTTCGGCCACTTCGAGGCCGTTCGGTGCGGCGACGGCGCCGGAGACGGGGAGCGCGGCGTGGACGACGACCGGGTCGTCTTCGGCGGCTGGCTTTTCGTAGTAGCAGGTCAGCGGTCCGGCCGGGGCGGCGTCGGATCCTTCGAGCCGTCGGCCGAGTTCCGCGCACAGCGGGCGCAGGACCGGGCTGATCGCCTCGGGGGAGAAGCTCTCCACGGTCGCGGTGAGCCGCACGACGCGCGTCGCGGGGATGTCCTTGACGATGATGGCGGTGTCCGGCATGGCGTGCTCGCTTTCCAGCGTGCGGAGTCTCGCCTCGACCTCGGCCAGCCGGAGCCGGTCGGCGGCGACCCGGTCGGCCAGCTCGGCCCGGCGCAGCGTCAGCATTCCGCGGACCTGCTCGGGCGTGATCTGCTCGTCCAGCAGCGCGCCGACCTCGCCGAGCCCGAAGCCGAGCTCCTTGAGCGCGACGATCCGGTTCAGCGCGGCCCGCTGCCCGGCGGTGTAGCGCCGGTAGCCGGTGTGCGGGTCGACCTCGGCGGGCCAGGCCGAGCACTGAGATATGACCGCAATGGCGCAGCATGCGGACCGAAACCCGGCCGTGGCGGGCGAATTCTCCGATGGTGACCATGACCTCCCCAGCACACGCTCTGACACGGTGTGAGAGTCAAGTGTCCCCGCCGGACCGGGAACGGGCCGGCCCCCTGCGCCGACCCGCTCCCGATGGCCCCCTCGTCCCCCGACGAACGAGGGGACCACGCCGGTCCGCCGCCCTCCACAGGACGGACCGACGCCGGTCGCGGCTCCCGCGAACGGAACAGCGGAGGTCGTTCCTCGTGACGGCGGTCGTCCGCAAAGCCACCCGATCGGGTGAGGATTCGCAGGTCCGTAGGCTGGCCGGGTGAATCGCACGGACCGGCTGTACGCGCTTGTCGAGGAGCTCCGGGCGGTCGCGCCGCGCACCCGGACCGCGGCGTGGCTCGCGGCCCGGTTCGAGGTCAGCGTGCGCACGGTCGAGCGCGATCTCGGCGCTCTGCGCGAGACGGGCGTGCCGATCTGGACCGAGACCGGGCGGACCGGCGGCTACGGCCTCGACCGCGAGCGGACCCTGCCGCCGCTCACGCTCACGCCGGAGGAAGCCATCGCGATCACTGTCGCGCTGCGCTCCGCCGCTGGTTCGCCGTTCGCGGGCGCGGCGGAGTCGGCGGCGCGCAAGGTGCTGGCGCGGCTGCCCTCCGATGTCCGCGACGCCGAACAGCACCTCGCCGCGCGGCTGCACCGGGTCGGCGAGCCCGAACCGCCGTCCGTCCACAGCGGACTGATCCCGACCGCGCTCGCTTCCCGGCGCGTCCTCCGGCTGTCCTATGCGGACGCCAAAGGCCAGGAGACGGAACGCGACGTCGAGCCGCTGGGGCTGCTGTGGGGCCCGGCGGGCTGGTACGTGCTCGGCTGGTGCCGCCTGCGCGACGCGGTCCGCGGCTTCCTGCTGGACCGGATCCGCGCCATCGAGCTCACCGGCGACCGCGTCGTGCGCCGCGAGGTGGACCTCGACGCCGAGCTCGCGCGGATCTCCGCCCGTCCGCTCGGCGAGTGACCTGCGCCACGCGGTGCGGAAACACCGACAGGACGGTGTCGCCGGCGCCCGCGATCGTCGTCGCATGCCGAAAGAACTGAACCCCGAAGAAATCCCCGCCCTCTGGTGTCGCATGTGGAACGAGGACGCGTCGCTCGCGCACCGGCTGCTCACCGCCGACGGCCGCCAATGGTCCGGCACCAAACCCGGCCTCGATCCGCTGATCGGCCCGGCGGACGCCGAGGCGTTCATCGCGAAGTACCAGCGCGACGTCGGGAATGTGTTCGTCCCGCGCACTTTGGTCGTCGACGGATCCGACCGGCTCGCCTTCACCTGGGACGTCACTCGCCGTGACGGCGTGGTCATCACCGGAGCCGACCTGTGCGTCCTCTCCGGCGGGAAAGTCGCGCGGAACTGGACAATTCCCTCGCCGGACGGCCGGTCGTCGCTGCCGGACGGACCGGGCGAAGGCGACCTGGACCGGGACGGATTGCGTGCTTTGGCAACGGATGCGCACCCATGGCACGGCGAGCTGGTGCTCGACCCGGTGCGGCAAACCATCGCCGGCACCTGGTCGGACGGCGCGCGCGGCGGGCTGGCGGTGCTGGTCGCGGTCGACGGCCGGGCGGACCGCGAATGGGTGGTGCCGGGGACGCGTCCGCTCCCGTGACCGCGGGCGCCCGCGAGGCATGATGGCGCCATGGCGAACCGCGTTCTGCTGGCCGACGACGACCGGGCGATCAGGGAATCGCTGGTCCGCGCGCTCGAATTGGAGGGCTACCGGGTCAGCGAGGTCGCCGACGGCGTCGAGGCGCTCGCGATCGCGCGGAGCGAGGAGTTCGACGTCCTGATCGTCGACGTGATGATGCCCGGCGTCGACGGGCTCGGCGTGTGCCGCGTGCTGCGCGCGGGCGGCGACCGCACTCCGGTGCTCATGCTGACCGCGCGCGTCGAGACCGCCGACCGGGTCGCCGGATTGGACGCGGGGGCCGACGACTACCTGCCGAAACCGTTCGAACTGGACGAACTGCTCGCCCGGTTGCGCGCACTGTTGCGGCGCAGCGCGGAGCCGGGCGAGCAGGCCCAGCGCGTGGTGCGGCTGGGCGGGCTGGCGGTCGACGCCGGCGCGCGCCGGGTGTGGTGGCAGGACACCGAAGTGGCGTTGTCGAAGACCGAATTCGACCTGCTGGAGCTGCTGGTGCGCAATGCCGGGATCGTGCTCGGCCGCGACACGATCCACCAGCGGATCTGGGGGTACGAATTCGGCCCGGAGTCGAAGAATCTGGCGGTCTACATCGGATACTTGCGCCGGAAACTGGAGAGCGCCGGGGCGGACGAGCTGATCCACACCGTCCGCGGTGTCGGCTATGTGGTGCGGCCGGCATGAATCTGCGCGGGAAGCTGGCGATCGCGTTCGCCGCGGTCGGCGGCGGCGCGGCGATTCTCGTGGGCGTGCTGGGCTATCACACGGCTTCCCGGCGGATCAGCGCGGAACTCGACCGTTCGCTGCTGAGCACGGCGTCGCAGGTGTCGGCGGGCGCGGTGCAGTTGCTCGCGCCGAGCCCGCTCACCCGCGGTCCGGGGGACGACGACCACGACGAAGCACAGCCGATGGTCGCGCAATCGATCGCGCCGGACGGGACCGTGCGCCGGGTCGGCGGACGGCCGGTCGCACTGCCGGTCACCGCTGCTGATCGGGGACTGACCACCGGCACCCGTTATGCGGACGCGACTGTCGGCCGGGACGACTACCGGGTGCTCACCGTCGCGCTCGGCCCCGGGCGCGGGTCGCTGCAGCTCGGCATCGACGTGGACGAAACCCGGCACGTTCTCGGCGACCTCGCCGAGCGGATGACCTGGCTCAGCCTCGCGGTGCTGGCCGGGGCGGCGCTCGCGGGCTGGCTGCTGGCGCGGCAGATCACCCGGCGGCTGGTCCGGCTCACCCGGCTGACCGAGGAGGTGAGCGCGGGCAGCAGGCCAGGGCTCGGAGTACCGGACCGCGGCCGCGACGAGGTCGGCAGGCTGTCCGCCTCGTTCGCCGGGATGCTCGAGCGGCTCGCCCGCGCCCGTGACGACCAGGAGAGGCTGGTCCAGGACGCCGCGCACGAACTGCGCACTCCGCTGACCAGCCTGCGCACCAACGCGAGCGTCTTGCGGCGGTTCGAGGAACTGTCGCCGGACGCACGAAATCGGCTGCTCGCGGACGTCGACGGCGAGACGCGCGAGCTGACGCACCTGGTCACGGAGCTGGTGGAATTGGCGACCGGACAGTACGACGACGAGCCGTTGCAGCCGGTCGAACTGCGCGAGCCTGCGGAGCGAGCTGCCGCGCGGGTGCGTCGGCGGTCGGGGCGGGCGGTCGCCGTGGACGCCGATGGCACGACGGTCTCCGGCCGGGCGAAGGCGTTGGAGCGGGCGATGACGAACCTGCTGGAGAACGCGGTGAAGTTCAGCTCCGGCCCGGTGGAGTTGCGCGTGCGGGACGGACGGGTCGAGGCGCTGGACCGCGGGCCGGGGATCGCGGGCGAGGACGCCGACCGGGTGTTCGACCGGTTCTATCGAGCGGCGGGCGCGCGGTCTTCGCCCGGGTCGGGGCTGGGGTTGTCGATCGTGCGGGAAGTCGCGCTCTCGCACGGCGGCGAGGTGTTCGCCGGACCGCGGGACGGCGGCGGCGCGGTGGTCGGGTTCACGGTGGCTCTTACCTGATTCACACCTTGATCTTGCCCGGGGCTAACGGGGTTCGGCCAGAGTTGTGGCTGGTTGTGGTTCGGTGGATGGGGAAGGCTGCATGACGACGGTCAACGGGTTGCCCGCTCATATTCTGCTCGTGCACGCGATCGTCGTGCTGCTGCCGTTGTCGGCGCTGGTGCTGGTGCTGACCGCTTGCCTGGCTCCGGTGCGGAGACGGCTGGCCGGCGCGAACGCGATTTTGTCGGTGCTGGTGGTTATCCTCGTGCCTATAACGACGGATGCGGGCGAGTGGCTGGAACGTCGCGTGGCGCGGACGCCGCTCGTGCGGGCGCACACGGAAATCGGCGACACGGCGATCTGGGCGGCGATCCCGGTGGCGGTGCTGGCTTTGGCGCTGTGGTGGCGACAGCGGGAGGCCGGTGCGGCTGCGGCGGAGGCGGGTGCCGGTGCGGCGGGTGACGCTGATGCAGGTGCTGACGCTGCGGTGGTTGGCGGTTCTGTGGCGGTGGCGTCCGGTGCGGCGGTGGCTGGCGGTTCTGTGACGGCGGTGGCTGGCCGTGCTGTGGCGGTGGTGCCTGGGGCAGGTGGCGCTGGCTCCGGTCGCGTGGGCGGGGCAGACGCTGGTGCGCGCGGAAGCAGTGACGATGCTGCGGGAGCGCCTGGCGTGGGCGACGCGACTGCGGCGCGCGCTGGCGCTGGGGTGCCCGGGAACCCTGGTGCCGAGGCGGATGCGGTCGGTGCGGTGGCGACCGGCGGTGCTGCGGCAGCGGTGCCCGAGGCTGCCGTGACTGGGGCGGGTGTGTCTGGGGCTGGTCTGTCTGGTGCCGCGGCTGGTCCGCGTCAGGCCGGTCTCGCCGTGAGCGGCACCAGCGCGAGCCCGGTTGCCGCGACCCGGCGTCGCGTGTTTCTCGCGCCTGCCTCGAAAGCGGTCAGCGTGACGTTGATCGTGCTGTCGATCCTGGCTGCCGGGGCGGCGGTCTACGACATCGTGCGGATCGGCGACACCGGTGCCCAAGCCAGCTGGCAGGGGCAGTTCCAGCAGAACCCGGCCCCGCGCGGGCGATAGCGGAGTCCTTGCGGCGAAAAGACTTCACGCGAAGAGACTGTCTGTGAGGGGAACCCTGAGGGAATCACAGTCCCTCAGGGCTCAACTGATCAACCGCCAACCCGGCGTTCGAAGCCCTCCGGGACGATCAGGTCGTCGCGGCTCAGGTCGTGCACGCTGCGGTGCCCTAGCGCGAGCAGCGTCGAGTCGATGCCGTTGCGCAGCACGTCCAGCACGTTCTCCACCCCGGCCTGCCCGCCCGCGGCGAGGCCCCACAGATACGCCCTCCCGATCAGGACCGCGCGCGCCCCGAGCGCGAGCGCCTTGACGACGTCGCTCCCACGCCGGATTCCGCCGTCCAGCAACACTTCCACCTCGTTGCCGACCGCTTCCGCGACCGCGGGCAGCGCGCGGATCGTGGCGGGAGTGCCGTCGAGGTTGTTGCCGCCGTGGTTGGACACCGAGATCGCGCTGACCCCGGCGTCGACCGCGCGGCGTGCCTCGTCGACCCGGTACACGCCCTTCAGCAGGAACGGCCCGTCCCACTGTTTCCGCAGCCAGCTCACGTCTTCCCAGCTCGGCGGGGCGGTCTGCATCCACTGGCCGTACGCGCCGAAGAACGACGGCACCGGCGTGCCGGGCTCGGCCATGTTCGGGACGCTGAGGTCGGGCAGTTTCTTGGTCCGTGCGTAGGCGAGCAGCCATCGCGGATGCATCATGCCCTCCGGCGCGAATCGGATCAGTTCGCGCAGCGTCAGCTTGTCCGGGATGTGCGGGCTGCCCCAGTCGCGGCTGTGCGAGAACGACCAGTCGAGCGTGAGGATGATCCCGACCGCCCCCGCGGACCGGGCTCGATCCAGCCGCCGGAGGATGTCGTCGCGGCTTCCCGTCCAGTACACCTGGAAATAGGTATGCGGGTTCGCCGCCACCACTTCCTCGACGGGCTTGCTGGCGAACGACGACAGCCCCATCGACGTCCCGCGCGCGGCGGCGGCGCGAGCGACCGCGACCTCGCCGTCGGGGTGCACTGCCTGCACGCCGGTGGGCGAAATCAGAACCGGCAGCGCGACGTCCCGGCCGAGGACGTTCGTGCTCAGATCGCGCTCGCCGGGCAGTCCGGCGGTGCGCGGGGCGAAGCGCAGTTCGTCGTACGCGGCCAGATTGTCCTGCAGCGTCAGCCCTTTTTCCGAACCGGCGATCAGTGCCGAGTAGACGGACGCGGGCAGGCGCTTCTTCGCCCGCCGCTGTGCTTCGGCGACGGATTCGAACCAGGTGGTGCTCATCGTTTTCCCTTCGGGTCGACGCGCAGAGGGCGCCAGGTGACGCGCGGCCGCAGCGGGACCGCGGTCCGGTGGTCGAGACAGCCCGCCCACACTCCGGCGCCGTACGCGAGGTCGTCGGCGACTGCGCCGGCGGTGTAGCGGAATGGGTCGAGGTCGGGTCGTTGCCGCAGCCAGGTGGTCAGCGGCGGTCCGGCGAGCAGCGACGCGATCGCAGCGCGTCGTCCCCAGCGCTTTCGACCGCCGGGCAACAAAAGCGCGGCGAGCAGGGGAGCGGCGAACTGCGTGCTGTAGCGGCCGAAGCCGAGCCAGGTTTGACCGACCGCAGTGCCCATCGCGCGCACGACACCATCTGTTGGCACGTCGCTGCGGCGCAATACGCGGGCCATGGTCAGCACTGCGCCCGCGAAGGCGGCTGCAGCCGGAAGCGGGCGGCGGGCCAGAAGGGCGGCGACGGTCAGCGTCGGCCATGGGTGCAGGACGAGCGGGGCCATTGCGGCCGGACGACGCAGGGCTAACGGCGCGGCGGAAGTACCGTAGCTGGCGCGGCGGTTGAGCAACGCACGCCAGGTGGTCGGCTCGTGGTGGTCGACGTGCGCGGACGGGTCGTAGCGGATCCGGAAGCCTGCGTCGTGGAGTCGCCAGCCGAGGTCCACGTCTTCGCCGACGCGCATTGCCGGGTCGAAAACCGCACCGTTGCGGGCGACCGATTCCACAGCGGTTCGGCGAACCAGCAGGGCGGCAGTGGGCACATAGGACAGTCGCGTGCCAGGCGCGACCCGGGCGGCGGCGGAGCCGAGGTCGAGGCTGCTGGCGGCGCGGGTGTAGCGGCCAGCCCGCGTGTCGGGAGCGAGCGGACGCACGCGCGGCGCGACGGCGGCGACGAGCGGGTCGGCGAAATGTCCGGCCAGTCGGTCGATCCAGTCCGGGGAGGGGACGCAATCGCTGTCCAGGAAGGCGATCAGGTCGGTGGAAACGTGCTCCAGCGCGGTGTTTCGGGCTGCTCCCGGGCCGCCGTTGACGTCGCGGCGGACGAGTTTCGCGCCGTGCGCGGAGGCTACTGTGGCGACGGCAGCGGGGTCGGCGGATCCGTCGTCGACGACCAGCGCGGGGTATCGGCCGCCGAGTCCGGCGAGGCAGCGGCCGAGCAGTCCGGTGCGGTCGCGGACCGGGATGACGACGGTGACGTCCGCGGTTGTGGCTGGTGGCAACGGGTGTGCGAACCCGGCGTCGGTGAGCAGCCGGGCGAGGACACCTTCCGCCGAGGTTTCGACTGGGTTGTCCGCCAGGCGTGCCCATGCCGTTCGTCCGGCTTTCGTCAGGCGCAGCACGCGGGCGGGGGAGCCGCCGAAGAGGAGGCCGTCGGAGAGTTGTTTGACGCTTGGATCGACGATTAGGCGGAATCCGGCGGGCAGCGGGGTGGTCACAGCGCCAGCCCTCCGTCCGCCGGGACGACCGCGCCGGTCATCGCGCTGCTTTCCGGACCGGCGAGGAAGACCAGGACGGCGGCGACCTCGGCGGGATCGAGCAGCCGCTGCTGAGGTTGTTGTGCGGCAAACGTTTGCGCCGCAGGAAGGTCGTACAGCCGGGCGCTCTCGGCGAGGATCGGCGTGTCGGTCGAGCCCGGGCTGACGGCGTTCGCGGTGACGCCGGAGCCGCCCAATTCGGTGCCCAGCGCGCGAATCAACCCGGCGACTCCGGCTTTCGCCGCGCAGTATGCGGCGAGCGTCGGCAGCCCGCGCGTCGCGGCGGCGGACGCGACGGCCAAGAACCGCCCAGAGCGCGGTTTCGGGCGGCGCAGCATCGCGGGAATCGCCGCGTGGGCGAGGTTGAGGACGCCACGGAGGTTGACGTCGAGGACGGCGTCTTCCTGCTCCGGCCGCATTTCCCACAGCGGTACGCCGCCCGCGATCACACCTGCGGCTGCGATGGCCGTGTCGAGTCCGCCCCAGCGTTGTTCTGCTTCCGCGACGGCTGCGGCCAGTTGAGCGCGGTCGCGGACATCTGCACGGAATTCCTCAGCTGTACCGCCATTTCCCCGGATCATGGCGACCACTGTGGACAGTTCTTCGGCGGTGCCCATGGGGTAGGGGAGGGCGGGATTGTCTTCGGCGACGTCGACCGCGAGCACGGCCCAGCCCTGTTCGCCCAGCTTTACCGCGGTGGCCGCGCCGATGCCGCGCGCCGCGCCGGTCACGAGGGCGACGTTCATGGTGTCACCGCCGAGGTCCAGTCGCGCACGTGCGCGCGCACCTGCGCGGTGAGGCGATCGAGCAGGTCCCGGCCTTCGTCTGCGGTGGCGCCAGTGGGATCGCCGAGAATTCCGGTGTCGGTTACGGCCCGCACGCCGCCCTTGCGCAGCACCGGAAGCAACTCGCTCAGCGGACGAGTGTCGCCCGGTACTGCTTTCTCCATCTGCACTGCATCCGGCCGAAGTGCCAGCTGCAGAGCGGTTTCCGGCCGTCCGGCGTGCGGATCGCCTTGCCAGCGCGGCTCGAACATCGAGACATCCCGCGATTCGGTGCGCAGGGTCGCGACCGCGCGCGTCACCGAAGCCGCGTTGCCTCCGTGCGCGGACACGAAAAGCAGCCGCCGGAACGTTTCGCAGGCCGACCGGCCCAGCTCCACGAGCAGGAGTTCCGTGGCCGCCTGCCCGATCGACAGCGTCCCGGCGAATCCGGCGTGCTCGCCGCTCGATCCGTACGGCACCGCTGGCGCGACCAGCACGTCCGGCCGTTCCGCCGCGAGCCGGTCGCACAACGCCGTCGCGATGTCGGTGTCCGTGCTCAGCGGCAGGTGCGGGCCGTGCTGCTCGGTGGCCCCGAGCGGCACGGCGAGGATCGCGCCGGACGCCGCCTGTTCGGCGACGTCCGGCGACGACAGATCGGCCAGGCGCATTTCAGCGGCCCGGGGCGAAGCCGGCGAGCGGATTCTCGTCGCAGGCCCGTTCCGGCGGGCGGCGCATGCCGATGGTCACCGGCACCTTGCGGTGCGAATGGTCCAGCGACGGTTTCGGCACGCTGCCCGCGGCGACCCCGGCCAGCGCGCGTTCGCCGTGGCCGCGCACGCATTCCGGATCCGGGCCGTCGAGCGGCAGCCCGGTGAAGAACTTCGCCGCCATGCACCCGCCGCGGCAGGCGTCGAACGCCGAACACGACGTGCAGGCCCCGCCGCTCTGCGGGCTGCGCAGCTGCGCGAACAGCTCGGATTCCCGCCACACGCGGGTGAATCCGCCCTCGCCGCGGATGTTTCCGGCGAGGAAGGTGTCGTGGATGGCGAACGGGCACGCGTAGACGTCGCCGACCGGGTCGACCAGACACACCACCCGGCCCGCCCCGCACAGGTTGAGCCCGGGCAGGCCGCCGTCGCCGTAGCCCGCAAGGTGGAAGAACGAATCGCCGGTGAGCACGTTTTCGCCGTGCTTGACCAGCCAGTCGTACAGCTCCCGTTGCTGGGCCGCGGTGGGGTGCAGCTCGTCCCAGACGTCCGCGCCGCGGCCGGACGGGCGGAGCCGGGTGAGCCGCAGCTGGGCGCCGTAGCGGTCGGCAATTGCTTTGAAGTCGTCGAGCTGTCCCGCATTCTGCCGGGTCACCACGACAGAAATCTTGAAGTTCCCGAACCCGGCGGCGTGCAGGTTCTCCATCGCCCGGACGGCGGTGCGGTAGGAACCGGGGCCGCGGACGTGGTCATTGACTTCCTCGGTGGCACCGTCGAGGGAGATCTGGACGTCGACGTAGTCGCTGCCGGAGAGCCGTTTCGCGACGTCCTCGGTGATCTTGATGCCGTTGGTGGAGAATTTGACGCCGACGTGGTGCTCGGTCGCGTAGTCGACCAGCTCCCAGAAATCGGGCCGGACGGTCGGTTCGCCGCCGCCGATGTTCACGTAGAACACCTGCATGCGCTCGAATTCGTCGATCAGCGCCTTGCACTCCTGAGTGCTCAGCTCGCGCGGGTCGCGGCGGCCGGACGACGAAAGGCAGTGCACGCAGGAGAGGTTGCAGGCGTAGGTGAGTTCCCAGGTGAGGCAGATCGGCGCGTCGAGCCCGAACTGGAATTCGTCGACAAGCGGCATCACACGCTCCTCGGATGGATCATGTCCGACGCCGCGAGCGCGGCGAGGGCGGCGCGGTAGCGGGGCAGTTCCGCCTGCGCGACCCCGGCTCGCGCGCACGCGGCGCGGGCGGAGGGGTGGTCGGTCAGCGCCTGCACCGCGGCGAGCATGGTGCGGCTCTTGAGAAAGGACAGCCGGCGGGTGCCGAAGTGGTACAGCAGCGCGCCGAACCGCTCCGGCCGGATGGAGACCCGGCTGTCCAGTTCCCAAGCACCGTCCAGATCGAACGCCGCGGCGTCGCGGTCAGTAGACACCGCACATTCCGTCGATCGAGACCTCCTCGACGAGCAATTCGTCGGCTACGACCTCTTCGGCCTTCGTCTCGGATGGGGCTGTCGTCTCGCTCATCGTGACTCCCTTGTCCCGCTCGGCGATATTTGACACTTGGTGTCGAATGTGACGGCGACAATACTGTCACTCAGTGCCAGAAGCAATGGCCGGTCCGCGCGGGACACCCGATCGGGCGTTCGCCGAGGCCGGGAACCGACTGCCCCGTTCGCCCGACTCCTCAGGAGGCGGACCACGCGAAGGGAGCAGGATGGCCATCGGCACAGACGACGCGCCACGCACCGAACGAGAACCGGCGACCGGGTGGGCGGCGCTGCGTCCTTTGGTGCTGCGGCTGCACTTCTACGCCGGAGTGTTCGTCGGCCCGTTCCTGCTGGTCGCCGCGCTCACGGGGATCGCGTACGCGTGGACGCCGCAGCTGGAACAGGCTGTCTACTCGCAGGAGTTGCACGTCCCGGCCGCCGCCGGCGCGGTCCCGCTCGACCAGCAGGTCCTTGTCGCGCGCGGCCGGGTGCCGGACGGGAAGGTCATCGGCGTCCGCCCGGCGCCGTCCGCGACTGACACCACCCAGGTGATCTTCGACCGTCCGGGGCTGGCGCCGAGCTATCGGTACACAGTGTTCGTCAACCCGCACGACGGCGACGTCCGCGGCGCGCTGGAGACCTACGGTTCGGGCCAGGCGATGCCGGTCCGAGGCTGGATCGACACCCTGCACCGCAACCTTCATCTCGGCGATTTCGGCCGGTTGTACAGCGAGCTGGCGGCGAGTTGGCTGTGGGTGATCACTCTCGCCGGGTTGGCTTTGTGGCTTGGCCGCCGTCGACGCTTGCGGGCAGTGCTGTTGCCTTCCGGCGGCAAACCTGGACGGCACCGGCTGCGTTCCTGGCACGGTTCGGCCGGGCTGTGGATCGCCGCGGGGTTGTTGTTTCTTTCCGCCACTGGGCTGACGTGGTCGCTGCACGCGGGCGCGAACATCACCGATCTGCGGTCCTCTTTGGACTGGACTGCGCCGTCGGTTTCGTCCGCGGCTTCCCGGACTCCCGGCGACGTCGGCTGGCAGGCGGTTCGTGACGCGACCGTGCGGGCCGGATTGTCGGATCCGGTGGAGATCCGGCCGCCTTCCGCCGGGGGCGGTTATGTGGTGCAGCAGGTCGGGCGGGGCTGGCCGTCCAAACAGGACTCGATGGCGGTGGATCCGGGGACCGGGGCGATCGCCGGGACGTTGAGGTTCGCTGACTATCCGCTCGCCGCGAAGCTGAGCAGGTGGGGGATCGACGCGCACATGGGGTTGTTGTTCGGGGTCGCGAATCAGGTTGTGCTGACGGTGCTGGGGGCGGCGTTGGTGTGTGTGGTGGGGTGGGGATACCGGATGTGGTGGCTGCGGGGCCGTTCTGGGCGATTGGTCGCGGGTGGCGGGTGGTTGCTGCGCGGGGGTCGTTCAGGCGGGTCGCGGTCGCGCGGTGAAGCTGAGGTGGATCGGGTGCCGGAGAGCGGCGAACGGTTGCGGGACCGGGGTCGTTTCGGACGGCTGCCGATGCGTGGCGCGTGGCGGCGAATCCCCGGGCGAGTGCTGGCTCCGGTGCTGGTCGGAGTGGCGGTAGTGGGGTGGTTCCTGCCGGTGTTCGGGGTGTCGCTGCTGGGATTCCTGGCCGTCGACTGCCTGCTGGGCTTGCGCCGGGAGGCCGCGCGATGATCGCCGAAGCGGGTTTGCGGTGGATCCTCACGCTGCTCTTCGCGGCGGCCGGCGCGTTCTGCCTGTATCGATGTGCGCGGCGCCCCAGCGTGAGCGGACGAGTGGCGGACGCGCTGCACGCGGCGATGTGCGTCGGAATGGTCACGATGGCTTGGCCGGCGACGATGACTTTCGCGCGCCTGCCGCAAGTCGTCCTGTTCGCGGCGGCGGCCGGATGGTTCGCGCTGAGCACGGCGCTGGGATTCGGGCACGGACGTCTGCCGGGAGCACACCACGCGCTGATGATGGCCGGGATGGCGTGGATGGCGTTCGTGATGCCGTCGGCGATGTCGGGAATGACGATGTCCGCGACGGCGATGGGCGGCGAGCACGCCGGGATGGACATGGGCGACGCCGGCATGACGATGACCGGGCACGCGCCCGCGCACGTGGTGGTGGTCGCGGCTGTGCTGGCGGTGGTTTTTCTGGTGGCCGGGGTGGTGTGGCTGGCCCGTGCGATCGATCACGCCCGGACGGTCGCCCGGCCCGGACGGCGGGAGGTCGGGCCGGCGATGGAAGGCGTGATGAGCTTGGGAATGGCGGTGATGGCGGTGGCGATGATCTGAGCCGGGCTTGGTTGGGTTTCGGGGTGTGCCGGTTTCCGGTGCTGGCGTGGAGTGGCGGGCTCGGCTTGGTGGCAGCTTTTCCAGGGTGACGTGGGTTTGGCTGACGCGCGGGTGGGCGGTCGGGAAGGTTGCGTGGGCCCTGGTTTGGGGCGGGGCAGAGTTTGTGCGGCCGTTGCTTGGGGTGGTCGGGCCGGGTTTCGAGGATGTGGTTCGGGCGACGGGGAATCTCGTTTCGGGCGCGGGCCGGAGTTTGCGGTGGCGGTTGTTGCGCTGGATGGGATTGGTCTTGGGAATTGGCTCGCTGGGACTGCTGTTTGGGCTGCGGGCCGGGGTTTGCGGCGGTTTTTTTGCGCTGGACGGGACTGCCCTTGCGAATTCGGCTCGCGCTGGGCTGCTGTTTCGGCTGCGGGCCGGAGTCGGCGGTGGCCGTTATTTGGGCCGGATGGGTTTGGCCTTGCGAGTGTGGCTCGCGCTGGGCTGCTGCTTGGGCCGCGGGCCGGAGTCGGCGGTGGCCTCTATTTGGGCTCGACGGGACTGCCCTTCCGCCCTTCCGAGTTCGGCTCGCGCAGGGACTGGTGCTGTGAGCTATGGGCCGGAGTTTCGCGAGGCCAGTGTTTGGGCTGGGCAGGCTTCGCGGACTTGATGTGAGTCGCGCGGAGCCAGTCGCGTTGGGTGGTTCGTGGCTGCTGTCTCGGGGTCGCGTCGGCTGGTGTAGCGAGCTGTTTCAGACTGTGCGGTCGTCCTCGGGTTGCTGGCGTGCGGTTCGCGTCGCGTGGTCGCCCTCCGATGACGCCGCGGAGCGATTCCGTGCTCGGGCAGTCCCGGCGGGGTGAGCTGCTTGGCCGGGATTCCCGAGCGGGCGGGTGTCAGGCGGCGCGGTGCCGTCCGGTCGGGCGTTGGGAGTCGCGGCCGCGCTTCGGGTGCGGGCGGACCAGGGCCAGGGCGCCGTGGGTCGTCACGGTGGTCTGGTCCGGGTCGTCGGCGGTG
The DNA here is from genome assembly GCF_055633655.1 of Amycolatopsis sp. NPDC114503. NCBI lineage: Bacteria > Bacillati > Actinomycetota > Actinomycetes > Pseudonocardiales > Pseudonocardiaceae > Amycolatopsis > Amycolatopsis sp. NPDC114503. The sequence goes on along the minus strand of NZ_JBVKDT010000002.1, from coordinate 921,846 downwards.
TCGGCAAGGTCCGGGCCCGGCTGGTGCCGGAGCCGGTGCTGGCGGTGGACTGCGTAGAGCAGCGCCAGGCCGACGACGAGGAAGACGTGCGACAGCACCCGGGCGACGGTCACCCGGTCGCCGATCAGGTCGCTGGTCGTGAGCACTGCGAGGACGATCACGAAACCGGTGATCATCGGCAGCTGCCCGGCCGCCGCGCGGGTTCGCAGCGCGGCCCACAGCAGGCCGACGCCGACCGCGAGGTTCCAGGCCGCGCTTTCGTTGATGAGGTGGCCTTCCATGAAACCGCCGCCGCGGTGGGCGTTGTCCATGCCGAGCAGTTGCGCGAACGCCAGCCCGCACTGGACCAGCCCGACCAGCCCCAGCGCGACCCGCAGCCCCCATTTTTCCCGTGGCGGGGCCGGGGTTTCGGCGAGGATCCGGTCGGTGAGGTCGGGCACCTCGGGCGCGCTGCGGACCAGCAGGGTGCGACGCAGCGTCGCGCTTCGCTCGTACCAGCTCCGGCACGCCGCGCAGGTCTCGAGGTGCTGGTCGACCTGCGGTTCGGGCAGCGGACCCGCTTCGCCGTCGAGTCGCGCGGACAGCGCTTCGCGGAAGATTTCACAGCTCACGTCTGTCATAGTCGCTCGGATGCCCGCCCGAGTTCCCGGCGGGTTCGGCCATTTTCCCGGGACCTGGTCGTGGAACCGCCGCCGTCCGGCATGGACTACCGTGAGGCGCGTGTCCACCGGCCGCGACAACGACGACGAGCGGATCACCGCGCTGGCCCTCGCCGCAGGCCGCGGTGACCAGGTCGCATTGGAAGCGTGGGTCCGCGCGACGCAAGCCGACGCGTGGCGATTCCTGGCCCACCGCACCAGCCCGGCCGACGCGGACGACCTCACCCAGGAAACCTACCTGCGCGCGTTCGGCTCGCTGCCGCGCTTCGCGGGCCGGTCGTCGTCGCGGACGTGGCTGCTGTCCATCGCCCGCCGGGTCGTCGTCGACCGCATCCGCGCGCGCTCGGTCCGCCCCCGCGAATCCACGACGGCCGACTGGCAGCGCGCCGCCGAAGAGCAGTCGGCCCGGACGCGCACGGCGGGCTTCGAGGACCTGATCGAACTGGGCCTCCTGCTCGACACCTTGGACGAGGACCGCCGGGAAGCCCTGGTGCTGACCCAATTCCTGGGCCTGTCGTACGCGGAGGCGGCCGAGGTGTGCGGCTGCCCGGTCGGCACAGTGCGTTCCCGGGTGTCCCGTGCCCGTGATGATTTGCTGCGCGCGCAGGAGGAGAGCGACACCGCGATGTGATGCGGGGTTGTTCCGGTTCTGCTGGGGCGTCTGGATATCGGTGTGTGCGGGATCGTTCGGCGGATCTTGGCTGTCGGCGGGCGAGCCGGATTGCGCGGCAGCCGGGCGGATCGCTTCGGCTGCCGGACCGGCCGCTGCTCATGTCGGGCCGCAAGCGGGGTGGACGGCTGGCTGTATCGGATGACGGCTGCCGGTTGGCCGCTCGACGGCGATTGTCCGCCGTGGACCGTTGCGGATTGCCAGGCTGGGCCATCTGCTTGGCTTTTCGGAGCCGGAGCCGGAGCCGGAGCCGGAGCCGGAGCCGGAGCCGGAGCCGGAGCCGGAGCCGGAGCCGGAGCCGGAGCCGGAGCCGGAGCCGGAGCCGGCGTTCCGGCAGCCCGCCAGGACTCGCCGGTGGATCCGGCCGTGATCCAGATCGCGGGAACTCGCGGCCGTCTCCGCGCGACCACTCTGCTGTGCGTACTATTCCGGCCCCGCATCGGCGGGGTTTGCTTGCCGCGGCGGGGTTTGCCGCGGTGGCCGTCGTGGCGGTGGTCGCCGCGGCGGGCGATGTCTATGCCGCGCTCGGCAACCCGGCTCCTGGCCCGTTGACGTCCGTTGGCACCTCCTTGCTCCGGTTGATCGCCAACGCGGCCGGCGTGGTCTGCGTCGGCGCGCTCGCGTTCGCCGCGTTCCTCAGCCCGCCCGGCGAATCGGGACGGCTTTCCCCGGACGGTTACGCGGCGACCCGCACCGCAGCGGGTGCTGCGGTCGTCTGGGCGCTCGCGGCCGCGGCACTGGTGCCGTTCGACGCCGCTGACGCGTCCGGGCGGCCAGTTTCCGAGGCATTGCACCTGGCGAACCTCGCGGTCCTCGTTGACGCCATGGAGGAACCCAAAGCCTGGCTCTGCGTCCTGGCGGTCGCGACGGTCGTAGCGATCGGCGTGTGGCGCACGTTGACCTGGCGCACCACCGTATGGTGGCTGGGCTTGGCCACGGTCGGGCTGCTGCCGAGGGCGATCGCCGGGCACGTTTCCATCGGCGCGTGGCATGACCTGGCCACGAATGCGTTGGTGTGGCACGTGATCGCGGCAGCGTTGTGGACTGGAACCCTGGTTGCGCTGCTGGTTCACGTCCGACGCTCGGGCTCGGCACGAGAGGTCGCGCTGCGCCGGTATCGACGGTTGGCGACGTGTTGCCTCGTCGTACTCGCCGCGTCCGGAGCCGTCGACGGTCTCGCACTTGCTCGTCCGGATGGGTTAGTTACTGGCTATGGCTTTCTCCTCGGGGTGAAGGTTGTGCTCACGGTGGTGTTGGCGGTGCTGATCGCCGTTGCGCGCCGTCGTTGGAGTGGCGGGAAAGCGGCTCTCGCGGTCGAGGTCGTGGTGCTGTCTGGGGCTATGGGCGTCTCTGCTGGGCTGGCGCACCTGGTGCCGCCTGCGTTCGTGAACGATCCGGCGACCGTCGGCGAGACAGTGCTCGGCTACGACCTGCCTGACCCTCCGACGTTCGCCCGGCTCTTCCTCGATTGGCGGCCGGACTTGCTGCTCGGCGTCGTGGCAGTTCTCGCCGTCGCGGCCTACGCGGTCGGGGCACGCCGTCTCCGCGTCCGCGGCGACGACTGGCCGCGCGGCCGGTTCTGGGCGTGGACCTGCGGCTGGGCGACGGTGCTGATCGCGACGTCGTCCGGCCTGGGCAAGTACTCGTCCGGAACCTTCAGCCTGCACATGGTCATCCACATGACGCTGGCCATGCTCGCCCCGGTGCTGCTCGTGCTCGGCGGCCCGGTGACCCTCGCGCTGCGCGCCTTGCCGGTGGCAGGCAAGGGGCCGGACGGTCCGCGCGAGTGGCTGGTGGCGCTGCTGCACTCGCGGTTCACGCGCCTGGTCGCGAACCCACTGGTGGCGTCAGTGGTGTTCGTCGGCTCGTACTACGCGCTGTACTTCTCGGGCCTGTTCGGCGAGGCAATGCGCTACCACTGGGCGCACCAGCTGATGAACCTCCATTTCCTCGTGTCCGGCTACGTTTTCTTCTGGCTGGTGATCGGCGTCGACCGCCCGCCGCGCTCCATGCCGCATCTCGCGCGGCTCGGCATGATGTTCGCGGTGATGCCGTTCCACGCTTTCTTCGGCGTGATCCTGATGAACAAGCAGACGGTGATCGCCGAGACGTTCTACCGCTACCTGTCCTTGCCGTGGATGCCCGACCTCCTCTCCGACCAACGCCTGGGCGGCGGCATCGCCTGGGCCACCGGCGAAATCCCGATGATCGTGGTCGTCGTGGCGCTGCTGGTGCAGTGGGGCCGCTACGACGACCGCGAAGCCGCGCGTCTGGACCGTCGCTACGACGAAGGCGAGGACGACGATTTCGCCGCCTACAACGCGATGCTCGCCAACCTGGCGGCCAGAAGGCAGTAGCAGCCGCAGCCCGGTGCCTGCCTCGGCGAATCAGGTTGGTTCACTCCTGAATTCCGCTCGACCGGCATCGGCCCACCGCACGCTGAAATCTGGCAGCCCCAGATCGCACGTCCCGCATAGGGGAAGTCTCGATCTCGCCGCACCGCACCGATTCCGTCGCTAAACCACGGCTGTCACCACCTTGTCCAAGGCTCCGTCCTTGACGTCCGCGACGAGAACTTTCAGCTGTGCCAAGCTCATCTGCACGCGCTGCCCGAAGTCGTCGGTCAAGACGACACCACGTTCCGGCGGGGCGGCGTCGTCGAGGAACAGCTCCGGGCAGCCGCAGTCGCAGTTGCCGCAGAACGTGGTCACGTGCTGCAGATCTCCTGATGCGGCAAAGGTTTCGGACATTCTCGCTCCTGTCTGATCGGGGTCGGGTCGGGCACTGCCACCATCTGGATAGTCGTCGGGGAGGGCCGAAAGGTTCCCAAGTCACCCGAAGGAGTGGCGACGGAAAACCAGGCGTACTATGGAAATCAGTCCGCCTTCCCGGCGTCGGCGCTGCCACCGCCTTAGCGCCCGTCCTGGAATCCGGAGAACCATGTCTACGCACACCGCTGCCCCCGCAGCGACCCCGACCCCGACCCGTCGCCTCGATCTCGCCGTCGGCGGGATGACCTGTGCCGCTTGTGCGGCGCGCGTCGAGCGTTCCCTCGGCAAGCTCGACGGCGTCCGCGCCACGGTCAACTACGCGACCGAACGCGCGACCGTCCACTGTCCGCCTGACCTTGACCCCGCCTCGCTGGTCGCGACGATCGAGCGGGCGGGTTACACGGCGGCTGTCCGCGGCGAAACGAGCCCGGAAAACCGCGACGCGCGGGTTCGCGATCTGCGCCGCCGGCTGATCGTGGCCGCGGTGCTGGCTGTCCCGCTGGGAAACCTGTCGATCACGCTCGCGCTCGTGCCGTCGTTGCGATTCCCGTTGTGGGAGCTGGTGTGCCTGCTGCTGGCGACGCCGGTGGTGTTCTGGGCGGCGGTGCCGTTCCACCGAGCCGCCCTGCGCAATCTGCGGCACCGATCGTCCAGTATGGACACTCTCGTTTCCTTGGGCGTCCTGGCGTCCTATCTGTGGTCGGCGGCTTCGGTGCTGATCGGTTCGGGCGGCGAGGCGGGCTACTGGATCGGGTTCGGCGCGACCGCGCCGGGTGCGGATTCGGTGTATCTCGACGTCGCCGCAGGAGTGACGACGTTCTTGCTCGCTGGCAGGTACTTCGAGGCACGGTCCCGGCGAGGCGCGGCGGACCTGCTCGGCGCGCTGGACGCGCTGGCGGCGAAGGACGTGCGGATTCTGCGCGCGGACGGCGAAGTGCTGGTCGGAATAGGCGAACTGGCGATCGGCGACCGGTTCGTGGTGCGGCCAGGGGAGAAGATCGCCGCCGACGGAACTGTCGACAGCGGTCTGTCCACAGTGGATGTCAGTGCCATCACGGGAGAACCGGTGCCGGCGGAGGTCGGGCCGGGAAACCGGGTGATCGGCGGGAGCATCAACCTGAACGGCCGGCTGGTCGTGTGTGCGGAGGCGGTCGGAGCACGGTCGCAGCTGGCGCAGATGAGCGCGCTGGCCGAGCGGGCGCAGGAGCGGAAGGCGGCGGTGCAGCAGCTGGCCGACCGGGTGTGCGCGGTGTTCGTCCCGGTGGTTTCGGCGCTCGCGGTGCTCACGCTGGCGGGGTGGCTGCTCAGCGGGAACCCGGTGCGGGATGCGTTCGGGGCGGCGGTGTCCGTGCTGATCATCGCGTGCCCGTGTGCGCTGGGGCTGGCGACCCCGACGGCGTTGATGGTCGGCGTCGGCCGAGGCGCGCAACTCGGGATCTTGGTGAAGGGGCCGGACGCGCTCGAGGCGAGCCGTACGGTCGACACCGTCGTGCTGGACAAGACCGGAACGGTGACTCAAGGGCGGATGACTCTCGCCGAGACCAGGGCGTTCGGGTCGTGCTCGCCGACGGAGGTGCTGCGTCTCGCGGCCGCGGTGGAAGCTTCGTCGGAACACCCGATTGCGGCGGCGATTGTCGCCGGTGGGCCGGAGGTGCTTCCGGCCGCCGCCGAGTTCGAGGCCTTGCCGGGGCTGGGTGCGCGCGGCGTGGTCGAGGGTACGGCGGTCGTGGTCGGGCGGCCGAGGTTGCTGGTCGGCGAAGGGGTTTCGGTTGGCCCGGAGGTCGAGGCTGAAGTCGCGTCGGCGGAGGCTGGCGGGGCGACGGTCGTGCTCGTGGCGAAGGCAGGCGAGGTCGCGGGCATGCTCGCAGTGCGGGACGAGGTGAAGCCGTCGGCGCGGGCGGCGGTCGCGCAGTTGCATCGGCTGGGGCTGAAAACGGTGTTGCTGACCGGCGATAACGAGGCGACGGCCCAGGCCGTCGCGGCGGAGGTCGGGATCCCGGAGGTGCGCGCCGGGGTTTTGCCGAGCGAGAAGGCCGCGGCGGTGTCCGCGTTGCAGCGCAAGGGACATCGGGTCGCGATGGTCGGCGACGGAGTGAACGACGCTCCGGCGCTGGCGACCGCTGATCTCGGGCTGGCCGTCGCGGAGGGAACCGATCTGGCTTTGCGTTCTGCCGACATCATCCTGGTCCGTGACGATCTGTCGGTGCTGCCGGACGCGATCCGTCTCGCTCAGCGGACATTGCGCACGATCCGCGGCAATCTCGTCTGGGCGTTCGGGTACAACGTGGCCGCGTTGCCGCTCGCCGCGTGCGGGCTGCTGAATCCGCTGATCGCGGGGGCGGCGATGTCGCTGTCGTCGGTGCTGGTGGTGGCCAATAGCTTGCGGCTGCGGAATTTCGCGCCCGGCCGCTGAGCCGGAGGTGGGCGGGATCACCCTGGCCGTCGCTCACTCGATTAGGTTAGGTTTGCCTAATCAGTCGGCGACGGAGGGTGAGGTGCGCGGTGACGCGGGACGCGGAAGCCGGGATCGAGGGGCGGGTCGCGCTGGTCACCGGCGGTGCGCGCGGGATCGGGGCGGCCGTCGTCGAGGCGCTCGCCCGCGCCGGTGCCGTGGTGGCCGCGGTCGACATTGACGAGGAGGGGTTGCGGGAGGTCGCCGCGCGGGACTACGGCGCGGGGCTGGCTCGGGCGGATGCCGGGGGAGTCTCGGGTGGCGGGGCGCTTGGCGGTGCTGCGCGGGGCGTTGGGGCGGGGCCGGATGAGGCGGATGCCGGGGCGGCTTCGGGGACGCGTGGCGATGCTGTGCGGGGCTTCGGTGCGGAGTCGGATGGGCCAAACGCCGGGGCAGCTTCACTGACGCCTGGCGGTGCCGCGCGGGGTTCTGCCGCAGGGATGCCGGAGGGTCGTGATGGTGAGCGGCTTTCGGAGGACGCTGCGGCGGGGACGTCCGTAGGCGGCGATGTCTCTAGCTCTGCGAGGGAGAGCGCGTCGGCGGGTGCTGGCGCGCCGTCTTCGCGGAGTGGGGCGTCGCCAGGCGGTGGAGCCGGGCAGGTGGTGCCGTTCGTGGCGAACGTCGGGGATCCCGAGGCGGTCGCGCGGGTCGTGGCGGACGTCGAGCGGGAGCTGGGCCCCATCGGGATCGGGGTGTCTGTCGCGGGAGTGTTGCGGCCCGGGACGGTCGGCGAGACCAGCGACGAGGACTGGGCGGCGACGTTCGCGGTCAACTCGACCGGGGTTTTCACTGTCCTGCGCGAGATCTCCCGGCGGATGCAGCCGAGGGGGAGTGGGGCGCTCGTGACCGTGGGGTCGAACGCGGCTGGCGTCCCGCGGACCGGGATGGCGGCTTACGCGGCTTCGAAGGCGGCGGCGACCATGCTCACCCGCTGCCTCGGGCTGGAGCTCGCCGGGTCGGGGATTCGGTGCAATATCGTCTCGCCGGGGTCGACGGACACTGACATGCAACGTCTGCTGTGGACGGACGACTCCGGCGAAGCTCGCGTGATCGCGGGGAATCCGGCGGAATTCCGCGTCGGGATTCCGCTCGGGCGGATCGCCGACCCGGCCGATGTCGCGGACGCGGTGTTGTTCCTCGCGTCCGACCGGGCGCGGCACATCACCATGCAGAACCTCTACGTCGACGGCGGGGCCACGCTTCGCGCGTGACCCGGGTCGACCCGCCGGGCGGCTTTTCCTTTTCGTCCGGATACGTTAGTGTCCATTAGGTTAGGCTAACCGAACAGTCAAGGTCTGGGCCTTGTGTCAGGGAACAGACGGGGCGGCTCGGCCGCCTGCGCGTGTGCGAAAGGGAATTCACCTCGTGTCCTCACCTGCTCCGGCCCGTCCGCGGCCGGTCCACCGGGCGGCGGATCTCCTGGCCGCGTACCTGCCGGGGTCGTTCTACTACTCGTCGGCCCGCGGGGTGCTGCTCGCCGACGGCGTGCATTCGTGCGTCCGCGGCACACCTGGCAACCGGGCCGCGGCGGCTGCTGAGGCGTTGGAAGCGGCGGTGCTGGCGGGGGTCGCCGATCCGGTTGTGGTGGGAGCGATCGGGTTTCGGCCGGATTCCGGGAGCAGCCTGATCGTGCCCGCGGTGGTGCGCCGGGCCGAGGCTCCGGGCGGCGGGGGTGCGCTGGCCGCGGACTCAGGCAGCGGTGCGAAGCAGGCTGGTGGGCGTTCGAGCGCGGCGGAAACCGGCGGAAACAGTCACGCGAAGCAGGATGGCGGGCGTTCGAGCGAAACGGAATCCGGCGGAAATCCGGCCGACGCGCGGGGCAGTTCAGGCCTAGCCGGTGCCAAAACGTCGAACTCAACCCCCTGGACTGTCGTTCCTCAACCGGCTCCCGAGGTTTACGCCGAAAGCGTCCGTCGGGCGGTCGGGCTCATCGCTGACGGGGAACTCGAGAAGGTCGTCCTCGCTCGAGCGCTGGATCTCGTTGGGCAGCAAGGCGTCTCGGTCCAGCAGCTGCTCCGCAACCTCGTCGTGGCGGACCCTGCGGCGCACGCCTTCGCCGTTGACGTCAGCGCCCCGGGGGATCCGGCGCCGCGGACGCTCGTCGGGGCCAGTCCGGAGTTGCTGGTGTCGCGCAAGGGTGACGTCGTGACAGCGAATCCGCTTGCGGGGTCGCGACGGCGCACGGGTGACCCGGTGCGGGACGCGCAAGCGATTGCCGAGCTGCGAGTGTCCGAAAAGGACCTCAACGAACACGCCCTCGTCGCCGCGCAGGTGGCGGAGGTGCTGGGGCGCTACTGCACCGACCTGGACGTTCCGGAAGAGCCAGACGTAATGGGCACGCCTACGATGTGGCACCTTTCCACCCGGATCACCGGGCGGGTCGGGCCGGGCGGGCCGTCGTCGTTGGAGCTGGCCGAAGCCCTGCATCCGACGCCTGCGGTGTGCGGCGTGCCGGTCGGGCTGGCGCGCGACACGATCGCCCGGCTGGAGCCTGAGGACCGCGGGTATTACGCGGGGCTGGTCGGCTGGACCGACCTCGCCGGGGACGGCGAATGGGTGGTCACGATCCGGTGTGCCGAGGTGTCCGGCAAGACCGCGCGGCTGTTCGCGGGGGCGGGCGTCGTCGCTGGGTCTGATCCGGCGGCGGAACTGGCCGAGACCAGCGCGAAGTTCGGGACGCTGCTGCGCGCGCTGGGCGCGGAGGGGGTCGCGTGAACCTGTGGCCGGAGGAAACCGCGGCGAGGTATCGGGCCAGCGGGTATTGGCGGGGGCAGACGTTCGGGGCGTTGCTGACCTCGCTCAAGGAAGCGTATGCGGACCGGACCGCGGTGGTCGGCGAGGATCAGCGGTGGACGTTCGCCGAGCTGGACGAGCGGGCGCATCGGCTGGCGAGTGGGTTCGTCGCCAGCGGGATCGAGCAGGGCGACCGGGTGGTCGTGCAGCTGCCGAACATTCCGGAGTTCGTGTCTGTCGTTTTTGGACTGTGGCGGGCCGGGGCGGTGCCGGTGTTCGCGTTGCCCGCGCACCGCGACAGCGAGTTGCGGCATTTCGCGGAACAGAGCGACGCACGAGCGATCCTCACCGTCACGGAGCACGCGGGACACGATCACGCGAAAATGGCGCGTGAGGTTGCGCAGGAGCGGAAGGTCTTCGTCGTCGGCGAGCCGGAGTTCGCGGAGCTGGCGGCGACCGAACCGCGCGAGCTGCCGGATCCGGATCCGGAGGGCATGGCGTTTCTCCAGCTGTCCGGCGGAAGTACGGGGCTGCCGAAGCTGATTCCGCGTACGCACGACGATTATCTGTACAGCGTGCGGGAGAGCGCGCGCATTTGCGGGCTGAAGAAAGAAAGCGTGTATCTCGCGGCTCTTCCTGTCGCGCATAATTTCCCGCTCAGCTCACCGGGGTTGCTCGGCGCGTTGCATGCGGGTGCGGCCACGGTAATGGCGCCGCGGCCGGACGCCGACACGGCGTTCCGGCTGATCGAGGCCGAAGGGGTCACGATCAGCGGGGTCGTCCCGCCGTTGGCGGCGGCTTGGGTGCAGGCGGCGGCGCGCACCGGACGGGATCTGTCCTCTTTGGACGTTCTGCTCGTCGGCGGCGCGAAATGCGGCCGGGAACTCGCCGAACGCATCGGTCCGGCGCTGGGGTGCCGGCTGCAGCAGGTGTTCGGCATGGCCGAGGGACTGGTCTGCTACACCCGGCTGGACGATCCCGACGATCTCGTGCTCAGCACCCAGGGGCGGCCGATCTCGCCGGACGACGAGGTGCGCGTCGTGAATCCGGACGATCCGCTGGCGGCGTCGGACGATCTCGTCGAGCCGGGCGAAATCGGCGCGCTGCTCACGCGCGGGCCGTACACGATCCGCGGTTATTACCACGCGGCCGAGCACAACAAGACCGCGTTCACCGAGGACGGCTTTTACCGCACGGGCGATTTGGTGCGGCAAAGGGAATCAGGGCATCTAGAGGTCGTCGGGCGGGCGAAGGAGCAGATCAACCGGGGCGGCGAGAAGGTCGCGGCGGAAGAGGTCGAGAACCACCTGATGGCGCATCCGGGCGTGCTGGACGCGGCCGTCGTCGCGGTGCCGGACGAGTACCTCGGCGAGCGGACCTGCGCGTATGTCGTTCCGGTGGACGGAAAGCAGCCGAGTGCGGCGGAACTGCGCCGGTTCGTGCGCGGGCGCGGGGTGGCCGCGTTCAAGGTGCCGGATCTGGTGGAGGTGGTCGGGGAGTTCCCGGTCACCGGCGTGGGCAAGACCAGCAAACGCGAACTGCGGGCGGCGCTGGCCGCCCTGGCGAAGGAGAGGTGAGGCGTGTCCCTGCCGAAAATCCGGGCGTACCCGCTGCCGACGGCGGCGGAGCTGCCCGAGGGGCGGGTCGACTGGCGGCCCGACCCGGCGCGGTCGGCCCTGCTCGTGCACGACGTCCAGCGGTATTTCCTTGCCCCGTACGAGGGTTCGCCGATTCCGGAGATGGTCGCGAACATCGCGGAGCTCGCCGAGAAGGCGCGCAGCTACGGCATTCCGGTGTTCTACACCGCGCAGCCGGGCAGGCAGCCCGCCGCCGATCGCGGGCTGCTCACCGAGTTCTGGGGCGACGGCATCGGCGCGGTGATCGACGACGACCCGCGCGCCGCGGACATCGTCGACGAGCTGGCCCCGCGACCGGGCGACACCGTGCTGGACAAATGGCGGTACAGCGCCTTCCAGCGCAGCACTTTCCGCGAGCAGCTCGGCGACCGCGACCAGCTGCTGATCACCGGCGTCTACGCGCACATCGGCTGCCAGACCACGGCGGTCGAGGCGTTCATGCGCGACGTCCGGCCGTTCCTGATCAGCGATGCGGTCGCGGACTTCGACCGCTCCCGGCACGACCAGGCGTGCGAGTACGTCGCGCAACGCTGCGGTGTCGTCACCACCACCGCCGACGCGCTCGCCGCGCTGTCGGCGCCGATTCCCGCAGGAGCACCTCGATGAGCACCCCCGGACTGACTGCCGACCAGATCAACGCGGACGTCGCCGAACTGCTCGGCTGCGGTCTCGACGAGCTGACCCCGGACACCGATCTCGCCGATCTCGGCCTCGATTCGATGCGGATCATGAGCCTCGTCGAGAAGTGGCGCGGCGCGGGCGCGGCGCAGCTGGAATTCGCCGACCTCGCCGAGGACCCGCGGCTCGGGCACTGGACGAAGCTGCTGACCGGCGGCGCGCAGTGAGCCGGGACGAGCACCGGCACCGTCACACCGCCCGGATCGCGGAGGTCCGCGCGGGCCGCCAGGCCGAAAAAGTGCCGTACCCCATCCGGATCCGGCGTGCGGAGGTCGTGCGGACCAGCGCGGTCGGCGCCGGGCTGCTGCGCGTCACCCTCGGCGGGCCGGGCACGACCGGGTTCGAGGCGCATTCGCCGGACGAGCACGTGAAGATCCTCTTCCCGGACGCGGACGGCGAGCTGCGGCTGCCCGAGGCGAACGGGGACATGCTCCGCTGGCCGAAGCCGTCGCCGGTTTCGCGCGAGTACACCGTCCGCCGCTACGACCCGGCGTCCGGTGAGCTGGACCTCGACGTCGCCCTGCACGACGGCGGTCTCGGCTCGGACTGGGCGCGCGCGGTGCGGCCGGGCGAGGCCGTGCATGTCGCCGGTCCGCCGGGCGGGCTCATCGTGCCGCACAACTACGACCGCTACCTGCTCGCCGGCGACATCACCGCGCTGCCCGCTCTCGCGCGCTGGCTGGAGGAACTGCCGCGGACGGCGGTGGGCTGGGCGTTCGCCGAGGTCGCCGACGCGAGCGAGGAGATCGACCTCGACGCGCCGGACGGCGTCGAAGTCCATTGGCTGCACCGCGGCACCGGCGTCGCACCCGGCAGTGTCGAGCTTCTCGCCGACGCCGTGCGCGAAGTCGAAGTGCCCGAAGGCGAACGGCTTTACGCGTGGATCGCCGGAGAAGCGGGCGCGATCAAGCCGCTGCGCCGGTGGCTGCGCGACGACCTCGGGCTCGCCCGCGAGGACTACGACGTGACCGGCTACTGGAAACGCGGCGTCGCGGACTTCGACGACGAGCACGACCACTGATCCATCAGCAACAGCAAGGACCCTCGCATGACCGCCATCAGAAAGACCCGTCTCGCCGCCGCTGCCCTCGCGGTCGCCCTCACCGTCGTCGCCGGCTGCGGTTCCGGCGACGCGCAGAGCAGCGGCGGGAGCGACGCCCCGACCCGCGCGTTCGCCGCCGACAACGGCGAGATCAAGATCCCGGTCAAGCCGAAGCGCGTGATCGCGACCGGCTACGCGGTTCCGGCGCTGCTCGAGGCGAAGGCTCCGCTCGTCGGGATCTCGACGTGGAAGCGCGGCCTGCCGATGATGACGGCCGAGGACCGCAAGAAGTACGACGAGCTGCCCAAGGTCGCGGGCGAGCAGGCCGCCGAGACGAACTACGAGGCCATCGCGCAGGCCGATCCGGACCTGATCGTGATCGGCGTGCCGAAGCCGGTGCTCGCGGACATCGACGTCAAGCGGCTGCAGGAGATCGCGCCGGTCGTGGCGATCGGGCCGTCGGTGCCGTCGGCGTGGCGGGAGCTTTCGCGCAAGCAGTCCGACGCGGCGGGCGCGCTGGCCGGGTTCGACGCCGCGCGCCAGGAGTACGAGGCGAAAGCGAACCAGCTCAAGGAGAAGTACAAAGCCGTGCTGCCGCAGCTGAAACTGGGGCACGTCGGCGCGTACGGCGAGGTCGCGAAGGGCAACTTCCAGCGCGAGTTCAAGGATTCCTGGGGCACCAACGTCGCGCAGGACATCGGCGCGAACTACTTCGGCCAGGTGAAGGTCAAGGGCGGCGGTTCGAAGGACGTCAGCGAGTACCCGTCGATCGAGGAACTGCCGACCGCGTTCGCGCAGGCGGACGCGATCACCTACTCGGTGAAGCCGGACGGCTCGGTGCCGCCCGCGGTGAAGTACGTGCTCGATTCGCCGCTGTGGAAGGAACTTCCCGCGGTGAAGGCGGGCAAGACGTTCGCCTTCCGCTACACCGAAGCGGCCACCTACCGGGCGGCGATGAAGACGCTGGACGCGGTGGACCAGGCGTTCGCGCCGCTGCTGAAGAAGTGACCGCGCGCAGCCGGACCGCGCTGCTGGCCGCCGCCGTCGTCCTGCTGGCGGCGGTGGCCGTGGTCAGCGTGGGCGTCGGGGCGCACGGCATCGCGCCGGCGGAGGTGCTCCAGGCCATTTTCGGCCGCGGCGATCCGGCCGATCAGGCGGTGGTGCGCGACGTCCGGGCACCGCGTGCGCTGCTGGCGGTCGGTGTCGGCGCGGCGCTGGCGGTGGCCGGGGTGCTCGTCCAGGTGTTGTCGCGCAACCCGTTGGCCGAACCCGGCGTGCTCGGCGTCACCGCCGGGGCCGGGTTCGCCATCACGATCGGTTCCGCGCTCGGCATCGCCGCTTCGGCGTCGGGGGAGCTGTTGTTCGCCGTGCTCGGCGCGGTGCTGGCGACCCTGCTGGTGTACGCGGTCGGCCGGCGGTCGCCGTTGCGGATGGTGCTGACCGGCACCGCGCTGACCTTCGTGCTCAGCGGCGTTTCGCTCGGGCTGCGGCTGCTGCTGCCGGACACCTTCGACCGGTACCGCTTCTGGGCGGTCGGTTCGCTGGCCGGGCGGGAACAGGCTCCGCTGACGGTGCCGTTGATCGTGATCGCGGCGAGCGTGGTCGCCGCGTTTCTGTTGAGCCGTCAGCTGAACGCGCTCGCGCTGGGCGACACCGTCGCGCACACTCTTGGCGCGCGTGTGGCCCGAATCCGTGCGGTGACCCTGTTGCTGATCACTTTGCTGGCCGGAGCGGCGACGGCGGTGGCCGGGCCGATCCTGTTCGTCGGGCTGATCGTGCCGCATCTCGCCCGCCGCGCGGCGGGCGCTTCGGTGCCATGGCTGACCGCTTTCGCGGTGGTGCTGGGCCCGATTCTGCTGCTGGTGTCGGACATCGGCTCGCGTGTGCTGCTGCCGACCGGCGAGGTGCCGGTCGCGATCGTGACGGCGTTCGTCGGCGGTCCGGTGCTGATCTGGGCGGTCCGCAAGTACGGGACGGCCGCGCTGTGACCGCGTTCGTGTTCCGCCGCGGGCGATTGTCGTTCAAGGTCGAGCGCCGCACCGTCGTCCTCGTCGTCGTGCTCGGTATCGTTCTCGCCGGGCTTGCGTTGCTGGGGCTTTGTTACGGCGCGGCGTGGGCGAGTCCGGCGCGGGTGTTCGCCGCGCTCGGCGGGTCTGGCGGTGGGCCCGGCGTGGTGATCCGTGAATGGCGGCTGCCACGCGTGGCAGCCGGGCTCGTGTTCGGTGCTGCGCTCGGGTTGGCCGGGGCGATTTTCCAGAACGTCACGCGGAATCCGCTGGGCAGCCCGGACGTAATCGGCCTCGATTCCGGGGCCTACACCGGCGCGCTGATCGCGATGACCGTGCTGTCCGGGTCGCCGGCGCAGCTGACGTTCGCGTCGGTGCTCGGCGGGCTGGTCACCGCGGCCGCGGTGTATCTGCTGTCGATGGGCGGCAGCCGGTCCGGGTTGCGGTTGATCGTCATCGGGATCGCGATCAACGCCATGCTGACCGCGTTGAACTCCTGGATCGTGCTTCGTGCCGACCTGGAAGTCGCGATCGCGGCGGTCGGCTGGAGCGCCGGTTCGCTCAACGGCATCGGCTGGAGCGACGTCGCGGTGCCGTTCGGGGTGCTGGCTGTGCTGTTCGCGGTGCTGCTGACCCGCGCACCCGCGCTGCACCAGGCGGCGCTCGGCACGGAACTCGCGGTGACGACCGGCGTCCGGCACGAATCCCTGCGGCTGCAACTGGTCGTGATCGGCGTCGCCTGCACGGCGACGGTCACCGCGGTGGCCGGGCCGATCGCGTTCGTCGCGCTCGCCGCCCCGCAGATCGGCAGGCGGCTCGCCCGCGCGCCCGGCATTCCGTTGCTGCCAGCCGCGCTGACCGGCGCGGTGCTGCTCGCGGGCGCCGATCTCGCCGCGCAGATGCTGCTCGCCCCGGTGTCGCTGCCGGTCGGCGTGGTCAGCACGGCGATCGGCGGCTGCTACCTGATCTGGCTGCTCACCAAGGAGGTGCGGCGGAAGTGACCGCCCGCTTGACCGCGCGGGATCTCACCCTGCGCTACGGCGACCGCGTCGTCTCGACGCAGTTGCGGCTCGACGTGCCCGACCGCGCGTTCACCGCCGTGGTCGGCCCGAACGCGTGCGGCAAATCGACATTGCTGCGCGCGTTCGTCCGGCTGCTCCGTCCGTCCGCCGGCGGCGTGACCTTCGACGGCCGCGAGGTCGGGGCGTATCCGGCCAAGGCGCTGGCGCGGGAACTCGGCTTCCTGCCGCAGGATCCGTCCGCGCCGGAGGACGTCCGCGTCCGGCAGCTGGTCGCGCGCGGGAGGTTCCCGCACCAGTCGCTGCTGTCGTCGTGGTCGGAGGAGGACGAGACCGCCGTGGTCAGCGCGATGACCGCGGCCGGGGTCGCCGGGCTGGCCGACCGTCCGGTGCAGGAGCTGTCCGGCGGGCAGCGGCAGCGGGTGTGGATCGCGGTCGTGCTCGCGCAGCGCACGCCGTACCTGCTGCTCGACGAGCCGACGTCGTTCCTCGACATCGCGCACCAGTACCAGGTGCTGGAGCTGCTGAAACGGCTGCGCGACGAGGGCGCCACGGTGATCGCGGTGCTGCACGACATCAACCAGGCCTGCCGCTACGCCGATCACGTGGTCGCGATGCGCGACGGCCGGATCGTGGCCGAGGGCGCGCCCGGCGACGTCGTGGACGCCGCGCTGATCAAGGAAGTCTTCGACCTGCCGAGCGTCGTGGTGCCCGATCCGGTCACCGGCACGCCGATGGTCGTGCCGTCGCTCTGACCCCAGGAGTCACCTGTTGAGCACCGCACTTGCCGCCCTCGAGCTGACCAGCGCCCAGCTGGGCATCTGGAACGCGCAGCGGCTGGAACCGGATTCGCCGTACTACCTCGTCGGCGACGTCGTGGAAATCGCCGCGATCTCCGGCGAACCGGTCGACGTCGCGGCGCTGGCCGAGGCGATCCGGGCGACCGCCGAGGAAGCCGAAAGCCTTCGCCTGCGGGTGCTCGACACCCCGGACGGCCCTCGGCAAACCGTGTCCGCCGAGCCGGTGCCGTTGCCGGAAGTCGTTGACCTGCAAGGGGAATCCGACCCCTTGGCGGCGGCGCACGCACGGGTCGCGGCGGAGCGGCGGCGGGTGGCGGAGGCGTGTCGCGGGATGCTGGACCGGGCGTTGTTCTCGCACCTGATCCTCCGGCTTTCCGACACCGAAGTGTGGTTTACCCAGCTGGGCCACCATTTGGTGTTCGACGGGTACACCGCCGCGATGCTCGCCCGGCGCACGGCCGCCCGCTACACCGCGGCGGTGCGAGGCGAAGACGTGCCGCCCTCGACGTTCGGCCGGTTCGCTGATCTGGTGGACGCCGACCGTGCGTACCGGATGAGCGAACGGTTCACGCAGGACCGCGCGTACTGGTGCGATCGGTTCACGCCGATGCCGGAGCTGGCCGAGGACGCGAGCGCGGCCGGGCTGCCGGAAGCGACGTTCACCGCGCGCGCCGAACTCGCCGCGGACGAGGTCGCCGGTCTTGGCGAGCTGGGGAAGCGCGCCGGGACGACCTGGGGCGATGCGCTGATCGCGTGTTATGCGGCGTTCCTGCACCGGATGCTCGGGACGGCGGACGTCGTGTTCGCGGTGCCGTTGATGTGCCGGTTCGGAGCGGCGTTGCGTACTCCGGCGATGGCAGTCAACGTGCTGCCGTTGCGGGTCCGCGTGCAGCCGGGCGACCGGCCGGAGGAGCTGACCGCGCGGGTCGCGGAGGCGTTGCGGGAAATGCGCGCGCACCAGCGGTACCGGGGCGAGAACCTGCCGCAGGACCTGGCGGTGCCGGGCGCGGGAGCGCTGCTGCACGGACGCGGGATCAACCTCAAGGCGTTCGACCTGGAGCTGGCGTTCGGCGAGGCGCGCGGGACGATGCGGAACGTCGCGGGCGGGCCGCCGGAGGACATGGGGCTCAGCGTGCTGCCGACGGCCGGCGGCGGGCTGTTGCTGGGGTTCGAGGTCGACGCGCGGTCGCAGGATCAGGCTGGAGTCGATGCGCAGCTCGCGGCGTTGAAGGCGTTGATCTCCGCGTTCACTCGGGCGGACGCTCCGGTGGTCGGCGGGGTGGACCTGGTTCCGGACGTCGACGCCTTGCTCGCCGAATGGTCGACACCCGCTGTCGCCGCGCCGGAAGAAGGGCTCTTGGAAGGGCTCGACGGGCAGACCGCGCTGGTCTGCGGCGACGAGCGGCTGACTGGCGACGAGGTGCGGGACCGGGCGCATCGGCTGGCGCGGGCGCTGCGGGCGCGCGGCGTCGGAGCGGACGACGTGGTGGCGCTGGCGTTGCCCCGGTCGGTCGATCTGGTGGTGGCGCTGCTGGCGGTTCTCGACGCGGGGGCCGCGTTCCTGCCGCTGGACCTGGCTCATCCGGCGGAACGGTTGCGCTCGCTGGTCGCCGAGGTGACTCCGAAGCTCGCTGTGACGGACTCGGATCTGCTGCCCGGGGTGCCGCAGCTCCGGTTGGACGATCCGTCGGTCCGGGAAGAGATCGCCGGGTATTCGGCGGGGGAGCCAGCGGACCGGCACCCGGAACACCTCGCGTACGTCATCTTCACCTCGGGCTCCACCGGGCAGCCCAAGGGAGTGCTGGTCCGGTCCGGGGGGCTGGAGACGTTGCTGCGGAACCATCGCGCTACCACCGTCGCCGAGACCGCGCGGGGGCGGCGGCTCCGCGTGGCGCACACGTATTCGTTCGCCTTCGATTCGGCGATCGAGCAGCTGCTGTGGATGCTGTGCGGGCACGAATTGCACGTCTACGACACGGAAACCGCGCGCGACGTCGACGCGCTGCACGCTGCTTTCGTGCGCGACCGGATCGACGTCATCGACACCACGCCGTCGATGGCCGCGCCGTTGCTGGACGCGGGTTCGCTCAATCCGGCGCTGCTGGTGCTCGGCGGCGAGGCGACGCCTCCGGCGTTGTGGCAGAGGATCGCTTCGTCCGGTATCCGGGCGCGCAACATCTACGGCCCGACTGAGGCCACTGTGGACGGTGCCAGCGCGCCGATCACCGGGGACGAACCGGTGATCGGATTCGCGGTGCCCGGGACTCGGGCGTACGTGCTCGACGCCGCGCTGCGGCCGGTGCTTCCGGGAAGCCGCGGAGAGCTGTACCTCGCCGGGCCGCATTTGGCTCGTGGTTACCTCGGCCGTCCGGGCGGGACGGCCGAGCGGTTCGTCGCCGATCCGTTCGGGCCGCCGGGGGAGCGGATGTACCGCACCGGCGACGTCGTGCGCTGGGTGCCTGGCCGGGGGCTGGAGTACCTGGGGCGGCGCGACGGACAGGTCAAGATTCGCGGCCACCGCGTGGAATTGGGCGAGGTCGAGGGCGCGCTGGGTGCGGTGCCGGGGGTGCGGGCGGCCGCGGCGGCGGTGCGCGGGCCGCGGCTGATCGGGTATGTCGTGGGTGCCGGGCTGGTGGCGGACGACGTGCGCGCGACGCTCGCGCAGCGGTTGCCGGAGGCGATGGTTCCGGCGGCGATCGTGGTGCTGGACGAGCTTCCGGTGACCAGCAACGGGAAACTCGACCGGGCCGCGCTGCCCGCGCCTGCGGCGGCAGACGGCGGACGCGAGCCGCAGACCGAGCGGGAACGGTTGCTGTGCGCCGCGATCGCCGAGGTGATCGGCGTGGAGCGGGTCGCGGTCGACGATGATTTCTTCGCCCTCGGCGGCGACAGCATCACGGCGATCAGCGTGAGCAGCCGGTTGCGGGCGCACGGACTCGACCTCCGGCCGCGCGATTTGCTGGCGCGGCGCAGCTTCGCGGCACTGGCGGCGGCGAGCCGGAATCTGTCCGAACCGGACAGCGAGCCGGACGAGCCGATCGGCGAGGTTCCGGCGCCGCCGATCGTGCGGACGTTGTTCGACCTGAATCCGGATCTGGACGCGATCGTCGGGTATGCACAGTGGACAGTGCTCCGAGTGAACGGTCCGGTGCCGGGGTTGCGCGAAGGCGTTCAGGCGATTCTGGATCACCACGACGTGTTGCGGCTTCGCGTCGAATCCGATGGCTCGTTGGTGGTCCGCCCTCGGGGAGCCGTTGAGGCGTCGGTCAGCAAGGCGACGGGGAATCCGGCTGAAGTGGCGGAACGACTGGCGTCCGAATTGGACCCGCGCGCCGGGGAGATGCTGCGCGTCGCGCTGGTGGGGGACCAGCTGGTGATTGTCGTGCACCACCTGGCCATCGACGGGGTTTCCTGGCGCATCCTGCTCCCTGATCTGCAGACGGCCTGCGAGGGCGGGGTCCTGGAGCCGGTGCGCACTTCCTGGCGACGCCATGCCTTGACGCTCGCTGAGCAGGGCGCGAGCGGTACGTGTCGCGGGGAGCTGGAGTACTGGCGGTCGACACAGAAGAGCAAGCTCGACCCGGCGCTCGACACTGTTGCCACCGCACATCGTTCGGTCACCGTCGCCACCGAAGAGGAAAGCACGGCGATCCTCACGACCCTGCCCGCGGCCTATCGTGCCGGCGTCGACGAGGTGCTGCTCGCTGCGCTCGTGCTGACGCTGCGCGGCGACGAAGACGCGTTGACCGTCACGATGGAAGGCCACGGCCGCGAAGGGCTGGACCTCGCCCGCACCGTCGGCTGGTTCACCGCCGAGTACCCGGTCCACATCGAACTGTCCGGTGTGGACACACTCGACCGGTTGCTGCGCGCGGTAAAGGAAGCCCGTCGCGCGGTGCCGGACGGCGGGGTCGGCTTCGGCGTCCTCCGGTACCTCGATCCCGGTGCTGAGTTCGCGCCGGAAATGCCGGACGTGCTGCTCAACTACCTCGGCCGGTTCACTCCGCTGTCCGGCGGATGGAAGCTGCCGGACGAGGATCCGTTCGCCGTCATCGAGCCGCCCGCGAAGGCGCTGGAACAGATCCTGGCGCTGAACTGCTTCGTCCGCGAGGAAGAAACTCCGCGGATCGCCGTCGAATGGACCGCTGCCAGCCGGGTTCTGCCGCCGGAGGAGGTCGAACGCCTGCAGGAAGCGTGGGCGGCGGCGCTGGCCGCGTTGGCGGCACATGCGCGGGAGAACGCCGGCGGGCTCACTCCGTCGGATCTTCCGCTGGTCACGATCGCACAGGACGACATCGACGCCCTCGAACAGCAGGGTCCGCTCGCCGACGTCCTGCCCGCGACGCCATTGCAGGCCGGGCTTTCGTTCCACACGCTGACCCGGGGCGGGCCGGACGTCTACACCGTGCAGGCGGTCACCCGGCTCGAAGGACAGCTCGATCCGCACCGGATGCGGGCCGCCGCCGAGGAGCTGTTGCGGCGGCACCCGGCGCTGCGCGTTCACCTGCACACGACAGCGGCGGGCGAGGTCGTGCAGGTCGTGCCTGCCGACGTGCATCTGGACTGGCGGCACGTCGAGCACCCGGAGAACGCCGACGACGAGTGCGCGTCCGAGCTGGCCAGGCCGTTCGACCCGGCGGTGCCGCCGCTGATCCGGTTTCTGCTGCTCACCCTCGGCCCGGCCGAACACCGGCTGGTGCTGACGATCCATCACGCGCTGCTCGACGGCTGGTCGATGCCGCTCGTCGGCCGCGCCCTGCTGGCCACCTACGCCGAGCTGGACGGCGGACCGGCCGCTCCGGTCGCGCCGTCGCTCACGGAGTACCACCGCGTGCTGGCCGCCCGCGACCACGACGCGGCCGTCGAGGCCTGGCAGACTGCGTTGGCCGGCCTGGAAGAAGGAACCCGGCTCGCCCCGGCGACCACGGAGTCCGCTTCGGACCGTCCACAGCGGATCTGGGTGGGACTCGGCGCGGAGTTCAGCGAGCAGCTGCGCGTCTTCGCCCGAGAACGCGGCGTGACGCCAACGGTGGTGTTCCAAACCGCGTGGGGCGTTCTGCTGGCGCGGCTCACCGGACGCCAGGACGTGGTCTTCGGCTGCCCGGTGTCCGGACGGCCGTCCGACGTTCCCGGCGTGGAAGCGATGATCGGCCAGCTCGGCACGACCATTCCGGTGCGCGTGGCGTTCGCGGCGTCCGATCCGGCCGCGGAGGTGCTGGCGCGCGTGCAGGACGAGAACGCGCGGCTCACCGACCACCATCACCTCGGCCTGCCGGACATCCAGCGCGCGGCGGGCGTCGGCGATCTGTTCGACACGATGCTGGTGATGGAGAACTTCCCGCTCTCCAGCCGGGAACGCGAACCGCTCGCGCCCGGGCTCGACCTCGCCGGCGTCGACATCACCGACGCGACGCATTACCCGCTGACGGTGATCGTGCTGCCCGGCGACGAGATCTCGATCGGCCTCGGCTACCAGCCGAACGCCTTCGACGAGCCGACCGTGCAGGCATACGGCCGCTGGCTGACGACGCTGCTGCACGAGATCGTGGCCGACCCGCAGCAACCGGTCGCGCGGCTGCGTTCTCTCGGTACCGAAGAGGAAGCCGCGCTGCTGAGCCAGGGAACTGGGCCGGAGCCACGGCGGGACGCCGGTACCTGTCTGGAGGAATTCGCCCGCTGGGTACGGGAAACTCCCGACGCCGAAGCCGTGGTGTGCCGGGATCGCCGCCTGACCTATGCGGAACTGAACCAGAAGGCGAACCAGCTCGCGCTCGCCTTGCGGGCCGCCGGAGTGCGGGAACAGGACCCGGTCGCGGTGCTGCTGGAACGGGACATCGACTTGGTCGTCGCGCTGTTCGGCGTGCTCAAGGCCGGTGCGGTCCATATTCCGATGGATCCCTCCTATCCCGCGGAACGCTTGGCGCATCTGGTAAAAGACAGCGCGCCCGCCGCTGTGGTGTCCACTTCGGACCCTGGCTTCGGCATTCCGGTCATCGACCCGCAGATCCTCAATGGACCGTCTGCTTGGGACGACGTGCTTCCCCGGCCGGACTCGCTGGCGTACGTGATCTACACGTCCGGCACCACCGGAAAACCCAAGGGCGTCGCGATCACCCACCGCGGCCTTCCGAGCCTGGTCGCGCTGCAGGAGGACATCGTCGGCATCCGCCATGGCGAGCGGTACCTGCACTTCGCGTCCACGAGCTTCGACGTGTCGTACTGGCAGTTCTTCCTCCCGCTGCTGTCCGGCGGCACCTCGGTGATCGCGCCGGAGGAGGTCCGCGGCTCGGGCGACGACCTGCTCGCCTATGCCGCCGAACACCGCGTCACCGGGCTGAACCTGTTGCCGTCGTTCCTGTCCGCGATGCCGGACGACGCGACGGTCGGCCCGGAGGTGTTCTTCGTGGTCGGCGCCGAACGGCTCGACCCGGAGCTGGCGCGCCGCTGGGGCGACCGGCGCGCGCTGTTCAACGCCTACGGCCCGACCGAGGTCACGATCAACTCCGTCACCTGGGTGTACTCCGCCGACGACCCCGGGCCGCTGCCGATCGGACGGCCGGACCCGCAGGTGCGGGCGTACGTGCTGGACGCGGGGCTGCGGCCGGTCGGGACCGGCGTCACCGGCGAGCTGTATCTCGCCGGGCCGAAGCTCGCGCGCGGGTACGTGAACCGGCCGGGGCAGACCGCGGAGCGGTTCGTGGCCGACCCGTTCGGCGCGCCCGGCGACCGCATGTACCGCACCGGCGACCTCGTGCGCTGGCGGCCGGACGGCCAATTGGTCTTCCTCGGCCGTGCCGACCACCAGGTGAAGCTGCGCGGGTTCCGGATCGAGCCGGGCGAGATCGAATCGGCGCTGGCGCGGCATCCGGACGTGCGGGCCGCGGTCGTGCTCGTGCGCGAGGACCGGCCGGGGGACCGGCGGCTGGTCGGCTACGTCGTGCCGGTCGACGGCGCGGACCCGGATCCGGCCGCGCTGCGCGAGTATCTGGCCGCCGAACTGCCCGCGCACATGGTGCCGTCGGCGGTGCTCTCGCTGGAGCGGCTGCCGCTCGGGCCCAGCGGCAAGCTCGACCGGGCCGCGCTGCCCGCGCCTGGGCCGCGCAACGTCGCCGCTGCTCGCCAACCGGCGACCGAGGCGGAAACCGTGCTGCTGCAGGTGGTTCGGGAGCTGCTCGGCCCGGACGTCACTATCGACGACGGGTTCCTCGACGCTGGTGGCGACAGCATCGCGTCGCTCCGGCTGGTCGCGCGTGCCCGGCGGGAGGGCCTGCACCTGACCGCGCGGGACGTTTTCGAGGGCGGCACGATCGCCGGGATCGCGGCCCGGTGCAGCGACAAAACCGTGGTGGTGTCGCCGGATCTCACTCCCGCGGTCGGAGACGCGCCGCTGACGCCCGTCATGCGTGACCTGCTGGAGCGCGCTGGTTCGGACGCGGACGGGTTCTGTCAGTGGGTCGAGGTGTGCGTGCCGTCCGGCGGTGACGTGCCGAAATGGCGGGCGGCGCTGGACGCGGTGCTCGAACGGCACGACGTGCTGCGGTCGCACTTGGCCGGCGAGGTGCTGCGCGTTCCGGAACCTGGCACGGTCACCGGGGCGGACGTGCTGATGGTCGTTCCAGCGGGCGAAAACGCGGATCTGCGGGCGCTGCTGGACGAGCAGATCGCGGCGGTCCGGTCCACAATGGACCCGCGGACCGGCCCGATGCTGCGTGCGGTGTGGGTGGACGCCGGGCCTGCGCGTCCGGGGCGGCTCGCGCTGGTCGCACACCACCTCGTGGTGGACGCGGTGTCGTGGCGGATTCTTCTCGACGACCTTGAGCAGGCGTATCTCGGCCACAAGCTGCCGGATCGCGGGCCGTCGTTCCTCGGCTGGGCGCGCGCGTTGGTCGCGGCCAAGCCTGCGCGGCAGGTGGAAAGCTCGCACTGGCAACGGGTTTCGGCATCATCCCGTCCCGTGCGCGGAACTGCGCGGCACCACGAGATCGAGGTGTCGGAGGAGACCACGCAGGCGGTGCTGACGACGTTGCCGGGCGCGTACCGGACCGGTCCGGACACGGTGCTGCTCACCGCTTTCGCGCGGGCTTACCGGGCCTGGCGCGGTTCGGAGTTGCTCGTCGCGCTGGAGAGCCACGGCCGTCCGGACCACACGCCGGACTTCGCCGGAGCCATCGATCTGTCTCGCACGGTCGGCTGGTTCACCGCGATGTACCCGGCGCGGATCACACCGCCCGCGGGCGAGACGGCGATCGCCGCGGTCCGCGATCAGCTCCGCGCCGCCGGCGACGGGCTCGGATTCGGAATCCTCGGCGGAACGTCGACCGGCGCGGACGTCAGCTGGAACTACCTCGGCCGGTTCGAGGCGGCACCGCAGGCGGAGACTCCCTGGCAGCGTCCGCCGGACGCCGATCCGCTCGGCTCCGCCGGCGGACCGCTCGGGCACGCGCTGATGGTGAACGCGATGGTGCGCGACGATCGGCTGGCGGTGCGGTTCACCTGGCCGTCTTCGGAGTTCAGCGCGGACGAGGTCGCGGCGCTGGGCACGGCGTTTCAGGAGGAACTCGCTGCGCTGGCCGCTGCGGTTCCGGCTGGCGAGCTGCTGCCGTTGACGCCGCTGCAGGAGCTGATCCTGCGCGAATCTCGGGCGGCGGACGAGGATCCGTACCCGGTGCAGGCGGCGTTCTCGCTGGCCGGAGGCCTGGACGTACGCGCGTTGGAGGCGGCGGCGAACGCGTTGGCGCGACGGCATCCGAACCTGGGCGCGGTCTTCCCGGCCGGGCACGAGGTGCAAGTGCTGCCGACGGAGCCGCAGGTCGGCTTCCGAGTGCTCGAAGCGGCTGCGAACGTCGAGCAGCTGCTTGCGGAAGACCTGGCCGAGCCGTTCGATCTCGTCGCGGGGCCGTTGCTGCGGGTCACCGTGCTCCGGCACGGCCCTGATCGGCACGAACTCGTGCTGACCAGCCATCATCTGCTGTCCGACGGCTGGTCGGCGCCGCGGATCCTGGGCGAGTTGTTCGCCGGGTACTCCGGTGATTCGCTGCCGGAGGCGGTGCCGGTGTCGCGGTACACGCGATGGCTCGCGGCGCGGGACCATGCGGTCAGCGGACATGCGTGGCGGACGGAACTGGTGGATCTGCCGTCGCGGAAGCTCCTGAGCGGACCGCCCGCGGCCGTCGAACCGGAACTGTTCACTGTGGACGCCCAGCTGGTTTCCGCCTTGACTCGGGCCGGTGCCAAGCACGGGGTTACCGCTGGAACGTTGCTACAGGGCGCGTGGGCGGCAGTGCTCGCCGCGCGCGCCGGGGTTGCCGATGTCGCGTTCGGGGCGATGGTTTCCGGCCGGACGTCCGAAGTGGACGGTGTCGAGGAGATCCTCGGGCTGCTCGCCAACACCGTGCCGGTGCGGGTTCGTTTCACCGGAACGGTGGCGGAGACACTCGCGCAAACCCAATCCCGGAACCAGGAATTGCTGGCGCATCAGCACGTCGGCCTGACGGAGCTGTGCGCGCTGACCGGGCAGGGCCAGCTGTTCGACAGCCTCGTCGTGTTCGAGAACTATCCGGTGGACCCGGCGAAGCTGCGCGAACCGGCTCCCGGGCTGACGATCACCGGGACCCGCTTCCGCGAACGCACGCACTACCCGATGACGGTGACCGTCGTTCCCGAACTCGCGGGCGGCTGGTCCGGCGTATTCGGCTACCAGGCCGGGATTCTGCCGGCCGCGGAAGCCCGGACGCTGGTCGCGGACCTGCTGCGGCGCCTGGCCGAGCTTCCCTCTCGGCTGGACGAGGACGCGGGCGAGTGGCTGCGGTGAACCTGTGGCGGACCGCGTTCGTGCTCGTGCTGGGCACGTTCATGGCGACGCTCGACAGCACGATCGTCTCGGTCGGCGTGGAAACGCTGGCGCAGCGCTTCGACGCGTCGGTCGCCGAGGTCCAATGGGTCACCACGGCGTATCTGCTGGCGGTGGTGGCCGCGGTGCCCGCGTCCGGCTGGCTGGCCGCGCGGTTCGGCGGGCGGCGGACGTGGCTGACCGCCGTGGTCGTGTTCGTGCTGGCGTCGCTGTTGTGCGGGCTCGCGGGTTCGCTGCCGATGCTGGTGGCGTTCCGGGTGCTGCAAGGGCTGGCGGGCGGTCTGCTTCCGCCGACGGGGCAGGCGTTGCTGGCGCGGGCGGCCGGACCGGAGCGGATCGGGCGGCTGATCAGCGTCGTCGGCGTGGTGCCGTTGCTGTCGCCGGTGCTGGGCCCGCTCGCGAGCGGGACGATCCTCACCGTCGCGGACTGGCCTTGGCTGTTTTACGTCAACCTGCCGGTCGGAGTCGTCGCGGTGGTGCTCGGACTGCGGTATGTCGCCGCCGACGCGCCGGCCGATCCGCGCGAGCCGTTCGATTTCCGTGGCGCGGCTTTGCTTTCACCCGGACTGGCCGCGGTCGTTTTCGGTCTGACCGGATTCTCCGACGGATACCCGAAGCTGCTTTCCTCGGCGGCGGTCGTGGCGGGTTTGCTGATGCTGGCTGCGTTTGTCCGGCACGGGTTGCGGGTGCGGGCGCCGTTGCTGGACCCGCGATTGTTCACCCGGCCGCCGTTCGGAGCCGCCGCGTTGGCGTTGGTCGTGCTGGGCGCTTCGGTGTTCGGCACGATGTTCCTTCTGCCGTTGTATCTGCGGCGCGGCGCGGGATTGGACGCGTGGGAAACCGGATTGCTTTTGGTACCGCAGGGAATCGGTGCTGCTGCGGGTTCGGTGCTGGTGCATCGCATGGTGGACCGAGCGGCTCCGCGGACGCTGGTGTTGTCCGGGATCGGCTTGGTCGTGCTGGGAACGGCGGCGTTCACGCAGCTGGGTCCGGAACTTCCGGATGTCGTAGTGGTCATTTCCTTGTTGCTGCGGGGATTCGGGGCGGCGATGATCAGCGCGCCGGTGCTCGCGTTGGTGTACCGAAGTCTTGAGAAGACGCAGCTGCCGAAAGCGGCTGGCGCGCTGAATTTGCTGAACACCCTGGGCGGTTCGGTCGGGACCGCTGTTCTCGCACTGGTGTTGCAAAACCGTTTGGCCGCAAGGGGCGCCGACGTCGCGGCGGCCTTCGCGGACACGTTCTGGTGGGTGCTCGGTCTGGTCGTGGTGGCGGCTGCCGGGGCGGCGAAGCTGCCTAAGGAAAGGAGCCGGTAAATGCAGGACACGTTGCCCAGCCCGGTGGAGGTGACCGCCGGAGTCGCGCCGGACATCGCGCGGCACCGCGAAACGGTCTCGGCGGTGCTGGCCCGGCGCGATCCGCGGTTGCTGGTGATCGTCGGGCCGTGCTCGGTGCACGATCCGGAGGCGGCGCTGGAATACGCCGGGTTGCTGGCTGGGGCGGCGGCGCGGTATTCGGACGATCTCGTAGTGGTTTTGCGCGCGTATCTGGAAAAACCGCGGTCCGTGACCGGCTGGACCGGGTTCTTGCCGGATCCGACGCTGGACGGCAAAGGCGATCTCGCCGCCGGCGTCCGGCTGGGCAGGCAGTTCCTGCTCGACGCGGCGGCGACCGGGTTGCCGTTGGCGTATGAATTCGTGGATCCGGTGCTGGCGCCGTATGTCGCGGACACGGTGAGCTGGGGCGCGATCGGGGCGCGGACGGTGGCCAGCCAGCCGCATCGGCAGTTGGCTTCCTGGTTGCCGATGCCGGTGGGGATGAAGAATTGCGTGTCCGGGCGCTTGGGGCCTGCGGTGGATGCCATTCGCGCTGCGGGGGCGGCGCACGCGTTCCCGGGGCTGGGCGTGGACGGGCGGATGAAAACGTTGCGCAGCAGCGGAAATCCGGACGCGCATCTGGTTCTTCGCGGAGGCCCGGCGCCGAATTACGACGCGGCGTCGGTCGCCGAGGCGATGGGATTGCTGGGTGACGCGGGGCTGCCGCGAAGAGCCGTGGTCGATGCCGCGCACGGGAACAGCGGGAAGGACCACAACCGGCAGCCGGGGGTGGTCGCCGACTTGGCGGCGCAGATCCGGGACGGGGCCGCGATCGCCGGGGTGATGATCGAGTCGTATTTGCGGGACGGGGCACAGGATCCGGAGCGGGTGCCCGCTGATCCGGCGGTGAGCCGGACGGACCCTTGCCTCGGGTGGGAGCGGACTGTCCCGTTGCTGGAGTCGCTGGCACTGGCCCGCCGGGCGGGTCGCGGGAAGGTCGTGAGGGGAACCCTGACGGAATCTGATTCCCTGAGGGCCACCCTCACGGACGGCTAAGGCAGCAGGTTTGCTCGGCGGGCGGCGTTGACGGCCTGGAGGCGGGTCTTCGCGTCGAGCTTCCGCATCGCGTTGCGCAGGTAGCTCTTCACCGTCTCCGGACCCAGCCCGAGCGCCTCGGCGATGTCCGAGTTCGTTTGCCCGGCCGCGGCTCCGGCCAGGACGTCCAGCTCTCGTGCCGACAGCGTCGGTTGCGGGCCTTCCGGGACGCCGCCGGCGAGTGAGCGGCAGATGGCGTCGAGGCGATCGCGCAGGTCCGGGTCGTCGAGGGAGGCGGCGATGCGGCGGAGTTCGGCGTGGCTTTCCCGGACCGTTTCGCGGTCGGCCGGCTCGCCGGACGCGACGTCCGGGGCGGGGGCCAGCAGCTCCAGCCGCCGGCGCACCTCGGCGCGGATCGCCAGCTCCTGTTCCAGGTCACGGGCCACTTCGACCATCGCGGAGACCGAGCGGTCGCCGAACCGGACGTGTTCGCGGACTGCGCCGTAGAGGACCGCTCGGACGGTCCGGGACACGATCACCGGCACCGCCATCACCGAGCGCACGCCCTCGGCCTGCACCGCGCGGTCGAAGTGGTGGCTGATCGCTTCGCTGGTGTAGTAGTCCGGCAGCACCACCGGTTTCCGCACGCCGATCGCGCGTCCGCCGAGGCCCTTGCCCTCCGCGACGACCAGGCCGAGCAGCGACGTCGTCGAGTTCCCGACCAGCTCGGTCATCCGCAGCCGGCGTCCGTCGCTGACCACGCCGCCGAAGGACAGCGGGACCTGCGCGGCTGCGCGCAGCCGTACCAGCGCGCGACGGACCTCCGCGACGTCCTCGGCCGGGCCGGGATCGGTGACGGGCATCGGGGCGTCACCCCTTTTCGGGGGTAGTGGGCCTGCTGACGTGCGGTGATAGTACCGCCGACACCGGCCAACGACGACCGTGGAGCACGCTGTGAGCCCTGAGCGGACCACCTTCGACCTGCTGCAGACCTACGCCGCGCCGGACGCGGACGCGACCCATGTGCTGTGCGGACGCCATCCCGCCGACGCCGTCGCGTTCACCCTCGTCGAGGCCGATCTCAGCAGCCGCGACCTCACGTACGGCCAGCTCGAGGCCGCTTCCGCCCGGTTCGCCGCCGCGCTGGCCGCGCACGGCGTGCGGCCCGGCGACCGGGTCGCGACGCTCATGGGCAAGTCCGCCGAACTGGTCACCGCGCTGCTCGCGATCTGGCGGCTCGGCGCGGTCCACGTGCCGTTGTTCACCGCGTTCGCCCCGCCCGCGATCGCACAGCGGATCGTCGGCAACGGGACCCGCGTGGTCGTCGTCGACGCTGGTCAGCGCGCCAAGCTCGACCCGAGCGAGGACCTGCCCGCCGACCCGTCGCGGATCGTCGTGACGACCGGCGAAGCGTCCGGCGGCGATCTGTCCTTCGCCGCGCTGCTGGACGAGCCGCACCCGCTGCCCGACCCGGTCGCGGTCGGCGGCGACGGCACGCTGGTCGAGATCTTCACCTCCGGTACGACCGGCACTCCGAAGGCGGTGCCGGTGCCGCTGCGCGGACTCGCCGGCATCCACTCCTACCAGCAGTTCGGCCTCGACCAGACCGACGAGGACGTCTTCTGGAACGCCGCCGACCCCGGCTGGGCGTACGGGCTGTACTTCGCCTTGCTCGGCCCGCTCGCGACCGGACGGCGCAGCCTGCTGCTGCACGCCGGGTTCAGCCCCGAACTGACCTGGCAGGTGCTCGAACGCTTCGGCGTCACCAACTTCACCGCCGGCCCCACGGTGTACCGCGCGCTGCGCAGCTCGGGCCTGCCGGTGCCGGCCGGTCTGCGGCTGCGGCACTGCTCGTCGGCCGGGGAGCCGCTGACGCCGGACGTCGTGACCTGGGCCGAGGAGGTGCTCGGCTGTCCCGTGCGCGACCACTACGGCCAGACCGAAACCGGCATGGTCGTCGGCAACGCCTGGCATCCGGCCCTGATCGCGCCGGTCAAAACCGGGTCGATGGGCCGGCCGCTGCCCGGGTTCGCCGTCGAGGTCCTGAAGGCGGGCAGCGACGAGATCGCGGAGGCCGGCGAGACCGGGCGCGTCGCGATCGACATGTCCGCCAGCCCGCTGATGCCGTTCTCCGGCTACCGCGACGCCCCCGAGCGGACCGCGGAACGCTTCAGCGCCGACGGCCGCTGGTACTACACCGGCGACATCGCCGCCCGCGACCGCGACGGTTACCTGACTTTCGGCTCCCGCGACGACGACGTCATTCTCATGGCGGGCTACCGAATCGGGCCGTTCGAGGTGGAAAGCGCGCTGACGCAGCACGAGGCCGTCGCGGAAGCCGCGGTGATCGGTGCGCCGGACGAATTGCGCGGGGAATTGGTGGTGGCCTACGTCGTGCTGAACCCCGGCGTCGAGGAGTCGGACGAGCTGGTCGACGAGCTGAAGCAGACGGTCAAAACCCGTCTGGCCGCCCACGTTTACCCGCGGCGGATCCACTTCGTGGCGGAACTGCCGAAGACGCCGAGCGGCAAGATCCAGCGATTCGCGTTGCGGGGCCGGGAACTGAGCACCGCTTCGAGCTGAGTTTTGCGGCGGCCGGTGGCACACTGGCCCGATGCCGCCTGATCTGCACGGCCGGGTCGCCCTCGTCGCGGGGGCGACCCGCGGTGCCGGGCGGGGAATCGCCGCCGCGCTCGGCGAGGCCGGGGCGACGGTGATCTGTACTGGGCGCAGCAGCCGTCTCGGACTCAGGCGCTCTGACTACCACCGGCCGGAGACCGTCGAAGAGACCGCTTCGCTGGTATCCCAGCTCGGCGGGGTTGGCGTCCCAGTGGTCGCGGATCATCTGGACCACGACGACGTCCGGCGGCTGGCCTCTTTCGTCGAGTCCGAATACGGCCGGCTTCACTTGCTGGTCAACGACATCTGGGGCGCCGAGCGGCTCAAGGGCGGTCCGGCGGACTGGAATACGCCGGTGTGGGAGCACGACCTCGACGCGGGGCTGCGGATTCTGCGGCTGGGCGTGGAGACGCATCTGGTGACGTCGCATTTCCTGCTGCCGCTGCTGATCCGCGAGCCTGGCGGGCTGGTGGTCGAGGTGACCGACGGGACCTTGGCGCACAATGCGTCGCGCTACCGGATTTCGGTGTTTTACGACCTGGCCAAGGCTTCGGTGAATCGGCTGGCGTTTTCGCAGGGGCATGAGCTCGCTGAGCATGGAGCCGCGGCCGTCGCGGTGACGCCGGGGTGGCTGCGGTCGGAGATGATGCTCGACGCTTACGGGGTGAGCGAGGGGAACTGGCGGTCGGCGTTGGAGGCTGGGGCTCCGCCGGGGTTCGCTGAGTCGGAATCGCCCCGGTATGTGGGGCGTGGGGTGGCGGCGATGGCGGCGGATCCGTTGCGGGACCGGTGGAATCAGCGGTCGGTGAGTTCGGCGGAGCTGGCGAGGGAATACGGGGTGACGGATGTGGACGGGCGGCAGCCGGACAGCTGGCGTTAGCGGTATTCCTCGTGGGGCAGCCATTTGCCGTCTCCCAGATGGGTCGACGGGACCCGGAAGGTCGGCTCCTCGTAGCCGAGGTCCATGCGGAGGATGTTGTCCGCGCCAGTGCGGGCGAGGACTTCCCAGATGACCTCGACCATTCCGCCGGGCTGCTCGTTCCATTCGAACGTGCCGCGGTCCCAGAACACCACGGGCCAGCGGTTCGGGTCTTCGGAGCCGGTCCGCCAGAAGAACACGCCGCCGCCGGTGTCGTTGGCCCAGGGGAGGAGGCCGCCGGGCTCGGGGAACAGCCGGTAGTTCGTGCCCTCCAAGAAATCTCCCCACGGGGAGTCGAAAGACTCGAGCACGCCGCGGATGTTGTCGCGGACGAACTTGGCCAGGTCTATGCGGGCGTCGATGGGATTGTTGAAGTTCACCACGCCGCGGAAGCAGCCTGACGGGAACCGGGACATCAGGGCCTTGTAGTCGTCGGGGAACTTGATCCCGACGGCTTGTTCGACCTCGGCCCAATCCCGGCCCTGGCGGATTCCTCCGGTCCAGCCCGAGATCCGGGCGATCTCGTCGATCGAGCGTCGTGCGGTCACCGGTACTCCACGTTCGGGATCCAGCCGCGCCGTTCTCCGGCGTAGGTGGAGGGAACGCGAAAGACCGGTTCTTCGTCGTCCAGGGGACGGCGGAGGAGATTGTCGCCGCCGGGGCGGGTGAGGACTTCCCAGATCATCTCGACGACGCCGCCGTCGTGTTCGAACCATTCGTCGAAGTCTCTGCTGTAGTAGGCGATCAGCCACTGGTTCGGGTCGGCGGGCTCGGTCAGCCAGCAGAAGATGCCGCCGTGAAGATCCCTGCCCCAGGGGAGGAGCCCGGCGAACTCGGGGAACGGCGCGTAGCCGGTGTCGCGCAGGTACCCCAGGCTCTCGTCGCTGAGGGTTTCGACAACTCTCCATACCCTGTCTCGGACGAATTCCTCCACGTCGACGCGGGCGTCGATGGGGTTCTCGAAAGCGACGGCGCCGCGGAAGGAGCCTGAGGGGAAGCGGGAAAGCATCGCCTTGTAGTCGTCGGGCAGGGTGGTCCCGAGTTTACGTTCGACCTCGGCCCAGTCCCGGCCTTGGCGGATTTCTCCGGTCCAGCCGGAGATCCGGGCGAGTTCGCCGATCGAGTGTCTTCGCGGGTGGTTCATGACGCGGTCTGCCGGTACTCGGCGTGGGGAAGCCATCGCCCGTCGCCCAGGTGGGTGGACGGCACGCGGAAGAGCCGCGGCAGGTCTTCGGGCGGCCACCCGAGGATGTTGTTGTCGTCGCCGGTGGTGGTCAGGGCTTCCCGGAGGACCTCGGTGATCGGCCCGGGGTGTTCGCGCCACTCGTCCATGCCCCGGCTGTAGTAGGCGATTCGCCACCGGTTCGGGTCTGCCGGTTCGGTGATCCAGCAGAACATCCCGCCCTGCCCGTCGCCGCCCCAGGGCAGGAGCCCGCCTTCGTCGGGGAAGAGCCGGTAGCTTGTGTCGTTCAGGTATTCCAGCCTGTCGTCGGCCAGGATTTCCAGGATTTCGAAGACGTCCTCCCGGAGGAACCTCGGATAGTCCGTGCGCGCGTCGATCGGATTGGCCATGACGATCGCGTCGCAGAAAGCACCGGACGGGAACAGGGAGAACAATTCCTTGTAGTCGTCCGGAAGCGCCGTGCCGATGTCCTGCTCGACGGTGCTCCAGTCCCGGCCCGGCCGGATGCCTCCGGTCCACCCGGTGATGGCGACGATCTCCTCGATCGATTGGCTCACCTGCGCATCCTACCGGAATTCGATCACCGGAAGGATTGCGCTGAACGGACCAATCAAGACTCCTCGAGCTGAGGCAGGCGACCCACCACCGCCGCGTACTCCGCCGTAATCCGCGCGACTATCTCCGCTGCCGGAAGGACTTCCGTGATCAGCCCGGCCGACTGACCGGCCTCCACCTTCCCCGTAGCGACATCACCGTCCAACGCCGCGTCCTTCAGCGACGAAGCCTGAAAAACCTTCCGCCGCAAAGACTCCTCGGCTCCGGAAGCCTCCAGCTCGGACATCTGCGTAGTGAAATCGTTCGCCAGTGCGCGGATCACGCCCAAGCCTCGACCAACCGTCCGGGTGTCGTCGACGCCAGCGGCGAGCACTGCCTCCTGATAAGACCGATGCACAGTCGCCTCGGAACTCGCCAGGAATCGGGTCCCGAACTGGGCCGCGCCCGCGCCCAGGGCCAGCATCGCGGCCAGCCCGGCACCATCGGCGACCCCACCGGAGGCGATCACCGGAATCGACGGCACTGCCGAGACCACGGCACGCACCAAGACCTGAGTGGTGACCATCCCCGGCGGTGGATGTCCGCCAGCCTCAGCACCGACTACCACCAATCCGTCGACGCCAGCGGAGGAAGCCTTCAAAGCATGCGACACCCCGGCCACAACGTGCAGGCACCGGGTCCCGACGGCGTGGAACCGGTCCAGATACCGTCGTGGGCCGCCCTGGGAGGCGATCAGCACAGGAGGGCGGCGCGAGAGCAGCAGGTCGATGACCTCGTCGGCACCAGCCCGGTAGAGGGGCAGGTTCACGGCCCACGGACGATCGGTGCCGGCGGCCATTTCGTCCAGCACCCGGGCCAGATCGGGCAGGCGCATCGGACCGGCGGCGACGACGCCCAGACCGCCAGCATTCGACACAGCCAAGGGCAAAGCCGAGGACGACGAAGCCCACGACATCCCGGCCTGGATGATGGGCAGGTCAAGGCCCAGCAACTCGGTGACAGACGTACGCAGCCGCATCATGAGTTCTCCAGCAAAGCTCGGGCATAGCGAGCCAGTTGGTTCTTCTGCACCTTGGCACTGGCGGTCATGCCGATGGCCTCGAAACCGTCCACAATGCGCAGGTGCCGTGGGACTTTGAACCCGGCCAACCGTTCTTTCGCCCACAAGAGCAGGTCTTCTTCCGAAATGCCCGGCGCAGTCAGGACGACAAAGGCGAAGGGCACTTCGATCAAGCGCTCGTCGGGGACTCCGACGACCGCGGCCTGGCGGACGGCGGGATGGCGGTGAAGGACGTCTTCGACGTCGGCGGGGGCCACGTTCTCTCCGCCGACCCGGATGATTTCCTTGGTGCGGCCGGTGAAATGGAACCGTCCGGAGTCGTCGAGCAGGCCGACGTCTCCGGTGGACAGCCAGCCGTCGGCGTCGATCGTTTCGGCGGTGCGCACGGGGTCGTCGAGATAGCCTTGCATGACGTTCCAGCCGCGGACCAGGACGGAGCCGGGTTCGCCGGGTTCGCAGTCGCGGGTGTCGTCCAGGGACCGGATGCGGATTTCGACACCCGGCTCAGGAGCCATGGCACCGGAGGCGCGGACGTCTTCCGGTTCCCACCACGCGGATTGGGCGACATTGGGGGAGGCTTCGGAAAGTCCGTACCCGGCAACGCATTCGCGCGCGCCGAGTTCGTCGATCACCCGGCGCACGACCGTCGGCGACGCGGCGACCCACGCGCCGCGCAGGGAAAGGCTGCGGTGCGGGAGGTCGGGGTGGTTGAGCAGGAGCAGGGCGATGGTGTCGTTGCCGGAGAAGTGGGTGCATCGTTCGGTTTCCAGCAGCCGCAACGCTTCTGCTGGTTCGAACTTCGGCATGGTCACCAAGGTGGTGGCGTGCTGGAGGGAAGCCAGCACGGAAAGGGTGCTTCCGGCGACGTGGAAGAACGGGCGTGCCGAGTGGAATCGGTCGCCGGGGCGCAAACCCAGGCGGGCACCGGAGAAGAAGGCATCGGCGCACATGCTGCGGTGGGTCAGGAGGACGCCCTTGGGGCGCGACGTCGTGCCGGAGGTGTATTGCACGAGAAGGAGATCGTCCGGCGTGGCAACGGGTTCCGCAGGCGAGCCAGCGGCCAGGAAATC
Organism: Amycolatopsis sp. NPDC114503; assembly: GCF_055633655.1. Taxonomy (NCBI): domain Bacteria; kingdom Bacillati; phylum Actinomycetota; class Actinomycetes; order Pseudonocardiales; family Pseudonocardiaceae; genus Amycolatopsis; species Amycolatopsis sp. NPDC114503. The sequence continues at coordinate 885,775 of NZ_JBVKDT010000002.1, read as the reverse complement.
GGCCCAGCTGTCCTGGCCCAGGATGATGATCCGCTTCAAAGAAGGCAGAGTCGCGCAGCCGGGTTCAATGCCGGCGTCAGAGAACAGCGCGGGGAAGTCGACGTTCAAGACGCGCTCGGCGGCGAACAAAGTGCTGACGCCGGAATGGGCCAGCGTGTAGTGCACCTCGTCCGCGGTGAAGCGAGTGTTGACGGGGACGACCAGCGCACCCAGCGAACCCAAAGCCAGGAACAGCGTGACCCACTCGGGAGTGTTGCCCAGGCAAAGCCCGACCCGGGAGCCTCGGCCGATTCCCGCGGCGGCGAGAGCGCCGCGCACCTGGGCCACCTGAAGAGCCAGTTCCCGGTAGGTGATCCGCGCGTCGGCAGTGACGACGGCTTCGACCTCAGGAGCGAGAAGGGCGGCCCGCGCAAGAGCGTCCTGGACGGTGAGCGGGCAGGCGGTGCGCAGGTCGGTCATCGGGTCTCTCCAGTGAACCGGGCGACGCCGTCGCGCCAGCTGCCGTCGGCGAGGTTCTGTTCGATGGCGGACATTTCGATCCGGATGCCGCGGTCCAGGTCAGTTTCCGAACCCAGGTCGACGGCCCGTTTGGTCAGGGCGATCGCGCCGGGCGGAGCGGCGGCGATGGCGGCGGCGACCTCGGCTCCGGCGGCGGCCAGATCGGGGACGACGCGGTTGACCAGGCCGAGCGAGGCAGCGTCCACAGCGGACAGAGGCGTATTGGTGAACAACAATTCCTTCGCCCGGCGTTTGCCGATGGCCCGCTGGAGCCGTTGCGTAGCGCCGACGGTGCCCCAATGTGGTTCGGGGAAACGGAAAACGGTGCCCGAGGCGGCAAGAGCGAAATCGGCGGCGAGGGTGATCTCGCCGCCGGAGCCGACGACGGCGCCGTGCACCAGCGCGACAACAGGGCAGCGACAGGCCTCGATCGCCGCATAGGCCGCGAAGGACGCCACGCGGCGACGGCGGACCCAAGCGGTGTCCTTGCCCGTCCGTTCCTTCAAATCGGCACCGGCGCAGAAAACCGGACCGGCACCGCTGAGCAGCACAACCCGGGCCTCTGAGATATCAACGGCGTCGAAGGCTTCCTTCAGGGCGTGGCACATCGCGAGGTCCACGGCATTCCGTGCCGACGGGCGGGCCAGTTCGACGCGGGCGATTCCGTCGGTGACGTCCAGCGTCACGCGTTCGTTCATCAGATCACTCCCGCGGCCCGCAGGCCCTCGATCTCGCCGTCCGACAGCCCCGCCAAGTCGCGCAGCACGACGTCAGTGTCCGCTCCGAGCACCGGCGGCGTTCCCGGTGCCGGGGCGTCTCCGGCAGTCTCGCGCAACGGCGTGCGCAGCGCCGGGAACGAGCCTTCGACGGGATGCGTGAACTCGCCGACGACGCCTCGCGCGATGGCGTGTGGATCGGCCAGTGCCTCGCGGACCGAACGCACCGCGCCAGCGGGGACATCGGCGGCCTGCAGTTCTTTGACCAACTGGTCCCGGTCGTGCTGGGCGATCGCGCCGCGCAGAGCCTTCATGACACGCGCGCGGTGTTCGACCCGGCCCGCGTTGTGCTGCAACGAAGGATCAATGGCCAAAGTGGACAATCCGAGCACCGTGCACAGTGGCGTCCAATGCTGGTCGCTACCGCTGATATGGAGCCATTCGCCGTCCCCGGCCTGAAACGCCGCCGACGGCACTCGCCCCGGATGTTCGGTTCCGGTGCGGACGGGGTCCTCGCCGAGCGCGAACAGCCGGGCGGCGTTCAGGGCGTGCAGGCTGAGCTGGACGTCCATCATCGCCACGTCGAGGTGCCTGCCGCGACCGTCGGACGAACGCCCGGCGAGCCCGGTCAGCACGGCGATCACCACCCACAGCCCGGACGTCAGATCCGCCACCGGCACGCCGGTTTTCGCGGGCGGACCAGCGGGATCGCCGGTCATCGCCATCACGCCGGACAACGCCTGAAACACCGTGTCGTACCCCTTGCGGTGCGCGTCCGGTCCGGTCTGGCCGAAGCCGGTCGCGGACACCAGCACGAGGCCGGGGTTTTCCGCGGACAGTTCGGCGTAGCCGAGACCGAGCCGGTCGAGAGTTCCGGGCAGAAAGTTCTCCACGACGACGTCGGCGCGCGCGGCCAGCTTCCGGACGACATCGCGTCCGCGCGGGTCCTTCAAGTCCACAGTGACCGATTGCTTGCCCCGGTTGAAGGCGAAGAAGTACGCGCTTTCGCCGTGCGGCAGCCGGGGTTCGAAGCCGCGCGTTTCGTCGCCGGAGCCGGGACGTTCGACCTTGATCACGGTCGCGCCGAGTTCGGCGAGGATCTGAGTGGCCAGCGGCGCGGCGAGGACCCGGGAAAGGTCCAGCACAGTGACCCCGGCGAGCGGCCCGGTCATGCCCGGAACCCGCGCATCAGCGCGTTGACGTCCTGGCCGGCGCGCATCGCGGCGTCCGTCGGCAGGTCCGCGACCCGGTAGAAGAGGTCCTTGGCCGCGGCGAGCGCGCGGGGTTCGACCGAGGTCCAGCGCTGCGCGATCGCGAGCGCGGCGGGCACGATCTCGGAAGGCTCGACGACCTGGTTCACCAGCCCGTACGACGAGGCTTCCGCGGCGGTGAGCAGCCGGCCGGTGCTGACCAGCTCGAACGCGAGCTTGCGGCCCAGGTGCCGGACCAGCCCGGTCATCACCAGCGCGGGCACGATCGAATGCTTCAGCTCGGGATACCCGAACTTCAGGTCCGACCCGGCGACCACCAGGTCCGCCCCGATCGCCAGCCCGGCACCGCCGCCGACGGCCGCCCCGCGCACCGCGCTGACCACCGGGACCGGCAGCTGCTGCATGCGCGTCTGCAGGCGGGCGGTGAGCGCGGCGCGTTCGAGAACGGCCTCCGGCTGGTCCGGGGTGAGCGACGAGAACTCGTTCAAATCGGCACCGGCGCAAAAGCCGCGCCCAGCTCCCGTCAAAACGACCGCGCGGACGCTCGGGTCCCGGCCGGCTTCGTCCAAAGCGGTGTCAAGCGCGCGAGTGAGCGCGGTGTCGAGCGCGTTGAGCTTGTCCGGCCGGTTCAGCGTAAGGACGCGGACGGCGTCGTGGTTTTCGGTCAGCAGCACAGGTTTCTCCCCAAAGAAAAGTCAGGCGGACGCGAAGCCGGCGCGGGCGACCATGCTGTGCAACGGTCGGCCGAGCGCTTCCTCGCAGGCCGCGGACGCCGCGGCGAGCTGGTCGAGATCGAGGCCGGTGTCGACGCCCATCGCGGCGAACAAACTGGCCAAGTCCTCTGTGCACACGTTGCCGGTGAGCCCGGCCCCGTAACCGATCTTCGCCGGATGCCCGCCGACGCCGCCCATCGCGGAATCGAAGTGCCGGCACCCGGCTTCCAGAGCGGCGACGGCGTTCGCGATCCCCGTTCCGCGCGTGTTGTGCAGATGCGCGACCAGCGGCAGCCCCGGGTTTTCCCGCGAGAGCCGGGTGTAGAGCGCGCGCACCGAGCCCGGGGTCGCGACGCCGGTGGTGTCGCCGAGGGTCACCAGGCTCGCGCCGAGATCGGCGAATCGCGCGACGTCTTCGGCCACCCGGCCCGGGTCGACCTTGCCCTCGAACGGGCAGCCGAACGCCACCGACACCACGCCGACCAGGCGAAACCGCCCGTCGGCGAGCTTGACCATCTCGGTCACGCGCTCCCACTGCCCGGCGCGCGTGGTGCGCAGGTTCCGTTCGGTGTGCGCCTCGGTGGCCGACACCAGCAGGCTCAGTTCCTCGGCGCCGTGCCCGGCTTCGAGGTCGGCGAGCGCGCGTTCGACGGCCCGAGGGTTCGGGCAGGTCGCCTTGAACGCGACGCCGGGGCTCCGGTCGATCCCGGCGAGCACCTCGGAGGCGTCGGAGAAGCCGGGCACCCGCGCGGGATGGCTGTAGCTGGTCGCCTCGATCCGGCGGAAACCGGTGCGCGCGAAGGAGTTCAGCAGTGCGATCTTCGTCGCGGTCGGCACGGGCTCCGGCTCGTGCTGCAGCCCGTCGCGGGCGAAGCACTCGCAGATCGTGACGGCGTCGGACATCCTGGGCCCACCTCCTCGTCGGTGGTTCCAGAACTACGCGAGGGTGTTGATAAAGTCAACACTACTCGGCGGCCGGGTGAGCCCGCTCACTCTCCTCGACGGCCAGCGCGTGCTCGGCCAGCTTGTCCAGCGCGCGGTCGAGCACCCGGGCCTCTTCGCCGGTCAGGGTGGCGAGGAAGTCCGCGTCGCGCTCGTTGGCGGCGGTGATCAGGCCGCGGTACACCCTGGTGCCCTCGGCGGTCAGCGCCAGCTGCGACGTGCGCCCGGACCCGGCCGTGCGGTTCACCAGCCCGCGGTCGGTCAGCCGGCTGACCACGCGGCTCATCTGCGCTTTGTCCAGTCCGGCGCGGCGCGCGAGCCGGTTGAGCGTGAGCGTGGGGTCGGCCGCGATGAGCGCGATCGCGCGCCATTCGCCGAGGCTCACGCCGAAGTCCCGCCGGTAGCGCACCGCGGCGCTGCGCGACATCGCCGACGACGTGCGCGAGAGCCGGTAGGACAGCAGTCCGGAGATGGGGACCAGGTCGTGTCCGTCTGCGCGTTCGGCCATGGCCGTGCATCGTAGCCGTTACCCGATGTGTGTTGACAAACTCAACACTCGATGCGGAGACTGCCACTCGCCCGATCCGGACGAAGGAGTCTCAGCCGTGGCCGAACCATCCGCTGTCACCGGCGCTCCGGCAACCGCCGCTGTCGACCGCGAAGCGACCTATCGCACGATCGCCCGGCGCGTCATGCCGTTGCTGGTGCTGTGTTACGTCGTGAGCTACATCGACCGCACCAACATCGGCATCGCGCAGCAGGGTCTCAAACGGGATCTCGGCTTCGGTCCCGCGGTGTACGGGCTCGGCGTCACGCTGTTCTTCGTCGGCTTCATCCTCTTCGAGGTCCCCAGCAACGCGCTGCTCGCCCGCATCGGCGCGCGCAAGACCCTCGCGCGGATCATGGCCACCTGGGGCGTGATGACCGTGGTGACCCTGTTCGTGCACAACGAGATCATGTTCTACGCCGCGCGCTTCCTGCTCGGCGTCGCCGAAGCCGGGTTCTTCCCCGGAGCGTTGTATCTGCTGTCGCTGTGGTTCCCGTCGTCGCGGCGGACGCGGATGACAGCTGTGTTCTTCATCGGCATTCCGGTGTCCGGCGCGCTCGGCTCGGTGATGTCCGGCTGGATCATGCACTCGCTCGGCGGCGTCGGCGGGCTCGCGGACTGGCAGTGGCTGTTCCTGATCGAGGGCATTCCGCCGATCCTGTTGGCCGGGCTCGTGCTGCTCTTCGTCACCGACGGCCCGGAGCAGGCGAAGTGGCTCACCCCGGAACAGAAGGCGGCCGTGCGCGCCGACCTCGAAGCGGATCGCCGCGACAAAGGCCCGGCGACCGAGAAGCACAGCGGCCTGCTGCTTGCCCTGCGCGACCCGAAGGTCTGGATTCTCGGCCTCTGCGCGTGCGGCGCGTACACGCTGGCGAACGCCGTCTCGTACTGGACACCGCGGATCATCGCCAACGCCGGGGTCGGCAACGTCCTGAACCTCGGCTACTTCTCGGCGATCCCGCCGCTGCTCGGCATCGTGGTGATGCTGCTGGTCGGCAGGCACTCCGACCGCACCCTGGAGCGGCGCTGGCACGCGGCGACGAGCTGGATCGTGGCGGCATTCGCGATGCTGGCGATCTCGGTGTCCGGCGGCAGCGTCGTGGTGATCATCCTGTTGCTCGCGGTGATGGCGGCCGCGCACTACTCGGGGCTGACGGTGTTCTATTCGATCCCGTCGATCTACCTCAACGACCGGGCGGCGGCCACCGGCATCGCGGTGGTGACGTCGATGGGATCGTTCGCCGCGGCCGCTTCGCCGTCGCTGCTCGGGTTCATCGAATCCGCGACCGGGAGCCTGTCGCTGGGGCTGCAGATCAGCGCGGGCATTGTCCTGCTCGCCGTCGTGGTGCTGCTCGTCGGCGTCCGGCCCGGCGATCTCCGCGAACGGCGCCGCTGACCCTCCAAAGTGTGCCGTTTCGCACGCGGCGGCCCGTTCGACCTCGGCGGGCTGCCCGGACGGCCTGCTTTCTCATCGCTCTCACAGGAACCCCGGAGTAGACCGGGTGCCGCCGGAGGGAGGGGCGGTGAGCGATGGAGCGCGCGAACGGGCACTGGGCCGAGCGGATCGGCGTGGTCGCGCTGGTCGCCGTCCTGCTGGGCGGGGCCGCCTACGGATGGGCCGAACTGCGCGCGCTGCTGTCCGGGGTCACCACGTCCACCGCGCTCGACGGGCAGGCCCGCCCGGGCGGGGACACGAACATCCTCGTCATGGGACTCGATTCGCGGCTCGACGAGCGGGGCGAACCGCTGCCCGCCGAGCTGTACGAGCAAGTGCACGCGGGGGACCAGAGCGTCGGCGGGTACAACACCGACGTCCTGATGCTGCTGCACGTCCCGGCCGACGGCGGGCATCCGACGGTCATCTCGATCCCGCGCGACGACTACACCGACCTCGCCGGCTGCCCGGACGGGGTGTGCAAGGGCAGGATCAAGGAGGCTTACGGGTACGCGTTCGCCGCGCAATCCAAACTTCTTGCCGCGCAAGGCGTCACCGAGAAGGCGGCTCGCGAACAGAGGTCCCGGGACGCCGGCCGCGCGGCAGAAGTCGCGACGGTGCGCCAGTTCCTCGGAGGGGTCGCGGTGGACCATTTCGTCGAAGTCACCCTTGTCGCGTTCTTCCAGCTGGCTCAGGTCGTGCAGCCGATCACGGTGTGTTTGGCCGAAAGCACGCACGACAGTTATTCGGGAGCGGATTTCCCGGCCGGGCAGCAGCGGATTTCCGCGGCGCAGGCGCTCGCGTTCGTGCGCCAGGGACACGATCCGGCGCGCGAGTTCACCGACCTGGACCGGGAACGGCGGCAGCAAGCGTTTCTCGTTTCGCTGGCGCATCAGCTGAAAGAAGGCCGGGTGTTCGGCGACCCGGTGAAACTCGGGGAGCTGGTTTCGGTCGCGAAACAGAACATCGCGATCGATTCCGGACTCGACCTCAATGCGCTGGCCCGGCAGGCGGAAACGTTCGCCGGCGGGGATCTGACGCTGGCGTCGCTTCCGGTCGAAAGGTTCGAAAAAGACGCACGGGGCGAAGACGTCAACATCGTCGATCCGGTGAAGATCCGCGCCGCCGCGGCCCGGCTGCTCGGCCGGACGGTCCCGCCGCCGCCCGCCGCGACGGCCGGCCCCGCGGTCGACGTGGTGAACGCGAGCGGCCGTGAGGGCGCGGCCGCCCGGGTGCTGAAGGCGCTCCCGTCGCGGGGATACCGCGCCGGGCGGACGTCCAGCGCGCGGCACACGCACCGCACCGTGGTCCGTTACGGGCGCGGGGATTCCGCGTCGGCGGCGAAACTCGTGGCCGCGCTCGGCGGCGGGTACGCCGTGGGCTACGACGGCGCGCTGGCCGCGGGGGAGCTGAAACTGGTGCTCGGCTCGGATTTCCGGGAAAAGGCCGACCAGGTGGACCCGGTGCCGGTCTCCCCGGTTTCGCCCGCCGACGAATTGTCCGGAGGCGGGGTGCCGTGCGTGCGGTGAACGGGAGAAGCACAACGATCCTGTGAACCCGTTGAGAACGAATTCCGAAATTAACTCTCCCGAGTGACGTCGGCGGCGATGTGCCCGCTAATGTCCGGGATCGGGTGACGAGCCGCACAGCCGCGGCCGGGGGATTGCCCGAAATCTGATCTTGTTCCGATTTCAGTGCCCGAGAACGGCACTGCTGCTTCAGCCCGGCCTCACGCCGCCCATTGTTGAGTGGCGATCGGCCGGTTTCGTGAGTCCTGTTCTTCCGGAAAGAGGTTTTCCTGTGACGCTGGACGCGGATCGGGTGCGCACAGTCGCGCCCGAGAGGCTCGCCGAAGAGGCGACGGCGGTTTACCGGGCGGGTCCGACGCCTGCCGCGCGCACGCTTTACGACATTTTCGCCGAAACGGTGCGCCGGCACCCGCACGCGCTCGCGCTGGACGACGGCGCGGAGCGGGCGACGTACCGCGATTTCGCCGCACAGGTCGAAGAACTCGCCGGACGCCTTCGCGCCGCCGGGGTCATGCCGGGCGACCGGGTCGGCATCCGGATGACTTCCGGCACGGCCGCGCTGTACCGCAGCATTCTCGCCGTTCTCTCCACCGGCGCGGCCTATGTCCCGGTCGACGCCGACGATCCGGCCGATCGTGCCGGGACAGTGTGGACCGAGGCCCAGGTGAGCCTTGTCCTCAGCGACGCGGGATTGCCTCCCTCGCGCGGACCGCAGTGGCCGCGAGTCCGTCCGCAGCCGCAGGACGACGCCTGGATCATCTTCACCTCCGGTTCCACCGGCAAACCGAAAGGCGTCGCGGTCACGCATCGCGCGGCCGCGGCCTTTGTGGACGCTGAAGCCCGGTTGTTCTGCCGGGCACGGCCGCTCGGCCCGGGCGACCGCGTGCTGGCCGGGCTGAGTGTCGCTTTCGACGCGTCGTGCGAGGAGATGTGGCTGGCGTGGCGGCACGGCGCGTGCCTCGTACCGGCTCCGCGCTCGCTCGTTCGCGCGGGAGCGGATCTCGGGCCGTGGCTGGTCGAACGCGGCGTGACGGTCGTGTCGACGGTGCCGACGCTCGCCGCACTGTGGCCAGTGGACACTCTGGCCGGTGTCCGGTTGCTCATCCTCGGCGGCGAAGCGTGCCCGCCGGAGGTGGTGACGCGCTTCGACGACGGCCACCGGGAGATCTGGAACACTTACGGCCCAACGGAAACCACGGTCGTCGCGTGTGCGCAGCGGCTGCGCGCGGGCGATCCGGTGCGGATCGGGCTGCCGCTCGACGGCTGGGAGCTCGCGGTCGTCGACCCGGAGGACCCGGCGGGCATCCCGGTGCCGTGGGGCCGCAGCGGCGAGCTGGTGATCGGCGGCGTCGGTCTCGCCCGGTACCTCGACGCGGCGAAGGACGCGCAGAAGTTCGTGCCGTTGCCGGGTCTCGGCTGGAGCCGCGCCTACCGCAGCGGCGACCTGGTGCGCGCGGTGCCGGAGGGGCTGGAGTTCGTCGGCCGCGCGGACGGCCAGGTCAAGATCGGCGGACGGCGCGTCGAACTGGGCGAGATCGACGCCGCGCTGCGGGCGCTGCCGGGTGTCGCCGCGGCGGCGACGGTGGTGCGGCGCACGGACAGCGGCGCGCAGGTGCTGGTCGGTTACGTGGTGCCGGAAGGCGAGAGCCTCGATCGCACCGCCGCGCGCAGTCTTCTGCGGGACCGGCTGCCCGCGGCTTTGGTGCCACGGCTGGCGTTGGTGCCGGATCTGCCGGTGCGCGCTTCGGGCAAGCTCGACCGCGACGCATTGCCGTGGCCGCTGGAGGAACCGACCGCCGCGCCGGTGGTTCCGTCCGATCCGAGATTGGCGTGGCTGTTGCAGGTGTGGAGCGAACACCTCGGAACCGCCGCCGGACCGGACGACGACTTCTTCGACCTCGGCGGCTCGAGCGTGACCGCCGCGCGGCTCGTTTCCGTGCTGCGCGAACGGCATCCGACCGCAGCAGTCTCCGATGTGTACTCCTGCCCGACGCCGCGCGAGCTGTACGAGCGTCTCGCAGGGGAGCCGGTCGAAACTGTCGCCGTGGAGGAGCCGCAGATTCCCGCGGCTCGGGGCACCGGCTGGTGGCAGGCCGGGGTCCAACTCGTTTTGCTGGCCCTGTCCGGAATGCGGTGGCTGCTTTCGGTCTCGCTGCTCGGCTCGCTGGTCGCTCTGGTGCTGCCCTTGCAATGGCTGCCGCGGATGTCGTGGTGGATCCTCATCCCCGCGTGGCTGGTGCTGCTGAGCCCGCCGGGGCGGATGCTGCTCGCCGCCGGAGGTGTGCGGTTGCTGCGCGGAAAGCTCGCGCCAGGGGAGTACCGCCGCGGCGGCATCGTCCACATGCGACTGTGGACCGCCGAACGGTTCGCTGCGGTGGCCGGTCCGCCGGGCGTTGCCGGGACGCCGCTTGCCGCGCCCTATGCCCGGTTGCTCGGCAATCGGGTCGGCCGGGGCGTCGACCTGCACTCTCCGCCGCCGGTGGGCGGTCTCGCCGACTTCGGCGACGGATGCGCGATCGAGCCCGAGGCGGACCTCGCCGGGTGGTGGCTGGACGGTTCGGTGCTGCGGATCGGCCGCGTCCGGGTCGGCGCCGGCGCCCGGGTCGGCGGTCGCAGCACGCTGCTGCCGGGCACGGATCTCGGCGCCGGGTCGGTGCTGTTGCCGGGCTCGACGCTCGACACCCGCGTGCCGGACGGCGCGGTCTGGGGAGGTTCTCCGGCCGGACCGGCGGGCGAGCGCCCGTCGCGGCCGATCGCGGCGGCACCGCGAGCGAAGCGGTACTCGCTGGCGTTCGCGCTCGGTGGCACGGTGCGGTCGCTGTTCATGTTCGTCACCGCGATTCCGCTGATCGTGGTCGCGCTGCTGCTGGTCCCGGCGGCGGACGACCCGCGCACCGCCGCGCTCGCGATCCTGCCGTGGACGCCGCTGCTCGTCTTCGCCGGAATCGTCTTGTACGCCTTGACGATCGTCCTGCTCGTGCGGTTCGCCAGCCTGGCCGTGCGGCCGGGAACCTATCCGGTGCTGAGCCGAGCGGGCTGGGCGGCCTGGTTCGTGCACGAACTGCTGGAAATCGCGCGGCGGCAGCTGTTCCCGCTCTACGCCGCGCTGGCGACCCCGGTCTGGATGCGGCTGCTGGGCGCGCGGATCGGCCGCGGCGTCGAACTGTCCACTGTGCTCAGTCTGCCGTCGCTGCTTCGGGTGCGAGACGGCGCGTTCCTCGCCGACGACGTCCTCGCCGCACCGTACGAACTCGACCGCGGCTGGGTCCGGCTGGGCGTTTCCGAGGTCGGGGAGCGCGCGTTCGTCGGCAACTCCGCGGTCGTCGGCCCGGACCGGAAGCTCGGCTCAGGCTCGCTCGTCGGCGTCCTGTCCGACACTCCGGCAGAGGTCCCCGACGGCACGTCCTGGCTCGGCCGGCCCGCGTTGGAGCTGCGGCGCACTGCGGACACGGTCGACCCCGCCCGCACATTCGCGCCGCCGCGCCGGTTGAAGCTGGCGCGCGCGTTGGTCGAGTCCTGCCGGATCGCGCCGCTGCTCATCGCGGGCGTCCTCGGACTCGCCGTGTCCACGGTCCTGGCCGGAGTGGACATCGCGGACGGCTTCTGGGTCGCCGCCGCCGTCGCACCCGCGGTGTTCGTCGCGGCCGGCCTCTTCGCCGCGTTGCTGACGACGCTGATGAAATGGACGCTGGTCGGCCGGTTCCGTCCGGGGCGGCATCCGTTGTGGAGCGCGTTCGTGTGGCGGAACGAGCTGTACGACACCTTCGTCGAGACCCTTGCGGTCCCGTGGTTCGCCGGATCGTTCCTCGGCACGCCGGTGCTGAACTGGTGGCTGCGGACCCTCGGCGCCCGCATCGGCCGCGGCGTCTGGTGCGAAAGCTACTGGCTGCCGGAAACGGATCTCATCCGCCTCGGCGACGGCGCCGTGGTGAACCGCGGCTGCGTCCTGCAGACACACCTGTTCCACGACCGCGTCATGCGGCTGGACCCGGTCCGCCTCGGTCCTGGCGCGACGCTGGGCCCGCGCGCGTTCCAGCTGCCGGGCAGCGGGGTTTCCGACGGCGCGACGGTGGGGTCGGGGTCGCTGGTGATGGCGGGGGAGACGGTTCCGCCGCGCACCCGGTGGCGGGGCACTCCGGTCCGTCCCTGGCGGTGAAGCCCGGTGGGCGGTTCTGCCCAGCAGAGCCGCCCACTGGCCATGGACTACCGGAAACTGTTCGGCGACATCCGTGGGCACCCGGGGCTCGACGGACTGGACGGCAGCTATCACGACTACTGCACGTTCGAGAAGCGGGCCGAGCGCGGCGGTACAGCGGCGATCTTCGACGAATACCTGACCTGGCTCAAAGCCCAGCCATGGCATCGCCGGTGAACCCGAGCTGCCGAAACATCCCGCCGCAGCGAGGACTTCCCGCGTAGCCGCCCCGGTGACCGCGGCGACTCAGCGGCGCACCCCGAGCTTCACCGGCACCCCGACCCCGCGATACCCGTCCCGCTCGACCAGCATTCCCGGTGCCGTAGTCGTGCACCGGGGCACGCCGGGTCCTGAAGTCTCATGGGGTGCCCAGTCGGCAGGCACCCGCGAGAGGGCTAGCTTCGCGGAAGGTCGGTGTGCGCCGCTCCGTTCTCGAGAGCGGCATCGACCTCCGCGCCGGAAAGCCCCGCCGCAGCAAGGACTTCCCGCGTATCCGCCCCTGGTGCCCGAGGCGAATCAGCGGCGCTGCCCGGCGTGCGGCCGAGCTTCACCGGCACCCCGACCCCGCGATACCCCTCCCGCTCCACCACCATTTCCCGGTGCCGCACCTGCGGAGCGTTCATCGCCTCCGCGATGTCGTGCACCGGAGACGCCGGAACTCCCTTCGCCAGCAACATCTCGGCCAAGGATTCCCGTTTGTACTGTCCGATCAGGACACTCAGCTCAGCCCGCAACGCACCCGCATTGCGAACCCGGTCGGCATTGCAAGCAAACCGCGGATCGGCCGCCAGACCGGGCGCGCCGAGCACCTCGGCAAGCGCCGCGAACTGCCGGTCGTTCCCGGCCCCGACGAAGAACAGCCCGTCCGCCGTCGAAAACGTCTCGTACGGTGCGATCGACGGATGCGCCGAACCCGTCCGCCGCGGCACCGCGCCGTCGGCGAGCCAGGCGGCGGAATGCGGATGCAGCAAGCTGATCACCGTGTCCAGCAACGAACAATCCACCAGCTGCCCGAGCCTGGACCGCTCCCGCTCGTGCAGCGCCAGCAGGATCCCGGAGAACCCGAGCACCCCGGTCACCACGTCGACGACCGGCACCCCGATCCGCAACGGCGGCCCGTCGGCCTCGCCGTTCACGCTCATCAGCCCGCCGTACGCCTGCAGCACCGCGTCGTACCCCGGCAGTCCGCCGAGCGGCCCGTCGGTGCCGAAACCCGTGATCCGGCAATGGATCAGCGCCGGATACTCCGCCCGGATCGTCTCGTCCGGCCAGCCCCAGCGCGCGAGCGTGCCCGCCTTGAAGTTCTCCACCACGACGTCCGCGCCCGCCAGCAGCGTGCCGAGCAGCGAGCGACCGTCCGGACCGGACAGATCGAGCACGATGTTCTTCTTGCCCCGGTTGAGATTCGCGTAGTACGCGCTGGTCCCTTCCTCGAGGAACGGCGGCCCCCAGCCCCGCGTCTCGTCCCCGGCGGGCGATTCGACCTTGATCACCTCGGCCCCGTGGTCGGCCAGCATCTGCGTGCAGTACGGCCCGGCCAGCACCCGCGACAGGTCCAGCACCCGCAGCCCGTCGAGCGCGCCCATCAGTACGACCTCGGCAGCCCGAGCACGTGCTGGGACACGTAGTTCAGCACCATCTCCTGGCTGATCGGCGCGAGCCGCAGCAGCCGCGCCTCCCGGAAGTAGCGCTCCACGTGGTACTCCCGCGCGTACCCCATCCCGCCGTGGGTCTGGATCGCCTGGTCGGCGGCCTGGAACCCGGCGTCCGCGCACAGCCATTTCGCCATGTTCGCCTCCTTGCCCGCCGGCAGGCCGTTGTCGTAGCGCCAGGCGGCGTTGCGCGCCATCAGCTCCGCCGCGTCGAGCCGGGTCGCGGCCTCGGCCAGCGGGAACGCCAGCCCCTGGTTCTGCCCGATCGGACGCCCGAACACCTGCCGTTCCCCGGCGTACCGGACCGCGCGCCGCAGCGCCGCCCGGCCGATGCCGAGCGCCTCGTGCGCGAGCAGGATGCGTTCCGGGTTGAGGCCGTCGAGCAGGTACCGGAAGCCCTTGCCCTCCTCGCCGACGCGCGCCGACTCCGGCACTCGCAGACCGTCGATCAGCACTTCGTAGGACGACACCGCGTTGCGGCCGAGCTTGGGGATCGCGCGAAGCTGCACCGCGTCGGACTCGATGTCCACGACGAACAGCGACATGCCGTCGGTCGGCTTCTCCACCTCGTCGCGCGGTGTCGTGCGGGCGATCAGCACCATTTTCTGCGACTGGCCCGCCTTGGTGATCCAGACCTTGCGGCCGTTCACGACGTAGGAATCGCCGTCGCGGCGGGCGAACGTGGAGATGCGCGTGGTGTCGGTGCCCGCGTCCGGCTCGGTCACGCCGAAGCAGACGTGCAGCGATCCGTCGACCGCGCCGGGCAGGATCTCCTGGCGCATCTGCTCGCTGCCGTGCTTGACGATCGTGTTCAGCCCGAAGATCGTCAGGTGCATCGTGCTGCACCCGTTCATCCCGGCCCCGGACGCGGCCACTTCTTCCAGCAGCAGCGCGGCTTCGAGAATGCCGAGCCCGCCGCCGCCGTACTGCTCCGGGATCGCCATGCCGAGCCAGCCCGCCGAGGCGAACGCGTCGTAGAACTCGCGCGGGAACTCGGCGCGTTCGTCGCGCTCGGCCCAGTATTCGTCGGGGAACCGGGCGGCCAGCTCGCGCACGGCGCGCCGGATGTCCTCCTGGTCTCGGGTCAGCTGGAAGTCCACAGTGCTGCTCTCCATCATGCGCATATAAGAACGCTGAGTTCGGATATACGTTCAACGTAAGGCGACGCGCGCCTCGGGTCAAGCGTCGTCCGGGGTGGAGGTCGAGATAGGGTTCGTATCTACGAACGCAGGGGAGGCTGCCGTGACCGAGTCGACTGCCAAGGCCCACCGGACCGTCGGGCGGGTCACCAGCATCCTGGAGTGCGTCGCGCGGCAGCCCGGGATGCGGCTGCACGAGCTCTCAGTGGCTCTCGACGCACCGAAATCCTCGGTGTTCGGCCTGGTCAAAGGGCTGGTGTCGACCGGCTACCTCGTCGAGGCCGACGGCAGCTACCGGCTCGGCCCCGCGCTGGGGAACCTGCTCACCGGCGGCCTGCCCGGCATCGCGACCGCGGCCCGGCCCGCCCTGGAGGAGCTGCGCCGCCGGTTCGGCGAGACGGTGATGCTCGGCGCCGCGGTCGGGGATTCGCTGATCTACGTGGACGCGGTCGAGTCCGAGCAGCCGATCCGCTACTCCGCGCCGCTGCGCACCCGGCGGCCGCTGTACCCGCCGAGCGCGGGCAAGATCTTCCTCGCGTACTGGTCGGCGCGCCGGCGCGAGGCGTACCTGAAGTCGGTCCTCCCGGATGCCGAGCGCGTGCGGGCCGCGATGGAGGAACTCGACACTGTCCGCGCCAAGGGTGTCGCGCTCAACCGCGGCGAAACGCTGCCCGACGTGAGCGCGGCGGCGCGGCCGATCCTGGTCGACGGCGAGGTCGTCGCGGCGATCGCGGTGGCGGGCCCGACCACGCGGATTTCCGAACGCCTGCCCGAGATCGGCGACGCGCTGGGCGACATCACGGCGGCGGTCGTGAAGCGCTGGGAAGCCGCGCGCCAGGGCTGAGCCCGAATTCCCGAAGACCCTTGACCGGTGTGTTCGCGGTCTCTTAGCATCCGGATATACGCATCAAGCGTTCCCAAATACGCACGCAACGGCGCGCGCCGGCTGGCTTCCGCTCGCCTGTGCCCCAGTTCCGGAGAGCAGGACCATGCCCAGTGTTGTGCACGACAACGTCGGAACGACCCGGAAAGCCCCGCGCGGGGTCGGGCTGGCGGTGATCGTCGGCTCCGCGCTCGAGTGGTTCGATTTCTATCTCTACGCGTCGATGGCCGCGCTCGTGTTCGGCCACGTCTTCTTCCCGCCCGGCAACGACGCCGCGGCGACCATGGCCTCGGTCGCGACCTTCGCCGTCGGGTTCCTGGCCCGGCCGATCGGCGGCATCGTGTTCGGCGCGCTCGGCGACCGGATCGGCCGCAAGAAGGTGCTGTCGTGGACGTTCGTGCTGATGGGCGTTTCCTCGGCGGGGATCGGGCTGCTGCCCAGTTACGCGAGCGCCGGGCTTCTCGCGCCGGTGCTGCTGGTGGTGCTGCGGCTGTTGCAAGGACTGGGCGCGGGGGCGGAATTCGGCGGCGCGATCGCGGTCGCTTACGAGCACGCCGATCCGCGCAAACGCGGGCGGCAAGGTTCGTGGCCGGCGCTCGGCGTGAACGTCGGGCTGCTCGTCTCCTCGCTCGCCGTCGCCGGACTGACCACTTTGGACAAAGAATTCCTGCACGGCTTCGGCTGGCGGATCCCGTTCCTGGCCAGCTTCCTGCTCGTCGGCGTCGGACTGTGGGTGCGCCGCCGGGTGCCGGAGACGCCGGAGTTCGAGAACCTGGTGCGGAGCAAGAAAAACCGCCCGCGCGGCTGGGCGAACCGGCCGCTGGTGAAGCTGTTCCGCAGCGACTGGCGCGCGTTGACGGTGGTCATGGTGATCACCATCGGCTACAACGGCGTCAGCTACGTGTTCAAGACCTTCTCGCTGGCCTACCTGACCAATTTCCGTGGTGTACCAGCGAATATCGGCGCGCTGGGGATCAGCATCGCGAGCGGGATGGCGATCGTGACCGTGCCGATCGCCGGCTGGGTCAGCGACCGGATCGGGGCGAAAAAGGTCGTGGTCGCCGGCGCGGTGGCGACCGGATTGCTGGCGTTCCCGTTCTTCTGGTTGCTCGACACCGGCACCAGCTGGTTCATCTGGCTCGGCCTCGTGCTGGCGACCGGCATCGTGGTCCCGGCGATGCTGTCGGCGCAGGGCGCGTTCCTGGCCAAGCAGTTCCCGGCCGAAGTCCGCTCGACCGGTCTCGGCACCGGCCGCGAGGTCGGGGGAGCGGTGTCCGGCGGGCTCGCGCCGCTGGCCGCGCTGGCGATCGTGGAAGCGTCCGCGACCCACGCGACCTGGGGTGTTTCGCTGCTGTTCGTCGCGGGCGCGTTGTGCATCGGGCTCGGGGCGCTCGCCGATCAGAGCCGCGGCGCGCTCAACTGAGCCGCGGCCACCGGGTGCGGGTCTTGGGCAACTCCGGGCCGTACACGGCTTCGGCGACCGAGCGCTTCAGGTTCGCGCAGTGATGCAGGACGTGCGCCGGAAACCCGGTGCCGGAAGGGCGTTCCGGCGGCTTTTCGGCGCCGGCGGGCACGAGCGTCCAGCCGGAACCGAGGTCGATCAGGCTCCGGTGCTTCGTGGTGTAGTACTCCGGCGACACGTCGATCGCCACGCCGGTCGCGCCCGCCGCGGCGGCGACCAGGTGCAGGTGGAAACGGCTGGAAATCCACGTCTGCCCTGGCGCGAGAGGAAGGCCGCGCTGCCACACGTCGCGGAACGGGTGGAATTCCGCGCCGGGAAGTTCGTGTTCCAGCAACGCGAAAACCTCGCGGTCGACGCGCGGAATCCCTTCCATCACAGCGAGTTCGCCCGGCGGAAGCCGCCACGCGCGCACCAGGTCGAGCACCTGCGCCGCGAGCACGGACGGCCGCTCGGCGCCGATGTCCGACTGCACGCACAGGACGAACTCCCGCGATGTGGGCGTCGTCGGCGGACGCGGATCGAGGAAGACGTCGTCGCAGGTCCGTTCGACGCCCGCGACGCCGTGCAGGAGTTCGGCGGACGGATCATCGCGGACGTCGACGACGTCGAACCGCTCGGCGAGCGCGCGCAGCAACCCGGCAGCGCCCGGAGAAAACGGGACGAAGCCCTGTCCGGTCATCGCCGAACGGGCTCCGGAACGCTGTGCCGCCGCGGCGGCCCCGGCGACCAATCCCAGGTGCCGGGGCCACAGCGCGTTGACGTAACCGCCGCCGATCAAATGCACGACGTCGAGCCGGCCGAGCAGTTCGATCCCCGCGTCCCAGCGCGGTGCACGACCGGGATCGTGCACCGCTGCCTGTACCCAGGACGCGACTTCCCACGGATCGTCCGACGGCGCTTCGCCGCACAGCCGCCACAAGGTGTCCGTACAGCGCAAACGCGGATGCAGGTCGCCGAACAAATGCTGGGCCGGTCCCGGCGAATGCGTGTCGAGCCAGACTTCGGCGTCCGGTTCGGTGCGGGCCAGGCGGCGAATCCAAGCCGCGGCGATCAGTTCGTCGCCGAAGTTCGGATAGCCGCTCGGCCCGACCAGGTAATGCCGGCGGGGGGACGGGGCTCGGGTCACGAAGCGACGCTGAGCTGCGTGTCCAACGCCTGTTCGCCCTGAGCCTTCTCGCTTCCGCTTGGCTCGGCCTGCACGCGGTCCTTGGCGACGCCGTCGCCTTCGAGCGCGGTCGAGATCGCCTGTGCGCGCTCCTCGGAAAGCTTCTTCGCCTTTTCCGCGTCCGGGTAGCCGGCGTGGGTCTCGACCTTCAGCTTGACATCGTTGCCCTGCATGGCTTTCGCGATCGCGGAGAGGCCTTCCTTGGCCTGGCTGGTGAGTTCCGCCTTCTCCGGCTCGAATTTGATCGGCGAGGCCTGCGAAGCCTGCTGGATCGCGGCGGTGACCGCCTGCGCGGCCGGGCCGTTCTGCCCGGCGGCTCCGTTCTGGCCGGGCGCGCCGTTCTGACCTGACGCGCCGTTCTGACCGGACGCGCCGGCCTCGCCGGACTGCGCGGCCCCGCTGGCCTGCGCGGAGTTCTGCCCGGACGCTCCGGATCCGGACGAGTCGTTCGATCCGCCCGACCCGCACGCGCTGACCAGCGCGACGACGGCTGCGGCCCCGACGACCGCCTTGACGAGTGCCCTCTGCATGGGAATTGCGCTCCTTCGGCTGGGTTCGCCGGGATCTGAACACGGGGCCCGGGCGGCGGCAACCGCGGCCCGCCCGGCGAACGCGGCGAGGCGCCGTGCGGTTTCGCGCCGTCAGCAGGGCGGGGGCGGCTGCCCGCCGCCCCGCCCGGGAAGGTCGACATCCACCCGGGTGAGGGACCCGGAAAGTCCACAAAGGACAGTCGGAACGGCGGTGCCGCGGTCGGTGTATAACGTCCTATTCGGCGCGCGGTGAGACATTTCGTTCAGCTCCGCCGGCGGCGGACCGCACGCGCGCCTGGCCCCGACCGGCTGCGGATTCCAGGGGTGCATCTCAGGGTGTTCCCCGATGCCGAGCCGTCAGAGCCGCCAGCATGCTGATCGATGTGACCCTCATAACGCGGAAAGCCAGGGCGACGGCGCCCGTCATCGCCGCCGCGGCCTTGGCTTTTTCGCTGGTGCCGATCCTCCTGCTGCACGTGGTGGCGGCGGGCGCGATCGACCCGGTCCGCGACGTCATCAGCGACTACGTCTTCCCTCCCGGCGGGGCGGTGCTCCTGGCGGCGGCTTCGCTCGGGCTGGCCGGCGCGTCGCTGGCGGTCCGGCACGCGCTGCTCAGGCAGGGATTGCCGAAACACGGCCTGGAATCGGTGCTGATCGCGTTGTGGGCGGCCGGACTGGTCGTCGCGACCTTCTTCCCGACCGATCCGACCGGCGTCGAAACGTCGTTTTCCGGTGCGGTGCACCGATATGCCGGCGCGGCGATGTTCGTGTGCCTGCCGCTGGCGGGATGGTTGCTGGCGCGCCGGCGGCCGGACGCGAAGGCGGTGCGCTGGCTTTCGCTGGCGTCCGGTGCCGCTTCGCTCGCGTTTCTGCTGGCCCACGCGCCATTGCTGGAGCAGTCCGTGCCCGAATTCCTGGGGTTGTTCGAACGCGTGCTGTACGCCCTGCTCTACGCACAGCTTTTCGCCGTCACCGCGATGGCCCGAGCCGAGGTGTCCTCATGACGATCATCGCCATCGTGCTTGCCGTGCTCGGCGCGGTTTTCTTTTCCGCCGGCGCACTTCTGCAGCACGGCGTCGTCACCGGGCTGCTCGGCCGGCCTCGGATCGGGGAGCTGATCCGGGCGCCGCGCTGGCTCGGCGGGCTCGCTCTGCTCGGTTCGGGGGCGGGCGTGCACGCGGTCGCGCTGGGGATGGCTCCGCTGACCGTCGTGCAGCCGGTCGGGGTCATTGCCGTGGCGATCACCGCGATTCTCGACCGGCGGCGGCGGGATCTGCCCGCGGTCGCGGTCACCATGCTCGGCGTCGGGACGTTCGTGACCGTCGCCGCGGGCAGCACCACGAGCACCGCGGTCGGCGCCGACGCGCAAACGCGCGCGGCGTTGCTGGTGCTGGGGGGCGTGGCGCTGCTGACGTTGATCGGCGCGATTTCTTCCCGGCCGTCGATCCGCGGACTGTGTTTCGGCGCGGCCGGAGGCGCTGCCTACGGCTTCGTTTCGGTGTTGATGCGAGCGGTTTCCCTCGAAGTCCAAGAGGGCGCCGTCGATTTCAGCACCGCGGTGTCGGTCGCCGCGATGGTGACGGCGCTGCTGGCCGGCGGCTGGCTCGTGCAGCTGTCCTACCGGTGCGGTCCGCCGCACCTTGCCGTCGCGTGTCTGACCGTCGTGGATCCGCTGGTCGCGGTGGGTCTCGGCGCCGGGGTGCTCGGCGAAGCCACCCACCTCGACGCCGCGGCGACCGCGGTCGCGCTGACCGCCGCGGTCCTGGCGGTCGGCGGCGTCGCCGTGTTGAGCCGCAGCAGTTCTTCTCCTGCCCATTCCACCAGATCGGAGCACCCTGTGAACGACGACCGGGCTTTGCGCATCGTGGTCGCCGCGGAAACCTATCCGCCGGACGTCAACGGCGCGGCGCAGTTCGCCTACAGGCTTTCCGCCGGCCTCGCCGGCCGGGGGCACGAGGTGCACGTGATCAGCGTCGCCCCGGACGGCCCGGCGAGCACCGAAAGAGACGGCGACGTCGTGGTGCACCGCGTCCGCTCGCACCGCACCCCGTTCCACCGGACCTTCCGGATCGGCCTGCCGTGGGAGGTGAGCAAGGACGTCTCTGCACTGCTGGAGGAGCTGCAGCCCGACCTTGTGCACGTCCAGGCGCATTTCGTGGTCGGCCGGTACGTGCTGAAGCACGCCGCCTCGATGGGCGTCCGGGCGGTCGCGACGAACCACTTCATGCCGGAGAACCTGTTCGGCCACGTGCGGGTGCCGACGTGGCTGCGCGGCGCGGCTTCGCGGTGGGCGTGGCGTGACCTGACGCGAGTGTTCTCTTCCGCCCGGGTAGTGACCGCGCCGACGCCGCGTGCGGTGGAACTGTTGCACGACAACGGTTTCCCGTCGCGGGCCATCCCGGTGTCGTGCGGCATCGACATCGACCGTTACCGGTTGCGGCAGGTTTCGCGGACGTCCGACGGTCCGACGGTGCTGTTCGTCGGACGGCTGGACGAAGAAAAGCGCGTCGACCAGCTGTTGCGTGCGGTCGCGCTGCTGCCCGGACTGCGCGCGGAGATCGTCGGCGACGGTTCGTGCCGCGCGGATTGGGAAAAACTGGCGGACGAGTTGGGGATCGCCGACCGGGTGCGGTTCCGCGGGTTTGTGTCCGAAGAGGACTTGCTGGACGCCTACGCGGCCGCGGATCTCTTCTGCATGCCGGGCATCGCCGAACTGCAGAGCCTCGCGACGATGGAAGCGATGGCGGCCGGGAAGCCGGTGGTGGTCGCGGACGCGATGGCGTTGCCGCACCTGTGCCGTCCGGGATACAACGGCTGGCTGTTCGAGCCGGGCAACGTAGGGGAGCTGGCCGAGCGGCTGCACGCGGTCGTCGCCGATCCGGCGACACTGGCGCGGATGGGGGCGGCGAGCGGCAAGATGATCGCCGGGCACGCTCTGGAGTCCACTTTGGATTCGTTCGAGGCCTGCTACGCCGAGGCGATGGGCCGGGTCGCGGCGGTGCCCGCGGCCGCCTGAGGCTTGGGGGATGAGGGGGATGGCCGGGTTCGCCGGACGAAGGGGAGGGATCCGGCGAACCCGGCCGAGCTGTGCTCTCAGGCCAGGGTGATCGCGTAGAGCTGCACGCGCGGATCGTTCGGCAGGCTCACCGACTGGACGGTCTTGGCGCCGTCCACTGTGGAGGCGATGCCGAACAGTCGCACCGGCGGACCGTCGACGCCGCTGCCCGCCTTGATCCGGTGCGCCATGTCGAGCACGACGGTCGTGCCGGACGGGGTCGAACCGGCCCAGTCGCCGAACGTCACCGGGAGATCCGCGCTGGATCCGTCGCTGTAGTGCACGGTCAGCGAGGTAGACACCGGGCCGTTGTGCGACGAGCCGATCAGCTGGACTGCCTGGTGCTTTCCGGCGGGCAGCAGCAGCGATTGCCCACGTGCTTCGACGAAGTTCGCCGCAGTCCCAGCGGGATTGGGTGCCGTGTAGACAACTCCATTATGGACGAAGGTGCCCGTTGGCGGCATCAGGTCGGCGTCGTAACTCCAGCCGCTGCCGTCGAAGTTGCCCTCCGTGGATGCTGCGACGGTAGCGGTGCCGTCGTGATTGCGGTCGTGACTGAGATCGACCGCGCACTGGGTCCCGGACGTCGTCGCGCACACCGTCGGTTCCCGCACCTCGATGCTCGCGGTGCGGGTGACAGCATTCGCTCCCGGCCCGGATGCCTTGAGCTGCACCGAATACGTACCGACGGGGGTGTTCGCCGGAATGGTCACCGTGACCGGCGCGGTCTTCTGCGCCGGCAGCTGGAAGGACCACAACAACTGCAGCGGATCGGTCTGCACTCGCCAGCCGGACGGTGCCGACGACGTCACGAAGACCGGCTGCGCACCAGGGTTCTGACCGAGGACGTCGAGGTTCAAGTGGACAGTCTGCGCTTCGGATTGCTGTGGCAGCACGACGGAACTCGGCCGCAGAGTGGCGTCCACGTGCCGGCGCAAATCGCCGGCGGCCTTGTTCACCGACGGCGGTTCCGTGCCCGGCTGCGTTCCCCAGTTCGACGGCGTCGCGCCGACCTGGTAGGCGAGCTTGCCGCCGTGCGCGACCGCGGACCAGTCGAGCCAGGTCTGCCGGACGTCCCGGCCGTTGAGCGAAACGCTTTGCACGTAACGGTTCGCGTCGCTCGCGCCCGGAGCAGTGACGGTGAGCGTGCCGCCTTGCTTGCCCTCGTACTGTCCGATCCGAACAGTCGCCGATTCGAATTGCGGACTGGACACGGCGAGGAAGTTCGCGCCGCTCATCGTCGGGTACAGGCCGAGCGAGGAGAAGACGTACCAGGCGGACATCGTGCCGAGGTCGTCGTTGCCGGTCATGCCGTCCGGGCCGGTGGTGAACAACGTCATCGCCGCGCGGACGACGGTCGCGGTTTTCGCCGGCGCGCCGACCCAGTTGTACATGTACGGGGACAGC
Organism: Amycolatopsis sp. NPDC114503; assembly: GCF_055633655.1. Classification (NCBI taxonomy): domain Bacteria; kingdom Bacillati; phylum Actinomycetota; class Actinomycetes; order Pseudonocardiales; family Pseudonocardiaceae; genus Amycolatopsis; species Amycolatopsis sp. NPDC114503. The sequence goes on along the minus strand of NZ_JBVKDT010000002.1, from coordinate 862,696 downwards.
AGGTCGGGTTCGTTGTTGGGGTTGTAGGTGGCCTTGGCGTAGTAGTCGTAGGGGCTGGCGATCCAGTCCTTGCGCGCGGTGCCCGCCGGGTCCTTGAGCAGGTTGTCGTAGGCGAAGAAGGAGTCGAGCCGCTTTTCGGTCGCCTGCTTGCCGCCCATCAGCGCGGTGAGCCCGGCCGGATCCTGCGGGACGAGCCACTGGTACTGGTAGGCGCCGCCCTCGTGGAACTGGTGGTCGGCGTCGACCGGGTTGTACGGCGTGAGCCAGGTGCCGTCGGCGGTGCGCGGACGGAACTGCTTGTCGGCGGCGTTCCAGACGTTGCGGTACCACTGGCCGCGGTCGGCGAACATGCGCGCGTCGGCCTGGTGGCCCAACCCCTTGGCCATCAACGCGAGCGCGGCGTCGGCGGCGGAATACTCCATCGTCGCCGAGGTCGGATGCTCGCAGTCGTTGTCGCCGCCCTTGGCCGCGCAGTCCTTGCCGAGCGTGAGCCCGCTCGGGATGTACCCGCGGTCGTTGTAGTAATTCACGCCGGAGCGCCCGTTGTAGGGCGAATCAGCGGGTGGCGTGCTCGTCGCGTTCTTCTTGAGCAGCCCGTACGCCTCGTCCTCGTGACCGGCCAGCAAGCCCTTCGACCAGGCCTCGACGAGGAACGGCGTCACGGGGTCGCCGGTCATGATGTTCGTTTCGCTGCCCGCCAGCGCCCATCTGGGCAGCCAGCCGCCGTCGCGTCCGATCGACAGCACGGACAGCGCGACATCCCGGGCCATCTGCGGTTCCAGCATTTCGAGCAGCTGGTTCTGCGGGCGATAAGTGTCCCAAAGGGAGAAGTTCTGATACGGCGTGTAACCGTTGGCGCGGTGGACTTTGCCGTCGAAACCGGCGTAGTCGCCGCTGATGTCGCCAGCCAGGTTCGGGTGCAGCTGCGCGTGATAAAGCGAGGTGTAGAAGGCGGTCTGCCGTTCGGTGCTGCCGCCGCTGATCTTGATCGCGCCGAGCCGGTCCGCCCACTGCTTGCGCAATGCGGTGCGGGTGGCGTCGAAGTCGTAGCTGTCGCTGGTTTCTTGGGCGAGGTTGTCCCGCGCGCCGGCGAGACCGGTGTAGGAGAGCCCGACTTTCAGGACGACGTCGTGGTCGGTGGCAGCGTCGAAGCTGACCCACGCGCCGTTGCCGCCGGTGCCCGCGGCGTCGCGGCTGCCCGCGGTGCGGGTGTTGCCGCGCCAGGTGCCGTAGGAGGCGAACGGCCGGTCGAAAGTCGCGGTGAAGTAGACGGTGTGCTCGTCGTGCCCGGCGCAGAACCCGCCCGCGCGCACGCGACCCTCGAGGGTCCGGTCGCCGACGACGTGAATCTCGGAATCCTTCACGGACTGGTTCGCCTGGCCGGTGTTGAACAGCACGTTGGCCTGGCCGGTCGACGGGAAGGTGTACCGCTGCCAGCCGGTGCGCGGGGTGGCGGTGAGCTCGGCGTCGACGCCGTACTTCTTCAACCCGACGCGGTAATAGCCGGGTTCGGCCTTCTCGTCGTCGTGGCTGTACTCGGATTTGTAGGCGTTCTTGTCGACGGAATCGACAGCGCCCGTGGTCGGCATGACCGGCAGCTCGCCCATCACGCCGCAGCCGACGCCGGAGAGGTGGGTTTGGCTGAAGCCGTAGATCGAGTTCTGCTGGTAGTCGTAGCCGCCCTGGCCGCCGGTGTCCGGGCTGACCTGGACCATGCCGAAGGGCGCGCTGGCTCCGGGGAAGGTGTTGCCGAAGTTCTGCGTGCCGACGAACGGGTTGACCAGAGACACCGGATCCGCCGTGGCCGCGCTTGCGCTCGTGCTCGCGGCGGCGCCGGTCGTGCCGGACACCAGCCCGGCCACCACGAAGCCCGCCGCCGCGACCGCGGCCACCCGTCTCTTCTGCGACCACATGGACGCGCTACCTCCAGGGCTGACAACGTTGTCATCGTGCGAGCCGGTGCGGAGGCGACCGGCTGGTGAGCAGCTTGTCATCCCGGAGGGGGTTTGAGAAGGCCGACAACGGGACAGCTTCCGGCCCGCGTTCCCTGTCCGAGGCTTGTGAGGGGAGCTTTCCCAGACCTCGCTCACTGGCACCGAAGCCGTGAGGGGAGCCACGGACTTCGCCCGTCGGTTCCGGGAGGCTGTGAGGGGAGCATTCCCAGACTCTGCCCGTCAGCACCAGGAAGCCGCGAACCGAACTTTCACGGACTCGGTGTCTGTGGGGGTTCCCTTCACGGACTCAGCGTCCCTCAAGGTTCCCCTCACGGAATCAGCGTCTGTCAGGGTTCCCCTCACGGAATCAAAGCCCCCCAGAGTCCCCCTCGCGGACCGGCCGCTCCGGCAACCGCAGCACCGCCCTCGCCCCGCCCTCCGGAAGATTCCCGAACTCCAGCTCCGCTCCCAGCACCCGCGCCTGCGCGACCGCGATCGTCAACCCCAGCCCGTGCCCGCCCCCGCGCGCGTCCGTACCGGTCCGGAACCGCGCGGGCCCCTCCCGGAGCAGCACCTCCGGATACCCCGGCCCCCGATCGCTGACCACCACACACCGGCCGTCCACCCGCACCGTCACCGGCGCGGCCCCGTGCTTGGCCGCGTTCGACAGCAGGTTCGCCAGGATCCGTTCCAGCCGCCGGGGATCCGTCCGCACCTGGACCGCGACCGGGGCCGCCGCGTCCGGCACCCGCCGCCGGACGAACTCCGCGAGGTCGATCTCCGCCAGGTCCGCCCGCTCGGCCGCCGTGTCCAGCCGGGCCACCTCCAGCACGTCCTCCACCAGCGACCGCAGCGCGGCGACCCGGTCGCGGACCAGCTCCGCCGGACGTCCGGGCGGCAGCAGTTCGGCGGCGGTCACCAAACCGGTCACCGGAGTCCGCAGTTCGTGCGCGATGTCCGCGGTCACCCGTTGCTCGGCGGCCAGCCGTGCCTGCAACGCGTCCGCCATCGCGTCGACAGCCTGGGCGAGATCGGCCGTTTCGTCGCGCGGGCGCGGGCCGATCGCGTCGCGCACCCTGGCCGGAGCGCCGTTCGCGACGTCCCGGGCGGCGTCGGCGGCCCGCCGGAGCCGTCGCGCCATCCCCGCGCCGAGCACGACGCCCAGCAGCGCCCCCGCGACGGTGACGACAGCGGAACCGGCCAGCAACTCTCTGTCCAAAGTGGCCAGTGCCTGCGTTTGCGACGCGTAACTGGTCCGCACCGAGACGACGTGTCCGCCGGTTTCGGCGGCAGCCCACAAAACCGGTCCGTCCAAATAGGTCGCTCGGTTGCCGCCGCGGACGGCGTCGCGCAGGGGAGCGGGCAGTGTCGGATCGTCGAACTGGCCGTCGACACCGGGGTTGCGCAACAGCAGCTGGATCCATTCGTCCTGCGCATGCCGCGCCTGTTCGGCTTGCGTGCGCGCGAATTGCTGGTGCACCAGCAAACTCAGCGTCAGCGCGACCGCGGCCGACACGAGAGTCACCGCCGCGGTCAGCCGCCACCGCAACGTGGCCGGGAAGAGTTTCATGGCTCGGCGCGGAGCTTGTACCCGAAGCCCCGCACGGTCTGCAGCCGCTCCTGCCCGATCTTCACGCGCAGCCGTTGCACGTGGACGTCGACCACTCGCGTATCGCCGCCCCACGCGTAATCCCAGACGCTCGCCAGCAGCGTGTCCCGGCTGAGCACGATGCCGGGCGATTCGGCGAAACGCAGCAGCAGCCTCAGTTCGGTCGGCGTCAGGTCCACCGGCTGGCCGGCCCGGCGCACGTCGAGCCCGGCCCGGTCGATTTCGAGGTCGCCGAAGCGGACGAACGCGTCCTCCTCGGGCCCGGACCAGCCGCTTCGCCGCAGCACCGCCTGGATCCGCGCGATCAGGACCGCGGTGTCGAACGGCTTGGTGACGTAATCGTCGGCGCCGGCTTCGAGGCCGAGCACGACGTCGACCGCGTCGTCGCGGGCGGAGACCATCAGCACCGGCGTGCGGCTTTCCTCGCGGATCCGCCGGCACAGGCTGACGCCGTTGAGCCCGGGCAGCATCACGTCGAGCAACGCCACGTCCGGCGGCTGCGCGCGGAACCGGTCGAGCCCGGCGAGCCCGTCCGCGGCCGTCGAGACCCGGAAGCCGGCGCGTTCGAGCGCGAGCTGCGTCGCTTCCCGGATCACGTCGTCGTCCTCGACGAGCAGTACCTGCGTCATGTCCCCTCCGGCGAGAAACCTTTGCCGGTCCAGCGGTAGCGCGCGACCCCGTTGTTCGGCCCGGTCGCCGCCATCGTGGCCAGCTGCCCGTCGAGCACGGTCAGCATGGCGCCGGAGTTCTCCAGCCTGAACAGCTGCTTCCCGCCGATCGTGTAGACGTAGCCGCCGAGGTACGCGCCGACCGGCACGCCCGTCGCGCCGCTGCTGCCGGTGCCCGGGGCGCCGACCGCGCCGCACGGGTAGACGTTCACCACGACGTCGACCTCGCCGGTCAGCTCGTGGTACGCGGTGCTGACGGGATACGACCCGGCGGTCGGACCGTACGGACACGGTCGCAGCGCCGCCTTCGTCCTGGCGCTGACCGTCGGGTCCGCGCGCAGCAGCGCGACCGCGTCCACGGTCGGGCCGCGCGGGTTGTCCGCAGGCACCGGAGCGGCGACCGCCGGCGGGGCCGGGCCGGCGACGCGCACACCGTCCACATCGGAGCAAGCGGTGAGCGAGAGCAACGCAATCGCCGCGACCGCTGTTCTCCGCATGCTTTGCACAGTAGCCATTTTGCCTTCCGCGCGCTGCTCGGGGAGCGCTGTTACCAGACCGATGGGTTTCCTCCGGGCCGCCGCAACGCGATTCCCGGCGGCCGGTGATCCGCCGTTCCTACCGTGGCGGGGAATCGACCAGGGAGGAGTCCGATGAGGACGGAAGCGGTGCGGGACCCGGCGGAAACGCGGGTGCCGAAGGGACGGTTGCTGGGCGTGGACGCGGTCCGGGCGCTGGCGATCGTCGGAGTGTTCATCGAGCATTTCTTCGCGAGCGGCTGGCTGCACGGCGGCCCGCCCCAGGCCGCCCCGGGGATCTTGACGTGGCTGAACGTGCAGACGTCTTCCCGGGCGATGAGCCTGTTCGTGCTGCTGTTCGGGCTGTCCGCGGCGTTGATGACCGGCGGCGCGACCCCGTACGGCGGGACCGAGCGGTGGCGCGCCCGCGGCAGGCTCGCGGTCCGGGCGGTGGCGTTGTTCCTGCTCAGCCTCGCGATCGACGAGTACGGCATGTCGGTGATCGGGTACTACTCGGTGATCCTTCTGCTTCTGCTGCCGCTGACCCGGCTGCGCGCGCGGACGTTGTTCGTTCTGTCCGGAATCGCCGTGCCCGCGATGACGCTTTACGCATTCTGGGTGTTCAACGACCATTCCGGCTGGCTGAGGTCCGGGTCCGAAACGGCGAGCGGGCTCGCGATCTTCGGGCATCCCGAACAATGGGGCGAGTTCCTGAAGGGGATGGTGCTCTTCGGCGGCGGTTTTCAGGTCGCGTACGGCCTGCCGCTGGCGTTGGCGGGAATGGCGATCGGCCGCCTCGACCTGCGCGCGCACCAGGTCCGGATTCGCTTGCTGTACACCGGTTTCGTGCTCGCCGCCGCGTCGATCCTCGGTTCGTGGATCGCCACCTATCCGCTGGGCGGAGCCGACGCGATCGCGACGACCCCGCCGCCCGGGATGCCGTGGCAGGTGCTCCTGGCCATGCCGCCGGACGGATCGCTGTACGCCACCAGCCCGCTCGGCATCGTGCTCATGATCGGCGTCGCGATGGTGCTGCTGGGCGGACTGCTGATCGCCTTGGACCGGCCGTCCGGCCGTCGTGCGCTGTGGCCGCTCGCCGCCGCCGGCGGGATGGCTTTTACCTGGTATGCGGCACATTTCGCGGTCTTGAAGCTGGTGCCGAAGCCGTACTCCTTCGTGTTCCTGGTGACGGTGGTCGCGGTGATGCTGGCCGCGTCGGTGGCATGGCGGCATTGGCGGCGCCGCGGCCCGCTGGAGTGGCTGGTGCACCGGGCGACGCTGCTCGTGCCTGCAGGATCAGCGAGGTAAGGCCGCCAGTTCCCGCGGTCGGGTGGCCAGCAGGGTGCACCCGACCGCGGCGGCGTAACCGAGGGCGACCACGGTCAGCGGGACGCTCAGCGACATCGTCGAGCCCGCGGTGAGCAGCGTGCCGAGCACCGCGGTGCCCAAAGCACCTCCGGTCTGGCGGGCGGTGTTCAGGACTCCGCTGGCCAGCCCGGTGTGCTCCTCGGGCGGTGTCGACATCGCAACCGACGTCATCGCGGGCATCGCGATCGAGCAGCAGCACAGCACCACTCCGCCCGCCACCACCAGCGGCAACGAATCAGCCGTGGCCAGCAGGATCGCGCCGAGGCAGGCGAGGCTGAAGCCGGTCAGCATCGGGACGCGGGGGCCGAAACGCGCGGTGAGCCGTCCGCTGGCGGTGGCTCCGAGGCCGATCGCGATGGTGAGCGGGAGCGTCAGCATGCCGGTCGCGTAGGCGGACTGACGGAGCGGGCCCTGGAGGAACAGCGACAGGCAGAGCAGGGTGCCGTAGAGGCAGAAATTGAAGAGCAGCCCGGCGGCGCTCGCGGCGGAGAACGGGCGGGACGAGAAGATCGCCAACGGCAGCACCGGATCGCGCCGGCGTCGCTCGACCAGGAGGAACGCGAGTCCGGTCAGCAGGCCGGCGGCGATCAGCGGGCCGGCCCAGCTCGACCGGCCGACCTGGATCAGCCCGCCGGCGAGCGCGGACAGGGCGACGGTGCCGAGGACGAGCCCGTACGGATCGAGGCGACGGTTCCGCTGCGGCGACTCGACGACATAACGGCAGGTCAGCGTGATGGCGAGGGCGGCGACCGGGACGTTGACCCAGAAGATCGCCCGCCAGTCGGCCAGCGCGATGAGCACGCCGCCGGCCACCGGGCCGGTCGCGAGGCCGATGGCCGCGATGCCGCCCCACAGGCCGAGTGCGTGCGCTCGCGCTCGCGGTTCGGGGAATTGGCGGACGATCAGCGCGAGCGAGCACGGCAACAACGCGGCCGCACCGACACCCTGCAGCGTGCGCGCGACGATCAGCACTGAAATGGTCGGGGCCAGCGAACACAGCGCGGACCCGACGCCGAACACGACGGTCCCCAGCACGCACACCCGCCGCGAGCCGCAGCGGTCGCCGAGCGAGCCCGCGGTGAGCATGCCCGCGGCCAGCGCGATGGTGTAGCTCGCGATCACCCATTGCTCGCCGCCCAGCCCGCCGCCGAGGTCGCGCCGGATCGCTTCGACGGCGACGTTCACCACGGTCGCGTCGAGCTGGACGATGAAGAAGGGCAGGCACAGCGCGATCAGCGCCAGCCGTTGCCTGCGTGCGGAGATTGTTGCGGTCACGGGACCAGGGTGTCCCGGGAATGGTTCGGTGTGGGCCGAAGCGTCAGAGGTACGGTCGTTGGTTCCGCTTCTCTTCCACGTAGGTCTCGTAAGCCGCGCGCGTAGAGTCCAAATCGGACACCTCGCTCACCGGCACGTCCCACCACGCCGAACCAGGCGGATTAGGTGCGAGTGGATCGGTCTCCACGTGCACTACTGTCGTCACCGGATTCGCCTTGGCCTGCTTCAAAGCCGCCCGGAACTCGTCCACAGTGGACGCACGAAGCACCGTCGCGCCGAGGCTGGCCGCGTTGGCCGCGAGGTCGACCGGAAGTACGTCGCCCTCCAGCAGGCCATTCTCGGCGCGATAGCGGTAAGCCGTGCCGAACCGTTGCGAGCCCAGCGATTCCGACAGCGACCCGATCGAAGCGAACCCGTGGTTCTGCACCAGCACGATGATCACCTTGAGCCGTTCGGCGATCAGCGTGACGATTTCCTGCGCCATCATCAGATACGAACCGTCGCCGACCAGCACGACGACCTCGCGGTCCGGCGCGGCCAGCTTCACCCCGACGCCCGCGGCGATCTCATATCCCATACAGGAATACGCGTATTCCACGTGGTACGCCTTGGGATCGCGTGCCCGCCACAGCATCTGCAGGTCGCCGGGCATCGAACCGGCGGCATTGACGACGACGTCCCGGTCGTCGAGCGCGGCGTTGAGCGCGCCGAGAATCTCTGTTTGCGCGGGCAGGGGAGCGTGACCGAGGTCGAAGCAGGCGTCAGCAGCGCGGTTCCAGTCGCCGGCGAGCTGCCGGGTCCGCGCGCGGCGGGCGTCGGCGACCTGCCAGCCGGACAGCGCGGTCGACAAGGCTTCCAGGCCGCGCCGGGCGTCGGCGACCACCATTTCGGCGGAGTGTTTGGCGGCGTCGAACCGGGCGACGTTCAGGTTCACGAACCGCACGTCCGGGTTGCCGAAGACGGTGTGCGAGGCGGTGGTGAAATCGCTGTACCTGGTGCCGATTCCCAGTACGACGTCGGCTTCCGCGGCCAGCGCGTTCGCGGCGGAGGTGCCGGTGGAGCCGAGACCGCCGACCGCGCACGGGTGGTCCCACGGCACCGCACCCTTGCCCGCGTGGGTGTCGGAGACGGGGATCCCGGTGGCGTCGGCGAAAGCGCGTAGTTCCTCCCGAGCCTCGGAGTACACGACGCCGCCGCCAGCGACGATCAGCGGTGCTTTGGCGGCGCGCAGCAGTTCCACCGCGCGGTCGAGCGCTTCCGGAACGGGAACCGGACGATCGACGTGCCAGACGCGGCGGCGGAAGAATTCCTCCGGCCAGTCGAAGGCTTCGGCCTGGACGTCTTGCGGCAGCGCGAGCGTGACGGCGCCTGTCTCCACCGGATCGGTCAGCACGCGCATCGCGGCGAGGGCGGCCGGGATCAGCTGTTCGGGCCGGGTGATCCGGTCGAAGTACTTGGACACCGGACGGAAGGCGTCGTTCACCGAGACGTCGCCGCAGCGCGGATCTTCCAGTTGCTGCAGCACCGGATCCGGCCTCCGGCCAGCGAAAACGTCACTCGGCAGCAGCAACACGGGTAGCCGGTTCGTGGTGGCCAGCGCGGCTCCGGTGATCATGTTCGTCGATCCGGGGCCGGTGGACGCGGTGCAGGCGAACGTCTGGAGCCGGTTGCGCATTTTCGCGAACGCGGTCGCGGCGTGCACCTGGCCTTGCTCGTTGCGCGCGAGGTAGTAGGGGAGTGCGTCGGGGGCTTGCAAAAGCGCTTGGCCGAGTCCGGCGACGTTGCCGTGGCCGAAAATCCCGAAGCAGCCGGGGATCAGCCGGTGTTCGACGCCGTCGCGTTCGGAGTACTGGTTGGCCAGGAATCGCACCAGAGCTTGCGCGGTGGTCAGCCTCATCGCGGGCCTCCGAACGGCAGCCGGGGGTCGACGTCTTGGGATTCCCAGGTCCGGCGCACCCACGCGTGAGCGGGGTCGTCGCAGATCAGCCACGCCCGTTCGGGGCCGGGACCGGCCATCACGTTGAGGTAGTACAGGTCGTAGCCGGGCGCGGCCATCGACGGCCCGTGCCAGCCGTGCGGGATCAGCACGACGTCGCCGCTGCGGACCTCTTCCAGCAGGTCGATCGGGCGCTCGTCAGTGCCGTAGACGCGCTGGTAGCCCATCCCGCCGCCGGCGACCTCGAAGTAGTAGATCTCTTCGAGCTCGCTTTCGCCCTCACGTGCCTCGTCGTGCTTGTGCGGCGGGTATGACGACCAGTTTCCTCCCGGCGTAAGCACTTCGCAGACGAGGAGCTGGTCGGCGTCGAAAGTGTGCGGGAGGCAGTAGTTGTTGACCTGGCGGCTGCAGTTTCCCGCGCCGCGCAGTTCGGTTGGTACGCCGGACGCGGGCCCGTATCGCGCGGGCAGCCGCTTCGAAGTCTTCGCCGAGGGCAGGGCGAACCGGCCACGACCGGTCACTACAGCTTCGGCATCCCTTGGCAGGTAAGCGAAATCGGTGACCGCGTCGAACACGCTGGTGCGACCGGCCAGCTCGAACGTCTCGCCCTCCACCGAGACCGAGCAGCTGCCGGACAAGGGGAGCACGAGCGTTTCCGCATCGCCGGTAGAGAAAGTCTCGGTGCCGTCGAGCTCCAGCACGCGGAGGCCGGAGTAGCCCCATCCGGCCGATTCGGGAGTGATTTCGAGACTGAACTGGCTCACAACAACCCCACCGCCGTATCGACCGCCTTGGCCACGTCGCCGTCGTGCGGATAGAGCAACGACCGCCCGACCACCAAACCCTGCACCGTCGGCAGCGCGAGCGCCTCCTGCCAGGAAGCGAACGCCGCGTCCGGGTCGGTCACCTCGCCGCCGAGCAGCACGGCGGGCAGCGTCGAGGCGGCCAGCACCCGCTCCATCTCGGCGACCACCGGCAGCTTCAGCCAGGTGTAGGCCGACGAGCGGCCCAGGCCGGACGCGATCGTGACGGACCGGATGACCGCCTCGGGCGAGAGGTCGTTCTTGATCTTCCCGTCGACCCATCCGGACAGGAACGGCTCGACCATCGCGAGCAGCTTCCGCTCGGCGAGCGAGTCGATGGCCTTCGCGGTGTTCTCCAGGACGCTCGGCGTCGCCGGATCAGTCAGGCAGATCCGGGTGAGCATCTTTCCGCCGTCGAACCGCATCCGGGCGATGGTTTCCGCGTCGTAGCAGGCGAACCGGTCGTCGATCTCGAAACTCGACCCGGCCAGTCCGGTGCGGTTCATCGACCCGAGGACCGTTTTGCCGTCCAGCACGCCGAGCAGCAGCAGATCGTCGATCACGTCCGGGGTCGCGAGCACGCCGGTGACGCCCGGGCGGTCCAGCGCGAGACACAACCGTTCCAGCAACTCGCCGCGATCGGCCATCGCCAGCGGATCCGCGCCGACCGCGTTCGCGCCCCGGGCGGGATGATCGGCGGCGATGATCATCGCCGCGCCCTTGTCGTTGAACGGCGATTTCGCCCGGATCCGCGCGGCTGCGGCCTCGGCGATCGCGTCCGGATCGTGCACCCGTTTGGCGACGATCCTCTCGACGGTATTCATTCCGCCCCTCCGAGCCTGCGCAGTACCTGGTCTTCCGTCGGCATCGCGTCCGAACAGGCGAGTTCCCCGGCGACGTGCGCGCCCGCGGCGTTCGCGAACCGCATGATCCGCTCGATGCCCCAGCCGGACAACAGTCCGTGCACCAACGCGCCGCCGAACGCGTCACCCGCGCCGAGACCGTTGACGACCTCCACCGGAACCGGCGGCACTTCCACCTCGCCGGTGTCGTCCACCGCGAGCACGCCCTTCGGTCCCTGCTTCACCACCGCGAGTGAGATACCTTTGTCCCGCAAGGCTTTCGCCGCTTCGCGAGGCTCGCGCACAGCCACCGCGGTATCGCATTCGTCGAGGTTGCCGACCGCGACCGTCGCGTGTCCCAGCGCCTTGCCGACCCATTCGCGCGCCTGCTCGCGGGACTCCCAGAACATCGGCCGATAGTCAAGGTCGAGCACTGTGATTCCCTTGCGGCCACGGGCTTCCAGCGCGGCGAGCGTGGCCGAGCGGCTCGGTTCCTGCGACAGCCCGGTCACGGTCGCCCAGAAGACTTTCGCCGAACGGATCGCGTCGAAATCCAGTTCGTCGGCAGCGATGTCGAGGTCCGGCGCCTTCGGGAAACGGTAGAAGTAGAGCGGGAAATCGTCCGGAGGGAAGACCTCGCAGAACGTGACCGGCGTCGGCAGGCGCGGCGAGGCGCCGACGAACCGGTCGTCCACGCCGTACCCGGCGAGCGCGCGGCGAAGGAACCGGCCGAACGGGTCGTCGCCGGTCTTGGTGATCACCGCGCTTGCCCGGCCGTACCGGGCGGCGGCGACCGCGACGTTGGTCGCGCTGCCGCCGAGGTATTTGCCGAACGAGGTGACGTCCTCCAGGCCGACGCCGGTCTGCAGCGGATAGAGGTCCACCCCGATCCGGCCCATCGTGACGAGGTCGAACCCCGTGGTCATCGCGTCCTCCTCGCAGGGTGTGCTCCGACCGTGCCCCGTGCCCGAGGACTTTGTCAAGACATATGGACATACGCGGAGTAGGCTGCGGCGATGAACACCAGTCCGGCCTGGGACCCGGTCCGCGGGATCGCGGTGGACCCGGCGAGCCCCGAGCCGCTGTACTTCCAGGTCGCGCGCCAATTGCACGCCGCGATCGACGACGGCCGCCTCCCCGCGGGCTCCCGGCTGGCGAACGAACTCGACCTCGCGGCGGGGCTGCGGCTGTCGAGGCCGACGGTGCGGCAGGCCATCCAGTCGCTGGTGAACCAGGGGCTGCTGGTGCGCAAACGCGGCGTCGGCACCCAGGTGGTGCGCACGAAGGTCGCCCGGCCGCTGCGGCTGAGCAGCCTGTTCGACGACCTCGCCGGGCTGGGCGAGACGCCGTCGTCGCAGGTGCTGGTCAACCGCGTGGAACCGGCCGACGCCGAGACCGCCGCGCTACTGGAGGCTCCCGAGCTGCAGCAGGTCCGCCGGCTGAAGCGAATCCGCTCCGCCGGCGGCGAACCGCTGGCGATCATGAACAACTGCCTCCCGGACGGCGTCCTCGACGTCGATGACGACGAATTGCGCTCGGACGGCCTGTACCGGCTGCTGCGGCGGGCCGGGATCCGATTGCATTCAGCGCAGCAGAGCATCGGCGCGCGGCTGGCGACTGAGGAAGACGCGGAGCTGCTGGAGGAAACGCCAGGGGCGGCGTTGCTGACCATGCAGCGCACGACGTACGACGAAACGGGCCGGGTGGTCGAGTACGGCTGGCACGTTTACCGGGCGTCGCGGTATTCGTTCAATCTCCCGCTGACGCACGGTCCACAGTAGAAATGGTTCGACCGTCTCCTTAGGACTCGTGCACCCGGCTGAAGTCCGGCTTCCGCCGCTCTCGGTGCGAGGCGAGCCCTTCGCGAACCTCGGGACCGGCGAAACCGTAGAACTCCAGCGCCAGCGAGGAGTCGAAGATCGCGCCCGCGAGCTGCCGGTACCAGAGGTTGAGGCTCTGCTTCGTCCAGCGGATCGCGTTCGGCGCGCCGTTCGCGAGTTCGTGCGCGATCTCCCGCGCGGTGGGCAGGAGTCCGGCCTCCTCCTCGACGCACAGCGACACGAGCCCGATCCGCTCAGCCTCCGCGCCGGTCATCGGACGGCACGTCATCAGGTAGTACTTGGCCTTCGCCATCCCGCACAGCAGCGGCCAGCACACCGCCGCGTGGTCGCCCGCCGCGACGCCGAGGCGGGTGTGGCCGTCGATGATCTTCGCATTGGCGGCGGCCACCGAGATATCCGACAGCAGCCCGGCGACCAGACCCGCGCCGACGGCCGGGCCGTGGATCGCGGAGACGGTCGGCTTCGAGCAGTCGATGACGTTGTAGACCAGGTCGCGGGCCTCGCGCATGGTGCGCGAACGGGCCTCGAAGTCGTTCGCCAGCTTCTCGACCAGGTCGAACGAGCCGCCCGCGGAGAAGCCCTTGCCCTCGCCGCGCAGCAGGACGGCCTTGACCTCGGGGTCGCGGTCGAATTCGCGCCAGATGTCGGCGAGTTCGCCGTGCGCGTCCTCGCTGACCGCGTTGAGGTGCGGCGCGTCGAGGACGAGCTCGATGACGCCGTCCTCGTCCGGTCCGTCGACCCGCAGGTTCTCGAACTGCGCGTAGCGGCTCATTCAGCTTCCCTCCGTCGTCCGGAACACCTGCGTCACCTTGCCATCGGTTCGGACGCTGCCGCCAGGGCTGGTGTCATGTGCCTTCCTCGGACAGTTCGACGGCGAGGCTGGTGCTCAAGCCGGAGGGGCCGAGCAGATCGAGCGTGACCGAACGGGCGCCGGGGCTCGCCCGCAGTTGCGCGGGCTGTCCGCAGAACAGCGGAGCCTGGTTGCGGTGGCTGATCCGGCGCACCCGGGAAGCAGGGGAGTCGAGCCGCAGCACCTCGGCCAGCGCCAGCGACATCAACGGCCCGTGCACGACCAGGCCGGGATAGCCCTCGATCCTGGTGGCATACGGCCAGTCGTAGTGGATGCGGTGCGCGTTCGCGGTGGCCGCGGAGAACCGCATCAGCAGCGTCGGATCGGTGGCGAACTCCCAGGTCTGCCCGTCGGTGCGGCGGAACGGCGACCCCACCGGCTCCAGTGCGGCGGCGGTTTCCGGGACCGCTGGTGGGGCGGGAGGGCCTGCCTCGCGGTAGAGCAGGTCCTGGCGCTCCTCGACGTACGGCGTTCCGTCCATTCCGGACAGTTCCGTGCGCACCTGGACGAGCACTAGTTTCCCGGAACGGCCGGGCTTTTCGGCGAAAGAGTCCACAATGGATTTTCGATGTACGGTCTCGCCGATTTTCGGCGCGCGGTGCACCACGACCTCGCCGCCGGCGAACATCCGCCGCGGCAGGCCGACCGGGGGCAGGAAGCCGTCGCGCGCCGGGTGGCCGTCGAGACCCAGCCGCGACGACACCGGCCAACGGCTGAGCGCGACCCAATGCCACAGCGGCGGCAGATCGTCGCCTTCCCCCGGCGCGGGAAGCCCGTTGTCGAACAACGCCGCCAGCGCGGCGACCGGGCCGGGGTCGAGCACTTCTTCGCTGGTGACGGCGTACGGTTCCCAGGCTTCCGGTTCGGACATGGGTTCCTCGGATCTGGTTTCGGGCGAGGCAGTCAGCTGAATACTTTATCAGGAACGAGCCGGTGTCCGGCTCGGCTCAGTGCGGGCGCGAGGAGCTGTCCGGTCGGGTTTACGCAGCATCTGGCCGCTTGCGAACAGCCGGGTGAGGCAGCCGGTGACGGGGTCTTGAGCAGAACGGCTTATGTAATACTTTATCTGGACAACCATCCGCCACAGGGGAGGCCGGGGCGATGCCCGAAACCACGGGCGCGGGACTGCGCCGCAGCGGTCCGGCGAACCTGAAAGCGCTGGCCGCGCACGAGATCCGGCGACGGGTCTTCTCCGGCCAGCTGCGCGCCGGGGCGAAGATCGACCAGGAGGCGCTGGCCGACGAGCTCGGGATCAGCAAGCTGCCGATCCGGGAAGCGTTGATCACCCTCGACCACGAGGGCGTGGTGGAGCACATCGCCCGCCGCGGCGCGTTCGTGGCGCGGATGACGCGCGACGACATCCGCGACCACTACCGCGTGTTCGGCCTCGTTTCCGGCCTGGCCGCCGAGCGCGCGGCGAAGAACCTTTCGCCGGAAAGCCTGCAGGCGCTGCACGATCTGGCGGACCGGATGGAGTCCGGAGTGGACCGGGCCGAACAGGAACGGCTGAATTTCGAGTTCCACCGCAGGATCAACTACGCCGCCGATTCCCGCCGTCTGGTCTCGATCCTGGGCATCCTGGCGAAAACGGTGTCGCACGGGTTCTACGAGGCGCACGAGGACTGGCCGGACAAGGCGCACGACGACCACCGGAAGATCCTGAACGCGCTCAGCGCCCGGTCGGCTTCGCGGGCTCGGTCCATTGTGGAGAAACACTTCTCGGACGGCGGCGAGCGCGCGGTCGCCTTGCTGGAGAAGCAAGGCTTCTGGGACAACTGACTCCGGGCGTCAGCGCCGCTTCAGCAACTGTGCCAAGTGGACGCCGCGCACTCCGGCCAGCTGATCGGCTTGCGTCCGGCAGGAGAAACCGTCGGCGAGGAACACCGCGTCCGGGTTGTCCCGCAATGCCGGAAGCAGCGCGTTCTCCGCCACCGCGACGGAAACGTCGTAGTGGCCGCGTTCCATGCCGAAGTTCCCGGCCAGGCCGCAGCATCCGGCGAGAGTCCGCAGGTCCGCGCCGGTGGAGGCGAGCAGGGCTCGGTCGGCTTCGAAGCCCATCACCGAGTGGTGGTGGCAATGCGGCTGTGCGACCACTGCGACGCCGGAGAGGTCGGGTGCCTGCCAGCCGTCGGTTTTGGCGAGGAGTTCGGAGAGCGTCGTGACCGCGGCGGAGACCGTTTTCGCGTCCGGATCGTCGGGGAACAGGTCCAGCAGATCGGACCGCAGGACGGCGGTGCACGACGGCTCGACGCCGACGATCGGGAGCCCGGCCTGCGCGTACGGGCGCAGCGTGTGCACGAGGTCGCGGAGCTTCCGGCGGGCGGTGTCGAGCTGGCCGGTGGTGATCCAGGTGAGCCCGCAGCACGGCCGCCGCGGCGGGACGAGCACGCGGTGCCCGGCGTCGGCGAGCACGGCCGCGACCGCTTCGGCGACCTCGGTGTCCATGCCGTCCGAAAAGGAATCCGCCCACAGCACAACTTCCGGTCCCTGCTCGCGAATCCTTCGCCGGGACCGGGTGAACGAGCGGCGGGCGAACCTCGGCGCCCGGCGGCGGGTGTCCACTCCGGACAGTGCTAAAAGGAGCTTCTCGATCGGGCGGAGCGACATCAGGGCGTTGACGACGAGCGGGCCGAGCACCGGGATCCGGTGCAGCAGGCGGATCCAGTCCGGCAGCCGGCCCAGCGTGTAATGCGAAACGGGGCGGATCTTGTGCCGGTATTTCCGGTGCAGGGCTTCGGACTTGTACTGCGCCAGGTCCACTCCGGCCGGACAGTCGCTGCCGCAGGCCTTGCAGGACAAGCAAAGATCAAGCGACTCGTGCACCGCGTCGTCCGACCAGCCCGACACCAGCGTGCCGTTCGCGACCTCCTGCAGCACGCGGGCGCGGCCGCGAGTGCTGTCCTTCTCGTCGCGAGTGGCGAGATAGGACGGACACATGAAACCGCCGGCCGCACGGTTGTCGGCGCGGCATTTCCCGACTCCGACGCAGCGGTGCACGGCGCGGGTGAAGTCTCCGCCGTCGTGCGCGAAGGAGAATCCGCCCGCGACGACCGGGAGCGGACGTGCTTGCGGGCGGCGAAGATCGGCGTCGAGCGGGTGCGGCCGGACGACCACGCCCGGGTTGAGCAGGTCGTCGGGGTCGAAGAGGTTTTTGACCGCGCCGAACAGTTCGATCGTTTCGGCCGAGTACATCTCCGGCAGCAGCTCGCCGCGCGCCCGGCCGTCGCCGTGCTCGCCGGAGAACGAGCCGCCGTAGCCGACGACCAGATCCGCGGCGGCCGTCATGAACGCGCGGAACACCGACGCGTCGCGTTCGAGCGGCAGACCGAGCCGGACGTGCACACACCCGTCGCCGAAGTGGCCGTAGGGGAGTCCTTCGAGGCCGAATTCGTCCAGGAGAGCGTCGAAATCCCGCAGATACGCGCCGAGCCGTTCGGGCGGGACGGCGGCGTCCTCCCAGCCTGGCCACGCCTGCTCGCCGGCGGGAGTCCGGCCCGCCAACCCGGCTCCGTCCTCGCGGATCCGCCACATCGCGGCGGCCTCAGCGCCTTGGGCCAGCACGACGTGGTCGAGCGCCTGGGAATCCTTGACGAGACGCCCGGCATGGTGGCGGGCCTCGGCTTCCGTCTCGCCGCCGACCTCGATCATCAGCCAGCCGCCGCCGTCCGGGAGCGCGGGCACGTCGCCGCGGTGGTGGCGCACCAGGTCGACCAGTCGCGCGTCGAGCCCTTCGACGGCCAGCGGCCGGTGCGGCAGCAGCCCGGGCACGACGTCGCCGGCCGTCGCCATGTCCGGGTAGCCGAGCACGACGAGCAGCCGCGCGGGGGAGATGTCGACCAGATCGACGGTCGCTTCCAGCGTGACCGCCAGGGTGCCCTCCGTGCCGACCAGCGCACGGGCGAGCGACCGGCCGTTTTCCGGCAGCAGGTGTTCGAGCGAGTAGCCGGAGACCTGACGGCTGAACCGGCCGAATTCGGTGCGCAGCAAGCTGAGCCGGGTCTCGATCAGCTCGGCGAGCCCCGGCATCGCGTCGGACCGGCCCGCGGTGAACTGGCGTCCGGTGCCGTCGACCACGCTCAGCTCGCGGACGTTGTCGGCGGTCCGGCCGTAGGCGATCGCGTGCGGCCCGCAGGCGTTGTTGCCGATCATGCCGCCGAGCGTCGCGCGGGCGTGCGTGGACGGATCGGGACCGAAGCGCAGCCCGTGCGGCGCGGCGGCGCGCTGCAGGTCGGCGAGGACGACGCCGGGCTGGACGACCGCGGTCCGCGCTTGCGGGTCGAGGTCGACAATGCGGCGGAGATGCCGCGAAAAGTCGATGACCACGCCCGGCCCGATCGCGTTGCCCGCGACCGACGTGCCCCCGCCGCGACTGGTCAGCGGAACGCCGTGGCGGCGGGCGATCTCGAGGGTCGCGAGAACGTCGCCGGTCTCTTTCGGCAGCACGACGACCTGCGGGACGACACGGTAATTGGACGCGTCCGCGGAGTACTCGGCGCGACGGCGGACGTCGGCGTGCACCTCGCCGCGGACATTCGCGCGGAGGTCGGCGAGCAGATCGTTTTCGGTGGGCATCCCGGCCTGAATTTAGGTGTTTGAAACAGTGCCGTCAATCCGTACGCTGGCGCGATGACCTCGGGACGGAGGGGGCCGCCGCCGGAGCTGGCCAGGGTGCGGCGGGTGAGCGTGGTGGACTCGCTGGTCGAAGAGATGACCCGCAAAATCCTCGGCGGCGAATGGCCTCCCGGGACCGCGCTCCCGTCGCTGCGGCACTTCGCGGCCTCGGCCGGGGTGTCGATGCTGACCGTCCGGGAAGCAGTCCGGACGCTGCAGGCGCGCGGCTGGGTCGAGACGCGCCAGGGAGTCGGAACGTTCGTACTGGAACCTTCGGCGGCCCGGTTCGTCCCATGGCAGCTGGGCGCTTCGGACGCGGCGGAGTATCGAGAGCTGGTCGAGGCCAGGGAAGCGATCGAGTCGACCGTCATCGCCTTGGCCGCCCGCCGCCGGACCGCCGCCGAACTGGCGGTTTTGACGGGTTTGGTCGACCGGATGGCGGTAGTTTTGACTGACCGGGACCGTTTCCTGGCGGCGGATGCGGAGTTCCACGTCGCACTGGCCGAAGCCGCGCACAACCGGATCCTGCTGCGCAGCATGCTCGCGATCCGCGTCCCGCTGCGCCGCCTGATGGCCGACCGGCTCCTGGAGGAACTCACCGAACACGGCGACCTTTCCCGGTCGTGGGAAGACCACCGGACCATCGCGTCGGCGGTCCGGGCAGGTGCTTCGGAGCCAGGATGTGCCGCCCTGGCACGAATCACCGCCCAGGCCCGGTCCTATGTGGACTCGAAGCTGCCGGGTTTGCCGTCTCGCGGTCCGGGTAACCGGCCTGCCGACGACTCCGGGAGGTGATCGAGGTGGCCGCGCACGTGGACGATGACCCGTGGACGGAATTCCACCGGGTGGTGAACATGACCTCGCGGGAACTGGCCGACTGACTGCGCACCCGGGAAGCCGGAACTGAGACGGAGCCCCTGCCGGACCAGGCGGGGCCCGCGACCGGCCGTCAGGTGCTGTCGATCCTGGGCAAACGCCGGTCGGATGTGAACAAGAGCGACGTCGAGGTGATGCGCGATGTGGTGGACCGGGTGCACGCCTCGCGGCGGGACGACTTGGAGCCGGTCGCTGGGGATGCGGGATGGCGGCAGGGGCTGATGTCGCTGGGGCACGATCCGGTGAAGCCGGTGCGGGATTGAGGTGGCCGGGTTCGACGGGGTGATCGCCGGGGTTGGCGGAGGCGGGTCGCCCGCCGGGTTGGCGAGACGGGGTGACCGCCGGGTCCGCGGAGGCGGGTCGTCGGGCTTGGCGAGAGCTGCTCTAGCGAGATTTGCCCTGGTGAGAGAGCCTCGGCCTCGGTGGGGACGTCCCGCTGTCAAGTTCGGTGCGTGGGATGCACCGAACGCCACAGTGGGCAGGTACCCGCTGCCAGAGTGGAGCGCCCGGCGGGGTTGAGCCCGGCGCGCGCGGCCTCGCGGCACTGGCCAGCGCGAGCGGCACCGTTGTCGGGAGAGGCCCGGCGCGGTGCGACCCCGCTCAGTCTTGGCGGGAGCGGCTTCGGCATGTGGCCTTGGCGCGAGTGCTCCGCCACGCCCGCTCCGGTGGCCTGGCTCCGGCACCGGAGGTCCGGCGAAGTCCGGTCCAGCGGCGAAATCCGGCCCGGCAAAGTTCGCCCGGCGAAGTCCGGCCTGGCATCAGAGACCTGGCGAAGTCCGGTTCCGCGAAGTCCGGCCCGGCGAAGTCCGGCAAAGTCCGCCCGGCAAAGTCCGGTCCGGCACCAGACACCCGGCGAAGTCCGGTCCGATGTAAGCCCCGGGCCTCGGTGCGCCCCCGGGACGCACCGAGGCCCGGGGTTCTTCCCCTCGGCCGGTGGTTCGTGGTCAGCCGCCCGCCATGGCTCCGATGATCAGGAACGGTTCGGCTCCGGACAGGACCGGGGCGGGCAGGGCGGTGTCCGGGGCGGTGTTCGACAGGTCTTCCTCGCAGGCGAAGAACCGGACGAACGCCCGGCGTTTGCCGGTGGTCGTGTCGCGGACTGTGCCGCGCAGCTGGGGGTAGGCGTGTTCCAGTGCGTCCAGCAGGGCGTCCCGCGTCGGCGGGTCCTCGACCGGCAGCTGGATCTCTCCTTCGACCTTCGCCAGGCGGCGCAGGTGTGTGGGCAGCTTGACGCGGACGACGGTGGTCATCGCAGGGTCTGCACCTCGACCGAGCACACCGCGGGCAGGTCGCGCACGATCGGGGCCCAGCTTTCGCCCGCGTCGTTCGAGGCGTAGACCTGGCCGCCGGTGGTGCCGAAGTAGATGCCGGCCTCGTCGAGGGAGTCGACGGCCATCGCGTCGCGCAGGATGTTGACGTAGCAGTTTTCTTGCGGCAGGCCGTTGGTGAGCGGTTCCCATTCGTCGCCGCCGGTGCGGCTGCGGTACACGCGCAGCTTCCCCTCCGGCGGATAGTGCTCCGAATCGCTGCGGATCGGGACCACGTACACCGTTTCCGGTTCGTGCGGGTGCACCGCGATCGGGAAACCGAAGTCGCTCGGCAGGTTTCCGCTGATCTCGCGCCAGTGCTCGCCCGCGTCGTCCGAGCGCATCACGTCCCAGTGCTTCTGCATGAACAGCACGTCCGGCCGCGACGGGTGCAGCGCGATGCGGTGCACGCAGTGGCCGACCTCGGCGTCCGGGTCCGGGATGCCGTCGGAGTGCAGGCCGCGGTTGATCGGCTGCCAGGTTTCGCCGCTGTCGTCGCTGCGGAACGCGCCCGCGGCGGAGATCGCGGCGAACATCCGCTTCGAGTTCTTCGGGTCGAGGATGATCGTGTGCAGGCACAGCCCGCCCGCGCCCGGCTGCCAGCCCGGCCCGGACGTGTGCTTGCGCAGCCCGGTCAGCTCCCGCCAGCTCTTCCCGCCGTCGGTGCTGCGGTACAGCGCCGCGTCCTGCGCGCCCGCGTACACCGTGTCGGGATCGGTCAGCGACGGCTCCAGGTGCCAGATCCGGGTGAACTCCCACGGCTTCGGCGTTCCGTCGTACCAGAGGTGCTCGCCCGCCCCGCCCTCGTAGACGAACTCGTGGTCGACCTGGTTCCAGGTCTTCCCGCCGTCGTCGGAGCGCTGGATCAGCTGCCCGAACCACGACGTGGACTGCGACGCGTACAGCCGGTCCGGGTCCGCGGGCGAGCCGGCGAGGTGGTAGACCTCCCAGCCGCCGAAGTGCGGGCCGTCGACCTCCCAGCGCGTGCGGCCCTCGTCCGAGGTGAGGATGAACGCGCCCTTGCGGGTGCCGACCAATACTCGAACTCCAGGCATGCTTTCTCCCTGACAACCGGCTGTGACCTGGTTCAACCTAATCTCGCCAGCCGGGACCCGCCTCTCCATTCTTGCGCTCCCTCCGAGGCCAGCGGCGGCAGCGCGACCAGCACCGGAGGCGACCACGCGGGCGCGACGTCCAGCCGGACGTCCTGGCGCAGCGGCGCCGGCCCGGCCCGGATCCGCACCGGGCGCGCGGCCGAGCCGACCGCCTGCACGCTCGGCGCGAGCTGCGCGCGCGGATCGCCGGCCGACGGCAGCGCGCAGGCCAGCAGCCGGTAGGTGCCCGGCGGGACGTCGACGAGCGTGAACTGCAGGTCCGGCCCGAGCAACGAACCGCTGACCGGGACACCGCGCGCTGACGACCCGGCGAACAGCCCGACGTACACCGCCGGCGCCCCGTCGAGCACGGCGACCGCGGCCGGGCTCAGCAGCGCGCGGCCGGTGACGGCCCCGCCAGTGCAGTCCGGGCCCGCCACCCGCACCGGTTCCGGCGGGTGCTCGGCGAGGAGGCCGGGCAGCTGCCGGAACCGGTGCGGGCTCACCCCGACCGCCGCGGTGAAGCGCGTGGTGAAGGTGCCCGGCGCGGAGAACCCGACCTCGTGGCAGATGTCGACCACCTTCTCGCCGGTGTCCAGCAGCAGCTCCTTGGCGAGCTGGAACCGTTGCGCGGCAAGGAATTTCCCCGGCGGCAGGCCGATCTCCCGCTCGAACGCGCGCGCCAGGTGGAACGGGCTGTACCGGACGTGGTCGGCCACGTCCTCGAGCGTGAGCGGCCGGGTGCGTCCGGCGGCCAGGAACCTCGCCGCCTCGAGCACGGCGTCCCGCATGTGCACACCTCCTCGGATGTGCCGCCATGGTAAATCGGGGGACCGACAATTCCGGGCGTCAGCCGTCTTCCCGGTCGATGACGGCCGCGCGGGGGCCGCGGTGGTTGCTCACATTCCGGGGGTCACTCCGCTGCTTTGCCGCCCTTGCGCTGGTTGGCGTTGAAGCGCGCCTTCTTCTGCCGGTTCCCGCACGTGTTCATCTCGCACCAGCGACGGGTGCGGCTTTGGCTGGTGTCGAAGAAAGCGGCTTGGCAGGTCGGCGAGGCACACAAGGCCAGTTTTCCGTCGCGTTCGCCCGAGATGATGCTGATCGCGTCGGCGGCGATCACGCCGAGGGCGTCTTCGACAGCGGTGGCTGAGCCGAGTTGCCAGCGCCGCTCGCCGTCGGGCGTCAGGACGGCTGAGGCCTGGCCCTGAGCGCTGCGGTCGTTGATGACCTGGACGGCGGACGCGGGGAGGGCCTCGTGGAGTGCGGCCGCGGTCGCGGCGGCGTGGATCGACTCCCGCAGTTCCTTGGCGAGTTCGAGCTGGTCAGCGGTGCAGGAGTCCACGGCGAGACCGCTCACCGCCAGCCAATCGGCGAGCCGCTGAGGTGTCGGAATGCGCTCGACGGCGTCGCCGCGGCGCTCCGTGAGGGTCGCGGTGAAGCTCGTCGCGAGCACGGTGCCGAGGCGGAATTCGGGGAACGCGGAAGGCATGGAACCAGCTTAGCCGGTTGCGCTGGGACGTGGGCGGCTGCTAGAACCGTCTTAGCCGGTTCCAAACCGACCGAGGAGGACTCATGACCGCTCTGACCAGCGAAGTACACGCTTTCGAAGCCCGTGCGACCGACGCTGACCTCGACGATCTGCGGGCTCGGCTAGCCGCGGCGAGGCTTCCGGAGGCCGAGACGGTGCGCGGCCGCCGCCGATGGGATCAGGGCGTTCCGCTCGCTGACCTCGTCGATCTCGTGAACTACTGGCGCACCGAGTACGACTGGCGGGCGTTCGAGGAGCGTCTTGACCGGATCGGCCAGTTCCGCACCGTCATCGACGGCCTGGGAATCCATTTCCTGCACCGCCGGTCCCCGCGCGCGGACGCGACTCCGCTGATCCTGACGCACGGGTGGCCGGGCAGCGTCGCGGAGTTCGTCGATGTGGTGGACGAATTGGCGGATCCGGACGACGCCGGCGCTCCGGCGTTTCACGTCGTGACTCCGTCCTTGCCGGGCTTCGGGTACAGCGACAAACCGACGACTACCGGGTGGGGGACGGAAAAGATCGCGGCCGCGTGGGCAGAGCTGATGGCGAGGCTCGGGTACCGCGAATTCTTGGCTCACGGCGGTGACTGGGGCGGCAACATCACCACGGTTCTCGCTGGCCGGTTTCCGGAGAGGGTTCTGGGTGTCCACACATTGTTCGCGGAAGGGCCGCCCGGATTGCCGACGGACGGGCTGACGGCGGAAGAGCGAAGGTGGACCGAGGAGACCCGTCATTTCTGGCGTCATCGTGCGGCGTATGCGAAGCAGCAGGCCACTAGGCCGCAGACCATCGGGTACTCGCTCGTCGACTCGCCGGTCGGGCTGCTTGCCTGGCTCGTGGACAAGTTCGCGGAGTGGTCGGACACTGAGGACAGTCCATTTGAGACAATCTCGCGCGATCGCGTGCTCGACGACGTCACGTTGTACTGGCTGACCCGGACCGGTGTGTCGGCGGCCCGGATCTATTACGAGAGCCACAATTCGCTGGATCCGGAGCTCCGGGTGGACGTTCCGGCGGCCGTCACCATGTATCCCCGCGATACCGAGAAAACCCCGCGTCCTTGGGCGCGGGAGCGGTTCCGGCAGATCGTCCGCTGGCGGGAGCCGGAACGGGGCGGGCATTTCCCGTCGCTGGAGGTGCCGGGGTATTTCGTCCGGGATCTGCGGGAGGGGCTTGCCGCGGTGCTGCGGGGGTGACACATGGCGGCGGTCAGCTGCCCGGCTTGCGGGAGTCCCGGTCGCGTGGCCGTCTGTGAGGGGAACCCTGATTCCCTCAGAGTTCCCCTCACGGCTATTCCGCAGCGAAAATGGGCGCGAAGAATGCGGCTAGTTCCGCGGTGGCCGTGAGGGGGAGAACGTTCGCCACGTACTGGTCCGGCCGGACCACCACGACCGCGCCGTCGGGTGAAATGCCGCGCGCGGCGAAAATGTCGTCCGCCGGGTCTGCCGCGTAGACCTTCTCGTAGTCGATCAGGTCGAAGGGGCCGGTTCGCGGCAAGAAGACCTCCGGGACCTCGCCGAGATCGATGTCCTCGTACGGTCCGGGGTAGATCACCTTGACGTCGAACCAGGCGTCGGAGTCCAGGTTCTTCGGGGTGTGGGCGATCACGGGGGAGTCCGGTGAGCTGCCCAGCCATTCGGCGAATCCGGTCAACGAGGCAGGCGAAGCAGCCGAGGCGGGGGCGAAAACGTAGATGCGCCAACGGCCGTCGGCTTGCGCATGGTGTCCTAAGTGGACCAGATTCGCGTCGCAGACCCGCATGGCGGGAGCAGACTTGAAGCGTTTGCCGATCGGGAACCCGGTCGCCAGATCCTGGTGCTCCGGCGAGGCGATGAGCACCGAAGGCTGGTAGCACGTCATGAAACCGGACGGGAACTCGAAAGTCTTGACGTAGAACTCTTCCAGTTCCGCCGGATCGGCCAGGTCTTCCGGCCGGGTCGCCATGAGCGTCGACCATTCCTTGTCGAAGTCGATGAGGTTTTTCGCGATCAGCTGGCGTTCCGCGGAGTAAGTGGCCAGCAGCGAAGCCGGACCGCGGCCGTCCAGGACGTGGCCTAGTTTCCAGCCGAGGTTGAACCCGTCCTGCATCGAGACATTCATGCCCTGTCCGGCTTTCGCGCTGTGCGTGTGGCAGGCGTCGCCGGTGATGAAGACACGCGGCAGGCGATTGTCGCCGACGGGGACGTCGTCGAATTTGTCGGTGAGACGGTGGCCGACCTCGTACACGCTGTGCCACGCCACATTCTTGACGTCCACAGTGTAGGGACGCATGATCGCGTTGGCGCGCGCGATGATCTGGTCGATGGTCGTCTTCCGGACGGCTCCGTGGTCGTCCTCGGACACCTCGCCCAGGTCGACGTACATCCGGAACAGCGCGCCGCCTTCGCGGGGGATCAGCAGGATGTTGCCGCCGTCGTGGGACTGGATGGCGCATTTCGTGCGGATGTCCGGGAAATCGGTGACGGCGAGGACGTCCATCACGCCCCACGCGTGCAAAGCCTGGTCTCCGACGAGTTCCCGGCCGATCGACTCGCGCACCGCGCTGCGTGCGCCGTCGCAGCCGACCACGTATTTGGCTCGGACGACGCGATCCTCGCCGGCGCGCGGGCCGACGGTATGGCGCAGCGTGACGGCCGCTGGATATTCGTCGCCCTCGGCAATGGTCAGCGACTGGAATTCCAGGCCGAAATCGGGAGTCGTCCGGCTCGGCGAGTTCGCCATGTACTCGGCGAAATAGTCCTGCACCCGGGCCTGGTTCACGATGAGGTGCGGGAACTCGCTGATCCCGGTGGGGTCGTCGGGCACGCGCGACGACCGGACGATGCGCTTCGGGTCGGCGGGATCGGGCTTCCAGAAGGACATCGTGGTGATCCGGTACGCCTCCTCGACGATCCGGTTCGCGAAGCCGAACGCCTGGAACGTTTCGACGCTCCGCGCCTGGATCCCGTCCGCCTGGCCGACTTCGAGCCGTCCGCCGCGGCGTTCGACGATGCGCGTGGCGACGTTCGGGTACCGGGACAGCTGCGCGGCGGTGATCATGCCCGCGGGACCGGTGCCCACGATCAGCACGTCGACCTCGTCCGGCAGTTCCGCGGGCCGGTCGATTCCGGTTCCGGCGGCGGGCAGGACGCGCGGTTCGCCGGAAACGTAGCCGTGGTGGTGGAACTGCATAAGTTTCCTCACTTCGCTGTGAGCACCGGGAGCACGGTGAAGCGCCAAGGGGACCGTGTTCGATAATAGAACTCGTTGTTCAATTATTGAGTACATCGATGCTAAGGTGGGCCGCTCCGGTGCACAAGACCCCGCGGGGAAGGACCGAGTCGTGACGGAAGCCAAGCAAGCGGCCGGGTCGCAGACGTTGTCGCGCGGGCTCACCGCGCTGGAAGTTCTCGCCGAGGCCGACGCGCCGCTGTCGATCGGCGAGCTGGCGGCGCGGCTCGGGCTGCACCGGTCCATCACCTATCGCATCGTGCGCACGCTCGAAGACCACGGACTGGTCGTGCGCGGCGCCAACGGCGAGCTGGAGCTGGGGGCGAGGCTGGCGGCGTTGGCGCGCAACGTTTCCCGCGATCTCCAGTCGACCGCGTTGCCCGAGCTGACCGTGCTCGCGAACGAACTGGGCATGACGGCGTTCCTCGCGACGCTCGACGGCGAGGATTCCGTGGTCACGCTGGCCAGCGTCGAACCGCGACAGGCGACGGCGGCGGTGGCGCAGCGGCCCGGCAGCCGGCATCCGATCACCGACGGCGCACCGGGTCGCGCGATCCTGCGGCAGTTGCGCGGGGAGAAAGCGCCGTACGAAACCAGCCATGACGAGGTGATCCCCGGGCTGTCGTCGATCGCGGTGCCGCTCGCGGTGCCCGGGCAGCATCCGGCGGCGCTGGCCGTGGTGTATCTGACCGGTCCGGCTGATATCTCTGGGATCGGCGCGCGGCTGGCGGAGGCGGCGCAGGCGATCCGGGCCGAACTGCATCCGTAATGGACGCGGTGGACAGCGGCCGGGCCTGGGAAGCACGATGGCGTCCGTGGTACAGACGACGCGCTTCGCCCGCTTCCCGCTCGGACACTTCCCGACGCCGCTCGAACCGCTGGAACGGCTCACCGCGCGGCTGCGCGCACGCCATCGGGACGTACCGGACCTCTGGATCAAACGCGACGACTGCACCGGATTGGCCACCGGCGGCAACAAGACGCGCAAGCTGGAGTTCCTCGTCGGCGACGCGCTCGCACAGGGCGCCGACACGCTGATCACCCAGGGCGCGACGCAGTCCAACCACGCCCGGCAGACCGCGGCGGCCGCCGCGCGTGCCGGGCTGAGCTGCAAGTTGCTGCTGGAACAACGCCAGGTGCGCGACGAGGAGTACGAGAACTCCGGCAACGTGCTGCTCGACGAACTGCTCGGCGCGGAGATCGTGGACCGCGTACCGGCTGGAACTGATATGTCAGCGGCGATGGAAACGGTCGCCGAGAAACTGCGCGCGCAGGGGCAGCGGCCGTACGTGATCCCGGGCGGCGGGTCGAATCCGATCGGCGCGCTCGGGTACGTCCAGTGCGCGCTGGAGCTGGACGCCGCGCGGGTTCCGGTCGACTGGGTCGTGCACGCGACCGGCAGCACCGGCACTCAAGCCGGGCTGGTCGCCGGGTTGCGCGCGGTGCACAGTCCCGCGCGGGTGCTCGGCGTCAGCGTGCGGCAGCCGGAAGCGCGGCAGATCGACGCGGTGCACGGGCTGGCCGCCCGGACCGCGGAGCTGATCGGCACCGAGGTTTCCCGCGACGACGTGCTGGTGGACGACCGCTGGGTCGGCGAGGGCTACGGCGTGCCGACTCAGTCCATGGTGGACGCGGTGCGGCTGCTCGCCGAGACCGAAGGAATCCTGCTGGATCCGGTGTACTCGGGGAAGGGGTTCGCCGGCCTGCTCGGCGAGATCGCAGAAGGCCGGTTCGCCGCGACCGACACCGTCGTGTTCGTGCACACCGGCGGTGCGGTGGGGCTGTTCGGGTATCGGTCGGCCTTCCAGTGATCGCGGGCATCCTCGGCGGCATGGGTCCGGCGGCGACCGCGGAGTTCTACGCGAAACTCATCGCGCGCACGGCCGCGGAACGCGACCAGGACCATCTGCGGGTGGCGATCTGGGCGGACCCGACGGTGCCGGACCGGGTCGCCGCCGTCCTCGACGGGAGCACCGATCCTTATCCGGCTTTGCTTGCCGGGACGGAAAAACTCCGCGAGCTCGGCGCGACGGTCGTCGCGATGCCGTGCCACACCGCGCACTTCTTCCTCTCGAAGCTGGCCGCGGACAGCGGAATGCCCTTTGTGGACATGATCGCGGAAACGGCGAAATTCCTCGCCGGACGCACGGGTCCGGTCGGGCTGCTCGGCACTCGCGGGACGATCGCCGCCGGGCTGTATCCACGGGGCGTGCCCGGGATCGAATGGGTGCTGCCGTCCGAAGCAGGGCAGCGGGACGTCGACGCGGCGGTTGCGGCGGTGAAGCGCGGCGACCTGGCGAGCGGTGCGGCGCATCTCGACCGGGCGCTGGGTGATGTCGATGTGCCGCTGACCGTGCTGGCGTGCACGGAACTTCCACTGGCGACAAGGCAGGCGTCCGGGGTGCTCGATCCGACGGACCTGCTCGCCGACGCGGTGATCCGCGCCTGCGGCGGAAAACCGGTCGACGCCCGTCCGTCGGCCTGACAAAGTCCGACTATGACTGATCTGCTGACCGCCGCCGACGTGCTTCGCATGCAGGAGCTCGCGCAGCGGGTCACCGCCATCCGCCAGGACCTCGTCAACAGCGACGCGGCCTACGGCGAGCTGGCTTGGAACTGGGGCAAAGGGCATGCCGCGCAAGGCGCGAGCTGGGTTCGCCGGCTCTGGTTCGCCGGCGACGACCTCGTCGCGTGGGGCTGGGCGCAGCTGCCCCGGAGCGTGCGGCTCAACGACGGCTCAGTCAAAGACGTCACCGGCGCTTATCTGGCATATCAGGTCCATCCGGATCACGCGGCGCTGGTCGACGAGGTGATCGACTGGTTCGACGCCACCGCGGACGGCCTCGAACGCACCGTGCTTCCCGGCGCGGCGGACAAGTTCGGCCTCGAACGCTGGGCAGCGCACGGCTACGGGCCCGATCCGGACAGCCGCGGCGACACCGGATCCTGGACACAGCTGAACGAACGCGACCTCGAGGTGCTCGAAACGCCGGTGCTGCCGGACGGATTCCGCTTCCGCACCGCCGCCGAGGCCGGACCGGAGGCGGCTGTCCAGGCTCACGTGGACGCCTGGGGCGTCACCGCGTACACGCCGGAAAGCTACGAGGGCGTCCGTGCTACCCCGGCCTACCGCGGCGACCTGCACATCCTGGTCGAAGCACCGGACGGGACGATGGCGGCGTCCACGATCATGTGGCTCGACGAGGCGAACAAGACCGCCGAATTCGAGCCGGTCGGCACCCACCCGGACTACCGGCGGCTCGGGCTGGGCCGCGCGATGCTGCTGCACGGCATGGACCGCGCGCGGGCGGCCGGGGCCACTCACGCGACGGTCGCTTGCCTTGGCGCGCCTGGACATCCGTCGGCGCGAGGGTTGTATTACAGCGTCGGGTTCAGCGAGATTTGCCGGGATGTGCCGCTGCTCAAGCCTGCGTGAGCGGGGGCTGCCCCATCCGCGTCGCCCCGAACTTCGCGGACGTCCGGACCGCGTCGAAGCCGTAGCCGATCATGGCCGTTTCGTACTCCCGCAGTGCCGGAAGGAGGTCGGTGCCGGCCTCGGCGAGCTTCGCGGCGAGCAGTTCGGCGTCGCGCAGGGCGGTGTTCGCGCCGACACCGACCGCTGGGCTCATCGCGTGGATCGCGTCGCCGAGCAGGGTCACCGACGTGGTCGGCCACGGCTCGATCGGCACGCTGGTGCGCATGAAGACGGGGAACAGCGTCTCCGGATCGGCGAGGGACAGCAGTTCGCTCGCCTTCGGATTCCACTGGCGGGCCAAGGAAACCGTCATGTCCCGCAACTCGAGCCCGGTGGCGGCGCGGAGTTCGTCGTCGGAGTACGGCAGCAGTTCGGTGCGGGCGGCGAGGAGACACATCACGTAGTCGCTGGTGTCGGTGAGACCGGGCAGCGGTGCGGGACGCCGGGAGTGGACCGGCGCGATCCCGATGTGCTGGTTGTCCGGGCCGGAGAGCCCGTGGTAGATGCCGAACCACTCGTCGGGGATGAGCTCGGCGGTCTCGCGGGTGAGCGGGAAGCGGCCGTACATGATGCGGATGCCGGTGTCGACCACGCGCGCATGCGGCAGGTATTGCCGTCGTATCACGGAATTCACGCCGTCGGCGGCGACCAAGACGTCGGCGGACGCGGTCGATCCGTCGGCGAACGTCGCGGTGACGGTGTCGTCCACGTGGTATCCGGTGCACTCGCGGCCGAACTGGACGACGTCGTCCAGCCCGTGCAAGAGGATTTCGCGCAGCGTGAGCCGGTTGATCGAGACATTGCGCTCCACCGGCTCCGCTGGCGGTGTCCCGTCGAGGTAATTGGTACGCGAGGGCGTTGAACTGGCATCCCACACTGCCCGGCTGAGCCTCGCAGGGAGCAGCCGGTCGAGCGCGTCGAGGCCGTTCGCGTCGATCCGCAGGCGGTACCCCTGCAACCGGCCGACCGTTGAGATATCACGTTCGCAGACTGTGACGGCAACCCCGGCGCGGTGCAATCCCTGGGCGAGCGCGAGTCCGCCGACGCCGGCGCCGATGATCAGGACGCGAAGTTTTCCGGGCACAGCGATTCCCCTTCCGAATACGGCACAAGGGGACGTGCTGGACGCACCGGAGAGGTGCGGGTACGAGCGCTGCGCGCCGCCCGGACTACCTACCGGGCTGTGGCTTTCGACGTCCTCGGTCACCTTAGCTTTTTCCGGAAGCGGATTGTCAAGGACCGATTTCCGCCTAGGCTGGACACATGTGCGCGATCGGGCCGGAGATCCGCGGGATCCGGGTGGAACTGCTGACCGCCCCGGACTGCCCGAACGCCGAGGCGGCCCGGTCGCTGGTGGCCGGCTGCCTCGCCGAGAGCGGCCTCGACGCGGCGGTCGTCGAACGCGTCGGCCGCTATCGCTCGCCGACGATCCTGGTCGACGGGGTCGACGTGATGGGGACGGCCGGGTCGGTCGCGGGGGACGCGTGCCGGCTCGACCTGCCGACCCGCGAGCGGGTGCTGGCCGCGTTGACGGGCCGGGGCTGAGCATCGGCAGCGTCCGTTGAGGACAGTGCGGTAATAAACCGACCGGAATCCGCCGTCTTTCGTCAGCGGCAACCGGATTCCGGTACGGGACAAGCCGTGCTAGGCAACATTACAGATGTAATGTAGCATCGGCCCGAGTGTTGCCGAGGAGGTGCGGATGAGCAGGTCCGGAAGTCCGGACGACCCGACCGGGATGAAGCTCGCCCTGCGCCGGGCGGCGGTCGGCGTGGTCGCTTCGGAAGGGCTGCGCGGCCTCACTTACCGCGCCGTCGCCCGCGCGGCGGGCTGCACCACCGGCGCGGTCCAGCACCACTTCTCCTCGATCGACGACCTCCTCCAGTCCTCTTTGGACCTCGTGCTGGAGGAAAGCGCGGAGAACGGCCTGATCGGCGCCCGCACCGGCGTCTACGCGGACGGTCCCGAGGTGCGCCAGCGGTTCCGGGACAGCGCGGACCTGCAAGTGTTCCAGTATCAGCTGGTCGTGGAATCGGCGCGGCGGCCCGAATTGCGGCCGATCGTCCGGCGGCTCTACGACGGCTATCTCGCCGCGGTCGGCAAGGAATTGTCGGCCGACGGCGGGCTGGCCCAGCTCGTCTTCTACGCCCTCGACGGAATGTTCTTGCACCAGGTGGCGGACCCGGACGTCGATCCGGGCCCGGCGCTCGAAGCCCTGCGCGGCCTGCTCGCGGCCGCGCGTTAGCCGAACCCGACCACACCCGCACCCCGGCCGCGCACGACGTCGCCGGGGCAGAAGTGTTTCCCGAAGACGTTGTGCCGCAACGACTCCACACTGTCCTTTCCGGAATTTCGCCGCCGTCCAGGTGTTGACTTAATCAACACCGAGGGGTCAGACTCGGCGCATCCCCGAACCCGCCGACCCGAAAGGCGTACCGATGCCCGACACCGCCGCCGCGACCTTGCTGATCGACGGCCGCTGGCAGTCCGCCCCGGCGACGTTCGACGTCGTCGACCCCGCGAGCCTCGCCGTCCTCGGCCAGGCCTCCGACGCGGGGCCCGGCCAGGCGCGGGACGCGCTGGCCTCGGCCGCGCAAGCCGCCCGGGGCTGGGCGGACACCGACCCGGAGACCCGCAGCGGCCACCTCCGCGCCGCGGCCGCCGGAATCCGGGCGCGGCACAGCGAACTCGCCGCGTTGCTCAGCCGCGAGAACGGGAAACCGCTCGCCGAAGCGAACGGCGAACTGGCCGGAGCGGCCCGGATGCTGGAGTGGGCCGCCGAGGAGGGCCGCCGCGCGTACGGGCGGGTCACCCCGGCGAACGCGGCCGGTCCGGGCCTCGTGCTGCGCGCGCCGGTCGGCCCGGTGCTCGCGATCACGCCGTGGAACTTCCCGGCCAGCATGCTGATCCGCAAGGTCGGGCTCGCGCTCGCGGCGGGCTGTCCGGTCATCGCCAAACCGGCTGAGCAAACCCCGTTGATCGCCACCGCGCTGCTGGAGATCGTGCAGGACACCGGATTGCCCCACGGAGTGCTGCAGTCGCTGACCACCACGCGGCCCGCCGAACTCGTCGGCGCACTGCTGGCCGACCGCCGCCTGCGCAAGGTCAGCTTCACCGGTTCCACGGAAGTAGGGCTGGGGCTGCTGCGTCAGACCGGCGACATTCTTCGCCGCACGTCGCTCGAAATGGGCGGGCATTCGCCGGCGATCGTGTTCGAGGACGCCGATCTCGAAGCCGCTGCCGCGGGCGTTGTCGCCGGGAAGTTCTTCAATGCCGGGCAAAGCTGCACGGCGGTGAACCGGCTGTACGTCCACGAAAGCATCCGTGACGACCTGCTTTCCTTGATCGAAAAGAAAACCGCCGCACTGAAAGTCGGCCGGGGCGACGCCGAGGGCACCGCCATCGGGCCGCTGATCGACGAAGCCGGGCTGGCGAAGGTGGAGAACCAGGTCGCGGACGCCGTCGGCAAGGGCGCGCGCGTGCTCGTCGGCGGCAACCGGTGGACGGATTCCGCGCTGCCAGGCCATTTCTTCGAGCCGACCGTGCTGGTCGACGTCACGCCGGACATGCTCATCAGCCACGAGGAAACGTTCGGCCCCGTACTCGCCGTCGCCGCTTTCCGCACCGACGACGAAGCCGTGGAATTGGCCAACGCCACCGATTACGGCCTCGCCGCCTATGTGTTCGGCACCGATCTTCGCCGCATCTGGCGCACGCTCGACCGGCTCGACTTCGGCGTGTTCGGCGTCAACGACCCGGCACCCGTGCGCCCGGAACTTCCGTTCGGCGGCCAGAAGAACTCCGGCCAGGAACGTGAAGGCGGGGCCGAAGGAATCGACGCCTACACCGAGACCAAAGCCGTCGCTCTGCGGTTCTGAACCGCTCCCCGAAAGGAATCCGCCTTGACCACCGCTGACCTCGCCGTCGCCGACCGGCGCACCCTCATCCATCCGCACACCGTCATCGGAGCCCCGGCCGAACCGCTGGTCCTCGACCGCGGCGAAGGCGCGCTGCTGTGGGACACCGAAGGCAATCAGTACATCGACGGCACCTGCGGCCTGTGGCAGTGCCCGGTCGGCCACGGCCGCGCCGAACTCGCCGACGTCGCCGCCGAGCAGATCCGCAAGCTGGAGTTCTACTCGTCCTTCGGCGACTACTCCAACGAGCCGTCGATCCGCCTCGCTGAACGCCTGCTGTCGCTCGCCCCGGCGGGTCTGGAGCGCGTTTTCCTCACCAACGGCGGGTCAGAAGGCAACGAAACCGCGATCAAACTCGCCCGCCTCGCCTTCCACCACGCCGGTTCGCCGGAACGCACTGTGGTGCTGGCGCGGCACGGCGGTTACCACGGCATGGGCGGCGCGTCGCTGGCCGCGACCGGGATCGAGGGCCTGCGGGCCGGGTACGGACCGCTGCTGCCGGACGTCGAATGGCTGGGCAAACCGCACGGCCTCGAACACGGTCCACACGCGACTGACCTGCTGGTGGCGGAGCTGGAAAAACGCATCGAGGAGATCGGTCCACATCGGATCGCGGCGTTCATCGGGGAACCGGTGCTCGGCGTCGGCGGGATGGTGCCGCCGCCGGAGGGCTATTGGCCGCGCGTGCAGGAAGTGCTGCGGCGGCACGGGATTCTCCTGATCGTCGACGAGATCGTGACCGCGTTCGGCCGCACCGGGCACTGGTTCGGCAGCGAGCACTTCGGCGTCGAACCGGACATGATCGTCACCGCGAAGGGGCTCACCAGCGGGTACATCCCGATGGGTGCGGTCCTTATCGGACGGAGGGTGCTCGAACTCGCTGAAGGCGCGACGTTCCTGCACGGTTTCACCTACAACGGCCACCCGGTCGGCTCCGCGGTCGCGTTGGCGAACCTGGACATCATCGAAAAGGAGAACCTGCTCGAACGCGCCACTGTCCTCGGCGCCCGGCTGCGCGCGCGGCTCGATCCGCTCGCCGAGCTGCCGCACGTGCGCGAGGTCCGCGGCGTCGGACTGATGCTCGGCATCGAGTTCGCCGACCAGCCCACCGCGCCGGTGCAGGCGGGCTGCCGCGCGGACGGCGTGGTGGTCCGCGCGTCCGGGACGAGCATCGTGCTGTCCCCGCCGCTGGTGATCACCGAGGACCAGATCGACACTTTGGCCGACGTGCTGTGCAAGCACGTCGCGGCCGCGGCGAGCTGAACGGAGGAGCCATGAGACGCCGGATACCGACGCTGCTGTCCGCCGCGCTTCTGCTCACCACTGCCGGCTGCGCGATCTCCGAGGGCGGCCCGAACTCGCTCGTGTTCGCCTCCTACGGCCAAGGCGCGTACCAGGCGGGCCAGCGAGCCGCGTGGCTTGACCCGTACGAGAAGCAGACCGGGACTACCGTCACCATCGACGGCCCGTCGAGCAACGCCAAGCTGAAGGCGATGGTCGAGGCGGGGAAGGTGACCTGGGACGTCGTCGACACCGACGCGTCCGCTGCCGCCGCCGTGTGCGGGAGCCTGCTCGAGCCCGTCGACATGGGAGCGCAGGCCGCCGGATTCCCGGAGGGCTCGCTCACCGATTGCGGGGTGCCGGACGCGTTCTTCGGCATGATGCTGATGTACGACTCGAAGGTCTACGGCAAGAATCCGCCGGCGAAACTCGCGGATTTCTTCGACCCGAAGCAGTTTCCCGGCCGCCGCATCATCTACGGCGGAGACCCGAGCGTCGGCACCATCGAGGCCGCGCTGCTGGCCGACGGCGTGCCGAGGGACAAGCTGTACCCGCTCGACATGCGCCGCGCGCTGCGGATGTACGACCGGATCCGGCCGCAGCTGTCGATCACCAGCACGTACGGCGACCAGCAGCAGCGCATGGCCGGCGGTCAGGCGGACATGGCGCTGATCGTCAGCGCACGGGCGTTTTCGCTGCTCAAGGCCGGTGCGACGAACTGGAAAGTGGTGCCTGACATCCCAGTCCCGGTGACCTGGGATGTCCTGGTGGTGCCGAAGGGGACGGCACGCGCCGAGGAGGCGAAGAAGCTCATCCGCTTCGCCTCGCAACCGGCGCAAGCGGCGGACTTCGCCGCGCGGGCGGGCGTGGGACCGGCCAACACGGCCGCCCCCGCCGCCCGTTCGGAGATCGGCCGCCAGCTCGACATCTGGGGCGAGGGCAAGGAGGACTTGCGAGTGCTCAGCAACGTGCGTTATTGGGCGGCGAACCGGCCCGCGCTGGTGAAGGCGTGGTCGGATTGGACGACCGGATGACCGCCGTGGCGACCCGGCCCCCGGCTTTGCCGCAGGCCGGGCCCGAGAGACGGCGGACTTCGTGGCTGCTGCTCCCTGCGGCGGCGGTGGTGCTGGTGTTCTTCTTCTACCCGCTGGCCGTGATCCTGTGGCGGAGCTTCACCGAGCCGTCGTTCGGAGTCGGCAACTACCTGGCGGTGCTCGGCGACGAGGTGCAGATCCGCGTGATGCTGCGGACTTTGCGGACCGCGCTGATCATCACCGCGGCCACGCTCGTCATCGCCTATCCCTACGCCTACGCGATGACACTCGTCGGCCGTCGCGCCCGGTCGGTGCTGACGCTGCTGGTCCTGATGCCGTTCTGGACGAGCCTGATGGCGCGCAACTTCGCCTGGTACGTGCTCGAACAGCGCGGCGGCGTCATCCAGAAGGCGCTGTCGGCGATCGGCATCGACGGGGTCGTGTTGCTGGGTTCGGTGGCCGGCGTGACCGTCGCGATGGTGCAGGTGATGCTGCCGTTCATGGTGCTGCCGCTGCAAAGCTCGATGCTCAGCATCGACCGCAGCTTGCTGCACGCTGCGGGCAGCCTCGGCGCGCGGCGTCCGGTGGCGTTCCTGCGGGTGTACGTGCCGCTGTCGATGCCGGGCGTGCTGGCCGGGGTGTCGGTGGTTTTCATCATGTCGCTGGGCTTCTACATCACCCCGGCGCTGCTCGGCACGCCGCAGCAGGCGCTGGTCGCGCAGGTGATCGGCACCCAGGTCAACGATCTGCTCGACTTCGCGGGCGCCGGTGCGCTCGGGACGATCCTGCTGGTCGTCACGCTGGTGGTGCTCGCTGTGCTCGGCCGCGTGGCCGCGCCGGTGGGCACCAGTGCGGCTGGAGGTGCCGGCCGTGGCTGACAATCCGTCTATCAGCAGGGCCGCCGCGGTGCGGCAGCGGAGCCTCGGCTGGGGCCTGCGCGTGTGGGTCGTGCTCGTCGCGTTCGTGCTGGTCGCGCCGACGCTCGTGGTGATCCCGATGAGCTTCGGCGCGGGCTCGACGTTCGAGTTCCCGCCGAAGGACTGGTCGTGGCACTGGTACGCGGAGTTCTTCACCAGCAAGCAATGGCTGGCCGCGCTGGCGAATTCGGTCCAGGTCGGGGTGCTCGCGGCGGCGCTGGCGACCGTGCTCGGCGTGGCGGCCGCGCTCGCGTTGGACCGGATGCGCCGGGGCAGGGGAGTCGTCCGGCAGCTGCTGATGGCGCCGATGATTCTGCCCGGCATCGTCGTCGCGGTCGCGATCTACGGGGTTTTCCTGCGCTGGCAACTGAACGGCACGATGCTCGGTTTCGTCCTGGCGCACGCGGTGCTGGGGTTGCCGTTCGTGCTCACGTCGGTGCAGACCAGCCTGGCCGGGTACGACCCGATCATGGAGAAAGCCGCGGCCAGCCTCGGCGCGCCGCGGTTCGCGACGCTGCGCAAGGTCGTGCTCCCGATCATCGCGCCCGGTGTGCTGTCCGGCTTCGTGTTCGCCTTCGCGACGTCGTTCGACGAGGTCGTGGTCGCGTTGTTCCTGCAGACGCCCGCGATCAAGACGCTGCCGGTGAAGATGTACGAATCGATCGTGCTGGAAATCGACCCGACGATCGCCGCCGCGTCGAGCCTGATCGTCGTGTTCACCACCATCCTGCTGTTCGTCCCCGCCGTTCTGCGCCGAAAAGAGCAATCATGACTGACGGAATCGCGACCGCACACGTGACGAAGGCGTACCCCGGCGTCGACCGGCCCGCCGTGGACGACGTCTCGCTGCACATCGCCGACGGCGAGTTCATGACCTTCCTCGGCCCGTCCGGTTCGGGCAAGACGACCATGCTGTCGATGATCGCCGGGTTCACGCC
Organism: Amycolatopsis sp. NPDC114503; assembly: GCF_055633655.1. Classification (NCBI taxonomy): domain Bacteria; kingdom Bacillati; phylum Actinomycetota; class Actinomycetes; order Pseudonocardiales; family Pseudonocardiaceae; genus Amycolatopsis; species Amycolatopsis sp. NPDC114503. Next base: position 824,864 of record NZ_JBVKDT010000002.1, on the reverse strand, counting down.
GCTCACGTCCGGATCGATCACTGTGGACGGTCAGGAGATCTCGCGGCTCAAACCGCACCGGCGGAATCTGGGCGTGGTTTTCCAGCAGTACGCGCTGTTCCCGCACATGTCGGTGGCACGCAATGTCGCTTTTGGACTCACTCAGCGCAAGGTGCCGAAGGCCGAGATCTCCCGGCGAGTGGACGAAGTGCTGGAGCTGGTCGGGCTGTCGGCGGTGCGGGATCGGTTGCCGCGCCAGCTCTCCGGCGGTCAGCAGCAGCGCGTCGCTCTCGCGCGAGCAGTGGTGTACGAACCGCGGGCCCTGCTGATGGACGAGCCGCTGGGGGCACTGGACAAGAAGCTGCGCGACCAGCTGCAGCGGGAAATCGCGCGGATGCACCGGGAATTGGGGATGACGTTCCTCTTCGTGACGCACGATCAGCAGGAAGCGCTCACGCTGTCGGACCGGATCGCGGTCTTCAACGACGGCCGGATCGAACAGGTCGACACGCCGGAGGAACTGTACGAGCGGCCGGAAACGTTGTTCGTCGCGCAGTTCGTCGGGGAGTCCAACGCGTTGTCGCTCACGCCGGGGGAGGTGACGATCGTACGGCCGGAACGGTTGACACTGCACACTTCGGCGGATCCAGTCCCGAGTGGACACCAGCGAGCGAGCGCGCAGGTGACCGACATCGTGTACGTCGGCGATCACACCCGGATCTGGTTGCGGTATTCCGACGGTGCGCGCGGTTGCGCGGTGCTGTCGGCCGGGGTCGCGCACGAGCACCGGCCGGGGGACGAGGTGATCGTGGCCTGGCATCCGGAGCATCAGGCCGTGGTGCCGAGCGGCGGCGTTCCGGAATTGGCGGCGGTATGACTGAGGATTTGCTGTTGCGCGGCGGCGTGGTCCGGACGTTCGATCCGGTGGCCGGGACCGCTTCCGCGGTGCTGGTTTCGGACGGCCGGATCGCCGCGGTCGGCGACGACGAGACGGTTTCCGCCGCGGCGGCACCGGAGGCGCGGGTCATCGAGCTGGCGGGCCGGACTGTCCTTCCCGGACTGAACGACGCCCATCTGCACCTGGCCTTCCACGCCGCCGCCGGCCCGGAGTTCTGTGTGGACCTTTCCGCCGCGTCCTCTTTGGACTCAGTGGCTCGCGCGCTGGCCGGCGCTCCGCCGGGGGAGTGGATCGTCGGCCGCGGCTGGCGGGAAACGACGATCGCCGAGTTCGCGGACGGCCGTGCGGTGCCGACTCGGTCCTGGCTCGACAGTGTGACTGGCGCCCAGCCGACGGTGCTGCATCACGCGTCGTCACACGAGGTTTGGGCGAACAGCGCGGCGCTGGAACGGGCAGGAATCACCGCCGCGACGCCGGATCCGGAAGCCGGGGAGATCGTGCGGGACTCCGTCGGCGAGCCGACCGGGGTTCTCGTGGAAAGCGCGCAGGAACTGGTCGCCTCGCTGGTGCCGCAGCCGAGCCGTTCCGTCCGGCTGGACGCGATCGTGCGCGGCATGGAGCGGCTGAACGCCCTCGGGATGACCAGCGTGACCGACCCGATCGTCCCGCCCGAGCTGTGGCAGGACTACCGGGACCTGCACGCCGCCGGCCGCCTCCGGATGCGGATCACCGCGCTGCTGCACTGGAACTGGCCGTCGCCGACGACGTCCGCCGCCTCGCTGGCGCGGCTGCTGGACGAGACGGACTTCGCTGTCGGGGACGATCTGCTGCGGATCGGCGGCATCAAACTGTTCGCCGACGGCGTGCCGACGCACTGCACCGCGTGGATGCACTCGCCGTACCCGTCCGGCGAGCACGGAAGCCTGGTCACCTTCGGCCCGGACGACGACGCGCGAGTGCGGGAACTGCACGAACTGATCCTGGTCGCCCACGTGCGACGGGTACGGGTGCAGGTCCACGTGACCGGGGACCGCGCCGCGGACGCGGTAGTCGACGCGATCGAGGCGGCGCAGGCAGCCGACCCGTGGCCGGACGCACGACACGCCCTGATCCACGGCACCTTCCTGTCCGCTGCGGTGCTCTCCCGCCTGGCGCGCTCCGGCATCGGCGTGATCACCAGTTCGCTGATGCGGACCTACAGCGGCCCGTCGATGGTCCGTGTCCTGGGCGAGTCTCGGTGGGCAGACGCTTTCCCCGCGCGCGCTCTGCTGGACCACGGCGTAGTGGTCGCCGACAGCTCGGACGCACCGGTGACCGTCCCGGACTGGCGCCGCGGCGTCGCGACCTTCACCGGCTCGCCCGGGCCGAACGCGTACTCTGTCGTGGCCGACCCGCTGACCAGGGAGGAAGCGCTCCGGCTGTGGACCACCGGCCCCGCCTGGCTGGAACACGCGGAGGGTTTCAAGGGCACTCTCAGCGTCGGTTCCCTCGCCGACCTGGCGGTTTTCGCCCACGATCCGGTCACTGCTGCGGACGAGGAGTTGCTGAGCGTACGGTCGGAATTGACCGTGCTCGGAGGACGTGTAGTGGCGGAGTGAGGGTTCGTGTACAGCAGCAATACCGACGCCGATCGCGGCGCTTTCGTGTGGATGGTGAAGAACGCCGTCGTCCCGCGGCCGATCGCGTGGGTGAGCACAGTGGACGGCGCGGGCGTGCGGAACCTCGCGCCGTTCAGCTACTTCGCTCCGCTGACGATGGACCCGCCGACGGTCCTTTTCTCGATTTCGGAAGCGCCGAAAGACACTCTGGCCAATATCGAGGCCCGGGGCGAGTTCGCGATCACGATCGCGTTGAGCGGTCAGGAAGAACTCGTCGCGCGCACTGCGTCCACAGTGGACTCTTCGGTGGACGAAGCGGAACAGGTCGGGTTGTCGTGGACGCCCGGGGTGCGGATCGCCGTCCCGCACCCCGCCGGGGCGGGCCCGAGCCTGGAGTGCACGCTGGTGAAGATCGAGGAGTTCCGGGGCTCGCACCTGGTGTTCGGCGAGGTGGTCGGGGTCGCGGTGGACGACCGGCTGCTGCGCGCGGACGGACGGCTGGACCAGGAGGTGTACCGGCCGGTGGGCCGCATGGGCGGCGCGACCTTCACCCGGGTGGACAACTGGGTGCGGGCGCCGATCCCCGCTCCGGAGGAGCTTCTGGCCGGGGATCAGCACTCTGACTTGGGCAGGTAGCCCTGCCGGCAGAGGTATTGGTGCTGGATTTCTCCGGAGGTCTTCGGGCGCGCTGGTCACCGGTGTTGATGCGGCCGGGACTGCCGGTGTTGACGGAGCAGGTTCCGGGCGGAGCTGGCTCGGCGCACCTGCGCTGCGACGTCCCGTGGGCGTTACCGCACCTCTCGTCGCATTTCGCGTAGCCTCGACCCCGTCCGCATCCGAGCAGGGAGGTTCCCGTGGCCGACGCAACCCTTTCCGGGGTCCTAGCCCGCTTGGCGGAGTTCGACGACCCCAAGATCCGGGCCGTCAACGAGAACCATGGCGACGACCACAGCGTCAACCTCGGCAAACTCCGTGCCCTCGCGAAAGAGCTCAAAGCCCAGCCCGACCTCGCCCGCGAACTCTGGCGGACCGGCGACACCAACGCCCGCCTGCTCGCTCTCCTCGTCGCCAGGCCGAAGCAGTTCGACCGCGACGACCTCGACACCATGCTGCGCGAGGCGGGCAAACCCAAGGTCCACGACTGGCTCGTCACGAACATCGTCAAGAAAAGCCGTTACGCCGAGGAACTCCGCGTGGCCTGGCTCGAAGACCCCGACCCGGTAGTCGCGAGCGCGGGCTGGGCGCTGACCGTCGACCGTGTCGCCAAGAAACCCGGCGGGCTCGACCTTCCCGGGCTGCTCGACGTCATCGAAGCCGAGATGAAGGCCGCCCCGGACCGGTTGCAGTGGGCGATGAACCACTGCCTCGCGCAGATCGGCATCGAAAATCCCGACCTCCGCCCGCGCGCGATCGGCATCGGGGAGCGGCTGGGCGTGCTCAAGGACTACCCGACGCCGCCGAATTGCACCTCGCCGTACGCGCCGGTGTGGATCGCGGAAATGGTCAAGCGGCAGGCTTAGCGAAAATCCCGAAAACGGCCCTGAAGCGAGCGCTGCCGCCACTGATCGCAGGCAGCCCGGTCCAGCTGACCCGCTTGCACCGCGCTCGGTGTTCCGGCTCAACCCGAGAATCTTGTCCGCCGCTTCGAAATCGCGGAACACCGGCGTAGCGACCGAAACATCGAGCAGTTCCAGCCCGACGCCAAGCGCGGCAAGGAACGGCCGACTGTCGCGTTCCGGACCATCGTCGAACACACAAACCGGTTGAACGCCCGGCTCGTCGCGAGGTCTCGGGGATCGACCACCACACCGTCCCAATCAGGCTCTGCCACACACGCCAGTCCGCCGGGTCGCAGAACCCGGTGCAGCTCAGCGAAAGCCGCCGCAGGATCGGCGACGTGCTGGACCATCCGGTCCGCCCGCGCCCGGTCGACCCTCGACTCGGCCAGCACTTGGCGTTTGCAGTCGCGTCCGGCTTCCGCGACGTGGGCGTAATAGTCGATTTCGCCCGGCCGCGGAACCCAGAAAGTCATGTCTTCGAATGAACCAGAAAAGAACGGGCCTAAGTGCGGGCCGGGGCGTCGGCGCGGCGCAGTATCTCCAGGGCGGTGTCGATGCTGTCGGACGCCGAGGCCGCGGTCAGTGCGCGCTCGGCGGCGGCGTCGCTGGTTTCCGGCGGGATGACCAAGAGAGTCAGGCGCCGGATGCGGGGCCCGATCACCACGACGGTGTGCTGCTGGAGACCGAAAAACCCGGACAGCCGCACCAGATCCGGTCCGTGCGCCAGATGCGCGGGCGCGAGATCCCAGGCGGCGGGGTTGAATCCGATCCGGTCGACCGGTCCGTAACGGCCGGAGAGCGCGGCGACCAGTGCGCTGAATTCCGCGACGGGATCGAGGGAGAGCGGCCGCCACGCGCCGTCGAAACAGCCCTTCACCGCGTCGGATCGCTTGAGCCGCAAGCGGATTCCGATCTCGGCGGACTCGACCATGGGGCTCACGGAGGGATGGTGCGGGACTGAGGTCATCGCGGAACTCCTCTCCGGAGACCTCCGGCGGGACGAGCGCGGGTCAGCGACGGTGGCGCCGCGACTGAGTTCGTTCCCGGAGCGGCTGCGAATCCGCTCGCTCGGCGGGCGAGACGGCGGGCTGGCGGAACAGGCCTCCGTAGCGCGTGTCCTGCGGCCGGACGAGGGCGCCGGGACGCGGGCTTTCGTCGACGGGATGGCTGAAGATCGGCTGGCTGACTGCGGCAGTGATGAGTTTTCCTTTCAGAGCGGCGAAAAACCGCGGCGGAACAGAGGAACCGGGCGGATGGTCCACGTCGCACCACCGCCCTCCCGAGAGGGCGCCACTGGCTGATGTCGCGGAGGCGACCGAAGCAAGGGCAGCTCGGCGGCTGACAGGCCGCGAGGGGTGACGGTGGTGTGCCGTGGGCCCGACGACAGGGCATGCGTTCGCCCTGGCCGCGAGGGACCGGGACTGTCGGCGCACGAGATGTTCTCGGACACCACCGAGCGTACACCCTTGGCCGCGCCGGGCGCGCCGCCGTGCGCTCGAAGCGGAGCGGCCGAACCGGCGAATCGGCCAGAATTCGCGGAAGATCGTGTGGTCGCAAGGGAATTCCGCGTCGCCGTGCCGAACCGCCGGAACCGGCGAGAGCACTCGAATGGGCCTGGGCCGGCGCCCGAGGAAAGTTCCTTTTGCCGGGCAAGGCCGGAACGCCCTGCGCGGCTCCCGCGGGGTGTAGGCTCAGCGGCAAGACCCTGGACCTCGGTTGTGCGATTGGGCTGTCACTGCTGCCGCCGACCGAGGAGAGCGGGACCTTCCCACACCACCGGCACCGGGACACCCCGGGCTTTCACTGCTGTCGAACCACCGCGGTCGTCCGGCACACCATCCGATGCGGAGCTGGAAAATGGACAGACTGACGGCGGGGCCGGGGCACGGAAGCGAGTTCGCCGAACTTTCGGCGCTCGTGAAGGAGGCCGGGCTGTTCCGCCGCCGTCCGGTGCATTATCTGGTGCGCGGAGGGATCGCGCTGCTGGCGTTCGGCGGGGCGTGGGTGCTGCTCGCGCTCGTCGCGGCAGGCTGGTGGCAGCTCGGCACGGCGGCGCTGCTGGCCGTGGCCTACACCCAGCTCTCCTTTCTCGGCCACGACGCCGGGCACAAGCAGATCTTCCGCGGCCGCCGCGCGAACGACGCGGCGGGCACGGCGCTGGCCGCGCTGGTCGGGCTGAGCTACGGCTGGTGGGTCGGCAAGCACACCCGCCACCACGCGAATCCGAACCTCGAAGAAGCCGACCCGGACATCGACATTCCCGCGCTGGCGTTCAGCACCCGTCAAGGCGGCGCGAAGGCGGGTTTCCTGCGCTGGATGGCGAAATACCAGGCGTTCCTGTTCTTTCCCTTGCTGCTGCTGGAAGGCGTCGACCTGCACTGGTCGGGGATCAAAGCCGTCCGCGACGGCGGGACCAAGGCCCCGCGGCTCGACGCGACCCTGCTCGTCGTCCACCTCGCCGCCTATCTCACGGCCGTGTTTCTCTTGCTGCCGCCGGGAATCGCCGCCGTTTTCGTGGTGGTGCACCACGCTGCCTGGGGTGTCTACATGGGATGCTCGTTCGCGCCCAACCACAAGGCGATGCCGCACCTGGAACCCGGGCACCGCCTGGACTTCCTCCGCCGCCAGGTGCTGACTTCGCACAACGTCCGCGGCGGCCGGTGGATGACATACGCGCTGGGCGGGCTGAACTACCAGATCGAGCACCACCTTTTCCCCAGCATCCCGATGGCGACCCTGCACAGGGCACAGCCGCTGGTGCGGGACTTCTGCCTCGCGCGCGGGATCAGCTACAGCCAGGGCGGCCTGTTCCGCACCTACGCGGACGTCCTGCGGCATTTGCACCGGGTCGGGACTCCGCTTCGGGCAGCGTCGCGAGCCGGAAGCGTCGCCCGATGACGGCCGACGGCAGACCGCGCCCGGCCGAAGCACGCGTCGAGATGAAGCCGGCGGGCGCGCGCCGCAGCAAGGTCGACGGAGGCTGGTGGCCGCGTTCGGCGGAGCTGGAGAGGGAGCTGCCGTCGCTGGTGTTCCGTCTCGAACAGCGGGTAGGACCGGTCACCCGGGTGGGATATCACCTGGAGGCGTGGGGGCTGGCCGAGCGCAAGGTGCGCCTCGGCGGCCGGACCGTGCGGTTGGAGGGCTTCCGGTCGACCGACCCGGACATGATCACGGTGATCGGCACGGAGTCCCGGCGGGTGCACCTGCTGGTGATCCGTCCGGAGGTGCCCGGCGGGATCGCCCGCGCCGTGCTCCGGTCGGCCTCGGACGGCGATTCCACCGCCACCTCCGCGGAAATCCTCTCCGGCAACGGCGTTCCGTCCGGGGCCGAGACGGCTGATCCCCTGCAGAGCACCTCGTGACGCCCGTGCTGCCGGCGGCCGGGAACTGCGCGGTCTGCCCCCACGAAAACGACTCGCACGACGAGATCGCGAGCCGCTTCTGCGCCGCGACCGCCTCGGGCGGCTTGCACCGCCGCTGCGCGTGCTCCGCCGAAACCCTCGCAACAACCCGGAAAGCCAGGAAAGAGGACCGCATCATGCCCGACGAAATCAGCTACGTGTCGCGATACGACCAGCGCATCGCCTCCGTTCGAGCCGTACTGGAGGAGGACACCGGCCTGACCGGCACCGCCTGCCAGGACCTCGCGGTGCGGCTGCTGCACCTGATCGACGAAGCGCCGGAGAAATTGCGGCGATGAGAACCCGCTGGACCCGGTCGTCGCGGCCGGATCCAGCGGACCCCCGGCGCGACTGCCGGGGAGGCCGGGCTCCCGCGGTTTCCGCGAGCCGGTGAAGCGGCTTCTCGTCGAGCGCACGTCTCCGAGCGCCAGCTCCCGTCTCGTCGGTTGCCCCCGCGCGAATGTGCGGCGCCGCCCGGCGTTTCCTGAATCGAACTTCCCCGGACGCCTTCGCCGGAACGACCTCCGGCGGCCGCGATTCCGCCGGGCTTTCCCCGGAAAACCGCCGGAACTCCGCGCCGCGCGAATGCCGTATCCGACACGGTTTCGCGTTGCTGTTTCGCCGGAAAACCGGCGAGAATGACGACACCCCCTCAGGGCGTCGCGGATCGGCCCGGGAATCGGGCGCGTTGTGCGGCTCACGGACCTCAGCACCGGTTTTGACCTGCCTGGGTTCCCCCTATGTGGTGATTATCTGCCTTTCAACTCCCCAGTGCGGGTGAGGGCGCGGTACCAATTTCCTGACAAGTGTCGATGAACGCGGGTAGCAGCTCGACAATTCCGTCCACCCCCGTGGGAGTTTCTGTGATGCCCCGTCGTTCCGGATTCATGCGCTCCCGCGGGAAGCGCGCTGCCGCGGCTCTGGCGGTGGTTTTCGCCCTGGGCGTCGCGAGCGCCGCGCCGGCGATGGGTGCGACTTTGCCGCCCAGCACCAGCACGGCTGCCCCGTCCCCGGCGCCGGTCAGCGCAGCGGCTCCCGCACCGGACAGCTCGACGGCACCCGCCCCCGCGACGCCCACCACCGCAGCACTGTCGACCGCGGCGTCAGCCACCGCAGCTCCGGCCGCAGCACCGTCCACCTCGGCGTCAGCCACCTCGGCACCGGCCGCCCCGCAGCCGAGGGCGGTCGAGCCGCGAGGGCTGGGCACGCCGCGCAAAATCGGCCCCGACCCGGCCTTCTCGACGGTCGCCCACGGCGCGATCACGATGGCGTCGAACTCGGTCGTCAGCTGCAGCACCACCCCCACGACCTGCGGGGAGACCGCGAACAACTCCGCGTACGGCTACTGGGTCAAGAGCGACCCGGCGGCGCCGGGCAACACCGCCTCGAGCGCGAACCTGACCATCCCGCCCGGGGCGAGCGTGCTGTCGGCCCGGCTCTACTGGCAGGTCAACCCGGTCTCCTCGAACGCCGACTCCGGCGACGCCTCCCGCGCGAACCAGGTCGCGTTCAAAGCCCCCGGCTCCACCTCCTACCAGCGGCTGACCGCCGACACCTACGACTGGTTCGACGCGCTGGGCAGCGGCTTCCCGCAGATCACCGCGCACGCGGGCGTCAAAGACGTCACCGGGCTGGTCAAACAGGCCGGCGGCGGCTCCTACACGGTGGCCGACCTCCAGGCGTGCCGCGGCAACTCCGCGAACAGCGCCAGCAACCTCGGCTGCTGGGGCGGCTGGTCGCTGGTGGTGGCCTACGAACTGGCCAGCGAGCCGCTGCGCTACCTGCAGGTCTGGGACGGTTTCGACGTGGTCCGGGCTGGCGGCAGCCCCACCGCCACGACCATCGACTTGAACGGCATCCGGACCCCGGGCGACCACGCGCCGTCGTCCACGCTCGGGGTTGTCGTCGGCGACGGCGACGCCAACATCTCCGGCGACTACCTCGAATTCGGCCGGGACTCCTCGTCGCTGCAGCGCCTGACGCTGCCCGCGCCCGGCGGCACCAGCACGAACAACGCCTTCAGCAGCCGGATCGACCGCGTCGCCTCGAACGGCACCGGCAGCAATATCACCGACCGCACTCCGAACCCGGCCAACAACTTCGGCTACGACGCGCGCACAGTCGACGTCACCGGCAAACTGCCCGCGGGTTCGGACCGGGCGCAGCTGAAGGTCGGGACCACCGGCGACGCGCTGTACCCGCAGACCGTCTGGCTGATGACCGAAGCCAACGAGCCCAACCTGCAGATCGTCAAGTCCAACGATCCCGAGGGCAACCTCCAGGAGCGTCCGCCCGGCTGGGTCGCGCGCGGCGGCGAGATCTCCTACGGGCTGGACGTCGCCAACCGGAACCCCGACGGCAGCACCACCAACCTCGACACCGCGACCGGCGTGGTCGTCACCGACACGCTGCCTGCCGGAGTGTCCTATGTGGCCGGTTCGGACCCGAGGTGCTCGGCGGCCGGGCAAGTTGTCACCTGCAAGCTGCCCGACCTGGCGCCGGGGCAGAGCACGCACATCGGCTTCCGGGTCACCGTTTCGCCGACCGTCGCAGCCGGCACCCGCCTCGACAACACCGCCTCGGTGGTCTTCCAGGGCAAGCAGACCGGCCGCGAACAGAGCAGGACCAGCAACACCGTCCGCAACGTCGTCGCGGTGCCGGAGTACACGCTGGCCAAGGTCGTGGACAAGGCGAACGCGCTGCCCGGCGACCAGCTGACCTACACCGTCACGCTGGACAACACCGGCAATATCCCGGTCCCGGCCACCACCGTCACCGACACGCTCCCGCCCGGCACGACGTTCGTCAGCGCGGACACCACGAGCGGCACCGTCGCCGGCACCGGCCCGCTGGAATGGCACGCCGCTGAGATCCCGGTGGGCAGCCGGGTGACGATGACCGTGCACGTCCGGATCAACGACGCGACCATCGGCACCACGCTGATCAACCGCGCCAAGGTGACCGAAGGCCCGCCGCCGACCGTCCCGCCGGACCGGCAGTGCGCGGACGACGCCACGGCCTCCTGCGCGGAGACCGTCGTGCCCGGCCCGAAGATCGAGATCGCCAAGACGGCCGACAAGGCTTCGGCGAACCCCGGCGACACGGTGAAGTACACCGTGGTCGTGCGCAACACCGGCCAGGTCGCGGCTCGCGGCGCGACGTTCACTGACGACCTGTCGAAGGTTCTCGACGACGCCGTCTACAACAATGACGCCGCTCCCGCCGCTCAGATCTCTTACGCCGCACCGAAACTGACTTGGACCGGCGATCTGGCAGTCGGCGCTTCGGCGACGATCACCTACAGCGTCACGGTGAAGAATCCCGATCCCGGCGACCACAAGCTGAGCAACGTCGTCACGTCGACGACTCCGGGCAGCAATTGCGCGGCCGGGTCGACCGATCCTCGGTGCGGCACCACGACTCCTGTATCCGGGATTCGGATCAGCAAGACCGCCGATCCGGCCAGCGCCAAGCCCGGCGACACCGTGAAGTACACCGTGACTGTCGCGAACACCGGCCAGACTCCCTTGTCCGGCGCGACTTTCACGGACGATCTCTCGAAGGTGCTGGACGACGCGGCCTACAACGGCGATGCGTCGGCTTCGGTTGGTTCGGTGAGTTATGCGGCTCCGCGGCTGACGTGGACCGGTGACCTGCCCGTCGGCAGCACCGCGACGGTGACGTATTCGGTGAAGGTCAACAATCCCGACACCGGAGACCACAAGCTGGTCAACGCGATCACCTCGACCACTCCGGGCAACAACTGTGCCGCGGGCTCGACCGACCCGGCTTGTTCGACGACGACGCCGGTGTCCGGGATGCGGATCGAGAAGAAGGCCGACAAACAGTCCGCGAACCCCGGCGACCAGGTGACGTACACCGTCGTCGTCGCGAACACCGGCCAAACTCCGTTGTCCGGCGCGACTTTCACCGACGATCTCTCGAAGGTCCTGGACGACGCGACCTACGGCAACGATGCGTCGGCGTCGGTGGGCTCGGTGGCTTACGCCGCGCCGCGGCTGACCTGGACGGGCGATCTGCCGGTGGGTGCTTCGGCGACGATCACCTACAGCGTCACGGTGAAGAATCCTGTTGCCGGCGACCATAAACTGATCAACACGATCACCTCCACGACGCCGGGCAACAACTGCGTCGCGGGTTCGACCGACCCGGCGTGCTCGACCACGACGCCGGTGTCCGGGATCGAATTCGTCAAGACCGTCGACAAGACCAGTGCCAATCCCGGCGATCCGGTCCGGTACACCGTGACCGTCCGGAACACTGGCCAGACTCCGTTGTCCGGCGCGACTTTCACGGACGATCTCTCGAAGGTCCTGGACGACGCGACCTACAACAACGATGCCACTCCGGCGGCACAGGTCTCCTACACCGCACCGAAACTGACGTGGACCGGCGACCTCCCGGTAGGCGGTTCGGCGACGGTCACCTACAGCGTCACCGTGAAGAATCCTGTTACCGGCGACCATAAACTGATCAACGGGATCACCTCCACGACGCCAGGCAGCAACTGTGCGGCCGGATCTACCGATCCCCGGTGCGGCACCACGACGCCGGTGTCCGGGATGCGGATCGCCAAGTCCGCCGACCGCGAGCAGGTCGTGCCCGGAGACAAGGTGACTTACACGATCACCGTCACCAACACCGGCCAAACTCCGTTGCCCGGCGCGACTTTCACCGATGACCTGTCGCAGGTGCTGGACGACGCCGTCTACAACAACGATGCCACTCCGGCGGCACAGGTCTCTTATACTGCACCGAAACTGACGTGGACTGGTGATCTTCCGATCGGCGGTTCGACGACGGTGAAGTACAGCGTCACAGTGAAGAACCCGGACCCCGGGGACAAGAAGCTCCACAACGTCGTCACGTCGTCGACACCCGGCACCAACTGCCCGCCGGGTTCCACCGATCCGTCGTGCTCGACCACGACGCCGGGCAAGGAACTGACGATCGCCAAGACCGTGGACAAGCAGACCGCGAACCCGGGCGACAAGGTCACTTACACGGTGAAGGTGACCAACACCGGCCAGGTTCCGCTGCCGGACGCGAGCTTCACCGATGATCTGTCGCAGGTGCTGGACGACGCCTCCTACAACAACGACGCGTCTTCCTCGGTGGGCTCGACCGGTTACACGGCACCGCATTTGACGTGGACGGGCGATCTGCCGGTCGGTGCTTCGGCGACGGTGACGTACAGCGTCACCGTGCACAACCCGATCTCCGGCGACCACCAGTTGCGCAATACGGTCAGCACTCCCGTGCCCGGCAACTGCGAACCCGGGTCGACGGACCCGAAGTGCACGACCCTGACGCCGCTGCCGGGGTTGACGATCGAGAAGAAGGTCGACAAGCAGTCCGCGAACCCGGGCGACAAGGTCACGTACACCGTGACTGTCACCAATACCGGCAAGACGCCGTTGCCCGGCGCGACTTTCACCGACGACTTGTCGAAGGTGCTCGACGATGCCGCTTACGGCAACGATGCTTCGGCTTCGACCGGCACGGTGACGTATGCCGCGCCTCGGTTGACGTGGACCGGCGACCTCCCGATCGGCGCTTCGGCGACCGTGACTTACAGCGTCACCGTGCACAATCCGGCTGGCGGCGATCACCGGCTGACGAACGTCGTCACGTCGGAGACTCCGGGCGGGAACTGCCCGCCGGGGTCGACGGATCCGCGTTGCGGGACGACGACGCCGGTGTCCGGGATCGCGATCAGCAAGGTGGCGGACAAGTCGTCGGCGAAGCCGGGGGACAAGGTCACCTACACGGTGACTGTGGTGAACACGGGCCAGACTCCGTTGTCCGGTGCGACTTTCACTGACGACTTGTCGAAGGTCTTGGACGACGCTGCCTACGACGGCGACGCGACGGCCTCTGCGGGTGTGGTGACGTACGCCGCGCCTCGGTTGACGTGGACCGGAGACGTGGCGGTCGGTGCTTCGGTGACGGTGACGTACAGCGTCACGGTGGCGAATCCGGTCAAGGGCGATCATCGGTTGACGAACGTGGTCACCTCCGAGACTCCGGGGTCGAATTGCCTGCCGGGGTCGACGGATCCGCGTTGTGGGACGACGACTCCGGTTGCGGGTTTGGACATCTCGAAGGTCGTGGACAAGAAGGATGCGAAGCCGGGGGACAAGGTCACTTATACGGTGACGGTGCGGAACACCGGTCAGACTGTCCAAACGGGAGCGACGTTCACGGACGATCTGTCGAAGGTCCTCGACGATGCTGCTTACGGCAACGACGCTTCGGCTTCGGTCGGCTCGGTCACGTATGCCGCGCCTCGGTTGACCTGGACCGGTGATCTGCCGGTCGGCGCGACGGCGACAGTCACGTACAGCGTGACGGTGAACAACCCGGTCAAGGGTGATTTCAAGCTGGCGAACGTGGTGACGTCGGATACGCCGGGCGGGAACTGCCCGCCGGGATCGACGGATCCGCGTTGTGGGACGACGACCCCGGTTGCGGGTTTGGGCATCTCGAAGGTCGCGGATAAGAAGGACGTCAAGCCAGGGGACAAGGTCACTTATACGGTGACGGTGAAGAACACCGGCCAGACCGTCCAAACGGGAGCGACCTTCACCGACGATCTCTCGAAGGTGCTGGACGATGCCGCTTACGGCAACGATGCTTCGGCTTCGATTGGCTCGGTGACCTACGCGGCTCCTCGGTTGACGTGGACTGGCGATCTCCCGATCGGTGCTACGGCGACGGTCACGTACAGCGTCACAGTGGCGAATCCGGTCAAGGGCGATCACCAGTTGAAGAACGTCGTCACGTCGGACACTCCGGGCGGGAACTGCCCGCCGGGCTCGACGGATCCGAGCTGTGGCACCACGACGCCGGTGTCCGGAATCACGATCAGCAAGGTGGCGGACAAGAAGGACGCGAAGCCGGGCGACAAGGTCACTTACACCGTGACCGTGACGAACACCGGCCAGACTCCGTTGCCCGGCGCGACGTTCACCGACGATCTGTCGAAGGTTCTCGACGACGCCGCCTACGACGGGGACGCGGCAGCCTCGATCGGCTCGGTGGTCTATGCCGCGCCTCGGCTGACCTGGACCGGTGATCTGCCGGTCGGCGCGACCTCGGCAGTCAGCTACAGCGTCACCGTGAACAACCCGGTCAAGGGCGATTTCAAGCTGGCGAACGTGGTGACGTCGGATACTCCGGGCGGGAACTGCCCGCCGGGGTCGACGGATCCGCGTTGTGGCACCACGACTCCCGTCGCGGGCTTGGACATCACCAAGGTCGCGGATAAGAAGGACGTCAAGCCAGGGGACAAGGTCACTTATACGGTGACGGTGAAGAACACCGGCCAGACCGTCCAAACGGGAGCGACCTTCACCGACGATCTGTCGAAGGTCCTCGACGACGCCGCTTACGGCAACGACGCTTCGGCGTCGATCGGCTCGGTGACCTACGCGGCTCCTCGGTTGACGTGGACTGGCGATCTCCCGATCGGTGCTACCGCGACGGTCACCTACAGCGTCACCGTGAACAACCCCGTCAAGGGCGATCACACGCTGGCGAACGTCGTCACCTCGGATACTCCCGGCACGAACTGCCCGCCGGGCTCGAAGGATCCGAGGTGCGGGACGACGACGCCGGTCGCGGGGCTGATCCTGGCCAAGAAGGCGAGCGTCGCCGAGGCCAAGGCGGGTGACCAGGTCACTTACACCGTCACCGCGACGAACACCGGCCAGACCGCGCTGAAGGACGCGACCTTCGCCGACGACCTGACCGGCGTCCTCGGCAACGCCTCCTACAACAACGACGCGACCGCTTCGACCGGCTCGACGAGCTACACGGCGCCTCGGTTGACGTGGACCGGCGACCTGGCGGTCGGCGCGACCGCGACGGTCACCTACAGCGTGAAGGTCAAGACCCCGATCGGCGACGGGCAGAGCCTGCGCAACGTCATTTCCTCGACGACGCCCGGCTCCAACTGCCCGGACGGCTCCGTCGACCCGCGGTGCAAGACGACCACGCCGCTCACGAAGACCCCGCCGACGCCGCCGACCCCGCCGACAGTCCCGCCGACGCCGCCGGTCCAGCCCTCGCCGCCGAACCCGCCCCTGGCGTGGACCGGCGTGGTGCTGATCCCGGTGGGAATCGTGGCGATCGCCCTGCTCGCGGGCGGAGGGGCGCTGCTGCTGATCTCGCGCCGCCGAAGGTCCCAACGCTGACGGGCTGGTGATGGCTGGGCCTGCTGCGTTGAGAGCAGGCCCAGCTGCGGTCGACGCTTTTGCCGCAGGCCAGCTGGTCTGGTGGCGCTGGAGCCGTGTGCTGGCGCGAGTTGCTGTGGCTGCAGCTCGGCGATGGCGGAGGTCGCCGCGCATCGGCCGGATGCTGCTCCGGCTGATACGGCGAGCCGGACGCCGGGGGAGCGCGCGGACGAGTTCCGCCACGAGAGTCGGCGGAGGGCCCAGGCGAGCTGGCGGTGGGGACCGTCGGGTCAGCCCTGCGCCCGCCTTCGCCAGAATCCTCCTGGGTGAGGCGGCGGGAACCGGCTCGCCCGCGAGAGCTTCGTCAGCGCAGCGGGACCCTGCTCGGAGAGGACTGCCAGCGCCACGCTTGAAGCAAGGCGCCGGAGCCGCCCGAGGCCGCGGCGCCCCATGCTTGAAGCAAGGCGCCGGAGCCGCCCGAGGCCGCGGCGCCCCATGCCTGAAGCAAGGCACCGGAGCCGCGCAAGCGACCCCGGCGCCCCACCGGATCAGCCCTTCGCCAACCCCTGCATCTCAGCGATCTCCGCCTGCTGCGCGTCGATAATCCGCTGCGCCAGGGCCTTCGCCCCGGCATCCGCGCCCTGGGCCAGTTCCGTCTTCGACATCTCGACCGCGCCCTGGTGGTGCTTCACCATCATGTCCAGCCACGACCGGTCGAATTCCGGGCCCTTCGCGGCGTCCAGGCTTTTCATGTCGGCATCCGACATCATGCCGGTCATCGAGTGGTCGCCGGACATGTCGTGGCCGCCGGGCATGGAATGGCTGGCGGGCGCCGCGCCCCAGGCGGTCAGCCAGCCTTGCATCTGGCGGATTTCCGGGTCCTGCGCCCGGTCGATCCGGCCGGCCAGGTCGACGACCTTCGGGTTGCTGCTGCGCGACGGCACCATTTTCGCCATCTCCAGCGCCTGCTGGTGGTGCGGGATCATCTGCTGGGCGAACGTGACATCAGCGGCATTGTGCCCCGCCTGCGCCGGAGGAGCAGGGGATTCCGGGCTGCCGCAAGCACCGAGCAGGAGCGAAGCGGCCAGCACGGCGCCGCTGAAAAAGATTTTGCGCATGAAAAAACCTTCTCTCAAAAGGAAAACTGCGAAAAAGACCGGAGCGGAAGCTGTCGATCAGGTGCGCAGCACACAGAGAGAAGTCAGGACGATCCGGCCTCGTCTGTCGGGCGGCCGGTCAGCGGCGGGGGAGCCGCGCGTGCCGTCGAAAACCGCTTTGACGGCGGTGTAGCGGCGGAAGGCCAGCAGGCCCAGGACGAGCGCGCCGGCCGCGTACAGGACCGCCAGGCAGAGGTGCAGCATCGAGTGTTCGCCGGCGGGCATGCCGGAGTCCGCGGCGGGCGCTGCGTCGTGCGACGCGACGACGGACACTTGGCTCGGCATGGAGTGTCCGGGGGAAGGCACGTGGTGCATCACGGCGATGCCGAGCGCCAGCGCGAACAGCAGCAGCACCCGCTGCACGCTGCCGAGCCGGGACGCCGTCATGGGACCGACTCTACCGGGCACGGGGGAACCGGCGCGGGGCGGACAAACCGGTCACGCTGAGTGGTCGGCGGAGGGCCCAGTACTGGAAGTTGAACCTTCACTCAAGCAGGTTCCAGCCCGTGGCGCCGAGGCTGCCCCCGCTCGCCCGGGACGCGGGTGTGCTACTAGGTTCGAGGGGGCAAGACTTGATGTCGAAGACAGAAGGAGGGCCCCATGGCCCGGTACGAGCTGCCCGAACTCGATTACGACTACAGTGCCCTCGCACCGCACATCTCCGGCGAGATCAACGAGCTGCACCACAGCAAGCACCACGCCGCTTATGTGAAGGGCGCGAACGACACGCTGGACAAGCTCGCCGCCGCGCGCGAGGCGGGCGATTTCGGGTCGATCGTGGGCCTGGAGACGACGCTGGCGTTCAACCTGGCCGGGCACGCCAACCACGTGGTGTGGTGGAAGATCCTCTCTCCGGAGGGCGGGGACAAGCCGACCGGGGAGCTGGCGGCGGCGATCGACGAGGCGTTCGGGTCGTTCGACAAGTTCAAGGCCCAGTTCACCGCGGTGTCGACGACGATCCAGGGCAACGGGTGGGGCGCGCTGTCGTGGGACCCGATCGGCAAGACGCTGATCACCCAGCAGCTGCGCGACCACCACAACAACCTGATCCTGCCGACCGTGCCGATCCTGCTGGTCGACGTGTGGGAGCACGCGTTCTACCTGGACTACAAGAACGTGAAGCCGGACTACGTCAACGCCCTGTGGAACATCTTCAACTGGGCCGAGATCAGCAAGCGCTTCGACAACGCCGTCGCCGGCGGCAACGGCCTCCTGCTCGGCTGAGACCGGCGCACTGAGGCACCGGAAACGGGGGCCGGCCCACGCGGCCGGGCCCCGTTTCGCATTTCGTAGCGGAAATAGTCGCCCGGGCGGGGGAAATCGCTGCGGCAAATGTCGGGAACTGCTGGTCCGTCGGCGCATCGCGCGCACCGGACAGGCGGCTCGCACGGCCCGGATCCGGCGGCATCCGCGCGTGCACGGGGCGCGTCCGGCGAATGCGCCCGGTCCGGCGAGACGATTTGTCTCGCTTTCGCGGTTCCGCCGCGAACTGTCCGTAGACGGACCACCTGGTTCAGCGAGATTCGCTCGCATTCGGTGGGTTCTTTCCCCGAACGGAAAACGCGCCTGGACAGCGGCGGACGGGCGCGGCACTCTGGAAGCGCAACCATGTCGGGGGGCAGGGGGAGCACATGGCGTTGCGCATTCATTTCACCGACGACGATTTCGGCCGGACGAGGCGGCGCACCGGCCCCGATCCGCTGTGGGAACTGGTGCTGAGCCTCACGGCGCTGCAGAGCCGCCGTCCGGCGAGCGGGCTGCGGGTCTGGTCCGCCCGCGCCCGCAAGCAACTTCGCAGAGAGGGCCTGCTTCCGCAGCCCCGTCCGGGGTCCGCGCTGCAGATCACCGCCCGGGCGATGAAGGCGCTGCCGCCCGGCGGGAGCCGCGGCGAACCGGCCGTACGGCACGCGGGGGCGCTGAGACAGCCGGAGCGGCGGCAGATCGGCCCGGTCGCGGGAGACGGCCTCGTGCACGTCCCGAAAACGAGGCTGCGCGCCGATCTCCAGACGTTTTTCGTGCACGGGGCCGCGCCCTCGTGGGTCGGGGAGCTGGCCGACGGCGCCCGCGCCCTGCTCGAGTCGGCGCTCACGTCGTACGGCACGGCTCGGCAGGCTCCGATTTGGCCGTCCGCCGGCAACGGACGGGCCGCGGCGCAGATCCGCTGGGAGGGCCCGGAGCCGTCCGGCGAACCGGCCGCGGACCGCAGTGTCTACTTCGGAGGCTTGCTCGTGATCCCGGCCTATTTCCGGGTCGTGGAAACGGATCCGGCGACCGGACCAGAGCCGCAGGCGGTCTGGGGGCTGCCCGGGGAGCGCGCGATTCCGGCGAGCGACGCCGAGCAGGATCCGCTGCCGGACCTGCTCGGCACCACTCGGGCCCGCGCGCTGCACGCGCTGGCCGTTCCGCTGTCGACGGCCGAGCTGGCCGGCGAAATCGGCGTGACCCCGGTGGCGGCGGGCAAGCACGCAGGCGTTCTCCGTCGCGCGGGATTGGTGGAGAGTCAACAGGACGGGAACACAGTGCGGCACGCGGTGACGGCCACCGGACAGGCATTGCTGAGCGCGTCCGGCGGGTAACGCGGAATGAGTGCGCGCCCGGAAGAATCCGCCGTACTGGCGGAAGGCGGCGGCACAAAACGACGCGGCGCGGGCGATCCGGCCGGTGCGGAATGGAACACGGCTGCGCGGCGGTGAACCCGGCGCTCTCGAGCCGCTTGTCGCGTCAGGGTTGCTTCCGTGTGGCGTTACCCACGAATGAGTGAAAAGAACGGGTGAAATCGGGCGTCTCTTGCCCGTCGCGGGCGTCTTTTCCTGCGACTTGGGCACATTTGTCCGCAAACCCTGCCGTGCTCCCGGTTTTCGCGGCATTCTCGTGGCATGGCTTCTGGTGGTTTCCGCGCGCCCGCGCCGCGCGGCCGGGTGTTCCTCGTTCCGCTCCTGGCCGCGGCCGTCGCGGTCTCGGCGGTGGCCGGGGTCTGGCTGGGCCTGTGGATCCACCGCCAGGGCGCCGCGGCGATCGACCGCGCGCCCGGCCGGTCCGTCGTCGCCGCCGTCGCGCCCGAGTCCGGCGCGCTGCGCGGGACCGAGGGCGCCGCGATGCCCGACACCCGGCGCGTCACGTGGACCGCCCCGGACGGCGGCACCGAGGAAGCCAACATCCCGCTGCGCTCCGACCCGGCGGCTCGCGGCCTGACCCGCGTCCGCGTGGACGCGCGAGGGCAGCTCCGGTCGTCGTCCCCGGACCGGATCGACATCCTGTCGGTCTCGGTGATCACCACGATCGCCTGGGAACTGGTCACCGCGATCGCGGGATTCGCGCTGTTCCGCCGTTTCGCGCGCGGGCGCGCCGCCGCCTGACGATGCTTTCCCCGCCACGCCGGGGCGGGCGTCAGCGCCAGTGGCAGCGGTAGAACCAGATGATCGCCAGCGGGATCGCCGTCGTGAGCACCGCGCCCACCGCGATCGGCGGGGCGGAGCCCATGCCGAAGCCCACCACGAGCGTGACCAGGCCGGTGAGGAACACGCTGAGCACGCCGAGCGCGGCCGCGGCGAAGGTGATCGCCGGCATCGGGCGGAACTTCTCGAACCGGCGGGCAAGGCGCGGACTTTCCTGGGCGAGGCGCCGTTCGATCTCGTCCAGCTGATGTTGTTCGTGGTCGCGCAGCGCCATCGTCCGCTCCGCCCGTCGACCTGGCCGAAACTTCTGCGCTGATTCTGCCACGAAACACGGCCG
This sequence comes from Amycolatopsis sp. NPDC114503, assembly GCF_055633655.1. Taxonomy (NCBI): domain Bacteria; kingdom Bacillati; phylum Actinomycetota; class Actinomycetes; order Pseudonocardiales; family Pseudonocardiaceae; genus Amycolatopsis; species Amycolatopsis sp. NPDC114503. The sequence goes on along the minus strand of NZ_JBVKDT010000002.1, from coordinate 804,342 downwards.
GAAACCGGGGTCGCGTTCAATTCGACGCCTCGCGCGGGTGAGACCGCGAGCGGCGGCCGAGAGGTGCGAAATCCTTTCGGGATCCGCGAAGCGAGGGCGGCCCGCCGCGCCCGGCAAGCGGGCCGCCCCGGGGATCAGTCTCGGCGGCGGCCGCCCACGATGAGCCGGTAGCCGGTCAGGATGACCAGCGCGCCGAGCACCGCGAGACCCCACGTGCGCAGGTCGAAGAACGTCCCGAGCTGGGTGTGGAACAGCGTTTTGCCGATCCAGCCGCCCACGAACGCGCCTCCGATCCCGAGCAGGATGGTGATGATGCAGCCGCCCGGGTCCTTGCCCGGCATGAGGGCCTTCGCGATCAACCCGGCGATCAGGCCCAGCACGATCCAGCTGACAACGCCCACGTCGGTCCTCTCCTCGGTACGGCGGCGGCCCGGCGGGCCGCCCCTGGCGGGACCAGGATGGCATGGTCCGTCCGGGTGGCGCGCGCCAGCGTCGGAGCTACCGTGCGTAGCACCGGCCCGAGTCAGCGGCGAAGGGCGGTTTCGGAGTCCATGTGCGACAGCTTCGCCGGATTCCGCACCGCGTACAGGCCGGTGATCTTGCCGTCGTCGATGCGCAGCGTGAGCACGGTGTCGACCTCGCCGTCGAGCGTCAGCACCAGCGCCGGATGCCCGTTGACCACCGTCGGGCGCAGCGGCGCGGGGATCTGGGCCCCGCCGGCGGTCAGCAGCCGCGCGACCTTGTCCGCGCCGACGATCGGCCGCGGCACCGCCTGCTTCACGCCGCCGCCGTCGCCGAGGAAGACGACGTCCGGGGCGAGCAGGTCGAGCAGTCCCTGCAGGTCGCCGGTCTCGACGGCCCTCCGGAACGCGTCGAGCGCGCCGCGGGTCTCGGCGGGCGAGACGTCGCCGCGCGGACGGCGGGCGGACACGTGCGACCGCGCCCGGTGCCCGATCTGGCGCACCGCGGCCGGGGTTTTGCCGACCGCTTCGGCGATTTCGTCGTAGGGCACGTCGAATACCTCGCGCAGCACGAACACCGCGCGCTCGGTCGGCCGCAGCGTTTCGAGCACCAGCAGCATCGCCGTCGACACGCTGTCGGCCAGTTCGGCGTCCTCGGCGACGTCCGGCGCGGTGAGCAGCGGTTCGGGCAGCCAGGTCCCGATGTAGGACTCCTTGCGCCTGCCGAGCGTGCGCAGCCGGGTCAGCGCCTGGCGGGTGGTGATCCGGACCAGGTAAGCGCGGTGTTCGCGGATCTCGCCGAGATTGACGCCCGCCCACTTCAGCCAGGTTTCCTGCAGCACGTCCTCGGCGTCGGCAGCCGAGCCGAGCATCTCGTAAGCCACGGTGAACAGCAGGTTCCGGTGGGCGAGGAAGGTCTCGGTGGCGAGGTCCGGGCTCGCATCGCCGGGCGCTGTCATGGGTGGCTCCTTCGCGTTCTGGGGACGATCGCCCATAGGACGCCCGCCGCCGGGAGTTTGTGACATCAGGCCCGGCGGGCGGTGACCAGCCACGCTCGTGCGTCAAACCAGACGCCGTCGCGGTCGTGGTGCTTCGTCAGTTCGGCGCGCAGCCGGGCGAGGGCTCGGTCTTTCTCGCTGCGGGCGGCGAGCAGGTCGCTCGCTTCGTGCAGCTTGAGCACCGCGTCGAGCGCTGTGGACGGATCGGGGCCGTACCAGACCGGTTCGCGCACGTCGGCCAGTTCGACGTCGGCGAATCCGCTCGCGGTGAGGACACTTCGGACAGTCGCGGGATCGGCGAGGGAGAAGGCGTCGCCGGGCGCGGTGCCGTCCGGCGGATCGGCCTCGGCGAGCGCGCGGTGGATCGCGGTGACCCATTCCTGACGCCGCCGCTCCTGCCAAACGAGTTGCACGAGGCGCGCCCCGGGCCGCAGCGCGCGGGCGATGTTGGCGAACGCGGCGGCCGGATCGTCGAAGAACATCGTGCCGAACCGGCTCAGCCCGAGCGTGAACGCGGCCGGCGGGAACGGATGGACCTGTGCGTCCGCCCGGGCGAACCGGACGTTGGGCACGTCCGAGGCCGCTCGCTCGGCGCGGGCGAGCATCGGGGCGGACAGGTCGACTCCCAGCGCGCTGCCGCGGATCGCGCGCTGAGCGGCGGCGCGAGTGGTCTGCCCGGCGCCGCAGCCGATGTCGAGGACGTGGTCGTCCGGCCGGACGTCGGAGGCCTCGCGCAGGTGCCGGTCGTAGCGGCGCAGTTCCGCGTCGTAGTCGAAGTCCCCCATGGGATGCGAGGGTACTGGGACAGGACCTCGGACGGAGAGGAGTTCGCGACGATGGCGGAGCGGGGACCGGACTGGTTGCGGCGGACGTGGGACGAGGCCGCGCCGCGGTACGACCGCGACATCGCGTGGGTCGAGCGGGCGCTGCTCGCCGACGGCCGCGAGTGGGTGTGCGGGCAGGCTTCGGGGGAGGTGCTGGAAGTCGCCGTCGGGACCGGCCGGAATCTGCCGCTGTACCCGTCGGACGTGCGCTTGACCGGGATCGACCTCAGCCCGTTGATGCTGGACCTCGCGCGCCGCCGGGCCGCTGCGATCGGGCGCGAGGCGACACTGACCGAGGCCGACGCGCAGTCCCTCCCGTTCGCGGACAGCTCGTTCGACACGGTCGTCTGCACGCTGGGCCTGTGCGGAGTCCCGGACGAACGCGTCGCGATCGCGGAGATGCACCGGGTGCTGCGGCCGGACGGGCGACTGTTGCTGCTGGACCACGTCGGCAGCGATCGATGGTTTGTTCTTGCTGTGCAGCGGCTGGCGGAGAAGCTGACTGTCTGGCAGCTGGGGGACTACTTGACCCGTCGGCCGCTGCTGTTGCTGGCGGAGGCTGGGTTCGTGGTGGAGCGGGCGGAGCGGAGCAAGGCTGGGATTGTCGAGCGCTTGGTTGCGCGGAAGGCGGGCTAGTCCTGTACGGTCGTATTGTACGTTCGTATAGGAGGGTTCGGATGAAGAGCACAGGGGGGCACGTCGCGGTCGGCGTGCTGATGGCGGTCGTCGGCGCGGTGTTGTATTTCGCGTTCCACGACGTCGAGACGCCGGTGGTCGGGCTGCGGCAAGTCGGCGTGGTGGTGGGAGTGATCGGGATTCTCGAGTTGATCGCCGTCGCGTGGCGGGCGCGCGCGGGGGCGTCCCGGCGGTGAAGCGGGCCGCCCATGTGCTCGATGCTGTGCTGGAGGTGTTGGCAGAGCAGGGAATCGGCGCGCTGAGCGTGCGCACGGTCGCCGCCGTGGCGGGGGTTTCTCCGGCGCAGGTGCAGTATTACTACCGGACGAAGAACGACCTCGTGCGCGCCGGTTTCGAGTACGCGGGCGAGCAGTTCCTGGCGGAAATCGAGGCGGCGCAACCGAAAACGATCGCCGGTTATGTCGAACTGTGGCTGCCGGTGGACGAACCGCGCTCGCGGCGCGCGCGGGTGTGGCTCGCGTACGCGGCGGCGGCCGTGGTGGATCCGGTGCTGCGGAAGGAAAACGCGAAGCTCGATCGCGAGCTGCGGCAGTGGTATGTCAACGCCGGGCTGTCCGAGGACGTCGCGGCGCAGGTGTTCGCGATGATCGACGGCGTGACTCTGCAGTGCCTCTCGCTGCCGTTGGCGGACCGTCGCGAGCTGGTGGACCGGACGGTCGGCGCGTTCCTGACTTCGCTACCTCGGCTGATGTAACACGTGATACATTCAGCGCTGTGGCGGACGACAAGTGGCTGGTGCTGGTGGTGCGCGTGCCGTCCGGACCGTCGCGGCATCGGGTCGCCGTGTGGCGCGAGCTGCGCCGGGTCGGCGCGTTGTCGCTCGGGCAGGGCGCCTGGGCGGTGCCGGACGTGCCCGGGTTCGCCGGCGGCGTCGCGCGGGTCGCCGAGCTGGCCGAACGCGGCGAGGGCGAGGTGATCACGCTCGACGCCGCCGAACGGGACGGTTCGCGGCTGGTCGAGCTGTTCACCGCCGAGCGGGAAGAGGAGTGGGCGGAATTCCTGGCCGACTGCGGGAAGTTCGACGCCGAGATCGACAAGGAAATCCGGATCGGCAAGTTCACGATGGCTGAGCTGGAGGAGGAAGAGCAAAGCCTCGAGCGGCTGCGGCGCTGGTACCGGGATCTGAAGGCCCGGGACGTGTTCGGCGCGCCTTCGGCCGGGGAGGCGGAGCAGCGGCTGAAGCATTGCGCGGAGCGGCTTGCCGAGTACACCGAGCGGGTTTTCGAGGCCCTGCACCAGATGTGAGGGCTTCGTGTGGGTTTGAACGCGGTTGGTTTCGGCCGCGGCGGAGGTGGCTGTCCGCCGAGTGGGCCGGGCGGTTTTCGGTTCCCGCAGCAGAGGTGAGGGTTTCGCATGAATTCCGCTGAGCTGCGTCCGCTGTACGCCGCCGGTTTCGTCACCGCGTTCGGTGCGCACAGCATCGCCGCCAGCCTGGGCGCCTACACCCACGGCGATTCCTTGCTGACCCTGGGATTGCTGCTCGCGGTCTACGACGGGGCCGAGGTTGTGCTCAAGCCGGTGTTCGGGTCGCTGGCCGACCGGATCGGGCCGCGGCCGGTGCTGCTCGGCGGGTTGCTGGCGTTCGCGCTCGCGTCGGCGGCCTTTGTCGTCGCGGGGAATCCGGCGGCGGTCGGGCTGGCCCGGTTCGGTCAGGGCGCGGCCGCGGCGGCCTTCTCGCCCGCGGCCGGGGCGCTCGTCGCGCGGTTGTCGCCGGAGAAACGGCAGGGGCGGGCGTTCGGCGGTTACGGTGCTTGGAAGAGCGTCGGGTACACGCTCGGCCCGTTGCTCGGCGGCGTGCTGATCATGCTGGGCGGGTTTTCCTTGCTGTTCGGCACTCTCGCGGTGCTGGCCTTCGTCGTCGCGGGGTGGGCGGCGCTGGCGGTGCCCTCGCCGGAACCGTTGCCGCGTCGGCGGCAGACCGTGCTCGGCCTTGCCCGCCGACTTGCCGAGCCTGGGTTCGTGCGGCCGACCGCGGTGCTGGCCGGCACGACCGCGGCGCTCGCGGCCGGCATCGGCTTCCTGCCGGTGACCGGGGCGGCGAGCGGGCTCGGCACGGTCGCGACCGGTGCGGCGGTGTCGGTGCTGGCGTTGTGTTCCGCGCTGGTGCAGCCGTGGGCCGGCCGTCTCCGGGACGCGGGGCGGATTCCCGACGGGCCCGGGATGGCCGGCGGATTGCTGCTGACTGCCGCCGGGTTGGCGCTGGGGGCGCTGGTCCCGGGGATCGCGGGGGTGCTGGCCGCGGCGGTCGCGATCGGGCTCGGGGTCGGGGTGGCGACGCCGATCGGGTTCGCGCATCTGGCCGGCGCCGCGCCCAAGGAACGGCTGGGGCAGACCATGGGCGCGGCGGAAGTCGGCCGTGAGCTGGGTGATGCGGGAGGGCCGTTGCTGGTGGGCGCGATCGCGTCGGCGGCGACGCTGGGCGCGGGGTTTGGCGGGCTGGCGGTGGTGCTGGCAGCCGTCAGCCTGGTGGTGGCGAAGATTCGGTGAGGCTGGTGCTCTCTGGGAAGAGCAGTCACTGCATGTCCGGCCTAGCGATTTCTCCTGCTGCGGTGAGCCCAAACCGACGGAACCGTGCGGCGTCCTCCGCTTTGCCCTGTTCGAGCAGGAGTTCATGGAAGCGAAGCGCTGCGGGGCTCTCTCCCCGGTCGATCCGTGCCTTCAGCTCTTCTGCCCGGCCGAGCTTTTTCAGCAGGTCCGCGAGTCGGAAAGTCCAGTACGTCTCTCCCGGCTCGCACTTCTCGCGGAGCCACGCCACTGCACGCTCTTCTTGCCCGCTTTTCACGAGCGCAGCCACGATGGCGTCGCCGTCGATCCCCAGTTCGTCTAGCTCGTCGTAGTGAAGGGCATCATCGACTTCGCCTCGCGCAAGATGGTATTCGGCGAGTGCACCTGCGGCCAGCGTGTGGCCGTCCTCGACCAAGGACCTGAGCTCGTCCAGTTCGCCCAGTTCAGTCAATACGCTGACTAGTACGTGCTCACTTCCCGAGGATCGCAGCAGGGCCAGGGCTCGCGCTCGTTCGCCTCGGCGGAGCAGAACTTTTGCTGCTTCGTCCGCAGCGGAACTGACGCCCGAATCTGCCAGTTCGAGCAGCCCTTCCAGATCATCGCGCTCCCTGAGCCAATCCGACAGCACCCAGTCGACGTCGGCGCTGCCTTCGCCGGCGAACTCGTACAGCACGTCCATCGCCCAGCTCTCGTCGCCGCGTTCGCGCAGAACGTTCGCCAGGCCGATCGCTGCGTCGAAGTACCCTTGCTCGGTCAGATCCATCAGGTCTTCAACCCGCTTCTGCTGTTCAAGGAGCCCGGCAAGAGACATGACGGAGCCTTGGTTGCCGCGTGCGACGAGAATTTTCAGCACTTCGATCGCTCTGTCGGTCTCGTCGACCTCTTCGTACAGCTCGGCGAGCTTCTCGCATGCCCAGTCCTCTTCGAGGCCGTGGTGGACGAGGAGCAGGTCGATCGCGAGTTCGGGGTCTCCGTATTCGATGAGATGGCCGATGGCGTATTCGTTGCCTTCTTCGGCGAGCTCGGCGATTTCTTCGAAGTCCCACCCCGCGAGCAGAAGGCGCTCAAGATCAGCACCGGGGTCTGGCGACGCTGAAAGCTGATCGGCGACGCGACGCGCTTCGGCCTTGTCGCCAATCGCCCGGTACGCCTCGGCAAGAACGCGCATCGCTGTGACCGCACCGGCCTGCGCGGCTCGCTCCAACAGCGGCAGTGCGGCTGCTCGACGCTGCCGGTCTGCCGCGGCTTTCCCGATCCGGCCCAGGTCGTTGGCGTTGACCAAGTGCGCCGCGCATGCCGCCCAGAACGTGCTCGGCGGCAGGGAGCCGCGTCGCGTTTTCTCGACGTGCTGGACGAGGTAGTCGGCTACCCGATAGCCGTCCACTTTGCCCATCTCCGACCCGGCCGGGATCAACGGGGAGGTGGAACCGAGCAATGACCGACTGGCGTAGGCGACGGCCTCGTCGAACCAATCCGGCGGTGCGCTGGCGCGTTCGGCGGGGGTGCAGTACGCGGGCGCGGCAGCGCGGAGCAGGTCGGTCGGAATCGGTGTCTGGGCTCCCAGCAACGTACAGTCGATCGCCGCGGTCAGAATGGCGCGCGCGTAGCATCCGGCGACCTCCCAGCGGTGCACGATCTGCGGTGCGGCTGCGAGGATCTGAGCCGGCCCGAAGTCCCCTGACGTGAGTGCGTGCCGCAGCCGTTCGTCGCGCTTCGAGACCGTCTGCGCGCGTTCGGTTTCGGCAGCAGTGAAGGCCGTTCCCAGGCGGACCACGGTGGCGAGCTTGAGCAGCTCCCGCTCGAACCGGAACTGGTCGGTGGCGACGGACTCGTGAGTGTCGGTGTAGTCGCGGTAGTAGTGCGGCCACAGCGTGGCCACGATGATCACCTTTCGCGCGAGCATGGCCCGGACCGTCGCGGCGGTGAGTCCGTCTTTGCCGTCGAGGTACTGCTGGAGTTCGTCCAGCCACAACACAGTCTGTTCGAGATGAGCGACCTCGTGGTCCGGAGCCGGGTGCGCGATCGGCCAGTCAGGCACGACCGCGCGCAGCGCTTCGAACAGCATCCGCGTCTTGCCCACTGACGAACCGCCGACCAGCAGCACAAAACCGCCGGAGGCGGCTGCGGCTACAAGGTGGGCGCGCAGCTGCGGGTCCGCGTCCCGCAGAACGTAGCTCGGCATCGACGGATCGGTGTCGAACCAGATCGGACGGTGCACGCCGAGCAGTACCGGATCGGCGTCGCGCACCGGGGTCACAGCAGGACGTCCGCGCTGGACCCCGGCCACGGTGACATCTCCGTGCACCTGCCCGACTTGGACCAGGTGTCCGTGGATGTGGCTGTGATCCACCTGGTTGTCGTGCCGGCTCATTCACTCGAAGATACCGGCTGCCTCTTCGTCAGCTGGTGGCGATGGCTGGGTCGCTGGTCGAGGCTTGGCCGGTTTCGGCGTGGCCCGCGAAGCGCCGGACGTACTGCCCGTCGTGATCCGCTTTGACCGTGATGTCGTACCAGCCGTTGGCCACGCCCCACTTCGGCACTGCCCGTGAAGTCCCGGGGGCCAGCGTGTACTGGTAAGCCTCGGTCGGCGCGTAAGCGTCGACGCCGGTGAAGGTGACCGTGCGGCTGCTCGGGTTCGTGAACGTGACCGTCACATAGCCGGCGTCGTGCCGGGCGGTGACCTCCGGTCCCAGGCCGCCGATCGTTCCGGCCTGTTCGCGGAGCCAGCCGTTCGGGCCGAAAACCGAGTACTGGTACCAATCTCCCGCGCCGCTCGGCAAATGCCAGCTGTCGGTGACCGACTTGTGGCCTTCGACGGTGTAGGGCCACGGTCCGTCGGAACGCATCCGGGACGTCACGTGGAACCCGGCTCCGGCGTCGCCGAGGTTGGTGAAGGTGAAGTACATCCGGCCGTCGCGGGCTTCGGTGTCCGCGGCCAGGTCGTACGGCAGGGCGCGGGCTTTGCGGGCGCCGGGTTCCTGCTTCGGGAGCGAGCCGTTCGCGGGCGGCACCGGGTGATAGGTCGGCGGGGTGCTGTGGTCGGCGGGCGGTTGGTAGTCGCCGGTGCCGGGCAGGGACGGGACGCCGCTGGCGGCTCCGGTGAAGTCGAACGCCGACGTGAGGTCTCCGCAGACCGCCCGGCGCCACGGCGAAATGTTCGGGTTGTGCACGCCGAAGCGCTTTTCCACGAACTGGATCAGCGAGGTGTGGTCGAAGGTCTGCGAGCAGACCCAGCCGCCGGTGCTCCACGGCGAGACGGCCAGCAGCGGCACGCGCGGGCCGAGGCCGTACGGCATGGATTTGGTGTAGGACGCCGCCGCGCCGCCTTCGTACCATTCTCCGGCGACGCTCGCCGTCGACTTGCCCCAGTTCGCGTCGCGCGGCGGATACGGCGGGACGACATGGTCGAAGAAACCGTCGTTCTCGTCGTAAGTGATGAGCAGGACGGTTTTGCTCCACACGTCCGGATTCGACGTGAGCGCGTCGAGTACTCCGGAGACATACCAGGCGCCGTAATTGGCGGGCCACGCCGGATGTTCGCAGTACGCCTCCGGGGCCACGATCCAGGAAACCTGCGGCAGCCGGTTCGCTTTGACGTCCGCGGTGAGGTGGTCGAAGAAACCGTCGCCCGCGGTGGCGTGCGTGCCGGTGCGCGCCTTGTCGTAGAGCGGGCTGCCCTGGGCCGATTTCTGGTACTGGGTCAGGTAAAGCAGCGAGTTGTCGCCGTAATTGCCGATATACGGGTCTTTGGTCCAGCCCCAGCCGTGGTCCTTGTCGAGACCGTCGCCGATGTCCTGGTAGATCTTCCACGAAACCCCGGCTTTTTCCAGGATTTCCGGGAAACTGGTCCAGCCGTAGCCGGCTTCTTCATTGCCCAGCACCGGTCCGTTGCCGGAACCGTCATTCCCGGTCCAGCCGGTGTACATGTAATACCGGTTCGGGTCGGTCGAGGACAGCATCGAACAGTGGTAGCCGTCGCAGATGGTGAACGCGTCGGCCAGCGCGTAGTGGAACGGGATGTCCTTGCGCGTCAGATACGCCATCGTGGTGCGGGTTTTCGCCGGGATCCACTGGTCCCAGCGGCCGGTGCTCCACGCGGTGTGCGTGCCGTTCCAGTCGTGGTTGAGGTCCTCGATGAAGGTGAGGCCGAGGTTGTCCTCGGCGGGCCGGAACGGCAGGGTTTCGGCGCCGCTCGCGTCGGCCTGGTTCCACACGGGTTTCCCGCTCGGCAGGGAAACCGGGCGCGGGTCGCCGAAGCCGCGGACGCCGTTGAGGGTCCCGAAATAGTGGTCGAACGACCGGTTTTCCTGCATCAGCACGACAACGTGCTCGACGTCCGCGAGAGTGCCGGTGCGTACGGCGGCCGGCACCGAAGCCGCCCGCGCGATGCTCGCGGGCAAGGCCGTGCCGGCGGCGGTGGCGGCGGCGAGCTGCATGAATCTGCGGCGGCTGACCGATGACATCGATGTCTCCTCGAAAAGTGGGGGACAGTTCGCGGACGCGTTCGGGAATTTCCCACCGGGAAAAGCCGAACGAATCATTGACGGATCCTCGCCGCGCTGTCAACCGCTGACCGGGAGGGCGCCCGTTCGTACTGCGTCACAGTCGGTTCGCTACCCGTTTCACCGTTTTGATCACCGGTGCCGTTTCCACGTGGGTGACCGCAGGGAGCGCGGCGACGCTGGTGGTGAGGTAGCGGTACAGCTCCTGCTGGCTGCCGCACACCGCTGTCGCGTACAGGTTGGTCGGGCCGGTGGTCGCCGCGGCGTACGCGACTTCCGGGTGCGCTGCGAGCGCGACGCCGGTCTCCTCCAGTGCCGACGGTGCGACCGAAAGCCACAGCAGTGTCCGGATTCCCTTGCCGTGCAACCGCCAATCGACGTCAAGGTCGAAGTACAGCACATCCCGTTCGCGCAGTTCCGCCATGCGGCGGCGGACTGTGGTCGGGGACCAGCCGGTCTCGGCGGCGAGTTGTTCGAACCCGGCGCGGCCGTCGGCGGCCAGCGCGGCGAGGAGTTTGCGGTCGCCGTCGTCGAGCGTCGCCGGGCCTGGGCGGCGGGGGAGCGGCGGCGGGCGCAAGCGGGTGACGGTGGCGTCGTCCAGCACGCCGAGTTTGGCGACCAGACTGTCCGGGCCGCCGTAGAACGCGTGCAGTACCGAATGCGCGGTGACGCCCTCGACGCGCGGGGTGCGGGGGAGTTTGGCCAGCAGCAACGTTTCGCTGTCGGCGTCGTTTTCGATGCGGACGGTGCAGGTGATTTCGGTGCCGCCGGACGTCAGGCTCACCCAAGCGGTGTCCGGCCGCCGCGCGAGAGCCTCGGCGACCGCGCCCGCCGCAGCAGGCGCGCATCGGACACGCAGGAACCATTGCACCGCGCCGGAAGCTGTCTCGTTGACGCCGCCGACGACCCGGACCGCTCCGGCCGACCGCAGCCGGGCGTAGCGGCGCGCGATGGTGCGATCCGACACGCCGAGCGCTTCGGCGATCGTGCTGAACGGGGCCCTCGGGTCGACCTGCAGGGCGTGCACCAGCTGCCGGTCGAGGTCGTCGTAGTCGGAATCCACCGACCCGAGAGTACTCACGTCGGAATCCGCCGTAAACGTGTCGCTTTCTGGCTCGCCCGCCGGTGCCGGGTCGAGAGTCGGTTCCGAACACACCGAACCACGAGGGAGAGATCATGACTGCCGAGGTGCTCGTCGTCGGCGCCGGTCCGACCGGGATGACGATGGCGAACGAACTGCGGCTCGCCGGAGTGTCCTGCGTGCTGGCGGACCGGCTGCCGAAGGCCAGCGAACTGTCCAAGGCGGGCGGGCTGCAGTCCCGCACGCAAGAAGCGTTCGACCAGCGCGGCCTGCTCGAACCGTTGCTGGCCACCGGCGACTACCCGGTCGGCACCGCGCATTTCGCCGGCAATCTGCTGCCGCTGGTGCGCAGGCGGCACCGGTTCCCGTGGCGGTCGGTCCCGCAGGTGGTGATCGAAGGCTTCCTGGAGAAACACCTTGCGGCGGAAGGAATCCGCGTCCTCCGGAACCATGAGCTGACCGGGCTGGAACAGGACGCGGAAGGCGTCACCGCGACCTTCGCCGACGGCACCGCGATCCGGTCCCAGTACCTGGTCGCCGCCGACGGCGGACGCAGCACGGTCCGCAAGCTGCTGGGCGCGGAGTTCTCTGGTCGTCCAGGAACCGCGACGACGGTGGCCGCCGACGTGCGGCTGAGCGCCGAGGTCCCGATGACCACGATCACCCCGGAGGGCTACCGCGCGCAGGTGTTCCCGCTGGGCGTCGACGCCGAAGGCCGCCCGCTGCGCCGTCTCACCTTCGGCGGGCCAGGCTGGTCGCTGGAACGGGACATCCCGGTCACCGAGGACGAGATCCGCACCGGGCTGAAGACGGTTTTCGGCGACCGGGTGGAACTGCTCGAACTCCGGTACGCGCGCCGGATCACGAACGCCGCCTTGCAGGCCGAGCAGTACCGGCACGGCCGCGTCTTCCTGGCGGGCGACGCCGCGCACGTGCACCTTCCCCTTGGCGCGCAAGGCATGAACGCCGGAATCCAGGACGCGATGAACCTCGGCTGGAAGCTCGCCGCGGCGGTTCGCGGCACCGCGCCGGAGGGGCTGCTGGACAGCTATCACGCGGAACGGCACCCGGCCGGCGCGGCGGTGCTGCGCAACGTCCAAGCACAGTCGCTGCTTCTCGACGACGGCCCCGATTCGGCCGCGGCCCGGTCATTGTTCACCGAACTGGTGCAGTTGCCCGAAGTCCAGTACCTGCTGGACGACATGTTGTCCGGCATGGGATTCCGCTACGCCGTTCCGGGCAGCGAAGACCACCCGCTGGTCGGGCTTCCCGCGCACGATCTCGGTCCGGAACTGCGGGCCGGACGCGGTGTCCTCGTGGATCCCGAAGGACGATTCGGCGATCTCGCGCGGCGCTGGGCGGATCGGGTGCACCGCGTTGAGGCTGGTGCCGAGGCGAAGCTGGTCCGGCCGGACGGATATGTTGCGTGGGCCGGTGATCCGGAGGGTCTGGAGTCCGCGCTTCGCCAGTGGTTCGGTGCGCCGGTGAGCTAGCGTGGCCGTCGTGCAGACCTGGCTGACCGACATCCGGACCTCGTACGACACCGTCGCCGACAGCTACGCCGAGCGATTGCGCGACTCGATCGCCCAAAGTCCTTCTCTGCGAATGACATTGGGCTTGTTCGCCTCGCGGGTGCACGGAACCGGCCCGGTGGCCGACGTCGGCTGCGGTACCGGGCACGTCACCGCGCATCTGAACAGCCTTGGCCTCGAAGCGTTCGGCCTCGACCTCTCGCCCGGCATGATCGAGGTGGCCCGGCGGGACCATCCGGGGCTGCGGTTCGCGGTCGGTTCGATGACCGCGCTCCCGTTGCCCGACGCCTCGGTGGCCGGTCTGCTGTCGTGGTGGTCTCTGATCCACGTCCCGGACGAGGAGGTGCCCACGGCGATCGCGGAGTTCCACCGCGTGCTGCGGCCCGGGGCGCCGGTCGCGATCGGCTTCCACGTCGGCGACGTCGCCCGGTTGAAGACGCAGGGTTACGGCGGGCATGCGATGCAGCTGTACGTCCATCGCCGACAGCCCGCGCGGGTGTCGGAGTGGTTGCGCGGGGCGGGGTTCACTGTCGAGGCGGAATGGGTGGAGGAGCTGGACAGCGAGGTGCCGCAAGCGGTGGTCTACGCTCGCCGTCCAGCCTGAGGGGGTCAGCCGAGGTCCAGCTTCGCCAGTCGCGGCAGGACGCCGTCGCGCCAGCCGGGGCCCATCCGCTCGTACGCGTCCGCCTGGCGTTTGTCGTCGAGGTCGAAGCCGGAGTGGTTCAGCAGGAGCCGGGTGCCCTGGCCTTCGGCGACGAGCGTCCAGGTGAGGGTCCAGTCGCCGTTGAAGGTGTAGACGAACTTCGACGGCGGCTCGGATTCGGTTACGCGGCAAGGGATCGAGCCGAATCCGGGCATCTCCAAACGGAATTCGCGGCCGACGTCCAGGCCGATGTCGCCGGGCGCCCACCACTTCGCGTGCAGTTCGGGGTCGGTGAGCGCGCGCCAGACCTTCTCCGGGGCGGCGGCGATGAACTGATCGACCGAGATGCTGCCGATGCGGGCGTACGTCACGGGGTTTCCTCCTCGTTTTCCAGCAGGTCGGCCATAGTGCGCAAGCGGCTGCGCCAGAACCGTTCGAACGGGTGCAGCCATTCGCCGACCTGCTCCAGCGGGTCGCTTTCCAGGTGGTAAAAACGTTGTCGCCCCACGGGTTCGTCGCGGACCAAGGCGGCGTCCCGCAGCACCTTGAGGTGCTCGGCCACCGCCGGGCGGCTCAGCTCGAACCGCGCCGCGAGGTCGCCCGCTGTGTGCGGGCCGTCCGCCAGGATCTCGAGCAGACGCCGGCGGACGGGACTGGCGAGAGCGATGAAGACGTCGTCGGGCATGACGCTACGTTACGTCGGAAGTTTCCGACATGTCAATCAGCGGGACCCCGGACCATGATCGGTAACGTTCGTCGTGCGGGAGATATTCACCCACTATGACGCTTATGTCGAATTCCCGAGTTCGAAGACTGGCGGCCGCTGTCGTCCTCGCCGCGATGACCGCGGCGACCGGGGCCATCGCTCCGGCTGTGGCGACGGCGGCTCCGGCTGCTGTCGTGGCACAGACTCCGGAGGAGGTGCGCACGAACGCGGCCGCTGTCGTCGGGCTCGCGATCACTCCGGAACTGCTGCGGCTCAGCGAACTCGACTTCGTGCACGAGATCTATCTGGCCGCGCAACGGCAGGGCGACGTCGCGGAGGAAGTCCAGTGGGAGGCGTACTACGCCTACAGCCACGGGTCGACGTCGCTCTTCCTCACTGCCCGGATTTACGAGGCACACCAAAAGGATCTGGACCGGGAGGCGCTGTACGAGGTCCGGCGTACGGAACGGCAGCCCGCTGCCGCACTCCTCGGTTTCGAGCTGACTCGGATGCTGCTGAGCCAGGAAGATCCGAACTTCGTCTTCGCGTTGTGGGAGCACGCCCCCAGGGATTCGTTCGTGAAGGCGGCCGCGGCTGCCGCTGTCAAGGGGACTCTGGCGGAAAAGAAGGAATTCATCCTGCACGGCATCTTTGTCGAGCATGAGCGCGACGTGGAGGCCGCGAAGGAGGCTGCGGAGAAGGAAGCCGCGGAGAAGAAACTCCGCGACGCACGGGTGAAGGCGGCCACCGCAGTGGGCATGGATGTGGCGCTGGCCGCGCAGTTGACGGACGATCAGTTCGTCTGGCACATCTACGCGCGTCATGCGCCTTACGGTTCCGAGGTGTGGATGGCTGCCTACTCCTGCGAGACGCCGGAGCAGCGGCGGGCGTTCATCGACACCGGCATCTTCGAGGCCGCGGCCAAGGACAAAGTGAACGAGATCAAGGTGCGCGCGGCCGCGGTCGTGGGCGTCGAGGCCAGCTACGCCAGGTACCTCGAGGAGGGACCGCTGGTCCGGGAAATCTGGACCCGCTCGACGCCGGGCAGCCAGGTCCAGGCGGCGGCTCGGCGGGCGATGGACAGCCAGTCTCCCGCTGAGTGGCGGGCATTCTTGGAGACGGGGATTTTCGTGGCCCAGGCCGCGGACAAGTCCTGAATCCGGGCGCCTCGTGAGTGCCTGTGCCGGTTCTAACCGGAATTAACACTCGCGAGGCGCAACCCCCCTCCAGCTGCGGCGTCTTGATGTTGTAACGCCAGCCGCCGAAGGGATGTCCTCGCCATGTTGCTCCGCCCGCTGGCCGTTTTGGCTCCAGCTGCTGCCCTGGCTGTCGCCGTGGCGGCTCCTGCGTCGGCCGTGATCGGAGGTTCGGTCTCCAGCTACGGGCCGTGGGCGGTGCGGATGCTCGTCGACGGCAAGCCCGAGTGCACCGCCACGGCGATCAGTCGCGAGTGGATCATCGGCGCTGACCACTGCTTCACCGAAGCCGCCGAGCCCATCGCGGACTCCCGGATCGAGTTCCGAGTCGGCAATCTCGACCAGCGGCTCGGCACCGTGGTCAGGCCGGTGCCGGGCAGCCGCAACAACCACACGCTGGCCGATCTCATGCTGATCAAGGTCGCCCCGATGAACATCACCCCGGCGAAGCTGCCGACCGCCGGGCCGGTGCGCCCGGGCGAGACGGTTCGCCAGCTCGGCTGGGGCGCGACCTGCACCGGCGACGAGAACAGCTGCCAGTCCGACGTGCTCAAACAGGTGGACGCGAAGGTCATCGACCCCGACGACCAGCGCTGTGAAGGCATGACCATCTCCGGCGGCACCGATTTCTGCGCGCTGACCACGAACGGCGTCACGGCGGGCGGCGACTCCGGCGGTCCGGTCATGTCGACCGCTGATCGCGACACGATCGTGGGCGTCACCAGCAAATCCGACCGCAGCAGCGTCGCGGCCGACGGGGATGTGTTCGGTCAGCTGGACTGGATCAAGAAGACCATCAAGGGCTGAGAACGGCGCTCCGCAGAGCCCGCACGGCCTCGTCGCGCGCGCCGGCGAGGGAGGGGGAGTCTGTGGCGCGCGGGGCGCGGAGCGGGACATTGCGCGGGAGTCGCGCGAACCGGTCGGACACCGCGTCGAGCACGGCGGGCCCCCAGGGGCCGCCCAGGACGATGAGTTCCGGGTCGGACACCGTCACCAAAGCCAGGAGCACGCCGCAGATCGCCTCGGCGAGAGTGTCGAGGACGTCGTCGGATTTGATCGCGCACCGCAGGGCGGCGACGTCGATCGTAGTCGAATCCGGTTGGCGCACCCCGAGATCCGCGAAGACGTCGATGAAGGCGAGCGCCTGACCGTCCGCGCCGCGCGTGAGGACGTGCGCGATTTCCCCGGCGAAGCCGGCGTGTCCCCGACGCACTTCGCCGTCGGAGACCACCGCGCAGCCGAGCCCTTCGCCGAGGAAGAGGTAGGCGAAATCGTCGGCGGCCTGTTCGGTGCGGGCGGCCCAGTTCACGTCGTTGTCGACCGTGACCGGGCCGGTGACGAGCGGGGCGAGGACGTCGGCGGGGGAGAGTTCCCCGAGCAGGAACGGGGAATCGGGCAGGTGGACCAGTTTCCCGGTGGCGCGGTCGACCGGATCGGCGGCGCTGACGACCGCGAGCCGGAGCGGTCCGGCGTCGTCGGCGACCTGTGTCGCAGCCTTGCGGAGGGCGTGAGCGACCTTCCGCGGACGCACGGGTCGGCCGAGGTCTTCGACGTGCCGGGCGAGCACCTCGCCGAAAACGTCGACGGCTTCGGCGACCGCGCCCTCGTGGGCGATGCTCACGACCAGCGCCGTGCCGAGGTCGTCGGCCAGCGCGTAATAGGTGCCGACGCGGCCGCGGCCGGTGGTGCGTTCGCCGGTGTCGCGGAGCAGCCCGGCCTCGGCGAGCCGCGCGACGCTGTCGCCGACCGCGGGCTTGGAAATGCCGGTGTGGGCGGCGATTTGCGCGCGCGTGAGCTGCCGCTGCGCGAGGAGAGCCCGCAGGACGTGCTCGTCGGTCAGCGACCGGAGCAGGTCGAGGGAGGGCTTGGCCGGGGTCATCGGCGCGAGTGTAGCCGTTTTAGTCAGGAGTGTTGCCTGAATCGGTGCGGGTGCCTTACCGTCGATTCAGTAAGGAGCCCTTCCTGAATGGAGCGAGCGCTGTGCAGCTGCCCCCGTTGCCGCACTGGGAGACGACGCCGGACGACCTCCCGGCCGCGATTCGCGAGATCAAAGCCGCGCTGCGGGCGCGGATCGAGGCGTCCGGGCGCACCGTGGAAGAGGTGTTCGCGGTGGTCGAGGCCCGCGTCGCTGCCGCGGTCGAGGAGATCGAGGCGGCGAAAGCGCGTGGCGAGACGGTCTGGCCGGTGCTGGACTACGCCGACATCGAGGCGGGCAAGGTTTCCGAAGAAGACCTGGCTCGGCTTCGGCGGCGCGGCTGTCTTGTGGTGCGCGGTCATTTCCCGCGCGAGCAGGCGCTGGCCTGGGACGCGGGGATTGTCGGCTACGTCGAGGGCAACCGGTTCTTCGAGCACTACCGCGGTCCCGGCGACGATTTCTTCGGCACCGTCGGCTCGCGGCCGGAGATCTACCCGATCTACTGGTCAGCGGCGCAAATGGAGGCGCGGCAGAGTGACCGGATGGCGCGCGTGCAGGCGTTCCTCAACGCACAGTGGAAATCCGAATCCGACGGCGTCCGGTGGTTCGACCCCGGCCGGGATTCGCTGTATCCGGACCGCATCCGCCGCCGTCCGCCGGGCGCGGATTCCGGCGGTCTCGGCTCCCATCTCGACCCGGGCACGCTGGACCTCTGGATGACCGAGGCGTACCAGCGCGCGTTCCGGCATCTGTTCGACGGCACCGTCGAGTCCTACGATCCGTGGGACGCCGCGCATCGCACGGCCGGGCCGCAGTTCGAGGGCTCGACGATGTGCTCGGTGTTCCGCACTTTCCAGGGCTGGACCGCGCTGTCGGACATGGAACACGACCAGGGCGTGCTGCACACAGTGCCGATTCCGGAGGCGATGGGCTATCTGATGCTGCGTCCGCTGCTGGCCGACGTGCCCGACGACGACATGTGCGGCGTCACGGTGAATCAGGTGTTCCCGGCGAGCGAGAAATGGCATTCGTTGCTGCTGCGGGCTTCCAGTGGCATCCCGGACGTGCGGGCAGGCGATTCCGTGTGGTGGCACTGCGATCTGATCCACAGCGTCGCGCCGGTGGAGAACCAGCGGGGCTGGGGCAACGTCATGTACATCCCGGCCGCGCCGTGGTGCCCGCGCAACGAGGCGTACGCCGGGTCGGTGCGCGAGGCGTTCGAGTCGGGGTCCAGTCCGTCGGACTTCCCGGCCGAGCATTACGAGCGTTCGTGGCCGGACCGGTTCGCGCCCGGGCAGCTGAACGAGACCGGGCGGCGCGGGCTCGGCATTAGGTGAAAGTGGTCTAGTCCATTCGGGCCAGCGGGCCGGGCGAGTCCGGTACTGCGAGGTAAAGCTGTTGGTACGCACGGGAACTCCCGCCTGCCGCGGCCGGGCGGTGCGTGCCAGTGTCGGGGACGGCGGTCGCAGCGGCTGCCGGAGCCGAACATCGGAGGCATCATGGACGTTCAGGACAAGCAGGTTCGCGAATTGCCCGAATACACGCCGCCCGCGCTGGCCGAGGTCGGCGAGTTCAGCGAGGACACCCTCGGCTTCAGCGGCTACCTGTCGGACACGATGGGCTACTTCGCCTCCTGAGCCGGGAGCGCAGCCGATGAGCACGCCGGGATTCTTGGTGCTGCCCGATCTCCCCGCCGCGGCGGGGATCCGGCGGCCGTGGGCGGGCGCGCAGGTGCACGCCCACGCGTCCGGGCGGCCGTGGCTCGTCGGCCGATGGCGTCGCGCCGAGGTGGCGGTGGGGACAGCCGGGCCGGTGCGGCTGGCGGTGATCGGGCATTCCCCGGTCACCGCCGTCCGGCTCGGTGCGCTGGCTGCCCGGGTGTCGTCGCTGGCGGACGTCGACCGGGTCGCCGCCGCGCTGACCGGGTCGTTCCACCTGGTGGCCACTGTGGACGGTGCGGTTCGGGTGCAAGGCACCGCAACCGGATTGCGGCGGGTGTTCCATTGCCGGCTCGACGGCGTGCCGGTCGCCGCGGATCGCGCTGATCTGCTTGCCGATCTGCTGGAGTCCTCAGTGGACGAGGAGGTGCTTGCTGCACGGGCGTCGTGCGGGCTGCATCTTCCGCCGCCGTTGAACGAACGATCGTTGTACACCAAGGTTTCGGCGGTGAAGCCGGGAAACTGTCTTTTATGGACAGACGGACGGGTGCAGGAGAAGCAGTGGTGGCGTCCACCAGCCGCTCGCGAGCCGCTGGCCCGCGGCGCGGAGGGAGTACGGGCCGCACTTGCCGAGACTGTCCGATCCGGACCCGTATCCGCTGATCTTTCCGGCGGCATGGATTCGACGTCGCTGTGTTTCCTTGCTGCCCGGGAGAATCCGGAGCTGCTGACCTTCCGCTGGGCCGAGGCGGAGGCGGGCAACGACGACGCGGAGTTCGCCGCCCGGTCCATCGCCGCGCTGGACCGGGCCGAGCACCTGATCGTCCCGCAGCACGAACTTCCCTCCGTCTTCGCCGATCCGGAACGGCCGGTCGACGCCGACGAACCGTACGCGTTCACCCGGTCCGCGGCCCGGATCCGGTACAGCGCCGAAGCCATCGCGGCGCGCGGGTCCGAACTGCATCTCGCCGGACACGGCGGGGACGAGCTGTTCAGCCCGCTGCCCGGGTACTTGCACCAACTGCTCCGCCGTCGGCCGGTTACCGCGCTAAGCCATGTCCGGGCACACGCCGCACTACGGCGCTGGCCGCTTTTCGGGACGATGGCGGGACTTCTCCGGCCGGGCACCGTCGCGGGCTGGTGGCGGCAGCAGGCAGAGCACCTCTCGGATCCGGTCGGTTCGGCACGCCGGCCGGTGCTCGGCTGGGGCGTCGCGCCGCTGCGGGCCCAGCCGTGGGTCACCGACGCCGGTCTGGACTTGGCCCGGAAAGCCTTGCACCGCACCGCGAACGAAGCTCGACCGCTCGGCCGCGACCCCGGCGAGCACCAGGCTGTGCTCGTCCTCCGGTCCGCCGCCGCGCAGTACCGCTTGACGGCCGGTCTCTACGCCGAGGCGGGGGTCGAGTTGCGGCTGCCGTTCTTCGACGACCGGGTCGTGGAAGCCGTCCTGCGCGTCCGGCGGCACGAGCACGCCAGTCCGGGCCGTTACAAACCGCTGCTGGCCGAGGCGATGCGGGGGATCGTGCCGGAAGTCGTGCTCGGCCGGGCCACCAAGGGCGAGTTCGGCGCGGACGTCCGGGAAGGGCTGCGCCGCAACCAGACCGCGATCCTGCGGCTGTTCGAGGATTCCGCACTGGCCGCGCGCGGGCTGCTCGACCGGGACCGGCTGCGGGCCGCGGTCCTTTCGCCGCAGCGGGATTACCGTGTGGTCGCCGCTCTGGAACCGCTCATCGGATGCGAGATGTGGCTTCGCGCCGCCGACCGCTCAACCTCGAGGAGGCACGATGCGCTTGCACCCTGACGTCACCGCCACCGACACCCCGGACGGCACTGTCCTGCTGCACCTGACCACCGGCCGGTACTGGCAGCTCAACGCCACCGGAAGCATTGTGCTGCATGGGCTTCTCGACGGCAGCGAACCGGAGGGCATCGCGTCGGAGCTGGCTACGCTGCACGGGGTCGACGAAGCCGTGACGCGGAAGGACGTGACCGCGGTGCTTGAGCAGTTGCAGTCCGCCGGGTTGGTGACGGCATGACCGCGCCGGTCGCGCTCGCCACGCGCGTCCGCCTGCCACTTCACCGCCGCCCGGTGCCGCTGCTCGCCGTCGCGCTCGCCCGCCCGCTAGCTCAGCTGCGTCCGGCGAAGCTGCGCCGTGTACTGGAATTCGCCCGCCGCGATGCTCGAGCAGCTACTGCCGACGAGGCAGCCGCAGCCCGCTCAGACGTCGTTTCCGTCAGCCTTCGCTGTGCCGGACAAGGCTGTCTCCAACGTTCGATCGCCGCCGCGCTTTTGTGTCGCCTCAGGGGTTCTTGGCCGACTTGGTGCACCGGAGTGCGGACGAGCCCGTTCGCCGCGCACGCGTGGATCGAAGCGGACGGCCGCGCGGTAGGGGAGCCGTATCCGGACGGCCACTACGCACCGATGCTGTCGGTCCCGCCAGAGGCGAGCGTGATGTCCACGAACGCCTGAGTTGCCGCGGCAATCGGCCCGGTCCGATATATCAACCACTGCGGGAGCGTCTCCGGCGGCGCGAACCGGAGCACCTCGGCACCGGCCCGGCGGGCGAGATCCGCCCAGCCGTCCGGCATCAAGCTCGCGCCAATCCCGCGCAGCACCATCGGCAGCACGACGCTCCGGTCGCCCACCTCGGCCGCGATCGACAGATCCGGCACGCTCGCCGCGAGCCGGTCGAAGAACCCGCGCACCGCGGTCGCCGACGTGGTGACGACGAACTGCATGCCGCTGAGTTCGGCCCGCTCGACGACCCCGCCCGAACCGATCTCCGTGCCCGGCGGGGCGACCAGCAGCAGTTCCTCGTCCCGCAGGTGATGCGCGACCAGACCCGGCCCGACCGGGCGTTCCGCGCTCCCGCACACCCCGGCCTCGCAGCGGCCCTGCACCACCATCGCGACCACCTCGGCCGCCGACAACGCCGCCGACGTGCTGACCAGAACGCCCGGATACCGCGTGCGCATCTCGGCGATGATGCTGATCACCGGCTCCAGCGCGGACGACGACGTGGCCGCGACGTCGATCCGTCCGGCCGGTCCGTCGCCCGCCATCCGCGCGGCGGCACGCAGGGCGTCGAGGTCGCGCAGCACCAGCCGGGCGCGTCCGGCCAGCAGTTCGCCGGCGTTCGACAGCACCGCGTTGCGCCCGACCCGGTGGAACAGTTCGACGCCGAGGTCCTGTTCCAGCTTCGCGATCGCCCGAGACAACGACGGCTGCGCCACCCGCAACGCCCGCGCCGCGTGCGTGAACCCGCCGTGCTCGGCGATCGCGACGAAGTACTCCAGCTGACGGCGTTCCATAGCGATACGCTATCGGACCGGTGTCTCAGATGTCTTTGACGTACCTCCGGCCCGCGCGCGACGATAAGGCCATGGTCCAGACGCGCCCGACGTTGCAGGGCACCTTCGGCATGGTGTCGTCCACCCACTGGCTCGCCTCGGCGGCCGCGATGGCGGTCCTCGAAGACGGCGGCAACGCCTACGACGCCGCGGTTGCGGGCGCGTTCGTGCTGCACGTCGTCGAGCCGCACCTCAACGGCCCCGGCGGCGAGGTGCCGATGATCCTCGCCCCGGCGGGCGGCGCGCCGAAGGTGCTGTGCGGGCAGGGGCCCGCGCCGGCCGGCGCGACGATCGAGCACTACACGTCGCTCGGCCTGGACCTCGTCCCCGGCACCGGCCCGCTCGCCGCCGCGGTGCCCGGTGCGGTCGAGGCGTGGCTGCTTCTGCTGCACGACCACGGGACGAAGTCGCTGCGCGAGGTCCTCAAGTACGCCATTCACTACGCGGCGGACGGCCATCCGGCGGTCGAGCGCGTCGGCGCGACGGTGGAGACCGTCCGCGAGCTGTTCGAGAACGAATGGGCGACGTCGGCCGAGCTGTACTTGCCCGGCGGGGTCGCGCCGAAACCCGGTGGGCTGCTCAAGAATCCCGCTCTCGCCGAGACTTGGCGTCGGCTGATCGCGGAAGCGGGGGCCGCTGGAAGCGATCGGGAAGCGCAGATCGAGGCGGCACGGAAGGCATGGCGCGAAGGGTTTGTCGCCGAAGCACTCGCCGCCTTCGCCGCGAAACCGGCGATGGATTCTTCCGGCGAACGGCACGCGGGCACGCTCACCGCCGACGACATCGCCGCGTTCCGCCCGGCCTACGAGGATCCGGTCACCCACACCTGGAACGGCTGGACTGTCGCGAAACCCGGGCTGTGGAGCCAAGGCCCGGCGTTTCTGCAGCAGCTCGCGCTCCTCCCGGACGAGCTGGAGTACGCGACGCCGGAGTACTACCACCGGCTCATCGAGGGCACGAAGCTCGCGATGGCCGACCGTGAAGCCTGGTACGGCGACAGCGCGGAAGTGCCCATCGAGGCGCTGCTTTCCCCGGAGTACACGGAAGTCCGGCGCAAGCTGATCGGCGACCGCGCTTCTTTCGACCTGCGTCCGGGCAGCCCGGAAGGGCGCACGCCTCGGTTGAGCAGGCACGCGCAGTACGTCGCGGACGGCGGGGTCACCGCGTCGGCGATCGGGGCGGGGGAGCCGACCGTCGCGAAGGACGGCCTGACCCGGGGCGACACGTGCCACCTCGACGTGGTCGACCGCTGGGGCAACATGATCGCCGCGACCCCGAGCGGCGGCTGGCTGCAGTCCAACCCGGTGGTGCCGGAGCTGGGTTTCCCGCTGGGCACCCGGCTGCAGATGGCGTGGCTCGACCCGGGCCTGCCGAACTCGCTCGCGCCGGGCAAACGGCCGCGCACCACGCTTTCGCCGTCGCTCGCGCTGCGCGACGGCGTGCCGGTGATGGCGTTCGGCACGCCCGGCGGCGATCAGCAGGACCAGTGGAACTTCCACTTCTTCCTCGGCACGGCGCTGCGCGGGAAGGTCCGCGGCGGGCTCGACCTGCAGGGCGCGATCGACGCCCCGAACTGGCACACCGACAGCTTCCCGAGTTCGTTCTACCCGCGCGGCATGGCGGCGGGCAGCGTGACGGTGGAATCGCGGATCGGCGCGGAGGTCATCGCCGCGTTGGAGAGCCGGGGGCACGACGTGACGGTGGGGGAGCCGTGGTCGGAGGGCCGGTTGTGCGCGGTGGCGAAGGATCCTGAGACCGGGGTGCTTTCGGCGGCGGCGAATTCGCGCGGGGAACAGGGGTACGCGGCCGGGCGGTGACCCGCGCTGTCCGGACAGCGCGGGGGAGGGGCTCAGCTCTCCGGCGGCTGCTAGGCGATGTCGGCGAGGCTGGGCAACCCCATGAGCACGATTTCGGTGCGTTGCCCAGCGGCGAACGACGCGCGTCCGCGAACTGCGTGACGGCGACCGTGTGCGGCGGGCCGGACTGGGCCCCGTAGTACGCCCCCGTGCGCCTGTTCTGCGCGAATTCGGCCTAGCCGCGGATCTGGTAGCGGAACTGCTCGAAATTGTGGTGGTGGCGCGGAGAGCGGAAGCTCCCGTTCTGGTAGTAGACGATCATCGAGAAGTTGTCGCGGGTCAGGACGTGCCGGGCGCACGGGGTGCCGGTCCGGCCCCCGTTTCTGGGGCGGGAGTTCGTCGACCTGGACCACCCGCATGTGCTCCTCCTCGGTCAGTCGTTCCGGCGGGTGCGCAGCGCGGCGAGGATGTCGGCGGTGGCGGCGGTTTCGCCCAGCCGCGGGAAGATCCGTTCGAGGCTGTGCCGGTGCGCCTCGGCGTCGAGGTCGGCCATGGCGTCGGTCGCGAGCACGACGTGGTAGCCGTGCTCGTGGGCGGCGCGGGCGGTGGACTCGACGCCGATGCTGGTGGCGACCCCCGCGAGCACGGTCTGGGTGACGCCCCGGTCTTGCAGGAGCCGGTGCAGATCGGTGCCGGTGAAGGCGCCCCACCGCTTCTTCGCGACGTGGATGTCCCCGGGCTCGCGATCGAGTTCGGGGGCGGGTTCGGCCCACCCGGCTGGACGCGGCGCCTGGGTCTCTCCGTTTCGCTGGTGGTCGGTGCGCCCGGGAGCGCTGCCGTCGACGGTGACCAGGACGACCGGCAGGGCGCACGCGCGGAACTCCGCGGCGAGGGCGGCGGCGTTGCCGAGGATCTTCTCGACTTCCGGATGGGCGGTGAGCCCCTTCTGCAGGTCGACGACGACCAGTGCGCAGGCGGGGTCGATGGTGCTCAAGGGCATGAGAGATCTCCTCGGGTGGTTCAGGGGTGCGGCGGTTCGTAACCGGCCAGGCGCTCCATCAGCTCGCCCGCGGCGAGGAGCACCCGCTGCTCCTCGCCGTCGAGCAAGGCCGTGACGGCCCGCCCCAGCCAGGAATCGCGCTCGCGCCGGCTGCGGGCGACGACCTCCCGGCCGTGGTCGGTCAGGACGATGCGGACCTTGCGCGCGTCGTCCGGATCTTTCGCGCGGGCGATGAGGTTGTCCGCGGCCAGCTCGCGCAGTGCCGCGGACACGTTCGGGCTGCTCATCGTCAACTGCTCGGCCAGCAGACGCGGTTGCGCGTCCTCGGGCGACCGCGCGATCGCGCCGAGGACGGTGAGGGCGGTGAGCGTAAGGCCGTTGACCGGCATGCCTTCCCGGCGCAGCCGGCGCTGCAGCAGCTTGACCTGGGTGCGCAACCGCTCGATCTCGTCGTCCCGCATATTGCTATGTTACATAGTTATCTTACATAAGCAAATGAGCCGACGAGGACGGCGGCACGGCGGATCCGCGCGGACGCCGTCGCCGGGCCGGAAGGCCTCCCGCACTGACAAATTCTGTCCGGAATCAGACACTTCCAGTCAGTGCTTTCGGCAGATTTACAACGTTGTATCGCGGTGCGACACTGAGGTCGCTCGGTTTCTTCTCTCCCGTGTCCGGCATCTGACCGAAAGAAGCTGTCGATGTCCTCCTCCGAACGTCCCCGCGAAGTCAGCCGCCGCGACGCCCTGCGCTGGGCGGGCACCGGCGCGGCCGCGGCCGCCGCGCTCTGGTGCGCTCCGGAACTGGTCCAGTCCACCGCCTCGGCCGCCCCGGCGGGCACGCTGAACCCGTTGCGCCCGCCCGCGACCCCGCTCGTCGTGCGTTCGCCGTACCTCTCGACCTGGCAGGCCGCGGACAACCTGCCCGGCACCTGGTCCACGTTCTGGACCGGGCACATCACCGCGCTGTGCGGGATCGCCCGGATCGACGGCAGCGCGTACGTGTTCGCCGGTGCGCCGCAGCTGCCGTCCGGCCCGAGCTTGACGCCGATGTCGCAGAACTCCTTGCAGGTCACCGCAACCCGCTCGATCTACGAACTCTCCGGCGGCGGCGTGACCCTCACGGTCACCTTCTTCTCGCCGGTGGATCCCGGCAACCTCCAGCGCCAGTGCGTGCCGTTCGGGTACGTCACTATCGCCGCCGCGAGCACCGACGGCCGGGCGCACGCCGTTTCGCTGCATTTCGACACGTCGGCCGAGTGGCTGCAATGGGATTCGGGCACGCCGGTCGGCTGGCAGCGGCAGGAATCCGGCGGCATCACGTCGCTGAGCGTCCAGGCCGCTTCGCCCGGTGTGCTCGCCGAGGACGGGCACGACCAGCCGCGCTGGGGTTCGCTCGTGGTCGCGGCGCCTTCGTCTGGCGTGAGCTGGCAGATCGGGCAGGACACTGTCGTGCGCGCGACGTCCGCAAACGGGGGAGCACTGCCCGGGACCAGCGATCCGGACCAGCCGCGGGCGATCAGCGACCGCTGGCCGGTTCTCGCGTTCGCCAAAGACATCGGCACGATCCAGCCGGGCGCGGCGGCCGATCCGCTGGTGGTGGCCATCGGACACGTCCGCACGCCCGCGGTCAGCTACCTCGGCGCGCAGCTGGCGCCGTGGTGGACGCACTACTGGTCGTCGTGGCAGGACATGGTCGCGTGGTTCCACGCCGACTACCCGGCCGCGCTCGCCGCCGGTATCGCTCTGGACCAGCGGATCGACAACGAAGCGTCCGCCGCGGCCGGCGGGGGCGGCACGGGCGACCACTACGCGGCGATCTGCGCGCTCGCCTTGCGGCAGGCGTTCGGCGGCACCGAACTGGTCGACCGGAACGGCTCGCCGTGGGCGTTCCTGAAGGAGATCTCGTCCAGCGGCAACGTGTCCACAGTGGACGTGATCTACCCCGCGCTGCCCGGATACCTCCACTTCTCGCCGGACTTCGTGCGGCTGCTGCTGGAACCGGTCCTCGACTACGCCGAACACGGCGGCTGGCCGATGACGTTCTCGGAACACGACATCGGCGCGTCCTATCCGAACGCGGCCGGGCACAACGACGGCAACGAGGAGAGCATGCCGGTCGAGGAATCGGCCAACATGCTGATCATGTCCGCCGCCGTGGCGCAGCGCCTGGATTCCGCGGCGGCGAAGGCGTTCGTCAACGCGCACTACGGAATCCTGCGGCAATGGGCGGAATACCTGGTCGGAAACACTCTCGACCCGGGGAACCAGAACCAGACCGACGACTTCACCGGCTGGATCGCGCACAGCGCCAACCTCGCGTTGAAGGGCATCGTCGGCGTCGGCGCGATGGCCGTTCTCGCCGATGTCGCCGGCAATTCCGCCGACGCCTCGCGGTACCGCTCGATTTCGCGTTCTTACATCAGCCAGTGGACGACGCTGGCCGATGACGGTTCGCACCTGCGGATGGCGTATGACCAGCCGGGCACGTGGAGCCTGAAGTACAACGGTTTCGCGGACCGATTGCTGGGCCTCGACCTGGTTCCGCTCGGCACTGCCGCGCGGGAAGCCGCCTGGTACCAGTCAAAGCGGGGCGCGCACGGCGTCCCGCTGGACCCGCGCCACGACTACACGAAGGCCGATTGGGAACTGTGGACGGCCGCCTGGCTGACCGACCACACTGACATCCGTGCGACGCTCATCGAAGGCGTCTACAGTTTCGCCAACACCACCGGTTCGAGGGTTCCGTTCTCGGACTGGTACTTCGTCGCTGATGCCAGGCAGTCCGGTTTCCAGGCCCGTCCGGTCGCCGCTGGGTACCTGGCTTTGCTGCCGCGCCCGGCTGCCTCGGCGACTTCGTGGCGGCGGATTCAGAACCAGCGGTCCGGAAAACTGCTTGCGGTGCAGGATATGTCGCTTTCGGACGCTGCTGACGTGACGCAGTGGCAGGACAACGGCACGGTCGATCACGTGTGGACGGTCGTGGACAGCGGTGACGGGACAGTGCGGATCATGAACCGCAACAGCGGCAAGGTCCTCGCGGTGCACAATCAAAGCCTCGACAACGGCGCGCACGTGCAGCAGTTCCAGGACAACGGAACGCCGGATCACCTGTGGCGCATCGTGGACGCCGGCGGCGGGTGGTGGAAGCTGGTGAATGTCCACAGCGGAAAGGTGATGGCGGTGGACCAGCAGTCCACTGCGGACGGTGCGCAGGTGACGCAGTGGGACGACAACGGGACACCGGACCATCTGTGGCGGTTCATCTGAGCTCGGTGACGTGCCGTGAGGGGAACCCTGACGGACGCTGATTCCCTGAGGGTTCCCCTTGCGTACTACCGGGAAACCGATTCGCCGGAGCCGGTGTATCGCGCGCGGAGTTCGCGCTTGAGCAACTTCCCCGTGGCATTGCGAGGAAGCTCGGCGACCACCTCGACTCGGCGGGGACACTTGAAAGCGGCGATCCGCTCCCGGCAATAGGCGATCACCGCGTCCCCGTCGAGCGAGTCGTCGGCCGGAACGACCACCGCCACCACGGTTTCTCCCCACTGCGGATCCGGCGCGCCGATCACCGCGACGTCGGCGATGCCCGGATGCCGGTGCAGGACTTGCTCGACCTCGATCGGATAGACATTCTCCCCGCCGGAAATGATCATGTCCTTCTTGCGGTCCACCAAAGTCACGAAGCCGTCCGCGTCGCAGCGGGCGAGGTCACCGGAGTGGAACCAGCCGCCGCGCAGGGTTTCGGCGCTCGCTTCGGGCAGGCCCCAGTAGCCGGCGAAGACGTTCGGGCCGCGCAGGACCAGTTCGCCGACCGTTCCGGTGGGGACGTCGTCGTCGCGTTCGTCCACGATCCGCGCCTCGACGTGCAGGAAGGGCCGTCCGACGGACCCGGCGTGCGAGCGCACGAACGCCGATTCCAGCACCAGCGCGGCGGGGGAGAGTTCGGTCATCCCGAAACCCTCGACAAAGGTCAATCCCTTGCCCTCGTAGAACTCGATCACCGGCAACGGGCACGGCGCACCGCCGCACAACAGGTAGCGCAAGCGGGAAAGGTCGTAGGAATCGAAGTCCGGGACCTGCGTCATCGCCGCCCACATCGCGGGCACCATGAAATGGACGGTGGCCTTCTCCTGCTCGATCAGCGCGAGTGTCTCTTGTGGATCGAACTTCCCGGCGACCACCACGGTGCCGCCCGCGTACAGCAACGGCAGGGTGAACAGCGCCAGCCCGCCGATGTGGAAAAGCGGGGCGACCGTCAGCGTGATGTCGGACGGGAGCAGGCCTTCCCCGGAGGTGAGCACGTTGATCGCGTTCGCCTCCAGATTGCCGTGGGTGAGCATGGCGCCCTTGGGCCGTCCGGTGGTGCCGGAGGTGTACATCAGCACCGCGACGTCGTCCGGCCCGGTCGGTTCGGGTTCGACGCGGTCCTCTTGGGACAGTTCGCTGTTGTCGACCAGCATTCGACCGCCGGAGGCTTCCCGGGCGAGCGCGGCAAAGGTGTCGTCGTGCACCACGACCACTGGCCGGGCGTCGTCGAGAAGGTATTCGATTTCGGCCGCCGCGAGCCGGAAATTGATCGGCAGCGTGATCGCGCCGAGCCAGGCGACCGCGAAGAGCGTTTCGAGGTAGCCGGTGGAATTCAACCCCAGCAAGGCCACCCGGTCGCCCTTGCGCACGCCCAGCCCGCGCAGCGCCGCCGCCCGCCGCGCGACCCGCTGTTCGAGGTCGGCGTACGTGATCCGTTCTCCGGTCTCCGCGGCCACGAGGGCGATCGACTCCGGGGTGACGGTGCTGCGCCGGGCAATCCAGTGCGCCAAGCTCGATGCCATGCCGTGACTCCTTCGTCGCCGGGGACCCCGACGAAGGTAACCGTACGGACGGTCAGTGGTCAAACTTTCGGTTACAGTGGGCCGATGCCACCCAAAGGCCGCGCCGGGGACATCCTGGCGACGTTCACCCGCTACGTCGCCGAACGCGGATACGACGCCGCGAACTTCTCCGACATCGCCGCCGAGCTGGGGCTGTCGAAGGGCACGATCGTGCACCACTTCGGCACGAAGGACCGGCTGCTCGCCGCGCTGCACGAGTCGTACATGCGCCGCAGGCTCGCCGAGGCCGCGCTGATCCGCGAGCGCCTCGCGACGCCGACCCAGCAACTGGCCGGGCTGCTGCAGGCGTTCGTGCTGTACCAGGTGGTGGACCGGGAGGCGACCGTCGCGTTCCAGCGCGAGGTCGTCCGGCTCGCCGACCACGAGGCGATGGCTGAGGGTCGCCGGATGCGCGCGGAATACCTCGATCTGGTCCGGGCGGTGTTGTCCGAAGGGGTCGCGGCGGGGGAGTTCCGCTCGTGCGACGTCGAGGTGCAGAGCCTGCTGATCTTCGGCTCGGCGCAATGGGCGTGGACGTGGTTCGACCCGGAGGGCCCGGTGTCCGCGGAGCAGGTGGGCGCGCAGCTGGTCGATCTGGTCCTGGGCGGGCTGTTGACGCGACGGGCCCGGCTCAGCGCGCTGACCGAAGCGGACGGAAAGGTGACCCGGGTCGTGCGTCAGTCCATTGCGGACGTTACCGGATCCTGAACCGCCGCATCATCTTCAGCCCGGACAGCATTCCTTCCACGTACTTCTCGTACTTCTGTCCCGGCCGAGGGCTCATCACCGGCTTCTTCAACACTGCCAGGTTCTGCACATCGGTGTACTTCAACAGCCCCTGATCCCCGTGCCGGGCACCGACTCCGGACGTCTTCACCCCACCAGAGGGCGTTCCCTTGGCGGCATACGCCGTCGCCAGACTGTCGTTCACGTTGACGTTGCCCGTCTCCAACCGAGCAGCCACCGCGGAAGCCGCGCGAAGATCCTTGCCCCACACCGAAGCGTTCAGCCCGTAGTCGGTGTCATTCGCCAGCTCGACGGCCTCGTCCACCGTCCGGTACCGGTGCAACGCCACCACGGGACCGAAGGTTTCGGTGACCCCGCACAGCATGTCCTTCGTAACGCCTTCCAGGATGGTCGGCTCGAAGAACGCCGGGCCCAGGTCCGGGCGGGGACGTCCGCCGCACAGTACGGTGGCTCCCTGGGAAACCGCATCGTCCACATGGGACTTTACCCGGTTCAGGTGGTCCACCGAAACCAGCGATCCCATTTCCGGCCCGAAATCGTAAGCCGCCCGTACGTCCAACGAAGAAGCCTTGGCGACAAAGGCTTCCTTGAATTCCTCGTAGCGCGATTCCGGCAGGTAGATCCGCTCGATGTGCATGCAGATCTGCCCGGTGTTGCCGAACGCGCCGAACACCGCGCCCGCCGCGGCGTCGGCGAGATCGGCGTCCGGCAGCACGATCATCGGGTTTTTGCCGCCGAGTTCGAGACAGCAGCCGATCAGGTTCCGGCCCGCCTGTTCGCCGATCACCTTGCCAGTCGCGGTGGATCCGGTGAACATCACGTAGTTGGCCTGGCCGATCAGGGTCGGGCCGACGTCCGGACCCTCGCCGCACACGACCTGGAACAGGCCCTTCGGCAACCCGGCTTCTTCCAGCAACTGCACGCCGTACAGCGGCGAAAGGGCGGTCTTGTTGTCCGGCTTCAACACCACCGCGTTGCCCGCCATCAGCGCCGGAACGGCATCGGAAATACCGGTGGCGAAAGGGAAATTCCACGGCGCGATGATGCCGACGACGCCCTTGGGCACCCGGATCTCGGTCGACGACGACACCAGCGGCACCGGTCCGCCGCGCCGCGTCGGAGCCAGCAGTTTCGGCGCCCGCCGCAGGTAATGGCTCATGATCATCGGCGGATCGCACGTTTCCTCGATCGCCATCCGCCGGTTCTTGCCGCTTTCGACCTGGATCAGGTCGGCGATCGTCCGCGCGCGGTCGATGAAGAGCGAATGCGCCCGCCGGAACACCGCGAGCCGCTGCTTGACCGGCGTCGCGGCCCATTTCGCCTGTGCCGCCCGCGCGGTGGCGAACGCCTGCTCGATGTCAGCGGGCGTCGACTGCGGCAGATCCACCAGGACGTCGCCGGTGTAGACCTCGGTGAGCGGCCACACCGCGCCGCCCGAGCCCGGCACGCGCGCGACGAGCTGCCGGAGGAACTCGTCGGTCGCCGAGGCCGGGCGAGTGGGCCGGACCGGGGTGAGGGTCATGGTCTTCCGCTCCTTCTCAGTTGCCGGAAAGAACCAGCTGCGCGCCCATTTCGCCGATCATGATGCAGGGCGCGTTGGTGTTGCCGCCGGTGATCGACGGCATGATCGAGGCGTCGCAGACCCGCAGCCCGTCCACGCCGCGCACCTTGAGGTCCGGTCCGACGACGGCCAGGTCGTCCACACCCATCCGGCAGGTGCCGACACCGTGGTACACCGACGTCGCGCGGTTGAGGATCGCGTCGCGCAATTCCTGGCCGCGCAGGTGCTTGCCCGGGTGGATCTCCTCGTTGACGGAACCCTTGAACGCCCCCGACGCGAAGATCTCGCGCACCATCTCGGACCCCTCGCCGAGGACTTCGAGGTCGGCCGGGTCCGCGAGGTACTGGGGGTCGATGAGCGGCGTCGCGGCCGGATCCGCCGAGGCGAGCCGGATCGTGCCGCGGCTCTTCGGGTAGATGAGCGTGGTGAGGACGGTCAGCGCCGGCCGCTTGTCGACTGCATGCCGGATCGGCGCGTCCTGGTTCGGCGAAACGTACGCCCACGGCAGCAGGTGCAGCTGCAGGTCCGGCACCGTGTCGGCTTGCGACGTCTTGAGGAACGCGAGCGCCTCGAACACCGAGTTCGCCAGGAACGTCGAACCCGGCTTGAGCAGCTCGCGGGCCATCCCGCGGGCGAAATACGGCGCGGTGCCCTTGTTCTTGCACGACGACACCTGGAACGTCAGCGCGTGGAACATGTGGTCGTGCAGGTTGTCGCCGACCGGCAGATCCGCGAGCACGTCGATGCCGTGCTCCTTGAGATGCTCGGCGTGCCCGATCCCGGACAGCATCAGCAGCTGCGGCGACCCGACGAACCCGGCGGCGAGGATGACCTCCTTGCCCGCCCGGATCGTGCGGTGCTTGCCGCCTGCGTCGGTCACCTCGACCCCGGTCGCGCGGCCGTTCTCGACCACCACTTTCCGCACGAACACGCGGGACTGGATCTCGAGCGTCCGGGGCGCGAGGTGGTGCAGATAGCCGCGCGAGGCGCTGTAGCGGAGGCCGTCGGCAGCGTTCTGCTGCATCCGGCTGACGCCTTCCTGCGACTCGCCGTTGTAGTCGTCGATGATCTCGCAGCCGATCGCGTCGGCCGTCGCGTCGAGGAACTGCAGCGTGCCTTCCTGCGGGATCTTGTTGCGGGTGATCTTGATCGGCCCGCCCGCGCCGCGGAAGGCGTTCTCGCCGTCCTCGAAGTCCTCCATGCGCTTGTACGCGGCGTTGACGCTGTCGGCGTCCCAGCCGGTGTTGCCCTCGGCCGCCCAGGAGTCGAAATTCGCCCGGTTGCCGCGGACGTAGACCATCCCGTTGACCGAACTGGAGCCGCCGAGCACCTTCCCGCGCGGCACCGGCATGCGCCGATCGAGAACATGTTTCTGCGGGACGGAGTAGAACCCCCAGTCGCTCGTCCGCTTCAGCTGGGGCACCGCGTGCAGCGGGGCGACCAGCCCCGGCTTGCGCAACAGCAGCTGCTCGTCGCTCTTGCCCGCTTCGAGCACGATCACGCTGGCCCCGGACTCCGCAAGCCGTCCGGCGACGGCAGCTCCCGAGCTGCCCGACCCGACGACCACGTAGTCGGCTTCGTTGCTCCGGGCCACCCTGGCTGCCATGTCCGCTCCTCGTCCCGCGCACCGCCGAAACTATAACCTGTTCTAGTTCAGGCACGGTATAGCTTTCCCGCCGGACGCGCAACGCTTCGCGCGCGAACCTGATTGACTTGCCCCATGGGGACCGAGGACGCGAACCGCCGCATCGACGCCGCGCTCGCCGCCGAGGAGACGACGCTGGATCTGCGGGGGCTGCAGCTGACGGAGGTCCCGCCCAGGGTGGCGGAGATCGGCGGCCTCGAGAAGCTGGTGCTGGAGGGCAACTTCTTGCGCGAGCTGCCGGAATGGCTCGCGGGGCTTCCGGTGCGGGAGCTGGACCTCCGCCGCAACCGCCTGGTGCGGTTGCCGGAGTGGCTGGGGACGATGGCCGGTCTCCGCAGCCTCGAGGTGAACGAGAACCGGCTCGTCGAACTGCCTCGATCAATGGCCGGGCTGGAGCTGGCCGAGCTGTTCGTCAGCGGGAACCCCGTCGAGCCGCCGGAGTGGCTCGGCGGGATCACCAGCCTGCGGATGCTGGACCTGGGCAGCTGCGGGCTGGCCAGCGTCCCGGAGTGGGTGCGCGGCTTGCCGAACCTGGTCCGGCTCGATCTGGACGGCAATAGGCTCGAGAGCCTCCCGGGCTGGCTCGGCGAGATCCCCGGCCTGGCGAAGCTGTACCTGCATGACAACCTGCTGACCGAGCTGCCGCACTGGATGCGTGGCCTGCCGCTCGTCGAGCTGTACCTCGACGACAACCCGCTGGCCGAGGTGCCCGCTTGGCTGGGCGAAGCGAACGGGCTGACGGAACTCAGCCTGGTCCGTTTGCGCCTGGCCGAGGTTCCCGGGTGGGTCGCCGGGCTGGACCGCCTCACCCGGCTCGACCTGGACGGAAACCAGGTGGCCGAGCTGCCGGACTGGATCGGCGGCCTGGAGAAGCTGACCGTGCTGAACGTCGCGCGGAACCGGCTGCGCACGGTGCCGCGGCTGCCGTCCGGGCTCCGGGAACTGCGCCTCGCGTCGAACCCGCTCCCGGAGCTGCCCGACCACCTGGCGACCCTGACCGGGCTGACGACGCTGGCCCTGAGCGACCTCGCGCTGGGCGAGGTGCCCGGATGGGTCCGCGGCTGCACCGGCCTGACGGGGCTGTACGTCGACCGGAACGAATTGACCGGGCTGCCGGAGTGGCTCGGCGAGCTGACCGCGCTGAAAGCCTTGTGGATCAACGACAACCGCTTGGCCGAGCTGCCGGAGTCGTTGCGCGGCCTGCGCGATCTCCGTCGGCTGTATCTGGGCAACAACCTGCTGCGCGGACTTCCCGGGTGGCTCGGCGAGCTGACCGGACTGGTCACGCTCGGCGCCGGCGGATGCGGTCTCACCGAGCTGCCGCAGTGGCTGAACGGGTTGCGCGGGCTCGAAGTCCTGTGGTTGAACGACAATCCGCTGCGCGAGCTGCCGGGCTGGTTGGCTCGGCTCGAGAGCCTCGTGCAGCTCAGGCTCGACAACACCCAGCTCGCCGAACTGCCGGACTGGCTGGGCGAGCTGGCCCAGCTCACCACGCTGCACCTCGACTCCTTGCCGCTGGCCGAGCTGCCGTCGTGGCTGCGGGCGACCGAGCTGACCGAGCTGAGCCTCGGCAATTGCGGGCTGAAAGAGCTGCCCGACTGGTTCGGGGACCTGACGTCGCTGCAGATCCTCCAGCTGTCCTCGAACCAGTTGCCGGACCTTCCCGGTTCTTTCGGCCGCCTGACCGGGCTGACCGAACTGCGGATGAACTTCAACCGGCTGGCACAGCTGCCCGGCCCGCTCGTCAATCTGCGCGTTCTTTCCGTTCTCGTCAATCGGATCGCGGAGGTGCCGAGCTGGGTGCGCCAGTGCTCCGACCTTCGCGAGCTGTCGCTGGGGGACAACCGTCTCAGCGGGGTGCCGGAATGGCTGGGCGATTTCCCGGCGCTGACGAGGCTGGACCTGGCTCGCTGCGACCTCGACGCGGTGCCCGGCTGCGTGCGCGGCTTGCGTCGGCTCGACGGACTGGACCTGAGCGGCAACCGGATCGCGGAGCTTCCCGGCTGGTTTCCGGAACTCGAGAGCTTGACCGACGTGCGGCTGGACAACAACAAGCTGGCCGTCCTCCCCGCGGAGCTCGCCGGGCTGAAACACCTGATGTCGCTTTCCGTGCGGAACAACCAGATCGCCGAACTGCCGCAGTGGCTGGGTTCGTGCCAGGCGTTGACCGATCTGCGGATCAGCGCGAATCCGCTGAACCGGCTGCCGGACGTGGTGGGCGAGCTGACCGGTCTCGTCATGCTCGAGTTCGACGACATCGGGATCACCGAGCTGCCCTCGTGGCTGGAGGACTTCGGCGGGTTGCGCTACCTCTCGGCCGACGGGAACCCGCTGGACTTGACCGCTTTCGACTTCGGCGGGCTGGCCGGGCTTCGCAGTCTGTACCTCGCCCGGTGTTCGCTCGGCGAGCTGCCGGACACGTTGGCTCAGCTCACGAGATTGCGATTTCTCGAAGTCAGCAACAACGAACTCGCCGCGGTGCCTGAGTGGCTGAGCGAGTTGACGGCTCTCACCAGCTTGTCCTTGGGAGGCAACCAGCTACGCGCGCTTCCGGCGAAGATCGGCGCTCTCGCCAAGCTCAGGTGGCTGCGAGCCGGGCGGAACGATCTCGCGGACCTGCCGGACAGCCTGACCGACCTGGCCAGCCTCGAAATGCTCGACCTGTCGGTCAATCAGCTGCGCGCCCTCCCGGCGCATCTCGACAAGCTCGTGAGCCTGAGCAATTTGTCCGTGGCGGAGAACTCGCTGACCGAACTCCCGGAGTCCCTGGGACACGTCGCTGGTCTTCAAAGCCTGGACGTCCGCGGCAACCAACTCACCGCCCTCCCCGAAACTCTCCCGCACCTGACCCGCCTCACCACCCTCCTCCTCTCCGACAACCACCTCCGCAGTCTCCCCTCCGCCCTCGCCGAACTCCCCAACCTCGCCACCCTCAGCGTCTCCGGAAACCCCTTCATCAGCCCGCCCCCGGAAATCACCGCCAGCGGTTCCGAATCCGTCCTCGAATTCCTCCGTGAATGCGAGCGCGGAAGCACCGCCCAATGGGTCTCGAAACTCCTCGTAGTAGGCGAAGGCGGCGTAGGCAAAACCTCCCTTGTCCGGGCCCTCGCCGAAGACGCGCACGACCCCGATGAACCCTCCACGCACGGCCTCCTCGTCCGGGACCTCGAACTGGACCATCCGGGCCGCGACGTCCGGATGCGCCTGAGCACCTGGGATTTCGGCGGCCAGCAGATCTACCACGCCACCCATCAGTTCTTCCTCACCAACCGTTCCCTCTTCGTCCTCCTGTGGAATTCGCGACTGGGCTGGGAACAAGGCAAACTCCACTACTGGCTCGACATTATCACTGCCCGCGCGCCGGAATCGCCGATCGTTCTGGTGGCCACGCACATTCACGGCCGTCCGGTGGATCTGCCGCTCGCCGAATTGCGGGCGAAATACCTGAGAATCGTCGCGAGTGTGCACGTGGACAACGCGACACGCGACGGTGTCGGAGAACTCCGCGACCTTCTCGCACGGCATGCGGCGGAATTGCCGCTCATGGGTTCGGAATGGCCGACGTCGTGGCTGGCCGCCGCGGACGCGGTGCGGCAGACCCAGGAGAACCACATC
The DNA here is from genome assembly GCF_055633655.1 of Amycolatopsis sp. NPDC114503. NCBI lineage: Bacteria > Bacillati > Actinomycetota > Actinomycetes > Pseudonocardiales > Pseudonocardiaceae > Amycolatopsis > Amycolatopsis sp. NPDC114503. The sequence goes on along the minus strand of NZ_JBVKDT010000002.1, from coordinate 767,040 downwards.
ACCGTCGGCCGGATGTGGCAGAGCATGGCTAAAGCCGGGGTCACCGGTGCTGAGCCGAGCCGGTTCATCGCGCGGGCGCTGCACGAACTCGGCGACATCCTTTATTACCCGGAGGATCCCGAATTGCAGGAAACGGTCGTGCTGCGGCCGTCGTGGGTCAACGACTACATCAGCCGCGTCCTGGACAGCGACGAGGTCGCCGAAAAGCACGGGCTGCTCACGAGGGAACACCTGACCGCGCTGTGGCACGACCTCGACAAGGGGATCCGCGACCATTTCCTCGGCATGATGGACAAATACGACCTGTCCTACCGCGTCGAGTCGAGCGGCGGGGGAGACCTCAGCCTGGTCGTCGAGCGGCTGCAGTGGAATCCGCCGGACTACGAACCGCAATGGGCGGCCGCGCGGGAGAATTCCCAGCAGATCAAGGTCATCTACCGGCTCAACACCATGCCGCCGGGCATTCCGACCTGGTTCATCGCACGGTCGCACCGGTTCAGCCGCGACGTGCATTGGCGCACCGGCGCGCTGCTCGGCCACCGCGACGGCCGCCATCTCGCGCTCGTCAGCGCGGATCGCCAGCACAACACCGTCGAGCTGACCGTGCGCGGGCCGTCGCCGGTCGGGTTCTTCATGGTGCTGGACGAGGGCCTCAACCTGACCCTGGAACGCTTTCCCGGCCTGGACATCACGCGCCGCGTGCCGTGCCGGTGCGAGCCGGACTGCCCGGAGCTGTTCGACTACGAGAACCTCCGCGCCCGGCTGGAGCGCACGCCGCCCAAGCACGAGATCGAATGCCATCGCTCCGGCGAGCAGGTTTCGGTGCCGGAGCTGCTGTTCGGCCTCTCGCCGGCCGAGCGCGATTCGACGCGCGCGTCCATGGAGCAGCTGACCCGGACCGTCGAGCAGTTCGGCGAGCGGCTGGAGGAGCAGAGCGATTACCACCAGCGGATGTTCCTTCGCCTGCAACGGCTCGCGCAGCACCAGCAGGAAGCCCGCTGCCCCAGCGTGTTCGCGGTCGTCCCGGCCGGGCGGCGGCGGATCACCGGCTCGCCGTACGAGATCCACCTCTATTGCGAGGAACCCGGCGCCTGGCATCGGCTGGACGGCGACAAGGGCGTCTACCCGGTTTCGCAGCCGCACGAGTGGTTCGTGAAGCTCGGGCCGTACCTGGAGCATCTCATCCGGGTGCTCAAACACGCCGCGCCGCTGGCCGGGCCGGCGCTCGGGGTCGCTGCCGGCGTGCTGAACGAGCAGCTGAAATCCGACACCGACCTGATGAAGGAGCTGGCCGCGCAGCTGCCGAAGGACCTGCACCGCGAGCGCGTGCTGCCCGGTGCGGACCGGTCCGACGACGACCTTCCGGAGCCGCACGCGAAGACCGACGCGGACTTCCGCGCGCTGAAGGCGATGCTCGGCAAACTCGACCCGGACGAGGAATGGGGCGGCCTGTCGCGCTACGACACGCCGGAGGGACTGACGCTTTACCTGTGCCCCGAGCACCTGGCCTTCTACCGCAACCCCGCGTGAGCGGCCTTGCTCCGTTCGGTGCGACCCCGCGCACACCGGCTGGGCAAACCAGGCGATAAGCGACACGTCGGACCCTCGGTCGATTGACGACCGGCCGGACACCGCCGTACCGTGCTGCTCGCGCGACGGCTTCCCGAAGCCGGTGAGATTCCGGCACGGTCGCGCCACTGTGTGCCCATCCCGGGCAAGTCAGGTCGAGGAGCCGTCGTCAGGTCCACCCGCAAGGGACGCGTCATCCCGAAGGAGAGCCATGGCCACCATTCCGGCCGACCGGTCCACCCCGGTCGTCTTGCCCGTGTCGAAAGCCGCTTTGCTGCTCGGCGCCACCATCGTCGGCGCGCTGCTGCTGTACTACTTCATCGGCGTCGACCAGGGCGCGGTCTCGATCTTCGGCAGCGACACCCACGTGCACGAGTTCGTCCACGACGCGCGGCACTTCCTCGGCTTCCCCTGCCACTGACGCGCCCGGAACGGACAACCGAACAATGCAGAACAAGCTGATTCTGCGCGGCCTCCTCGCCGGAGCGCTGGGCGGATTGCTGGCGTTCGTCTTCGCCCGGGTCTTCGCCGAACCGCTGACCCAGGCGGCCATCGACTACGAATCCGGCCGCGACGAGGCGCAGATGGCGCTCGACAAGGCCGCCGGCGTGCCGACCGAGCACGAGGGCCACGAGATCTTCAGCCGTGCGGTGCAGGGCAACCTCGGCATCGGGCTCGGCATGGTGCTCTTCGGGGTCGCGATGGGCCTGCTGTTCGCGGTGACCTACACCGTGCTGCTGGGCCGCGTCGGCCGGATCCGCGCGCGGGTGCTGGCGGTGCTCGTGGCCGGGGCCGGTTTCCTGTCGCTGTACCTCGTGCCGTTCCTGAAATACCCGGCCAACCCGCCGGCGGTCGGGCACGAGGCCACCATCGGCGCGCGCACCGGGCTCTACCTGACGATGGTCGTCGCGTCGGTGGTCTTCCTGGTCGCGGCCGTCGTCGTGGGCAAACGGCTCGCGCCGAAGCTGGGCAACTGGAACGCGACCCTCGTCGCGGGCGCCGGGTTCGTCGTGCTGTCCGCGCTCCTGATGGCGCTGCTGCCGTCGCTCGGGTCGCTGGCCAGCAACGTCGCCGAGTACGGCCCGCAGACCAGCGAAACCCCGCTGCCGCTCAAGGGTCCGGACGGCCAGATCGTGTACCCCGGATTCCCCGCCGACACGCTCGTCGGATTCCGGCTCTACTCGGTGCTGGCGCAGGTCATCCTCTGGGCGACCATCGCGCTCGTGTTCGGCCCGCTCGCCGAACGCGTGCTCGACCGCGGGCGCGCGGTTACCGTCGAGGCGTGAACCCGCTGACCGGACTGGGCCCGTTCTTCGCCGTCGACACGCATTCGGCCGAGGAACCGGCCTCGCCGTGGCGTCCGCTGTCCGAAGTCCTCGACGACGGCCCGGTTCTGCGCGAACGGATCGCGCAGAACCGGGCCGTGCTCGGCGGCGATTTCGTCGAAGTGCGGGTCGCGGCGTCGATCGCGCATCTCGGGCTCGCGGCGCGGCTCATCTCGCCCGCGTTAGGCCAAGCTGTCGGGGCAGGCGCGGTTCCGGACTACTCGACGGCTTGGTGGCAGCCGAAACTCGGCGGTGCGTTTCCGTTGTCCTTGACGGAGAATCCGCCGGTTGAGTCCGATGTGGTCGCTGCCTTTGCGGAACGGGTGCTGCGCGGTCCGTTGGCGCGGTTGGACAAGGCGATGGCGCAGTTCTCGCTGGCGGAGAATGTCCGGCGGGGGAATGTGGCTTCGGCGCTGAACGGGGCGGTGACGGTGTTGCGGTCCGAGCGTCCAGAGTGGACTGATCGGGTCGCCGGAATCGTTGCCGCGCTGGAGGAATTGCCGGAGCTTGCCGGTACTGCGACTCGGGAGGACGGTCGGTTTCGGCGTCGCAGCTGCTGCCTGTTCTATCGCGCGACGCCGGATCGCGACGGTCCGAAATGCGGGGACTGCGTGCTGGCCTGACCGGTCACGGGGCTCGATTGGCCTGATTGTCGACGAAGAACATGGCCAGCTGGTGAGAGGTCATCAGGCCGCAGGGGCTGGTCGTGAACTGCGTGAGATCCAGCGGGGCGTCGGGGAGCGGCGGTGACAGGCGCGGCGGAGGCGACGGCGCGGACGAGCAGCCAGGAAGATCCTCCGGCAAGCCGGGGAACCCGTTTTTGTCGGTGCCCGGACCTAGGATGCGGAGCATGAAACGGTATGTCGACGAGGACCTGAACGGCGCGGAGTTCCGCGAGTGCGATCTGACCGGGGCGCGCCTGATCGGCGTCGTCATGCAGGACGCTGTGATCGACGGGCTCGTCTCCAACCTCGTGGTGAACGGGGTCGAGGTCGGCGAGTACGTCGAGGCGGAGCTGGACCGGCGGCATCCGGTGCGGGTGCTGGTCCGCTCCGAGGACCCTGCCGATCTGCGCGAGGCAGCGCGTCAGCTCCGGGCCGGCTGGGCCGCCACCGTCGAGCGCATCCGGCGTACGCCCGGCATCGAGCGCCGGAGCGTGAACGACGAGTGGTCGGCGGTACAGACGATGCGCCACCTGGTCTTCGTCCACGACTCGTGGTTCCGCCGCTGCTGTCTTGGCTCGACGGAGCTGTTCACGCCGATGGGCATCGGGCCGGATGCCGAGCCCTACCGCGAAGCGCACGGGCTGGACCGCTCGCTCGATCCGTCCCTTGACGAGATCGTGCGCGTGCGTGCCGCACAGGAAGCCGAGCTTGAGGCCTGGCTCGACGAGGTCACCGCCGCGCAGCTCGCCGCACCAGCGCCGGTGCCCGACGACGATGTCTGGCCGCCGTACGCCCGGGGCCGCTCCGTGCGGCAGTGCCTTCGCACGGTGCTCAATGAGACCTTCGAGCACCACGGCTTCTGCGTCCGCGACCTCGGCCTGATCGAGGCCCAGGACGCGGAGTAGGGCCTGACCTCGAGCTTGCCGAGACCGCCTCAATGGGCCTGCGATCGAGATCTGCGCGGGGAACACTGGCGAAGGAGAGTGTCGGGAGGTTTGCCATGCGGAGGAACTACTGGACCTACAGCGCCGGGCTGCTCGTCGCGTGGGCGCTGGTCTTCCTGCTCGTCGGCCTGCTCCGCGGCAAGCACGAGGTGCAGGTCGTGCTGCCGGTGTTCGGCGGCTTCTGCATCGGCTGGGTGAGCACCACCATCGCGCGGTATGTGTACCCGCCTCCGAAGCAGTGGCTGAGCTGAACCCGTCCCGGTCGCCGAGACGATCGCGGCCGCCGCGGCGCCGTTGTTCGTAAGGTCGGCCCGGTGTTCTCCGAACGAGCGTTTTTCTCCTTCGTCGCGCTGGCCGACGCCGCGCGGAAACGCGAGTACAACGAGTGGCATCAGCTCGACCACCTGCCGGAGAACCTGCGCCTCCCCGGCGTCGCGCACGGCGACCGCTGGGCCTGGACCGGCGACGGCGCCGCGAGCCCGGAGCTGGCCGGCGTCGACTACGTGGCGATGTACTGGTTCCGCCCGCCGTACGAGCAAAGCGTGGCGCAGTGGCGCAAGCTCGGCGAGGACTCGTTCCAATGGGGCCGCGGACCGCTGATCCCCGGCGTGCGGCGGCCGTTGCTGGGGTTCTTCACGCCGGTGCTCGGCTACGTCGCGCCGCGCGTCCGGCTGTCCGCGGACGCGCTGCCGTTCCGGCCGAACCGCGGCCTGCACGTCACGGTCACCGAGCTGGCCGAAACGCACGGCGGCGAAGCGCACGCGCAATTCGCCTGGCAGGACCGGAGCCGGATTCCGGACCTGCTGACCTGCCCGGGCGTCGCCGGAGCCTGGACGTTCTCCTTCCTCGGCAGGCAGCAGCATTCGACGCTGAAGATCGGCTCCGAAGAGGAACGCGAGCCGGGTTCGCTGCGGGTCCGGCTGCTGTACCTGGACGAGGATCCGGTGGAGGTGAGCCGCGGAATCGCCGAACGGGAGCAGGAAGGGGAGCCCGCGCCGCATCCGGAAGCGGAGCGGGTGCTGCTGTCCGGACCGGTTCGCACGATCGTCCCGTGGCAGGACTGGTGATTCCGGTCGAGGAGTGGGCGGCGCTGCACGATCTCGTGCACCGTTACGCCGCCCGCGTCGACGAGCGCGATTTCGCCGGAGTCGCCCGGCTGTTCGGCGATGACGGCGTGCTCGTGCTGCCAGACCCGCCTCGCGATTTCGGCCCGGTGCAGGAGCATCGCGGTCCCGAAGGCGTCGCAGCGGCTTTGTCGGTCCTGGACGAGGTGCCGCTGACCGCGCACAGCATCACCGGTGCGGTCTTCGATCCCGGCGACGACCCCGCGACCGCCCGCGGAAGGATCGCCTGCGTCGCCCACCACATCACCCCGCGCGACGGACGCTTCGCCGACGCGGTGTGGCATCTGCGCTATCTCGACCGCTACGCGAAGATCGGCGGCGAATGGCGGTTCGCCCGCCGCGAGGTGCACCTCGATCTGATCGGAACGAGGGAGATCCGCGCGTCCCGCCTCGGCCGGTGACCTGCGCCGAGTCACCCGAACGGGCGGACCCGTCCGGGGCGGGGACGCGACGGGGTTGCCCGAAAACTGCGTAAGGTCGAGCTCATGCCAGGGGAAGACGGCCTGCTCACGCAGGACAGCACGCGCGGGCTCACCGCGGCCGAGGTGGCCGAGCGGGTCGCCGCGGGACGGACCAACGACGTGCCCTCGCGCACGAGCCGCAGCGCGTGGGACATCGTCCGGGCGAATGTCTTCACCCGGATCAACGCGATCTTCGCGGTGCTCGCGGTCATCATCTTCTCGACCGGTTTCCTGCTGGACGGGCTGTTCGCCGGGGTGATCGTGGCGAACAGCGTCGTCGGCATCGTGCAGGAGCTGCGGGCCAAGCGGACGCTGGACCGGCTCGCGATCGTCGGCCAGGTGCGCCCGCGCGTGCGCCGCGACGGGACGAGCAGCGAGCTGGCCCCGGAGGAGGTCGTCGCCGACGACGTGATCGAGATCGGCGCGGGCGACCAGGTCGTGGTCGACGGCGAGGTGCTGTCCGCGGACGCGCTCGAGGTCGACGAATCGCTGCTCACCGGCGAATCGGACCCGGTGGTGAAACACGCGGGCGACCCGATCATGTCCGGCAGTTTCGTGGTGGCCGGGAACGGCGCGTACCGGGCGACGAAGGTCGGCTCGGAGGCGTACGCGGCGAAGCTGGCCGAGGAGGCGGGCCGGTTCACGCTGGTCGATTCGGAGCTGCGGAACGGGATCAACAAGATCCTCAAGGTCATCACGTACCTGCTGATCCCGGCCGGCGCGCTGTCGATCTACAACGCGCTTTCCGGTTCGCAGGCGCTGCCCGCCGCACTGCGCGGGATGGTCGCGGCGCTCGTCCCGATGGTCCCGGAGGGGCTGATCCTGCTGACGTCGGTCGCGTTCGCGGTCGGCGTGATCCGGCTGGGCCGCAGGCAATGCCTGGTCAACGAGCTGCCCGCGATCGAGGGGCTGGCCCGCGTGGACGTCGTCTGCGCGGACAAGACCGGCACGCTCACCGAGAACACGATGCGGCTGTCGGAGCTGCGGCGGCTGCACGAGGCGGGCGAGGCTCCGGAGACGGTGCTGGCCGCGCTCGCCGCCGCCGACCCGCGCCCGAACGCCAGCCTGGCCGCGATCGCCGAGGGCTGCCCGGCCGCGCCGGACTGGACGGCGACCGCCGTGGTGCCGTTCTCGTCGGCGCGGAAATGGAGCGGCGCGGCGTTCGGCGAGCACGGCGACTGGGTGCTCGGCGCGCCGGACGTGCTGCTGCCCGCCGAATCGGAGGAGCGCGCGGAAGCGGAACGGATCGGCGCGCAGGGCCTGCGGGTGCTGTTGCTCGGCCGCGCGGCGAACGCCGTCGACGCGCCGGACGGTCCGGGCAAGGTCACGCCGGTCGCGCTGGCCGTGCTGGAGCAGAAGATCCGCGGCGACGCCCGCGAGACGCTGGACTACTTCGCCGCCCAAGGCGTTGCGGTGAAGCTGATTTCGGGCGACAACGCGGTGTCGGTCGGCGGCGTGGCCCGTGTGCTGGAGCTGCCCGGCGGCGAGGCTCCGGTCGACGCGCGGACGCTGTCCGAGGACCCCGGGGAGCTGGCTTCGCAGCTTGAAGAGACCGCGGTGTTCGGCCGCGCGACGCCCGCGCAGAAACGGGCGATGGTCGCGGCGTTGCAGGCTCGTGGGCATACCGTCGCGATGACTGGGGACGGGGTCAACGACGTTCTCGCGTTGAAGGACTCCGACGTCGGGGTCGCGATGGGCGCGGGCAGTCCGGCGACGCGGTCTGTTGCGCAGATCGTGTTGCTGGACAATGCTTTCGCGACTCTGCCGTATGTTGTCGGCGAAGGCCGTCGGGTGATCGGGAATATTGAACGCGTCGCGAATTTGTTCCTCACCAAGACCGTGTATTCGGTGTTGCTGGCGTTGATCGTCGGGGTGCCTGGGTTGATCGGGCTGGATGCGATGCCGTATCCGTTCCTGCCCCGGCATGTGACGATCGTTGGCTGGTTTACGATCGGTCTGCCTGCGTTCGTGTTGTCGTTGGCGCCTAATAATGATCGTGCGCGGAGTGGGTTCGTCGGACGGGTGCTGCGGATGGCGGTTCCGGCGGGGGTCGTGATCGGGGTGGCGTCGTTTGTGTCGTACATCCTGGTTCATCCTGGGAGCGCGACTAGCCATGTCGCGCAGGTGCAGGCGAGTACTACGGCGTTGATGACGTTGATGGCGTTGGCGTTGTGGGTATTGGCGGTTGTCGCGCGGCCTTATACGTGGTGGAAGGCTGCGTTGGTGGGGACTATGGCGGTGGTTTCGGCGTTGATGTTTCTGCTGCCTTGGACTCGGGAGACTTTTGAGCTGGATCCTAGTAATGCGGGGTACACGCTGACTGCGGTGTGTTGTGCGGTGGCGGGGGTGGGGCTGATCGAGATTGGGCGGTGGGTGGGGAATCGGATCGGGAGGTAGGTTGCTGGGCGGCTCGTCGCCTGGCGGCGACATTGCGCGTGGGTGCGTTGCGTGGGGCACCCCGAAGCTTGATTGTGCTGACGGTTCGGGGGTGCTTGTCAAGGCGGGAAAGATGCCTTGACAAGCACCCCCGAACCGCAGGGGAGCTTCGTATCGGGGTGCGGGGAGGGGCTGGGTGCCTCGATGGGTGGGGGGCGTTGGTGGCGGTTTGCGGGCGGGCTGTGAAGGGCTCCTTGAGGGAATCTGAGTACGTGAAGGGGTCCCCTGCGGCCTGGTGGTGGTCGTGAGGGGAACCCGGGGGAATCAGCGTCCGTCAGGGTTCCCCTCATGGACTGCTGCTTGCGTTTGCTGCAGCGCTCCCAGATGTGCGGAGCGTTCGCGGTCGTGTGCGTTTTGGGCGGCCAGTTCGGCGTCGGTTAGCACGATCGCGTCGGGGCCCGGGAAGACGGTCGAGTCGTGGTCTGCGCCTTCCCAGCGGACGGTGAACGGCGGGTCGCCTTCCGGCGAGCCTACGGCCACGATGCGGCCTCGGTGCTCCGGTACGTCGACGTGGATTCCCTTTACTATCAGCCAATCTCCGCGTTGTGCGTGCATGGTTCCTCCTGTCCCGGATAGCGACGACTGGAGCGATACCTCGCTGCGCGTGAGGTGAAACCTCGGAGTGGTCCGATCAGGTGTAAGCAGGTGACTTTCGTACGCCGTCAGACGAGCTTCGCCGTGACTACTGGACGTTCGGTCGGGCCGCTGTTGACATTGGTGCGGCGGTGCCAGTGCAAATCCCCGTCGACGAACTCGATCGTGACCGTGTCATGGAACGGTGATTCTACGAAGTACCACTCCAGTACCAGCTCTTGCAGAGTACGCCACTGAGCGGCGGCGAGGACGCGCGTCGATTCGGCCTGGTAGGAGTGGTGCAGCTGCCAGGTGCTGACGCCGGTGTCTGACTCGACCCAAGTGGACAGTCCACAGCGGACTGAATGGCGTCCGCGGGCGTCGGCCAAAGTCACCATGAGGACATCTTCGTCCACAGTGAACGAGATCTCCGAGAGTCCGTCCTCATTGGACTCGCAGCGGTACCGATGGCCGTCAAGCTCAACGGTGGTCGGTGAAAGTGCGGGGGCGGCCGCAGTGGCGAGGTCGGCAGCCAACGATGCGTCGGCCATAGTGGACGGAGTGCCGTCGAATGCGGGTACGAGCAGGTCGTGCACCAGGCCGGACAGCAATCGGTGCTTGCCGTGTGTGATGCTGCCGGTCGTGGTGATCACCGCGTCGTGTTGGGGGAGTACGAAGACGTCCTGGCCGAACATTCCGGACGCTCGGTATCCGCCGTCGGCGTCTAACCACAGTTGGTAGCCGTAGCCTTCCGGGCGTTCGTCGCTGTCGGCCGAGGAAACCGGGACGAATTCGGTGCCGTTCCAGTTTCCGGCGTCGGCGTGCTGGACGTGCCATGCCGTGGCCTCGCGCACCCAGCCCGCCGGCAGGATCCGGTCGCCCTGCCAGAGTCCGTCGTGCAGGTGCAGCACGCCCCATTTCAGGAAGTCGATGCTGCGCAGGCTGAGGCCGTTTCCGCCGGAGCAGATGCCTTCCGGGTCGGTGTCCCAGCTGTGCCCGGCGAAACCGAGCGGTTCGAACAGCCGCGGCTGCAGGTAGTCGAACACTGAGTGGCCGGACGTCCGCTGCACGATGGCGGACAGCATGTGCGACGTCGCGCTGGAGTAGGTGAATGCCTTGCCCGGCGGCAGATCCACAGGGGTGCGCAGGTATTCCCGCACCCAGCTGGTCTTCAGAAGCCGCCAGGTTTTGCCGGACAGGCCGACGCGGTGTCCGGTCCGCATGGTCAGCAGGTCTTCGACGGTGATCGCGCGCAGGTGCTCCGAAGCGTCGGACGGCGTGAGTTCCGGAAAGAACGAAACCAGATGATCGTCGAGCCGGAGCAAACCTTCGTCGAGCGCGAGCCCGATCGCCGTGCCGACAAAGGACTTCGTTGCCGAATGTGTCGTATGTGGACGGTCCGCGCGATACGGCCACCAGTAGTGCTCGAACGCCAGTTTGCCCGACCGGTACACCAGGAGACTGTCGAGCGAGATCCCGTCGGCGGTCAGCCGCTGCAGGAAACCGCGCACGCCTTGGGCGTCGAGGCATGCTTCGGACGGGGCGGCAGAGGGGAAAGCAGAGGTCACGAAGGCTCCCGGACGAGTGTTTTCTTGCGGTTCGCGAGCCGTTCGGCGACCCGCGAGAGTGCGATGTTGACGACGATGTAGAGCAGCCCGGCCCCGACGTACGCCTGGATGAAATCGCCGCTGAACTCGCCGAGCACCTTGCCGTTGTTCAGCAGTTCGGCGATGCCGACGACGTAGCCGAGGCTGGATTCCTTGAGCACCCGCACGGTCTGGCTGATCAGCGCGGGCGCGAGCGCGCGGGCCGCCTGCGGGAGCACGACGAACGTCATGGTCTCCCAGTACCGCAGGCCGATCGCGTGCCCGGCCTCGCTCTGCCCTCGGCCCACCGCGAGGATCCCGGCCCGCACGATCTCGGCGAAAATCGCGCCGGCGTGCGCGACGATCGCCAGCACCAGCTGCCAGAAGATCGGCACCCGGACGCCGAGGAGCGGCAGCCCGAACATGAAGAAGAACAGGATCAGCAGCAGCGGCATCGCGCGGAAGAACTCGATCACGGTGGCCGACGGCCAGCTCAGCCACCGCTTCCGGCTCAACCGGCCGAGCGCGAGCACTACGCCGATCGCGACCGACAGCACGGTGGACACCAGGCCGACCAGCAGCGTCATCGCCAAGCCCTGCAAAAGGAATCGCAGCATCGCGCCGTCGGCCAGGATCGCCCAGCGGGCCGGATCGAGCTGGCCGGACGCACCGAGCCGGACCAAGACGAGGGTCAGCAGTCCGAGCAGCACGAGTCCGCACAGGATCGACACGGTGCGCAGCCGGGCTTTGGCCTTCGGGCCGAGCGCGTCGAAGAGGATGTCGTCGTTCACCGGAGCACCCGGACCTTTCGCTCGACGAGCCGCACGACCCCGCTGACGGCCAGGTTGATCACGAGATACCCGCAGGCCGCGACGGCGAAGGCCAGGATCGGCTCGGCGGTCTCGAGGTTGAACGAGCGGGTTTCGAGGGTCAGTTCGTCCACACCGACGGCGGCGCCGAGCGCCGATCCGAGCGCGACGTTGATCAGGATCGTGCCCAGCGGCTGCACCATCGCCCGAAACGCTTGCGGCAGCAGGACATCCAGCACGACCCGGCGGAACGGCAGCCCGATCGCCCTGGCTGCCTCGACCTGCCCCCGATCCACCGCGCGGATGCCCGAGCGAATGGTCTCGCAGACGTACGCGGCGAAGTAGAGGCCGAGCGCGAGCACGAGACACCAGAACAGCGGAATCAGTACGCCAGCGTCCGGCAGCCCGAAGATGAGCAGTACGGCGATGAGCAGCAGGGGCGAGTTTCGGAGGAGATCGACGTAAAGCCGGCCGGCGATGCGCAGCGGCCGGACCGGGCTGATCCGGCAGATCGCGACGACGCAGCCGAGGACGAGCGCGAGCGGAAAGGCGCACGCGGTGAGCAGCAATGTGGTGGTGAAACCGCCGAGGATTTCCCCAGCATGACCGGAAAGCACGGGCGATCTCCCTTCAGGAGCCGGGGACTGAGCCGGGCAGAGGCGGCTCGGGGGAGGGGCCGGACACGAGCGGGCCGACGGTCTGTTCCCACAGCCGCCGCCAGCTCCCGTCGGCGGCGATGCGCCGCAGGAACCCGACGACGATCTGCTTGAACACCGGATCGTCCTTCGGCAGCCCGATGCCGAACGGGCTGCTGCCGTACGTCGCGGGCGTCATCCGCAGCCGCGCGTCGACCGCCGCTTTGCCGAGCAGGATCGCGGTGTTCGCCGACCACGCCTGGACCCGGCCTTGCCGTACCGCGGCGGCGCACTGGCTCGACTCCTCGAACACCACCGCGCGCGCCTGCGGACACGCCTTCCGCAGCGCTTCCTGCGCCGCGCCAGGCTGTACCGCGACGTCTTTGCCCGCCAGGTCGCGGACGGCGGTGACCTGCGGACCGTCGGCGCCGACGACGATGCCGGAGCGCGCGACGTAGTACGGCCCGGCGAAGGAAACGAGCCGCGCCCGGCTTTTGCTGATCGTGTAAGTACAGACGGCGACATCGACGGATTGGTTCTGCAGGATCGCTTCGCGCGTGTCGGCGCCGCCGGTGACGGTGTCCACCTCGGGCGTGCCGAGCAGGTATTTGGCCAGCAGCTGGGCGATTCCGATGTCGAACCCGGTGATCTTGCCGGTCGCCGGGTTCATCATGCCGAACCCGGGCGTGGTCACCGAACCGGACTGCCGCAGCACGCCTTGGGCGCGGATCCGGCGCAGCGTCGGCGTTTCCGGCAGGTCGGTGCCGACGGGGCCGCGCGCGACGGCGTCGGCTTGGTCGAGCGTGGCGTAGGCGGGATTGCCCGCGGTGCGGGTGGTGCCGCCGCTGCAGGACGCGAGCAACGGGATCGCGCCGGCGGCGAGCAGCGCGGTCCGGCGGGAGAGGAGAGCGGACATGAGGGCCTCCAGGCTCAGTGGCTGAGCACGCGGGCGAGGAAATCACGGGCGCGTTCGGTCTGCGGCGAGCCGAAGAAGGCGTCCGGCGCGGCGGATTCGGCGATGCGGCCCTCAGCCATGAACACGACGCGGTCGGCGGCCTTGCGGGCGAAGCCCATCTCGTGGGTCACCACGATCATGGTCATGCCGTCGGTGGCGAGCGCGGTCATCACGTCGAGGACCTCGTGGATCATCTCGGGGTCGAGCGCGCTGGTCGGTTCGTCGAACAGCAGCACGCGCGGTTCCATCGCCAGCGCGCGGGCGATCGCGACCCGCTGCTGCTGACCGCCGGACAGCTGCGCCGGGTATTTGTCGCCGTGCGCGCCGACGCCTACCCGCTCCAGCAGTTCGTCGGCGCGTTCGTGCGCCTCGGCGCGGCTGAGCCCGCGCACGCGGACCGGGCCGAGCATCACGTTCTCCCGCACCGTTTTGTGCGCGAAGAGATTGAAGGACTGGAACACCATGCCGACGTCGGCGCGCAGCCGGGCGAGGTCCGCGCCCTCGGCGGGCAGCGGGCGGCCCTCGATTTCGATCGAGCCCTCGTCCGCGGTCTCGAGCCGGTTGACGCAGCGGCACAGCGTCGATTTCCCGGACCCGGACGGGCCGATGACCACGACGACTTCGCCGCGCCGGACGTCGAGGTCGATCCCGGTCAGCACCCGGGCCGATCCGAACGACTTGCCGACGCCGCGCAGCCGTACCAGGGGCTGATCTGTCCTCATGAGTGCTCCTCGTCGAGCCGGCAGGTAGGGTTCACTACACAACGGAGAACCTTCCGGCATCTTGTAGTAGCCACTACGTCCAGTCAAGGGTGTCATGTCCACTACTTATCTCGGCGGCGACCACTTCGACGACCACGTCCGCGCCCGGCTCGACGACCTCAAGCCCGCGGAACGCCAGGTCGCCCGGTTCATGCTGGCCAACCCGAACGAGGTCCTGTTCTCCTCGGCGGGCGACCTCGGCGCGGCGGCCGGGACCAGTGACGCGACCGTCGTCCGCACCGCGAAAGCGCTCGGCTATTCGGGGCTGCCGGAGCTGAAGCGCCACCTCGGCCAGACGTTCACCGCACGCACCGAGCCGACTGTCCGGCTGAGCGCGGCTATCGAGAACCTCGGGTCCACCGGGTCGCGCCAGATCGACCGGGTGATGGCCGACAGCGCGGAACGGCTGCAGGAAATGCAGCGGCAGCTTGCGCCGGAGGCGGTCGAGGAGGCGGCGCAACTGCTGCTTGACGCGCGGATGGTGTTCACCTGGGGGCTCGGGTTGTCGTCGGTGTGCGCTGAGTACGCCGCTTTCCGGCTCGCCCGCCGCGGGCTGGTGACCCGGCATTGCGACGACACGGGCTTCCGGCTCGCGGACGCCTTGCTCCCGTTGGGCGCCGACGACGCGGTGCTCGTGTACGTCCCGGCCCGGCAGAACCGCGATGTCGAGCTGATCCTGCGCTACGCGGAGGAGGTCGGCGCGGCGGTAGTGCTCGTGACGAGCCAGCTGCCGGCGGACCTCGAAGCCCGGGTCCGCGTAGTGCTGCCGGCGCCGGACTCCCCGACGAAATTCACCGGCGAAACCCTGACCGCCTCGATCGTGACCGACATCCTCGCGCACACCATCGCGAGCCGGGAGCCAGGCCGCGCGAAGACGACCGCGGACCTCCTGACGCGCCTCCGGGCGGACCTCGGCGAGCGGAAGTAGCCGCTCCCCGCCGACGCGCCGACAGAAACTCTCTGACCTGCTCTAACGCACTATTCTGCGGTGGTATACACGTCGCGTATACCCCTGCTGTATAGTGATCTTCACCCCCGGGATTCCGGGGTCAAGGGAGGAACAGGGGAATGTCGGTTTCACATACCTTGCTCGGGTTGCTCGAGTCGGGGCCGAGACACGGGTACGACCTGAAACGGGCGTACGACGAGCAGTTCGGGCACGACCGCCCGCTCGCGTACGGCCAGGTCTACTCGACGCTGTCGCGCCTGCTGCGCAACGGCATGGTCGAGGTCGCGGGGGTCGAGAGCGGAGAAGGGCCCGAGCGCAAGCGCTACACGATCACCGACGCCGGGGTCACCGACGTCGAGACGTGGCTGGGCACTCCGGAAAACCCGGAGCCGTACCTGCAGAACACGCTGTACACGAAGGTGGTCCTCGCGCTGCTGTCCGGCCGCGACGCCACCGACGTGCTCGACGTCCAGCGCAGCGAGCACCTCAAGGTGATGCGCTCGCTCACGAAGCGGAAGTACGAGGGCGACCTCGCCGATCAGCTGATCTGCGACCACGCGCTCTTCCATCTCGAGGCGGACCTGCGGTGGCTCGAGCTCACCGCGGCCCGGCTCGGCGAACTCGAGAAGGCGGTGCGCTGATGACCAGGCCGGGAACTCCGTTGCTCGCAGGCAACGGGCTGCACAAGTCGTTCGGCCAGACGCGGGCGCTCGACGGGGCGGCGCTGGCCGTCTCGGCGGGGGAAGTGCTCGCGATCATGGGCTCGTCCGGTTCGGGGAAATCGACGCTGCTGCACTGTCTCGCCGGGATCGTCCGGCCGGATTCGGGCGTCATCACCTACGGCGGCCAGGACCTCGTCGCGATGGACGACAAGGGCCGGAGCGCGTTGCGGCGCACCGAATTCGGCTTCGTGTTCCAGTTCGGCCAGCTCGTCCCCGAGCTGACCTGCCTCGAGAACGTCGCGCTTCCGCTGCGGCTGACCGGGGCGAAGCGGGGGCCCGCCGAGGCCAAGGCGACCGAATGGCTCGCCCGGCTCGAGGTCGACAACCTGGCGAAGCGCCGTCCGGGCGACGTCTCCGGCGGGCAGGCGCAGCGGGTCGCGGTGGCGCGGGCGCTCGTGACCGGGCCGAAGGTCGTCTTCGCCGACGAGCCGACCGGCGCGCTCGACTCGCTCAACGGCGAGAAGGTCATGCAGATGCTCACCCAGGCGGCGCGGGAAACGCACGCCGCGGTGGTGCTGGTGACCCACGAACCGCGGGTCGCGGCGTACTCCGACCGCGAGATCGTGGTGCGGGACGGGCGCACGGTCGACCGGGAGCTGGTCGCATGATGCGGGATCTGCTGCTGGGACTCCGGCTGGCCGTCGGGGGCGGCCGGATGTCCGGTTCGGCGCTCCTGCGGCTCGCGATGACCGCGTTCGGGATCGCGCTCGCGGTCGCCGTGCTCCTGCCCGCCGCCTCGGTGAGCCACCTCGTGGACGCCCGGGCGGACCGGGCGGCGGCGATCAAGCAGGACACCTCGCCGCGCGAGGGGATCGCGCCGCTGGCGACCTACCGCTGGTACCCGTCGGCAGGCGAGGACTTCCTCCAGCTGACCGCCGTCGCGGCGACCGGGGAGAACTCCCCGGTGCCGCCGGGGCTTTCCCGGCTGCCCGCGCCGGGCGAGGTGATCGTGTCGCCGGCGCTGGCGGAGAAGCTGAACTCGGCCGAGGGCTCGTTGATCAAGGCGCGGCTGCCGGGGAACGTGGTCGGCCAGATCGCCGAGCCAGGGGTCAGCGACGCCGCCGACCTGACGGCGTACTACGGGTCGACCGCCGCGGAGATCAAGGCCGAGGGCGAGAACGCCAGCAGCGTTTACGCCTACGGCAAGCCTCGGGAGGGGTTCACCCTGCCGTTGGTGATGTGGATGGTCATCGCGCCGATCGCCGCGGTGCTGCTGCTGCCGTTGCTGATCTTCGTGACCACCGCGTCGCGAATGGGCGCGGCGCAACGCGAACGGCGGCTCGCCGCGCTCCGGCTGATCGGGGTGGACGCCCGGCAGATCAAGCGGGTCGCGGCGGCGGAATCGCTGGTCGGCGCGGTGATCGGGCTCGTGGCGGGCGGTGCGCTGTTCTACGCGCTGCGTCCGTTCATCGGGAACTGGCTGCCGTTCGGCCTGCGCGTGTTCGCCGACGATTTCACGCCGTCGTGGATTTCGTTGCTGGTGATCGTGTTGCTGGTGCCCGGCCTCGCGGTCGGCTCGGCGCTGTTCGGCCTGCGCCGGACGATCGTCGAACCGCTCGGCGTGGTCCGCCAGGGCAAACCGGTGCGGCGGCGGATGTGGTGGCGCTGGACGATCACCGGGATCGGCGCGGTGTTCCTGCTCGGGACGCTCGTCGTGTCGCCGGGGTCGGGGGACCAGGCCGCGGCGATGGCGCTCGCGGTGGGCAGCGTGTTCCTGCTCATCGGCGTCGCGGCGTTGCTGCCGTGGCTGGTCGAACGGATCGTGGAACGGCTGCAGGGCGGCCCGCCGTCGTGGCAGCTCGCGGTGCGGCGGCTGCAGCTCGACAGCGGCACCGCCAGCCGGGTGGTGTCCGGGCTGGTCGTGGTGCTGGCCGGGACGATCCTGATCCAGGGCGTGCTCACGTCGATGACCAACCGCACGTCGAGGGCGTACCAAGCGCCGGACGGCGTCGCGGCCGCGCCGGTGCGGGTGGACACGACGGCCGCGCACGAGGCCGAGGTCCGGCAGCGGCTGACCGGGGTGCCCGGGGTGACCGGCGTGCACAGCGCCGAGTCCATCCAGTTCAGGTCCGGTGAACAGCAGGTCTTCGGGACTCTCGGGGACTGCGTGGCGCTGAAGACGCAGGCGAACATCGGCACCTGCGCGGACGGCGACGTCTTCTATGTCGCGGGCTCGTCGTCCCAGCCCGCTCCCAAGGGCGAGTTGCAGATGACCGGCTACCGCAAGGGCAACGAGGTCCCCGGTCCGAAGTGGACGGCTCCGGACAACATCCGGGTGGTGCCCTCGGCCAACGGCGCGAAGGTGTCGTCCAGCGAACTGCTGGTGACGCCCGGCGCGCTCGGCGAGACCAAGGCGCCGGAGGGGCACCTGCAACTGTTCGTCGAGGGCCCCGGCGGAGTCGACGCGCTGACCGACCGGGTCGCGCCCGCCTTGCGATCGCTGGCGTGGAAGGCCGAGGTCGGCAAGACGGACTTCATGTCCGACTACACCGGCCGCGACGACCGGATGCTGGCGAGCTTCCGCGCGGTGCTGCTGACGGCGTCGCTCTTCGTGCTGGCGGTGGCGGCGATGAGCCTGCTGATGCTGTCGATCGAGCAGATCAGCGAGCGACGGCGTCCGCTGGCGGCGCTGTCCGCGTCCGGCGTGCCGATCGGCGTGCTGGCTCGGGGATCCCTGTGGCAGACGGCGGTTCCGGTGGTCGTCGGGGTGGTGCTGGCCGTCGGGGCGGGGCTGGGCTTGACGGCTCCGATCCTGCGGCTGGCGAAAATGCCGATGATGGTGGACGGCGCGGTCCTGGCCGGGCTGGCCGGCGCCGCGGTCGGTGCGGTGCTGCTGGTGACGGCGTTGACGTTGCCGCTGCTGCGCCAGGTGACGCGGTTGGACACGTTGCGCTCGGAGTAGACCCGGGGGTGCGGGGCAGTCCGTGGAGGGCTTCTTGAGGGGGATGGGATTCCCTCAAGGAGCCCTCCCGGTTTTCGTGGGCGGTCAGTGGCGTCTTGGCGCAGCGAGAACACTTCGCCGAGGTCCCGGAGGGATCTTCGCGGCATGGCGTTGTCGCTCAGGACTCCTGGCGTACCAACCCCAGCTCCGCACATCCGTCCAGGAGGGGCTCCAGCCCGAACGCGTCCACCGGGCCCACCACGCCTGGTGTTGCCGGGCCGTCGGCGCTCAACCGAATCGCGGCCCACGCAAGCAATTCCCCGGTGAGCGTGTACGCATTCGGCCCTTCGAGTCGCACCTCGACCCGGGAATCGGCGACTGCGACGACCTGTGCGCCAGTCTTCGCTCGCGCGGCGGCGTCCGGTCCTCCGGACGGCCCCTTGATCAGCCCGCTCGCAGCCTGCATCACCGGTCCTGCGACAGCGGCGAGCGCGGAAACCGCGGGCATCGCCCGGCTCAAGGCGGGGAACCATCCATTGTAGACAGTCACCTCGTCGAGCGACGGGAAGTTCCCCGGCAGGAACAGCACTTCGGTTCCGGAAACCAGAAAAGCCGACTTGGACCGTCCCCGGACGGAAAACGCCCGCACTCGGTTGCCGGTTCGTTCCTCGACCAGTCGCCGCCCCCGCCAGCGCAGCGACGGCAAGGTCAGGCCGTCGCGCATGGTCGCGCGAGTGCCTTGGCTCAACCCGCGATAGAGCGGCCCGGTCGCGAAATATCCGATCTCCAGCGTGCGCACGTCAGCACCGGCTTCCTGCGCGGCCAGTGCGCCGGCCAGGATCCCGGGAACGTAGTCGTAACCGAAGGCCGGGACCATCGCCGCGCCCGTTTCCGCCGCTCGCTCATGGTGTCGTGCGCGGAGAGCGCGAACGAAACCGACCTCGCCGGTGGAGTCGAGATAGTGCGCTCCGGAGTCGGCGGCGGCCTGCGCGGCCGCGTGGCCGATCCGGTCGAACGGGCCGACGGTGGCGATCAGAACGTCGCCGGGCCCGGCCAGCGAGCGAAGGCTCGCGGGGTCGTCGACGTCCGCGACTGCGATCTCCAGGTCGCCGCGGCCTGACGCAAGAGCCTCCAGCGCGGCCCGATTGCGTCCGGCGAGAACTGGCCGCACCCCGCGCCGCACCAGCGATTCCAGGACCAGGCCGCCGGTGTAGCCGGTCGCGCCGAAGACCACGATCCGCCCGGTCATGCCGTCACCGGGACGTGCCGGCGAAGGAAGTCGAGCTGATCCGCGACCACCCGCTCGAACGGATCGCCTTGGTAGACGGCGAAATGCCCGTCCGGATAAGTCCGGACCTCGCCGCGCGGCGCACGGGCGGCGTACCGCAGCGTGGGTCCGGCAGGAGCGACGGAATCCTTCTCGCACACCGCGAACAACGTCGGCACCTCGATCCTCCCGGCACCTCGACCCGGCCGATACCGCAGAATGTCGAACACCGCCCGGGCCGCGACCTCGTTGCGGAAATCGCTGCCCGGCGGCACTAGCGCAAGATACCCCGGCTCGGCGTCCGGCGCAGTCATCAGCGCGGTGCCCCGCTGAGGTCCGGCGGTGGCGATCAGATGCGGCGGCCGCCCGAGCCAGTGCCCGACGACATCCCGCGCGGCGGCGACCGTGGCCTTCGCCGCGCTGGCCGGATGCATGGCCAGCGCGGAAGAGATGCCGTCGGTGAACGGGCATTGCGCGATCGCGGCGACGAGCCCGGCCGGGCGGCTCGCGGCGGTGGCGAGCACGTGCCCGCCGCCGAAGGACGTGCCCCAGGCGATAACGCGGTCGCCGTCGACCTGGGGGAGCGTTCTGGCGTAGGCGATTGCGGCGGACCAATCGGCGAGTTGTTTCCGTGGGGACAGCAGGTGGCGCGGAGTGCCCTCGCTGTCGCCGAAATGCCGGTGATCGAACACGAGACACGCATATCCAGCAGCGGTGAAGCGTTCGGCGTAGGCGGCCAGCCCCATTTCGCGGACCGCTCCGAGCCCGTGCGCCATCACTGTCACCGGAGGGTTTTCGTTGGCTGGAAGATAAAGCGTGGCCGCGCACTGGTCGCCGTCGACCGGGAAGGACACGTTCATGCCGGGATCTCCTTTCGGGCTTCGGCGCTGGCCATCAGGCGGTCGGCGGGGGTGTGACGCCGTTCGAGCCGAAGGTCGCGCATGTAGTCGTCGTAGTCAACCTGGATGGTGTGCCGTTTGGACGCGAGGTAACGCCGCGAAATCCGGCGTCGGTGGGTGTCGATTTCGCGCTCCGTCTCGGTTGCGCCGGGCAGGCGGTAGCGGTCTTGCGGATGGTCGGCGATCAAGAGGGCTTGCCGTTCCGTGATCGGCATGATCGCGCCGAGCAGCTGTCAGCAGCGACCCGGCGGCCGTCAACCGGCGGGCGATCGGCCAGCGCAGTGCCGAGGGGAGCCATTCTTTCCCTGCGATCCCGGATGAGCCCGTACCGACGACGCAGACCCGGAAGCTGTTCGCGGGCATGCGCTCTCCTCCTTATGACCACTGGTCACATGACCACTGGTCATAGAGTACGATCGGAGGGCGGGGAGAGTCAAGAAGAGGAGGTCGGCGGTGCCGACGGGAACGTGGGAGCGGCTGCCGGAGAAACGGCGGGCGGCCGTGCTGGCGGCGGCGGAGGCGGAGTTCGCGGCGCGCGGTTTCAGCGGCGGCAGCCTCAACACGATCTGCCGCGAGGCCGGCGTGTCGAAGGGCAGCCTTTTCCAGTACTTCGCCGACAAGGCCGACATGTACGTCCACCTCGCCGAGCTGGCGAGCGTGCGGATCCGCGCGGCCATGGAGGCCGAGATCGCGAAGCTCCCGTGGGACAAGGATTTCGCCGGTTCGCTCGACCTGCTGCTCGACGCGTGGGTGCGGTATTTCTACGATCATCCGCTCGAGCGCGCGATGACCGCGGCGGCCAACCTCGAACCCGATCCGGTCGCCCGCACGCCGGTGCGCGAGGCGGTCAACAGCCACTACCTGGCGGTGCTGCGGCCGCTGGTCGAACGCGCGGTGGCGGCGGGGCAGCTGCGCGCGGACACCGACGTCGAGATCGTGCTGTCGTTGATGCTGCTGGTTTTGCCGCATCTGGCGCTGGCCCCGCACGTCGAGGGGCTGGACCCGCTGCTCGGCCTGGTCGAGGGCGATGCCGCGCACGCGGCGGCGACCGCGCGCCGGCTGGCCCGAGCGATGCTGGCGCCGTATCTCGGCTGAGGGATACCGGAGGCGTCGGACGCGGGAAATGTGGTTTGCCGCGTCCCCGCCGGAAATCCGCCGTGGTATAGACTGGCGCGGCCCACGTGATTACCGATTCGCCGCACGCGCACCGACAGGGGTCGACCGATGACCAGCAAGAAGAACGCCACGCCGGCCGGGGAAAAAGGCGGCAATCGGCGGCTGGCGGAAAAGGTGTCGGAGCAGATCGAAAAAGACATCATCGACGACGGGTGGCGCGTCGGATCGGTGCTCGGCTCGGAAACGGAGCTGATCGAGCGGTACGGCGTCAGCCGGGCGGTGTTCCGCGAGGCGGTGCGGCTGGTCGAGCACCAGCAGATGGCGTCGATGCGCCGCGGTCCCGGCGGCGGACTCGTGGTGACAGAACCGGATCCGGGCGTCGTGCGCAACGCGGCGCGGGTGTACCTGCGCCACGCTGAGGTGAGCCGCCGTCAGCTGATGGAGGCGCGGACCGCGCTCGAGGTAGCGGGCATCGCGCTGGCCGCGGAGAATCTCACGGAATCGGGAATCGTCCGGCTGAAAGAAGCGCTCGAATCCGAACGCGAACTCATCGAGCAGGGATTCACCCGGGGGCACGCGCGCAATCTGCACCGCGTTATCGCCGAACTCGCCGGAAACCCGGCGATCACATTGTTCGTGGAAGTCCTCGCGCAACTCGATCAGGACATCGTGCAGCGGGAATGGGACGCCGAATCGTCCGGCGGCGAACACCGCGACGCGGCCCGCGAATCGCACGAGGCGCACGAAGCGATCGTGGCGGCCCTCGTCGCCGGGGACGCTCCGCTGGGTCAGCACCGGATGCGCAGGCACCTGCAGGCCATCGCCGCGCTGCTGCGGCCGGAAGCCTGACCCGTCTCGCAGAGTACACTCTTTCATCCCTTATCGGCAGCGCTGCAGAATTCTGGCTTCAGGTTCGGCAAAAGAGTATACTGTATTGATGCTGACCACCATGGGTTTTGAAACCGGAAGCTGTGTCCTGGTCACCGGCGCGGGCAGCGGGATCGGTCGCGCGATCGCGCTCGGCGCGGCCGAACTGGGAGTCGCGGTGGCCGCGTGGGACCTCGACCTCGCGGCGGTGACCAGCCTCGCCCAGGAGTCGGGCGGCGAGGTGCTGCCCGTCGGGGCAGACGCCGGAGACCCAGCGTCGGTCGCCGCGGCACTCGACCGCACGCTGGCGTGGCGCACGCCGGGAATGCTGGTCAACAACGCCGGTCCGTCGAGCCAGCGGCCGCGGCCGTTCGCGGACGGTGTGGTCGGCGTGCTCGGGCTCGTCGAACTGGTCACGACGTCCTGGCTCGACCGGGTGCGGGAGCGGGCGGACGCGGTCGTGAACGTCGCGTCGATCGCGGGCACGGTGATCGGCGGCGGCGTGAGCTGGTACTCCGCGGCGAAGGCGGGCGTGCTCGGCTACACCAGGTATCTCGCCGCGGAGGCGCCGTTCGGGGTGCGGGTGAACGCGATCGCGCCCGGCCTGGTGGAAACGCCGCGGATGAAGGAGTTCTTGCCCTCGGAGACGGGCAGGCGCATGGTGGGCCGCACGCCGCGCGGGCGAGCCGTGCAGCCCGCCGAGGTGGCCGCCGCCGTGTTGTTCCTGGCTTCCCCGTCGGCCGCGGGGATTACCGGCGCGGTCGTCCCGGTGGACGCCGGGCTGTCCGTCACCGTCTGATCTTTCCCCTCTGGCACAAGGAAGTGTTCATGAGTTCCCGAAGCACCCCGCCCGACGCCGGCCTCGTGCGCAGCCTCGGCCTGCCCGCGACCGGCTCGGTGTACGACCTGTCGACCGGCTGGTGGCGGCACATGCCGACGTTCGCGGGCAACCCGCAGCTGGAAGTCGTCACCTACAACTCCCCGCAGGGCCAGCGCGCCGAAGGCCGGTTCCCGTTCGACTCGCCCGGCACGAACGACGTCGAGTTCGGCTACGTGTCCGAACTCGTCTCCGGCAGCCTGCACACCGGAACGCACATCGACGCGCTTTGTCACGTCACGTGCGGCAGCGAGGACGAGTGGCACGGTGGAACCTCGGCGAACAACGGGCTCGGCGACTACGGCGCGCTGCGCGGCGACGCGTCCGAGCTCGGGCCGATCATCGGCCGCGGCGTTCTGCTGGACATCCCGAAGGTGCTCGGTCTTGACGTCCTGCCACCGCATTTCGCCGTCGGGGAAGACCATCTCCGGCAGGCGGCGGAGGCGGGCGGCGTCACGATCGCCGGGTCGGACATCGTGCTCGTGCGGACCGGGCAGATGAAGTTCTGGCCGGACACCGCGCGGATCGCCGAGCGCAGCGGCGGCAGCGGCGTCGGCGTGGACGGGGCGCAGTGGCTGGTGTCGAAGGGCGTGCGGTACGTCGGCGCGGACACGATGTCGTTCGAGGTCCGGCCGTCGCCGGTGCCGGGCAATCCGCTGCCGGTGCACGTGCTTTTGCTGCAGCGGCACGGGGTGCACATCATGGAATGGGTGAACTGCGAGGACCTGGCGGCGGACGGCGTCGTCACGTTCCTCTTCGTCGCGCTGCCGCTGACGCTGCGGGGCGGGACCGGTTCGCCGCTGCGCCCGATCGCTGTCGTGTGAAGGGAACCGAGATGGAATTCGCCAACGACGTGCCGCTCAGCCCCCTGAGTTTCCTGCGGCGCACGGTCGACCTCGACGGCGACGGGATCGGCGTGGTCACCGACGCCGGGGAACGCATGACGTGGGCGCGGCTCGCGGACCGCGCGGAGCGGCTGGCCGGACGCTTGCGGGAGCTAGGACTCGACGAGGGCGACCGGGTCGCGGTGCTGGCCCCCAACGATGTTCCGTTGCTGGAAGCGCATTACGGCGTGCCTGGGGCCGGATGTGCTTTGGTGGCGCTCAATACGCGTCTCTCGCCGGACGAATACGCGCAGCTGCTGCGGCTTTCCGGCGCGAAGGTGCTCATCGTCGACCAGTCGCTGGCCGCGCGGGTTCTCGAGCGAACGCCTGAATTGCGGGCAGTAGTGGTGATCGGCGAGGATTACGAGGATTGGCTGCGCACGGCGGATCCGGTGCCGTTGCGGCTGCCGAGCGACGAACGTCAGCCGCTGGCGGTCAACTTCACCTCGGGCACCACGGCCGGTCCGAAAGGCGTGGTCTACACGCATCGCGGCGCGTACCTCAACGCGCTCGGCCAGGTCGTTTCCACTGGCCTGCAAGCAAGTTCGCGCTATCTGTGGACGCTTCCGATGTTCCACTGCAACGGCTGGTGCTACACCTGGGCAGTCACCGCGGCGGGAGCACGGCACGTCACGCTCCGGAAAGTGGACGCGGCGCGGGCGTTCGAACTCATCGAGCAGGAAGCGGTGACGCATCTCAGCGGTGCGCCGGTGGTGCTCGACACGCTGGTGCAGGCGAGCGTCGGGGCGCGGTTCGCGCAGCGGGTGCAGTTCGCGGTCGGGGGAGCGCCGCCGTCGCCGGCTGCGATCGCGGCGATGGCCGGGATCGGGATCGAGGTGACTCACCTGTACGGGATGACGGAGACGTACGGGCCTTCGCTGATGTGCGTTCCCCGGCCGGAGTGGCAGGAGCTCGGACCGGAGAAGCGGGCGAAAATGATGGCCAGGCAAGGGGTTCGGACGGTGAACGTCGAATCGGCGCGGGTGGTGACTCCGGAGTTCGAGGACGTTCCCGCGGACGGGGAGACCCTGGGCGAGCTGGTGATCCGCTCGAATACGGTGATGGCAGGGTATCTCGACAATCCACAAGCGACTGAGGCGGCGTTCGCCGGCGGCTGGTTGCATACGGGGGATGTGGCGGTGCGGCATCCGGACGGGTATGTGGAGGTTCGCGACCGGCTCAAGGACGTGATTATCAGCGGCGGGGAGAACATCGCGTCGATTGAGGTCGAGAACGCGCTGCTGGACCATGAGGCGGTCGCGGAGGCGGCGGTGGTCGCGAAGGCGGATCCGAAGTGGGGCGAGGTGCCGGTCGCGTTCGTCCGCCTCCGCGACGGAGCCGAGGTGTCCGATGTGGACTTGATCGGGTGGTTGCGGGAGCGGCTGGCGCATTTCAAGGTGCCAAGGGACATCCGGTTCGCGGAGTTGCCGAAGACGTCGACGGGGAAGATCCGCAAGGCGGAGCTGCGCAAACTGGCGGAGTGACTCAGCCCTGGTCGAGAGCGTCGGCGCGGGCTTGGCGGCGGTCCGGTTTGTTGTTCGCGGTGAGCGGCACCGCGGCGATCAGCCGGACCGTCTTCGGGATCTTGTACCCCGCCAGTTCCGCGCGGCAGTACTCCCGCAGCGCGGCCGGCTCGACAGTCCGGCCCGCCACCGCGACGACGCTCGCCTCGACCCGTTCTCCCCAGTGCTCGTCCGGCATCCCGTACACGATCGCGTCGGCGACATCCGGGTGCCGGAGCACGACCTCCTCCACCTCGCGCGGATAGACATTCTCCCCACCGCTGATGATCATTTCCTTGCGGCGGCCCGCGATGGTCACCCAGCCGTCCTCGCTTCGCGACGCGAGGTCTCCAATGTGGACACCGTCAGCCTGGAAAGTCGAGGCCGTTTCGGAAGCGAGGCCGTAGTAGCCATGCGTCTGCCACGGGCACGACACAACCAGGTCGCCGACGACACCGGGCGCGGCTTCGCGGCCGTCGGCGTCGAGGATCCGCACGGTCGCGCCCGGCAGCGGCCTTCCGACCCCGGCGAAGCGTCCGGCCAGCAGGTCGTCGTGGTCGAATCCCATCACCGAGCCGAATTCGGTCGCGCCGAAACCGGCCCGGATGCGGGCGTTCGGGAAGTCGCGCAGCAGATCCCGCACGAAATCGCCGGTGGACGGGGCGGAGCCGAAGCGGATCGCGGTGACGTTCTCCCGGCGTGCCGACGCGTACTCGGGCCGGGCGCGCAGCGCGGCGAACATCGTCGGCGCGCCCATGAGCCTGCTGGCCCCCTGGTCGATCGCGGCGAGCGCGGCGGCGGGATCGAAGCGCCGGTGGATCCAGACCTCGCCGCCGGCGAACAACGGCGTCAGCAGGTTCGTGCCGAGCGTGATGTGGAAAAACGGCGAGAAGAGCAGCTCGACGTCGGAGGGGACGCGCGGATTGCCGTGTGCGCAGGTGTTCAGCCACAACCACAGGCTGCGGTGGGTGTGCACGGCACCCTTCGGACTGCCGGTGGTGCCGCCGGTGCCGAAGATGATCGCGTAGTCGTCCTCGTCCGGGGCGGTCGGTTCGCCGCCGGGATTGTGCAGCGGTGCCAGGCGTCGCGCGATCGGCGCGGGCTGGTTCGCCGAGGGCAGTTCGATGACGCGGTACCCGGTTTCCCGGGCGAGCGGAGCGTACGTGGGGTCGGCGACCAGCGCGGTGGGTTCGAGGGCGCTGAGGTAGGCGCGAGCTTCCGGCGCGGTCAGCCGGATGTTCAACGGCGCGGCCACCATTCCGGCGGCCAGCGCGCCGAGGATCGCGACCGTGTGCGGGACCGACGGCTCCATCGCGGTGACGATCCGGTCGCCCGGCTTGGCCCCGGACTCGCGCAGCGCGGCGGCGGTAGCGTCCATGGCGGCGACCAGTTCGGCGAAGGTGAGTTCGCCGTGCTCGTCGGCCAGGGCTCGCCGGTGCGCGCCGTGCGGTTGCCCGCCGATCGTCCGCAGCCAGCTCGGCAGCGTCAGGTCGTTGCCCACGGTCGTTCCTCCTTCACAGCTCCGCCCGGAAGATCGGGGCGGGCTCCTCGTATAGTGCCTCGTCCAGTGCGGAGAGTTCGGCTGCCCAGGCGGGATAGTCGGCCTCCAGCCGGGCGATCTCGGCTGGAGCCGGGGACAGCCCGGCCGCGGCGAGCAGAGCCGCGACCGTCATCGGACGCGCTCCCGCGGCGTCTGGCGGTGCCAGCTGGTCCGTTGCTGGTAGGCGTATCCGGCGGCGAGCACGGTGGCTTCGTCGAACGGCCGTCCGGCTATCTGCAGGCCGAGCGGCAGCCCGTCGCCGGTGAAGCCCATCGGGACCGACAAAGCTGGATTGCCTGCCGCGTTCCAGTAGGAGGTGAGCGCGGTTTCGGCCATCCCGGACGTGCTCAGCTCAGCGATCTCGGGCGCGCCGCGGGTGGCGGTCGGCGTCACTACCAGATCGACTTCGGTGAACAGCTGTGCGAGCTTCACCTGTCCGGCTCGTCGAACCCGTTGCAGCTGCACGTAATCAGCGGCGGAGACCAGCGCGCCTTTCGCGATCGCCATCCGCGTGGAAGCACCGTAATCGGACCACCGGTGCTGGAGATTCGTTCGGTGCCAAGCGAAAGCCTCCGCGGCGAGACCGAATTTGGTCACTGTCTTCAGTTCCGTGTAGTACGGCAGTTCGACTGGCCTCGTGTGCGCGCCCGCGTCGCGCAGGACAGCCACTGCCTGCTCGAAAACACCGGCCTCGGCGTGCGGCACCACCCCGATCCGCAGCCCGGACAGCGAACCGGTCAGCCCGCTGCGGCAGTCCTCGAAAGGCCGGTCGGCCGAGGACGGATCTCCGGGATCGGACCCGGCGAGCACGGTCAGAAGGATCGCGCAGTCCTCCGCGCTGCGGGCGAGCGGGCCGACGTGGTCGAAGCCGGGCGCGAGCGGGACGCAGCCGTTCTTCGGCACCCGGCCGTAGGTCGGTTTGAGCCCGGTGACTCCGCACAGCGCGGCGGGGTAGCGGATGCTGCCCGCGGTGTCGGTGCCGAGGCTGCCGAACACCAGGCCCGCGGCGACCGCGCTCGCGCTGCCGGAGCTGGATCCGCCGGTGTAGTGCGTGGGACGCCAGGGGTTGCGCGGGAGCGGGAACGGCTTCGTCCGGTCCGGCGCCCCGATCCCGAACTCCATTGTGGTCGTCTTCCCGGTGAGCACCGCGCCCGCGGCACGCAAGCGGGCGACCGCCGGTCCGTCGCCGCGCTTGCCCCACGCGCGGTCGAGCACCTGGCTTTGCGCGGTCGTCTCACCCTCGTCAGTGGCGAGAAGATCCTTTACCGCCACCGGGATTCCGTGCAGCGGCCCGCGGTCGAGACCAGCCGCCAGCTCAGCGTCGGCGCGTTCCGCGGCCGCCCGTGCCGGTCCGTCGAACCGCGAGAGGTAGATGCCCAGTGCGGCGTCGTGCTTGTCGGCGGCGGCGAACGCGGATTCGGCCAACGCCGCCGCGGTGGTCCTCCCGGTCCGGAGGGCCACCGCGGCTTCGGCGATGCTCAGGACCATCGCGCGGCCGGTTCGGCGGAAGGGGAGTCCGATTCGGACGCTGCGGTGAGGTCGCTGCCGCGGGTTTCCGAGATCCGCCAGATCGCCACGATGGTGATCACCGCCCCGATGCCCGCGATGGCGCTCAGCGGCAGGCTCGACCCGCCGAACCCGGCGACCAGGCTGCTCGCGATCAGCGGCGTGAACCCGGCTCCGATCAGGCTGGCCAGCTGATATCCCAGCGAAACCCCGGTGTAGCGCACCTCGGTGCCGAACATTTCCGACAGCATCGGCGCGAGCGGCGCGTACATCAGGTTCTGCAGCACCTGCGCGCCCATGAGGCCGACCGTCAGCCACAGCACTGAGCCGCTGGTGACCATGGCGTACAACGGAATCGCGTAGAGGATCGTGCCGACGGCGCCGATCAGGCTCACCGTCCGCCGCCCGACCCGGTCCGACCACGCGGAGAAGGTCGGGATGCAGATGATCCCGACGCCCGCGACGAACAGGAGCGCGCGGGCGACGTCGGACACGTCGTAGCCGAGGGTTTTGGCGTAGGCGATGCTGTGCGAGCTGACCAGCGCGGTCAGGGCGAACGGCCCGATCCCGGCCGCGCAGGCGAGGATGAGCGCGCGCGGGCGGCGCAGCACCTGCAGCACCGGGACGGCCGGCTTCTTGTCGCCCGACTTCGCCGCCTGCTCGCGGAAGACCGGGCTCTCCGACACCCGCAGCCGCACGTACAGGCCGATCATCAGCAGCAGCGCGCTGAGCAGGAACGGCAGCCGCCAGCCCCACGAGAACAGCGCGGGTTTCGGCAGCAGGCTCACCAGCGCGAACACGAGCGTCGCCAGGAACGACCCGAGCGGCGACCCGAGTTGCATGATGCCCGCCCACAGTCCGCGCCGGCGCGCGCTCGCGTGCTCGACGACCATCAGCGCCGCGCCGCCCCATTCGCCGCCGACCGCGATCCCTTGCACCACGCGGAGGAAGACGAGCAGCAGCGGCGCGGCGATGCCGATCGAGCTGTAGGTCGGCAGCACGCCGATGAGGAAGCTGGCCGCGCCCATCAGCGTCATGGTCACCATCAGCATCGACTTCCGGCCGAGCCGGTCGCCGAAGTGGCCGAAGACGAGCCCGCCGAGCGGCCGCGCGACATACCCGGCGGCGAGGGTGCCGAACGCGGCGATGGTGGAGGTCGAGGAGTTCAGCGACGGGAAGAACAGCGGCCCGAACACGAGCGCGGCGATCGAACTGTAGATCAGGAAGTCGTAGTACTCGATCACGGTGCCCAGCAGGCTGGACATCGTCACCTTGCGCAGTTCGGGGGACGCGGCGCCGCCGGGGGCGGGCGGCTGGGGTTCTGGCGAGACCATCGGGACCTCCGGAGAAGGGGCGGTGGGCGACCGAGTTGAGGATACTGATAGGTGGCCGGAGTGCAAGAGGCGCGCCCTCCGGATGCGATTCCGTTACCACGGCCATGACCGGCGACTTTGGTGCAGTGAGAGAGCTTCGTGTCCCGCGCATGGTTGCGTAGTGGAGCTAATTGAGTATCCTTTATTTATCGAACGAGGTGGAAGGAGTCGGCGACGTGCACCGACTGGACGAGCGACGGCGCCGCGGGCCGGAGGGACGCTGATGGAGTTCGCGTGGGATCAGGCCGACGTCGCGTTCCGGCGCGAACTCGGGGACTTCCTCGACCGCGAGCTGGCGGGATGGGACCGGTCCGAGACCGGCCTCGGCAGCGCCGTCTACAGCGATTTTTCGCGCGGGTTCGTCGGCAGGCTGGCCGAAAAGGGCTGGCTCACGCCGCACTGGCCGCACGAGTACGGAGGCGGCGGGCAGGGCGCGTGGCAGCATTTCGTGCTCGGCGAGGAGATGTGGCGGCGCGGGGAGCCGCGCGGGCCGCAGTACATGAACGTCAACTGGGTCGGGCCGGCGATCATCAAGTACGGCACCGAGGACCAGCGGCGGAAGCTGCTGCCGCCGATCGCGCGCGGCGAGGTCTACTGGTGCCAGGGCTTCTCCGAACCCGAGGCGGGCACCGACCTGGCCGCCCTGCGGACGAAGGCGGTGCGCGACGGCGACAGCTATGTCCTCAACGGACAGAAGATCTGGACGTCCTACGCCAACGTCGCCGACTACTGCTTCCTGCTCGCGCGCACCGGATCGGCCGCCGACGGCCGCGACGGCATCTCGGTCTTCCTGCTCCCGCTGAACACCTCGGGCACGCAGGTCCGGCGCATCCCGGGGTTCGTGGGCGATCATTCCTTCAACGAGCTCTTCCTGACCGACGCCCGGATTCCGGCGGACTGCCTGCTCGGGGAGGAGAACAAGGGATGGGAAATCGTCCGGCGCACGCTCGCCTACGAACGCGTCGGCGCGCCCCGGTACGCGCGGGCGGCGCTGGTGCTGGACCGGCTGGCCGCCGAGGTCCGCGCGTCGGGGAAACTCGCCGACCCGGGGATCCAGGAGCAGTTCGGCCGCGCGCGGGCAGCATGCGAGGCGGCGCGCGTCCTGGTGTACCGGGTGATCGACGAGCGGGCGAAAGCCAAGGAACCGTCGCCGATGGCGTATCAGGCGCGCGCCGCGATGGTGCAGGCCGAACGCGCGGTGGGAGACCTCGCGCTGGACGTGCTGGGCAGCGAAGCGCTCGTCGAAGGAGCGCTGGGCGACGCCCAGTTCCGCAACTCTCTCGGCGCGGGCATCGCCGCGGGCAGCTACGAGGTGCAGCTCAATCTGATCAGCCGTCTCATCCTCGAACTGCCGAAGGACTAGCCGTGGATTTCGAACCGACCTCGACCCAGCGCGCGGTGCTCGACGCGCTCGGCACTCTGCTGGCCCGGCACGCCGGACCGGAACGCAGCCGTGAGCTGGCGGCTGGCGGCGAATACGACTGGAACCTCGAAGAAGCGTTGCGGCGCGACGGTTTTCTCGACCTGTTCGCCGCGGAGGACGCCGGTCCGCTCGACGCGACCCTGGCGGCGGAGACGATCGCCGCCGAACTCGGAGCGGTCAGCGCGGTGCCGCACCTGCTGGTGCTGCCCGCCCTCGGCCTCGACCGCCCGGCCGGGCCGGTGGTGCTCGCGGCGGGTGATCCGGGTCCGGTGCGCTACGGCGGCGAGGCGACGCGGATGCTGCTCGCGGACGGTGACCGGTGTTTCGCCGCCGACCTCGATTCTGGCGCGGCTGAACGGGTTCCGTCGGCCTGCGGCTACCCGCTCGCCCGGGTGGTCGCCGGGGTCCGGGAGGAACTGGCTCCCGGGAGCGCCGCGACGATGGCGAACTGGTGGCGGGTCGGCGTGTCCGCGGAGGCGGTCGGCATGATGCGCCGAGCCTCCGACATCGCGGTCGCCTATGCCAAGGACCGCAAGGTGTTCCGCCGTTCGCTCGGTTCGTTCCAGGCGCTGCAGCACCGGCTGGCCGAGGTGAACGTGCTGGTGGAAGGCGCGCGCTGGCTGGTGTACGAGGCCGCGTTCGCCGGGGCTCCGGCTGAAGCCGCCGCGGTCGCCGCGACGCACACGATGTCCGCGCTCGGCCGAGTGACCAGGGAAACCCACCAGATCATGGGCGCGATCGGGTTGACCGCGGAACACGACCTGCACTTGTGGACGCTCAGGCTGCAGGCGTTGCGCGCGGAACTGGGCAGTTGGCGGACGCCGAGCCGGGCCGCCGCCGAAGCACGGTGGGCGACGGCATGAGTGTCGCGTTGACGCCCACCGAGGAACAGCGGGCGCTGGCCGAGGTGGTCCGGAGTTTCTGCCGGACGCACTGTACGGACGAGGTTTGGCGCTCCGGCGCGTTCCCGGCGGAGTTCTGGCGCGGGTTGGCTTCGCTCGGAGTGCTCTCGCTGGCTGTGCCGGGCGAGGGCGGTGGAGCGGGCGACATAGCTTTTGCTTGTACGGAACTCGGCCGGGCCGCCGCGCCTGGGCCGTTGGCGGAGACGGTGTTCGCGGCCCAGGTGCTGCCGCCGGAGCTGTCGGTCCAGGTCGCGGACGGGAGTTGCGTGGCCTCGGTCGGTGCGCCGCCCTTGATGCCGTGGGCTCCGGTGGCGGGCGTTTTCGTTGAAACGGACGGTGCTGGCGCCTGGCTTGCCGAGGCTGGTTCGGTCGAACCGGTCGAGGTGCTGGGCGGCGAACAATGGGGTCGTGTTGCGCTGACCCGGGTTCACCCGCTGGAACGCGTCGAGGCGGCGACGGCGCTGTCGGACATCGCGGCGGCTGCGTACTTGAGCGGTGCGGGACGGCGGTTGCTCGACCTCGCCGTCGAACACGCGCGCACGCGAGTCCAATTCGGACGTCCGATCGGGACATTCCAGGCCGTGGCGCATCCTCTCGTGAACGCCGGGCTTTCCCTCACTGCGGCGGAAAAGCTCACCACGATGGCGGCGCTCGCACTCGACGACGAGCATCCCGACGGGACCGCGCTGGCGGCCGCGGCGCGGTGTTCGGGCGGACGGGCGGCGGTCGAGGCGGCGGAAGTCGCGCATCAGACGTTCGGCGCGATCGGGTACTCCGCGGAGGGACCGATCGGGCCGCTTTCGCAGCGGATCAGGCACCAGGCACTGCGGCCGGGGTGCGCGGACAAGGTAGCGGCGAAATACCGCCGGAAAGGCCAGGAACGATGAGCGACGCGCCCGAGGTGCTGTTCGAAAAGCGCGACCACGTCGCCTGCCTCACGCTCAACCGCCCGCACCGGGGCAACTCGCTGACCGGGTCGATGATGCCGGTGATCCGCGAGATGTGGGCCGAGGTCCGCGACGACCCGTGGATCCGCGCGGCGATCGTGATCGGGGCAGGGGAGCGGCATTTCTGCACCGGGGCCGACGTGCACGCGGTCGCCGGGCGCGGCGGGATGAGCACCGGGAACGGGCCGCTGAGCGACGAGGTGTTCTGGTCGCCGCGGCAGAACCGGGTGTGGAAGCCGGTGATCAGCGCGGTCAACGGGCTGGTCGCCGGGGCCGGGCTGCACTTCGTGGTCGACGCGGACATCGTGCTCGCGGCCGATCACGCGGCTTTCATGGACACGCACGTGAACGTCGGTCTCGTGGGCGCGATGGAGAACATCGGGCTGGCCAAACGGCTTCCGCTCGGGTCGGCGCTGCGGATGACGCTGATGGGCAAGAGCTACCAGATGCCCGCCCAGCGCGCGTACCAGCTCGGGCTTGTCGACGAACTGTCCACTTCGGACGATCTGATGGCCGACGCCGAGGAGATGGCGCAGGCGATCGCGCGGAACTCGCCGGAGGCGGTGTCGCTGTCGAAGCAGGCGGTCTGGAATTCGCTGGAAATGGGGTACGGGCAGGCGTGCGAATACGGCTGGTCGCTGCTGCGCATGCACTGGGCGCATCCGGACGCGAAAGAAGGCCCGCGCGCGTTCGCCGAAGGCCGCGAGCCCAAATGGACGACCGGGGAGCAGTGAGATGGATTTCGGCTTCACCGCTGAGGAAGAGGCGTTCCGGGCGGAGGTCCTCGAGTTCCTGTGGGAGTACCGGGACACCGACGGGTACTTCCATCGCGGCAAGGACACCGCGGAAGGCGTCCGCCGGGTCTACCGCGCACTGGGCGACCGGGGCTGGCTGTCGCTGTCCTGGCCGGTCGAGTTCGGCGGCGGCGGACGGTCGCCCGCTTATGAGTTCATCCTCTGGGACGAGATGGCCTACGCGCGGGTGGCGCGCCCGCCGATGGGCCCGGGCCTGGTGGCCAAAGCCCTGATGACGCACGGCACCGACGAGCAGCGCGAGCGATACCTCGCCGACCTGCGCCGCGGCCGGCTCAACTTCTGCCTCGGCTACTCCGAACCCGACGCGGGCTCGGACCTTGCCGCCGTGCGCACGAAGGCCCGTCGCGAGGGCGACCATTACGTGGTCGACGGGGCCAAGTGCTGGACGTCCAATGCGCACTGGTCGGACTGCGTCTGGCTGCTGTGCCGGACCGGGGCTCCGGACAGCCGTTCGCGGGGGCTGAGCGTGCTGATCGTCCCGCTGGACAGCCCCGGGATCACCGTGTCGCCCATCCCGACCCTCGACGGCGGACGGCTGAACGAGGTCCGGTTCGATCGCGTGCGGGTCCCGGTCGCCGATCGGGTCGGCGCGGAGAACGAGGCGTGGCAGGTGGTCGCGTCGGCGCTCGCGGTGGAGCGGCATGTGCAATTCCCGCCGAAGCGGTTGCGCCGGGACCTGCACGACTTGACGGCCGCGCTGGACCAGGCCGGGGTCGCCGAGGACCCGGTGGTGCGACGGCGGGTCGGGGAGCTGGCGGTGCGGCTCGCGGAGGTCGACGCGCTGGCGCTGGCCCTGCTGGGCGAGGTGATCCGGGGAGAACCGGCGGCTGTTCCGGCGGCGTATCACAAGCTGGCGGGCACCGTGCTGGCCCAGGACATCGCCCGGGCGGGGGTGGAGTTCGGCGGGGCGGATGCGCTGGTGGCGGGGACGGATACGGAGTTTTTGTGGCGGCAGTCGATCCTGGAGACGATCGGGGGCGGGACTACGGAGGTGATGCGGGGGTTGATCGGGCGGCAGGAGTTCGGGTTGCCTGCTTGAGGCGGGGTCGGTGGCTGGTGGGGAGTCGAGGGCAGTTGGCTGCGAGGTGGCCGGGTTTGGCTGGGTCGGCTGCGGGGTGGCCGGGTTTGGCTGGGTTGGCTGCTGGGCGGGGGCCGGGTTGGTCCGTGCGGACGTGAGGTTGGGGCGGCTGCCGATCTCGGCGGGCGGGGCCGGGGATTATGCATGGTGCGGCTGCCGCCGGAAGTTCGAGCTGACCGTTTGAGGGCGGAATCCGGGCGGGCTGGTGGCAGCCGGTCGGCGGGGATTATGCGTGGGAGCGGCTGCCGCCGGGAGTTCGAGCTGACCGTGTGAGGGCGGAATCCGGGTGGGCTGGTGGCAGCCGGTCGGCGGGGATTGTGCGTGGGGGCGGCTGCCGCCGGGAGGCCGAGTTGATCTTTTTGAGGGCGGAATCCGGGCCGGGCGGGGGTGGCGGCCGGCTGCTGCCAGGAGATCGAGTCGCCCCTTCCGGGGCGGGGCTGTGGTCACGGCAACCGATCGGGCGGCGCCCCGGCGTGCTTTCGTTCGCAGGGAACCCTGGCTGGCTCCGGGCAAGTGCGCCGTGGAGGCGCTCGCCGAACGGACCTGCAGCCGCTGGGGCGAGTGGCAGCCGGGCGGCGCTTTATGCATGAGTCGATCGCGCAGCAGGACATGGTCCGGCCGCCGGTTCACGAGCAGCGGTCGGACGGCTTCGGCGATCGCAAGGCACCCACGCCGCATGCGATCCCCCGAAACGAACGGCAGCTGCCCCGCCCGGCGAAAGCCCAGCCTGATCGGCTCGGCTCGGCTCAGCTCAGCACCCGCGCCCCGCGCAGGTAAGCCGCCAGCCGGATTCGCAGCCCTCGCAAGTCGCGCAAAGCGAGCGGCAGGTGATAAGCCGGGCGGTAGCCCACCGCGGCACCGGCGTCCCCGCACGGCCCGGCGAAGTACACGAACCCGTCGTCCTGGTCGCGGCGGGCGGGGGACCACGGCTGGTCCTGCCAGGCGCGCGCCGCGGCGTGGCTGGCGATCCAGTAGTTCGGGGCCTTCATCGTCTCGGCGATCGCGGCGGCGAAACCGGCGGCGTCGGTGTCGCTGACGCCCAGTCCGCGGCCCGGCCACACGCGCGGCAGCACCCGGTCGGCGGTGTGGTCCTCGAGCCACGGCGCGCAGGCGAAGATCGCGCTGGTCCCGTCGACCGAAACCGACCAGCGTTGCATGGCCGCAGTGGGCGGGATTTCGTACATGGCGACCACCTGCCGGGAAAACGACGATTTCGCGAAGCATAAATGAACGGTGCGGGGCCTTGCAGGTCGCGGTTCAGCGAGGGGCGCCGAGCGCGGCGGAGATCCGGTCGGCGACGGTGCGGGCGAACCGGCCCGCGGCGGGCAGTCGTCCGCCGAGGCGCGATTTCGGCGCGGACACGTTGACTGCCGCGACAATGTCGCCGCGGAAGCCGTACACCGGCGCGGACACGCCGACCAAGCCCGGCTCGAACTCCTCGTCCACCGTTTCGTAGCCGCGTTTCCGGATCCCCGCCAGCTTCGCCGTCAACTGGCCGAGGGTGAGCGGCGGCGGTTCCTCGGCGACGCCGGGAAGGTCGGGGAGCGGGTGCGCGGCGGCACCGGCGAAAGTCCGCCACCATTGCCCGACGGTTTCCTCGTCCCATTCGCTCAAGAGCACCCGTCCGGGTGAGGTCGTGAACGGGTCGACGCCGACGCCTTCCCAGCCGAGTCCGCGAAAGGCGTGGGACGCGAGTTCGCTTCGGAGGGTGAACACCTGGCCGGCGCGCAGGACGCACAAATGCGTTGTTTCGTTCAGCCGCGCCACGATCGTGCGCAGAAAGGGCGCGGCCAGGTGCGCGAGGTGCGTTTCGGTGGCGTGCGTGGCCAACGCGAACAGCCGCCATCCCGGCCGGTACGCGCGGGTGTGTTCGTCGCGCGACACCAGGCCGGCGTCGGCGAGCGTCGCGAGGGCCCGCGAGACCTGTGCCTTGTCCCGGCCGGACAGTTCGGCGACGCGGGACACGCCGAGCCCGTCGCGCGCTTCCGGCAGTGCGAGGACTTCGAGCAGGTCGACGTCGCGGACCAGACCCGAACCGTAGGTGCGCTGGTTCGCCATGTTGAGGACTGTGCAACAACGATTGGGCGAGCGTCAATCCGCGATTACCGTCCGGAGTGTGAAGATCGCCGACATCCAGCTGCTGCCCGGGACGCTGCCGCTCGATCCGCCGTTCGACGCGGCGTGGGATCCGGTTCCGCGCACCCGGTTCGACGCGACGGTGGTCAAGGTCGTGACCGACGAGGGCGTGGTCGGCTACGGCTCCGGCGACACGATGGCCGGCTTCGAGCCGTACGCGGAGCTGTTCCTCGGCCAGGATCCGATGGCGATCAGCAGGCACGTGCGGGCTCTGGAGACCATCGCGTTCCACGCCGGGCGCTACTGGCCGCTGGAGATCGCGCTGTGGGATGTCATCGGGAAGGTGCTCGGCGTCCCGGTCGCGACGCTGTTCGGCGGCGCGGCGGACGCGATTCCGGCGTACGCGTCGACCGGCCGGATCCTGCCCGCGAAGCAGCGGGCCGAGGTGCTGCTCGGCATCCGTGACCAAGGGTTCCGGGCGGCGAAGATCCGGCTGGCCGCGGACGATTTCGCCGGTGGAATCGCCACTATGCGGGCGGCGCGGGAGGCGGTCGGGCCGGAGATGACGCTCATGGCCGACCTGAACCAGGCGTGGCGGATGCCCGGCGACGTGCGGCCTTCGCTCGACCCGGCGGCGGTCCGGCGGTTCGCGGAGGCGCTGCGCGAACTGGACGTGTTCTGGCTCGAAGAACCGCTGCCGCTGGACGACCGGCCCGGCCTGCGCGCGGTGCGGGACACCGGGATTCGCGTCGCCGGGGGAGAAATGGTCCGGACCTTCAGCGAACTGCTGGACCTGGTGGAATCCGACGCCCTCGACGTCTACCAGCCGGACGTCGCGCTCGCCGCCGGAATGCTGCGCGGCCGGACTCTCGCCGAGCTGGTGCTGGCGCGCAACCGGCTCTTCACGCCGCACACCTGGTCGAACGGCCTCGGCCTGCTCGCGAACCTGCACGTGACGGCGGGGGTGGGCGGGGGACCGTACCTCGAATTCCCTTACGACCCACCGGTGTGGACGCCGCGGCGGCGCGATTTCCTGCTCGCCGCGCCGCTGGACATCGACGCGGACGGCCTGCTGCACGTGCCTTCCGAGCCGGGGCTGGGCGCCGACGTCGACGAGGAACGGTTCGGGAGGAAGTCATGACAGAGATCCCGGCCGTGGAAATCGGCCCTTATCCGGCCGCCACCTTCGCCGCCGGCGCGGTCGGGGAATTGCCGCGATTGGTCCGGACGATCGGAGTGCGGAAAGTCGTGCTGGTCAGCGACCGCGGACTGGTCGCGACGCCGCTGCCGGAGCAGACGGCGGAGCTGGTGCGGCGAGACGGTTTGGCGGTCGAGGTTTTCTCCGAGGTGCACCCGAATCCGACCACCGACGACGTCGACGCGGGCGGTGCCTTCGTGCGGGCATCCGGTGCGCAGGCAGTGATTTCTTTGGGCGGCGGGTCCGCTTTGGACGCTGCGAAGGCGATCGCGCTCGCTGCGGTCAACGACCGTCCGGCCGCCGAATTGAGCTGGAGCACCGAGGATTCGACGGAGTTGGCGCCCGCGTTGCCGATCGTGGCGATCCCGACCACGTCCGGCACCGGCTCGGAGTGCAACGACCTCGGCGTCATCACGGACCTTTCGCGGCAGCGCAAGTGCTATCTGGGCGGCCCGACTTGCCTTGCCCGGTATGCGCTTCTCGACCCGGCGCTCACGCTGAGCCTGCCGCCTCGCGCGACCGCCGCCGCCGGAATCGACTGCCTGACCCATGCGGTGGAGTCCTTTCTTTCCGCCCGGCCGAATCCGTGGGCGGATGGTCTGGACCTGCAAGCCGTCCGCTTGGTCGCGGAGAACTTGCGGCGCGCGGTTTCCTCCGGCGGAGATCTGGCGGCACGGGCGAATCTGATGCTGGCCGCGCACACGGCGGGCCTGGCGATGCGGACGACCGGACTCGGCCTGGTGCACGGTGTCGGTCACTCGCTGGGCGGCCGGTTCGATCTGCCGCACGGCCAGGCTTTGGCTCTGGTGCTGGGCGAATGCCTGCGGTTCAACCGCGCGGTGCGGGAGGAACGGTTGGCACGATTGGCGGAGCCGCTGGGCGTCGCCGACGCGCGGAAATCGTTCGCGCACAACGCGGACGCGACGATCGCCGCGATCGAACGGCTGGTCGCGGAGGTCGGACTGTCCGGGCGGCTGCGCGAATTCGGCATCGGCGAAGGAGACCTGCCGGACCTGGTGGCCGACACCCTGGCGGACGGGGTGCTGGCGAACACCCCGCGCGAGGTCTCGGCGGCGGACGTCACGGGGATTCTCCGCGCAACTTGGTAGCCCGGCGATATTGGGCATGGCTCGCGAATGCCGTTGTGTCGCAACGTTCGTGCTGATCGGGATGACTTACGCCGAATTGGGCTCGTTGTTCCCGCATTCGGGCGGCGTCGGCGATCGAGGTGCTCGCGGTGGTCCATTATGCCGCGAATTATCTGCCTCCTGGCTGGAGAGGCTCGACAAGGACCGCAACGCCGTGCTCACCGGGATTCTGTACGTGCTGCTGCAGATCGCGTTCATTGGCGCGGCCCCGTCCGGTGCGATCGCCATACTGGGCTGAGCGGCGGGAGCCGGACGAGACCCGGCGTGAGCGTCGGGGATAATTCGGGTGGTGGCCATGCTTCGCTTCGAGTTCCGTCCGCCCGGTGAACGGGGCGGCCCGGTCGCGGTGCCCTACGTCGACGACGTCGCGCTCACCGACCTGGTCGACCGGTTCGAACTCGCCGAAGGCATGTCCCCGGCCGGGGATGCTTACGGCGGCCTGATCCTGGGCCATTACGACGGCACGATGACGGAGCATTTCCACGGCCTCGACTTCGAGGAAGGCAAAACGCCGTTGCTCGCCTGCGCGTGCGGGGACTGGGGCTGCTGGCCGCTGCTGGCGCGCATCACGGTGACCGGTGCCGAGGTCGTCTGGGATTCGTTCGCGCAACCGCACCGGCGGGCGCGGGACTATCGCGGGTTCGGGCCGTTCCGGTTCGACCGAGCGCAGTATGACGAGGCTGTGCTGGGGCTGGACTCCGCCTGACCGCCGCGTTCGGCTGTCGGGGAAGGGCTTGCCATTTAGTCTGCGCGAAGATAGTCTCTGCGAAGACTAACTGGGAGGAAGACTCATGTGGACCACTGACTACAGCGCGGAGACCGGGGCGAGTCCGGAGGCGGTGTGGGCGGCGTTGCGGGCCCTGCACAGCGGCACGCCGCTGAGCGAGCGCAGCGACCGGTTCGAACTGCACGGGCCGTTCGAGAAGGGGACCGAACTGTCGGTCACGCCGCAGGGACAGGACACCTTCCGTTCGCGCATCACGGAATTGGCCGAGAACGAGATTTACGAGGACGAAACGCGATTCGGCGAGATGGTGCTGCGCTTCCGGCACACGCTCGCCCCGCTCTCGGGCGGCGGCACGCGCGTCACGCACCGCTTGGAGATCGAGGGGGCGGCGGGTCCGGAGCTGGGGCCGCAGATCAGCGAGGATTTCCCGGTCGCCATGAGCGATTTGCTGGCCAGCGCGGAGCGGTCGGCGCGATGACGCGGTTCGCGGGCCCGGGCGACAGTCCGGGTTTCCTGCTGTGGCACGTGACTTTGGCGTGGCAGCGGCGAATTCGGCAGACGCTCGACCCCTTGGGTCTCACGCACGTCCAGTTCGTGCTGCTCGCGTGCTGCTGGTGGATGGAAACGCACGGCGCGCCCCCGCGGCAGCAGGAACTGGCCGCGCGGGCGGGCACCGATATCAAGATGACGTCCCAGGTGATCGCGCGGCTGGAGGCGGCCGGACTGGTGACGAGGACGGTCGACTCCGGCGACACGCGCGCGAAACTGGTGCGGTTGACCGAAAAGGGCCGCGATCTGGCCGGTCGGGCGGTGACCGAGGTGGAGCGGGTGGACGTGGAGATGTTCGGCGCCGAGGCCGGGCCGTTGCTGCGGACGTTGAAGTCGGTGCTTGACGCGGAGTGATCTTGCGCCGCCTCCCGCCCCGGCCGGGCGCGGGCTGGACGGAGGCGGGGCGATCTTCGCCGCGATGGCCGAACGGGTCCGTTGCCGCGGAAAACCGCGGGGTTCGGCAACTCGGGCAATGTCCTGCTGAGGTCCGCAACGGTGGCGCGGCGGGTGTTGTTCAGCCCGGTCCGCGGTGGTGTCGGTTCAGTTCGCGTGCGGTCGGTCAGGACAGGTTTCGGCGGCGGTCTTGAGGTCGGTCAGCCAGGTTTCGAGGCCCATGTCGGAGGTCGGGTCGGCTTGCGGGCCGGAGTGGCTTTCCTCGGTGCGGACGAGAACGCCGCCGCGGACGGGGGTGAACGTCCAGACGTGGACGCCGTCGATGTGGTAGCCGGTGCTGTCGGCGGGGCCGGTCCAGCGGACGCACTTGCCGCGCTGGAGTTGCTGGACGGTGGAGCTGATGACCACGGTGCTCGGGGGAGTCGTGGGCACGTGGACGGTCGCCTGGAACCGCGAGTGCTTGCGCAGCGGACCGGGGTCCAGGCGTCGCACGGTCATCGGGGCGGCGGGTTTCTGCCAGGACGTCCAGGCTTCCACGTCGGTCTGCAGGTCCCAGATCGCGCGCAGCGGTGCGTGGACGAGGATTTCGGCCCGGTGCCGGGCTTTCGCGGCCTGGTCGACGCCTTTGCCTTGGCAGGTCAGGGAAACGGGGCCGGGGGTGGCGGCTCGGGCGGGTGCGGCTCCGAGGACGGCGGCGACAGTCAGCGGGACTGCGAGCACGGCGGTTCGCGGGCCTCGGCGACGAGGGGCGGGCGAGACGGCCGGGTCGGTGCTGCGCATGGGCTTCTCCTCTTGATGGTTAATGCCATTAACTATGGTGAAACCCTATCGCCGCGTGTCGGTGAACGTCAATAGGAAAAGTGAAGGGCATTAACTATCGCGTCGGCGCTGCGGAGGCCAGCACCCCGGTGTGGGCGCAGGCTGGTTGAGATCGCACCGACGTCCGGCTTTCCGCGCGGTACTCCGCGACGACCACGGGCCCGGTTCCGCGGACCTCGATCGTGAGCAGGGCGCGGTGGACGTCTCGCTGGTACCGGCGGAAACAGCCGTGAGGGGAACCCTGAGGGAATCAGGCTTCCCCTCACGGACGTGGGCTCGCGCGAAGAGTCCGCCGCACCGCGTCGCGGAGCCAGCGGTGTGCTCCGTCGGCGGACTGGCGCGGATGCCACGCCATGCCGATCGTCAAGGGAGGCAACGGAACCGGGATGTCGAGAAGGCGCAGGCCGAGCGCGGTGGCGTCGGCGGTGAGCGGCGACGGAGGTTCGCCGGGGAGCGACGCGGGGATCAGGCAGACGACGTCGCTGCGCGCGGCGAGGGCCATCGCGGCCAGGTGGCTCGGCAGGACTATCGCGACGCGGCGGCGGAGGTCGTGTTCGGCCAGTGCGGTGTCGAGGGGGCCGGTGAACCGGCCGCGGCGGCTGACTGCGACGTGGTCGGCCGCCGCCAGACGGGCCGGGGTCAAGGGGGCCGAAGCCAGGGGGTGGCCGGGGCGGACGGCGGCCACCATGCGCAGGGTGAGCAGCTCCTCGACCTGCGTTTCGGGGTCGACGTGGTCGATGGAGCCGACCTCGAGATCGAGCCGTCCGTCGCGGAGGGCGGAACCGGCTTCCCATTCCTCGGCCCGGACTCGCAGGGAGATGCCGGGGGCTTCCTCCCGGGTGAGTCGCAGGAGTCCGACGGCCAGAGCGGCGCCGACCAGGTCGGCGGTTTGGATCGTGAAGGTCGAGCGCAGGGTCGCCGGGTCGACGACGGTGCCGGGGCTCAGCAGCGCGCCCAGGCTGTGCACCACGGCGGCGGCCTCCTCGCGCAGGGACTGGGCGCGCGG
Organism: Amycolatopsis sp. NPDC114503; assembly: GCF_055633655.1. Taxonomy (NCBI): domain Bacteria; kingdom Bacillati; phylum Actinomycetota; class Actinomycetes; order Pseudonocardiales; family Pseudonocardiaceae; genus Amycolatopsis; species Amycolatopsis sp. NPDC114503. The sequence goes on along the minus strand of NZ_JBVKDT010000002.1, from coordinate 723,733 downwards.
CGTGGGGACCATCGCTTGTCCGGCGCGGACCAGCAGCGGGTCTTGCAGGATGCGCCGCAGCCGGGCGAGCGTGCGGCTCATCGCGGCCGGCGAAGTGTGCAGGCGCGCGGCGGCCCGGGTGACGCTCTGCTCGGTCAGCAGGGCGTCCAAGGCGACGGCGAGGTTGGCGTCGAGCGCCGGGTTCAGGCTGTTCACCAGGGTAATTCCATTTCAGGCAAGGATTGCGTGCCAAAGTTCCCATTGTGGCATCACCGCCGCGCTCAGCAGGATCGAGGGCGTACCCATCGGTCCTAATCCACGAGGTTTTCATGATCGTCATCACTGCCCCCACCGGGAACATCGGCAGCCGGGTGCTGAACCTGCTGTCCGACGCGGGCGAGGATCTGCGGGTGATCGTCCGCGACCCGGCCCGGCTCCCGGATTCGGTGCGCGAGCGCGTCGAGGTCGTCGTCGGTTCGCACGGCGACGCCGAGGTCGTCGACCGGGCCTTCGCGGGCGCGGACGCCGTTTTCTGGGTTGTCCCGCCGGATTCGTCGCGGACTCCGGCGGACGGCTGGAGCGGCTTCACCGGCCCGGCCGCGAAAGCGCTTGCCGCGCACGGCGTCGGGCACGTCGTCGGTGTCTCGGCGCTCGGCCGTGGCACCGCGGTCGCCGATCAGGCGGGGCTTGTCACCGCGTCGCTCGCGATGGACGAGCTGATCGCGGGAACCGGCGTCGCGTATCGGGCGCTGGCCAATCCGTCTTTCTTCGAGAATTTTCTGGAGGAGGTCGACTCGATCCGGGAGAAGGGCGTCTACGCCGACGTTCTGGACCCGGACCGCAAAGCCCCGCTCGTCGCCGTCGCGGACATCGCCGCGGTCGCCGCCCGGCTGTTGCGGGACCGGTCGTGGACCGGTTTCGCCGACGTCCCGGTTCTGGGGCCGGAGGACTTGTCTCCCCGCGACGCGGCCCGGATCATGACCGAGCAGCTGGGCTTTCCGGTCCGCTACGAGCGCGAGTCGCTGGACGACCTGCGCACCACGCTGATCGGATACGGCCTCAACGAAGCCTTCGTCCACGGCATCGCGGACATGAAGCACGCCAAGGACAACGGCCTCGACGCCGGCGTCACGCGCACCGCGGAAACCGCGTCTCCGACCGCTTTCGAACAGTGGTGCGCCGAAACCCTCAAGCCCGCCTTCGAAGCCTGACCGACAAGGATCCGCAATGTCCACAAAGGAAACAAAGGAACCACCGGTCACCGCGTTCCTGCTCGTCAAGACCACGCCGGAATGGCTTGCCCTGACGCCGCAGGAACGGGCCGACGCCTTCGCCACTCAGGTCGTCCCGGCGATCGAGGCGAAAACCGCCGGAGTCCGGTCGCGCTTCTACGACACCGAGTTCTACTCCGCACGCGTCACCGACGTCTGGGTCTGGGAAGCCGATGATCACCAGGCGTACCAGCTTTTGATCGACGCGCTGCGGGAAACTCCTTTCTGGGACCGGTATTTCGAGGTCGTCGACCTGCTCGTCGGCACCGAGAACGGCTACGCGCGCACGTATGGTCTGGACCCGTTGGCCACCATCGCCACCTGAGGACGCGAAAGGCCCCGTCTCCCGGAAAGCGGAGACGGGGCCTTTCCCCGGCAAGGGCGATCAGTGCGCCGCGGCGAGCGCCGCCGTGGCGGGCGGCATCAGCTTCGGGTATTCCTTCTGGAACTTCTCGATCATCTTCGCGGACGGGATGATCCGGTTCGGGTTGTTCTGGCTCACGGCCTGCTTCTCGCCCCACGCGCCGGCGGCCTTGCGCTGGTCGGGGGTGCCGTGGCTGTGGAAGCAGTCGCCGATGGAGGCGTCGAGGTAGGTGACCTCCTGCTGGGTGCGGGCATTCCAGGCCTCGCCCTTGGCGTGCGCGACGAAGTAGCCGCCGTACGCGTCCGGGCCCATTTCGCTGGACTCGTTGCGCGGGTAGTTGTTGTGCGCGAAGTCGACCTGGTGGCCGTACTCGTGGCCGACGACCGCTTCCACCGACACGTCGTCGAAGCCGAGGTGGTTGACCACGTCGAGCAGGCCGTCGCCGAGCATGACGCGCTTGCCGCCGAGGCTGTCGGCCGGGGCGGAGAACGCGTTCAGGGTCAGCAGCGGGTGGCGGCCGCCCTGCAGGGCCGGGACCTCGTAGAGCACCTTGACCGCGAGCGCGCCCGCCTCGGCGGCCCGCTTCGGGTCGAGGCCGAGTTTGAACGTCTGCGTCGTGCGGTCCTGGCTGCCCAGGTCGGTGCCCTTCCAGGCGACCAGCTGGATGTTCCAGCTCTCGATGTCCCAGAACCCGCGCAGCTTGTCGATCGTCGAGCCGGCCCGCGGCGTGTACTGGCCGTCGGTGCCGAAGACCTGCGGGGTCTTGTCGCTGGCGACGGCCTGGGTGTAGAGCTGGCCGATCGCGCTCAGCGCGCTGAGCGCCTGGCCCTCGGTCGGGGTCAGCGTGGAAGCGAGCTTGTTCGCATACGTCAGCAGCGATCCCTCGGTGCAGCCCGGGATCGGCCCCTGCGCGGCGTGCGCCTGCTGGCCCGGCCGCTTGACCGGCGAGTCGAACAGCGGGTCGACGCCGCGCAGCGCGTTCGCGGGCAGCCCGTTGTAGAGGTCCTCGACGTCCTGGTACAGCTGCGCGATGTCCTGCTCGACCGACGTGGGTTCGGCCGCTTTCGCCTGCGGCGCCGCGATCGCCGGCACGGCGGTGGCCGCCGTCAGCGCGGCGAGGGCGCCTGCCGCCGCGAGCGTTCTGCCGAGAATCCTGGTCCGTTTCCGCATGGGCCCCTCATTCCGGTTTCAAGATCACGAAGTACGCCCAACCCTAAGACGATCTTGGGCGCCGGAACCGGGGCGAGGGAAAGTCCCCCGGGATGGCCCACGCCTTTCGGCGGGTTTTCGCCCTGCGGACATCGGCCGAAAGTACTATCGGGCAACGCCCCGCCGGCTCCGGGAAAACGGGCATTCGGGAAAACGGGACGAAATGGGCTCGGTCAAGCCTTGACCCGGAACCGCATCCGGCAGACGACCGCGTCGGAGCGGCGGCGCAGCACCCGGGCCAGTACCGCGCCGCGGCGGTTCTGCAGGACGCGCTGCCAGAAGTGCTCCGGCTCGACCTCCGCGACCAGGACGAAAACGTGGCATCCGTCGTGCCGCCGGAGGTGCTCCGCGATCGGCTCGCCGAGGCGGCGGCGTTCGTCGTGCAGCTGGACCAGCGTGACGTCCGGGCGCCACCGTTCCCACGCTTCGACGAACTCGCGCGCGGATGCTTCCTCCTCGGGATGCGTCACGTGCACGGCCTCGACGTGCTCGCCGAGAGACAGCGCGGCGGAGAGCGCGTCGCGGGTCAGCCGCGACACCGTATGGACCGGGACGATCACCAGCGACCGGTCGGGCCTCGGCGGGGGAGGGATGCGCCCGAGTTCGAGACGGTCGCCGATGTGCCGGTAATTGCGGTGGACCCATTCCATCACCAGCACGAGCACCGGCAGCGCGAGGACGATCAGCCAGCCGCCTTCGCCGAACTTCGTCGCGGTGACGACGATCGCCGCGAGTCCGGTGAGCAGCGCGCCGAAACCGTTGAGCGCGGCCTTTCCCCGCCAGCCGCGCGGGCGGGCGCCGAACCAATGCCGCACCATTCCGATCTGCGAAAGGGTGAAACCGACGAACACGCCGATCGCGAACAGCGGCACCAGGGTGTTCATGTCGCCGTTCGCGAGAATCAGCAGCAAAGCGGAAGCGACAGCGAGGAAACCGACGCCGTAGCGGTACACCTGGCGTTCGGCACGCAAGGCGAAAACGTGCGGCAGGTTGTTGTGTTTCGCGAGCAGTTGCGCCAGCACCGGAAGCCCGCCGAAGGAAGTGTTCGCAGCCAGCGCCAGCAGGACCACGGTGGAGAACTGTACTACGTAGTAACCGAAACCGTTCCCGAGCGACGCGGCGGTGACCTGCGACAGCACGGTCACGCCGTCGACCGGGCGGATCGAGAACTTCCCGATCAGCACGGCGATCCCGAGCAGCATCACCGCGAGCAGCCCGCCGAGCGCGACCTCCGCCCGCTGCGCCCGGCGCACGCGCGGCTTGCGGAAGGACGGGACGGCGTTGGCGATCGCTTCGACACCGGTCAGTGCCGCGCAGCCGTTCGCGAAAGCCTTGAGCAGCAACAGGATTCCGACCGTCTGAAGACTGGGGAGATGCCCGCTGGCGATGCTCGCGGCCGGAGTGTCGCGGAAGAGACCGACCACCACGACGGTGAGGATCGAGCCGACGAACACCACGGTCGGCACGATGAACGCCCGCGCGCTCTCGGCGATGCCGCGGAGGTTGACACCGGTGATCAGCGCGAGCACGCCGAGGCAGAGCAGGAGTTTGCAGGGCAGCAACGCGGGAAACGCCGACGTCAGCGCGGCGACCCCGGCGGCGACGGAGACCGCGACATTCAGCACGTAGTCGACGATCAGCGACGCTGCGGCGACCAGGGACGCGCGGCGGCCGAGGTGGGTGCGGCTGACGCCGTAGGCCCCGCCGCCGTCCGGGAACGCGGCGATGACCTGGCGATACGACAACGTCAGCACGGCGAGCAGGACGGCGATCGCGAGCGTGACGGGCAGCGCGAAGCCGAGTCCGGCGCCGCCGGCGACGGCCAGGACGAGCACGATCGCCTCGGGTCCGTAGGCGACCGACGCCATCGCGTCGAGGGACAGCGCGGCGAGGCCGCCGACGACGGAAAGCCGGTGCCGGTCAGTGGCTCGCGGCGTTTCCGGGCGGGACAGGGTTGCGGTCACCCGGTCAGGCTGGCCCTCCGGAGGCGGCGGAGCAGCAGTCGTTGACGGTTTCCTGACAGTGATCTAGCGAACCCCCGGCGGGTCAGCGCGAGGACCCGGCCTTCCAGTGGCGCACCGCGAACGGCCCGCCGACGAGCACCGCGAGCCCGACCACCCCGGCCACGATCATGCCCGGCCGCGTGTCGAACGCGCCGGTCGCGATCAGCACGAGGCTGGTGATCGTCGCCAGCACCTCCAGTGCGGAGCGGCGACGGCGCGGACGGCCGGATCCGCGGTCCAGCTTCGCGCTGAGCCGCGGATCCGTCTCGCCCAAACCGCGTTCGATTTCGTTCAGAGCACGCTGTTCCCGGTCGGTCAGCATGCGCCGCCCTGCTTCCGGTGCGCGTGCCGGCGGCGGAGGAGGAACCGGAGCACGAACACCCCGCCGAAGACCGCCGCGAACAGCGGGAGCGGGTTGTTCCGGACGGCCTCCGCGCCGGCGCGGACCTTCTCCGCGGCCGGGGTCGAAACGGTCTTCTCCACCTGCGCGGCCGCCCGGTCGATCGTCTCGTCCACCTTCTCGCTGGCGCGCGTGCGGACGTCCAGCTTGTGTCCCAGCGCGTCCAGCGTTTCGGCCAGTTCCTCGCGGGTGACGTCCCGGTCCGCGCGGGCCTCTTCCACCTTGCGTTCGGTCATGACCGCACCTGCTTCATCGTCTCGACGTCCTCGCGCACCCTGTCCACGGACTCCTCCGGCACCGGCCCGCCCGCGCGGCTCGCCTCCTTGCCGCCGACCAGCGCGGCGAGGCCCGCGACCAGCAGCAACGCGCCGCCGACGATCAGCGCGGCCAGCCAGCCGGGCACCACGAGCGCGAGGCCGAGCACGGCCGCGGCGATCAGGGTCGCGCCGCCGAGAAGCGCGAGCACACCGGCGAACCCGACGAGCCCGGCTCCGATGCCGAAACGCTTGCCCTTCGTCTGGAGTTCGGCCAGTGCCAGGCGGAACTCGTCTTGGAGCAGGCGTTTGAGGGAAGCGGTCAGATCAGCCGCGAGGTCCGCGGTGGATTTTTCCTCCGCGGGCGTCCGGTTCATTTCCTCCAGCACAGTTCTCCTCCCTTCCTGCTCGAGGCTTACCCGGCTTGGGGACGGCGAAACGGATCAGTGTTGTGCGGATTTCGGCGGGGCAGTGCTTGGCGGAGTGCGTCGATCAGCTGCGGCTTGGCGGGGAGAACAGCTCCGGGCAGGCGTAAAGCCTGGATACGCGGGTAGCCGGGGATTGCTGATCGCCCCCGGGTTTGCCTGCCGCGGATCGGGGTAACCGCCGCGCAGCCGCAGCGCGGACCAGGGGGCGAGGGGCCGCGCAACCGTCGCAGGGGGACGGTTGCGCGGCCGTTCGGGTGATTGAACCGCGGCGCGGGGGGTAGCCGGGAAGCAACGGCACCGACTTTCCGGGGAGGACTCCCGTGGCAGACCGCATCCGACCGCCGCAGCAGCAGGAACCGCCGGGCACCACCGCGGAGATGGATCCGCAGCCGCGCGATTCGATGACCGATTACGAGGGCAGGGGTCTGCTCGCCGGACAACGCGCGCTGATCACCGGGGGCGACTCCGGGATCGGCCGCGCGGTCGCGATCGCCTTCGCGAAAGAAGGCGCGGACGTCGCGATCTCCTATCTCAATGAGCACGAAGACGCCGAGTACACCGCCGATCGCGTGCGCGCCGAGGGCCGGGAATGCTTGCTGCTTCCCGGTGATCTCGCCGACGCCAGCCATTGCCGGGAGATCGTCGACCACACGCTGTCCGAATTGGAAGGACTCGACATCCTGGTCAACAACGCGGCGACGCAATGGCCGGTCGACCGTCCCGAGGATCTGACCGAAGAGCAGTGGATGCGCACGTTCGACGTGAACCTGCACAGCTGCTTCCGGGTGACCGCCGCCGCGCTGCCGCATCTCGGCGACGGCGACGTCATCATCAACACCGGTTCGGTGAACGGCTTGCGCGGCAACAAAACCCTCATCGACTACTCGGCGACGAAGGGCGCGATCCACGCCTGGACGTACGCGATGGCGCAGGCCCTGGCCGATCGCGGGATCCGGGTGAACTGCGTCGCGCCGGGTCCGGTGTGGACACCGCTCATCCCGTCCACGTTCCCTCCGGAGAAGGTGGAGAAATTCGGCCTGCAGGCACCGTTCCAGCGGGCCGCGCATCCGGACGATCTCGCGCCGTCGTATGTGTTTCTCGCGTCGAACCGGCTTTCGTCGTATTACAGCGGCGAGGTGCTGGCGGCTTTGGGCGGCGAGACGGTTCCGGGCGGGTAGTCCGTGAAGGACTCCTTGAGGGAATTAGATTCCCTCAAGGAGTCCTTCACGGACCTTTACCGGTTCCCCGAGGCGAGCCCGGCGGCGAGGAGTTCGGCGAGGTGAAGGCCCTCGCGGCCCCCGCTGTCCAGTTCGTGCAGCTGGGTGCGGCAGCTGAAACCGTCAGCCAGCACCGCCGTCCGCCGGTCCGCCTCGCGAACCCGGGGCAGCAGGACTCGTTCCGCGCAGGCCTTGCTGACCTCCAGATGGCCCCGCTCGAACCCGAAGTTCCCGGCGAGGCCGCAGCATCCCGAATCCAGCCGTTCGACCTCCACTCCGGCCGCCTGCAGCAGCGCGCGGTCCGCGTCCCAGCCCAGCACCGCGTGCTGATGACAGTGCACCTGGGCCAGCGCGTGCCCCGGAATCCGCGGCGGCCGGTACCCGGGGGAGTGCCGGGTCAGCAGTTCCGCGAGCGTCACGGTCTGGTCCCGCAGCCGCCGGACGTCCTGGTCGCCGGGGAACAACTCGGCCGCGTCGGAGCGGAACACCGCGGTGCAGCTGGGTTCGAGGCCGAGCACCAGTCCGCCGTCCCGCAGATGCGGGGCCAGCGTGCGCACGGTGCGCGTCAGCACCCGCTTCGCTATTCCCAGCTGGCCGGTGGAAATCCAGGTCAGGCCGCAGCATACGGACGGCTCCGGCAGCGTCACCCGCCAGCCCGCGTCTTCCAGGACCCGCACGGCGGCCTCGGCGACGTGCGGATGGAAGTAGGAGGTGAAGGTGTCCGGCCAGAGCATGACGGTGCCGCGCGCGCCGGTGCCGGCGGGTTGATGCCGGGCGAACCATCGCGGCAGCGTTTTCGGGGCGAAGCGGGGGATTTCCCGGTCCTCGACCCCGGCGACCCGGGTGGCGAACCGGGTTTTGCCCAGCAGGTTCACCCATCGCGCGGTGCGGGTTTTCCCGACGAGCCGGGCGACCAGCGGCAGCCAGCCCATCGTGTAGTCCGACCGCGGTCGTTTCCACGGGCGGCCCTCGTAGTGATGTGCGAGGAATTCCGCCTTGTAGGTGGCCATGTCCACATCGGCCGGACAGTCGGATTTGCAGCCCTTGCAGGAAAGACACAGGTCTAGGGCGTCGCGGACCTCGGCGGAGCGCCAACCGTCGGAGATCGGGCCGTCGTGGTGCCCGTCGAGCATTTCGAACAGCAGCCGGGCGCGGCCGCGCGTGGAGTGCTCCTCCTCGCCGGTGACCTGGTACGACGGGCACATCACGTCGCCGCTGTCCGAAGTGGACTGACGGCAGCGGCCGACGCCGACGCAGCGGTTGGCCGCCTGAGAAAACGAGCCGCCGTCGTTCGGGAAGCGGAAGTACAGGTCCTGCGGCTCGGCGGGAGACCACGAGCCGCCGAGCCGCAGGTTTTCGTCCAGCGAGTACGGCGCGACGACCTTGCCGGGGTTCATCCGGTCGCCCGGGTCGAAGATCGCCTTGAGCTGGCCGAACGCGGTGACCAGGTCGTTGCCGAACATGCGCGGCAGCAGTTCGCCGCGGCTCTGCCCGTCGCCGTGCTCGCCGGAAAACGAGCCGCCGAACTCCGCGACCAGGTCGGCGGCCCGTTCCATGAACCGGCGGTAGGTCGTGACGCCCGAAGCGGTGTAGAGGTCGAACGGGATCCGCGTGTGCACGCAGCCCTGTCCGAAGTGGCCGTACAGGCTCGGCCCGGTTTCGTCGGCGTAGCCGAATTCCGCGTACAGCGCGTCGAGCCGACGCAGGTAGTCGCCGAGTTTTTCCGGCGCTACCGCGGAATCTTCCCAGCCCTCGAAGGTGTCCGCCTCGCCGGGGACGTGCGCGGTCGCGCCGAGACCGGCCTCGCGGACCTGCCAGAGTTCGGCTTCCTTCGCCGGATCGTCGAGGAAAGCGACCTCGGCGTCCTCGATGGAGTCGAGCAGCCCGCGAGCTTGCTTGTCGGCTTCCTCAAGCGTCTTCGCGCCGAACTGGACCATCAGGAACGCCCGGCCGCGCGGCAGCTGTTCGCGCGCCTTTTCGTTGAGGTGCTTCAGCCGTTCGTCGTAGAGAAGCCGGTGGTCGACGCCTTCGAGCGCGATCGGCTCGTGCGGCAGGATGTCCGGCACCGCGTCGGCGGCGGTCGCGATGTCCGGGTAGCCGAGCACGACCAGCGCGCGCCCGGGCAGCACCGGGACCAGCTTCAGTTCCGCACGCAGCACGGTGACCAGCGTCGATTCGCTGCCGACCAGCAGACCGGCGACGTCGAAATCGTGTTCGGGCAGCAGCGAGTCGAGGTTGTAGCCGGACACGCGGCGCGGGATGTCCGGGAAACGGCGGCGGATTTCGTCGGCGTATTCGTCGCGCAGCCGCCGCAGCTGCCGGTAGATCGCGGCGCGCCGGTCGCCGTGGTGCTCGATTTCGGCGTATTCGTCGTCGCTGGTTTTGCCGCACCAGAACCGGGTTCCATCGGCGAGCAGCACCTCCAGGCGCACGACGTTGTCCACGACCTTGCCGGTGCGCTGGGCGGTCGCGCCGCAGGAATTGTTGCCGATCATGCCGCCGAGGGTGCAGTTCATGTGCGTGGCCGGCTCGGGGCCGAAGCGGAGATTGGTGTCGGCGAGCTGGCGGTTGAGGTCGTCCAGCACGATTCCCGGCTGCACGACGCAGGTGCGGCGCTCGGTGTCGACGGATTCCAGTTCGGAGCAGTACTTGGACCAATCGAGCACGACGGCGGTATTGGTGCACTGGCCGGCGAGGCTCGTCCCGCCGCCGCGCGAGAGCACGGGCGCGCCGAAATCCCTCGCTACGGCCAGCGCTTCAACGGCGTCGTCGGGAGAACGCGGCACGACGACGCCGAGGGGAACTTGGCGGAAATTGGATGCGTCGGTGGAGTAGGCGGCGCGGCTGCCGTCGTCGAAGCGGACTTCGCCTTTGACTCGTTCGCGGAGGGCGGCGGCGAGGACTTCGGGGTCGATTTCGGCGGGTTCCGGCACGCGAACAACGGGATTGGGGAGTTCGGCGGTGCTCATCGGCCCTCCTTGACCGCGTACTCGGCGGCAGCGTCGGCGTGTAGCCGCAGCCCGTGCCCGGCAATGGACATCGACGGGGCGACCCGGCCGCCGCTGGGGTCGAGGCCGCCGTAGAAGAGTTCCCGTTCGATCCGGTCGTGGTCGGCGAACCATTCGATGTGCCGGAAATTCGGGGTCGCCGCGGCCGCGTGCGCGGACAGATTCGGAGCGCAGTGCGCGGACACCTCGCGGTTCGCCGCGGCGGCCAACGCGGCGACGCGGCGCCATTCCGTGTAGCCGCCGCACCGCGTCACATCGACCTGGAGGCAGTCGACCGAAGGCAGCATCCGGGCGAAGTACGGCAGGTCGTAGCCGTACTCGCCGGCCGCGATGTCCGGCCCGTCCGACGTGCGCAACTGCGCGAGCCCGGGCAGATCGTCGCTGGACACCGGCTCCTCGAACCAGGTCACGCCGAACTCGCGCAACGTGTCGGCGATCCGGCGGGCCCGGCCGACCGAGTAGCCGCCGTTCGCGTCGACGTACAGCGCGGCGTCGTCGCCGATCGTCTCGCGCGCCAGCCGGATCCGGCCGATGTCGCGGGCGACCGCATTGCCCCAGGCCTCGCCGATCTTGATCTTCACCCGCGGAATGCGCTGTTTGCGGACCCAGTATTCCAGCTGTGCGGCCAGTTCGTCGTCGTCCTGCGAGGTGAAGCCGCCGCTGCCGTAGACCTCGACCTCGTCGTGCACCCGGCCGAGCAGGCGGCTCAGCGGAACGTCGAGCAGCCGTGCGGCGGCGTCCCAGATCGCGATGTCCACAGCGGACAGTGCACAAGAGACCAGACCGCCGCGGCCGAGGTTCCGGATCGCGTGCTGCATCGCGCTCCAGCACGCGGGCGGATCCAGGACCGGCATTCCGGCGATCGCGGAGGCGAGTTTGCCTTCGATCAGCGGGGCACAGGAGAAATCGGCGTACGTCCAGCCGAGTCCGTCGGTGCCGCCGGCCCGCACCCGGGCCACGACGAGCGTCGTGGAATCCCAGGCGAGCGTGCCGTCGGCCTCCGGAGAAGGAGTCGGCACCCGGTAGGCGCGCGCGTCGATTCGTTCGATGTGCGGGGCGGCGACCGTCACCGCGACCGTCCGGGCAAGAACTCCTGCAGCTTCGTCTTCGCGCCCTGGAACATCAGATGGAACGCTTCCGGATCGCCCTTCAGCACGGACTCGGTCACCGATTTCATCTGCTCGAAAGTCGCGTGCGGAGGAATTGGCGGGACCTCGGCGTCGCACCGCACGTCCAGCACGGTCGGCCGGTCCGCGGCGAACGCGGTCCGCCAGGCCGAAGCGAGATCGTCCGGGTCGTCGACGTTGATCCCTTCGAGGCCGACGCTGCGGGCGAAACCGGCGTAGTCGACGTCCGGCAGCGACTGCGATTCCTCGAACTTCGGCGCGCCGCCCATCGCGCGCAGCTCCCACGTGACCTGGTTGAGGTCGTTGTTGTGGAACACGCAGACGATGCACCGCGGATCCGGCCACAGCCCCTGGTACCGGGCGATGGTGATCAGCTCCGCCAGCCCGTTCATCTGCATCGCGCCGTCGCCGACGAGCGCGATCGCCGGCCGGTCGGGATGCGCGAACTTGGCCCCGATCGCATACGGCACGCCGGGGCCCATCGTGGCGAGCGTGCCGGACAGCGTGGCGCGCATGCCGTCGCGGATCCGGAGGTTGCGCGCGTACCAATTCGTCGAAGAGCCGGAATCGGCGGTGACCATCGCGTTGTCCGGGATCTGCTTCGACAGCTCGTGCACGATCCGCATCGGGTTGACCGGTTTCGCGTCGACGGCGGCCTGCTGGTCCATTGTGGTCCACCAGTCGGCGACGTTCTTCTCGATTTTCTCGCGCCACGAACGGTTTTCGGTCCGGTTCAGCTTCGGCAGCAGCGCGCGCAGGGTCGCGGCGGCGTCGCCGACGAGGTTGACCTCGGTGGGGTAGCGCATGCCGATGAACCGGCCGTCGAGGTCGATCTGCACCGCGCGGGCCTGGCCGTACTCCGGCAGGAACTGGCTGTAGGGGAAGTTCGAGCCGACGATCAGCAGCGTGTCGCAGTCGCGCATCATCTCGTAGCTCGGCCGCGTGCCGAGCAGTCCGATCGCACCGGTCACATAGGGCAGATCGTCGGCGAGGACATCCTTGCCCAGCAACGCTTTCGCCACGCCGGCTCCGGTGAGGTCCGCGACCTCGCGCACCTCCTCCGCCGCGCCGCGAGCGCCCTGACCGACGAGGATCGCGACCTTCTCCCCGGCGTTGAGCACGTCGGCCGCCTCGGTGATGGCGGGTTCGGGCGGCACCGGATTCGGCCACGCGGTCCCGGGCGGGCTCGACGGCATCTGCTTGAACGCGTGCTGCGGCGGCTCGTACGGCTCCTCCTGCAGGTCCGCCGGGATGATCAGCGCGGTCGGCGTGCGGGACGCCTGCGCCACCCGGAACGCGCGGTCGAGCGCGTTGGGCAGCTGCTCGGCGACGTTCACCTCGATGCAGTACTCGTTCGCGACATCCCGGTACAGCGCCTGGAGTTCGACCTCCTGCTGGTAGCTGCCGCCCATCGCGGTGCGCGCGGTCTGCCCGACGATCGCGACGACCGGGACGTGGTCGAGCTTCGCGTCGTAGAGCCCGTTCAGCAGATGGATCGCGCCGGGCCCGGACGTCGCCATGCACACGCCGACGGCCCCGCTGAACTTCGCGTAGCCGACCGCGGAGAAGGCGGCCATCTCCTCGTGCCGGGCCTGGACGAAACGCGGCTGGTTGTCCGCCTTGCCGAAGGACGCGACGAGACCGTTGATCCCGTCCCCGGGGTACGCGAACACCTGCTCCACGCCCCAATCGCGCAGCCGCGAGAGCAGGTAGTCGCCGACGGTCTCGGTCATGGCAATCCTCCCGTGCGTTGAGTCCTCCCCGGCTACCCGGAGGTCGGCGGCGTTACACGTCGCGTCGCAGGCCCTGCTGGGGCCCGATGGCATTGGTGGTGGTGGTGTCCGCGCCGTCGAGGTGGCGCGCGGTGTTGACGAGCCCGACCATGCTGAAGGCCTGCGGTATGTTCCCGAGCTGCCGCCCGGCGGCGACGTCGTATTCCTCGCTCAGCAGCCCGACATCGTTGCGGACCGCCAGCATCTGCTCGAAAACCTCGACGGCTTCCTCGGTCCGGCCGGTGTCGTGCAGGGCGTCGGCGAGCCAGAAACTGCACGGGAGGAACGCTCCTTCGCCGCCGCGCAATTCGCCGAGGCCATTGTCGGCGTCCGGGTCGTAACGATGGACGAATCCTTCTCGCGACAGCTCTTTCCGCACCGCGTCGACGGTTCCGCGCACGCGGGAATCGCTCCCGGGAAGGAAACCGACGCGGGGGATGAGCAGTAAGGCGGCGTCGAGACCGCGCGAGCCGTAGAACTGGGTGAAAGTGTTGCGGTCGGCGTCGAAACCTTCGCGGCAGACTTCCTCGTGGATCCGGTCGCGCAGCGCGCGCCAGCGGTCGACCGGGCCGTCGAGCCGGTGGCGTTCCACTGTCCGGACAGCGCGGTCTATGCCTGCCCATGCCATTACTTTGGAATGCACGAAATGGTGCGGTTCGCCGCGTACTTCCCAAAGGCTCCGATCGGGCTGATCCCAATGGCCTTCGAGGAAATCGAGCAGCCCGCGTTGCAGATCCCATGCCGGATGCGTCACCGGGAGCCCGGCCTCGCGGACCAGATGCAGGCCGTCGAGCGCTTCGCCCCATACGTCCAGCTGGATCTGGCCCGCGGCTGCGTTCCCGATGCGGACTGGAGTGGAACCGGCGTACCCGTCCAGCCAGTCCAGAGTGGACTCCGGCACCCGGCGGGAACCGTCGAGTCCATAAAGGACCTGGAGTTCGGACGGATCTCCGGCCGCCGCGCGCACCAGCCATTCGCGCCACGCCCGCGCCTCGTCGGGGTAGCCGGTGCCGACAAGCGCTTGCAAGGTGAAGGTGGCGTCGCGCAGCCAGCAGTAGCGGTAGTCCCAGTTGCGTTCGCCGCCGAGTTTTTCCGGCAGCGACGTCGTCGGCGCGGCGACAATGCCGCCGGTCGGCTCGTAGGTCAGCGCTTTCAACGTGATCAGCGCCCGACGCACCGCGGCGGGCCACCGGCCGTCGTACTGGCAGCGGCCGATCCAGTCCGCCCAGAAGCGTTCGGTGTGCGCCAACGCTTTCTCGGCGTCCGCCGGATCGGGGCGCTCCCGGTAGGACGCGTGGTAGGTGAGCACGAACGGCACTCGTTCGCCCTCGGCGACGGTGAACTCGGCGTCGTCCTCGGTCGACACCTCGACCGGCGTGGTCAGCCGAACCGCGTCGGGTCCCGCTACTGCGTCGAAACGGCCGTCGACGTGCCGGACCCACGGCCGCACCGAGCCGTAGTCGAACCGCGGCCGCAGACAGTTCCGCATCGGAACCCGGCCGCGCAGCCCCTCGACGATCCGCACGAGATCAGCGGCCCCGTCCCGTGGCGGCATGAAGTCCAGCACCCGCACGGCACCGTCGGAGTTTTCCCATTCGCTGGCCAGGATCAGGGAATCCCCGACGTAACCTCGGCGCGTCGCCGGTCCGCCCGCTGCGGGCCCGAGCTGCCAGACCCCCGCGCGCTCGTCGTGCAGCAACGCGGCGAAGCACGCGGGGGAGTCGAAGCGCGGCAGGCAGAGCCACTCGACCGCACCGTCCCGTGACACCAACGCCGCGGTGTGCAGGTCGCCGAGCAGGGCGTAGTCCTCGATCGGGCGCTGGTTCATCGCGGAGGAAAGTCAGCCCCGCCCGAGCGCCTTCGCCAGTTCCTTCTTCGTCATCGTGGACCGGCCGTGGATATTGCGCTGCTTGGCCTCGTTGTACAACTGGTCGCGCGTCGGACCACCAGGGCCCAGCCCCTTGCCGGAGCGGTGCCCGCCGCGCTGCTGCGGCGATTTGTCGCGCACCGAGGTCTTGCTCGCGCGGTCCGATTCGCCCGACTGCGCGCGGTTCTTGTTCACCGTGCGGGCGGCGATCTCCTTCGCGCGCTTCTTGCTCGCGCCGCGCTCCTCCTGCGACTCCTCGATGTGCTGGTACTGCCGTTCGCGCTTCGAACTCCAGGCCTGCTGCGGCATCCCAGTCTCCTTCCGCCGTTCTTGATCCCCGGATTGCCCGCGTGGACCCAGCGGAAACATGGGCGGTTCGCCGCGCCCGGAACGGGTACCCGCCCAGGCGTGGGACGCGAACAGACTCTCGCCGGGCGGCTGCTGGCCGACCACCTGGTCGCCGGCCGGCTCGAACCAGGGACCGAAATCGGCCTGCGGGTCGATCAAACGCTGACCCAGGACGCCACGGGCACGCTCGTGATGCAGGAGCTTGAGGCGCTCGGGCTCGACCGCGCGCGGACCGAGCTGAGCGTCCAGTACGTCGACCACAACCTGCTGCAGGCGGACGAGAAGAACGCCGAGGACCACGCTTACCTGCGTTCGGCGTGCCGCCGGTTCGGGCTGTGGTTCTCCAAAGCGGGCAACGGGGTTTCGCATCCGACGCACATGGAGCGCTTCGGAATACCCGGCAAGAGCCTCGCCGGGTCCGATTCGCACACCTGCGCGGCCGGGGCGCTGGGCATGCTCGCCGTCGGCGTCGGCGGCCTCGAGGTGGCGCTGGCCATCGCGGGGGAACCGCTCTACCTGCGGATGCCGGAGATCTGGGGTGTCCGGCTGAGCGGCGAGCTGCCGCCGTGGGTGTCGGCGAAGGACGTCGTGCTGGAGATGCTGCGCCGGCACGGCGTGAGCGGCGGGCGGCACCGGATCATCGAGTACCACGGGCCGGGGCTCGCGTGTCTGAGCGCGATGGACCGGCACGTGATCGCGAACATGGGCGCTGAGCTGGGCGCGACCGCAACCGTGTTCCCGGCCGACGAAGCGATCCGCGCGTTCCTGCGAGCGGAGGGACGCGAGCACGACTTCCGCGACCTGCGTGCCGGACGCGACGCTTCCTACGACATCGAAGACGAGATCGATCTGTCCACTGTGGAGCCGCTGGTGGCGAAGCCGTCTTCGCCGGGCAACGTGGTGCCGGTGCGCGAGGTGTCGGGCACTCCGGTGGCGCAGGTGGTGCTCGGTTCGTCGGCCAACCCCGGGTTCCGGGACTTCGCGGTCGCCGCGGCCACGGTCCGGGGCAGGCAGACAGCCGATTCGGTGAGCTTCGACGTCAACCCGACCTCGCGGCAGATCCTCGTCGAACTGGCCCGCAGCGGACACCTCACCGACCTCGTCGCCGCCGGGGCGCGGGTGCACCAGGCAGGCTGCCTCGGCTGCATCGGGATGGGCCAGGCGCCCGCGCCCGGCACGAACTCGCTGCGCACGTTCCCGCGGAACTTCCCCGGCCGGTCCGGCACCTCGGACGATTCGGTCTGGCTGTGTTCGCCGGAAACCGCGGCGGTGTCGGCGCTGACCGGCGTGCTGACCGATCCGCGCGACTACGCCACCGTTCACCATCTGGCGCATCCGCGCGTCTCCGGACCAGCCCGCTCGGCGGCCGACCCGCGCGTCTTCACCGCTCCGTTGCCCGACGAAGAGGCCTTGCGGGAGGAGCTGGTGAAGGGCCCGAACGTCGCCGGGTTGCCGGACTTCGAGCCGCTGCCGGACGAGATCGAGGGGCCGGTCCTGCTGAAGGCCGGAGACGACGTGTCGACCGACGAGATCTCGCCCGCCGGCGCACGCGCGCTGCCGTTCCGTTCGAACATCCCGAAGCTGGCGGAGTTCACGTTCACCCGGATCGACGAGGACTACCCGAAGCGCGCGGCCGGCAGTCCGGCGCATTTCGTGGTGGCCGGGGAGAACTACGGCCAGGGTTCGTCGCGCGAGCACGCCGCGATCACTGCCCGGTACCTGGGCCTGCGGGTGGTTGTGGCCCGGTCGTTCGCGCGGATCCACTGGCAGAACCTGGTGAACTTCGGGGTGCTGCCGCTGGAATTCGCCGATCCGGAAGACGGCGAGAAGATCCAGCGCGACGACGTGCTGTGCGTGTCCGGGCTGCACCGGCTGGCCGAGACGGCGGAGTTCACCGTCCGGAACCAGACCCGGGACGAGGAATACCGCGCGAAACACCAGTTGTCGCCGCGCCAAGTCGACGTCTTGCTGGCAGGCGGGCGAATCCCGCAGCTGGCGAGGGCGCTGAGCTAGGACGCCTTCAGCGCGGCCTCCAGATCGGCGCGCGACATCTTCGATCGGCCCTTGACGTCGCGTTCCTTCGCCAGCTTCCGCAGTTCCGTCTTGGACAGCTCCGACAGATCCGGGGTACGCGGCCGACGGCTGCCCCGCACGCTCTTGGCCAGCGCCTCCATCAGGTCGACCACCTTCGTCGGCTGCTCCGGCTCCGCGGCGGGCGTCACGGTGTTCCCGGCCTTCTTCGCCTCGATCAGCTCCTCCACCCGCTCGCGGTAGGTGTCGTGGAACTCCTCCGGCCGCCACGGCTCGGACATCGCGTCGATCAGCTTCACCGCGAGGTCCAGCTCCTTCTGGTTGGTCTTGGCCTTGGCGGGCAGCTGCGGCACGTCGTCCGCGCTGCGCATCTCGGCGGCGTAGTGCAGCGTGTTGAGCACGATCACGCCGTCTCCGGCGCGGGCGAGCGCGAGGTGCTCGCGGCCGTGGAAGACGAACTTCGCGACGGCCGCCTTGTCCCGGCGGGAGAGTGCGTCGAGCAGCAGCACGTACGGGCGCTGCGCCTCCTCCTTGGCGGGGGCGAGCCAGTAGGCGCGGTCGAAGTACATCGGGTCGACGTCGGCGAGGTCCACGAAGCTCTCCACCTCGAGCGAGCGCGAGCGGCCTGGCGCGATCTCGTCCAGTTCCTCCTGCTCGACCAGCACGTACTCGTCGTCGCCGACCTCCCGGCCGCGCACGATGTCGTCGTAGGGCACCTCGTCGCCGGTCCGCTCGTTCACCCGCCGGTAGCGGATGCGGTCCCGCGTCCCGCGCTGGAACTGCGTGAAGTGCACCGCGTGGTCCTCGACCGCCTTGTACATCCGCACCGGGACGTTCACCAGCCCGAACGACAGCGCACCCTGCCACACCGGACGCATCGGCAGCTCCTTCCTCCCTGATTGCCCGCTGGGTACCCGGTGCGGGCGATCGGCACACCGCGCCGGTGTAAGCGTGCGGCATTCGGGGTAACTGATCCTCCGATGCGCATAAAACCTCGCGGAAGCCAGTTCTTCCAGCTGCTCGCGGACGCGGCGGCCAACCTCGTCACCGCCACCGCGCTGCTGCGCGATCTCACCGAGGCCGCGCCGCCGGACCGGGAGGCGATCGCCGCCCGCCTGCACGAGGTCGAACACGCCGGCGACGACCTGACCCACACCATCATGGTCGAGCTGAACAGCACGTTCGTCACGCCGTTCGACCGCGAGGACATCCAGGCGCTGGCCGCGCGGATCGACGACGTCCTGGACTTCCTGGACACCGCCGCCGACCTCGCGGTGCTGTACCGGCTGGAGGAGTTTCCGCCGGGCACGAAGGGGATGCTGCGGGTGCTGTGCCGCGCCGCGGAGCTGACCGCGGAAGCGATGCCGGGGCTGGCGAAGGTCGGCGAGCTCTCGCCGTACTGGATCGAGATCAACGCGCTGGAGAACGAGGCGGACCACACCTACCGGCGGATGCTCGCCGACCTCTTCCAGCCGGGGGCGGACGCGCTCGAAGTGATGAAGGCGAAGGAAGTCGTCGAACAGTTCGAACTGGCGGCCGACGGATTCGAGCACGTCGCGGACGTGGTGCAGACGATCGCGGTCAAGGAGTCCTGAGTGGACGGCACCGCCGCGCTGGTCGCGGTCGTGGCGCTGACGATTTTCTTCGACTACACCAACGGTTTCCACGACGCGGCCAACGCGATCGCCAGCGCGGTGTCGACGCGGGCGCTCCCGCTGCGCACCGCGCTCGTGCTGGCCGCGGTGATGAACCTGGCCGGAGCGCTGCTGTCGACCGGGATCGCCGCGACTGTCGCGAAAGGAATCATCGACGTCCCGGCCGGTCCTGGCGCGCTGACCGTGGTGCTCGCCGCGCTCGTCGGCGCGATCGCGTGGAACCTGGTGACCTGGTATTTCGGGCTGCCGTCCTCGTCGTCGCATTCGCTGATCGGCGGCATGGTCGGGGCCGCGCTGGCCGCGGCGAGCACGGTGCACTGGACGGGCATCGTCGAGAAGGTGCTGGTGCCGATGGTCGCTTCGCCGCTGCTCGGGCTGGTGCTCGGGTATGCGGCGATGGTGGCGGTGCTGTGGTTGCTGCGGCGGGCGAATCCGCACCGCAGCGGCCGGGTGTTCCGGCGGCTGCAGATCGTGTCGGCTTCGGCGCTGGCGCTCGGGCACGGGTTGCAGGACGCGCAGAAGGGGATGGGCGTGCTCGTCCTGGCGCTGATCGCGGCGGGGAAGCAGAACACGTTTTCGGTGCCTCTGTGGGTGACGCTCGTGTGCGCCGGGGCGTTGTCGCTCGGTACTTGCTCGGGCGGTCTGCGGATCATGCGGACGCTCGGCCGCCGGGTGTTCCCGCTCGATCCGCCGCACGGGTTTGTCGCGGAATCCGTGGGGGCTTCGGTGTTGTACCTGACTGCTTTCGCGGTGAAGGCGCCGATTTCGACCACGCACGTGATCACGGCGGCGGTGATGGGGGTCGGCGCGACGCGGCGGCTTTCGGCGGTGCGGTGGGGGATCGCGCGCGACATCGTGCTGGGGTGGGTGCTCACGTTCCCGGCCGCGGCGGGGGTCGCGGCGCTGGCTTTCTGGCTGTTGTCGGCGTTCGGCTGATCACCGGGGAACGAGGGCGAGGACTTCGTCGTCGCTGGTCGGGCTGAAGTCCGCGTAGAATTCGCCGACCGCGCGGAAGTCTTCCGGCTCCCTGAGGCACACCACCTCGTCCGCCTCGCGAGCCAGCTTGTCCAACGCGGACGGCGCGCCGACCGGAGCGGCGAAGACCAGCCGCAGCGGCGCGTACGACCGAAGGGTTCGCAGCGCGGCGATCGCGGTCCCACCGGTGGCGACGCCGTCGTCGACCACCACCACGTCGCGCCCGGCCGGCGAGCGCGGGACGCGACTGCCGAGGTAGCGGCGGACCTGGTCGCGGGCTTCGGTGCGGGCGTGGTCGACGAGATGGGCGATGTCGCCGGTCGTCAGCCCGAGTGCGCGAAGCCCGGCGCGGTCGAAGAACGGCGGCCCGTCCGCCGCGACGGCGCCGAGGCCGAGCTCCGGCTGTCCCGGTGCGCCGATCTTGCGGGCGACCAGGAGTTCCAGCGGTGCGTCCAGTTCACGGGCGACGGGTGCGGCAACCGGAAGACCGCCGCGGGCGAGCCCGAAGACGACCGGGTCGGCCCACTCCCGCCAGACCAGTGCGGCGGCGAGCCGGGCACCCGCTTCGGCACGGTTCCGGAACGGTCTCACCGGCGGCCTTTCCCCGCACGCCAGCGGAATCGACGGTCCTTTCCGGACTTGAGGGTGCGGCGCAGCAGCTGTCCGGCCGCGAGAACGGCGGCGGTCAGCCCGGCCGCCACCGCACCGTGACGGCGGCTCAGCACCGGCTGGACGTCGTGCGCTTTCGCCTGCTTGTCGAATTCCCCGTGCGCGCCGTAGTCGTACCCGCGCGGGCCGTCCGCCGGTTCCCACAGGTTCGCGGGCTGGCTCGGCGGCTGGGGCCGGCCGGTCTGCTGCGCGCCGAAGCCGGTGCGGGCGAGGTAGCGGTCGAGCAGCCCGGGCGCGACGGCGTTGGCCAGCAGCGTCGCCGCGGTGCTCGTGCCGACCCAGTACTCGCGGCGGCGCGGATGATCGGCGGCGTGCAGCACCGCGCGGGCGGCGAGTTCGGGCTGGTAGATCGGCGGAACCGGCTGGGCGTGCTCGGGCAGCCGGGACAGCAGCCAGGTGAACTGCGGAGTGTTGACCGCGGGCAATTGCACCATGGTCGTGCGAATCGCGCTGCGCTCGTGGAGAAGTTCGCAGCGCAGCGCTTCATTGAAGCCCTGAATCGCGTGTTTGGCCCCGCAGTACGCGCTCTGCAACGGGATTCCGCGATACGCGAGCGCCGAGCCGACCTGGACGACAGTGCCCGCGTTCCGCGGTTTCATCCGGGCCAGCGCGGCCATTGTGCCGTGCACGAAACCGAGGTAAGTCACTTCGGTGACCCTGCGGTACTCCTCGGGTTTGACGTCAGCGAACGGAGCGAACACCGAACTGAACGCGACATTGACCCAGACGTCGATCGGCCCCAGTTCTCGCTCGACACGGGTCGCGGCGGCGTCGACCTGGGCGAAATCGGCTACGTCCGTCGGCTGCTCAAGCGGCGTGCCGCCGGCTTCACGGACGTCTTCCGCCGCGGCGGCGAGCCCCTTTTCGCCGCGCGCCAGCAGGGCGACTTTCGCGTCGCGGCTTCCGTAAGCACGCGCGACGGCCCGGCCCACTCCGGCGCTGGCCCCGGTCACGACTACGACGGGCGGCATGGGAATCCTTTCCCCGGACCGGGAGTCCGGCGGGTCGGCGGACGCAGGCACTCCTGGCGGGCGACGTGCCCGCACACCGCGACCGCGGCCAGCACGAAGCCGAGCAGCGCGAGCGGCACCTCCGGCGGAAAGGCGATCCCGCAGGCCACGAGCCCCGCCGCGATCGCGGTGAGGGTCCAGCACGCCACCGGCCACGCCCGGCGCAGCGGCCACGCCGACCGGCCGAAGGCGCGGCGCACCCACAGTGCGTCGGTGGCGAGAAGATCTCGTTCCATCGACCGCAGCGCCCGGTGGGGATCCGGCTGCCGGTGTGGCGCCATCGCCTGCTCCCTTCCGCCTGACCGACGGCTTACCCGCTTCCGGCCAGGGCAAACCGGAAGGACGGAAGCGTCCGGTTTGCCCGGGAGGGCGAAGGGTAACCGGGCGGGGGAGCGCAATCGCCGGAGAACTCCTCGGAGGGAGCACGAAATGAGCAGGCTGCTGGTGGACCCGGAAAGCGCGACCGTCCCTTGTGGACAGTGCGGACGCGAGGCGGTGCACGTGGGCAGGCTGGTCCAGGAAGACGGGACGCCGGTCAGCCACGCGGTGGTGTGCACGGTGTGCCGCGCTCATCGGCCGGGGCCGGGGCTGGGGGAGACGCGACGTCCTCGGCTGGCGATGCTTTCGCGGCCCGCCGAAAGCCGCCCTTAGGACTGCCGTCGCGGAGTCGGTGAAGGTCCGTGAAGGGCTCCTTGAGGGAATCAGATTCCCTCAAGGAGCCCTTCACGGACGTTGCGCGGCAGCCGGAATCCCGGCTCAGTCGATGCCCAGCACGGACTCCGCGGTAGTCCAGTTCGTGAGCATCGCGTGCTGCGCGTCGGCCAGCGTGGCCTTCCCCGCGCAGACCGCTTTCTTGACCGCGTTCTCGACGGAGTCCTTGCTGTAGGCGTTCTGGTCGCCGTCGTGCGGTTCGGGCCAGAGGTTCTTCGGGTCCCTCGGCGCCCCGCCCAGTTCGAGCGGCAGGAAGTGGTCCTCCTCGTACGAGCTGAGCGAGGTGTCGGAGTAGCCGTAGTCGATGATGCCCTGCTTCTTGAGCTGGTTGGTGTAGCTCGTCGGCGGGCGGATGGTGGCCGTCCAGCCGGAAACGCAGATCGTGTCGTCGATGGTGTCCTGGGTGACGTCCGGGTTGGTCGCGCCCGGCGTGCAGGCCGGGTCGGGCAGCGGGAGATAGGACTGCGAGCACTTGGCGGCGAGGGTGTGCGGGACGTCGGCGTGCGCGGCTGGCGCGATCAGCGTCAGCGAACCGGCCAAAACGGTGGCCGACGCGGCGAAACGGGCAAGTCGGGACATGGAAATCTCCTCCTCGGTCACGGTCGCGCCAGCGTCCGCCGAGACCGGGTGAACGCACTACCTACCTTCGAAGGAATGCGTGAAGAATTAACCGGGTGCTCAACTTGACGGACGGCAAAATGCACAAGGTGGACGTAAATCCGAGGGGCTCCCGAGGTGCGGCGGCGGGATGATCCGCCAATGCCGGGCAATCCGGTCGAACCTGGCCGAACGGGTCTTGAAGTGCTTGATCCGCCAGCATTCGGGCATGCCGGGCAGGAGTGGGCCGGAGGCTCCCGGCGCCTGGAAAGGTTCTTGGAAACTGTTTCCGGTCGGTTTTTATGCGCCTTCGGCGGGAGTTCGGGAAAAAATGGTGAAATCGATTTCCGCTGCGCCGTTCGGCTGAAGGTTGCGGGGTGCCGTATCTGTTTCCGGCTTTTGTGCGACCTTTTTCGTGAACGCCGCCGGAATGGATCTTTTCCGGCGGATTCCCCGGGGGTGAGCGATGGGCGAACGGTCCGGTGCGGGACGCGGCGAGGGCGCGGAAAGCGGCCCGGCGGACGAAAACGCGCCCGCCGAACCGGCAGCGGGATACGAGATTCCGATCGGGATGCCGGTTCCGGCAGCCGAGATGGAGCGGCTGAAGGCGGCCGCGCGGCGGCACCGCGATCGGGAGGAGGCCGACGCCCCGGCACGGGCCGGCGACGAGGCCGCGGAGGAAGAGGGTGATCACCGTGATGCCTGAAGCACAGGTGCTCGAGGGCCAAGCCGGAGAAACGGCCGGCGGCGCGTCGCGGGAGATGGCGGATCTGACGGTCGGCGAACTGCTCGCCGAACCGCCGTCGCCGGAGCGGTCTCCGTTGTTCGCGCAACGGTTTCCGGTGCCGGTCGAGGAGTACGACCAGCTGAAGACCGGGGCGCGGGAGCACGGCGCGGAGGCGCTGGCGCCAGTGGACGCGCCCGACGTGCAGCTCGACGAGGAGGCGGCGGCGGAACTGCCGGAGGACAATCCGCCCGAGGACGAGTTCGTCGAGGGACGGGCCCCGGCGGCGTCGGCGAGTTTCGAGGGAGTCTCGCAAACCGCGTTCCGGCCGCCGGACTGCACGGTCGCGGTCGGCCCGAAGCAGGTGATGGCGGCGGTCAACGTCGACCTGGTCGGGTACGACAAGACCGGTCTGCAGCAGTTCCGGTGGGCGAATTTCACCGCGATGTTCAACCCGGTTCTGCCCGCCGGGGCACAGCTTTTCGACCCGAAGCTGGCGTATGACCACTACAGCGGCCGGTGGATCGTCTGCATCGCCGCCCGGCGCGCGAACCCGCGGGGCTCGTGGATCATGCTCGGCGTCTCGCAGACCGGCGACCCCGCGGGCGGGTACTGGATCTGGAGCACCGACGCGACCGCGAACGGGTCCACCGGAACCGGCAACTGGTCGGACTACCCGATGCTGGGCTTCGACTCCCAGGCGATTTACGTGTCCACCAACCAGTTCGCCTTCGGCGGCGGGTTCGCCTACGCGAAACTGCGGATCTTCAACAAGGCGGAGCTGTACGGCGGCGGCGCGGGCGGCGGCCACACCATCCGCTGGTGGGACTTCTGGGGCCTGAAGAACCCGGACGGGAGCGCCGCGTTTTCCGTGCAGCCGTGCTGCCATTTTCAAGGCGCAGGCGGGAATCCGCGGGCTTACCTGGTGAACTCGCTGTTCCCGTCGGGATCGAGCCTGACCCTCTGGACGCTGTCGAACCCGCTCGGCCTGTGGTCCGGCGGCGCGCCGGCGCTCGCCTCGGCCGCGGTCAGCTGCCGCAGCTACAACCTGCCGCCCGGCGCGGTGCAAAAGGACGGCGGGACAACGCGAATCGCCACGAACGACACCCGGTTGCTCAACGCGGTCTTCCAGGCGGCGGGCCGGACCCAGCGTTTGTGGACGACGCACACCTCCGCGTACAGCTGGCCGGGCGACTCCGAGGCGCGGTCGGTGGTGCAGTGGTACGAGATCGACGTGCCCAGCCGCTCGATCACGCAGCAAGGAGCGTTCGGCGCGCCCCGCAGGCACTACTTCTTCCCGGTGGTCCAGACCGACATTTCCCGCAACGCCCACGTGGCGTTCGGCCGGTCCGCGGACGACGAGTACGGCCACTTCCGCCAGACCGGTCGCCTCGCCACCGACCCGCCGGGAACGTTGCAGGGCAGCGCCTCGGTGATCGCCGGGCAGAGCGCCTACACCGGCGGCAGATGGGGCGACTACTTCGGCATCGGCCGGGATCCCTCGGATTCCCGGACCGTGTGGAGCTACGGCGAATACGCCGGCGCGGGCAACACCTGGCGGACGCGCCTCAACGCGGCGAAGTACTGAGGGAGGTTCTCGTGAACACTGCAAGAAAGTTCCGGATCGCGGCCGAGGCGGCGCTTGGCGCGCTCAGTGCCGTCGTGCTGGTGCTGACGCTGGCGGTTCCGGACTGGATCGAGCGCACGACCGGCGCGTCCCCCGACGGCGGGGGCGGAGAGGCTGAGTGGCTGCTCACGGCGGTCGCTTGCGTGGCGACGGTTTTGTTCGCGGGGCTGGCCGCGTGGGAGTGGCGGCGGCTGCGGACGGCGTGAACAGCGGGCGGGCACCGGTTTCCGCCGGTGTCCGCCGCCGGTTATGGAGTTTCGCGGCACCGTAAGCTGATCCGGTGACTGTCTTCGAGCCGTCGTCCGTGGTCCGCCGATCAGAACTTCCGATGTATGCGGTGGAAAACCTGTGCGATCCGGTGAGTCCCGGTACGCGGAACACTTTCGGCGGCCGGCCGATCCTGCCCGAGGGCGAGAACTGGCCGGACTGCTACTGCGGCGAGCGGATGACGTTCTTTTTCCAGCTGGACGTCCCGCCGGACATCGCGCGGTTCGGCGGCGACCACCTGCTCGTGTTCCAGTGCCCGGTGCACAACGACGCGGCCTGTCTCGAAGGCGGCCAGGAGCAGCTTCCGGAGCGGTACTGGGAAAAACCGAGGATTTTCGGCCACCCCGGCGCGTTCTGGCGGATCATGCTGCACCGGGACCCGACCGGCCCGGCCGAAGCGGAGGAACCGTTTCTCGCCGCCTCCGAGCTGGTGCTCCGTCCGGAGTTCGAGACGGAGACCGTCTGGCGGGACGAGACCCGCGCTCGGTACGCCACCGACGACGAATTGTTCGCCGCCCAGGGCGTCGGCCGGAGCGAGTTCAAAGTCGGAGGGCTGCCGCGCTGGCTTCAGGATCCGGAAAGCCACCGCTGCGCATGCGGTGCCGAGATGCGATTCCTGGGCGGGATTCCGGAGGACGTCGGTTTCGCGATGCGGCCCGGCCAGCCCGAACAGCCGGACAGCTCCTATTCTGACGCCTATGTGTTGTTCCTCGGCAACGCGTTGTACTTGTTCGCGTGCCCGGAGCACTGCCATCCGGCGGCGGTCTGGCCGGTGCTGCAGCACTGACGGTCGGTTATTCCTCATAGGCGATCGAGTACCGAGCCGCCACCGGATTGATCTTCACCGGGTCCACCGCGCCGTCTGTCAGCACCGCGGGACCCGCCTCGAACAGATCCTCCAGATAATGCTCCCACCCGCCCGGCGACGAGATCTGCAGCAACCGCGGCGCCGGATCCGAAACCGCCCGCAGCGCGTGCGGGACCCCGTGCGGCAGCAGCACGAACATCCCCTTCGTCGCGACGTGCGTCTCGTCGGCGAAGTCGATGCCCAGTTCGCCTTCGAGGACGTAAATGCATTCGTCGGCCTCGTGGTGGACGTGGCGCGGGATGTCTCGCGCCAGCGTCACCTCCAGCAGGGAAAACCGGGCCTCGGTGTCGCCCGTCATCGCCTTCACCGCGAACGCGGGCGGCAGCGGCACCCGGCCCGGGCGTGCCTCGCCGGGCTGCAGCAGCAGGAAGCGGTTCTTCGTCATGGGGTATCCTCGCAGACATAGTGGAAGCGGAGTCCGTTTCCAGATTAGCCGGAGGAGGGCGTCGGTTGTCAACGGAGCGCAAGCCGAGGGCGGACGCGGAACGCAACCGGGCACGGGTCCTGGAGGCGGCCCGCACACTGCTGGCCGAGCACGACGACGTCCAGCTGCCGGAGATCGCGCGGGTCGCCGGGGTGGGCGTCGGGACGGTGTACCGGAATTTCCCGGACCGCCGGGCGCTCGTGGAAGCGTTGGCGGAGCAGCGGTTCGCCGAGATCGCGCAGTACGCGCGGAAGCGGTGCCTCGACGGGAAGTCCGGGGTCAAACGCTATCTGCGGCACGTCGGCGAGGTGCTGTCCGGGGACCGGGCGCTGTCGTCGGCCATCGAGGCGGCGCGCGGGTCGGCGGGGAGCGAACCGCGTGGCGACGCCTTGGCAGAGCTGGAAATCGTGGTGGCGCAGGCGATCGCGGCGGACCAGGCGGCGGGGGTGCTCCGCGCGGACTGCACGGTGGGCGACGTGTATCTGCTGGTCGGCTGTCTGTCGTCGGTGGTCCGCACGGGGAGCGGGGACTGGCGGCGGTTTCTGGAGCTGGCGTTGGAAGGGCTGCTGCCCCGGGACTAGTCGTCCAAGCGCACCAGGTATGAGTTCAGTTCGCCGATGTCGTGCATCGCGATCAGCACGGCGGTCATCTTCCGCACGCCGGGTTCGCGGACGATCAGCCCGTCTGGAACGGCGAAGTAGCTGCCACCGGCGCACTCGCCGGTGCGTTCCCAGCGGCGCATGATCCGGTCCACCTCGTCGAGGGTGAACATCGTCGCGCTCCACCGGGAACCGTCGGGGTAGTGGACCTCGACGTCGACATTGTCCACCTCGTCCGGTTTCTCGCCGCCGCCGACGAGAAACTTCGCGTCGAAGGCCGAGGTCTGGACGACGTAACACGGGGAGTCCCACCCGGCGGAGAGGATTTCGGTCGCCACGGCGGGAAAGCCTAGCGGGCCGCCCCGGAAACCAGTCCGGAACGGCCCGCCGGCACCGAAATCAGGCGAGGTCCTCCAGCGGAACCCCGGGGTCGGCCAGCCGCTCCGGGTCCACTGCCTTGCCGGAGCGGATGAGCGCCTTGATCGGGTCTGTGACGTCCCAGACGTTGACGTTCATCCCGGCCAGCACGCGGTTCTCCTTGAGCCAGAAGGCGATGAACTCGCGCCCGGCCACGTCGCCGCGGAACACCACGCGGTCGTGGCCCTCGATGGTGCCCAGGTACTCCATGCCGAGGTCGTACTGGTCGGTGAAGAAGTACGGCAGCTCGTCGTACGACTCCTCCTTGCCGAGCATCCCGGCGGCGGCCACAGCGGGCTGGTTGAGCGCGTTCGCCCAGTGCTCGACGCGCAGGTGCTTGCCCAGGAACGGGTGGTAAGCGTTCGCGACGTCGCCGGCGGCGAAGATGTCCGGGTCGCTCGTGCGCAGGCTCGCGTCGGTCACCACGCCGTTGTCGACGCGGAGGCCGGCCGCCTCGGCCAGTTCGACGTTCGGCTTCGCGCCGATCCCGGCCAGCACGGCGTCCGCCTCGAGGACGCTGCCGTCGCTCAGGCGGATCCGCTTGCTCTGGCCGCCGTTGGAAATGTGCTCGACCTGGACGCCGAGCCGCAGGTCGACGCCGTGCGCGCGGTGCAAGTCGGCGAACACCGGGGCGACGTCGGGGCCGAGCGCGGTGATCAGCGGCAGTTCGAGCGCCTCGACGACGGTGACCTCCACTCCGGCCTGGCGCGCGGCGGCGGTCGCTTCGAGCCCGATCCAGCCGCCGCCGACGACCACCAGCTTGGCTGCGGTGCCGAACAGTTCCCGGAGCCGGTCGGAGTCCTCGATCCGGCGCAGGTAGTGGATCCCCGCCGTGTCGGGCAGCACGCGCGGGCTCGCGCCGGTGGCCAGCAGGAGCTTGTCGTAGCCGAGGCTCGTGCCGTCGTCGAGCGTCACCTGCTTCTCGTCCCGCACGATCGCGGTCGCCTTGACGCCCTGGCGCAGCTCGACGTTCTTTTCGGCGTACCACGCGGCGTCGTGCACCTGGAAGCTCTCGGCCTCGGCGTTGCCCGCGAGGTAGTCCTTCGACAGCGGCGGACGCTCGTAGGGAAGGTGCCGCTCGTCGCCGACGATGATGATTTTCCCGTCGAAACCCTTGTCGCGCAACGCTTCCGCGGCCTTGGCTCCGGCCAGCCCTGCTCCGATGATGACGAACGGCGAGGTCACTGAAGAACTCCTTCGATGCGGGGACGACGGGAGTACTTATATCACTAGCGAAGTTTGGTCTTATTCAGCCGCTCGGTCAAGTTCCCCTGATCAGAGGTACCCCTTTGAGGCTGCGCCTACCCGGAAGGGCGTTACCTCGCCGCTCAGTAGCTGCCTCCGCCGTACCCGCCCGCCGGCGCGGAACTGGTAGTGGTGACCGCCGCGCCGTCCGAGGCGACCATCCACCATTGCCCGCCGTTGAGGTTCAGGCCCTGGCCGTTGGTCTGCCCGGCGGATTTGTCGCCGACGTACCGGTACAGCGGATGCCCGCCGAGCGTTTCCTGCTTGGACCCGTCCGGCCGGGTGATGGAGCCGACGGCACCCTGGGCCGGGCCGGTGAGCGGGGTGCCGGCGGCGACCGGGGGCCAGTAGCTTGCGCAGCTCGCGGCGCAGGCGGACTGGCCGCCGTGGTCCGCGGCGAACAGGTAGATCGTGTCGCCTTTGCTGTCGGTCAAATGCGTCGGCGCGGCGGGTGGTGCGGCTGCTCTCCCGCCTCCGTTGCCGCTAGTGGTTCCGCTGCTGCACGCCGCGGCGAGCAGGCCCGCCGCGACCAGTGCGGCCAGCAGTCCGGAAGTTCTTGGGGTCGCCAGAGTTTTGACCTTCATCCCAGCCTCCAACAGTGCGTGGGTGATGCCCTTACTCCGACACGAGGCCGGCGCCGGAACGGTTCAGCCGGGTTTGTCGAGCGTCACAGCGTCTGGACGGAGGCGGACCCGCCCCGTACGGTATGGCAAGCCTTACCTTAGTCACTCTTCGAGGAGGACCCATGCCAGAGCGTGTGCTCGACCGGGCCGTCCCGTTCGTGCTCGGCCTGTTCCGGATCGTCGTCGGGCTGCTCTTCGCGGCCCACGGCGCGGCGGCGCTGTTCGGGATTTTCGGCGGCGGCCCGAAGGGCGGAACGGTCGCGGTCGGCGTGTGGCCGTCCTGGTACGCGGCGGTGATCCAGCTCGGATGCGGCCTCTTGGTGGCCTTCGGGGCGGGCACCCGGGTCGCGGCGTTGGTCGCGTCGGGCTCGATGGCGTACGCGTACTTCGTCGTCCACCAGCCGGACGGGTTGCTGCCGCTGCAGAACCACGGCGAGCCCGCGGCGATGTTCTGCTGGGCGTTTCTGTTGCTGGCCTTCACCGGGCCGGGTGCGCTGGCGCTTGATGCGTTGTTCCGGAAGGGCGCGACTGGGGCTGGCGCTGAGGCAAGCGAAAGGCGCGCGCCCGGCGGACTGCGATCCGCCGAACGCGCGCCTTTGTGACGTCGTGTCAATGTGCCTCAGATGCTCGGCACGCGGGCTGCCGATGCCGTGGCCTGTTCACCTCAGTTGCCGGTGAAGAAGATCCCGGTCGCCCACACCGTGCCAAAGCTGTCGCTGGTCGCGCCGCGGTAGAAAGGGTGGGTGTGTCCTTGGTTGTCCCGCAAGTATCCCTCATAGCTGTCCGAGTGCACCGCATAGACGCCCGGGAGGTCCATCCAGCCTTCATTGGAGTTCCTGTCGCCGTCCCAGACGTAGCAGTAGGAGTGGCCGGAGTTGCCGAAATAGACCCGGACGACGCTCGAGAGGTTGCACGTGGAGTTCACGACCTTGGCGTCGGCCGGGGTTGTCGCAACGAGGACGCCGACAGTGGCGAGGATGGCTCCGGTTGCCAGTCTTCGGGCAAGATTCATGTGTCTCCCCTGACGATGTGTGCTTGGTGGGTCGGTTCCCGGGCAAGCGCCGCCGAGGAGTGTGCGAGCCCCCGTGCCGCGCTCAGTGCAGGACGGCCCGTTTCGGGGCCGTGGTGCGAAATCGAGGCTAAGAGCCGCCGTCCTAGATTCGTCCTAGATCCGTTCCCTGAGCGCGGAGGAGCCAGGAATCGGTCAGACGATGCTCGCGGCACGCGACCACAGGGCAGCGAGCCGCGCGGCCTCCTGAGCGCGGTCCAAATCAACCCCGGCGCGTGCGACCAGCCGGAGCCGGGAGATGCCGTCCGGGACGCTCGGCGGGCGGAAGCAGCCGACGACGATGTCTCGTTCGTACAGCAGGTTCGCGGCGGCCACGGCCTGCTCGGGCGAGTCGGCGGGAATCGACTGCACCGCACCAGGCGCCCGCGAAACCCCTGCGGCGTCGGCGATCGCGACTGCGGCGCGGTGCAACTCCTCGACGCGCGAAGGCTCGGCCGCGATGATCCGGCACGCTTCCGCCGCACTCGCCGCCGCGGCGGGGGCGAGGCCGGTGTCGAAGATGAACGTCCGCGCGGTGTTGACCAGGTGTTCGCGCAGCAGCGGCGATCCCAGCACCGCACCGCCCTGCGCGCCCAATGCCTTCGACAGGGTGGCCGTCACCGCGACGTGCGGTGCGCCCGCGAGACCGGCCGCGTGCACCGCGCCCCGGCCGTTGCCCGCGACGCCGATGCTGTGCGCTTCGTCCACCACCAGGAACGCGTCGTGTTCAGCGCACAATGCCGCGGTGCGAACAAGATCCGTGGCATCGCCGAGCACCGAATAGATCGATTCGACCACCACGATCGCCCGTTCCTGCGACCGGTCGCGCAGCAGATGCGCCAGCGCGTCCAGGTCGCCGTGCGGGCAGATCGCGACGGGGGAGCGGGACAGCCGCGCGCCGTCGATCAGCGACGCGTGGATGTGCGCGTCGGTGATCAGCAACGTGTCCGGCGAACCGAGTGCGGTGATGACGCCGATGTTCGCCGTGTAGCCGCTGGAAAACCCGAGCGCGGCCGGTTGTCCGGAGAGGGCGGCCAGTTCGCGTTCCAGTTCGGTGTGACACGGCGTGGTGCCGGTGACGACTCGCGACGCGCCCGCGCCCGCGCCGTACTTCTCGACGGCTCGGACGGCGGCTGCGCGCAATCGCGGATCAGTGCTGAGGCTCAGATAATCGTTCGACGCGAGGTCCAATGTGGACGCTCGCGGATGCCGCCGATCATCGGTCCGCCGGACGAGACCGGCGACGCGCCGGTCCCGTTCGGCGGCGGTCAGCCAGTCGTGCATCGACACCACGGCGGTCACGCGTTGGGTGCGGCGGCGGTGCCCGCGCCGCGTTCCCGCAGGGACGGCGCGGAGTGCCCGGCCTGCTGCTGCTCGCCCGCGCCGAGAACCTCGAACCCGGCGTCGGCGATCATCTCCAGGTCGGCCTTCGCGGCCTGGCCTTCGCTGGTGAGGTAGTCGCCGAGGAACAGCGAGTTCACCGCGTGCAGCGCGACCGGCTGCAGCGACCGCAGGTGCATCTCGCGACCGCCGGCCATCCGGACTTCCTTTGCCGGGCAAGCGAATCGCGCCAGCGCGAGGATTCGCAGCGCGCGCAACGGGTTCAGCTCCCATGTCCCGGCGAGCGGCGTGCCCTCGAACGGCATCAGGAAGTTGACCGGGATCGAATCGCTGTCGATGTCGCGCAGCGCGAAGATCGCGTCGATCAGCTCGTCGTCGGTCTCGCCCATGCCGACGATCAGGCCGGAGCACGCGGAAAGCCCGGCGGACTTGGCCTTTTCGACGGTGTCCACCCGGTCGTCGTACCCGTGCGTCGTGCAGATCTCGGAGTACCGCGACTCGCTCGTGTTGAGGTTGTGGTTATAGGCGTCGACGCCGGCTTCGCGCAGCTTCTCGGCCTGACCGTCCTTGAGCAGCCCGAGGCACGCGCACACCTCCACGTCGGCGTGGGCGGACTTCACCGCCTCGACGGCCTGGGCGACGCGGTCGACGTCGCGGTCGCTCGGCCCGCGCCCGCTCGCGACCAGGCACACCCGCGACGCCCCGCCTTGGACGCCCGCGCTCGCCTGGCGCGCCGTTTCCTCGGCGGACAGCCACGAGTACTTGAGGATCTGCGCGGACGACCCGAGCCGCTGCGAGCAGTACCCGCAGTCCTCGGGGCACAGGCCCGATTTCAGGTTGACGAGGTAGTTGACCTTGACCCGGTTGCCGAAATGCGCGCGCCGCAGCCGCCCGGCAGCCGCGACCAGGCCGAGCACGTCCTCGTCCGGCGCTTCCAGCACCGCGCGGGCGTCAGTTCGGTCGAGTACGCCGCCGGCCAGCTGCCGGTCGGCCAGGTCGTCGAAGGTTTTGAACACCTGTCAAATCCTAGGCGGCCGCTCGGCGCGAAGCAAGCGGCAGGCAGAATGAGAGGGGTGAAGGTGACGCGAGACCAGATCGTCGACCGGGCGTACGAGCTGCTGCGAGAAGCCGGGCTGAGCAGCTTGTCGATGCGGCGGGTGGCCCTCGACCTGGGGGTCCAGCCGGGCGCGCTGTACTACCACGTCGCCAACAAACAGGAGCTGCTCGCCGTCGTCGCCGCGCGGATCCTGAAGGGGCTGCCGGGAGTGGCGAAGGACCCGCGCGAGGCGGCCGAGGGTTTTCGCTCGGCGCTGCTGCAAGTCCGCGACGGCGCCGAGGTGGTGTCGTTCGTGCAGGCCTATCGGCCGGATCTGCTGGTGCCTACGCACGCGTTGCGGCAGCTGTTCACCGGGAAGTTCGACGAGCGGCGCGCGGAGTGGGCGGCGCGGACGGTTGTCCACTATGTACTCGGCTTTGTCTCGGAGGAGCAGAACCACGCCGAGCTGGTGCGTGCGGGGATCGTCGAGGAGGATCCGGCGCACAGCGGGGATTCGGACGAGGCGTTCGGGTTCGGGATCGATGCGATCCTTAGTGGACTGTCCGGCTGATTGTTCGGTGCTGGGCCGTTCTTTCTCCGGCGGGTGGAACGGGTCTTGCCAGCGTTAGGATTCGTCAAGAAGCCTGCTTTTCCGGGTCGATCGTTACGCTGGTCCGGTACCTGGATTTCGCGGAGGAGCGTGTCTGTTGTCGCAATCATCCGGTCTGGTGTCGCGGATGGAACGGCACCAGGTCGCTATTTATCTCGGCGCGCTGGCCGTCGGGGCGCTGCTCGGCTGGCTTGCCCCGGCGGTCGGGCCGGGGTTGGAGCCGGCGATCAATCCGGTGCTGGCGGTGCTGTTGTACGTCACGTTCCTGCAGGTGCCTGTCGCCGAACTGGGGCGGTCGCTGCGCGACGGCCGGTTTCTCGGCGCTGTGCTGGTGGTGAACTTCGTCGTGGTGCCGGTGGTTGTCGCGGCGATGTTCCCCTTTTTCCCGGCGGGGCAGGGGCTGCGGCTGGGCATGCTGCTCGTGTTGTTGGCTCCGTGCGTCGATTACGTGATCGTGTTCAGTGGCTTGGCTGGGGGCAGCGGTCGCCTGGTTGCTGTGACGCCGTTGTTGTTGCTTGCGCAGATGGTTCTTTTGCCTGGGTTCTTGTTTCTTTTTCTCGGCGGGGATTTGGCGCGGGTCTTGCGGGTTGGGCCGTTTCTTGAAGCGTTTCTGGTGTTGATTGTGATGCCGTTGGTGCTGGCCTGGCTGACCCAAGGGTGGGCGGCTCGGCGCGAGGGTGGGGGTCGGTTCGTCGGGGCGGCTGGGGGCGGGATGGTGCCGTTGATGGCGGCGACGTTGGGGACGGTTGTCGCGTCGCAGGTGCCGAAGCTCAACGGGGGGCTCGGGGCGGTTGTGTCGGTGGTGCCGTTTTATGTGGTTTTTCTGGGGGTGATGGCGTTCGCTGGGGTTGGGGTGGCGCGGTTGTTTCGGGTGGACGGTGCTGCGGGGCGGGCGGTTGTGTTCACCGGGGCTACGCGGAACTCGTTGGTGGTGCTTCCGGTGGTGTTGGCGTTGCCGGGTGAGTTTGCGGTTGTGGTGGTTGTGGTGGTTGCGCAGACGTTGGTGGAGGTGGTGGGGATGGTTTGTTTTGTGCGGGTGGTGCCTTGGTTGGTGCCGTTGGATGGGCGGAGGTAGGGGGGT
Organism: Amycolatopsis sp. NPDC114503; assembly: GCF_055633655.1. NCBI lineage: Bacteria > Bacillati > Actinomycetota > Actinomycetes > Pseudonocardiales > Pseudonocardiaceae > Amycolatopsis > Amycolatopsis sp. NPDC114503. Next base: position 688,928 of record NZ_JBVKDT010000002.1, on the reverse strand, counting down.
CGGGTGGCTGTTTCTGGCGGGTGGGTAGTAGGGGTGTGCTGTGGTGACTGTCCTTAGTGGACTGGGGTGGGGTGGGGCTGGTAGTGCGGCAGAACTGTGTTTGATGGCGCCGGCTCCGCCGTCGCGTGCGGGATCGCCTTTAGTCGGCGTGGGTGGGGGGGGGGGGGGGTGTTCGGGGGGTGGGGGGCGCGGAGCACTGAACAGATTGCGCGTTTCTCTTCTTGGTAGGGGG